>JAQWZF010000019.1 GCA_029253585.1 Gammaproteobacteria bacterium
ACCTCCGGGCGGTCCAGGCGGTCCACCTCCGGGCGGTCCAGGCGGTCCACCTCCGGGCGGTCCAGGCGGTCCACCTCCGGGCGGTCCAGGCGGACCACCTCCGGGCGGTCCAGGCGGTCCACCTCCAGGAGGTCCAGGCGATCCACCTCCAGGAGGTCCAGGCGATGACTCGATGTCCAGGGAAGATGTAATTGCCGCAGTTGGCCCCCAATGCGCCCAATATGTACCTAGTGAGCCACCTAGCGACGCATCAGCGTTCTTAGCATCTGTTCCCGATTCTTGTAAGTCGGCGTTTGCGCAGCTATTTAGCGAATAGGCGACATCAGGTTAAAAAAGAAGGCCGGCAAGCGAAAACTTGCCGGCCTTTTTGATATTGACCATTAGAATGGTAGTTCATTCAACAACCATCGCGTACCCTGCTTCTTGGCTGCGTACAAGACCTCTTTGAAAGAAGAACTTTTTCTTGAACTATAGATTGAGAGCCGTTTTTAGTTTTCGAGCCTCGGGAACAGGTAGCAAGATATATTGAGGATAGACTGGATGAGTGTGATTTTTTAAATATGCAGGATTTAGCTTGCCTATATCCTCCACGCTTATGTCAACATGCGTTGCTATTTCATCGAAGCTCATAAAGTTCGCCGTATCTACGTTTTCATACTGAACGATGTCCTCGAATTCCGATAAATTAACAGAGTACTGGGACGGCTTCTCTATAATGTTAGCTAAAGCAAGGATTCTAGCGATGTGATTTCGAGTCTCGTGAGGTATTCTTATTTCCCAGATGTTTTCATTCGAAGGCTCCAGTCCAGCGCGAGTGGCCCGAGCGATCAGCTCATTTTCTCCCATGTTATAAGCCGCAAAAACAACAAGCCATTGATTGTCAAACAGCGTTGCTAGATATTTAAGATATTCAATAGCTGCTAATGTTGATCTGATCGGATCAAACCTAGCCTCATACCATTCGTCTGAAGGTAGACCGTAACTTTTTCCTGTTGCGCGAGTAAATTGCCATAGCCCAGCAGCATTCTTATTGGATACAGCCGTTGTAACCAAGGCCGTCTCCACCAAGGGGAGTAAGGCTACTTCTAAAGGTAACCCATGCTCCTGAACTGTCCTAACAATGTCTGAGAAGAAAGGGTAGCCTCTCTCAGCTATAACCTCAAAGTAATTTTCTTGCGATAAATAGTACGATATTTGGTCGTTGCGGGATGCATTGTCATAGTAGGCCTGTAATTTGAGCCCGCCTCGTAACTCAGTCCATATAGAGGGAGTTGATGTTTGATCATCTTCACTCAGACCGATAACAGTAGGTATACGTCTTTCGGTAAGGGTTGACTTCCAGGTTAATACTGTCCTCAGAGCTTCAATTATTTCCTGGTCTACCGTGGGGCCAACGTTGGAGCTTTCGATCCTTGAGCCGGCTATAGATGTTGAACTCTGGCGCACTGACTTTTGTGTAGTAGAAATTGAGCAACCACATAAAATTAGAATCATTAAAAAACTAGCTGATCTTTTATATGTCATTATGTTCACTACTAAGTTTGAATTCATTCATTTAGAATTGACTTCACGATAGTAATTTTTAGTTTTTTTTGACTAACAGGATACCAAATTTATCAAACCAAGCGCTTATAGTCATGTTGCTGTTGAGCGGTAGTGGACGCAACCTGTTAAGTTTACGTTCTCCCGATTAGAAATCATGAAATTTCTTTCTACCAAAGCAGTGTCCGTAGTTGCTGAAAGTAAAGCAAACGCGCTGAATTTCCAGCCTCATGCGACAACCCTGTTTTCCTCTGTGCTGGCGTTAGTCTATTCGTTCTCGAGTATTTGAGCAATTTTTCGTTGAGAAACTGGGTTTTTTACGCAATTAGTCTCATTGCTCTCAGATCTTCTAGCTACGCTACAGATCCCACTGACCTTTCCCCTAAGTTAGTACCATTCACAGGATGAGAAAATTCAATCTAAGCTGCTCTTGCAGCAAACTCCACTGGCGGAACATATCCCAGTGAAATTTGTGGACTTGCGTTATTATAGTGCTCTCTCTATTTGTCAATTTCCAATCTGGCTTCATCAAGCGACTTAAACCAGTACTGATTCAAACATTCGTTCCTGAACTTGCCATTCAGGCTCCCCACAAGGGCATTTTGAGTAGGCTTCCCAGGCTGGATAAAACTAAGCTTCACGCCCGATTCCCTGCTCCAGAAAAACATCGCTTTACTCGTATACTCGGTTCCGTCACCGCAAACTATGGTCTTAGGCAATTCTCTAAACTCCTTTAGCTCATCTAAGAAGCGAGCTACCGAATAGCCTGTGATCGATACCGAGGTCAACTGTCCAACCATTTCTCTCGAATAATCATCAACTATACTGAGTACTCGAAATCGTCTGCCATTGCTTAACTGATCTGAAACAGAGTCCATCGACCATCACTAATTTACTTTAAGTGGCACCTCCATTGGTAATCTTTGCCGTTGCAGCTTCTTGCGCTTCTTTGTTTGGACTTGAAGACTTTCTTCCGTATATGCTCGATAGTCTCGCTTCTTGTTGATCACCAGTCCTTAGCCTTCCAGAAGGCCGTGGAGAAGTAAATATCCATAGCGGGGATATTCAACCGCTAGCGCTTTCATTCGTTTACGTAGCTCCAGATCGTCTCCTGAGCAGGCTAAATATCGGTAGGATGTTCGACTAAGCCCTGCAAGGCGACAAGCTAATCGTTCGCTGATCCTATGACGCTCGATAGATGGCTTACGATTTCCTTTCGGCCTGCGGGCTCCACCACTTTTTTTGACAGCACATCCTTCATAGCTTCGACTTCGAGCAGTTTGTCAGCAAGTAGCCGTTTTAACTTATTGTTCTCAGTCTCGAGCTCACGTAGCCGCTTAGTCTCGTTGACTTCCAATCCGGCAAACTTACTGCGCCAGTTGGAGAAAGTGCCGCTTGAGGTACCCAAATCTCTACAAATGTCTTCGACCTGGGCTCCGGCCTCGTGCTCTTTGATCGCTTTAGTTATCTGTTCGTCTGAATACCGCTTATTCATATCGAGCTCTCCATCCTGTTAGATTAACTGGAAATCTCATCGAGGTCATGGTCCTAAAATCGGGGAACAGGTTAAATTATTCAAGGTATAGTTTGTGCTAAAGTGACGGGTTCTGGTCTGAGCAAAAACGCCGAGGTCTCTATGTCTAAAGCCTTACCACTAGCGGTGCTTGTGAGCGCACTTTTTGTTGCCACTTATTTGATACTAGCAGTAAACGGTGTTGCATTTCACTTCGAAGTAGGCGAGGAGATTGGTGAAATATCGAGTTGGTGCGAGCGTGTAAGTGGTAGTGTGTTTCGGGAGCCGTCAAATACACTAAGTAATCTTGGCTTTATGGCCTCTGGGTTACTAATGCTTAAGGTGCTCTCGGCAGAAGGAGAATCGGATGGCGCGGCCAAAAACACATTTATCGGATTAAACCGAATCAGCGTTTTGTATGCCGCCGCTGTGATTTATCTTGGTCCTGGATCTTGGCTAATGCACGGTACGCATACGGCTTGGGGTGGTTGGGCCGATAATCTAAGCATGGTCATGTACATCATCTTTCCGTGGCTTTATAACTTAAAAGAGATGGGCCGCTGGAGTCCTTCTCGGTTTCTGCAAGTGTATTTTGCAATAGTGCTCATGTATTCAATTGCTCGTTGGCTTTTTGGTGAGCGCTTAGGAATAGGTCTAGATCTATTTGGTTTATCAATCGGACTGTGGATAATCTCGGAGACTCTTTTTAGATTTTGGTCTTCATTCTTTCGCTGGTTTTCGGGAAGCGTTGGTTTTTTAGTCGCGGCAGTTTTCGGAATTTTTCCAGAGGAGATATTCGCTAACTTGGGCAATTATTGGTGGATCATCCTCTTTTGGCTGCCAGCTCTCTTGGCTCGTAATCGTCCCAACTTACAGCGAACATATACGCCGTGGTTTTTCCTTGGAATGTTCTCCTACATGGCTGCCTTCGCCATTTGGCTCCAAGGCTATCCCGGTACGCCTTACTGCGAGCCTGATTCGTGGGTGCAGCCGCATGCGATTTGGCATTTGCTCACCGCGGTATCTACGTGGTGCTTCTTCAAATTTTATCGAACAGAACGGAAGCGCTAATCTGAAAATAATCGCTACCAAAGTTATCGAGCGAGAATTCTAAAGAGGTTGCTTGTTTGGTTATGATAGTTTCAGTCGAGTAAAGTTTAAGATATTCGTTGGTGTGCTGAAAGAAAGAGACTTACTCGATTGGGCCATGCAGTCTACTGAACCTAGTCTGACTTAAGGTCGCGCAGAGCCTTCTGGCTCTTCTGTAGTTTCTTCAGATGATCTTTCAATAGCGGCTTGCGAAGTCTGGCGACGCCGGTCGCCAGTACATCAATCACAACCAGATGAGCGATACGCGAGGATACCGGCGCAAAGGCCTGGTGCTCTTCCTCCATATTCACATAGATAGGCAGGCTACATTGCTCACTCAAGGGGGTATTCTGAGGTGCCAGCCCAATGATTGTGGCGCCGGCTTCGCGAGCGAGGCGGACACTCTCTAATAGGGCGCGTGTCTGACCAGATTGGGATATCGCCACCACAACATCATCGGCACCCAAAGAGATAGCCGACATATGCTGAATGTGGGGGTCTGTATAGGCCGACGATGAGAGCTGCAGGCGGAAGAATTTATGTTGTGCGTCGGCGGCGACCGACCCGGATGCGCCAAACCCATAAAATTCCACTCGGTTGGCGTTGCTAATGGTATAGATCGCGGTCTCCAACACCTCGGGATCTAGCTCATCGCGCACCGTTAGCAAGGACCCTACAGTAGTATCGAAAACCTTATTGCGCAAATCTTCGACGGTGTCTTTATCATCCACAGCAAACTGTGTGTAGACACCGCCTAGGCCTAGCTGCTGAGCCAGCTGAAGCTTAAAAGAGAGGAAGCCATCAAATCCTATCGCGCGACAGAAGCGAATCACGGTGGGCTCGCTGACGCCGGAATTGGCGGCGAGGTCGACAATACGCATCTTGATCACGTCATTGGCGTGTTCTAACACGTAACTAGCCACTTTAGCCTCGGACTTGCGCAAGACAGAGCCGCTGTCGGCTATACGTCGTATCAGATTAGGTGATTCCACTCGCTTCCTGCTAAATTTACCCACACAAATTGACGGACTAGAAATAGGCTTCCATGCTACTCAATTTACCAGGCTATCGCACCTGTTTACCGCGAGCGGCTCGGCAACAAGACACCTACTAATGAAGCGGCGAATACCCATCATGGCAGTAGTCAACAGTACAGATAGTAAAGACAGTCCACAAAGAAAATGATTGATCTTAGATTAGAATTCGTAGACTCCATAGCCAGCATAGGCGAAGAGCAGTGGAACGGTCTGGCAGGGAAGGACAACCCTTTTACCCGTTATGAGTTCCTATGGGCGCTAGAGAAGACCGGCTGCACGACGCAGAGCACCGGCTGGGAGCCACACCACGTCGCCGTCTATGGCCCTAAGCTGAAAGGAGCGACGCAAAATCTGGTGGCTGTCATGCCGCTGTACCAGAAGACTAATTCCTACGGTGAATATGTATTCGATTGGTCTTGGGCGAGCGCCTATCTGAACTACGGCCTTAGCTACTATCCGAAGTTTGTCAGTGCCGTCCCCTTCACCCCCAGCCATGGTACGCGGCTGTTTACCGATGAGTCGGCCAATAAGACTGACATCGCTCAACTGATATTTGAAAAGCTACAGGAAAAAGCAGAATCACTGGACGCGTCTTCCTGGCATATCCTCTTTCCGACCAAGCAAGAGAACGAATTGTTCGAGACTATTGGTATTCCGGCAAGAACGGCCTGTCAGTTTCACTGGTTCAATAGAGACTATTCGAGCTTCGATGAATTTTTGCAGACGCTGAACTCTCGCAAGCGCAAGAACATAAAAAAAGAGCGACAGAAGATAGCAGAGCGGGGCACAACATTTGAGACCTTAGAAGGGGCGAACATAGGGCCGCAGCACTGGGATATTTTCTACCAGTTCTATCAAAGCACTTACATGATGCGCGGCATGCAGGGCTATCTAAGTCAGGACTTCTTTATTGAGATAGGCAAGCTGATGCCAGAGCAGTTATTCATGATAGTTGCACTGGACGGCGAAAACATCATTGCTGCTGCCTTGTTCTTCAAGAATTCAGAGAAGGCATTTGGCAGATACTGGGGCAGCGCAAGAGACTATCAGTTCCTCCATTTCGAGACCTGCTATTACCAGGGCCAGGAGTATTGTATTGCGCACAAATTAAAGAGCTTCGACTCAGGTGCACAGGGCGAGCATAAGATTCAGCGCGGCTTCGAGCCGATTACAACCTATTCGAATCACTGGATCGCCAATGCGGGCTTCGCGCAGGCAATACGTAATTTCCTAAACGAAGAGAAGGCCCATATAGAGCGCTACAAGGAAGAGGCGGCCTCTCTTCTTCCCTTTAGAAAGGAATCCTAAACCCCGGAGGGAAATGCTAGTAAGCGCCCTGGTGCAGGCTCACGTAGAGAGCCTATTAAGAACAGGAACAAGCGTGTTTATAGGCTTTCATGACAACACCAAGAGGTAGCGAGAGTGGTTCAATCAATTAATCTCCGGCGCGGAGGCAGCCTACCAACTTTACTACGAGTAGCGATCGCACTACATCGCTACTCGTTGTGGCAGCTAAGATGCTCGCTGTGTATAGATCTAGAAGATTTAAAGGTAGGGAAAGTAGTGGTACACAGTAATCAATTCCAATTAGACAAAGCTAGACAAGGGTCCGCTGACTTATGAATAGGTTGATAAACAAGCTAGCCGTATTATTAATCAGTGCAACGGTGTGTTTCGGCGCGGTTGCTGCACAGAGCGCGAATATGACGGAGAATGAAAGAATAATTAGAGAGTTCGTGGATTCTTGGTCTGGCTCGGATGCCGAGGAGCTTGCCAACTACTTTGCCGAAGATGGTATCTATCATAATGTGCCATCGGGGGCAGTCTAGGGTCGAGATAATATCCAGCAGTTTATTTCTGGGTTTATACGTCCCTGGTAAAGTACCGACTGGGAGATAGTAAGCTTACTTGCCGACGGAGATCTCGTCATGGTTGAGAGGCTTGATAAAACCGTCGTGGCAGGCAGCCTGGTAAACCTCCCCTGTCTCGTATACTTCGAGCTGTAGAATGGGAAGATTAAAATCTGGCGTGACTACTTCGACCTTTCTACCTACACGACTGCACTGACTCAGGCACTGCAGCCCTAAAGAATCAAAGCGGCTATAGGAAGTATAGAGCATGACTCAGGCATTCGATTTCAAACCGATCCTACAAGGCCCTCGCGTCACTGTTCGTCCCATTCGGGCAGATGATTGGCAGGGCATGTACGCCGCCGCATCAAACCCTCAGGTCTGGGAGAATCATCCTGCCAGTAATCGTCATGAAGAACTAATTTTTCGCGGGTTCTTCGATGATGCGCTTGCAAGCGGCAGTGCCTTTACCTTTGTCGATAGCGAGACTGACAGGATAATAGGATCTAGCCGTTACAACGGCCTCGATGAGGCTCTGGGCGAGATTGAGATTGGCTGGACCTTTCTCGATCATGACTACTGGGGTGGTAGCTATAACGCTGAGATTAAGACGTTGATGCTAGACCATGCCTTCACGTTCATAGACACCGTCGTATTCTGGGTTGGGGATACCAATATCGTTTCGATGCGCGCCATGGAGAAAATCGGCGGAGTGAAACGAGGCGAGGTAAAAGACAGGGTGCTAAACGGTACCAGCTATCCCCATATAATCTACGAGATTCGAAAGAGTTAATTACTTCATAAAAAAATGGCTTCAGGCTGTAGAAGACGAAGCCATTTTCTTGTTTCTAAAAGTGGTAGAAACTTACTGCTGTTTTGCTGCTTCTCCCGCTTCCTGTCGACGTGCACCAGCAAGAATACCAGGCATCGCGTAATTACCTTCATGACAGGCATACTCATAGAGAGGGCCTTCTGTTTCGTGATAGCTCATCTCCGCAGTCCAGGGTTGGCTATAAAGATTGTCATCGTCTACGGTGAACTGATAGACGATTTCTGTATCTGAATAACGACTGAAACGTTCGATAAACTTTCCTTCTGAAGAAATTGGAATGGAACTCTGTGACATCTGTAGCGGATTTATATTAACCGTTTCCACCACCAAGGTGTCGCCCTCATACCAGCCGCGCGAATCTCCAAACCAGGGTGAGTGAACTTCCGGACGGGTGTTGGCGCGAGCTTCTGCAGCAGATGCGAAAAGCGGTACGATACGGGCATCGTGAGCCATCTCCACACTGATCATGAAGTAGTCGTCGGTCTGCACAAATTGATAGGTGCTGTTGTATAGCGTGCCCATCATGCCGGGGCCCGCTGTGTTACCGAACCCGATCAGGCAGCGTTCGGCTATGGGTATGGCTTCGGGCCCCGATGTGTCACCCACACCGGTAAGATAGCGCGCGCCGAAATTAGTGCGCGCTAATTCAATCTTCGGCGTTTCCAGCCGTGGTACCTGTCCATTGGGCGGGTCTATGATCAGCGACGTTCTGAATTCGCCTTTCACCAGCGCCAGGGTTGAGCCAGGATCGGTCCAGAAGAGGTTGTAGCCACGCAAGCCAAAGTCTTGGCCTCCGACCGGCGGTGCGCCCGTTTCCGGATCAATCTCAGGGCCGGATTCGATGTTTTCTACCGAAATACCGGCAATACTCATGTTGGCTACCATCTGCTGAGCTACTTCGCCAGGTACGACGAGGCTCTCAACGCCCCGTGGGCGGGTAAGGCCGGTTCTGGAAGCATTCGTCCAGATTCCGCCTAGCTGTGGAATGTCCTGACTCTGAGCCGCACTGAATGGCGCGAGAAGAGGCAGAGTAATGCCCGCAATTACTGAGCGTAGGAATAGTTTGTTAAATTTTGACATCGTAGAGCTCCCAATTTCACTGCCAAGCGATGTGACAGTTTACAATTCTTTTCTGTACCGGCCATGATAATGGAAATAGCAGCAGATTACGGTAAAAACAGCCATTTTTGTCGCATACAGGTCGGGCATTCATCGATTTCCGATGCTCTACTGATCTAGAACAAAGCTTACTTTCAGGCAGCATCAGGGACTGGAGGCTTACTGAGACTTTTCCCATATGAGCAACTGATTGTTGGCGGGCATGATATTGTCTTCGAGTAGATTCAAGCCGGCTTGAGACGCGAGCTGACTTATCCACTCAAAATCCCTAACCCCGCTTTGTGGGTCTCGGTCCTTCAGCCAGAGATCAAAGCCGGCATTGCTTTCGGTAGTAAATTCACCGGCGTACTTGAAGGGCCCGTAGACTAAAAGCTTTCCCGCTCTTTCCAGACTCTTATCTACACCTTTGAAGAAGTTTCCGACAGAAGGGGCGGACATGATATGCAAACTATTTGCACTGAAGATTGCTGTCGCCTTATCAACCCGCCAGGGGAAGCTGTTCACATCTACTGTAATTGCCCTTGGCAGGTTCGGGAGTCTGCTAGTCTCTATGCGCAGGTTGAGGCTATCGACATTGCTCGGTATATCCGATGACTGCCAATGCAACTCGGGCATGTTTTGTGCGAAGTGGACGGCGTGTTGACCCGTGCCTCCAGCGAGCTCTAACACTCGCTCGTTCTCGCGCAGATGTCTTTTCAGTATCTCGAGAATGAAGTGTTTATTATTCTCGCTTGCCTGACTGAAGGGGAGGTCTTGCATTCAGGTTATTGCGCATCGCGCAGAAAAACTGGCTCAGACGCAGTCGATTCATCTTCGCTATAGCGATAACCCTCGACATCAAACTCTCTGAGTTTTTTCGGATCCTTGATTCTATTTTTAATTATGTAAGCCGCCATATATCCACGGGCCTTCTTCGCAAAGAAGCTTACTATCTTGTACTTTCCATTAGAAAAATCTTTGAATACTGGCGAGATTATTTCAGCGTTAAGAGAGCTTGGTTTAATAGCATTGAAGTATTCTTTCGAGGCAAGATTAACCAATACCGGCTTCTTGTCTTGCTCGAATATTTCATTCAGATTGTCGGTGAGCCTATTACCCCAAAATTCGTAGAGGTTCTTGCCCTTTTTGTTCTGAAAACGAGAGCCCATCTCGAGTCTATAGGGCTGCATCAAGTCTAGCGGACGCAATAGCCCATAGAGCCCGGAGAGTATGCGCAGATGGTTCTGTGCAAAGTTTAGATCGGCAGTTGAGAACTGCTCCGCCTCCAGGCCGATATAGACATCGCCCTTGAAGGCAAAGATTGCTTGTTTCGCGTTATCAAGGTCGAAGGGCGTATGCCAATTTGCGAAACGCTGATGATTGAGCTCGCCCAGGCTGCTACTGATATGCATGAGCTCGGAGAAATCGTCGGGGCTCAACTTCTGTAATTGACCTACAAGCTGTGTGGACTCTTGGAGATAATCCGGCTCGGTAAATTTTTTGCTGGGCGCTTTTGTTTCAAAATCGAGAGACTTGGCAGGCGATACAACGATTAACATGGTTTGATTACTCTTGAATTGCGTGCTTATTCTAAGCAGAGACTAAGGGCTTATTCCTGATCTTCGAACTCCAACCACCACTGTAGTGGCGTCGTTCCATCTTCTGGATCATAGACGTTTCCATAATACCAAACTGTGTCCGGATAATCTTTGCAGACGGCGCTAAGAAGTTCCTCGATGACCTGAAATCCGATAGAAAAATGTATGCTGTAAACTAGGGCGCGTTCGGTTTGTCTATCCAGGCTACCCCCTAGCTTCTCTATCTTTGCTGTCAGGCTTTCTGCCAACACGTTGAGCTGATGCAGTCGAAAGACGCGAATAGATAGGTTACCGCTACGGCGCAGAAGTTCATACTCGGCTGCCGAAGGGTTGACGACCTTCAATTTATCTCCGGCTGCCAGGTTGCGCGTTAGCAGGGGGGAGCGCACTAGCCTCACTTCGTCTGCGGTGTCTTCAACCAGCTCAACTTCCAGACTCTCGAAGACCGGATCGCCTTCAGGGTTGATGCCAGCTAGAAATGGCAGTTCGAAAATTTCAGCAGAGTAGGGGTTATTCGGAGAACTCAATGGGCGTACCTTGGATAGTCTTATGGATGAAAGGGGCATTAATCGGTAAGCTGACCGGCATTAGTTTCAGCCACAGCTACGGACGACAATGATAGAGCGACTACAGCGAATTGCCACTATTTTAGTGCGGTTTCGATTGCCGGTATTCGTCCTGGCGGGGTTTTCCTTCGCCATCATTGTCCTCAGCCTCCTCGATAACCCGTGGCTGGACGGGGATTCCCTCTTGATGCCCGCAATCCTCGGTCTTTGCTGGGCCCTGATGCTCTATAGCACCGGCGAGCTTTTTCAGAACGTGCCCGGTAAGGCGGCGGCGGAGGATGTATTTCGTCAGCAGGCAGCTGTGCGTGTGAGACGGATACTGCTATGGATTCTCGGCATATTGACGACTATTAGTGCTCTTGCTCTGCTCCTATTAAGCTATCAACTGCTACGAATTTGGCTGTGAGCCTGAGCGTTAATGCAGGCCTATAAGCGAGTGTGGTATGCAATAATGAGCGGCCCGCACGGGGCGCTATGATAATTGGCAGTAATAAGAATAACGGTGCGCTAGCGCAAAATTGACACTATGGAAAAGTTTTCACTTCTCATCGACGGCTTGTCGACCAGGTTGGGCCAACTATTCTCCTGGCTAACTCTGGGCATGGTGATAACTATGGCTACCATCGTCGTCCTTCGCTATGTCTTTCAGATAGGATCCATCGCCCTGCAGGAGTCGGTAATCTATATCAATGCGCTCATCTTCACCTTTGGTGTGGGTTACACCCTTAAGGAAAAGGGCCATGTTCGGGTAGACATATTCTATAGCCGCTTAAGCCACAGGCAGCGAGCCTGGATTGATCTGTGTGGCACGCTGCTTCTGCTCGTTCCCTCTGCGGTCTTTATCATCTGGGTTAGTTGGGACTATGTGTCTATTTCCTGGCAGATACGCGAGGGCTCTGCTGAATCGAGTGGTCTACCCTATGTCTATCTTATCAAGTCAGCTATTTTGATCTTGCCTGGCTTGTTACTGCTACAGGGAATGTCCGAGATACTAAAGACCGTGAAAACCATCAGGCGTCGAGCCCCCTGATGCTAGAGCTTATACCCATACTCTTCTTTCTGGTCGTGTGCCTAGTGCTCATGGCGGGCTATCCTGTTGCCCTGTCTCTTACGGGAGTGTCACTGGCCTTCGCAGCGGCGGGATCGCTCGGTGGTGTATTCGATACGGCCTATATCTCGCTTATTCCAAATCGAATCTATGGCCTGTTAGTAAATCAGAATCTTTTTGCTGTGCCCCTATTTGTGTTCATGGGTACGATGCTGGAACGCAGTCGCATTGCCGAAGACCTGCTGAAGAACATGGCGATCGTCTTCTGCAAGTTTCCAGGGGGCCTTGGAATTTCAGTCATCCTTGTCGGGATGCTGCTGGCGGCGAGTACAGGCATCGTCGGAGCGACTGTGGTGACCATGGGCATTTTGTCGCTTCCGACCATGATGAAGGCGGGTTACAAGCCGTCTCTAGCCTGCGGAACCCTCTGTGCAACAGGAACTCTGGGTCAGATCATACCGCCATCTATCTGTCTGGTGCTGTTGGGAGAGGTGATCTCTAACGCCTACCAACAGTCGCAATTGAATGCCGGAATCTTTGCTCCGGACTTCGTTTCTATCGGCGACCTGTTTGCCGGAGCGATCATACCGGGCCTGTTGCTGGTCATCGCCTACGCCAGCTATATGTTTGTTATCGCCTGGCTGAACCCTGCATCTGCACCGCCCATGCTAGCTGAAGAAATGGATGAAGGCACGAGTGTGTTTGGCGCACTACTCAAGGGCTTGTTTCCGCCGGTACTGCTGATGATAGCGGTGTTGGGTTCGATACTGCTTGGCATAGCTACCCCAACGGAGGCCGCAAGCGTCGGTGCAGTAGGTGCGATGATTCTCGCTCTCGTCAAGAGAGCGCTGAATGTGTCTGTATTGCAATCGGTAAGTATCGAGACTATGCGCGTTACATCGATGGTGTATCTGATCTTAGTGGGCGCAACCATTTTTTCGTCGGTATTTAGAGGCTTTGGTGGTGATGTACTGATAGAAGAGCTACTAACGAACCTGCCCGGGGGAGTGGTCTCGGCAACTCTGGTGGTGATGCTGTTGACCTTTATTCTGGGTTTTATTCTCGACTTTATCGAGATCACCTTTATGGTCGTGCCCTTAGTAGGCCCTATATTACTTGCTATGGGGCTAGATCCGATCTGGCTTGGTGTAATGATAGCGGTAAATCTGCAAACGTCTTTTCTGACGCCGCCCTTTGGCTTTTCCTTGTTCTATCTACGCAGCGTTGCCCCGGATGAAATTAAGACCAGTGAGATTTATCGAGGTGTCGCACCTTTTGTTATGATGCAACTTGCGCTGTTGCTATTGCTTGCGCTGCAGCCCGCCTTGGCTACCTGGTTGCCTTCGGTTCTTTAACCCCATGGCAACTCTATAAAGGAAAGAATCATGAGTAGTTCCGAATCCAACCCGGTAGGCGAATTAGCCTTACAAACACTCGCCATGCCTAAAGACACGAATGCCAATAGCGATATATTCGGTGGCTGGTTGGTATCACAGATGGATCTTGCCGCGGGCATCGCGAGCAAGAAGGCAACACGGGGGCGTTCGGTAACTGTTGCCATACAGAACGTACACTTTATCAGCCCCGTTCAAGTTGGTGCGACGGTTAGCTGTTATACCGAAGTGGTTAAGAAGGGTAAGACGTCGGTACACATTAACGTAGAGGTTTGGAGTTCGGCGATTAGTATCGATGAACTGCCAAATAAAATGGCGCAAGGCCTCTTCGTCTTTGTGGCGATCGATGAGCAGGGCAAGCCCAGGCCTATTCCGAAATAGGGCCTAAGCATTCTCGTTGCGACTAGTTGTTCGGACTAGTTGCTCGGTAGCTTGCGAGCCTCTACATAGGCATCTTCGGCTATGCTGTGATAGTTCTCTACGCCTGCCTGAAAACTCTTATACGATTCGTAGATGCGTCGGGTTACCTCGTCGGTTTCCGCGAGCTCAGCTACAACCTCATTCGAAATTGTTCGAAGCTCTATGAGTACTTCGTCGGGCAGCTTTCTTAATTCTACGCCGTGCTCCTCAGTTAAGACGCGCAGCGCTTCATTGTTCCTGGCTGTGAGCTCATCCATCAGGCGTTGGTTCATCACCTCGGTTCCCGCTTTTAGAATCTCCTGCAGATCCTCCGGAAGTGCCTCGAAGGCGGTCTTGTTGAAGATGGTTTCCAGCGTCGAGCCAGGCTCATGCCAGCCGGGATAGTAATAATAATCGGCAACGGTATGGTATCCCGCAGCCATATCGTTGAAGGGGCTTACAAATTCCGTCGCATCCAGTGCGCCGGTCTGCATGGCCGTGAAGACTTCGCTCACCTGCATGGTCACGGGTGTGCCGCCGGCGCGGCTGAATACTTCGCCACCCAAGCCGGGTATGCGCATCTTGAGTCCCTGCAGGTTTGCCAGGGAATTTATTTCCTTGTTAAACCAGCCGAACATCTGTGTGCCGGAATTACCGCCACGCATTGGAATGAGGTTGAAGGGGGCATAGATCTCCTGCCATAACTCATTACCGCCGCCGAAGCTAAGCCACGCGTTCATTTCGGTGCCGGTCAGACCGAAGGGGATTGTGGAGAAGAAGGGAGTGCTGGGAATCTTGCCCTGCCAGTAATAGGCACCGCTGTGGCCTATCTCAGCCACGCCCTGTGAGACCGCATCAAAAACTTCGAGCCCGCCTACCAACTCGTTGGCACCGTATACGCGAATGCGCATGCGGCCATTGCTCATTTTCTCGACTATATCGGCGAAGTGTTCGGGAGAGGTGCCAAGGGCAGGTAAATTCTTCGGCCAGGAGGTAATCAGCTTCCATTCGTAGACGGTCTGCTCTTGCTCAGCGAACGATCCCGCAGGATTGGCTGTGCCGGGCTGAGACTCTCCGCCACAGGCGGACAAGAGTGGAAACAGCGCTGCCAGAAAAAATTTCTTGGCTTTTATGTTTAATCGATACTTGCGAATCATCGTGTTTGTTCCTGTCAGCCGGCGCCGTGAATTGTTTACGCTAACACTTCCAGCTTGGCATAGGATAGCACCAACCACTTGCTACCGACTGCATCGAAATTTACCTGGACTCTTGCGTTGGGCCCCTGTCCTTCATAGTTAAGTACTACGCCTTCACCGAATTTCCCATGAATGACCCGTTGGCCAAGTGATAATTCAGTTTCGGGAACCTCTATTGCGCCATTGAGATTATTAGCGACCTTGTTACCGATACGGGTATTGCCAAAAGAGGGTCGGCTCACACTGGACTTCATTCGTATCTCATCGAGCAACTCGTTAGGTATCTCATTGATGAAGCGAGAGGGTCGGCAGAGGTTTACATCACCGTGTAGCCTTCTAGATTCTGCATGGCTTAGATACAGCTTGGTTTTCGCACGGGTAATGCCCACATAGGCGAGTCTTCTCTCTTCTTCGAGGCCCGCGAGATTATCTATAGACATCTTGTGAGGAAAGAGGCCTTCTTCCATTCCTGCCAGAAAGACGAGCTGAAACTCCAGGCCTTTCGCCGAATGCAATGTCATGAGCTGTACCGCATCCTCGGATTCATCGGCCTGAGTCTCTCCGGCATCCAATGCCGCCTGATCGAGAAATGCGGCGAGAAATGTGTTTGATTTGAGGTCGAAGTCTTCGTCAATGTCCGGATCGTCGAAATTACTTGCAGCCGTCACTAGCTCTTCAAGATTCTCGATTCTAGCTCGTGCCTTTTCACCACCTTCTTTCTCGTGATGTTGAATCAAGCCGGTGTGGGTTACAATGTGTTCGGCTTTCTCTGCTAATTCCAGTTCACTGCAATCACTGCTTAGTTGATCAATTAATTTGAGGAACGCCAGCACGGCATTTGATGCTCTCGATGTCATGAGAGTTTCATCTACACACTTGCAGCAGGCCTGCCAGAGTGAGCAGTTCTCGTCTCTGGCTACGCTTCTTATCTGTTCGATAGTGCGACCACCGATTCCTCGTGTGGGAACATTAATGACGCGTTCTACTGCCGTATCGTCATCTCTGTTAATTACTAATCGCAGGTAGGCCAGTGCGTTCTTAATCTCCAATCGCTCGTAGAAGCGATGGCCGCCATAGATACGATAGGGCATTCCCATTCGTAGCAATGCATCCTCGAGCTCCCGTGATTGCGCATTAGAGCGATAGAGGATTGCTGCGTCTGAGCGTTGGTTGCCGTTGTTAAACCAGTCCTGCACGCGATCTACGATGAAGCGAGCCTCATCCTGTTCGTTGAACGCCTCGTATACGCTGATCTGTTCTCCATCGCCACCCTCGGTCCAGAGGTTCTTGCCGAGGCGGTTCTGATTATTCGAGATTAACTTATTCGCGGCCTTCAGAATGGTCGAAGTAGAGCGATAGTTTTGTTCCAGCCGCACCGTGTCCGCGTCACTGAAGTCCACATTGAATTGCTGGATGTTTTCGATTTTTGCACCACGCCAGCCGTAGATGGACTGATCATCGTCTCCAACCACCATCAATTGGTTCTGTGTGCCGGCCAGCACGCGCAGCCATGCATACTGAATAGAGTTGGTGTCCTGAAACTCATCGACCAGAATATGTTTAAAGCGTCGTTGGTAGTGCTCGAGCACCTGCGGATTCTTTAGCCACAACTCGTGAGCTCTTAGCAGGATCTCTCCGAAGTCGATCATGCCGCCTCGGTCACATGCCTCCTCGTAGGCCTTGTAAACCCTGAGCATGGTCATCGTATAGTCATCTTCGAAATGCTCGATGTTGGCCGAGCGCAGACCCTCGTCCTTCTGCGAATTGATGTACCACTGGCATTGCTTTGCGGGCCATTTATCCTCGTCGATCTTCAAGGAGCGATTTATGCGTTTAACGAGTCGCAGCTGGTCGTCGCCATCGAGTATCTGGAAGTCCTCTACCAGGCCCGCCTCCTGCCAGTGGGAGCGCAAGAGTCGATGAGCCAGGCCATGAAACGTACCAACCCACATGCCGGCGAAAGAATGGCCCATTAGGGACTCGATTCGACCCCGCATCTCTCGTGCTGCTTTGTTGGTAAAGGTAACGGCCAGTATGGAGAAGGGAGAGGCTTGCTCTGCCTCCAATAACCAGGCAATCCTGTGCACTAGCACGCGGGTTTTGCCGCTTCCAGCGCCGGCCAACACCAATAAATGCTGTGCAGGATTCGCAACCGCATTGCGCTGCTCGTCATTGAGGGAATCTAATATGTGGGATACATCCATGGCGCGCTATTCTATCAAATTGTCACCGAGAATCTCGGCTTTATCTAAGCAATATTGCTATTGAGTTCTAGTGCAGCAGTCTTAGAGAAAAGTTATGAAGTTTGATAGACTACCGCGCTCGCGCTTGACTTGGGGCGCCCACATCACCGCGATTCAAAGCTCCAGATGATTCCACCGAGCCGTCAACGTGCATGAATTTAAGATGGCACCCTAAAGAGAGGGCTGCCTGAGTTAACTAGGAGAAAGCTATGTCTGTCAGATCGGACAATGTGCCATTCAATTGGCAGGACCCATTCTTAATGGAAGAGCAGTTATCGGAAGAGGAGCGTCTTGTTCGAGATACTGCCAAGCAATACGCCCAAGAGAAGTTATTGCCAAGGGTGCGCGATGCCTATCGTAAAGAGGAAACCGATCCGGAGATCTTTCGTGAAATGGGAGCTCTCGGGCTACTGGGATCCACTATTGAAGGCTATGACTGTGCCGGTGTGAACTATGTGTGCTACGGCCTGATGGCGCGTGAAGTCGAGGCAGTCGATTCTGGCTATCGATCGATGATGAGCGTCCAGTCGAGCCTGGTAATGCACCCAATTAATACATTTGGCTCTGAAGAACAGAAGCAGAAGTACCTGCCAAAATTGGCTAGCGGTGAATATATTGGCTGTTTCGGCCTAACCGAGCCTGATTATGGTTCTGACCCGGGTGGCATGATTACCCGGGCGAAGTCCGTCGATGGGGGTTACTCACTAACGGGCGCAAAGAACTGGATTAGCAACTCACCTATCGCCGATGTCTTCATCGTATGGGCCAAGGACGATAGTGGCACTATACGCGGCTTCATTCTCGATAAGGGGATGAAGGGGCTGAGTGCGCCCAAGATCGAGGGCAAGTTGGCATTGCGCGCCTCAATCACGGGCGAGATCGTCATGGATGAAGTGTTCGTGCCGGAAGAGAATAAGCTGCCTCATGCGAAAGGCCTTGCAGGTCCTTTTAGCTGCCTTAACTCGGCAAGACTCGGTATCGCTTGGGGCGCGTTAGGCGCGGCAGAGACTTGCTGGCACACGGCGCTGCAATACACGCTGGATAGAAAACAATTCGGCCGACCGCTGGCGGCGAATCAATTGATACAGAAGAAGTTAGCTATTATGCAGACCGATATCTCTCTTGGGCTGCAAGGTTGTCTGCAGGCCTGCAGGTTGAAAGATCAGGGCAAGTTAGCTCCGCCGCTTATTTCCCTGCTGAAGCGCAACTCTTGCCTAAAGGCTTTAGATGCTGCGAGAGAGGCCAGGGACATGCTTGGCGGAAACGGCATCTCCGATGACTTTCCAATCATGCGTCACTGTCAGAACCTGGAAGTGGTGAATACCTATGAGGGCACGCAGGACATTCATGCGCTAATTCTTGGTAGAGCACAAACAGGAATCCAGGCGTTCGTGTAAGTGCTGTCCGTTTGTTGCGGACCAGCTTCTGCTTGCAGAGTGAAGCTGGTTTGCAAAGGCGTTAGATGTAACTGAGCATCACTCCTACAAAGATTACCGCACCTACCCAGTTGTTATTTAGAAACGCTTTGAAACAAGGCCCCGGCAGCCTATCCCTGATTAGGTATTGCTGATAGGCCAGCAGGCCGCTCGCTATGATCAGGGAAATATAATAGAGAGACCCCAACTCAAACTGCCGGCCCGCAAGAATCATTGTCAAAATAAACATGGCCTGAAGGCTGCCGATGATTACCTTGTCGGCATCACCAAATAGTATCGCGGTAGACTTGACTCCTATTTCTATATCGAACTCTCTGTCTACCATGGCGTATTGTGTGTCGTAGGCTACTATCCACAGGCAGTTTGCGACGAAGAGAAGATAGGCAGATTGCGGTACGTCTCCTGTCGCCGCCGAGAAGGCCATCAATATTCCCCAAGAAAAGGCAACGCCCAAGACTAGCTGTGGCAGATTCGTGAAACGCTTCATGAATGGGTATACGGCCGCTAATGCTACAGCCGCGAAAGACAGGATGATTGTTCTTTCATTAGTGAGCAGTACCAGGCCAAAGCTTATGAGGCAGAGAACAGCGAAGCAAAGGAAGGCGTCTTTTCTCGTCAAGGTGCCCGTTGCCAGGGGTCGCCCCTCGGTTCTTAAGACATTTCCATCGATCTTATAATCGGCAAAGTCATTCACACAGCAGCCGGCCGAACGCATGAAGGCTGTACCAAGCACAAAAATTACCAGCAGTGAAAAACGGGGGAATCCCTCTTCAGCAATCCACAAGGCGCAGAGGGTAGGCCAAAGCAGCAGGTAAATGCCAATGGGCTTATTGGCGCGAGTTAATTCAGCGTATGCTGGTAATTTGGAATACAGCTCCGGAAATCGAGATCGAAACTGTGCAATTACTCTTGCGCGAATTTTTCTGACAGATTCCATGTGCTGAGAGACGTTAATGCTCGGCTGCCGTCTATTGATTGAGCCGCTAGCATAAAAGACTTTAGCCTTTGAGTAAAAGCGAGAATTCACTGCTGGGTAGTGTGATCAATAGCTTGCCAGGCTAGACGTTCGCATAGTTCACATTATCACCTAACCAGCGCTGAATTAGAGGATCGACGATCTCAGGATATTGTTCCAATACAATCTCGGAAGCCTCTTTGACCTGATCCAATAGATCGGCATCGCGACTGATGTCGGCTACTCTAAAGCTCATCAAGCCCGTCTGCTGTGTGCCTAAGACCTGCCCTGGCCCGCGCAGTTCGAGATCTTTTTCCGCGATATAGAAGCCATCGGTGCTTTCGCGCATCACCGACAGGCGTTGCTTGCCGGAGTTAGAAAGTGGGGTCTGGTATAACAAAATACAGTGACTGTGAGTTGAGCTACGCCCGACACGACCCCTGAGTTGATGTAGCTGAGCTAGACCAAGTCGTTCAGGGTTCTCGATAACCATTAGACTGGCATTCGGCACATCGACCCCAACTTCGATTACGGTTGTCGCGACTAGTAGCTGGAAGTCGCCCTGTTTGAATCGCTGCATGATCTGGGCTTTCTCCTGAGGCTTCATGCGGCCATGAATAAGCCCAACTTTTATTTCCGGGAGTTGTTGCGCGAGTTGCTCCGCTGTCACTTCGGCGGCCTGACATTCCAGAGCCTCGCTTTCCTCGATTAGCGTGCAAACCCAGTAGGCCTGACTGTTTTCTTTACAGGCCTGTTCGATGCGCTGCATAACCTGGTCGCGGCGATCGTTGGAAATGATGGCGGTGTTAACGGGGATTCGCCCGGGTGGTAGTTCGTCGATAATTGAGTTGTCCAGATCCGCATAGGCGCTCATGGCCAGTGTTCGCGGTATCGGTGTCGCCGTCATCACCAGCTGATGTGGATTTAAGGCATGCTGGTTTGCCTTCTCACGCAGGGCGAGTCGTTGGTGCACACCGAAGCGATGTTGCTCGTCGATGATGATCAATCCAAGCTTCTTATAGATCACTTCATCTTGAAACAGGGCATGGGTTCCTACCAGCAGCTGGCAGCTGCCGTCGGCTACTGAGCCGAGTTGTTCTACACGATGTTTTCCTTTGGTTTTTCCGCTTAGCCAACCCACGTTAATATCTAGTGGCTCGAACCATTGACAGAAATTTGCATAGTGCTGTTCTGCCAGTAGCTCAGTGGGAGCCATCAGCGCTACTTGATATCCAGCGGCGATTGCCTGCAGAGCTGAAAGTGCTGCTACGACAGTCTTGCCGGAGCCTACATCCCCCTGCAAGAGGCGCAGCATAGGACAGGCCCGCGCTAGATCCTCGCTGATCTCTTTATAGGCGCGCTGCTGGCCATTTGTCAGAGTGAAGGGTAGTTGAACTAGAAAGCTCCTTAGCAGCTCGGGTGAATCACCAAACTTCGGCGCCGGCTGTTGCTGCGAGTCAGACTTGAAGCGGCGCATGCATAATCGATGTGCAAGCAACTCTTCGAATGAAAGCCGATGCTGGCCGGGGTTTTTGCCTTCGCTTAACCAACTCAAGGGAGTCTCAAGCGGTGGTCGATGAATCAGTCTTATTGCATCGATTAGGGGGTGAAGATGAAATTTCTGAATGATCTGTGGTGGAAGGAATTCTTGCAGCGCAGAACCTTCTAGCTGCTGTGCATTCTCCTGTGCAGGGAGATACGCCAAAGCCTGATTAGCTATGCTACGCAATCTAGCTTGACCCAAGCCCTCTGTGGCTGGATAGATAGCAGTAAGACAGTCGTCGACAACGACTTCTTCGTTATCACGCACGACTCTATATTCGGGGTGAAATATCTCCAGCCCCGATCTGCCCCGTCGCACTTCACCATAGCAGCGGATCTGGTTCCCGACGGCCAGTGAATTTTTTTGTGCATTACTAAAATGGAAGAAGCGAAGGGTGAGGAATCCGCTATTGTCTTTGATTGTGCAGCGCAGGCTGCGACGCCTGCCGAATTGAATATCTGCGTTCAGCACCTCGCCCTGTACCTGAACGGTGTCACCCGCGGCAATTGAGCCAATCGCCGCGACACGGCTTCTGTCTTCATAACGAAAAGGGAGATGAAACAGCAGATCCTGCAGACTGGCAATGCCAATGGAGTTGAGCTTCTTTTCAAGAGCAGCGCCAACGCCTTTCAAGCGTGTGACAAGAATCTTATCTAGTTGTTGGCTGGCAGCATTCACAGATGCATAGGGTCCAGTAGCGCTCAGAGCATTGGCGAGATTGCTCGAGAGTGGCTAGGGTGACTTAGTCCAAGCCGCCTAGGCTGGCCAGAACAAAGTATATGTGTTTTTATACAGTAGTGCTACGAATGCGCCTAGATAGGCTGACCACAGCGCGATTAGATTTCTAGAGTGCGAGGACGGCGTCGATCTCTACGGCTGATCCCTTGGGCAGTGCGCTCACCTGAATTGTCGCGCGAGCAGGGTAGGGCTCGTTGAAATAGTCAGCCATGATCTCATTCACTACAGCAAAGTCTCCAAGATCGGTCAGGTAGATAGTTAGCTTAACGGCGTTTGCCAGGCTACCGCCGGCGGCTTTGGCGACAGCGATTAGGCTCTTGAAGACTTGGTGGGTCTGCGCAGCGACGTCGCCGCTTACCAGTTCCATAGTTTCCGGGTTCAAGGGAATCTGTCCCGACAGGAAAACCATAGAGCCAGCCTTAATAGCTTGCGAGTAGGGCCCGATCGCCTGTGGCGCTGAATCGGAATGGACTTGTTCGAGTTTTGTCATGAGTTTATCCAGTGATATTTGCTAGTGGCTACCAACGATGTTCTTGATTGTCTTGCGTACCTTGCGGCTCTTAACTCGTGTTACCTTCGCAACAGGCTTGATGAGTCGAACGCGCTTCATGACTCGCGCCAGATGCACGCGGTTGTGCACATTCAACGAGAGATTCACTATACTGAATCGGGCATCTCTCTCGACGGTAGAAATCTTTTCTATGTTTGCCTCTGTGCCGGTAATCGTTGTGGCGAGAGTTGCTATGATGCCGCGTTGATTTTCTAACTCGACGCGAAGTTCAACAGAGAACTCACCCTCAACGTCAGGATCCCATCGAACCGATACACATTTCTCCGGGTTGTCGCGAATGTCGGCAATATTATTGCAATCGTCTGTGTGAATCACCATGCCGCGACCGGAGCTGATATGGCCGACGATCGGATCGCCAGGAATCGGATGACAGCACTTGGCATAATTCATCACCATGCCCTCGGATCCGCGAATATCGAGAGAACCCTGTTTGTCTGATTCTTTCTGTGCATCGTCGGTCGAAATATTACTCTGTGCGGTTAGCCGCTGCGCAACCATATAAGACATGCGGTTGCCCAGGCCAATTTCTTCTAACAATTGATCCATGAATTTCAGGTTGGTCTGCTGTAAGACCCCATCAATATTCGCCTGCGGGATGCTATTCAACTGGTTGCCGAAGCCGGCTAAGGCCTTATTAAGCAGGCGCCTGCCAAGAGCTACTGACTCTGATTGCTTCTGATTCTTCAGGTAGTGACGAATATTACTGCGCGCCTTGCCAGTAATAACAAAACTCAACCAGGCAGGGTTAGGCTGTGTTCCCGGGGCGGTGATTATTTCTACGGTCTGACCACTCTGCAATGGCTCGCTCAGCGGAGCGAGGCGGCGGCTTATACGGCAGGCAACACAGGAGTTACCTACATCGGTATGAATCGCATAGGCGAAGTCTACAGCGGTTGATCCGGCGGGCAGCTCGAAAATTGTGCCTTTCGGTGTAAAAACATAGATCTCATCGGGAAACAAATCGATCTTAACGTTTTCGATAAACTCTAGTGAATTACCAGCATTCTTCTGCATGTCTAGCAGGCCGTTAACCCATTCTCGCGCTCGAACATGTGGATTATTGGGTAGATCTTCGCTGGACTTATATAACCAGTGCGCAGCGATACCATTGTTCGCCATGGCTTCCATCTCTTCCGTGCGAATCTGAATTTCGATAGGCACGCCGTGCATACCGAAAAGAGTGGTATGCAAAGATTGATAACCATTGGCTTTGGGAATAGCAATATAGTCTTTGAAGCGACCGGGAACTGGTTTGTACAAACTGTGCACGGCCCCGAGAACTCGGTAGCAAGTATCGACTCGATCGACCACGATTCGAAACGCGTAAACGTCCATGATCTCGGAGAAAGATTTGCGCTTGCTACGCATTTTTTCATAGATGCTATAGAGATGTTTCTCCCGACCGGCGCAACGACCTGGCAGGCTTTCGCGTTCGAGGCAGGCTGAGATTGAAGTCTCGATCTTGGAAAGAATTTCTTTTCTGTTGCCGCGTATGCTTTTTACCGCTGCCGAAATACGACGGGCACGCATCGGATAGAGAGCGGCGAAGCCTAGCTCTTCAAATTCCACTCTAACGGTATTCATCCCCAGCCTGTTGGCGATGGGCGCATAGATGTCGAGGGTTTCTCGAGCGATGCGTCGGCGCTTGTCTGGCGCAAGAACATCCAGTGTGCGCATATTGTGCAGGCGGTCCGCGATCTTCACCAAGATCACACGGAGGTCCTTCGCCATGGCCATGGCCATTTTCTGAAAGTTCTCTGCCTGTGCCTCGGCGCGACTGCTGAAGGTGATCTTGTTGAGCTTGCTGACACCATCAACCAGGTCGGCGACTGAGTTACCAAATTGTGTCTTGATGGCAGTCTTGGTAATGCCTGTATCTTCGATTACGTCATGTAGCATTGCGGCCATCAGACTCTGATGATCCATGTGCATTTCGCTGAGAATACCGGCTACGGCCAGGGGGTGGCTGACGTAGGGGTCGCCACCACGGCGGAACTGACCCTCATGGGCTTGTTCCGCATAGTGATAGGCGCGACGCACGTTGTTAACCTGATCCCTCTCTAGATAGCTAGTAAGGCCTGAGGCTAAAGAGTCGATGTTGTCTATCATTGGGACCTGCAAGACTCGACTCCTGGGTCGCTAAGTAGGGGGTTATGCGTCTTCGGCAGGCTTTTCCGTATCTGCTGGCTCGGGGGCCTCTTCGCCTGCAGCGGTTTCGCTAGCTTCGCCGGCCTCAGCTGCAACTTCTGGAGTTTCTTCACTAGCCTCTTCGGCCGGTTCCTCTAGTTCCATGCTGGGTGGCTTGGCAATTAGGATACTGGCGTCTATCAGGCCTTCGGCGATTTCTCTCAGCGCGAGTACGGTAGGCTTGTCGTTGTCGACGGAAACTAACGGGTCTTTGCCGCCGGTCTGAATCTGTCGCGAGCGTTTGCTGGAGACCATGACCAGCTCAAAGCGGTTATCAACATTTTCCAAACAATCTTCAACAGTGATTCTAGCCATACCTAACCCTTAGTGTTCTTAATGTTTTATGGTGCCGACCTGCCCGAACACAAGCGATTTCGGCCGAGGGCACCTAGCTCAAAGAAGCATATTTAACGAGGACCAAGGATTCTACTGAATTCTGACTGAGAATGCATACAATTCTTGGTCGCCTGGGAGCCTAAGAATAGGTTATTCGGAATTAATAGCCCGGGATAGGCTATCGAGTAGGGCCGACTGCTTCTTTTCCTGATATTTAATTGTCAGTCTGTAGGACCTAACGATGGCCGCAAGGTCCTCCAGCGCCGTGTCAAAGTCGTCATTGATGACGACGAAATCCGACTCGGCGACATGAGAAATCTCGGCAACTGCCTGCTTCATGCGCTTCTCAATAGTCTCGGTATCATCCTGTGCGCGATCGAGCAAACGCGTCTTAAGTGTTTCCAGCGAGGGTGGCAAGATAAAGATGGAGCAGGCATTCGAATCGAGATTACGCACCTGAACAGCACCCTGCCAGTCTATCTCGAGTATTACATCAAGACCCGCATCTAGCTGCTCATTTACCCATATCTGGGAGGTGCCGTAGTAATTGCCATAGACTTCTGCGCTCTCGAAGAAACTGCCCTTTTGCAGCATATCTATGAATTCGGCCTTATCGACGAAATAGTAGTTTACCCCGCCTTCTTCGCCTGGACGCTTGGCGCGAGTCGTATGAGACACCGAGGCACGTATGTTTTGTTCGCGCCCGATCAATGCTTTGACCAGGCTGGTTTTGCCAGCACCGGAGGGTGCGGTCACGATGAAAAGAGTGCCTTTCGACATGAAACTACGTCCTTGATATTTGTTTTTTGTTAGCGCTTACTCGATATTTTGAATCTGTTCACGCATTTGCTCAATCAACACCTTCAATTCAACCGCACTTAGTGTGGTTTCGACAACAATAGATTTAGAGGACAGCGTATTTGCCTCGCGATTGAGCTCCTGCATGAGGAAATCGAGACGTCGGCCCTTCTGACCTTTCGCATTCAAGACTCGTGCAACCTCGTTTAGGTGTGAATCGAGGCGATCCAGCTCTTCTTCCACATCGGCTTTCTGCGCGAGTAGCGATACCTCTTGTTCCAGCCTTGTAGGTTCGAGTTCGGCCTGAAGGTCGTGCAGGCGACCGAGCAGTGCTTTTTTCTGCTTCGCTAAAATTTCGGGCATCTTCTCGCGGACACTGACCACGATCTCACGTATAGAATCGATACGCTGTGTGATAAAGCCCTGAAGCTCCGCGCCTTCTCTCTCTCTGGTAGCCACCAGATCGTCTAATGCGGCGGTGAATAGCGTGAGGGCGTGCTCCTCGATAGACGTTCTATCGAAGTCTTGCTCTTCGATGACACCGGGCCAGCGCAGAACTTCCATATTGCTCAGGCTCGATGATGTGCCAGTAATCTGCTCAATTTCCACGTTTGCCTGAACCAGTTGTTGAATCAATGGCCTGTTCAGATGTAGCTCGGTGGAGACGCTCGCCTCGGACTGAAAGCGAAGCTGACACTCCACCTTGCCGCGGGTGAGTCGTTTACGCACCGCCTCACGAACGGCGTTCTCCAACGCCCGAAATGACTCGGGTAGGCGCACATTGGCTTCGAGGTAGCGATGATTCACAGAACGAATCTCCCAAGTCAGCGAACCCCATTCCTGTTCTTGCTGCTGCCGGGAGAAGGCAGTCATACTTAATGTCATAGTCTATTGTCCAATTACTGAAGCCGTATCTGGCAGGCCACATTTTAACCTAATCGCGTCGTAATCACAGTGTACATTGTATTTCCCAGGGTCTTTGTGCCCGCAGCGGTTGCAGCTCGCTATAACAATCAATATCTAGGATAATTTGTCCGCGGCAAGTCATGCGCTTGCAGACAATAATCCACAGGAAAATTATGACTGAACTCAAAAGACCAAGCCTTCGAGGCGCAGACCAGTTGCGCGATATCTCCATTAGCAGAAACTACACCAAACATGCAGAGGGTTCGGTGCTTGTCGAGTTTGGTGACACAAAGGTGCTATGTAATGCCAGCGTTGAAACTTCGGTTCCACGCTTTCTAAAAGGCAGCGGCAAGGGGTGGATTACTGCGGAATACGGCATGCTGCCGCGCTCCACGAACACCCGTATGGATAGAGAGGCCGCTAGGGGCAAGCAGTCGGGGCGAAGCCTGGAGATTCAGCGTCTCATAGGTCGTTCATTGCGGGCGGCGATAGATCTAACTCAGCTGGGCGAGCACACGATCAAGGTAGATTGCGACGTGATTCAAGCCGATGGCGGAACTCGAACCGCTTCTATCACCGGTGGCTGTGTTGCGATGATGGATGCGATCAATCACATGATCGCCAATAAGATGGTAAGTAGTAATCCGGCCAAGCAGTTAATTGCCTCGGTGTCTGTTGGTATCTTTCAAGGACATGCAGTGCTTGATCTCGACTACGACGAAGACTCCAATGCAGAGACTGATATGAATATCGTTATGACGGAGTCGGGCGGGTTTATCGAAGTACAAGGCACCGGTGAAGATGGTGACTTCAGTCACGATCAATTACTTGAGATGCTTGCGCTAGGTAATAGCGGCATAAAAGAATTAGTAGAAAAGCAGAAACAGGCGCTTATCTGACATCACAGCTGAGCAACGATTCGGGGACACGAGGATACGATGCAAGATTTTCAAAAAGACTTTCTAAACTTCGTTATTGAGAATGAGATTCTACGTTTCGGTGAATTTACTCTTAAATCGGAAAGAGTCAGCCCGTACTTTTTCAATGCTGGACTGTTCAATACGGGTGAGAAGCTTTCTTTCCTCGCAGAGTGCTATGCCGCTTCGATCGTAGCCTCCGGCATCGATTACGACGTTCTGTTCGGGCCAGCCTATAAGGGCATACCCCTAGCTACAGCTACAGCGATGGCCCTGGCAAATAATCACCAGATGAATAAGCCTTATTGTTTTAATCGCAAGGAAGCGAAGGCCCATGGCGAGGGCGGGTCTATAGTCGGCGCGGAGCTTAGTGGCAATGTTCTAATCGTCGATGATGTTATTACTGCCGGCACTGCTGTGCGCGAAGCGGCTGAGATCATCAGCGACAATCGCGCAAAATTAAATGGTATCGCCGTTGCTATGGATAGGCAGGAGAAAGGAACGGGTGAACTTTCTGCGATTCAAGAGATCGAGCAGAGTTACCGAATAAAGGTTGTTAGTATAATAAGCCTGCAGAATATCGTGGATTATTTAATGGCCAGCGAAAACGACAAGTTGCAGACGTATCTAGATGCGGTTGTGGCTTATCGAGAAGAGTTTGGGATCTCAGCCTAGAGCTATCTAGTTAACCGATTCGGCTTCGGGGCTGACGGTATAGGGTTCTAATAAGCTTTTGCTTAAAAAGTCCCACTGGGCCTCCCAATTGTCTAATGGGGATACCTTAAACTCGCTACGCACGAACTGCATCAATCTCCCTTCGCATGAGGCGAGTAATAGATTTGCCAGAATGGTGGGAGAGATAGTCGTTTTTAGATTCTCTCTGATCTGCGCTTCTCGCAAGACTTGCTTGAGCTGAGCTTCCAGACGATTGAAGAATTGTGCAATACGTTCCCGTAGCCTCTCTGTCTCACCGGCAAGCGCGTCTCCGGTTAGCAGGCGGGTCATCCCCGGATTTTTATCACAGAAGGTAAGTAGTAGCAGAAGAATATTCTGGCAACGAATCTCTGCGTTATCTTCCTCATTGACGATTCTTGAGATTCGAGCAAATAGCGTATCTTCGATAAACTTGATAAGCCCTTCGAACATTCTCGCCTTACTGGGAAAGTGTCGGTACAGGGCTGCCTCAGAGACGCCGACCTCTCTGGCTAGAGCGGCGGTAGTAATACGCTCGCCCGGCGCCGATTCCAGCATGCGCGCTAGCGCCTGCAGGATCTGATCTTTCCGAGAAACTTTGTTGGATTTATCCATGTCTTCTTTATTGCCTGGCTAGTTCTTATCCAATGGGCTCTTGGAAATAAGTGTGCCGACCCCTTCATCTGTAAAAATCTCTAGGAGTACCGCGTGTTCTACTCTACCGTCCACTATCGTAGCGCTGCGAACGCCATTCTTTACGGCGTTTAGGGCGCACTCAACTTTGGGCAGCATTCCTCCCTGTATAGTTTTATCGGCAATAAGCTTATCAACTTGCTTAATGCTGAGGCCGGTTAGCACATTTCCTTTCTTGTCCTGTACACCCGCTATATTCGTCAACAGAATCAATTTCTCTGCACCGAGAACACTGGCAATCTCTCCTGCCACCGAATCGGCGTTAATATTAAAGGTGACGCCATCGCTGTCGGCACCAATTGGCGCAATTACAGGAATGAAGTCGCTATCCTTCATCACGTCGAGAATCTTGGTATTGATGCTGACGACCTCGCCAACCTGGCCGATATCTATGCCTTCGTCCGACGCCGCAGAGCCTTTGCGCTTTATCTTCAGTTTTCGCGCGCTAATCAGATTTCCGTCTTTGCCGCTGATACCGACGGCTTTGCCCTGGTTCTTATTCAGTAGCGCTACGATCTGCTTATTGACTAGTCCGCCTAGCACCATCTCAACCACGTCCATGGTCTGATCGTCAGTAACCCGCAATCCGTCGATGAAGCTGGATTCAATGTTCAGCCGCTCAAGAAGGCTTCCGATCTGGGGTCCACCGCCATGGACGACGATTGGATTGATGCCAACCAGCTTCATCAGCACGATATCGCGGGCAAAGCTCTGCTTCAGTGCCTCGTCGACCATGGCATTACCGCCATACTTAACCACTACGGTGCGGCCCGTAAATTTCTGTATATAGGGCAGCGACTCGGTAAGTACCTTGGCGATGTTCTTGGCGTTGCTTAATAATAGTGACATGTCTATTCGGTCCGTGAGCATGTACTGCGCCTTAGAGGCAGTCTGCATGCTTCAGCTATTAGCTCTTTATAGCGTCCTAAAAGCCTATTTCTAAATCCTTATCTGCGCTGCGTAGTAAAGCTTTAAACTCATTTTGTATTTCCAGCAGCCTGGTTTGCAACTAGGGTCATGTTCGCCGCCAATAGATAGACAGAGTAGTAGTAACTATTTTTAATTATCTATTATTAGTTATGTTTGATTAACTATCTTGCGCCTAAGGCCGTAGCAATGATCTGCAGCATGTTTCTTGCAACCACATTCTTGTTTCCAGCACTAAGCTCGGACTCGCTCGTTTTTGTAAGTGCTGTTACCGATATAGAATCGCTATTAAAAGTGTCAGTCGCATTATTTGCGAATAACATGTCGAGATTCTTTCGCGTCAATTTGTCTTTTCCATTACTGACGATGTCGTTTGTTTCCGCAGCGAAGCCTACAATAAATGGCTTGCGATCTAGCTTGGCTACTTCACTTATAATGTCTGGATTCTTAATTAGCGTGAGTTGCATCTGCTCATCGGACTTCTTAATCTTTTGGGCTTCGACCTCGGCCGGCCTGTAGTCGGCCACTGCGGCAACGCCAATAAAGACATCACAATTGCTCATGTGCTTGAGAGTGGCGTCTAACATCTGGGCTGCACTGACCACATCGATTCGATGCGCACTATCGGGCGTGGCTAAATATACCGGGCCACTAATAAGGGTGACTTTTGCTCCGGCGGCGACTGCCTCGGCTGCTAGGGCGTAGGCCATCTTGCCGGAGCTGTGGTTGCTTATGAAGCGCACTGGATCGATAGCTTCGCGAGTCGGCCCGCCGGTGATTACGATATTTTTCCCAGCGAGTAGGCCGGTCTCAAATAGGCTAGAACTTAGCTCTAGAAGTTGAGCTGGTTCTAACATGCGCCCCGGTCCTACATCACCACAGGCCTGCTCACCTTCCGCCGGACCAAAGATATGGTAGCCCCTATCGACCAAGGTATTCAGATTTGTCATTGTACTGTCGTCTGCCCACATCGCCTGATTCATCGCCGGTGCTACTGCGATCTTTGCCGACGTGGCAAGTACCATTGTCGAGAGAATATCGTTGGCCTGACCATGGCTAATGCGCGCAATGAAATCGGCGGTGGCGGGTGCTATGAGGACCAGGTCGGCCCAACGCGCCAATTCAATATGGCCCATGGCGGCTTCGGCATCGATATCCAGAAGGTCTAGATGAACGCGCTGGCCAGAGAGCGCCTGCATCGTTAATGGCGTAATGAACTCTGTCGCGGCCTTTGTCATGGCCACTCTAACCTCGGCACCGGCTTTGATTAGCAGGCGAGTTAGTTCCGCGCATTTGTAGGCTGCGATGCCGCCCGTAATACCGAGTAAGATACGTTTGTTAGTAAGACTTAACATGGAGGCCCAACAAAACTAGGAGGTTCAAGGAAAACAGAGACTAGCAGCTAGTTTCCCGTTAATCAATTTGGCGGCAAATTAACGCTTTTCACTCATGCCGTCTATTATTTAATGGCAGGCAAAGAAATTCGCCATCGATGGCACCTAGACCAGGAATCTGGCTAATGAGTATGGCTGCTTGGCCACTGGGGAAGCGGCCGAGAGAAAAGTTACTGCATCAGGGCGCTGCCAGCCTGTCTGATGCTGAGCTGCTCGCGGTCTTCTCCAAACTGGCACCCAGGGCAAGACCTCATTGGATATTGCCAGAGACCTCCTGAGTCGCTGTAGCGGCTTGATTGGCCTGATGGCCACAGAGGGGGGCAGTCTTACCGAGAACCCCGATATCGGAGCCGCTAAGGCCGCTCGATTCGTTGCTATGAAGGAGCTAGCACAGCGGCATATGCTGGAAGACATAAAAGCGAAGGATATTCTAACCAGCTCTGCAGCAACTCGGGACTATCTGCGAGCCAAGTTTAGAGACTGCCAGAGCGAGATTTTTAGCTGCCTCTTTCTAAACAATCAACATCACGTGGTTAAACTAGGGGAGCTTTTTCGCGGCACCAAAGATGGGGTAGCCGTCTACCCTGAAGAGGTCGTGAAACGCTTTTTACACCACAATGCGGCAGCGGTGATTCTTGCAGACAATCACCCCTCGGGAGTGGCCGAGCCAAGCCAGGCTGGTATAGCCATCACGAACAAGCTGCGACTCGCCTTGCAGACTATCGATGTGCGTGTTCTAGACCATCTCGTTATCGGTAACTCGATGGTGGTGTCCTTCGCTGAGCGGGGATTGCTGTAAGATAGTGAGTCTACTTCGGGCTGGCCAGAAGCAGGGATGTCCTCGACTACAGTCGCTCTCCATTCGTCACTCACGGCATTGGCCCTAATTGTTAATGTGCAACAAGGCCGCGGCTGCGGGCTCTTGCAGAGGGGCTTCAGCTCGGGGACGCCTTTTTCTATCTATTTGCTGGGCTTACCCAAGGCTCGCTAAGGCCTAGAATCCTCTATTATCTTGCTATCGGAAGGTCGTTCTGGTATAAAACGCAGCTCTTTTTTGAGCTTGATCCTCTTTTGAGGCGAAGACTCGAAAATAGCCACATTCGACAAGTATTTAGTTAACTGACACGAGGCTGCAACATGTCCAGGGTTTGTATGGTAACTGGCAAGAAACCAGTTACAGGAAACAATGTTTCTCACGCGAATAACAAGACACGACGTCGATTTTCGCCAAATATCCATTCCCATCGTTTTTGGGTAGAGTCTGAGAAGCGCTTCGTAAAGCTGCGTTTGTCTACCAAGGGTATGCGTATCATCGATAAGAATGGCATAGACGCAGTATTGGCGGATATTCGAAATAATGGAATTCGCGTATAAGCGCGTGCTGACCTAGTCAGCAATAAACAGGCAACGATTATGAGAGATAAGATTAAGCTAGTTTCAAGTGCCAAGACTGGCCACTACTACACCACAGACAAGAACAAGCGCACCATGCCGGACAAGATGGAGATCATGAAGTTTGATCCAGTTGTTCGTAAGCATGTGGTCTACAAAGAAGCGAAGATCAAGTAAATCTTTCTGGGGATAAGTTTATTATTCCCAGAATCAGAAAGCCGGAATTTTGTTCAGAAAACTCCGGCTTTTTGTTGCCTGCGATTTGGGTGCTAGGCTATTTTCCTTTGCTCAATCGCTTTGTCAGCTTCTCCGTACTGGCGAGCAGCTTCTTATCTGCCGCTAATTCTTTCTTCAATTTACCCACCGTAGTAGAAACGGTGCCATAGCGCTTCAGCTTGAACAGCTTGGCGATGGCCTGCAGTGTTACTGCAGAAAGCTCCTGACACAGATACATAGCCACCCAGCGGGGCACATTCTTTGACCCTGGGCCGCGCGCTGCTTTATAGATGGTCACCTCGGACACTTTAAACTCCTTTGCGACAGCGGTGATGATCTGCTTACAGGATGGTCTCCACTTGGCATTGGCACCTCGAGAAACACCGCGGGCGGAAGTAGCAGATTTCTTTTTCTGTGCAGCTTTACGGAACTTATCATCGCCCAGCACAGAAGATAGATTCTTCTTGCCGTAAAAATGGGCAAGCTCTTCGCTTGCACCCTGTGCGACGAGTTTCTTATAAGCAGCAGGGCGCTTCGCGGCTGCTGTGCGCAGTTGTTTCAGTGTGTCGTCCCGATTGAACCAGGCCGGCGGCTTGGCCTTGCGTGTAAAACTCGTATAGCTAGACCAAGGATAACTATTTAGCTCCGAGGCCTTTACCTTAGTGTGAATAAAGCAGGATAGGGGAAGCAGGTACTTTTCGGCCTGAATGAGTACGGCCTTATAGCGGCCCCTGAACAGAGAGCCATCGCTACCCTTCATCTTCTGATACTGCTGCGTATAGAGTCCGTCAATCTGACGCATGAACCTGCTAAGGTTTGCCTCTGGCGTCTTCACCACGAGATGATAGCCGTCCTTTAGCAGGCAGTAGGCATGTACTTCTACATTGAGACGCGAGCAGGTCTCGCCCAGACCCTCTAGAAAAGCCTCATAATATTTAGCAGAGGGAAATACTCGCTGCTTGTCGAGGCCGCGATTGGATACGTGATAAACAGCATCTGGGTATTCGATTCTCAGTGGTCTGGCCATCTTATTATTCTCTTTTTAAATCAGGGATAGAACTAGAGCTGACCCTCTAGCCGAGGGCAGCCGTATAGTTAACGTAATTGGCTTGGCTCGTCAACTGTGTTGAGCTTGAAGGACTAAAAATTCGCCGAATTGAGCTGAGCTGTTTGTTTTCAAGGGGCATGTGTCACTGCTAGAGCAATATTTTTTACTAATTGTTCCATCAGAAAAAGCGATTCTTGACCCCTTCCAGTTGGCTAGAAGACTTGAGCAAATCTGTATAAATCACGAAGCCCGTTATTTCAAAAAGACTGCTAGGGTCGTGTCGCCTTTATGACAACCCGCTTTGGTGCGGGCAGACCTTCTATAGTTAGTTGCGAATCGTCTTTGTCTAGTGCGTCTTCGAGGGAGTCATAGGGCATCCATTCGGTTTTTCGTTGTTCTTCGAGTGTGGTGATGGACTCATCGATAATTTCGATATCGACCATTCCGCAGCGAGAGAGCCATTGAACCAGAGTAGCGATACTCGGCACGAACCATACGTTGCCCATGCGTGCATATTTCTTCTCAGGTGTTAGGCAGTAACCGGCTATACCGTCGACGCAGATCGATTCGATTACCAGTTCGCCTCCGGGTCTCAGACAGCTCTTAAGCTCCAGAATATGGTCGATGGGGGAGCGCCGGTGGTAGATCACACCCATAGAGAACACAGTGTCGAAATAATTGAGTGTTTGCGGCAGCTGTTCCAGAGTAAGAGGCAGGACGAAAATTGGGGACTTCGTAGTGAAGTGTCTCAGTAACCAAAATTGCGCGACATAGGCAATGTGCGGATCTATACCCAACACCATTTGGGCTCCCTCTTCCAACATGCGGAATCCATAGTAACCGTTGCCACTACCCACATCTAAAACGCGACGCGATTCGAGTGGCGAGATGTCATTGATGAGGCGGTCCCATTTCAGGTTGGACTGCCACTCCGTATTCACATCGATGCCGAAGAGTTCAAAGGGACCCTTGCGCCAGGGGATGAACTCAATCAGTTGTTCATGCAGCTGCTTTAGAATCTCCTTGCTGGCATCGGCCGCAGTGCCTATGCGAACTTTGCTAGCAAATTCTACAGAGCCCGGTTGGATAGCGGGTAGCTCGGATAGTAATTTGCGCCATTTCGGAAAATCGCCATGGCTGATACTGTCCAGGAACTCATCTTCGGTGAAAGGGCGCAATGCCTCCAGCGATGTAGATTCAATCAACTCCTGTAATGGCTTCAGGTTCATAAGGCTCTATTTAAAGGCAACCATGGAGGCAAAATTAAAGCACTGAAACCAGACATCTACAGACTGGAACCCGGTGGACTGCAGCCGATCGCGATGTATTTTCAGAGTCTCTGGGAGTAAGACCTTCTCTAATGCCGATCGCTTCTGGCTGATCTCCAGTTTGCTGTATCCCATTGTTTCCTTAAAGCTATGATACATCTCGATGAATAATTGATTGAGTTTCTCATCGGGAAAGCGGATCTTCTCGGAGACAATGAGTATGCCGCCGGGCTTCATCCCTTCATAGATTTTGCTTAGCAATACCGCCCGTTGAGATAACGGGATGAACTGCAGGGTGAAATTCAAAACCACGACGGAGGCATTCTCTATCTGGCTATCGACCAAGTCTTCACAGCGACAATCAACCTTGCCAGCAAATTGGGGCAGTCCATCGAGCTTGGCTTGCAGTCGATCGATCATGGCGGGCGAATTGTCGATAGCGATTGTAGAGAAGCTTTGACAGCTAACTTTGTCCACGGCAGCTAAAGTCGCACCGCCAAGACTGCAGCCGAGGTCGTATATTCTGCTCTGCTCCTGACAGTATTTCTCGGCCAGCACGCCAATCATCGCGATAATGGTGCTGTAGCCAGGCACGGAGCGACTAATCATGTCTTCGAAAACGGAGGCGACCTTATCATCGAAGATGAAGTCGCCGGGGAGCATCTTCTCTGCGAAGATTCGATCTTTGTTCTGTGAGGAATCTGCCATTGAACCTCTCTACACTGTTTTCTTATGAAGAATCTAACTCTATCATCTCATAGGATCGCTTTAGCTATTGAGAAGAGTGAGAATTTGATCTAATTTACGCAGCCGACGGATTCGTGCTGAACAGAATTAATGAAGAATCTGAGCCGCTCTTTTTATCTCATCCTATCCAGTGCATTATCCGGTAATCCATGACACATTCAAATGCCAAAGCCGCTTCCTTCCTTATAGATAATCTTGGCTTGTTCAACGATTTTCGAATTACAGGCTCGGTACTGGATTTAGCTTGCGGCAGAGGAAGAAACGGATTATTTTTAGTTAGTCATAATGTTCCGGTAGTATTTGCAGATAATAATGAAGCCCATCTACAATTCATTCAGGCGGCACTAGGAGAAGCTAGTCCAAGTGCGGCGCAGAGCGAGTGTTGCTTAGTAGATTTTGAAGTAGATCAAGGCGAGGGCAGAAACCCCCTAGCTGGAAAAGTCTTCGATGCGGTGATGGTTTTTAACTATCTGCACAGGCCGCTTTTCCCCGCTATAAAGGAAGCGATTCGTCCTGGTGGATTAATTGTCTATGAGACTTTTAACCTGAAACAGAAAAAGTTTGGCAGGCCGAGCAACCCAGATTATCTCTTACAACCTGGTGAGCTACGGCAGTTATTTGCAGGCTGGCAGATTATCTCTGACTTCGAAGGTGAAGTCTCCGATCCAGAACGCGCAATATCAAGATTAATAGCCAGAAGGCCGGCTGAAAAGTGAGTTTTATGAGCAAGTCAAAAATACTCCCCCTAAACTTTGGCGGCAGAAGCAAGGTTCTGCAGCGACCCTATGAGTGCGAAATACTGCGCAGCAAGCGAAAGACCTTGGCTTTGTATATCAGAAGCCAGAAAGTGGTTGTTCGCTGCCCCTTACGAGCGTCTAGAGCCGAAGTCGAGGAGTTCATTAGCTCGAATCATGCCTGGATAGAGGGGCGACTGCTTGAGGAGTCCCTACGCCAGAAGCAGACGCTGCGTATAGAGAGGAGCGCCAAGATTTTCTATCGAGCCCGAGAGCGTACTATTGTATTTAAAGAAGGGCGCAAGCAGAGAATTATGGTAGTCGGCGATGAGTTTATCATTCAGGGCCACAAGCTAACGCCAGCCAAGGCGAAGATTCAAGTGGAAGATTTTCTTATCGACAAGGCGAGTCAATATCTTCTGCCCAGGGCACGAGGTTTGGCGCGCCACCTTGGCGTCGAACACAAGATCACCGAAATTAAGCTTAGGAAAACCAAGTCCAAGTGGGGCCATTGCACGTCGACAGGAGTGCTGCAGTACAATTGGCTGATTATGTTGGCGCCCTATAGCATTATCGACTACATGATCACTCACGAGGTCTGTCACTTGCTCCACATGGATCACTCGTCGAGATTCTGGAAGCAGGTAGAAGCTATTTGCCCAGATTGTGATCACTACATTGGCTGGCTGAAAGAGCATGAGCATCGGCTCTGGTTCTAGCGCTATAGTGTCGATCCATACCTTAGACCTATACTTACACCTAGACCTACACCTTAGATCTAAATCTTAGATCCCACACGCCATGGCCTAGGCGCTGTCCCCTCTTCTCAAATTTGGTAACGGGCCTATCCGGGTCTGGCCAATAGTTCTGCGCGCCGAGGACATTTTCAAGCGAGGGATTTGCCTCCAGAACTTCCATCATATGTTCTGCATAGGCCTGCCAATCTGTTGCGAAATGAAGCTCTGCCTTCTTGTTCAGCGTCCTCAAGAGCAGCTCGATAAACTCTGGTTGTACCAGGCGCCGCTTTTTGTGACGCTTCTTGTGCCAGGGGTCGGGGAAAAATAATAGAAGCCTGTCGATACAATGATCGGGCAACCCGGATTCCAGTATCTCTCTAGCATCGTGACAGATTAACTTTAGGTTTGTGAGCTCGTTTACGGCGATGCCATTGAGCAGCTTACCCACGCCGGGTTGGTGAACCTCTATACCCAGAAAGTTCTGCTCAGGGCTTCGCTTGGCCATCTCCAATAGCGAGTCGCCCATGCCGAAGCCGATTTCTACAGTGAGCTTCTGTGGTGAGTCGAAAAGGCTATTCGGGTCTAGAGTCTCGTTGTTGAACTCAACAACGTATTTGTCCCAATAGCTTTCTATTGCCTTGCGCTGCGCATCGGTTAAGCGTCCGGAGCGAATCACATAGCTACGAATGGGTCTGTTGTTTTCTGTGGATGTTGAATTAGGCACAGGCTGCTATGGACTCTTCGATTACATTGCTAGCGTATTAAGTTGGAAACTGTTGCTTTGCGGCGAACCAAACGATGAGTGCCCATGCTACCAGGAAGAAGACGCCGCCTATTGGTGTTATTGCACCTAACCAGCGAATTCCCGTGATACTAAGCAGATACAGGCTGCCGGAGAAGAATACGAGGCCGGCGAGCATTAGATAGGCACTGGTACGCAGAATACTTGATGCTGGGAAATTAATCATCATTAGCCCAATGCCAAATAGGGCAAGAGCATGATATATATGATATTGCACGCCAGTCTGAAATGTATTGAGCAACTCTGGACTTAATCTATCGCGTAGCGCGTGTGCTGCGAATGCGCCTAGCGACACCGCCAGAAATCCATTGATCCCAGCCAGCATAATAACTAATTTGCTCATGATATTTTGCGCTCAGTGGTAGCAAAGGGGACAGGTCAATTTCTACTCAAAAAAAAGCCGCGAGCTGGTCGCGGCTTTTTGCTGTTCATTGCTTAGGCTGCCATTTTTGCTTTGATTTTGTTCATCGCATTTTTTTCGAGTTGGCGAATTCTTTCAGCAGAAATGCCGTAGCGATCGGCCAGCTCATGCAGCGTAGCTCTGTTCTCACTCAACCAGCGACTGTTCAAGATATCCTTGCTGCGATCATCTAGTTCAGACATTGCTGCGTGAAGACTATTGTTTGTAACTTCTTCCCACTCACTATCTTCTACATTACTGGCAAGATCAGAAGACTGGTCTTCTAAGTAGTAAGCCGGTGCTTTGTGTGATGCCTCATCATCGCTGTCTGAATCGGCATCGAAAGCGGTGTCATAGGATGCCATACGGCCTTCCATCTGCCTTACCACTTTAGCGTCTACGCCAAGATCCTGGGCCATCGCTTCAGCTTCTTCGTTGTTCAGCCAACCAAGTCGTTTCTTGGAGCTGCGCAGGTTGAAGAAAAGTTTTCGCTGGGCTTTGGTAGTCGCAATCTTGACGATGCGCCAGTTACGCAGAATGTATTCGTGCATTTCTGCCTTGATCCAGTGAACCGCAAAGGAAACCAGGCGAACACCAACTTCTGGGTTAAATCGCTTAACAGCCTTCATCAGGCCGACGTTACCTTCTTGGATTAAATCTGCTTGAGAGAGCCCATAGCCGGAATACGTTTTAGACATGTGCACGACGAAGCGCAGATGTGCAAGAACCAGTTGTCTGGCCGCATCTACGTTATCTTCATAGTAGTACTGCTTGGCAAGCTCAAGCTCCTGCTCAGGCGTCAGCATAGCGATGCTATTTACCGAGGCGATGTAAGCAGTTAAATCCTGACCCGGTGTTGTTGGGTCGAAAACTTGTAAACTGTTAGCTGTGCTCATTTTAAATTCACTCTATCCCAAACCAACAACAGGGATTACGGATTAAACGGGTCGATTTTAGCATTCAAAGCTACTCTTCGCCAATATTACTGGTCTCTAAATGTCCATATATACTGGGCTTTGCGGCGGCTTCAGCGCAAATTCGTCCTGCGCGGTAGTGAGTTCGACAAATAGCTCGGGTATTAGTTCGACGACTAAAGAACCAGGAATCATCTAGACATGGTGCTATCAGATGAGATTTCAAGGGCTGCGACGAAAAAATGGCTTAAGATTCCCAAGCCATGAGCCATGAGCCAGGTTCAGGGGCTAATACCCCGAATATGGCGCAGGCTCGTTAGCAGCGCAGCAGTCCAGCCAATTGTAGCTCCGACGAAAACCACCACTAGGCCATTGGTCAGTCCGAATCCGCGCAGTTGAAAATCACCTCCATAGAGCTGTATCAGGGCCTCTAAACTTGAATTAAAAGTAATTAAAACAATGCCTTGAAGAGCGATGGCGAGGATTCCGCCGCCTAGTCCATAGAACAAGCCGGTATACAAAAACGGCCTGGCTGCAAACATGTCGCTACCACCTACCAATTTAATTACGCGTATCTCTGCTTTTCGGTTCTCGATTGCCAGCTTTATCGTATTGCCAACTATGAAGAACAGGCCAAGGAACACTATCAACGAGAGCACTCTGCCAATGGCCCTGACTAGCTCAGATATAGCCGCCAGTCTTTGTACCCAACGGCTATCTACCTGAACCAGGTCAACCTCAGGAAGGTCTTGCAGCTGCCGAACGAGATCATCCACCGCGGCGGGTGAGACATTGGCGGGGGCAACGACAATCGCGCCGGGCAGGGGGTTGCTTGCCATTTCCAGTAATAGATTCTCTAGCCCCGTAGCCTTACCGAATTCATCCAATGCCTGGGCCGGTGAGATATAGGCTACGTCAGTTATGCTATCTAGAATTAGTAAGTTATCACTAACTTCTCCTGCATCGGCATCTGAAATGCATTCATGAAGATAGAGCGTTACCTGAGCACTGTCTTCAAAGCCGGCCAATACGCTCGTTAGATTGCTATTCAGGCTGAATAGCAATGCCGGGAGAAGAAGTGACACGGCGATTACGAAGATTGTCACGAAGCTTGAAACCGGCGTTTCCACTAGCCTTCGGCCACTATTCCCCGCCAGCCTTCGATGCACCTGCGGAAGGTTAGAGAATGATTCATTCCGACCCGCACGGGTATTAGGCTTTGGCCGGGACTTTATTCGAGGCTTAGGCGTCGCTGCCGGGCTGCGCTTATTCACGCTCATGAATCTGGCCTTGGTTTTTGGTCTGCTATTAGCCTGCCATGATCGAGCACCAGCGTTCTGCAGTTCAGGCGCTCGATGAGAGAGGCATCATGGCTCGCAACGAGCAGACAGACGCCCACACTTTGAAACTGCTCAAAGACCGTCATCACTTCCCGTGACAGGACCGGGTCGAGGTTTCCAGTGGGCTCGTCTGCGAGAATAATGCGAGGCCGATTTACAACGGCGCGGGCGATTCCGACTCGTTGCTGTTCTCCGCCAGATAAAGCGGCGGGAAAGCTTTTCTCTTTCTTTAACAAACCGACTTTATCCAAGGCGGCTCGAACGCGGCGGCCAGCATCCGCGGGATGATAGCCGCAGATCTCTAGCGGTAATGCGACATTGTCATACACGCTGCGATCGTGAAGCAGCTGATGGTCTTGGAAAACTGTGCCTATCTGGCGGCGGTGAAGGGCGATCTGTTTCGAAGAGATTCGGCTCAGGTTTACGCCGTTAGCTCTTAGCTGCCCTGAACTTGGTGATTCCATGGCGAGGATAAGTTTAAGAAGGGTACTCTTGCCCGCCCCGGAGTGGCCAGTAATGAACGCGAGTTCGCCTCGGCTCACTTCGAAACTTACATCAACCAGTGCTTCCTGGCCGTCGGCATAACGCTTGCTGACATTGTCAAATTTGATCATTCTGCCGGCCTTGCGCAGAAAGCATTAAACTGACGAGCAGAGTCACTCCGCAAAAAGTGCATCGACAAAGTCTTCTGCTTTAAATGGCCGCAGGTCGTCTACCTTTTCTCCCACGCCGATGAAGCGAATGGGTAGGGACAGTCTCTTGGCGAGAGCAAAAACAACGCCGCCCTTGGCTGAGCCATCAAGCTTGGTAAGGGCGATTCCAGTTAGTGTCGTCGTTTTGTCGAAGCTTTCGGCCTGGCTAAGTGCGTTCTGGCCAGTTGTCGCATCCAGTACCAGTAGAATTTCGTCGGGAAGTCTTTCATCCTGCTTTTTCAAAACGCGCACGATCTTCTCTAACTCATTCATGAGATTGTCTTTCGTGTGCAGGCGGCCGGCCGTATCTGCGATCAGAACATCAACGTTCTTAGCCTTAGCAGATTGGTAGGCATCGAAGATGACCGAGGCGCTATCTGCGCCGCTTGCCTGCGCAACAACGGGAACTAAGTTTCTCTCCCCCCATACCTGAAGCTGTTCGACTGCTGCTGCTCTGAAGGTATCGCCAGCGGCCAGCATGACGCTCATTCCTTGAGACTGATACAGCTTCGCAAGTTTGCCAATAGAGGTAGTCTTCCCTACGCCATTGACGCCAACCATGAGTATTACGAAGGGCTTTGCCTCGGACTGAATAACCAATGGCGTGTCCACAGCTTTTAGAATATTGGTGAGCTCCTGTCGTAGAGCCGCCATGAATTGCTCGGGCTCGGCCAGTTGTTTACGGCCGAGTTGCTGTTTGAGGTTGTTTACGATTTGATCTGTGGCATCGATGCCCACGTCTGCGGAAAGTAGTTGTGTCTCAATATCTTCGAGTAGGTTGAGATCGATAGTCTTCTCGCCCAGAACGATTTCGGCCAGGCCATCGCTGAGTTTGCTGCGGGTGCGGCTTAAACCATTCTTGAGACGTGTAAAAATGCCGCCATCACTGGCGTTACTATTTTGTACTGCGTCAGATTTGGAGTCTTCGGACTTCTTCTTGCCTAGGCCAAACATGATAGGAATACTCTACTGGATAAGACTTCAGGGCGGCTATGCTACCACAGCTGCGTGCTGCCCTAATACTTGTCTGTGTCAACGGACAGTGAAATGGTAGGCTTAGGGATTGGTTCCCAAATCAAACTATTTCAAGCTCTACCGAACGTGACGACTATGCAGCGATCCCCAAGCCAACAGCAGAATAAAGTACGCATCATCGCTGGCGAATACAGAAGTAGAAAACTGGAATTTCCAGGCCTGGAGGGATTGCGACCAACCTCAGATAGAATTCGCGAGACGCTCTTCAACTGGCTGCAAGATAGTATTCCCGGCGAAGCCTGTCTCGATCTATTTGCAGGAAGTGGCGCGCTAGGCCTGGAAGCGCTCTCTCGAGGTGCTGCGCGGGTGGATTTTATTGAGAAAAATACTCTGGCCGCAAACGCCATCAGGAATAATATAGACCGACTGGGCGCCAACCACGGCACTGTGTATTGTGCCGATGCGCTGCAGTGGCTGGATCAGAATGCTCAGTCCGCAGATCGATACGGCCTGATCTTTCTAGACCCGCCTTTCCGAGAGCAACTGTTAGCGGCCACAATCACAAAACTGGAAACGACAACGATACTGAAGGAAGGCTGCCTGGTCTATATAGAAAAACAGGAACAGACTATTGTTGATGAGATGCCAGATAACTGGACGGAAATAAAAAATAAGAAGACAGGCTCGGTCAGGTACAGTCTCTACCAAGTTGCCACAGAAGAAGGTTCGCAGATAGATTATAAAATATGACAACTGGCACTCTAAAGAATGAATTTGTACCCACTTGGTGGCTGCCCGAAGGCCATAGCCAAACTCTGTGGAGAAAATTTTCTCCAGTAGAAGAGGTTGAACATAAGCGTCAGCGTATAGAGCTTGATGATGAAGATTTTATAGATATCGACTGGTCGAGCGTCGATCCTAAAGAGTCTCAAGGCGATACGATTGTGTTCTTTTTACATGGGCTGTGTGGCTGTTCACGATCGCCCTACATATTGGCAATGCAATCATTATTGAATGCCCAGGGCATCGCATCGCTTGCTATGAATTTTCGAGGCTGTAGTGGAGAAATTAACATGCTTGCAAGGGCTTACCATTCAGGTGTGTCCGAAGATGTTAACGAAGTCTTTCAGAAGTTGAGCGCTGGATATCCGCAACATAATTTTGTCTTTGTGGGTTATTCGCTAGGCGCGAACGTACTTCTGAAGTGGTTGGGTGAGATGGGGTCACATCCGAATATACGCAAGGCGGTGGCCGTTTCGACGCCCTTTGCGTTGGAGCAATGCTCGCAGGCAATGTTGAAAGGAATAAGCCGGGTATATGGCCAATATTTTGTGCGGCAATTAGTGAAAGACTTTCGAAACAAGCAGCAATATCTGCAATCGTTCAGACCTGAGGAGGCAGAACGCATTGCCATGCTTGGGGATACGGGCAACATAGCCTCAATCTGGGACTTCGATGACAGGATTACCGCGCCACTGCATGGCTTCGAGGGCGCGCAAGACTACTATCGCAGATGCAGTAGCGCGGCATTTTTGAGTGTAATTGAAACCGACACCTTGCTGATACAGAGTAAGAACGATCCGCTAATTCCACCCGATTCGATTCCCGGTAGAGACAGGCTTTCGCCTTCTATACACCTACAGTTAACAGAGCACGGGGGGCACGTGGGATTCGTATCCTCGAATCCTCGAAACTGGCTAGAACAGAGAATATTGAATTTCCTGCAGGTGTGAGTGATCATAGGCGCAGCTAAAGGCCTCATACCGCCGGCCTTCTACAAAATGAGAATGTTATGAAAATTGCTGTCTACCCCGGAACCTTTAATCCAATCACCAATGGCCACACAGACCTGGTAGAGCGGGCCGCCGGCCTGTTCGATAAAATAATCGTGGCGGTAGTCGGGCAGAATCAACAGAAATCGAATGCTTTACCCTTGGCTCAACGTATGCAGCTCACGAATGAAGTCTTGGGCCACTTGAATAACGTCGAGGTGACATCCTTCGATAACTTGCTTACGCAGTTCGTAAAGGAGTGTGGTGCTAATATTATCTTGCGCGGCTTACGCACCGTCGCGGATTTCGAGTATGAGTTTCAGCTTGTTGGGATGAATCGGGTTCTGGAGCCGAGTATAGAAACGGTATTTCTAGCACCGGCAGAACATTTGTCTTATATCTCATCTACACTCGTTCGCGAGATTGCATTCTATGGCGGAGATATATCCAAGTTCGTCGACCCGGTTGTTGTTGAAGCGATGAAGAACCAATAAGAGCGTTTCTTTGTTTGTCATTCATTGCCTGGCTGTTAGCGCTCATGTGCCTCAAAGTTCGCCATAAGCCCTATTTTTCTCCTTAACGTTGACACTTAGGGCAGTAGACGGTGCTGCGCTGTCCCTGTCGTATCTCCTTCAAGGTGCTCTGGCAAACATGGCAGGGTTTCCCCTTGCGCCCATAGACCTGCAGTGATTGAGCGAAATACCCAGGCTCACCATTACTGTCTGTAAAATCTCTGAGTGTTGTTCCACCTACATCGATTGCTCGCTGCAGAACCTGCCTAATACACAGAACCATCTTCGCATAGAGTGGCTTCGAAATTTTACCGGCGCTGCGCTTAGGGCTAATGCCGGCTAGAAAAAGTGCTTCGTTTGCATAGATATTACCGACGCCAACGACGACCCTGCTATCCATGATGAAAGTCTTGATTGCGGCGCTTCGAGCGCGACTCTTCTTAAATAAGTAGTCTGTGTCAAAGTCACCGCCCAGAGGCTCAGGGCCTAGAGAGGCTAGCAGGGGGTGAGATTCAATGGCCTCGGTTTCCCATAATATGCAGCCGAATCGGCGAGGGTCGGTGTAACGAAGCACCTTGTCGTTGGCAAGCACGATGTCGACGTGGTCGTGCTTTGCGGCCTGGCGGCCCGCCTCGACGATACGCAAGCTGCCGGACATGCCAAGATGAATGATCAGGGTGCCCTTGTTAGTTTTGAGCAGCAGGTATTTACCGCGCCTCGATACTGATTGAATTGTCTCACCCGGTAAGTCTGTACTTATTGCAGGGGTGATAGGCCAGCGCAAATTCTTGCGGCGTAGTATGATATCGCGAACTACCTTTTTCCTGATGTGCGGTTCAATTCCACGGCGGGTTGTCTCTACTTCGGGTAACTCGGGCAACTTCATTCCTCGGCTTTATGATTGCTAGCAGCTAACGCAGACTGCTTTATAATCCTTCCCTAAGCTGAAAGGAAGCAAGGATGAATTTGACGCAGCATATGCTACTGGGAATTGATGCGGGAGGCACGTTTACGGACTTCGTACTGGTTCGTCCCGAGCCCGTCGTTTCCGTCGAGGTCTACAAGACTCTCTCAACACCCGACGCGCCCGAGCAGGCAATTCTCCATGGGATACGGGCTATGGGGCTGGAATCTCATCTGGATGATGGCAGCTTACAGCTCATCCACGGGAGCACCGTCGCAACCAATGCCGTTCTTGAAGTCAAGTTGGCGCGTACCGCATTCATTACGAATTACGGCTTTGCAGATATGTTGGAGTTAGCCAGACAGACCCGCCCCCAACTCTATGCCCTAGAGACCCCTGCAGTGGCACCTCCAGTGCCATCGGAGCTCTGCCTCGAGACAGGTGGGCGCATAGGGGCGGACGGGTCGGTGGTATTACCTTTGTCAGATGCTGAGATTGCCATCCTGCTCAAAGAGATCGAGGCACTGGCGCCGGATGCTATCGCCATCAATTTACTCTTCTCATTTCTTGACGACGGTTTCGAACGCAAGATTGAGGCCGCGATTCAAACGCAGGCAGCAGATCGTTTCGTGAGTCGTTCTTCGAGCGTCTTACCAGAATACAAAGAATACGAGCGAGGCATCGCGACCTGGTTAAATGCAGCCCTGGGCCCGGTTATTAGCGGTTACCTGAAGGCACTTCAGGAAGAACTGGGCAGTACGCCGCTGCAGGTTATGCAGTCCAGCGGTGAGACAATGGCGGCAAAGACAGCTGCAGAGTCAGCGGTAAATCTCCTGCTCTCCGGGCCCGCCGGTGGACTCACCGCCATAGCCTTTCTTGCACAGCAGCAGGGCAAGACGAAATTCATCAGCTTCGATATGGGAGGGACATCAACCGACGTCGCCTTGCTGGATGGAAAGATCCGCACCAGCAATGAATCTTCAATAGCCAGTTATCCGATTGCGGTTCCCATGGTTGATCTGGAGACGATAGGGGCCGGAGGAGGCTCCATAGCCTTCGTCGACACTGGGGGCATGTTGCAGGTCGGTCCGCGCTCGGCGGGGGCAGATCCGGGACCGGCCTGTTACGACCGTGGCGGAAAGGAAGCGACGGTGAGTGATGCAAACCTGGTGCTGGGCAGACTGCAATTTGACGCGGCGCTCGCGGGGGACCTTAAGCTCAGTCTACAGAAAGCCCGGGTAAGCATAGAACCTCTGGCCAAGCGCATAGGCTTGTCGATAGAGGAGACGGCGCTGGGCATTATTGATATAGCGAATGAGCACATGGCGAAGGCGATTAGGCTTATCTCCGTAAATAAGGGTCACGATCCGAAACAATTCATTCTTGCGAGTTTTGGTGGGGCGGGTAGCTTGCATGTCTGTGCGCTCGCCGATGCGATGGGTATGCGTGATGCAATCGTGCCGGTGCATGGTGGGGTGCTCTCAGCTTTAGGAATGGTAGTGGCAGAGCAGGGGCGACAGTTTTCCAAGACGCTGAGTCTGGACGCTGAGCAAATTGACGAACAAGAACTAGAGCAACAGTACGCCAGCTTAGAGCAGCGTGGTATTGCACAGCTAGCTAGCGAAGGCCTACCCGAATCTATGTTGGTATCGAATCGGAGTACTGACCTTAGATACAAAGGGCAGTCATATACCCTGAATGTCGATTTCACCGCTATAGCCGAAGCAGTCACAGCGTTTCAAGAACTCCACAGACAACGCTATGGATATTCCCACGACGCCCCCGTCGAATTGCTCACGATTCGTGTCAATGTTTCCACCCGCAAAGCGCGCTTCGTTATGCCTGAGCATATTGCCGACACTGGCTGCAATAATATCCAGCAGTGCAAGGTCTATGGTGAGACAGTAAAGGCGAAACTGTTGCAGCGCACACAATTGTGCCCCGGTGATTGGGTAGAGGGCCCCGCAATCATAACCGAGTACTCTGCTACAACGTTTTTAGCAGCAGGTTGGTCGGCAGCCCCCGATGAGTTCGGCAACCTCATCCTGAAGAAGTTAGACTAAGACGTCAGACCGGAACATAACTGTCTCGCAGCGGCTTTTGATTTGAACTGTTTTTCCTAAATTGCTCGTATAGTTGCTTACTAGCTGCCTATATAGCTCAGCAATATCGAGTAGGAGTTATTTACAGGCCAAATTCTCAGGTGATATAACTGAATAGATAGACCGACTTAGACTATTAACAGACAGGCTTGCAATGAACTCTCAATTGTTTATCAGAATGTCTTTAAGTAGGGGCTCCATCCACCTTTACTGCACATCACTAGTCAGGGAATAGGCAGAAACCGGCAGAACCATGAAATCACGCTCCGTTCATCACAGTACCCAACTTTTAGGCCTAATCAGCGCTTTAGCCACTTCGATTGTATTGGCGCAAGACGCGCCGCCGCTTGAGGCTGCACTTCTCGAAGATATTCCCGAAGATAGAAGTCGCGCCAAGTTACCACTGCTTTACTTCGATATGCCTGTGCTAATAGTTGAGGGCCTAGACCAAGTCTTGCCTTCGCCCATAGCTTCGACGGTCGACCCGGAATTAGACCCAGATTTCGGTCAACGCGTGGACAGTATTAACCAGTACAATTCAGCCGTGTCGGCGATCGAGCTCGACGGCGGCGCCTGGGACGATGGCCTGGTCGAGGAGCTTGCTGCCTTAGGTCGGCTGCAACAGGAGCAGGGCGATCATCTGGCCGCTGTCGAAACCCTGGATAGGGCTATTCACGTCAATCGAATCAATGCGGGTCTCTATACCCTGGAGCAGATTCCTGTCGTTGAACAGCTAATCCAGAGCTACATGGCCCTGGGGGATTGGGAACAGGCAGATATCTACAATAACTACCTATTCCATGTGCAACAGAAGGCTTTTGGTTACAACGACCCGCGACTCATCCCCGGATTGGAACGCCTGGCAACCTGGCATATTCAGGCTTTTAACGTGGGCTATGGTGAGCTGCCGGGTATCAGGTTACGACAATCCGAGATCATGTTTAACGCGGCAGCGCGGATGGTTGGCGTTCATTTCGGCAAGAACGATGAACGTTTTATCACTTACCAGCAGAACATCGCGAACTCGGCCTATCTGGTATCCAGAAACCAAGACTTGATGCTTCAAATCGACCGCTCCGAATACAGAAACATGCAGCAGATGTTGGCGGAGCAGCTTAATGAACAGCGCCGAATACAAGCTTCGGGGTTTAGAACTGGCGAGCGGGCTCTCGCAGAGATTGTGCAGGTCTATAGTGAGAAGGCAGATGAGCCTTATGTCCTAGCGGAAGCGATTACTCACTTAGCCGATTGGTATCTTCTGTTTGGTCAGCGTCGCGGTGCACTTGAAAGCTATCAACTCGCTTGGAATGTCTTGCAGGAGCAGGAGAACGCAGAAGTGTTGACGCAGCGGCTCTACGGAGAAGTTGTGCCATTACCCAGCTTTGCATCATCTATTGAGATACCTGAAGCGTACTATAAGAATGAAGACGGTACCGATGCATTGAATTTCGATTTTGCAGACCTCACTTTTGATGTAACAGACAGGGGTGTAGTCAGGAATATAGCGATTGATACGGAAGAGAGTGAGGCTAATAAACTACAGCTGCGCAAATTACGCAGCATGGTTCGCTCTACGCGGTTTCGTCCGCTCATAGTTGACGGTGTGCCGCAGTATTCTAGCCAGAATCATTTTAGATATCGGTATTGGTACTAATTTATTGGCTGAACAGGTAGCATCGATCAGCCTACTCCTCGCTATTACTGGCCTCCCGGGGAGGCTGTTAAGCCCCGGTTAAGGCGCTCTGGGATAATAGTAGAAGATTAAATGCCATTACTGACGATTATCGATATTTCAATAACGCCGGCGAAAAGAGCATAAAGTGCTCAAAAGTAGTTAAAACTCGACAAACTGGGAAAAGCAGGGGTCCGAGGACAGGATGAATTGTATGCAATCCATGCAGTGGATGAATGACGGGCTAAAGACACTTGCTAAGGCTATAGCCTTAGTGGCTATAATTGCCGCCGTGGCGGCGTGTCAATCTAGCAGTCAGAGTCAGAGCTCGGCATCGTTACCGTCATCCTCGTCGAGTTCAAGCAGCTCGCAGTCTTCAAGTTCCAGCTCAAGCGGCTCCTCCAGTAGTTCCAGTCAAAGCTCGTCTTCCACTCAGAGCCAGAGCAGCGGGCAGAGTCAGAGTTCATCCAGTTCTATGCCAAGCATTCCGTCCAGTCAGGCCGGGCAACAGTCCAGCGAGAGCAGCGCGGCGGGAAGCCAGTCTTCTGCCGGCGCAAGTAGTGCGGGGCAGCAACCAGGGCAGTCGGGAAGAGATGGCTCGAGCCCCTCGGCACAGGGTTCTGCTCAGGGAACTCAAGCAGCAGGTGGCGCCGCAGGAACTACCCCCGCTGGAACACTTGGCACTAGCCCAGGACAGGCGGCGGGTTCGCAGACACGGTTACCGGGTCAGGGCAGTCAATCTGGAAATGACGGCAGAGACGGCTCTACAGGAGACCTTGGGAGTGGAACAAATCAATCATCCGGCGGCGGATTAGGGCGGCCAAGTGGGAATTATAGTCTAGATACTCTGCCAGATGGCGTGTTAAGTGGCAGAACGGCGCGGGATGGCGCGAACGGGCAGTCAAGTACCGGTGCGGGTGATAGCGGCACGCAGCCAGCTGGCAGCGGCACCATGACAGCGCAGGAGCGGGCCAGGGTTTTAGATGAACGACTTCGCAAAGGTTATGAAACCTTTGATGGGTATATTCTGGGAGAGCGCGAAAGAGCGCAGGCGGAAAGTAATGCTGCTGGGTCTTCAGCCGGAGGTGGAGCCGGCGGTGGTGGAGGGGGCAGTAGTTCCGCACAGCCACAGACCATACCCGAATCCAGCGCATCGCCTTCCGCGGTTTTAACCTCAGCGCAGCCCCAGGCACCCGGCGCGCCAGCGACGGAAACCTTTCCGCCGCCGGACGATATTCCCAGTGGCCGTGACGATGATGTCGTGGCCAGGCAATTGCGCGAGGCGGCGATGGCAGAGCCCGATCCGGAATTACGTGAGGCACTTTGGCAGGAATATAGAAGCTATACAGGCTTAGGTGAGGACCAATGAGAGCATTGAAAGTGTTAACGGCACAGCAGCTAAGGAATATTGCAGGTACAGCATTACTAGCCCTGTTTCTAGCCGCCTGTAATTCACATACTGTTAAAACGACAAGCTACACACCCATAGTTCAAGACAGCCAGGATGTTCCGGAAGACTTGCTTTTGGATGTTGGCGTTGCCGTATTCGACCCTGGCATCGATGAGATCGCCAAGCGCGAGGAAGAGACGGTTAACCATGAAATTCGCGTGGCAGAGTCGCGCTATGCGCCGTTCCTCTTGGCAGACACGCTGCAGCGTTCTGCGAACTGGGGCATCGTGCGCTTGATGCCCAACAATGAAAGCCCCATGGACGTGTACATCAATGGCACTATTTTGCAGTCCGATGGCGAGGCTATGCGGATGCGCATTGAAGTCACCGATTCGAGCGGCAGGCAGTGGTATACAAAAGTCTATGATGAGATGATCAGTCAGTTTAGCTACGAGCCTTCCCAGCGTCAGCAAGCCGATCCCTTTCAAGTTATTTACAATAAAATCTCGAATGATTTGTTGGAATATCGAAAGCGTAATCTGACTAACCGAGAGATCGTAGAGATTCGAACCATTTCAGAATTACTCTTCGCGCGTCGCTTCTCACCGGATGTGTTCGATTCCTACCTAGCAACCGATCGCCGCGGCAACTTACAGATAGTTTCTCTGCCCGCTGAATCTGACCCGGTGTTACAAAGAGTTCGTGACATAAGAGAGCGCGACTTCATGTTCATCGACACTGTGCAAGATTATTACGCAACCTATGTAAGGCAGATGCGTTTGCCCTATGACACGTGGCGGGAGTTGAGCTACGAAGAAACAATTACATTAAGAGAATTACGCGCCTCAGCTAATCGAAGATTCGCAGCTGGTGCGGCCGCCGTTCTGGGTGGCCTGGCTGCGGCAACCAATGGTGGTAATTATGCGACTCAAACCGGCGGCGCGGTGGGTGTTGGTGCAGGCGCATTTCTTATCAAGAGTGGCTTCGATAAGCGTGCGGAAGCCAGAATTCACATGGAAGCATTGGAAGAATTGGGTGAGTCATTAGAAAACGAAGTAGCTCCACGCGTATTTAGTTTAGACGATCGTACCATCACACTAACTGGCTCGGTCGAAGAGCAGTATGCCCAGTGGAAAGATATCTTGTCTGATATCTATGCTTCAGAAGTAGGTGATATTTAATCGGTTCATCCATATTAGTGGGTCTGCCCACGCACAGAATGCGCTATGCCAGATAAAGATGTCGACAAGATTGACACAGTTGATTTTGATCATAATGACAATTCAGTATTTTTAAATCAAGCTGCCACCGTTGCAGCGGAGAAGCCCTCGCCGTGGGTATGGATTGGCTTGGGTGGATTGCTCCTACTCGCATTGTTGGTGATCTTCGTTCTTCCCTCTGTAGTCTCCGATTATGAGTTGCCATTGGAAAGGCGCGCCGATCAAGTCGACACCCCAATTGCCGAAAGAACTGCTCCTGCGGCAAGCGCGATCTCCCCATTCGAAGAGGCACAGCGAGCCTTGCGCAGGAAGGAGGCGCAGGACGTGCTTGCCGAACTATTAGCGAGCCAGGGCGAGTTAGACATTTTGGACGTTGCGCTATGGGGTCAGCAAAAGTATGAAACCTCCCTGGAGCAGGCGAGTATAGGAGACGAGTATTATCGCGCCCAGGACTTTCTATTGGCCCGTGAGTCCTATGAGGCTGGACGTGATGGTCTACAGGAATTAATCGATACTGTACCTGCGGTAGTGGAACAGACGCTGATCGAGGGCGAGCGCGCATTGATTGATGTAGATGCAAGCCAAGCCCTGGCCAAATACACGCTGGCCCTGCTGCTCGATCCTGAAAATGAAGCTGCAAAGATTGGCGAGCAACGCGCATTGACCCTGGATGCTGTGACAGCATTACTCACCGAAGCGGGGGAGTTAGAGGAAGGCGGACAGTTGCAGCAGGCGCTCGCCAATTATAATGAAGTCCTTGGCCTTGACAGTTATAACAATATAGCAACTGAGAAAGTTGCCTCAGTGTCGCTGCGCATCACTGAGGGTGAATTTGCCCAAATAATGTCCAGTGGTTATGAATTATTGCAACAGGGAGAACCTGAGCAAGCCATCGCCGAGTTTCAGAGAGCGTCAACTTTGGGTATAAAACAGGATGAGGCTCAGGCCGCGATCATCCAGACTGAGAATGAGATAGCGAATACTGAAATAGTACGTATACGTGAACTCATAGCCGCCGCAGAACAAAACGAACAATGGCAGGACGCGGTTGATCAATACGATAGTGTTTTGGCCATCGATAGGAATCTGCTTTTTGCCATTAACGGCCGTGACTATGCCAATCGCAGGGCGGCTCTAGACCGGCTGTTGGAGGAAGGTATTGCTAATCCAGCAAGGTTTTCTGAGGATGCGGTGTACGAAGAAACTCTCGGATGGTATTGGGTAGGTCGCGATATTCCAGAACCGGGACCAAGATTAGTTGTGCAGCTAGATACGCTAGAGAAGTTTTTGGAAAATTCTCAAGTTCCAATCGACATCTCTTTCAGATCTGACAGCCTAACAGACGTAACCTTGCTCAGAATATCCGAGCTGGGATTTTTCGATCAGACATCACTCTCATTGAAACCGGGCCGCTATGTGGCTGTTGGAAAACGTAGCGGCTATAGGGATGTGCGCGAAGAATTCACAGTAGGCTTTGGGCAAACTCCCGAGACCGTGGTCGTTCGGTGTGATGAGCGCATCTCGTCTGCGGGCAGGTAATAACAGATGAGCGACGCTGATGACATAAAGAACATAAATGGGGCAACTGACCCTATTGTTCCGATCGATTTCACTCCACATAGCGAGCAGAGCCAAAATTTTTCCTACCGGTTTAAATGGCTACATCTTGTTGTGGCTACCTTTCTACTCGTTTCGGTTACGGCGGCCTGGTTTGTATTGACGGCCAGGTCGGTCTTCGTCGAGGTCAATCCTATAACGGCACAGATAAGTATCGACAATGGCGCTAGCATCAAGTTAGGCCAGCGCTATCTCATGCGAACAGGGTCCTATCAGATCACCCTGCGTAACGAGGGCTATCACGATACGGTGACTCTTCTACTCGTGAGCGAAGAGCAATCACAAACCCACCCGTTCGAAATGCGAAAATTGCCAGGCATAGTCAGTTTCGACAGTGCAGATCTGGTTGACGCGCGTGTAAGAATTGATGGTGTTGATATCGGGCAGACACCTCTGCTGAATGTTGAAGTAGAGCCAGGCGAGCATCAGCTTTCTATCGTCAAAGATCGCTATCTGGACTATGGCGATACCATAACTATAGAGGGCCGCTCGGTTGAGCAGAGCTTCTCTGCCAGCCTGGAGCAAGCATGGGCTACCGTAAGTCTGAGCACTACCCCAAGTGGCGCAGATGTCTTGGTTGACGGTGAGATTATTGGCAGCACTCCCCTGAACGCCGAAATCATTCAGGGTCAGCGCGATCTTGTATTGAAACTAGCCGGGCACAAGGCATGGCAGGAAGAATACGATATTTTGGCTGGGGAAAATTTTTCTATACCGCTGGTGGAATTAGAGCCGGCAGATGGCTTATTGTTTATACAATCGAATCCAACCGCCGCCAGCGTAACAATTGGGGGCGAATTCAAGGGCCTCACTCCGCTAGAAGTAGCATTGGCCCCTGGTGAGAATCATGAGCTTACGTTCTTCAAGAATGGCTATAACTCCAACTCGCTCTCGATACAGACTCAGGCGAATGAGGAGCGAGATATTACTATTGCCCTTGAGCCGATACTGATGACCGTCAGTGTTATGGCGCAACCGGAAGACGCTGAACTGTATGTAGATGGACAGTTCAGAGGGACTGCAAACCAGACCATCGAATTGATGGCAGCCAGTCAACAGATTGAGATTCGTAAGGCAGGATTTATCCCCTATTCAACAGAATTTACGTCGCGCCCGGGCCTGGAGCAGGTAATCAGTGTCTCTCTCAAGTCGCTGGAGCAGGCGCGCCTGGAACAGATCAAGCCAATAATTGTGTCAGCTGCTGGTCAGACTCTTAAACTATTCTATCCGGGAGCCTTTACCATGGGAGCCTCGAGGCGCGAGGCAGGTAGAAGGCCTAATGAGAATCTTCGTGATATTAAACTTGAGAGGCCTTTCTATTTGGGCGTGCAGGAAGTTAGCAACGCCCAGTACAGGCTTTTCAACGAGGAGCATAGCTCCGGAACCTTGCAAGGATTAACTCTCGATAACGAGGCGCAGCCGGTTGTCAGAATTACCTGGGCGCAGGCGGCACTTTTCTGCAACTGGTTAAGCGACCAGGAGTCTCTGCCACACTTCTACGACGTTGCTGGCGAAGACGTAGTTGGTTTCAGTCCAGACTCCACCGGTTATCGACTACCTACCGAAGCGGAATGGGCTTGGGCAGCAAGAACAGACGGTAGCGGTAATCAATTGAAATACTCCTGGGGAAGCGACTTGCTCCCAACCGAGAATTCGGGAAATTTTGCAGACGTAACTGCTCGATCCTATCTTGGGCAAATATTGTTTGATTATGACGATGGCTATCTCGCAACGTCACCAGTTGCTTCTTTCGACGCTAATCAATATGAACTCCATGATATGGCGGGAAATGTCTCCGAGTGGGTGCATGATTTTTATGGTGCCGTTGGCTCTGTTGGTGGAGTTGAGGTTGATCCACTGGGCCCGACCGAGGGTCAGTTCCATACTATAAGAGGTTCTAGTTGGGCGCATGGCTCAGTAACTGAGCTGCGACTCTCGTTTCGTGATTTCGGTGAAGAAGTACGAGATGACGTCGGCTTTCGAGTGGCGCGCTATTTAGAGGAATAAAATCATGCGTAAGCTTTTGTTGTTCGCCTTGCTATGTTTTTGGCAGCTCGGTCTTGGAGCAGAGAATGATCCACCCTCCCAAGATACAGATCGGCAAGATTTGAACCCAGAGTCTTTGCTTGAGGGCGACGAGCGGATCGCCGCCGAAGTTACTGAAGCAGATGAAGACGAAGCCGATCCCTCCGTTCGTTTTATTCCAACGGAACAAATTTCGCAGGACTTGGGTGTTTCATTTCCCGTAGATATTTAGATTCACAGGACAAGTAAACCAAGGAATTAGTATGAAGCAAAGGTTGTTATCGGAAGCGCTCTATCAAGTCGCGGCACTGATTATTGCAGTGATCGTTGTTCATGCGGCCTACGTGGCGGTGATTCGGCCGAATGCCGACCTGCTTCAAGAGCAGCAAAACGTGCTTCAGCAAACGGATCCCAATTTCGTACCGGAACGCTCGGTTTATATAATTATGCGCGACTTCGAACAAGAGACATGCATCATACTGTTGCTATGGGCTCTCTCTATCATCGGTATGAAGACTCAGCAGACATTGAAGGAGAGGGGGCTTCTGGAATGGACGCTAATCAATGTTTCCGATGGGGCAAGTATATTGCCCGAGGATGCGCGCAACTATGCGCGTCCGGTTCAGGCTTTACCGGACTCGGAGAGGCAGTTTCTCCTGCCCAGAGCGCTACTTGCCGGTTTGCATAGATTTCAATCCACGCAGAATATTCAAGACGTTGCTACCACCATAAAAGTAACCTGCGATACCGAAGCGGATCGCATGGAAACGGAATTAACGATCGTTCGCTATATTGCCTGGGCAATCCCCTCTATTGGCTTCCTCGGAACTGTTCGCGGCATCGGTACCGCCCTGGGCCAGGCCTACCAGGCGGTGAGCGGAGACATAGTCGGTGTTACGGTCAGCCTGGGTGTGGCCTTCAATTCAACATTCGTAGCCTTGGTGGTCAGCATCCTGCTGATGTTTGTGCTGCACCAGCTGCAACTGATTCAGGACAGGCTGGTATTGGACTGCCAGACCTACTGTGACGAAAGAATGCTCAGGCACCTGCAAGTGCCACAGAAGGACAGCTGAAAATGAGTTTGAAGGTTATCGAGTTAAACGATAACGCCCTTCGAGTTGGGGATGAGTCGGGAATTCTCGTTGAGAGCCCCGGCTTTGCGCTTGCCGGCAACAAGCAGCTGCAGCTGGGAGAGATTGCCAAACAACAGTCCAGGCTGCAGCCAACTAACAGCTATAACAAGTATTTACATGAGCTTAGTCTGGACCCGATCAGCCATGCGGTTGGTATTCGTCATGCTGCCGACATCGCCTATGCACAGCTGCTGTATTTGGCCGAGGAAGGCGGCGTGGATGCAGATATGATATTTGCTGTGCCTGGAAATTTCACGCACCAGCAGCTCGCAATCTTGTTGGGGCTTGCCAAGTCTAGTCCCTTTAATACTATAGGCATGGTGGACTCGGCACTAGGGGCTGCCTACTGGGCCGGACATGCCGAATCTATTATTTATGCAGAGATGCAGCTGCACCAGGTTGTGCTTACCAAAATTATCGCGCGGGATAATCAGCTGACGCGAGAGTCCGTGATACAGGTCCCCAGCGTAGGCAGCCAAAACTTTATGGACCTGATGATGCAGTTGGCTACCGGGCTATTTATTCAGCAGTGTCGATTCAACCCGCAGCATGACGCCGAGTCGGAGCAACAACTCTATAATGCTCTACCTGATTGGCTGCGACAGAACGATACCGACCAGAACAGCTTGATGCTTGAACTGAAGGCTAACACTGCAGTGCACACGGCGAAGATGCCTAGAGAAAGCTTGATTACTAATCTATCGAGGCACTATAAGAGTATCGGGCAACAGATCGCCGAACTCGCGGTGGCAGGTCAAAGCAAGATCCTATTGAGCCCTGAGTTTGCCGAACTACCCGGGCTTCACTCGTTCCTGGGCCAGAGCTTCGATTTGGAACTAGTGCCAGTTGACGCAATCAGTAGAGCCATTGTGCAAAATAGAGACAGCATCGTGAAGGGCGAAGGCCAGATTCAATTAATCACTTCACTGCCCAAGGCCGAAGCGAAATCGACAGCGCACAAACCTCCTCTCAGGAAGTCGAACGAGGGGGTACAGGAACGAGCAACGCATGTGCTAATCGGCAGCACTGCTATTCCGCTGGGCTCTATAGAGCTTCCCGAGAAGCTGGGGAGAATAGAAGAAGACAAGGGCGGCTTCTATGTAGACAGTGGTGAGCAAGAGTTTCTATTGAATCAGAAAAAGCGAAGTGGAAGGCATGAGCTTAGCCTCGGTGACCTGATTCAAGCTGCACAAGGTAGTGAGAAAATTCGTTTAATACAGGTAAGTAATGGCTAGCACCAAGTCGAAACGACGAAGTCTAAACCCGATCAGCCTGGCATTTCTGGATGTCATGTTCTGTGGCTTTGGTGCTGTGATTCTGATTTTCCTGATTCTGGATCACACCAGCAGTCAAACCCCCTCAGAGCAGAATCCCGATCTGGCTGCCGAGGTAAATCTACTGCGTGAAGAGGTGAGAGACGGAGAGCTGGGTTTGGTCGCTCTGCGCAACACCTTCTCCGATGTTAGCTTTGAGGTGGTAACCGCCGAGGGCCTGGCGAGACAGATACAGGAACAACTACAGACCTTCTTGCAAGAGCTGGCGGCATTGGAAAATTCAAGCGTCGCCAGCGAAGAGGACATAGCAAAGCTGCGCGCCGACGTGCAAGCCCTGGAGGAAGAGCTACTGCGACTGCAGGCTAGCGCCTTCGAGCAGGACGGCAATAGTGCGCGCCAGTTTCTGGGTGATGGAAATCGACAGTACCTTTCTGGTCTGTTTTTGGGCGGACAGCGTATTCTTATCTTGATAGACAGCTCTGCGAGCATGCTCGACAGTACGCTGGTGAATATTATTCGCACCCGCAACATGTCTGTAGAGCGCAAGAGACAGGCGCCTAAATGGCAAAGAGTAGTCAAGACTGTAGATTGGATCAGTACCCAGCTGCCGATAACGAGTCGCTACCAGATATGGGAATTTAATGAGGAGCTCGAGTCTGTATTGAGTGTCGACCGAGACAGTTGGCAGGAAGTGGCAGATCGAGATCAGCTGAATACAGCGATTGATAACGTGAAGCAAATCGTGCCAGAAAATGGCACCAATTTAGAGCAGGTTTTCAAGGCTGTCGCCAATATGTCACCGCGGCCTGACAATATCTTCTTGATTACTGACGGTCTGCCCACTCTAAGCGATCGCGGGTCGCGAGATGCCTTGGTAACCCCATCGCAGAGGATAGAGCTGTATGAAGAGGCGATAGAAGAGTTGCCGCAGGGTATACCGGTTAATGTTATGCTGCTTCCGCTGGAAGGAGACCCGAGTGCGGCGGCTGCCTACTGGCAACTCGCACAGTACACGAGTGGATCATTTATTAGCCCCTCGGAGGATTGGCCATGAGACGTAAACGCGGAGAAACAGATTCT
>JAQWZF010000003.1 GCA_029253585.1 Gammaproteobacteria bacterium
AGTTGCTCTGGAACACCCCAAATTATCTCCTCGAGAGCTAGCTTGGCATATCACCGATCAGCACGAGTACTTCATCTCCGAGTCCAGTTGTCTCCTTTAGTTTTTGAGGCGAGTAGTCCTAAATCATCTGACGACTTACAGATGTGCAGAAGTCCGGCGAAATTCGCCATGAGAAGACGCAAGACTTCTTTATGGGTATTTTTCAATCTTTTCTTCAGGTGTGCATGAAGGGGTATGAGCATAATCCCCTCAGGTCTCGCGCCTTTCGCTTAAAAGAAACAGGGGACGGATTTATTAGCGCGGTTGGCTATCCTTTCCTACCCATCGATTCGAGTTCATTAGCCGATGGTGCGGTCTCCACGGCGCTGATCATGTTCGAGGCGTTCAATCTGGAGGTGCGCAAATTCAACTACTCCAGGCCCATCAAGGGTGCAATGGGGCTGGCTTATAATTCGGTACAGGGCACGTTTCAGAGTGGTGGTATTCAATCCTATGACTTATTCGGTGATTCGCTGATACAGGCTGCCAAATACGAAGAGCTGAGGAAGCAGCCAGCTTTTTGGAAGATTTTTAGCGACCATGCCTGATCGCTGGGCTTGAAAGATTTTAATATCTTGATCGTGCAGGGGTTTGTCTACAATTCCCTCAGCGCATCTTACCGAGAATTATTTACAGAGATCGATCTGTCGGATGAGGCTTTGATCGAAAAAGACTTCCAGATGATGTATGACAATGAGGCCAAGTACATCTATTTTCACGTGCTGCCGTAGACGGCTTTTCTGTTATTCGGTTTCGCTGTTCACCGTGATCGCGGGAATGCCCGCAGAATCTACCTCCGCCCTAATCTGTATGGGGCGGCAACAAACCTGACAGTCCTCGATGTATTCTTGCTCGGGAATCGAGCAATCCACAATTAGCTGGATGGCCTCGCCGCAATAGGGGCAGTAGGTCTCTACGTTCTCCTGAAGATACACCTTAGACCACCTCTGTAAGAAGTGGCTTGTCAGCGAAGAACGCCTCCAGATTATCGATTACCAGCTGGCCCATGGCTCTTCTGGTTTCAACGGTAGCGCTGCCAATGTGGGGTAGCAGCACTACGTTATCCATCGCTAGCAGCGCTTCGGGGACGTTAGGTTCGTCGGCATAGACATCCAGGCCGGCCGCCTGAATTTGCCGCTGCTGTAAGGCTAGCACCAGTGCGTCTTCGTCGACGCTAGAGCCGCGCCCAACATTAATGAAGGTTCCAGTAGGCCCTAACTCCTTCAGCACCTGCGCATCGATGGCATTTCTGGTGTCTTCGCCACCGGGCAACATGCACAGAAGAATGTCCGAGGCTGCTGCCAATTCGGTGATACTCCCATGGTAGGTGAATGGCACGTCTTTGGGGTTGCGGTTGTGGTAAGCAATCTTTAGTCCGAAGGTTTCTGCACGCTTGGCTATTTCTTCGCCGATTCTTCCGAAGCCCGCAATGCCCAGAGTCTTGTTCTTAATGCTTTGGCCAAAGGCTAAGGGACCTGCTTGCCATTTTTTAGAGCGCACGAATTTGTCAGCACTCACCAAGTTGCGCGTACAGGCCAAGATCAGGGCTATAGCTATATCCGCCACTGAGTCATTCAGCACATCGGGTGTGTTAGTGACGCGAAGCTTCATCTCTTTGGTTTTGTTGAAGTCGATAGCGTCAACCCCGACACCAAAACAAGCGATTAAGTCCAGTGATTCAAGACTGTAGATTACATCATCACAAACCCAGGATGCCGTGGCGACTGCCTGACATTTTCCTTGCAGCTTTGCGATCAAATCGCGCTTCCCTTTATCGGCTAGCTGCCAAAGGTGGTGCGTCGTGAATTTCTCATCCAGCAGCGCTATGGTTTCTGGATGGAAGTAGTTTGTAACTAAAAGTTGTTGATTCTTAGACATTGTTATAGATTTATTCTGCCTGGCGAATTGGTAGTACAAATCATATTAAGTTCTTGGCTTGAATGTCCAGGCTCCGCTGACATAGCTATTTTGCGAAGCCCTTCCATTTTTTCATGAGTTGCCTCGCCATCTTCCATGGCTTTCTTAGATAACGCGGCTTTGAAAATTGGTTCAATCAACGGATTGTTCTCAATCACAGTAATGCCCTCACAATAAAATTAACTCTAATAGCCTGAAGCTCAGTTTAATATTGGCTTGTAGACTATGGCAAGATATACATCTAATGCAGGGCAGAGAGTGGGTTGCGATTGCGCTTGACGCAAAATTTCCGTAGATTGATAGCGCCGTTTCCCGCGTAGTCTAATCTGAATGTGCAGTAAAACCATGAATTCGAGCGTAAATCTACTCAAAAATCTTCCCGCAATAGATAAATTATTGCAGTCGAAAAACTTATCAGCACAAATCGACAAATTCGGCCAGAAAAGTGTAAAGGATGAAGGCAGACGTCAGATTGCTGACCTGCGCGAGGCCATACTTGCCAGCGATGATGGGTCTATAGCTTGGCTATCGGCTCCCGATTTTTTTGATGAGTTTTGTGGGAAGATATCCGTGGCCGTTCAGGCACAATATTCCAGCTCCCTGATGCCGGTGTTCAATCTGACGGGCACGGTGATACACACCAACCTAGGTCGCGCCAGCCTTCCAGCCGAGGCGGTGGAGGCTATGGTAACCGCCGCGACGAATGCGACCAATCTGGAATACGATTTACACACGGGAAAGCGCGGCGATAGAGATTCGCATCTCGAGCAGGCGATCTGTGAGATGACGGGGGCCCAAGCGGCGACGGTGGTTAATAACAATGCCGCCGCCGTGCTACTGGTCTTGAACACGCTAGCTTTGCATAAGGAAGTCATCATCTCTCGCGGCGAGCTGGTTGAGATAGGCGGCGCCTTTCGCATACCCGATGTTATGGCCAGCGCTAGCTGCAAGCTGCGCGAAGTGGGTACGACTAACCGGACACACCTGAAGGACTATGCACAGGCGATAAATGACGATACTGGTCTGTTGATGAAGGTGCATACCAGTAACTATGAGATTAGAGGTTTCACCAATTCCGTTGCCGAATCGGATCTGAGCGAGCTGGCCAGGGAGAGGGGTATTCCCTTTGTCTCGGATCTTGGTAGTGGCTCATTGGTTGACTTGCGGCAGTTCAATTTACCCGATGAGCCGACGGTGAAGGACACCATCGACATGGGTGCGGATTTAATTACTTTTAGCGGCGATAAGCTGCTGGGTGGTCCCCAGGCGGGTATTATCGTTGGCAGGCGCGATCTGATTGAGCGCGTGAAGAGCAATCCTCTCAAGCGTGCGCTGCGGGTAGACAAGATCACCATGGCGGCCTTATTGGCCGTGATCAATATCTATAAAGATCCACAGCGACTCGATTCCCGGCTGCCCATGCTAGCCGATCTGGCGCGGCCGCTAGCGGAGATAGAGGAAGTTGCGACAGCGGTGCTAGGCCCGGTAGCTGAGCGCCTGAAGGGCCGGGCGACGGCGGCGGTGCAGGACTGTAAGAGTCAGATTGGCAGTGGTGCATTACCCCTGGATCTGATGGCTAGTCGCGCGCTCTGTCTCACGCCCATTGCCGAGAAGGGCAAGACCGACGAGGCGCTGCGAAGGCTGTCTCTGGGGTTTCGTTCACTGCCAAAGCCGGTGGTAGGGCGCGTGTCGGACGGCCAGCTATTTTTCGACCTGCGTTGTCTGCGTAATATCGATGAGTTTCTGCAGCAGCTTCCCCAACTGGCAGACTAGTATCGGGCAGGCTTTTCCAGTCGCCTTTGCCAAACAATTTACAGTGATTACTGGCTGACAGGCTTTTGGCTAGGTATGATTCTATGCCTATTCAGCGGTATATCTACGTTGGTAGTAACTCAACCATAATTTGAGGAACAACACGTGTTTAGTCATGTAATGCTCGGTGCCGATGACACCGCAAAATCGAAGGCATTCTAAGATGCCATATTGGGTGCGCTAGGCTTTGAGCCTGGTGTTATTGATGATAAGGGCCGCGTGTTCTGGATGACGAAGACCGGTATTTTCTCTATCAGCAAGCCCCTAGATGGTGAGTCTGCATGCGCCGGTAATGGCAGCACTCTGGGTTTCAGTGCCGCTACTACGGATGCAGCAGACGCTTGGCACGCATCCGGTTTGGCAAATGGGGGGACAGACTGCGAGGATCCACCCGGGGCGAGAGAAGGAACAACCGGTTCGCTGTATCTTGCTTACTTGCGCGATCCCTCCGGTAATAAAATCTGTGCTCTGCACAGAATAAGTTAGACAGACAATTTAAAAGAGATATTGCAGCATGGAAATGGAAGAATTCAGCGAGTGGGTCGATGCCTACATTGAGGTTCACGACAGCGACAGCGCTAATGACGAGCATCATCCTTGTTATTGGGCTATCGAAAAGTTCGCGGATATGGAAATGGACTTCCCGGATCTGAACTGGGCGGCCATGCTACAGATCATCTCTACCACAACTTCCGATAGTGTCTATCAGAGTCTTGCAGAAGGGCCCCTGGAAGAGTTGGTAGAACTTCACGGAGTCGAATACATCGATAAGATCGAGAAGGAGGCGCAAAGTAATTTAAACTTTTGCCTACTGCTGCGTGAGCTTATCGAAACTACTGACAAGACTATCTGGAATCGAATATTGCGGGTCAGGTCGGACGACTAAGTTGCAGGCTTAACGCAGATGTGAGTGATAGTCGTTGTTAGCCCTTGTTGAAACGAGAGTGCACTGTGTCTTTGCAGAGGAAAGGATAAGCGATGATTTATAATAATATTCTCGAAACTATCGGTAATACACCTGTTGTTAAGCTGCAGCGACTGGCGCCGGCCAATCAGCATGTTTATGCCAAATTGGAAGCATTCAATCCGCTGGCCTCGGTGAAGGACAGGCTGGCTATCGCAGTCATTGATGACGCAGAGAAAAAGGGAGCGCTGAAGCCAGGGCAAACGGTCATCGAGGCGACTTCCGGTAATACTGGCATCGCTTTGGCGATGGTATGCGCGGCAAAGGGTTACCCCTTCGTAGCTACGATGGTGGAGACATTCTCTATCGAGCGCCGCAAGATAATGAAAGCGCTTGGCGCGAAAGTGATCCTCACGCCGGCCGCTGAACGTGGCTCTGGCATGGTGAAGCGAGCGGAGGAATTGGCGAAGGAACACGGTTGGTTTCTAGCCAGCCAATTTGAGAATCCTGCGAATCCGGCCTATCACCGTAATACTACTGGCCCGGAAATTCTAAGTGACTTTGCCGGTAGAGACCTCAATTATTTCGTATCGGGTTGGGGTACCGGCGGCACTATAACGGGTACTTCGCAGATGCTTAAGCTGGCGCGCCCGGAAATTTCAGTGATTGCCGTCGAGCCCGAGAATGCGGCACTTCTGTCTGGGGCTCAATGGCAGCCACATAAGATTCAGGGTTGGACGCCGGATTTCATACCGGGGGTGTTGGATAAGTCTGTCGTGGATGAACTGGTTCTGGTGTCGGATGAGGAGTCTATTGAAACTGCGCAGCAACTGGCCTCACAGGAGGGGATATTTTGTGGAATCTCTGCCGGCGGTACCATGGCGGCTGCGTTGAAATTCGCTAAATCAGCCCCGGAGGGAAAAACATTTGTGGTGATGCTGCCTGATACCGGCGAGCGATATTTGTCTTCGCCACTGTTTGCCGATATTTCCGAGGCCTCCGATGACGAGTGGCTGGCGGCACAGTAAAGTGGAAATATAAAATTAAGATTGAAAATTAAAAATTAAAGGAGTCAGAGTGCCTTGGTAGCCCTAACGAATTAGGGCCAATTCACTCTGGTTTTTCTTGTGCAGGATCAATCTGGCTAATGACTAAGTGTGTGAACATGAAGCGAGTACGTTTGTAATCTTCAGAGGATTTGAAAATGAAAACCGCATCGAAACATTGCTGCTATTTACTTGCTTCACTCTTTTTGGTGGCTTGCGAGACTTCCGTCGAGGCTCCTTACAACCCATTGTAGATTGTGAGCAATTAGACCCGGCAACGATTTTTGCAACACCCAAACCCCAGCTATCCAGCAGTTACAGCACCGAGCACTTAAGTCGCGGCAGGTATATGGTGGGCCTATTAGGTTGCGGTAGCTGTCATACCGATGGTGCCCCGGTCGGCGACCCAAATTCCGCATGGCTACTGGCAGGCTCCAGCACTGGCATTGCTTATACCAGCCCGTTTCTCGATGTTGACCCGGGTGTCGTCTTTCCGGCAAATATAACCCCCGATATGGAGACTGGCCTGTGCAGTTGGACGATGGAGAGGCTAGTGGAGATGATCAGAGTTGGCACCGTCGATCATAGCGCCAGAAGCCAGCCGGTTATGCCATGGCCGGCGCATGCGAGCATCACCCGCGAAGATGCTCTGTCTATAGCTGCCTACCTGAAAAGCCTCGCCCCCGTGCGTCACTTGGGCAAAGAACGAACGCGCCGTTCGTGCATTTTGGTGTTTACCAGGCTATTCGTTGAGTCAGGGTTTGCTGCTCTCTTATTGCGCGCCTAGGCTCCTTGGCTCGCCCGAGTTGCTGACTGCTTCCAGGGTTGTATTTGTTTGAGCTCCTCTGCGAGGATTTCCTCGGCTACTTCTGTATCGAAGGCTGCTTGTGCTCTTAGCCAATAACCGTTGGCCAGCCCAAAGAATCGACACAGCCGCAGGTCCGTATCCGCAGTAATGGAGCGCTTGCCTGAGACAATTGCTCCGATTCTCTGAGCAGGGACTTTGATTTCCTTTGCTAGGCGATATTGAGAAACACCCATGGGTTCAAGGAACTCTTCTTTTAGTAATTCACCGGGTGTGACGGGCTTCAGTTTTCTCATAGTCTACTCCTAGTGTTAATCCACAATTTCTACGTTAGCCGCACCAGCGTCCGTCCAGCGGAAACAGATACGAAACTGATCATTGATTCTAATGCTGTGTTGCCCTTTTCTTTTGCCCTGCAAGGGTTCGAGTCGATTCCCAGGAGGGACTCTTAGGTCGGATAGCACTTCAGCGACTTGGAGCTGTCTTAGTTTTCTTAAGGCCGCTCGCTCAAAGTTAGCAAAGCGGCGAACTCTGAGACCCTGTGAAAGTGCTTCGGTCTGGGCGCAATCAAAGGAAATGATCATCTATAGATAGTAACGCATGGCGTTATTAACGTAAAGCGTGTCTATTGTGCAAACGCATGTCGACTTTTGGGGCATAAGACCTTCAATCGTTAGCGGTGTTCTTAGGTTGCTTGGTATAACAGTCATTCTTATGTACTCGAGTCTTAATGGCTGCTTCTCTTTTTTATCTTTCTGCTTTTAGCTTGAGCAAGGCTTGACCCTTCCCCCGCGGATGCCCTACAGTAGCGCCACCTGCGTCAGGTGCCAATTGTGGAAGTAATTCTGCATTGGGTAAACGGGAAGTTCGGTTCGAATCCGACACTGCCCCCGCAACGGTGAGTTTGTTCAAGCGTAAGTTGCTTCGAACAAGTGAGTCCGATACCGGCCTGAAACAGACTATGTCATCGCTATGCGGTGACGATAACGATGCAGCGGAGGGCTCATCGGTAGTCGGTTTCTTGCCTAGGCATACTGCCCGCTACTTCTTGTCTCTCCCTCATGAAATTTTATTTTCATCGAGGAACTATTAATGAAACTACTAAAAAACTCATCCCTTGCGGTGGGCGTTTGTTTGAGCGCGTCTCTAGCTCAAGCACAGACATCGCGCGGCACAGGCCCAGAAGAAATTATAGTGGCGGCTAATCGGGTGGAGCAGAGCATAGGCACTGTCTTGACCGCCACTACCGTCATAGACAAGGATAGTATCAGGCGCTCTTCTGCGCAAAATTTTGCCGAATTATTAGCTGGCGTTCCGGGCATGCAGTTCTCGCCAGCGGGTGGACTGGGTGCACAGACTAGTCTGTTTCTGCGCGGAACCGAATCTGACCATACCCTGATCCTGGTCGATGGGGTGCAGATGACTACCAGTACCGGGCCTGCGGGTCGTCTGGAATTTATACCCCTGGATCAGATAGAGCGTGTCGAGATTGTGCGTGGGCCACGCTCTAGTGTTTATGGCTCTGAGGCCATAGGCGGTGTGCTGAACATCATTACCAAGCCGCAGGTCGGTGAGGACTTTAATGGCTCATTGAAGATGATGGCGGGAACGCAAAACAGCAGCGATGCCAACCTGGGCCTACAGGGTCGGGTGGGGAATACGGCCTTGTCGTTGAATGCGTCCAGGCAGCAGACCGATGGTATCGATTTTAGTGAACGGGGCAGTGCAGATGACGATGGTTATGAGAACGATTCATATTCCCTATCCCTGGCACATCAGTTCGGTGAGCGCTTTAGCCTTTCCTCTTCCTATTCCAGCTTCGATGCGCGATCTGACTACGATGATGGTGTGGTAAATACCGATAGCCAGCAATTCAGTATGACACTGACGGCGGCGCTTTCGGAGAGCTGGGATTCGAGTCTGATTATCAAGCGGTTCGAGGAAGACAATGCTGATGCGGGTTCTTTCGGACTAACCAACAGCGCTAGCGAGAACAGAAGGCTTAGCTGGCAGAACAATTACAGCTTCGATGCGGGAAACCTTTTGTCCTTTGGCGTCGATCGTCAGGAGCAGGAACTGCGTTACGCAACCTTCGGTGCGCTGCAGACCGATACCTCGCGTGATAACGATGGCGTGTACGGCGTGTATATTCACGAAGGCGCTGCACTGGATTTTACGCTATCGCTGCGCAACGACGACAACGAACGTTTCGGTAATCACAGCACCGGCAGTGTCGCAATCGGTCGCGATCTTACGGATTCGGTTCGTGCGTGGGTGAGTTATGGCACGGCCTTCAAGGCGCCGAATCTGATCGATCTGTATGTGGATTTTCCGGCCTTCTTCTTCTTCGCTAATCCGAATCTCGATCCAGAGACAGCGCAGAGTCTTGAGCTTGGCCTGCAGGCTTCGGCCCTGGGTGCGAGCTGGCAGCTGAATATCTTTCGTAATGACATCGATGACCTGATTGCCACCGATGCCAGCTTTACTTCTCTGGCGAATATTCAACAGGCGCGCATCGATGGCCTTGAAGCAACGGTTAGCACCAGCCTTTCGGGATGGGGGTTGGATGCAGCATTAACCCTGTTAGAGCACGAGAATCGCAGCACCGGAGTAGGCCTGCTGCGGCGGCCAGAGCAGACGCTATCGATTAATCTGGCCCGCGACTTTGGGGTGCTCGATCTGACCCTGAATCTGTTAGCGCAGGGCGAGCATCTGGATATCGATCCGGTCAGCTTCGGTAACTCGAAAGTGGGTGGCTTCGGCGTGCTCAATGTCATTGCCGGCTACCAGTTGAGCGAGGACTTTGAGCTGCGACTGCGCATCGGTAATCTGCTGGATAAGGACTATCAGGTCGTGGATGGCTTCAATACCCAGGACCGGACAGCGCAGCTCTCGCTGAACTATCAGTTCTAGGTCATCAGTTCCAGGCTATCGATTCTCGACATGCGGGCCCTTGCTCATGCTGCATAGCTGTATAGTTGGGGCTATACTGGTGCTCAACTTTACTTAAACAGTTACCGAGCTGAGTAATAATGAGCCAGAGCCTGTTTATTCGAGCAAATCAATTGATAGTGGCAATGGCCTTGGTCGGTTTTTCCTTTTCCATGCCAGTTTATGCACAGTCATCTAGCTCTGAGCCCGGGTCGGGCGCTGAGCTAGAGGGTGTTATCTCGCAGAAAGAACAGAACGAAGCCCAGGTGCTGGCAATGACGCCAGAGCTGCTTCTACAGCAGCTTGAGCAGAATGAAATTGCGCTCTATGCCTTGTTCAATACGCTAAATAGCTCGAACGACCTAGATATAGACTGCAAACCTAAAGTCGATGGGCAGCCTGGCAGCTATCGGCATGCTTGTGAGCCCGCATTTTGGGGAAGATACCGGCAGGAAGTTGCCTACGAGATGGCGCAGGGAACCGCGAGAACAGGTCTGTTTGCTCGTATTCGCGATGCCTTTATCTCGCCGGAGGAGCGAACAGAGAGAGCAGTTCGGGAGAAGGCTGCAGGGTCGATCGAGCTGCTTCAGCAGGAAATGATAGCGCTAGCCAGCGAGCACCTGTCATTGTCCATGCAGTTGCAGGCAATTGGTGAGCTGCAGCTTGCGTACCTTGACGCGGTTGCGGTGGCCAGAGAAAGATATGTTTATCTGATGCGGCAGAATGATCCGATCGCCAATGCCGGTATTAGACAGATTGATAAAGGTGGGTCTTCTTGGCCGCGCTTGTCGGCACCACCCCCGGGCTATTCTCAGCCAACTATTCATTTCAAACCGCAGGGCCCTCTGACACGCTAATGACAGCTATAAAAAATTAGAAATGATGGCGTGAAGCCAATTCAAAAATAAGGGAGTTAGCTATGTTAAGAATAATTAGAAATACAGTCGCTGCAATATTTTTAGTGGCTTTGACTGCCTGCGCCACGGGCGGCGGCAATCCCTTCGTAGGCACTTGGGACACCATGGCAACGAGCCCGCTGGGGGATCAGGCTTCGGTTTGGACTATCGCCGATGATGGTACTGGTGTAATGGCCAGCGAAATGGGCGATCAGATTGTGGATGGCATCGTCGTAGAAGGCAACGAAGTTAGCTTTGTTCTTGAGGTTGATGCGGGTGGGCAATTTCTACGATTGAGCTTTAGCGGTGTTATAGAGGGCAATTCCCTGAATGGCGCATTTGCCAGCGATTTTGGTGACTTTGCCGTGACCGGTACTCGGCAGTAGTCGAAGCATTACAATTGAAACATGGGAGCAGGTCGCTTGTTCATACTGGTCCTGCCCCTTTTTATATCGTTCCATGAGGTCGTCACCGGCCGTCTATACCCAGTAGGGTGAAACTATCAAATGCCTTCTGCCGACATCAGCTCGTTAATACCCATCGCTCTGGCCCTTAGCCTCTCGCTTTATACGCGCAATGTAATCGTAGGCTTGTTCAGCGGCGTGTTCGTCGGCGTATTAATGCTGAACGGACCGAACCCTCTAGCGGGAGCGGGGATCATGGTGAAGGAACATCTGATACCGGAACTTACCGATAGCTATAACGCTGGCGTATTGATCTTGCTAGCGTTTATCGGCGGCTTCGTGGCTCTGGTGGAGCACAGCGGTGGTGGTACTGCCTTCGCCGCCTCGATTAATCGCTGGGTGAAGTCGAAGTTGCAGGCTCAGATTGCGGCCTGGTTTGGTGGTATTGCGATATTCTTTTCCGACCTCGGTACGCCCCTGATAGTTGGCCCGGTGTTCAGACCGTTAATGGACAGGCTGAAGATCTCCAGACAGAAACTGGCGTTTATCATCGACTCCACCTCGTCACCGGTTGCCATTCTGGTGCCTTTCATCGGTTGGGGCGTGTACATAATGAGTCTTATCTATCAGGAATATGCCGCGCTCGGTATCGATGAGAGTGAGTTTACCGCCTTCGTGCGCACGATTCCCTTCCAGTTCTATGCCTGGCTGGCGGTAATGATGGTGCCGCTGCTCACCCTGCTGCGTTTTGACTTTGGCGCGATGGCGAAGGCCGAGCATGCCGCGGAGCAGGGGAGAATAGAGTCGGCGACGACTGCCGCCGAAGTAAGGTTAGGGGCAGAGAATAATGAAGAGGAAGAGGATAAAGAAGAGGAAAAGACAGAGGCCCAGTATCAGGCGTTCACGCATCCAAATGCCAGGCCCGTACTGGTGTGGGCGCCCTTGTTGGTGCTAGCGACAGTGCTAGCAATAATGCTGGTACCCCTGGGCTTTCCGTTCGCGCAGGTATCTGGCACAGATTTCAGGGCAGGCCTTTCTACGGCCTATCTGGCAGCGGCAACTCTCTTGATTGTGCTCATGGCCATGCTCAAGGTGCGTGAAGTGCTAAGCAGTGTAGAGGTCTATCTCAAGGGCATGACGGGAATGACCCTCGTTGCTGTCACCTTGCTGCTTGCCTGGGCCTTGAGCGACATAGGCAGAATGTTAGGTGCAGCGGAGTATATCGCCGCCGTTGCACAGGCGGGCTTGCCCCATTGGTTATTGCCTGCGGTTGTCTTTATATTGTCTGCGATCATCTCATTCGCAACGGGCTCGTCCTGGGGTACCTTCGCTATCATGTTGCCTCTGGTAATTCCCACGGCTGTGGCTATCGACGCACCGCTGCATGTCTGCATAGGCGCCGTGTTGTCCGGCGGCCTGTTTGGTGATCACAGCTCGCCGATTTCCGAAACGACAATCCTCTCCTCGACAGGCGCGAGCTGCCCGCAGATAGATCATTTTAGAACACAGCTACCCTATGCACTGTTCAATGGCGTAATTAGTCTAGGATCCTTCGTCGTAGCAGGTATCTCCGGCTCAGCACTGGTCATTCTGCTTGCGGTTGCCGTGCAGGTTGCGGGACTGTTGATAATTAGGCGCACACTGGGTTCTAACGGCCAATTTGCACCCGTTTAGAATCGTGGAGTAGACTGGCTTGAACTTAAGCGAATACGGGGCAAGGCCATGAAGTCTTTTCGATGCACGTTACTACTGTTTGCGCTGCTCTCAGGCCAGGCCTATGGACAGGTCGCCGGTGCGCCATTAGCGCCGAAGGACAGCGCTGTCGATATGTCGCTGTCCGAGCTTGAAGCTGCGGCTGCGCATCTGAAGGACGCAGGTATCGCGATCAAGCGCATGCTCGAAGGCGGAATTTTTAGTGTCAATGTCAGGCATATCCAAGGTGCCGAGACGGCGCTGCAACACGGGCGCATCAGCGAGATATGGGTAATACGCGAAGGCTCGGGCATCGTCGCTACCGGTGGTGAGCTGATAGATCAGGAAGCCGGCTCCAGCCCAGGTGAGTATAGGGGAAGCGGGATTCGCGGTGGCCACGAACGCTTGATTAAGGCTGGAGATGTTGTCTTCGTCCCGCCGGGCGTGCCTCACGGTATCAAGCAAACCGATTCTATAGTGTATTTGAATATTCGATTCGAACTACGCGACGAGGACTAGGAACATCAGCAGTTATGTATTGTGCTAAGCGACAACTTTGGTCTGTACTGATTCTGGCTTCGACTGTGCTAAGCGGCCCTTTGCTATGTGCCGCCGAGATAGACGAAGCGGCGGTTCTTGCGGCGATGAGCAAGGAGGGCAGGCTGCAGGCCGATATTGCCAGAGACAGTCGTAGCAGGCCCGAGGCGGTGATTCCCCTGCTGCATTTAGAGCCCGGTGCCAAGGTCGTCGATATTTTCGGTAGCGGTGGTTACTACAGTGAGTTGCTTGCCAGCGTCGTCGGTAGCGAGGGTGAGGCCTGGCTGCACAACAACGACGGTTTCGAGGCCTGGGGCATTAATGGCCTCACAGACCGCTTCGATAGCCGAGATACGGGGAACATCCTGCGCCATACCCGCAGCGGCACCAATCTCGATCTGGGGACAGAGACATTAGATGGGGCTATCATCGTGATGGCGCTACATGACATCTATGTAATTCCGAAACGGTATAACGGCGAAAAATATGTGCCCGTAGGCAGGCCTGCGAACGCAAACTATTTTCTGGATCAGATCTATCAGGCTTTAAAGCCAGGCTCTCGCTTTGTTGTTGTTGAGCATGCGGGCGATGCAGCTATGGATAGCGAGGAAGTGTTCGACCTGCATCGAATGGTGGAATCTTTAGCGCGCAGCGAAGTTGAGAGTGTCGGATTTCGGTTCGCAGAGAGTAGTGATGCGCTACGCAACCCTAACGACGATCGTTCGATGATCGTCTTCGACTCTGATATAAAAGGGCAGACAGACCGCTTTGTCCTTAGTTTTGAAAAGCCATAGCATAACTAATTTAGATTTTAATGAATGGGACCGTTATGTTTTATCTACTTATAAAAAAAACTCTGCCACTTTCTTTGGTTTCACTGATAGCGCTTATCTGTGCGAGTACAGTTCTCGCTCAGGGCACGAGCACAGACACCGCAGTGTCGCAATCGGTGCGCGATATGATTCTGCGCAGTCAGGCGGGGACGCAATTTGAGCAGACAGCGCGTGTGCAGATGGATGTGCAGTATGGCGAATTCCTTCAGAGCTTGGCGACGCAGCCCATCAAGCGCAATCAGGTTGAAGCGGTAATGGTAGGGGTGTTGAGCGAGCGCGCGAAGCTGAGTCAGAGAGTCGCACAGAGTCAGGCGAGCACCCAAGAGCTGCTGGCGATTAGTGGTTATGAGTATATTCGCTCGCGTCTGCAACCTTTGCTGTCTGCAGCCGAGCTGGGTGTAATAGACGCGCAGCAGAACGGGCCAACCGATGCGCAGTTGAAGAACGGTTATGCCGATGAGCTGTCGCGTACTGCTGGCAGCCTGACTGAAACTGACAAGGATCTCGTTCTCGATACCATCGTAAAGCACATTCGCATGGCCCAGGATGATGCCGGCAGCATGAATGCGGTTAGCGTGGATGAGCTGATTCAGAAACAGAGTGCGTCATTTATGCACGCGAGAATGGAGATGGATACGCTATTCGACGCGGTGAAGCTGGAGCAGGTCGATCAATTTATGGGTCGTCTGCACAATAACCTCTACAGAAACCGCAGCATGTCGGATTCCAACTAGCTGGCAGCTGCGCTCTTTAGCTCTCTCTTCAAGATAAGAAGTAAGCCTTCATCGAACCCTATGACGTGATCATCGTCTATGGAGAGTTCTTTCAATGACGAGGCGCCGAGAAAATCCGCCGCATCGTAGTCTTCATCGAGTGCCCTCACTAAATTAGGCAGGTGCTTCTCCACTATCGCTCTGGCAACAGGATTCTTCAGCAGGGTGAGGATGGGAGTGTTAATCGTTGGGGCTACAGTGGCAGAGGCGTCCTCGGCGACACTGCTCAGGAATGTCTGTAGCGATAGACTCAAGAGCGTGGCGTTTATCCAATTGCTTTGTCTATCAATGCATCCTCTGTTTATTTCTTTCCATTTCTCTCAATGGCTTTCAGGCTTTGTTCTAAGAAGTAGTGATACAAATGCTGTTCGACTGCGACCCCAATGTCTATATTCCGCATCTTTTCTGGATGTGAAGATCTGGATATGAAGAACTTTCCTGTACATAAATACATGGATTCCTGTGCCCATACAATGATTGACGAGTGCCTGTTACCTTAGTTTCATCGAAATATTCGAGCGATATAGCTCGACTACGTGTTGATCCCATGCCATAACAACTGGGCAGGTGACGTTTTTAGACCGAACAGCCAAAAACTAGAATAACTAAATAAGGAATTCGAAATGCCTTGGCGCCGACTAAAGACGTTTGTAGTGGCTGCAGCAATGATTGGCTTTGCCTCTCTTCTTATCAATGCTGTGGTATCCGTATATCCCACCGGAACGACGATCTATCAACCCGATAAAACCTGGGGTGGCTTTACGTTGCTCGATACCGCAGACGGAGATGGGGGCTGTCCTGATCGACATGAATGGAAATATAGTGCGGTGCTGGGTGAATTTCGGATACCTGCTGAACCATAGGCCCTTACAAAACCCTCTATTCGTTACTATGGCGGATAGGGGGAATGAGGTTTGAGTCGAATCGGTGTCGACTTATGAGAAGCCGCGCCGAATGATCTGTAGTTTTTTGTTACATGGCTCGCCGCACGCGCCGGCCATTCAGCCTCAAGTTACTAATTTAGCTAACTTTTTATGAGAACCCTCTATTCGATCACGATTCTGGCTGAGACATTATGTCGCATCGCCTTTAGCCATCTTGTAACATAGCCTGCTTATTATAGAGCTCGTCCCATCGATGCATTGGGATCTACTGGAGAAAACTATGCGAAACCTTTCGCTGCTATCACGATTCGCCCTCACTGGACTGTGCGCCGCCATGTTACTGCGCCCTACTATTGTCCTGGCTGATAGCCCTGTGTTAAATCAGCTCTTTCCCGAGCTGGTAAATCTGTTGTATGCCCACGACGTGCTGCATGCCCGTGCATTCGAGGAAATAGAGGCTACCAATAAATCCTCTGCGGCGGCGATCGGTAAGCGATTATTGGTAGAGCAATTGGAAGAGTTGTCCGAGGCATCGGCCTCTCACTATCATTCGGCGGGTGACCACCTTGCCATGCTGGGGCCTCACCGCGTATTCGAAAGCCGAGCGGTGCCTGGTATTATCGTTACCATTAATCGTGAGCAGACCGCTGAGCAGGCAGCAGCGGCACTTGCCGAAAGCGGCACATTGCCCCCGGTTGCTATCGAGACTCTGAAGCGTGGGCGCGAATTTGTTGAAGAGCTCTTAGAGATCTATCTGGACGATGGCTATGATGACAAGAAGGTAGCCGTAGATGCGGCCGTGCATCGCTATCTAAGTGACGACGAGCATTCGGTGGCCTCACTACCCAAATCCGATGAGCTGCTGTCTGACCATCCCTATGCCTATTCTTATCGTGTTGGCTTTCCCCAGCTCAGTGGCCTCACATGGGCATCACAGTGGTTGAAGATAGCGACACTGGAAATAGTGGCGACGGCTCCGGATCAGGAGGCGAAGATTCGCGAAGTTTCTAACGTATTGCTGTACTACAAAGAGAAGACAACGCGCCTTCATGGCAGTCTGGTGTCCTTGCCTTCCGATATTCCTACTATTCCTGTAATTGCGCCGAACTTCTATACCTTCCATCCCGAGGCTTCGGCCATCGTGGATAATATAGAGGCGCTAAAAGTTGTTATTGGAGATGCCCTGGCTTATCCAGACCTAATGGCACGCTCGGAGATAATCGAGTCGATGGTTGCGGACTATACAAACAAGACTGATTACCTGTTTGATCACAGAGATTATCTGATCTCCGTGCTACGGGGTGGCATCTATAATGCCGGTGGCCCAGCTAGAGGCGGAATGCAGAGACCCGATCGAAATTATTCTCGAGAGCGTCAGGAAAACCCACACATTAGCAAGTTCCCAATGCCTCAGTAAGTTTGAGCATATTGATTCGCGTGTGATAAGCAAAGGATAGTGATGGCAATTGATAGAGTAGTAAAACTTACCTTAGCTTTAGGTGCTAGCGTGCTAATGACGCAGGCCTATGGTTCTCTGGACCGAGTTGGAGACTTCGCTCTTCTGGACAACGCAGGCGAGTTTCATCAGATTAGTCGCTATCAACATCGAAAGGCGGTGGTGATGATGTCTTATCATCCCAGCTGTAACAGTATCGCCGACAGTGTCAGCTATCTTTCCGAGCTGAATACTAAGTTCGCTAGCGACGACGTGGAGTTTCTGTTGCTAGATTCTTCGGGCTCTGACCGAGCGCTCATAGATGGCTTGGATCTGCCGCTGCCGGCGCTCAATGATGTCGGACAGCTAGTAAGTGCTGCGTTGGAGATAGAGCGCAGTGGTGAAGTTATCGTGTTTAACCCCGAGAGACTCTCCCTGTTCTACCGCGGCGCTGCCAACCAATCTCTCGATAGTACTTTGCAGGCTCTGCTTGCGGGTAGTGTAAGCGACACCGTGAGCAACGCGGTGGCCGGCTGCGCTATCGACTATCCGATGCGTGATAAATTACTAGCGGATCCGCCGGATTACAGTACAGAAGTCGCACCTATCGTTGTTGATAACTGTTCCGAGTGTCACCGCTGGGGTGGTGCTGGTCCCTTCGCGCTAGACAGTTATACCTCTTTGCTTGGTTGGTCGCCGATGATTCGCGAAGTGTTGCTGAACAAGCGCATGCCACCCATGCAGGTTGATCCGCTGATCGGGCATACGAAGAGTGCGCAATACCTGTCTGCCGAGACGCTGCAGACACTGTTGCATTGGATGGATGCGGGAGCGCCCCGGGGTGAAAATCCTGTGGATCCTCTTGAGCTTGTTCCCAGTGAGAAGATTTTTGAGTGGGAGCTGGGTGCGCCGGATTTTATTGTGCAGGCTCCTGAGAACGAGATCGCTTCTGTGGGGATTCAGGATTACCTGTACACGGAGGCAACACTGCCGTTTGATCGCGATGTGTGGGTGCGTGCATTCCAATACAATCCTGGCAAGGAGACGGTTCTGCATCACTTGATGACATTTATCTCGCCTGCCGATGAAGATTTCTGGGGGAGCGAGGCCGAGAACGTAATAAGTACCCGTCGCTTCCTTGGCAGTTTTATCCCTGGTAATAACCCGGCGACAGTTTTCGACGAAGGCACCGGCATCCTGATACCGAAGGGACATAAACTGTCGCTGCAGTTCCACTACGTGACAAACGGGCTGGCGACTACCGACGAGACGTCTATCGGGCTGTATTTCTACGATGAGCCGCCAGGCAGAGAATTGCTGACCAAGGCAGTCTCTCCCCGTTTCGTGATCGAGCCCTATGAGGCGAATCACGCTATGGACGCTAGCTATGAGTTTGATAGGCCGGTGGTAATTACCAGTGTGCGAGCCCGCATGAATTTCCGTGGTAAGAAGATGAAGTTCGCGGTGGAGCCAGCCAGTGGAGTGATGCGCGACGTGCTCAGCATTCCTGCCTATAACTACGGCTGGCAGCCTCACTACCATCTCAGCGAGGCGTTGGAGCTAGGTGCTGGTGATCGCATTCATGTTCGAGGTGCTTTCGATAATTCCTATTCCAATCCGTTTAATCCTGATCCGAGTGAGGAAGTGACTTTTGGTTTGGAAAGCTATGATGAGATGTTCACCGGCTATGTGACCTACTACGAGAAGTAGATTCTCGCAGCAGTCACATAATCGGGGTGTATAGGTGAGTTGCTAAGGACTACAAAGGACTACTAAGAAGAACCTTAGTAGTCGGAGATAGTAGATCGACTTGGTCCCGACGTCCGACCTTCTATCTTGGTCATCTGCTTGCCACAGCAGATCTCGGAATGAACCATGTTGTCGCCGCAGGGGCAGGGCTTTTCGTAAACCAGCTCTGCGCCGCAACTGTCGCAGTGGTATCGATCTCCGGACTCTCTAGACATACTCTCCACTCCTTTTGGCCATCGTGTTGAAGACTGTATTGTGCCGTTAGCGGTTCTGGCTATGGCTGTTGATGCAACCACGAGAGATGCGGCCCGCCATGTAGTAGCGTGGCACGTTTCTCTCGGCATCCATCTTTGCGCGTCGAACATCAGACAGAAAGCGATCCATATCATCGATCAAGAAAGGGTGTCTGGTGCTCAGATCGGTATCCTGAATATAGCCGCCGATGAGCTCGATACTCTGAATGCTGTCTACAATCTGGCGCTGAAAGCTGGGCGATCGACATAGGCATCCAATAGGGCCATATCGAGCTGCTGCAATTCGAATGCTAGCTGGTGCATATTAGAGCGTAATTCTTCGCCGTCGATGTAGTCGAAGGGTGGGGGATTTGCGATCTCTGCGGGAATGAATCCGAGCTCGCGTTGCACCCGAATAGTGTCAGTGCCGCGTCAGGGGAATAGCGACTCGAAAGATTGATCCGTTTGCGTTGCTGCTCATAATGGCTTACTCCTTTTCCAAATTATGTTCTCAGCTTACCGCTAATCTGAGCCGGAAAAATTGATTCTGGTCAGTATTACATCGTATAGATCCACTAATTAGTTAGGTGGAAATTTTAGAACTCACGCGCACGCCCAACCTGAAACAAATCAATGACAGCAGTGATGCGCAAAGCATCATAATCAAGAGTGGGTAGACGGTTCCATTAAAGATAACCGCGACCAGTTGTGCAGCCATGGCGGAGAAGAACATCTGCAGGAACCCGGTCAGGCCGGATGCGCTGCCGGCGAACTTAGGAAACTCGTTTATTGCTGCAGCCTGTGCATTGGGGAGGGTAATGCCGTTGCCCATAACCGCTAAAGCCACGGGTGCGAATAGGGCGATGGGCTGATGGAAGCCAATGACTTGCAAGAGAATCGTTAGCGCTATTCCGCCTACGCCTATGCTGGCACCCAGGGTAATCATTCGGTTCAGTTCGATGCGGCGTCCGTAGTGTCGGGCGAAATAGTTGCCCGTCATGAAGCCCAGCGGAATCATGACAAAATAGTAGCCATACTCCGTGGGCGGACGATCGAGAACCGACACCATGATCTCCGGTGCCGCGGAAATAAAACTGAAGAAGACTACCGAGACAAAGGTAACGCAGAAGGCATAGCCGCAGAAAGCTCGCGACTTAAAAAGCAGGCCATAGTTCTTCAGCATCGCTACTGTGCCGGTAGAGGGTACTGGTTTCTTGAGCGTCTCCGGCAGGCTTTTACTGAGCAGCAGAAGAATCAAGATGCAGGCGAGGGCGATCACTACGAATACGTATTCCCATCCGATCCTGTGCATTATCTCACCACCCAACGCCGGAGAGAGCATGGGTATTACGACCATGACCATAACCAAAGTTGCTATGACTCTCGCGGCTTCCTGTGCGTCATAGACATCTCGTACTATAGCGCGCGCCAAAACCAGGCCCACTGCACCGCCGAAGGCTTGAATGAATCTGCCAATGATGAGTAGCTCGATGGTGTTGGCGAGGAAGCAGAAAACGGAACCAACAACGGTAATAAACAGGCCAAGCAGCATGACCGGTTTGCGGCCGTATTTGTCGGAGAGGGGGCCATAGAACAGCGTGCCAAGTGCAATAGCCAGCATCGAGAGACTTAGAGTTAGCTGGGCAACCTCAGTGCTAACCTCAAATGTCTCTTTGATAACGGGCAGGGCAGGCAGCAAGATTTGCATGGCCGCGGGGCCGAGTGCGGAAGTCGCTGCCAATAAGACTATGAGTGTCTTGGAAAGGGATGTTCGTGTAGGCAAAACTGTATTCCATCAATGGTGTATCAACATTGATGAGATCTCTAAGCAGTTGGAAACTGTGAGTGCTAGATTAGCGATCCAGTACGGTTTCTCTATTGCGCTGCACAGAACTGTCGTTCTGCGAGCTGAGGATAACGCTTGATCCCATCAGGATGGAACGCTGAGCCTGACTAATATCGTAGCCTAAACCGAAGGTCTGGGTATGAAACATATTAGTCAGTTGTTGAGCGTTCCACTTGCTGCTCTCGTTCTCGGCAGCGGTCATAGTGTAACACGACAGGATCGTGCCCGTTCTCGTTTTCAGGCAGATGGAGAGATCGGGTGTGGTGATTGCTTCTAATACCATGCCATTTGAATTCTGTGAAAAGCGCGGAGATTTTGCCAGGTAGCCGCTCACCTGCTCGGAGAAATCAGTGCCGTCATTGGTGATGTCCACGGGCAGGCTTATGTTCAAGCGGCGTAGTATGCTTGGGTCTTGCTGGTAGGCGGATTCGTAATAGCCAAGCGCCTCGACAAGGTCGTTGTTTTGCCAGGCTGCTGTAGCCAGGTGTGCGGCCAGGCGAGCGCGTAGTAGTACTTCTTGCGAGGGTAGCTGGTTCAGTGCGGCTGCGCCCTGTGCCAGAACAGCATCGCGATTATTGTCCAGTGCGGCTACTTCTGTCTTGTAGGCGTGGTAGTAGCCCGCGTTTAACATGAAAGCACCGTTGCTATTAGCCTTTTCGATAATATTATTCATGACGCCGGTGCCGATGCTGCCAATGATTTCGGGCTCTATCCATTCAGGGATATGGACATCGAGAGGTGCATAGGGCCGCAGCCTGTTCTGTAGTACATCTAATTCGGCAAACAGTGCAGCGGCGCGCCGCTCTGAACGCCAGGCGTTGACCTGAAAGTTAGTAGCATCGATGCGGGCAGATAGAGAGTCGAAGAAATCCATAGTGGCGATCTGCTCCAGACGAATCTGGTATTCGAGGCGGTTCGCCATCATGTTTATCAGTGCGGCCATAGAATCTTTCTGTGCATCGTCTGCGCTATAGGATCCATTGCGGTCGGGTTGGTTCAGTGCCGTGGTTGTGAGCTTGATTGCGTCTTCGCTATAGCCGGCAAGCAGGAACAGGCTTGCGGTAACCAGAAAGTGTTCGGCACGATTCATTACATTGACTATGGGCTCTTGCGCCTCGCGCCAGACTAGCATGCGATCGAGTGCCTCACGGGATTCGTCGAAGCGGCCCTGATTCATGAGCAGATACAGTTTGTAGATCCAGGGGTTGGCCACGCTGTCGGCGTTCAGATAGCGAGTGGCACGATTGAGATACTCTTCGGCCTCGTCTATTTTTAACAGGCTCAGTGCGACCTCAGATGCATTGCTCAGGTAGACCGTGTCGTAGTCGTTCATCGAATCGATGCCGTCTCCATCCTCATCTACGGTGTGGTCGCAGGCGACCATGGACTCTATGGGTTGCAGGCTTGCCAGTTCGACGGCACAGAGAGTGTTCCAGGCGCGGGCGCGCGCTCTGTCATCTTCACTGTCTTGCAATACCAGGTTGGCGCTATCGCGAGCCGCGTCGTATTGCTTTAGTTTGATTAGTGGCCAGCCGCGGAAGGACTCCACATCCTGCCCATAGACTTCCTCCAGACGATCCAGGTATTCCAGCGAAAGCAGTTGGTCGCCCATGAGTTGATGCACATAGGAGAGTTGGCTCAGGGTCAGGTAGTGCCATTGCAGATTTCCCGATTCGAGCGCCTCGGGAATGGTGTTGTAGTTAGTGAGTTCTTCCGCGCGATTAAGATGGAACAAGGCCCTTGGCATATTGCCTTCGATAGTGAGCAATACTTCGGAGAGGGCGAACTGTGCCCCAGGAGAGCTGGGCTCGGAGCGCACCCATTGCTCGCTAAGTTCGCGCGCTTTAACATTTAGATCAAGATTCAATGCGTCACAGACAGCTAGTGCCTGCGGATCTTCTACATCGGTAAAGCCGAAACAGAGTTGACGCTGCGCCTGGGGTATTTCTATATTGCCCAGGGACAGAGGGTCGTCTTGTGCGAAGCCATTATTCGCAGCGATCAGAATTGCAGTCATGCTAAGACTCGCGAACAGCTGCCGCGAGTGCCGTCTTAAATATTGACGAGGCATTAGGCTAGCGTGCCTCTGGCCAACTGCTCCATGGGCCCGCGCATGGCATCGAGCAACACTTTGTTCATGTCGGCTACGCCGGGGGCCAACTCGATGCGGTGGCCGAGGACGCGTGGTAGCAGAAGTTCGATATCCTCGGCGCTTACGTAGTTACGCCCACGCAATGCGGCGGCAACCTGCAAGGCAGGCAGCATGAGCACCATAGAACGTGTCGAATTGCCCTGAAGCACGCGTTCATCCTCGCGCAGGTTGCGGGAGACATCGACTAGTGCCGATTTTACGCTAGCGCTAATGGTGACGGCCGCATCGATCTGTTCTCTGGCAAAGAGGACTTCGTCGCGGGTGACGGTGATTCTTTCTTGCTGTAGATCCCTGCGCTTTTTGTAGCTGTCCAGTACATCGAGTTCGGATTGGCGATCGATGTGATCCATCGTTATCTTGAACAGAAAGCGATCGAGCTGTGGTGTGGGCAGCGGATAGGTGCCTACCAGATCCAGGGGGTTCTGCGTTGCAATCACGAAGAACAGATCATCCAGCGGATAGGTGACGTTGTCTACGGTAACCTGCTTCTCACCCATGGCTTCCAGCATTGCCGACTGCACCTTGGGTGAGGTTCTATTGATCTCGTCGGCGAGTACAACGTGGGCGAACAGGGGACCGTGCCGGAAATGGAAGGCGTTGCTGTTGCTATCGAAAACCGGAACGCCCGTTACATCTGAAGGTAATAGGTCTGGGGTAAACTGAATGCGGCGAAACGGAAGAATAAACTCATCACGGTCACTGTCTTTACCGTCATCGATAATAGCCTCGCCCAGCGCCTTCGCCAAGGTGGTTTTGCCTGAGCCGGGAAAATCTTCAAGCAGTACATGGCCGTCAGCAACTAGTGCGATCAGGGTTAGTTCGATGACATCGTCTCGACCCAGGACTTGTTGTTTGACGGCGGTGGTGAGTCGATTAAGTACATCGATTGCTGCAGTGATTGGGCTTGGGGTGTTCGCATCCTCAGTATCGCTGGCCGGAATTGGCTCAGTAACTTCGGTGATACTGTCAGGCGTCATAGTCTACTCCACTTCAATTTTTGTTCGGCTCTTCTAGTGCTGCTTTGTTAGCCAGATAGCCTCCGCCTAAGCCGATACGGGGTGATTATTTGCTCAGTAACCAGGAGAAAGGGTTGAGCCAGGCGAGGACTCGCTTCCATGTCTTTGTGTTGATGCTTATTTCTTCTGCAATCTTGTTGCGCAGCTGTAACCACTTCTGTGGATCAGCTCTGTCGGCTTTCCTTGCGCCCAAGGCAGCGGCGAGATGTTGCTCGGTTAGCTGCTGCATAGTGGGTGCGACGCCTTGCACGCGTCTAGCGAATTGTTCTCGGCTCTCGCCAAACTTGCGATGCAAGCCGACGGCTGCGAGTTGATCTAACATCGCCCTATAGCTTAGCCGGTACTGCTTGTCTGCTGCGGCTCTGGATGGGATCCAGATGCGGTAGAACTTGACCGTATAGGCGCTAAGTAACGCCGCTAATACTAGTGCGTAGAATGTGTTGAGAATGAGCAGCAGGTTGATCATCGACGTCTGCTGCGACTGCATGAAATCATCGAAGGATGCGTCGTTGCGTAGCATGTCCCCCAGCAGTTGCTGCAGGCTGTTCTGTGGATCGGTAGTCATGTCTACGAGGGTTTGCTGTGGAGCGGGGTCGACGATAACCCAGCCAACATCGCGGAAATAGATTTCGGGCCAGGCATGGCCGTGGACGGCCTGAATCAAGAGCGATGAGCCTCCGGCCTTGTTGCTTGCGGGAACCGAGTAGCCGATGCCGACTCGCGCAGGGATGCCCAGGCTGCGGAACATATAGGTCGCTGCGAAGGAGAAGTGCATACAGTAGCCGGTCAGATCGCCGAATAGGAATGAGGCGGCGGGATCGGTCTCATAGGCATGATCGTTCTTAAGGCTGTAGATGCCGTTCTCGTCCAGATAGGTCTTAACAGCCCATGCCTTGGCGAAGGGGTCGTTGGCATATTCAGGCTTTAGGTCGGCGATGAGAGACGCGGCCAGTTCCGTGTAGCGGGGGTCATCGGGTAGTTCGAGATATTCGTCCCATACCTCTTGCGACCAGTCGGCTCTGCCAAGTTCGCGACCTAGAAGGTAGTTGAAGTCATACTCTGGTGCCAGGGAGTAGGCGTCATAGGTGCGCTTGAAGCGCAGGTTATTTGGATTGGCGGTGTTCTCGTAGGCAACGGGGCTCTCCAGGCCAAACGGTGTGCGATGCGAAATCAGCATGCCGATGCTGGCGCGAACCGGTGTGCGTTGATCTTTTGCTCTAGGTAGCTGATTGGCTTCGATGCGCGAGTTGGTAAAGTTTGCTATCAGGTCCTGATCCATATCGCTACGCGTTGTAAAGTCGAGCATAGTGCCATTGAATTGAGAATAGGCTGATTCACGAAAATAGTAGGAGCCATTTAGAGGCTCGTAGTCATCGCGAAAAACCACGACAGCCACAGGCGCTTCTTTGTCTTCGGCGGTGTTCTCGCTATCTCTGAAAGGGTTTTCGCGCTGGGCACTGTTGCCAGCTTGCTCTTGCCCAGTTAGCCCTAGGTCATCTGTTAGCTGGGGAGTGGGCAGGCCGAACATGCGCACATAGAACAGAAGTGAAAAACACAGCAGCCCCAGTACGGTGAAGTGATAGGGCAGGCGGCGATGATTGTTTTCGATCATTAGCAGTGCCGCCAGGGAGAGCACCGCGCCACAGCCGAAGGCCATCAATATAGACGAGGGGTCGATGCCGCGCGTTAGCGCATAGTCGCCGATTACGAAGGGCCTGTGGATCATGCCGTTACGATGCGCCGATAGCGTGATGACGAAGGCGGTTGCCACGAACAGTATTTCGATTACTGCGCCGTAGCTGGTTCGCTGGGCGAGAACGCGCAGGCAGACGGTGAGCGAGGCGCTAATAGCAAAGAACTTGATAAACTCGCCGGTTTTGAAGGATGCCATGGGCGAGCTTAGGTTGGACAAAAGTGAGGTGCTGGTAAGCAGTGATGCAAGGAATAGCCCCAGCAGAAGAAAACTCAGACTCATTAGATTGATGGTGAAGGAACGTAACTGCTTCATCGGCGGGTGGCGTATGCCGATGTCGATAAGATAGCAGGCAAACAGACAGCCAATGAAAGAGGCGACTGAGCCGCTCACGACAGTCAGGGAGAGGCTGAGCAGCCAGTAGCTGCTGGCGATAATAGCGGCGCGTAAGCTGGTCGGCAGGAAATGCGGGGCCGTTGTTGCCTTGGTGCTTGCCTGTTTCATTGTCATCGCTCTATTTTTAAATCTATATTATTCAATAGCTTATACTTTTCTCAGGTTCTGATCGAAACTGAGGCCGGTTTTTCTATCTACAACTATGGTTGATTCTACTAGTTGCCCCAGAGCGGTCAATAACTTAAGTAAATCGGCTCTGGAGCCAGCAGATTCCTGCTCCCGAGAGACTGCCTTGTCGTCTTGCATAAGTAGACGCTGCCACAGTTTCTTCGGCTCGCCGTCTCTGAACCCGTCGGTGGCAAGCACCAGGGAGAAATGACCGGGAAAGCGGGCAATTGTCTTCTTCAATTGTTCAAACCAGGGAGCAAACTCAGCCCCGGCGAAGACGATACAGTGGGCGCCGGTCTGGCCTCCACTTTGGCTTAGGAAGTCATCCAGCCCATAGCTGAGGGTCGAGCCGATAGCGCGAGACTTTGCGATGGCATCCAGTGCGGCGGGCAGCGTATTGGCGGGGGTTTCCGATCCATCGGCGGAGAACGCCCAGTCGTCGCCCAATGCTCCGGTTTCCAGCGCGACGCGCGCAACGGCCGCAGCGGCTTCATCGTTATCGCTGCTAAGCAGATAGGCCACCGTACGATTGCTATGGAAGACGCTCTTTTCCGCGAGCCTAACGTTCAGCTGTCTGCTGCGCGCAAAGACTTTCCACATGATATTGCGTACGGAATCGCCTGGCACATAAGGGCGAATCTCCATGCGGTCACCATCGGGATCTCCGGAGGGATTGGGTATGCCATCCTCGGCGGTCAGTGAGCGCAACAGTGGCAGAGGCTTCACCGTATTGGTCCTTGGCAGTGCGGTGCAGGAGATGTCTTGTTTTTGTAGCCAGGAGTAACGACAAAAGCCCAGCACATCGCTTACCGTAAATTGGCGCGTAACGCGGTCGGTCTTGCAGCGTTTATCCGGCACGATCTCTTCGAGTAGATTGCCGTCAGGGGAGACACGTATGCGAGTCTCGACATGGTCTGGATAGATCATCTTCCAGCTGAGCTTTATTAGTGGAAAGTAATTGAGCGCCGGCAGGATGAAGCCAGTCTCGTTTGGATAACCCGCCTCCACTTTTATAGGTTCGACCCTGGCCAGTTGCTTCAGGCTTGTGCGTATGCGCCGCTGAATGAAGATGCCGCTGATCACGCAACAGAACAGGCTGAATATTAAGATAGCTAGCGCGCAGATCGCCAGAGAGAACACAACCAGGTCCATGGAGCCATAGCCATAGACGCGCAGCGCGTAGGCGGTGAGAACCAAGGTTATTATGCCCTGCAGGGTAAGCGGGAACAGCCCGGCTAGCCGCCTGAGCAGAGCGACCAGCAATGACTTATTTGGGTGAAATTGAATTTTGAGTCCGGATTGCATGGCTGGTCTGTGGATTCGAGATGCCCCGTTACCTGGCTGTGGTGATTAAGACCCTAGTATTCTCGCCATTCTTACACAGAACGGCGAGAACTATCAGGCATTCACGATCGTCATGCCCTGTTCGTTGTAGCGCGTACCCTCAACCTGGTCAGCCAGGTCATCCAGCGAGGCGATGGCCTCTGGGATAAGAGTCAATTCCATGGCGGCGAAATTCGTTTTTAAATTGGCGAGTTTCGTGGTGCCGGCAATTGGCAGGACGTTATTCTGCTTCGCTATTACCCATGCCAGAGCAATCTCGGCAGCACTGACGTCTAGTGATGCGGCAAGACTGAGAATGGTATCGACTAGACGCAGATTGGCGGCATAGGCATCGCCGCTAAATCTTGGCTGGGCAGAACCGCGGAAATCTGTTTCTGAGATTTCGCTGTCTCGCTTGAAGCTGCCGGTTAGCATGCCGCGCCCCAACGGAGAGTAGGCGACTAGACTCGTTCCTGTTTCTTTGCACACTGGCAGTACATCTTGTTCGATCTCGCGACTGAATATTGAATATTCTGACTGTACTGCGGTAATGGGGTGGATTGCCTGTGCGCGGAGCAGAGTCTCACCCGAAACTTCGGATAGACCTAGTGCTCCCACCTTGCCCTCGGTGACGAGTTTGGCCATCTCGGTAACGGTTTCTTCGATAGGTGTGTTCGGGTCGACCCGATGTAAATAATAGAGATCGATGTGATCGGTTTGCAATCGGCGCAGAGACCCTTCCGCGGCCTTTCTGCAATTTTCTGGAGAGCCGTCCAGGCCCAGCGGTGCGCCAGTGTCCGGGTCGCGAAGGAAACCAAACTTGGTAGCGATACGAACTTTGTCGCGTCTATCGCTAAAGGCCTTGCCGAGCAGGCTCTCGTTTCTGCCCACGCCATAGGCTTCAGCGGTATCGAAATGATTCACACCGAGATCGATGGCCTCGTGCAGGAGTTTGATGGCCGCAGATTCTTCGGTAGGTGGACCATAGAACTCAGAAAGGCCCATGCAGCCCAAGCCGATCTGGGTGAGCATGATGTTGGTTTGTCCTAGTTGTTTCTGCGCCATGGTGTTTCTCTCTCAGGTGTTTCTCTCTTAAATGGTAGTAGCAAATGCTAATAGAGGCTTCTCACGAATGGTATTGAGTCTCTTTAGCATTAACGGTTAGCCCTGTTCTCGATGAGTTGCTCGACGACGGCCGGGTCTGCGAGTGTGGTGGTATCCCCGAGTGTATCCAGTTCGTTCGACGCGATCTTGCGTAAAATGCGGCGCATAATCTTGCCGGATCTTGTCTTCGGCAGGCCCGGTGCGAATTGAATAACCTCGGGTCGTGCGAAGGAGCCTATCTCTTTGGCGACAAACTTGAGCAGCGCCGCGCGCAGGTCTTCGCTGGCCTCGGTGCCGGCCATCAGGCTGACATAGGCATAGATGCCCTGACCTTTGATGTCATGGGGGTAGCCGACCACAGCGGCTTCCGCAACAGCCGGGTGCAATACCAGCGCGCTCTCTATTTCTGCCGTTCCAAGTCTATGTCCGGAAACGTTGATAACGTCATCGACGCGACCGGTAACCCAATAGAAGCCATCCTCGTCCCGGTGCGCACTATCGCCGGTAAAATAGTAACCGGGGTAGGTGGTGAAGTAAGTTTCGATGCAGCGCTGATGGTCACCGTATACGCTGCGAATCTGACTTGGCCAGCTATTGCAGAGCACCAGATTTCCGGTGGCTGCGCCTTCGATCTCGTTGCCATCGGCATCCAGAAGTGCAGCCTTCACGCCGAAGAAGGGTGTCGTTGCAGAGCCTGGTTTGAGATCGGTTACGCCAGGGATCGGAGAGATCATAATCGCTCCGGTTTCTGTCTGCCACCAGGTATCGACGATGGGGCAGCGAGAATCGCCTACTACGTGGTAATACCATTCCCAGGCCTCTGGATTGATTGGCTCACCTACAGAGCCTAACAAGCGTAATGAGGACCTTGAGGTGCTCTTGACCGGATCGTCGCCGGCTGACATCAGTGCGCGAATCGCCGTAGGCGCGGTATAGAAAATATTCACCTGGTGCTTGTCGATAACCTGCCAGAAGCGTGACGCATCCGGGTAGGTGGGTACGCCCTCGAACATGAGTGTGATGGCACCATTAGCGAGTGGCCCGTAGACGATATAGGAGTGTCCGGTAACCCAGCCTACATCGGCGGTACACCAATAGACGTCACCCTCGTGATAGTCGAACACGTACTTGTGGGTGATGCTCACCCCCAGCAGATAGCCGGCCGTTGTGTGAAGAACACCCTTGGGCTTTCCGGTGGAGCCTGATGTATAGAGAATAAACAGCGGATCTTCGGCGTCCATGAGTTCCGGTTCACATTCGCTGTCCGCCGCCTCTGTGGCTTTGTAGTAGCAGACATCACGGTCCTCAAACCAGGGGACATCGGCATTGGTACGCCGTACTACAAATACGGAGTGTACATTTGGGCATTGTTCCAAGGCTTGGTCAACATTCGCCTTCAGGGGAATCAGGCGACCACCGCGTACACCCTCGTCGGCAGTGATAACCGTCTGGCAGTCAGAGTCCAGTATTCTGTCTTTGATCGATTCGGGGGAAAAGCCGCCAAACACTACAGAGTGAATGGCCCCGATGCGGGCGCAGGCAAACATCGCATAGGCCGCCTCTGGCACCATGGGCATATAGATGCAGACACGGTCGCCCTTGTTAACGCCTCGGCTTTTTAGTGCATTCGCTAGTTTGCAAACCTGTTGATGGAGTTCGCGGTAGGTTATCTTCTTATCGGCATCGGGTTCATCACCCTCCCAGATAATCGCAGTCTGTTCGCCACGGCGTTCGAGATGACGGTCGATACAATTGTAAGCGACGTTTAATTTCGCGCCCTCAAACCAATTGGAATCTGCCTTGGCGAAGTCGCCGCTAGAGACTTTCTTCCAGGGTTGGTGCCAGTGCAGTAATTTTCCAGCCTGCTCTGCCCAGAAGTCTTCCGGTGCCTCTATGGACTGCTGATACATCTGGCGAAATGTGTCTTTGTTCAGATAGCTCTTGGCAGCACTTGATTGGGTAACTGGATAGATTTTGTCTTCTGACATGAAAGAATTCCTTATTGGATGTTTTGTAGCCGAATCGCTGCCTGGGGATAGGCGTGTTCTGTGTATGGGGGTAGGGCTGGCAATGCCTCTGCTAAGACTGCTGAATTTGCTGCGAGTGGCAGCAATAACGGTCATTTAGTATGCCTCAAAGCGTCTTTTCGGGCAACCGGCTCGACGCTGCAGCCCTTTATTGGCGCGGCAGAACACGGGGGATGGGTCGGTATGGTGGGTGGTCAGCGGCGCCTGAATCGTATATTGTCTATCAGTCTGCTCTTGCCGATGTAGACAGCGGCGAGAATGGCGAAATGTGAGGTCGCAGGGTCTGGGCGTTGCAGTGTGTCTGCATCGCAGATCTGGAAATAATCGGGCTTTAGCGAGACTTTCCGCAGCGCCTTCTTTGCCGCTTTCTCGAGCTGCTCGAAATCGCTGTTACCCGCAGCAATCTTCTCGGCACAGTCTTTGAGGCAGTTATAGAGATTGGCAGCCTGCTGCCTTTGCTCTTCGCTTAGATAGTTGTTTCTCGAGCTCATCGCCAGACCGCTTCCTTCTCGATGTGTCTCGATGCCATGAATTGTGATATCGAGGGTCAGGTCTTGCGTGAGTTTTCGAATAATTAGAAATTGTTGATAGTCTTTCAAGCCAAAGAAGGCGGCATCAGGCTGGACCATATTGAATAGCTTCGTCACAACTGTGGCGACACCGTCGAAGTGGCCAGGCCGGCTACTGCCGCAGAAATTTTCGGTTAGACCTGGCACCTTGATAATGGTTTGCAATTCGAGGCTGTCGCCGTAGATCTCTTCAACGGAGGGAAGGAAAAGGCAGTCACAGCTCTCAACTTCCAAGCATTCTCTATCGGCTTCCAGTGTGCGCGGATAGGCGCCCAGATCTTCTTTAGCTCCAAACTGCAGTGGGTTGACGAAGATGCTGCAGACCAGGAAGTCGTAACGGTCTCGCGCCTGCCTGATCAGCTGTAAATGGCCTTCATGCAGATTTCCCATCGTGGGAATCAGGGCGATCGATTTGCCCTGTGATCTAGCGGTCTTCACCACCTGCCGCAGGTCCTTGATCTTCTTTTGGGTTTGCATCTGCGTGGCGCCTATTTAAAAGCAGTGTCCAGGTAAAGCGTCTTAGTTAAAACGACTTAGTTGAAACAGTGCTCATCGGCAGGAAAAGACTGCGACTTCACAGCCTTCACATAGTCTTCGATGGCGCCGGGAATGCCCTTGTTGGAATCATTCAGGAAATTCTTAACGAACTTGGGTGAGATTGGTGAGACGCCCAATACATCATGCAGCACCATGATCTGACCCGTCGTGTCGGGGCCGGCACCGATGCCGATCACCGGGATTTCCAGAGAGTCGGTAACGGTCTTGCCCAGGCTGCGGGGAACGCATTCGAGCAGCAGTGTGCTCGCGCCAGCTTCTTCCAGCAGTTTCGCTTCGGCGATGATGGCGTCAGCCTGCTCGGTATCGCGTCCCTGTACATGAAAGCCACCGATCCGATTCACCGACTGCGGTGTCAGCCCCATGTGCGCGCATACGGGTATGCCACGCTCGGCTAGCAGTCTGGTCGTATTCTCGATCCAGGCGCCTCCCTCGAGTTTTACCATGTGCGCGCCGGCCCGCATTAGGGCAGCCGCGTTTTCGAGTGTTTGTGTCTCTGAGGCATAGCTCATGAAGGGTAGGTCGGCTATGAGTAGTGCTCCCTTGTTACCTCGTTTCACGCATTGCATATGGTAGATCATGTCATTCATCGTAACCGGCAGCGTACTGTCGTGACCTTGCAGCACCATGCCTAGTGAGTCACCCACAAGAATGACTTCCACCCCGGCATCACCCAGAATCGAGGAGAAACAGGCATCGTAGGCGGTCAGACAGGCAAACTTTTCTCCACGTTCCTTTATCTTGAACAGGGTGGTCAGGGTGACGTTGCCACTTTTTGCTTGTGTGCTCATAGGATCTTCTTGCGATTGCGTCTGCGCCATTGATCGGGAGAGGGATAGTAAGGCGAGAAAAGCGCGTATTCAAGCCAAACCTGCGCTATTTGGTGTCTGGCGTTAATGGGGCGCAGCGGTGCGAAGGCCTGCAGCATGCCACGAGCGCGCTAGGCCCGGCTCAAGCCTGTTCCATGGCTATCGTGTAATCGTACCAATCGACGATCTTGCCCTCTCTGATAAAGAAAACGCCTACGCCGCGCCAGGTCTTCAAGGCGAAGTCCGAGAAGTAGTCGATGCGTTCATTGATGACCATCGGTCCTCGCGCAAAGGTGTCGAGCACATCGAAACGGTCGACGTTGTTGATAATCGTCTGGATGCGCTCCGATACGGCATCGCGGCCATCGGCCAGCGGCGTTGTCTCGGTCATCCGGTAGGCACCATCGTCGGCAAAAAATGCCATTATTCTATCGAGATCATGGCTGGGCCACGCCGCGCAGAAATCATTCACCAGCTTTACATTGGCGGCCTCGTCGGTCGTTAGCTGCGCTGCGCTGGCCGAGCGAGTCATGCTGGTGAGAGCTATCGCTCCGGCTGCCAGGAATCCTCTTCGGTTCAGTTCTGGCCCTTTTATTTCTGGTATTTCTGACATTTCTGGCTTTTTAGTTTTCATGGTTTCCCCTTAGTTCTCGGTACCTTTTAATTTGTTCGGTGTTGAATCTGAAGAACTCGCTTTGCGCCGTATAGCTGGTGTTAGATGAGTGAGGGGCGCGGGTTGAAATATTGAGTTCCGGCGCCGGGGGACACTACTCGTTTTACCAGTTGCACGTAGTCATCTTCATTGTTCACGAGGTCGATATCTGCGCTGTTCACGATGAGCAGCGGCGAACTGTTGTAGTAGTGAAAGAACTCGGCATAGGCTTCATTCAGGTTCTCCAGATAACTGCGCTCGATGAGTTGCTCGGCATCGACACCACGTTTTTGAATTCTGCCTAGCAAGACCTCGGTGGGTGCCTGCAGATAGATAACCAGATCGGGTACCGGTGCATCGATAGTGAGATGGCGGTATACATTGAGATAGAGCTCAAACTCATCGGGTTCGAGATTTTGCTGGGCGAACAATTGATCCTTGTCGATCAAGAAATCGGCTACCCGCACCGGTTCGAACATGTCGTTCTGACGTAGGTCTTGAATCTGCTGGGCGCGTTGAAAAAGAAAGAAGAGTTGCGTTGATAGGGCGTGCTGCTTTGGGTTCTGATAGAAGCGATCGAGGAAAGGATTGTCCTCGCTTTTCTCAAGTAATAGCTCGTAGTTGAAAGTGTCGGCGAGGCGTTTCGTTAGCGTGGTCTTGCCTACGCCTATAGGCCCCTCTACCGCAATGTAGCGAGGAGCTTCTCTGCTAGTATCGCCAAGTGTCATTGTCGTTGTGCGATTCCTGGTTTTACGGGATTAGGCTGCGGGCTTGGTTTTTGGTCTGCGTCTGCGTCGCCTTTTCTTTGGCGCTTCGCCGTCGCTATTAACAGGCTCAGTCTCTTGCTTCGTAGCACCGATTTGATACTCGGTCCACCATGCGCCACGCCCGCTCAGGTCTTCCCCGGCGTCTTCACGCAGGAGCAAGAAATCATAGGCAGCTCGAAATCTGGGATGGTTAAACGCACCGTCTATGCTGCGCCGATTATCGCGCATCAGGCGTGATTGTAGATCCCATATCTCTTTCGTAGCGATGGTAAAGCGCTTCGGCACGGCGGTGTATTGTATCTGTTCCATCAAGATTTCTTGTGCGGCTTGTTGGAATACCTGATGTTGGTTGGCCTCGTTCGACTGCAGCGACTTTAAGCGTAGTTGTAAAACAGGCCATAGCAAGGCGGCGAAGAGAAATGCGGGGGTTACAGACTTGCCAGCAGCCAGCCTTGAGTCTGTGTTTTCCAGTGCCAGATCTACCAGTTTGCTCGGTGGCCCGGAGATTTTTTCTAGAGCGCGGAATGTGGGAGCGAATAAGTACATGCCCGGTCGATAGCGTCTAAGCAGTTCGAAGGTCTTGACGGCATGACCTCCGGCCATCAGTTTGATGGTTTCATCAAAGAGCCTGGCGGTAGATATAGATTCCAGCAGATGCGCCAGTTCGTCGATGGGCTTCTCGGTCTTTTCTTCAATACTGAAGCCCAGCTTCGCGGCAAAACGAATCGCTCTTAGCATGCGCACAGGGTCTTCTTTGTAGCGCTCGGCAGGATCACCGATCATGCGTATCTGCTTTGACTCCAAGTCTTCCAGGCCGGTGCTAAAATCCAGAATCCGAAACTTGTCTATAGTGTAGTACAGGGCATTGATAGTGAAGTCACGGCGCAGCGCATCTTCGTCGATGTTGCCATAGACGTTGTCGCGCAGAATCATCCCTGCGGTAGAGTGTGCGGAGTCCTGATTCTGAATGCGGCGCCTGGGTACGTTATCTGCAATCTTGTTCTCGGTGTCATGAGGGGCGCGGAAGGTTGTAACCTCGATGATCTCTCTACCGAAGCGTAGATGAATAATCTTGAAGCGTCGCCCGATTATTCTGGCGTTGCGAAATAATGACTTGAGCTGCTCCGGCGAGGCATCGGTCGCGATGTCGAAGTCCTTGGGGTTTTTTACCAGGAGGAGGTCGCGTACACCGCCGCCCACAAGGAAGCCATGGTGTCCGGCTTCGGCAAGCTTATAGAGGACTCTTACCGCGTTGGGGGAAATCTGCTTGCGAGAGATGGGGTGGTGATCGCGTTCCAGCAGAGTCGCTTTTTCGATGCCTGCCAGTGATGAAGTAGAGGAAGGGGTCGTCGGCTGATTCATCGCGGCTCACACTCCAGTGCGCAATTCGGCTGCGAGGCCCGGTTGTATAATGAGAGTATAGAGAGCTTGGTCACGGCTAATTTTCTTTGCAATTACAACTTCAAGTCGCAGATATACATCTATCGCATTGGCTGGACAAGCCTGTAGAGAGGGTCTGCTTACCAATCATGAATTGGCATGATACACGTAACCGGGGAAAACTACAGGCGGCGAGCGGGCAGAATGCAGTAGTGGCCAGCACGTGGGGAAATTATAAAGTTGAGGGAGATATTATTGGGGGGTGAATACCACCCCCCATAGGAAGCTAACAATTATTATTGCTATTAAATCTATATTTTTAAGTGCGTACCCATTGCGGTACTGCATAAGTATTAGGTGGTAAACATGAAGCTCGATGGCAAATGCCAAATTAACTACAACCCGACCTTATTATTATTTATTGCACTATTCTTAGTTTTATAACTCAGTAATGCTATTTTTGTTTTTATTGAGAATTATTATTATTGTTTATTGTTATTATTGTGCATATATAAGAGCATTTACTGTGCCAAGTTGATAATAGGTATATATATCAAGTGGTTAGTATTTTAGGAATTAGTATTTCATTCCTAAAGACCCACTTCTGTTACTGATGTTCCCTAATATTTGGGTAGTAGGGTAGCAGTAACAAATAACTCTCGTTACATCACCCGTCAAAGGCCTTGGTTTTGGTGCTGCAGTAATGCGCCATGCGCCTGAACTGGCGGCTGCGGCTTGGCAGTGATTGGGCTAGGCTTCCTGCTTTTTCTTGCGGGGAATGCCAAAACGCTGGCGACGTTCCCAGAGACATTTGCGGCTAATTCCCAATTTCTTTGCGAGTTGGGTTTCGTTCATAATATCTTGATGTTCGAGCACGAAGCGCTGAAAGTAATCTTCGAGGGAAAGTTCTTCGATGGGCTCGGCGCTCGTCTGCTGATTCAATAATTCCGCTTCCTGCCCCGAAATTCGTTTCTCTTCGTCGCCAATCGCAAGCAGCTCTTCCCCGATTACCATTTCTTCGGCCAGCACAACGGCGCGCTCGATCGCGTTTTCCAGCTCACGGACATTTCCAGGCCAGGGGTACTTTGCTATGGCGCGCTTGGCTTCGTCGCTCAGGCTAAGCATCTTCGTCTTAAGTCGTTTGCAGGTGCGTTGCAGAATGGCCTCTGCCAGTTCGAGAATATCATCGCCGCGTTCTCTTAGTGGCGGTATCAACAGGGTCATTACATTGATGCGATAGTAGAGATCTTCGCGGAAGTGGCCATCTACTACCAGCTGCTTTAAGTCGCGGTGGGTTGCTACGACTAGGCGTACATCTACTTTTTTCGACTGCACGGAGCCGACCTTACGAATTTCATTCTCCTGCAAAACCCTTAACAGTCTTGCCTGAGCTTCTAGGGGTAGTTCGCCAATTTCATCGAGGAAGAGGGTGCTTCCATTTGCTGCCTCGACTAAGCCGGTTCTGGTTGCGGTTGCGCCTGTGAACGCACCTTTCTCGTGACCGAACAGTTCCGATTCAATTAAATTTTCCGGAATCGCGGCACAATTTACGGAGATCATTTCCTGGGCGTTGCGATTGCTCAAGTTGTGAATCGCTCTTGCTACTAATTCTTTACCGGTGCCCGATTCGCCATTGATAAGAACGGTTGAATTAGTCTGCGCTACCTTTCGGATGCGTCTAAATAATTCCATCATCTGTGAACAACTACCGATCATTCCATGCACCGGTGGTTCGAATTCTTCAGAACCTATTCTCTCTTCACGAGGGGCCTTAGCATGTTCGCGAATTACTTTGGCAACTGACTCTATCAGTTCCTTATGCTCGAAAGGTTTGGCAATATAATCGACAGCGCCCAGTTTCATCGAATCGATGGCGGAGCGAAGACTGGAGTAGCTGGTCATTATTAGGACGGGGGTCGTGGTCGCCTTGATTAGGTCGGTGCCTGGCGCGCCGGGTAATCGCAGATCGCTGATAATCACGTCGAAGTCGTCCATGTCAAAATTGTCTAGTGACTCTTTGACGGTTCCGGCTTCGCTTACTTTATATTCGTGGCGTTCCAGTAATCGCTTCAGCGCAGTTCGAATTACCACTTCATCTTCTACTACTAGAACTTGATTCATTGCTGTCATCTGACTACTTATGCTATGTAAATTATTTGTGTGTTTATTGCCGCAGACATTACGTGCCGGCAGGATCGCCATGGTAGCAAGGAAATCGCAGCAATACCCGTGTGCCGCCTGCACCTTCCTTTGCGGGGCTGATTATATCAATATCACCACCTAAGTCTTCAACTATGCTGAAAACGAGTGAAAGCCCCAGTCCAGTGCCTTCTCCCGCCTGTTTGGTAGTGAAAAATGGATCGAAGACACGATCTTTGATTGCCTTGGGTATGCCTATTCCTTGGTCTACTACGGCGATTTCGACTATCTCGCCTATTACTTGTGTCTGCAAGAGAACTTCGCCATTTGCTTGACTTGCATCACGGGCGTTGCTGATTAGGTTGATCAATACCTGCAATAGGCGCTGTGAGTCGCCGAGAACCCTTGCTTCGGGGCCACACTCGATGCGCAAGTTCAGTTCCTTGCTCTTTCGATCCAGCGAAACCAGTGTCTGTGCCTGTGCCATGCATTCGCTAATGCAAACTATCTCGCGCTCGTAGTGAGTCTTATTCGTGCCAGCATGGGCGAAGTTGACCAACGACTGCAGTATCGTCGATGTGCGTTCGGTCTGCTCTATCACTTGCGAGGCGAGATTAAGTAATTCTTCGTCTTCATATTCGTCGCGAATCGTTTGCGCGAGACAGGCGATGCCGGTAATTGGGTTGCCTATCTCATGCGCTACTCCGGCGGCTAGTCTGCCGATTGAGGCCAGTCTTTCACTGTGAGTTAGCCCGGCCTCGAGTATTTCAGTCTCGGTTATATCCTCCAGCAGAATGATTACGCCGTCATGAGCCGAGTCGGGATCAGTGGTTTTTTCGATGAGTGCCTTATGCAGATTAACTGTCTTTTTCTGGCTGTCTAGTTCGAAGGCATACTTATAAGAGTGGAGGGCATCGTCATCGATGAAATTTGTAATAAGGCTTAGCCATGGCTCCGAAAGATCGATTACCTGAGACCCGACTACATCGGGATAGTTCAGATTAGTGAACTGTTCCATGGCGCGATTCCACATGATGATCTCATTGTCGCTACTCAGCGAGCAAACGCCTAAGGGTAGGTCTAATAGAATCTGGCGGTGATAGCGCCGCAGGTTATCGAGGTCGGCTGCCATGCCTGATAGGTTGCTGCGGTACGCTTCGATTCGATTCTCGATAACGTTCAGGTCGGAGCTGCCGTGTTGTGAGACTATGCTGTAGGGCAGGTAGCCGTCGATAATCTCTCTCGCAATCGAAGGGCCTAGCAGACCAGAAAGGTTCGCTTCCAGCCGCCCTCGGAGCTGTTGCATGGCGTAGGGTCGGCGATCCTTTTCTTCGATGTCTAGATCCTTGAGTGCGCGGTCGACTTCGCGAGTTGCCGTCTTCTCTCCCAAGGGCTTGCTGAGGCTCTTAACAAAATCATCTGTTGATTTTGCAACCAGGCCGCTGCGTTTGCGTCGCTTGATGGTGTCGAGTGTGCAGATGTCGGCAGAGCTTCTTTCTTCGTCACTGCTAGTGCTAAGGATGGAGACGGCGACAAATATAATGCAGTTGCCGATGAGTGAGAACGCCGTTATCTCACGCCAGTTAATAGAGGTCAGGGCGAGTGGGTCAGCGTCGGAGAGCAGCGGCAACATGAGAAATAGAAACCAGATGAGTACGCCTGTGGCGAGTCCCCAGAGGAAGCCCTTCTTGTTCGCCATTGGCCAGTAGAGAATGGCGACGATGCCTGGTATAAATTGCAGGCAGGCAGTGAACGCGACGATGCCGATCACCTCGATACTTATTTGTTGGCTTGGAAGATAGTGGAAGAAAAACCCCATCCATATGATTGCAGTTATAAGAAGGCGGCGCTTCCAAAGTAGCCAACGATAGATGTCTTCGTTTGCCTTGGGTTGATAGATGGGCAGTATCAGATGATTCAGGCACATATTGGAAAGCGCCAGAGTAATCACAATAATCAGGCCACTCGCTGCTGAGAGCCCGCCTAGATAGGCGAGCATGCTAATCAGTGGCATATCGTAAGCCGCGCCGATCACTACAGGAAAGTATTCTACCGGTACGTTGCTGCCAGACTGCAATCCAGCCCAGAGTATAGGCAGAACCGGCAGGCTAAGTAGGAGAAAATATAAGGGTAGGCCCCAGCTGGCAAAAGATAGCGCTCTCTGCCCATTGTTCTCATTGAAGGTTACATAGAACATGTGTGGCATCGCGATAGCCGCCGTGAAGAAAAGTAGCGCCATGACATGGAAGGAGGAGAAGTAGTCGGTGTTCTTCAGGCTGGCGAGTAGTTCTGGCTGATCTTGCAGCCAAAAATCGAGCTCATCGAGGTTGCCGAAAGCACCGTATATCGCAAAGACACCCACAGCCAGAAACGCGATTAGCTTCACCAGGGATTCGAAGGCGATCGCCATAACCAGGCCGTCGTATTGAGTGCGCCCTGTCTTTCTGGAAGTGCCAAAGAGTATAGAAAACAGTGTGATCACCACACAGAATCCAATTGCTAGCAGGCCCTGGGCAGATTCTGGAGACAATAGGTAGGCAGTATCGGATACCGCTCTTATCTGCAGTGCGATAAGAGGTGTAACTGCGATCAGTATGACTAGTGTGGTTAAGGTGCCCGCCCAGGGAGTCCGATAACGAAACGCCATGAGATCGGCCAGAGAGCTCAGCTGGTAGGTGCGGGTGAGTTCTAATAATGGGCGGAGTAATAGGGGTGAGAATAGAAATGCCAGCGAGATGCCGATGAAGCTGGCGAGATAGCCGTAGCCATCGCGCTGGGCGTTGCCTACGGAGGTGTAGTATGCCCAAACACTCGCGAAGACACCGAGAGAGAGGACGTAGACGATAGGGTGGCGCACGATCTTGATCGGAATCCAGCCGCGCTCTGTTACGAAGGCGATACCGAACAGAAGCGCAAGATAGCCACTGCCCAGCGTAATAATAGTGGTTATTTCAAAATTCATCGGAATCCTGTTCCCGATGGGACCAGCTAGCTATCAGAACTACCAGGAATCCAACCATGAAAGGACGGTACCATGCACCGCTGGCCTGATTGATCCAGTCGGCGCTCAATAGGAAGAGCAGGTATACGATTAATAGAAGGACTAAGATCGATCGAGGTATATACACTAGGATTCCTTCTCCGCTATGGCACCTGCGCGATAGTATAAGGAGCGTCTGAGCAAGTCTATGGCTAAGCGGGTGATGGGCTGGAATCTACTCATAGTGTAAATGGCTGGCTCGCTACTTTTGGGACACGCTGTATGTTCCAATTCTCAATGGCCCACTGCAATTGTGATTCCGGGCTCTCCTTCTTAATCTCGTCAACAGGCGACTGGCCGAGAAAGTTTAGCCCCTGAAAAATCAGCTCAGCTGCCCGGTCGGTTCGAATAGAAGTTGCGAAAGCCTGCTTGCTCAGTTTCTGCCCCAGCTCGTCGACCACAATCGGGATATGCGAGTAATGCCGTGACCTGTAGTTGAGGAGCTGCTGAAGATAGATTTGCCTCGGAGTTGAGTCGAGCAGGTCCCACCCGCGTGCAACGTGTGAAATATTTTGAAATTCATCATCGACCACGACTGCCAACTGGTAGGCGAAGAGTCCGTCCTTACGACGGACTACGAAATCGCCGAGCTGCGCTTCGAGTTGTTGGACGATGCGTCCCTGTATCGTATCGTCGAAGCCTAATTCTCTGGCATCGGTCTTTAAGCGCAGTGCGTAGGGTTTCGCCGGTGCTGAGATTCTGCTCCTGCAGGAGCCATCGTAGACATTGCCCATGGCCTTAATCTGGGGACGAGTACAGTCGCAGGGGTAGGCAAGCCCCTCGTCCTGCAGCTGCTGTAATACTTCTTCGTAGGCATTCAGGCGTGAACTCTGATAGAGCACTTCGCCATCCCAGCTTAGCCCGAGATCCAGCAACTGTTGCAGAATCAACTGGGCGCTGCCTTGTGGTTCTCTGGGTGGGTCCAGGTCTTCGATGCGCATGAGCCACTTGCCATTGTTGGCGCGGGCATCCAGAAAGCTGGCGAGGGCGGCAACCAGAGAGCCGAAATGCAGGGGACCGGTTGGCGACGGCGCAAAGCGGCCTATATAGCCTGAAGCTAACTGCGACGGGTTCTGGGTGTCTGTTGGGTTTTGCATAGTGAGTAGCAGTTTAGTACGGAATGGCCCCTGATTCTCTCAATTGGTGAGGCAAGAAGGCTTTGCTGCTTAGGAGGTGGTGCGGGCAGGCTAAGCCGCAAGCGCAAAATAGCGCAGGCGGCTTATGTATATCTCTAACTGCCTAGTTGCTTCTCTTTGATTTCATCAAGAGTCTTGCAGTCGATACACTTGTTAGCCGTGGGTCTTGCTTCGAGTCGGCGAATACCTATTTCGATGCCGCAAGATTCGCAGTAGCCATAGTCATCTTGGGCGATGAGTTCGATGGTGCTGTCTATCTTCTTGATAAGCTTGCGTTCTCTATCACGAGTACGCAACTCCAGGCTGAACTCTTCTTCCTGAGTGGCGCGATCTGCGGGATCAGGGTAGTTGGCGGCATCGTCTTGCATATGATGCACAGTCCGATCAACTTCCTGCATTAGCTGGTTACGCCAATCTAGCAAGATAGTTTTGAAGTGCTCGCGCTGCTTTTCGTTCATGTACACTTCGTTCTTCTTAGGCTTGTACGGAACGAAGTTTTTTAGAACCGGTTGGGCTTCTAAACTTTGAGTGTTAGCCATTATCGCTAATGCCTCTGTATATCTTTGTTTAACACGCTAATTGCGCAAGTTTTTAGTCAAGCTAGCCGCGTGAACCAAGATTATCTATTGGATAAACGAACTCTTTTGGTAAATCCCAGACGGAGTTGGTTAGTGGATTATTGCGCCTTTTTATAGCGTTAAAAAGTGCAATTTTGAGAAAGCTCGGTAAGCTACCAGATTCTGCATGGGGATGCTATAAAAATTAGAAGTTTGTTAAGAAGGGTGCGTAGTTGGGTTTGGACCCTATTAGTACCTAGCTGTTGATAAGTTTCATCCACTATAATGATTGGTTCCAGCCATTCGAAGTCCTGCCGGGAATCTCACCATGTCCAGTCTGCCACACCGGAATCCAGATCCACTCTCTAAGGTGAACCCTTTTCGTGTTATGACGGTCATGGCCAGGGCCCAGGCGCTGGAATCACAGGGGCGACGAATAGTGCACATGGAAGTCGGGGAGCCCGATTACTCTTCCGCGCAGCCGATTATAGACGCCGGTAAGAAGGCTCTCGATGCGGGACTCACGCAATACACGGCTGCCACGGGACTCGCTTCACTGCGGGAAAGCCTGGCTGGCTCCTATGAGCAGAACTATGGTGTCGAGGTTAGCCCCGAGCGAATTCTTATTACTCCCGGTGCCAGTGGCGGCCTGAGTCTGTTGGCTAATCTTTTGGTTCGAGCGGGCGATGGCGTATTGATAAGCGACCCAGCGTATCCCTGTGTACGCAATTTTATCCACATGATGTCTGCTCAGCCGCAATTGATTCCGGTAGGCATAGAGCAAAATTTTCAGCCTAGCCTGGCGCAATTGGATCAATACTGCGAGGACAATACCAGCGGTCTGTGGTTGGCATCCCCTAGCAATCCCACGGGCACTATTTTGGAGCGGGACGATCTCAAGGCTGCCTGTGACTGGGCGGCCTCGAAGCAAAAGCATCTGCTGGTAGATGAGATTTACCACGGCCTACATTATGTGGACGACCTGCCTAGTGTGTTGGAATTGGATCAGTCTGCCTTTGTCGTAAATAGCTTCTCAAAATATTTTGGTATGACCGGCTGGCGGCTGGGCTGGATCGTCGTGCCCGATGACTATATCGAGATAGCAACGATATTTGCACAAAACTTGTATATATCGGCTTCTTCGATTGCGCAGAATGCGGCGCTTGCTGCCTTCACTCCCGAGGCGAAGACTATCTTCGAGGAGCGACGGCATGCATTTCGACAGCGCAGGGATTACTTGGCAGCGGCGCTTAAAGACATTGGCTTTTCTCTATCAGACAATATTCAGGGAGCGTTCTATATTTACGCCGATATTTCCAGGTTCTCAGATGACTGTGAAGAATTCTGCCGCGACATGCTAGAGGAGCATGGCATAGCCTTAACCCCGGGCACTGACTTCGGAGACTTCGAGAGCAAACGCCATGTGCGGATTGCCTTCACTACGGATATGGACAGTTTGGAGCTAGGCGTGGAAAGACTCAGCAAGGCGTTGTTGTAGTGAGTGCTACTCCTCTCGAGTCGGCGAGCAATGTCTTTTTGCTGCGGGCGGGTAAACGATGGGGTTAGATAAAAAATTACAGGCAGGCACTCTAGTCAAACGCTACAAGCGATTTCTTGCAGATATAAGAAAAGAAGATGGCGAGCTGATTACCATACACTGCCCTAACACGGGTTCTATGAAAAATTGTCAGGAGCCTGGCAGTAGGGTCTGGTACTCCGATTCCGAAAACCCGAAGAGGAAATACGCCTGCACCTGGGAGTTAGTAGAGGTGGATGGTGAGCACATCGTTGGAATCAATACCGGGCTGGCAAACAAGCTCGTTCATGAGGCTATTGCAAAAGATCGGATAGCAGAACTGGCCGGCTACAAGACGATTAGCAGTGAAGTGCCCTACGGTGAGCAGAAGAGCCGTATCGACTTTCTTCTGGAAGGCTCCACTGGCGATGCCAATGCGCTCTGTTATGTCGAGGTGAAGAATGTGAGCCTGGGTCTCGGCGACGGTCTGGGCACATTTCCGGATGCGGTTACCACGCGCGGACAGAAGCACCTGCAAGAGTTACTGGCTATGCATGAACAGGGTCATCGGGCGGTTCTTCTTTTCTGTGTGCAGCACAGTGGCATACAGCGCATCGCCCCCGCCGATGATATTGATCCCGAATACGGCCGTCTGCTCAGAGAGGTTGTGGCCAAGGGGGTGGAGGTTCTCGCCTATGCGGCCGAATTCGATTTGCAAGACTCTGCAATAGAACTGCATGAACGCCTGCCGGTGCTCCTGGAGTAGGAGTAGGCTGCGGTGCTGTGGGAAAGGCGTCTAGCGCAGCGGCGTCGATACGCGCAGGGCAGATTCTTCGACCATGACCATACCATTGTCGGCAATAAACGGTATCGCTTGCAGGTGTTTGCCCTTGCAAGGCCCGGCAAGGCATTGGCCGCCTTCTATCTGAAAGAGCGCGCCGTGTGTGGAGCAAATAATAAGCGCTCCGTCGGAGTCCAAGAACTTGTCTTCTTCCCACTCAAGTGGTGTGCCAAGATGCGGGCAACGATTCCAATACAGAAATATCTGATCGTCTTTCTTCACGGCGAACATGTAAAGGTTATTAACTTCGATTCCCTTTGATGTCCCTTCCTCGATTTCATCTATTGCAATAAGGCTGATCATAATTACCTTGTTCTCCGTAAACTCAGGCGAGTGAGGTAGCAAAGTCGGCGAGTAGGTCGTCGATTTCTTCGATGCCAATCGAGAAGCGAATCATGGAATCGGCGATGCCCATAGAGGCGCGGCGCTGCGCGCCCATCTCATGATAAATGGTGTGGGCAACTGGAATGGCGAGTGTGCGCGTGTCGCCCAAATTGCTTGATGAAACCACGTTGTCCAGTGCGTTCAGTACATCGAAGCAATCTACGCCCTCGATGAGGTCGATACTCATGATCCCGCCAAACCCGCTGAATAATTCCTTGGCCCGAGAGTGCTGTGGATGTGTGAGCAGGCCCGGATAGTAGACCTGATTGACCTTGGGGTGCGCAGCGCAAAACTCTGCAATTGCCTGTGCATTGCTGCAGGCCTTGTCCATGCGCAGGCTTAGCGTTTCCGAGCCGACGGCTAAGTGGTGAGCGGCTTCGGGGCCGAGAGAGGCGCCTATGTCGCGCAGGCCTTTCTTCTTCACCTGCGTAATGCCCCAGAGCTTTACATCTTGATTCTTGTAGTCATCAAAGATATTGGCGAAATTCGACCAATCGTAGAGGCCGGTATCGGTGATGGCGCCACCGAGGGCATTGCCATGGCCGCCTATATATTTGGTCAGGGAATTGACGCTGAAGCTAGCGCCGACCGACTTGGGTGAAAAAAGGTGCGGCGAAGTCATCGTATTGTCGACGCAATAAATCAGGTTTTCACTTTTGCACAGTGCGCCAATACCGGCCAGATCTGCGATCTGCGTGACTGGATTCGCTATGGTTTCGACGAAGACCAGGCGAGTATTTTCCTTGACCGCCGCCTTTACCTCATTCACGTCGGTCGCGTCGACGAAGCTGACTTCGATGCCCAGGTTTTGGAGCGTACCAAACAGGCTGTTGGTGTTGCCGAACAGATACGCGCTGGAAATGATGTGATCCCCCTGGCGCAGCAGCGAGAGCATGGTTGATGCGATGGCGGCCATGCCTGTGGCGAAGGCGGCGGTCGCTATGCCGTCTTCCATGGCGGTTATTCTGTTTTGCAGGGCGGTTACGGTTGGGTTTAGCTGGCGTCCGTAGTTGTAACCCGCGCGCTTTCCCTGGAATACCTCGGCCAATTCCCTGGCGTCTTCATAGCCATAGGCCACGGACGTATGAATGGCTTTGTGCAGTACGCCATGTTCCGGGTTGTCTCTGCGGTCGGAGTGGAGGTTTGTAGTGTTGAAGCCTTTTTTCGTCATGACATCGGCTCAGATTGGTTCAAGGGAGGAAATGCAGGCGGTTTTATACACTAGCACTGTCTATATTGGAAGCTGCGAGACCTTGTGAGATCTATGATAGCGTCTGGCCTAGGCTTGATCTAGTTTATCTTGGCAGATCAGGCAGTGGCTCGTCTGGGGCTGCACCTCGAGACGCTTGAACTCTATGGGCTTGTCACAGTTGCTGCAGTAACCATAGTCCTTCGCATCGATTCTTCTTAGTGCACCTACGACCTTTCTCAGGCTCGACTCTGCCTTCCCTCGAGTCGACACTGCCATGCTTTGCTGCTGCATCGCATCTATGCGAGAAACTCGTCCCACGGCTGTTTGGTCTAATGTAACCACCCCGGTCGCGGATTGGGCATCCTGCAATTGCTGCTCTAGCTGCGCCTTCCGCTCTAACAGCAGGGCCTGGATTTCCTGTAATTGTCTGTCCGTAAAACCTTCCACGATGTGTGTCGCCTTTGGAGTTTTCAAGGGAGTTTTATTACGCGATTGCTATAACAGACCGGCAAATAGGGGCTTGCTGTAAATTAGGGTCTGAATTTCTGCCAGCCGTCGCTGGTACTCGGGGCTGCTTCTATCTGTATACAACTCATTGAACGCGCTTTCAGACAGGCCATCTCGATTGTTGCCAACCTGGGGCATATAGTCTGATTCACTGCCTAGGTTGGCGAGGCGCTCTTGCATAGCCCTGGCGGTACTCTCGTCACGGGTAGAGAGTCGCGCTATAGCGACGCCGACACTGTTTGCAGTGAGGTCTGAGAAGCTGAAGCCGGAACGATAACGTGCATCGTAGGCTTCCTTCGTGGTGGACAACATCTGCGCCAGGTCAGCACCGGCGGAAGCTGTAATTGCGGCGATAGAAACAAGATGCTGCGCGAGATCCTGACGCCTCTGCAAGCGGGCCTCGATAAAGGGCGCTGGCGGGATATTTCTTGCGGTTTCATCACCGATGAGCTGCCCTATGGATTCCTGGTTTAGATAGACGGCGAGTGTCTGAAATGCCGTCCGGTTTTCGGCTATAGGATCGCCGCCCCCTAGTGACTTTTCTCTTGCCGCTGCGAAAAGAGGGACGAGAAATGTATTGATGGATACGGCCCGAATATCAATTGGCACGGCCGCAGAGATATTGGTGATGATCTGATAGTAGTCAATTATTCGCTGTTGATCTTGCTTCGAGATAAACAGTTGCTTAGCATGATTGCCTATGCGCCCGATTAGCTTGGGGTCCCATTGCAAGGCGACTGTCATATGGTCTTGGCTCAGGTTAACGCTTGTTACATTGTTTATTAGTTCGATGAAATCCGTGTAGGCGAGATTTCCAGCAGCCAGGTTCGCCTGAAAGCGTTGCAGGGTAAATTGCAAAAATCTATCGGGTATTCGGATTCTTCCGATTTTCAATGCCTGTAGATTGAGCAGGTTATTCTGCGCGATCAGGTTGGCTTCGACATTCAGGAAAAGGGGCAGGGGGCCTTGACTCAGCCGCAGACTCAACTGCGTGCCCATGGCATTTTCGTTCAGTTGTGTAGTCGCCGCCCACTGTGAGGAGAGGTTCATTACGTTGACGGCATAGCGCAGCAATAGATTGAGCTCGTCGGCATCGAACTGCAGCTGCTGCACGCTCGCATTACCAGGGGTTTGTGGTGTGCTCTCCAGTAGCAGGCTTTCGATTCTGGAAAGCTCCTGCGGACTAAATAGCTGATCGCTGATCGGTCTGGGGGCCGTTTCTGTAAAAAGTAGCAGGACTATGACAGGGGTGCTCAAGAGAAGCGCTATCAGCGGGCGTAGCAATAGTATAAGAAACTTCGGGCGTTTTGAGGCTCTAGAGTCCAGTGATACTTGGCTGGTCATTGTGAATTCTTATTGCTCGCCGGATTAAGCTGCTGAGATGAAATGTATTGAGATCCTGCCGATACAAGGCCTAAGTCTTGATTTTACTGACAAACAGCGTGTTTATCGCTATAAAGTATGACAATGTCGACAGATTCTACGATTTATATAGAAAATAATTTATTAATCAAGGGCTTGGCGTTAGCATCTCTTGATAGATAGGAGTGCCGATAAAGCGAGGCGCTCAACCAGAAGGAGATTGTCATGAAGTATAGATTGGAACTGAGCGATTTTCGTCTCTTACCACTAGCATCGAAATCGCGCGCCATTCTCGTCACTGTGGCGATGCTCACTCTCGCTTCCTGCGCATCGCAGGGCGTAAGAGAGGCGGAATTAGCGGCTGTCGAAGCCGAGCGCATAGCGATGGAGCAAGAGGCAGCGCAGGTAGCAGTGGAGCAGGAGCGAGCGCGTGCAGCGCAGCTGCAACAGCAACGAGAACGGGCAGAGGCAGAGCGGGCCAGCGTGCAGGCGCAAAGAGATCGCCAGCTAGCCGAGGCACAAGCGCGAGCCGAAGCGGAGCGTCAGGTCGCAGAGGCGGAGGAACAGCGCGAGCGACTGGCTGCAATCGCCGCGGTTGAAGCGCAGAGGCAGGAAAAGCTAGACCGTATCGCCGCTCTGGAGCAGCAGATCGCCTTAATCCAGACCAGTGTGATCGATGAGGAAACCAGAACGGATAATTTGGCAGAGGCTGTCGAGGTTGCCGAAGAGCTCTTGGCTGTACTGACAGAAGAACAGGATAAATACGAGAATACCGATGCGGCTGGAAATACCCTGGAGCCCCTAGCTAAGGACCTGATAGCCGAATTAGAGTCACGCAAGGACGAATTGCTGCGCCAGTCCAATTCACAATAATTGATGAGATAAGCTGTAGCCGACCATGGTTGATAAGATCGTCGATTTTCAAGCTGGCAAGGAGAGCCAGCTGCAGAAGCGCAAGGAAGCCAAGCTTGATGCAATGCGTCAGGCTTTCCGGCTATCTCGCGGTGAAACCGAAAAGACCCCGAATAAGAATAAGAAACGCCGAAAATCCAAGAAGTAGCCGCCACCAACCCTATATTACTCCTGCTAACAGACTTCAGCGAGGTCTGTATGCAGAGGCGTTTTCAGCTTCCTCACAAATATTCCGATATGCACTGAAATACTGGTTTCACACCGTGTTTATCGCCTTTTTTTGCGGCGTTCATTATGGTAAAGTGCGCGCCTTTAAAATAAACATTCGATTTTTGCGGGGTAGAATTTAGATGGGCATAACAATTACGGTAACTACAGTCCTGTCGCTGCTAGGCTTGGGCATAGCCTTCTCTTATATGAAGAAGGTTATAAGTGTACCCCTCGATCTGGGGCTGGAAGAAGAGCAGTCGAAGAAGCTTGCCTTCATCCACGGCGCTATTGCAGATGGAGCCATGGCGTTCCTGAAGCAGGAATACAAAGTCCTCTCCATCTTCATGGTGGTATTTGCGGCTATTATCGCTGTCCTGATTAACGATACCCATACCCCGAACATCCATGAGGGAATCTATACGGCTATCGCCTTTCTATTTGGTGGTGCCATCTCTATAGCCTCAGGCTATATAGGCATGAAGGTTGCCACTCAGGGTAATGCTCGAACTACGGTTTCTGCGAAGAAAGACATCTCTGCAGCCTACGACGTAGCCATTAACTCTGGTGCCGTGATGGGCTTTGCCCTCGTTGGCCTGGCGACTCTAGGTCTGGTTATTATCTACGTAGTGATGAAGTTCTTGCTGGCAGATCTGGGCGAAGAGAATAACCATATCCTTATGGAGGTTATCGCTGGATTTGGTTTAGGTGGTTCAACTATTGCACTGTTTGCACGAGTTGGCGGCGGTATCTTCACGAAAGCTGCCGATGTTGGCGCTGACCTTGTAGGTAAGGTTGAGCAGGGCATTCCTGAGGATGATCCACGTAATCCTGCGGTAATCGCTGACAACGTTGGTGACAACGTAGGTGATGTGGCAGGAATGGGTGCCGACCTTTTCGGCTCCTGTGCGGAGAGTACCTGTGCCGCGATGGTTATTAGTGCTGTGGTATTTGCCGGTAACCCAGACGCTTTGTTATTCCCAATATTGATCAGCGCCGTAGGTATCCCTATAGCCCTAATCACGAAACTCTTGGTTGGTGTTAAGACTGAAGAGGATGTCGCGCCAGCATTGATGAAGTTGTTGATTATCTCCAGTGCCATTATGGCCGTGGTAATGTACTTCTTTACTCTTGCTCTGATTCCAGATCAATTTAACCTGGGCGGGGCTGACTATACCAACGTTGGTGTGTACTTCTGCTTCCTGGCAGGCTTGATTTCAGGTCTAGCGGTTGGCTTGCTAACTGGCTATTACACATCTGAGAAATTTGCTCCAGTACAGGAAGTAGCGAAGTCTTGCGAAACCGGTGTTGCTACAAACATCATCTATGGCCTCGCACTCGGCTATAAGAGTACGGTTCTTCCTTATATCGCCATTGCGATAAGCATCTTCATATCCTGGGAGCTTGCCGGCATGTACGGCATCGCGATTGCCTCTCTAGGTATGCTGGGCAGCCTCGTGCTAACTCTGACTATCGATGCCTACGGCCCAGTAGCTGACAATGCCGGTGGTATTGCTGAGATGGTGGGTCTGGAGTCAGAAGTAAGACGTAGAACTGACATCCTCGATTCCGCGGGTAATACAACGGCGGCTATCGGCAAGGGTTTTGCGATTGGTGCTGCGATACTCACGTCACTTGCGTTGTTTGCAGCCTTCATTACTACCGCTGAGAAATTGATGGGCGAGCCTATTTCCATGAGCTTGTTAGAGCCTCTGGTTTTCACTTTCCTGTTTGTCGGTGCGGTTCTTCCTTTCTTGTTCTCTGCCATGACTATGAAGTCAGTTGGTGCGGCGGCATTTGCGATGATCGAAGAAGTGCGTCATCAGTTTAAAACCATTCCGGGTATTATGGAAGGTACGGGTACGCCTGATTATGCGAAGTGTGTGGCTATCTCTACTCAGGCAGCACTAAAAGAAATGATCGCGCCTGGCGTATTGATCATGGGCTCGCCTCTTGTTGTGGGATTCCTGTTCGGTGTCGAAGCCGTAGCGGCCATGCTTATTGGTTCACTAATTACCGGCGGCGTGCTCGCCGTCGCATCTTCCAATAGTGGTGGTGCTTGGGACAACGCCAAGAAGTACATCGAAGCAGGCAATCATGGTGGTAAGGGCTCAGACGAGCACACTGCGGCTGTTGTTGGTGATACCGTTGGCGATCCGATGAAAGATACTTCAGGTCCATCACTGAACATTCTTATCAAGCTTTCAGCGATTCTTAGCTTGGTATTCGCACCTTTCTTCGTTCAGTATGGCGGCATCCTGCTATAGCGTAACCTAGAAATTAGTTAAAAAAAGGGGATCATCTGATCCCCTTTTTTATTGCCTGAAATTTCTGTCTTTGACTGTTACAAGTCTCTTCGGGTCTCAAAGTGAAATAAGACCCATTCCTCATACTCATACAGTTGATTGCTGCTCAGGTCCGTCCACGAAGTGGAAATAGTCTGAACACACTGGTAGATACGGAAAGAATCGGTGTTCTCTATTATTAGGTTTCTTACCGAGGGATTTAGGGTGTAGTTAGAGATCTCTACAAGCTTCCAGTTTTCCTGCATTGTTCGGTCGATACATTCATCTCCCGAGAGCAAATCGATGTAGCCGAATTCCTTGTCGGCATAGCCGCCAGAGGGAATCTCCAACTCGATATCTATCACAATGGTTTCTGCCTGCTCGTCACCACTATGAAGCTCGATGCTATTAAGTCTAATCGGGGCCGGTGTTTGATTGAATGCGACGAGGCGGAGGCCGTCGTCGGTATTTTCTCCCCAGGCCGAGGAGTAAAACGCGAACTTGATCTCGGTCTCTTCTTGTTGCTCGGCACTCGAATAGAACGGGAGCGACATACAGCCTAACAAGGCGAAAACAGAGGATACCCTTAATGTGTTTTGCATAGTCTGGATTTTAGCGGTGAAGCAGCTTGTCTGTCATTCTCAATTTGCACTGTTTGGGTCTCTTGCTCGCATTTAGACGAGATTATTCCTCCTTATCATAAATGACCGCGTTACCGTTTACTCGAAGTGCTGTGTTGCCTAGTCTTTCCCTGACTTCTCTTGGATTTTTCGTAGCTAATCAAAGATAATCAGGGCTCGTTTCGCAGCATTGATTCTCCAGCGAGTTGTGAGTTCGCGGCTCAGGAGAATAGTCAGCATAATGCTCAATTGAATTACAAGGCAGTAAGGGAAGGTAAATTGAGAAGTATTGAAAAGATTAACCACATAATCTGTGTGGCTTCAGGGAAAGGCGGAGTCGGGAAATCTACTACCGCTGTAAATCTTGCGCTGGCGCTATCCAAGCTGGGGCGCAGTGTGGGTATTTTAGATGCCGATATCTATGGCCCCAGCCTGCCCATGATGATGGGAGTTCCGGAAGGCACTCGGCCAGAGATTAAGGACAATAAGTATATGCTGCCGCTTAAGGCACATGGAATAGAGTGCAATTCCATGGGGTTCTTGGTCGACCAGAAGACCGCCATGGTGTGGCGCGCCCCGATGATAATCTCTGCCTTTAATCAGATGCTGAATGACACGGCCTGGTCTGAGCTGGATTATTTGATTGTCGATATGCCGCCGGGCACTGGAGACATTCAGTTGTCCCTGGCGCAGTCTGTGAAGGTGAGTGGTGCGGTGATTGTAACTACGCCCCAGGATGTAGCCTTGCTGGATGCGCGCAAGGGAATCGAGATGTTCAAGAAGGTTGATGTGCCCATATTGGGCGTCGTTGAAAATATGAGCATGCATACCTGCTCGAATTGTGGGCATGAAGAGGCAATTTTTGGCAGCGGCGGCGGAGATAGGCTATCGGCCGAATACGGGGTGGAAGTTATAGGTCGTCTTCCGCTAGATTTAACCATTCGAGAAACGACGGATGCAGGCAATCCTGTGGTAGCATCGAATTCAGATCACATCGCCACGAAAGCGTATATGGAACTAGCGGGCAGGGTTGAGCAGCAACTGTTAGCTGTATCAAGCAGCAACGATGGCCCAACTATATCTATGAGTGACGATTAATATGCGAATTACACATTAGCTACGAGATTCGGCAAACAGATAATTAGTGGGGTATTACATTGGACGCGGTTAATGATTTTTTAATTTTCATAGACGGTTACCTGGGCAGTGCGATGTGGTTTCCGGCATTGCTTCTCTCCACCGGGGTCTTCTTTACCCTCTATCTTGGTTTTCCCCAGATACGCTACTTCAAACATGCCATTGGCATCACCACTGGCAAGTTCGATAAGGATGGCGCTGCTGGAGACACATCACATTTTCAGTCCCTGGCAACGGCGCTCTCTGGAACAGTCGGAACCGGTAATATTGGCGGTGTGGCCTTGGCGCTGCACCTCGGTGGCCCTGCTGCGCTATTCTGGATGTGGATGACGGCGTTCTTCGGAATGACCAGCAAGTTTGTTGAGGTAACGCTTTCACATAAGTACCGCGAGAAGACCGCAGATGGCACGATGGCGGGTGGTCCCATGTACTACATGGAGAAGGGCCTAAACGCGAAGTGGTTGGCTATCTTGTTTGCCATAGCTACGGTACTGAGTTCATTCGGTACAGGAAACCTTCCACAAATTAACAGTATTGCCGCCGGCTTGAAGAGCACTTTCGAGATTGAGCCAATAATCACTGCCATCGTGCTATCGGTTTTGTTAGCCCTGGTGATCATTGGTGGCATCACTCGTATAGCCAAGGTCGCCGCGACCATAGTGCCCACCATGGCTGTTATCTATCTGATTGGCGCCTTAGCAGTGATAATTCCTAATCTTGCCAATATCGGTCCCTCTTTTATCTCTATCTTCTCCGACGCCTTTACCGGATCGGCGGCTGTGGGCGGCTTTCTCGGTGCTTCATTTGCCTATGCTTTCGATCGAGGTGTAAATCGAGGCCTGTATTCGAATGAGGCGGGTCAGGGCTCAGCGCCAATCGCCCACGCTGCTGCCAGAACCGACGAGCCTGCCGACGAGGGCATGGTGTCTATTCTCGAGCCCTTCATCGACACTATCGTTATCTGTACGATTACGGGTCTCGTGATCCTCTCTTCCGGTGTCTGGATGGAGAAGTTTGAGAACGACTTTCAACGCGCTGACATGAGCTTCGTTGCAGGGTCTTATGAAGAATCGAATGCTCAAGATGTTACCCAACTGTTCGCCTATCTCAATGGTGATGAATCAGACGCGAGTAGTTTCTCGGGTGAATTCTCCGTCCTGGATGGTCGCGCCGCAGACAACAATGGCGACTTTACTCTGATAAGCGCTAGATCTTTCGCCGAGGACGTTGTCTATAGCAGAGATGGGCAACCAATAACTGGCCAGCTCATCGTTTCCGAGGGGAGATTGGATGATGGTGATGTTGAGGTGAGCGGCAAGTCCCTGCTGCACTCGGTACCATTGACGACGATGGCTTTCACCCAGGGCTTGTTTGGAGATTTCGGCAAATATATTGTCTCTATAGGGCTAATGCTGTTTGCCTTCTCGACGGCCATCGCCTGGTCTTACTATGGCGATAGGGCCATGACTTATCTGTTAGGGCCCAAATCTGTGCTGCCCTATCGTGTTGTCTATGTGTTGGGCTTCTTCTATGCAGCCTTGGCCGATACGACTATCGTGTGGAACGTCGCGCTAATTACCATCGTATTAATGACAGTGCCAAACCTGATAGGCATCTTGTTTATGCACAAAGAAATGAAGCAGACTGTCACGAAGTACTGGGAAGAGACAGAACACGGCAAGCACAACACCTAAAGCTTTGTACTTAGTAGAAAGGAGATACCCGCAGTGCACTGGGGTATCTCCAAAGGCTAGTTAGCGAGGGATGGCCTCGCCTGGCAGGCGGATATTCTCGACGATCTCTTGCACCTCAGCTGGTGGTTGTGGTGTGAACTTTGCTACAGCCAGAGCAACAAGCAGGTTTGCCACTGTGCCAAGAGAACCAATCCCCTCCGGTGAAATTCCAAACAACCAGTTGTCTGCAGTATCTGCCGCCGGGTTAATAATTTTGAAGTAGATAATATAGACCGCGGTGAATGTGAAGCCTACGATCATACCGGCGATGGCCCCCTCTTTGTTCATGCGCTTTTGAAAAATACCGAGCACGATGGCGGGGAAGAATGACGCTGCTGCTAGCCCGAAGGCGAAGGCTACCACCTGAGCCACATAGGCAGGCGCATTGATCCCGTAGTAACCCGATATCAGCACCGCGACGAAGATCGAAATTCGCGCGTAGGCGAGCTCTTGCTTCTCCGAGATATTTGGCATGAACGTCCGTTTCATCATGTCATGGGCCACCGAGGTTGAGATAACCAATAGCAGTCCCGCTGCCGTCGATAGCGCAGCGGCGAGGGCTCCAGCAACTACCAGCGCTACCACCCAGTTAGGTAATTCCGCAATCTCGGGATTGGCCAACACCATGATGTCTCTATTAACATTTAGCTCGTTAGTTTCCGGATCGCCTACATACTGAATGATGCCGTCGTTGTTCTTGTCGTCGAAGGTGATCAGTCCGGTGTTCTCCCATTTACTGAACCATTCCGGAACCATCTCATATTCTGCGCTGCTGACCGTATTGATGAGGTTGGTGCGAGCGAAGGCAGCAACAGCGGGGGCAGTCGTGTAGAGAATAGCGATAAAAACCAGGGCATAACCTGCAGACTTGCGCGCGTCTCTGACATTGGGAACGGTGAAGAAGCGAATAATGACGTGGGGCAGTCCGGCAGTACCAAACATCAGTGCCGCAGTAATAAAAAACACGTCTTGAGTGCTGCGCTGACCCTCGGTGTAGGTCGCGAAGCCTAGCTGCTCGCTAAGGCCATCTAACCTGTCCAGCAGATAGCCGCCGCCGTAAGCCTCGGTCAATTCAGAACCGAATCCGATCTGTGGAATGGGTTGGCCGGTCATCATAATTGAGATGAATATCGCCGGTACCATGAAGGCGAAGATAAGCACGCAGTATTGTGCTACCTGTGTGTAGGTAATGCCTTTCATACCACCTAGCACGGCATAGAAGAAAACGATCGCCATACCGATGATCACGCCGGTGGTGAAATCCACTTCGAGGAATCGAGAGAATACGATGCCTGCGCCCTGCATCTGACCGCATACATAGACGAAGGAGACAGAGATCGCGCAGAACACGGCTATAAGTCTGGCAGTCTGAGAGTAGAAGCGGTCACCAATAAAGTCCGGCACCGTAAATTTACCAAATTTCCTCAGATAGGGTGCCAGCAGCAGGGCGAGCAGAACATAGCCGCCGGTCCAGCCCATCAGATAGAAGGTTCCGTCGCGGCCCAGAAAAGAGATGAGACCCGCCATAGAGATGAAGGAAGCAGCGGACATCCAGTCTGCGGCCGTTGCCATACCGTTCGCCAATGGTGGTACACCGCCCCCTGCGACATAGAATTCCTTGGTTGATCCTGCGCGAGACCAGATAGCGATGCCAATGTAGAGACTGAAGGAAAGGGCGACAAAAATATAGGTTAGGATCTGTACGCTCATTTTGAATTCTCCTGCGACGATGCCGTTTCTTTCTCGTTGGAGGATTCAAGGTTGTATTTGCCGTCTAGCTTGTCCATTGCCCGAATGTAAATAATGATCAGCGCCACGAAAACGAAGATCGACCCCTGTTGAGCGATCCAGAAGCCGAGTTTGAAACCACCGAATCGAATCGTGTCGAGGGCGTCCACGAAAAGAATTCCACAACCGAAAGATATGAAGAACCATACAAAGAGAAGTGAAAGAACTAATCGAATATTAGCCTTCCAGTAGGAATTGGCGCTGGAGTCAGACATGGAGCATCCTCTTCTTATTATTGTTGTGAGTAGGAATCGAAGCGTTTGATTTAGCGGCGTAGCCTACTAATTTACAACGAGTTTATCACCTAATGGAGATACCGTATAGGAGCGCCTTTAGGTCGCTAACAAGGGACTTGCACGGTCTAATGGGGTGGGTCTGTTAGCTGTTGATCTGTTGTTGCAGGTAATTTCGCAGTTTACTCTCGTACTTACCACGCCCGGCCTCGTCACTGCGTTGGTACTCGCGATAGAATTGGCGCATTGTTTGCCTTTCTAGCTGGGGGTATTGCGCGAGTAGCGCGGTTATTTCCGAGTCGCCGGACTCCAATATGCGCTGGCTTAGTACTTTTGCGACAGATGGTTTCTTTTGTTTGCGCAGTTGGCTAGATTCCAGATCGTCATTCGCTTTCATCACGGCGGCATAGTCGAGGTCGCGCATTAATCGACCTATGAATTGAAGTTGGCGTCGCTGTGCGCCATGACTGTTGGGTAGTCGGTTAAATTCTTCGATAGCAGATATAAGAATCTCGGTAACCGGCAATTTCCTTAAGACTGCAGAGCTGAGGGTGGTGAGATGCTTCCCAAGTTGCTTCAACTCGATCGCCTCCTGCTTGAGTTGTGTCTTGCTCGGCAGGTCTGCTTCTGACTCTGACTTGAAGTTCATGGTGCTCATAGATAGAACACCTGTGCCAGTCCGAGAAAGACGAAGAAGCCGATAGAGTCAGTGACGGTGGTTAGTGCGACCGAGCCGGCAAGAGCGGGGTCGATCTTGATGCGGTTGAGGAACAGTGGCAGATAGGCGCCGGCGAGGGCGGCTACAACCAGATTGATTAGCATCGCCGCGCCAATAACCAGGCTTAGAGGAAAATCACCGTACCAGGCGAAGGTGATTGTCGCGATAACTATTGCCCAGGCGACACCGTTTAAGCCTGCTACACCGAGCTCTCTGATCAATAGCCAGCGGCTGTTGGAGGAGCTAATGTGGCCTAGCGCGAGGCTACGAATTACCAGAGTAAGCGTCTGTGTGCCGGCTACGCCACCCATGTTGGCAACAATGGGCATGAGCACCGCTAGATAGACAACCTGATCCAACGTGTCCTGAAACAAGTAGATTATACCTGACGCGAATACCGCCGTCATTAGATTTACGCCTAGCCACAGAGCTCGTCGCCTTGCTGTTTTCAGGATTGGGGCGAAGTTGTCGTCCTCTTCGTCGAGGCCGGCCATACTCATCAATGAGTGCTCAGCGTTGTCCTCAATTACATCAACCACATCGTCGATGGTGATGCGGCCTACGAGTTTGCCATCAGAATCTACTACGGGTGCTGACACCCAGTCATGTTGTTTGAATAGTTGCGCAACTTGGGTCGCTTCCATGCCAACTGGAATCGCGTCGATGTCTTCGCGCATGATGTCTCTAACAGTCATATTCGGGTCAGAGACCAGAATCTGTCGCAGTGGCAGTATGCCCAAGAACTTGTCAGCACGGTTTACGACAAGAATATTGTCCGTCATTTCTGGAATACTCTCATGGCGCCTCAGATAACGCAGCACGAGTTCCAGGGTATGAGTAGGGCGCACGGTGATGGTGTCCGTGTTCATCAAGCCGCCGGCGGTGTCCTCATCGAAGGATAGGATTGACTCCACGCGTTGCCGGTCTTGCTCATCCATTGCGCGCAGTACTTCGAAGGCCACCTGATCCGGTAGCTGCTGAAGAATGTCGGCCAGGTCATCAGTTTCGAGGCCCTCGGTCAGCTCTACAACCTGTTGGGCGTCCAGTTCACTAAGAATCTCGTATTGCAGATCTTCGTTAAGGTCTTGGAGAACCTCGCCCTCGGCGTCCTTGTCAATTAGCTGCCAGAGGACATTTCGAGTCTTCGGAGGAGAGGATTCGAGAAGATGCGCTATGCCTGCGCTAGGCAGTGATTTTAGTAGTTGTCGAACCTCATACAGCGAACCACTGTCCAGCGCTTGATTGAGTTCAAGTGCGAGTGTTTCTTGAGATTGAAGTTCTTTGGCTTGAGACATTGTAATGCTTGGCCCTATGCTCAGTATGAGGCTCGCTGCCTGTGTGCATCAGGTTAGTAGTCGATTTTTATTGGCTTGCTAGGCTAGTGCCGGCGCGAGTTTGCGCAATTCTACAGTCAAAAGCTAGCCAAGAGAACTCAAACAAGTATAGCAGAATTACCCGAGCCAGGCTTTTCTGTGTAGCTTGGGTAGAAGGCCTTTGCCAAAACCGGTTCGACCAGAAAGTTATTCGGCTTCGTCGAATCTGTTTGCAATGAGTTCGAGTATTGCGGACAGAGCTCGTTCCTCGTCGGCGCCATCGACTTCGATAGAAATCTCGGTGCCTTGTACCGCGGCAAGCATCATCAGTGAAAGGATGCTCTTGCCGTCGACCATCTTGTCATGGCCTATCTGGACAGCACTCTCGAGCCCGCCAGTTAGTTCGACCAACTTGGCTGCCGCGCGAGCATGAAGCCCGGCCTTATTGATGATTGTCGTAGTAGCTTTTAACATACGTTGTTCTGATTGGGTTTAAGGGCTTGTATCTCTAACTGGCGTTGTCGTTTGAGATTCTAACCGAGATCGCGATGACGTATTTGTACATTATTGATTTTAGGTGTGAAATACTTGCCCAGTTTCTCGCCAATGTATACGGAGCGGTGCTGGCCGCCAGTGCAACCTACCGCAACTGTGATATAGCTGCGGTTATTACTTTCGTGCTTTGGTAGCCATTTCTCAAGATAGTCTTTTATATCATTATACATTTCCTGAACCTCATCTTGAGAGTCTAAAAATTGCGCTACTTCGCTGTGCAGCCCTGTTAGTGATCGCAGGGCTGTATCCCAGTATGGATTGGGTAGGCAGCGCACGTCATACACCAGGTCGGCATCTACCGGCACTCCGTTTTTAAACCCAAAGGATTGAAAGAGAAGAGCCATGCTGGTTTCACTTCGTTCCACGAGTCTGGTTTTTACCAGATCGCGTAGCTGATGAAGCGACGTATTGCTAGTATCGATTACCAGATTGGCTATCATTGAAATTGATTCGAGTAGTTTTGACTCGATATCGATAGCCTCACGTAGATCGATGGTCTCGGTAGTCAATGGGTGTTTACGGCGGCTCTCGCTGAATCGTTTAAGTAGGGTCTGACTGTTAGCGTCGAGAAATAGTATCTCGGTGGGCAGTGCTCTAGTCTGCAATTCGCTGATAATCGCAGGGGCTTGCTGCAGGTCAGCGGAAATATTGCGGGCATCGATACTCACAGCGATATTGGGAAGGTTGGCATCATCCTCACTTATGCGATCCGCAAGTGCCGGCAGCAAGCTCGCTGGCAGGTTGTCTATACAATAGTAGCCTCTATCCTCCAGAACATGAAGGACAGTACTTTTTCCAGAGCCCGATCTGCCACTGATAATAGTTAGCTTCATTGCGCTCAACCTGATTTTGCTTAGTAGGTGATGGCGATGTTGTATAAGTCTTCGCTATCGAGAGTATGTCGAATCGTGTAGCAAAAATCCTCGTCATTGAACAAGGCGGCTAGCCCGGCGAGGGTTCTAACGTGTTCGTCGTTTTCCTCGTGGGGAACTAGCAGTACAAACAGTATGTCCACCGGTTTGCCATCCAGTGAGTCGAAATCTATGGGCTGCTCCAGGGTGATTAAGGCGCCTATAATATTTTCACAGGGAGCAAGGCGGCAGTGGGGAATAGCAATTCCATTCCCTAGTCCTGTGGTTCCGAGTTGTTCGCGAGCCATTAGGGCTTCGAATACGTCGGGCGCTTCCAGTGAATCGATGTTTTCTGAGACGATTTCGCTTATCTTGCTTAAAATTCTCTTCTTGTTAATACCGTCGACTCTGCAGTGGCAGCGTTCGGGGCTGAGTATGTCTTCCAATTGCATTGCTGTGCTTTCTCTGCTTCCGTGTAGTTAATGACTTGGTTTCGAAATTTAATCTGAGACCTATTTCTAACCCGCCAATCGCTTTCGCTCATTGGATGGAGGGATAGAGAGTGATTCTCTGTATTTTGCTATGGTGCGTCTAGCCACATTGATGCCTTTCTCTTCCAGAAGGTTGGTAATCTTGCTGTCGCTTAATGGCTTCTTTGTGTTCTCTGCAGCGACTAGCTTGCGAATGATAGCCCGAATCGCCGTGGACGAACATTCTCCGCCGCCCTTGGTGGATACGTGACTGGAGAAAAAGTACTTAAGCTCGAAGATGCCCCTGGGTGTGTGCATGTATTTCTGTGTGGTGACACGGGAAATCGTAGATTCATGCATGCTGACGGCTTCGGCTATATCGTGCAGCACGAGGGGCTTCATTGCTTCTTCGCCATACTCGAGAAAGCCTCTCTGATGCTCGACAATTCGTGTGGAGACTTTCATTAGAGTTTCATTGCGGCTCTGCAGGCTCTTGATAAACCATTTGGCCTCTTGCAAGTTATCGCGCAAGTAATTGTTATCGTCACTGGTATCGGCACGCTTCACGAGTGCTGCATAGCTGCTATTGATTCGAATTTTTGGTGCCGTCTCGGGATTTAGTTCGACCTTCCACTTTCCTGATGAGTTATCTTTGCTCACGATTACATCGGGTACTACATAACTCGTTGACGGCGGACAGATACTGGCGCCTGGTCTGGGGTTTAAGCTTTCGATGATGGTAATCGCTTCGCTAAGCTCACTTTCCTTTAATTTGGTGCGTCGCATCAGATGGGCATAATCTCGATTTCCGAGTAGATCTATATGTTCGCTGATGACTAACTTGGCGTTGCGTACGGCTTTTTCTAGTTCAGGGCTTTCGATCTGAGCAAGTTGCAGCATAAGGCACTCTGTCAGGTCTCTATGGCCTACTCCTATAGGGTCGAATTGTTGGACGCGATGAAGAACTGCGACTAGCTCATCGAGTTCTACTTCCGACTCTTCGTCGAAACCGCTGTGAATAGAATCCAAATCCACAGTCAACATGCCGTTGTTATCGATGGCATCAATAATTGCGAGTGCGATCGAATTATCTTTTTCGGATATATGAGTCAGATTGAGCTGCCACAGAAGATGGTCTTGTAGAGTGCCTTCGGCGCTGGTGCGTGATTCGAAGTCTGATGAATCTCCATCGAAGGAATTCGACTGGGATGAGGTTCCGGGATAGATGTCATCCCAATGGGTGTCTACGCCGAGATCATTGGGAATCTCATTCTGCCAGTCGCTATCGGTGCTATTCAGCTCGGCATTGTCTCTTGTTGAGGCTTTATCTTCGGCCGCTGGAGGTTCGTTTAGGTCGGTAGTGGTGGAGTTGTCGTTCGTGTCGGGGGTATCGTCCTCGCTATTCTCGATCAATTCCAACATGGGGTTGGATTCAAGGGCCTGATGGATTTCTTGCTGAAGGTCTAGCGTTGAGAGTTGCAGAAGTCGTATAGCTTGCTGCAGCTGGGGAGTCATGGTCAGTTGCTGACCTAGCTTGAGCTGAAGCGATAATTTCATGAAGAATACATCTTATGACCGAGGTGAAAAATTATTAGCATTATAAGTATGTTGGAACCATGTAGCTCACGGTAGAGCGATCGATTGTAGCAAGATTCATGCCTGTATTACATAGCCTTTTTGGCAAGAATTTTATGGCGGCTTGGGTAAGAATTCGAGGGTATTCGAGGAGGCTGTGCAGTTTGGTTCGAGGCCTTTCATCCTCAGGTATTCTATATCTTGAACTGTTCGCCTAGATATACTTTTCTCACTTTTTCATCTGAGAGAATTGCTTCGGCATTGCCCTGGGCAATTACTTGCCCCTCGCTAACGATGTAAGCCTTCTCGCAGATATCCAGAGTCTCTCGAACATTGTGATCGGTCAGAAGAATGCCAATATTGCGCTGCTTCAAGTGTTGAATAATTTGCTTGATATCGCTAACGGAAATCGGGTCTACACCGGCGAAGGGTTCATCCAGCAGGATAAATTTTGGATCAGTGGCAAGTGTTCGTGCAATTTCTGTTCGTCTACGTTCACCCCCCGACAGGCTCATGCCTTTGTTATGTCGAATATGTTGTATATTAAATTCGTCTAGAAGCGACTCCAGCTTCCTCTGCCTCTCGGCGCCGCTGAGGTCATTGCGGGTTTCTAAGATAGCCAGAATATTGTCTTCAACGCTGAGCGTGCGAAAAATGGAAGAATCCTGGGGTAGATAGGCGAGTCCCTGGCTTGCTCGCCGATGGACGGGCGCGTCGGTGATGTCATCGTTTCCCAGCAGTACCTTGCCTTTGTCTGCGGCGACTAGCCCCACTATCATATAGAAGCAGGTAGTTTTGCCGGCTCCATTGGGACCCAATAGTCCTACTATTTCACCCTGTTGAATTGAAACTGAGACGTCGCGTACGACCTCTCTTTTTTTGTAACTCTTGGCAAGGTTGTGAGCTTCTAGCATTTTCGATTCAATTCGTTGAGCTAAAAACGCCGGTGCAGGGGCCCGGTGCTTCGCGGATTAAATCCAGATCAGCGATATAGATGATAGCACTGCACTGTAGATTGGAGCTGGGAGATTCAATCACTGCTTCTCCAACAAGTTCAATAATCGAATAGCCATCGGTTTCGTCTGTGTAGAAAGTGATGGTATTGCTGGAGCCTTTTACAGGTGCGTCGCTTGAATCAAGTTGTTGTTCATAATAAACAGGATTTCCAATAACCGTAATCTTGCTAACTTCGTTATTGCTAATGCTGGACTCGATAGTCGCTGCATCGCCGCGAATTTCCATCGTGCCCTGAACGATCTTTACGTTATCGGACATTTCGAGAACGCGAATTCCATTCGCAATACTCATGTGGGAGCCGCCGTCAGCGCTGAAAATCAGTTCCTGCTGTTTGTCGGACTCTAAAGCTAGTGAGTTGCCTGAAGTTAAGCTGCCGATAGCGATGAGCCCGGTCATCATAATCGGCGCGAAACTTTTACTGTGTCGCTTGTTCATATCGACCCTTGATTTCACGCAAGAAAGTAATTTCATTAGTCTTCAGGTTGGCTAGCATTCCTATAGACGATTGTTCTAATGCCTTTGTTACAACAGACACCGAGAGATTGGTCTCTAGAATTTCTGATTCTGGGTTCAGGGTTAGAAACTCACTTGATATCAATGTTCTATTTCCGAAATCGTCAAGACTATAGACTCGTACATCTCCTACAAGTTCTATTCTATCTACTGCGGTGTTCGATGCGGTTTCAGATGAAGAAATTTTGCCGGAATCTGCAACGATATTCCAGCGGGAATCGCCATCTTGAAATAATCGGATAAACGGTTTCTGAAGCTCGGTGGTGTCGTCGTTGTAGTGAACCTGTCGCTGCGCCTGCAGGGTGTAATTAATTTTACCGTCCACATCGTAAAGAATCGTATTAATACCTTCGGAGTAAGCATTGTAATCTAGACTCGCAGCGGTGGATGGAGTGTCGGGATTGTTGCCAAGCAGGTTAAAGGTATTGAAGCCGAGAAATAGCGCGACAGCAATTATTCCTGAAACAATGAGCAGGCCTGTTCGTTGCATAATGTGCTGGCGCTTGAAAAGGGTGGTAAGTAGTTGAAGCCTAACATGAATCTATTGCTTCGTGGTCCAAATAATGGGGGAGCTATCGCAACCGGCGGGTTGCTATCTAAGTAGGCGGGCCTAGGAAAGGCTGGAGATTGCCCTGTGCTGCGAGAATAAAATCAGTGATTTCTCTAACGGCACCTTCTCCGCCATGGCGTGCGGTCACGACATTTACAGCGTCTTTTACCGCATAGTGTGCTCCGGCTACCGAGAAGCTGAGTCCGACGGCTCTAAGTACCGGTAGGTCTGGCAAGTCATCGCCAGCATAGCATATGGCGTTGAGTGGAATGTCTTGATCCTTGCTGATTTCCTGCAAGACATCAATTTTATCTTCGCGGCCCTGATAAAGGATGCCGATGCCTAGGTCTGCGGCTCTTCTAGAAACGACAGCAGACGTTCTGCCAGTGATTATTCCCACAGCTACCCCAGTGCTCATGAGCATTTTAATCCCGTGTCCATCCAGGCTATGAAAGGCCTTAATTTCTTCTCCGGAATTCGAAAAATAGAGTCTGCCATCGCTGAGGATGCCATCGACATCGAGCAGAAGTAATTTGATCTTACTCGCCGCTTCGATTGCCTGTTCTTCGGTGGTGCTAAAATGCATGCATGCCTCTGGACTAGACTACGTTTGATTGAAGTAGGTCATGCATCTTCAGCATGCCCTCAACAGATGCTGTTTCGCCCTTAACGATAAGAACATAGACGTTCGATTCCTGCATGATTCTGGCTGCCTCGGCAGCGAGAGCATTGGAGTCTATTTGCTTGAAGGTGGGTGACATGACCTCGTCGATAAGTGTCTCTTGAATATTCTTGCCGGAATCTATTGTGCGCCTCAGGTCGCCATCGGAGAATACGCCGAGTAGTTCTCCGCTTTTACCTATGATAGTTGTTAAGCCAAAGCCTTTACTGCTCATCTCTAAAAGTGCTTCGGGCAGCGTGGTGCCGGTCATGACCTTCGGGATAGCATCTCCGGAATGCATCACGTCCTTTACTTTGACCAGAAGGCGCCTGCCGAGGTTGCCGCCGGGATGGGAGATAGCGAAATCATCGCGTGTGAACCCCCTCGCTTCCAATAATGCCATAGCCAGAGCGTCGCCAAGTACGAGAGCGGCAGTAGTGCTCGATGTGGGAGCTAATCCAAGGGGGCAGGCTTCCTCGTCTACCCTTGCGTCGAGGTTTGCCGAGGCAGCCATGGCTAATTCGGACTGCTTATCACCGGTTAAGCTGATTAGAGGAACGCCTTTTCGTTTTAATACCGGTAGCAGAGACAATATTTCCGAGGTCGTCCCAGAATTAGAGATGGCGAGAACCACGTCGTCTGCGGCTATCATGCCGATATCGCCATGACTTGCCTCGGCGGGATGGACATACATCGCCGTAGTGCCTGTGCTGGCCAGGGTCGCGGCAATTTTCTTACCAATATGGCCGGATTTGCCCATGCCAATTACGACGACTCGGCCCTTGCTTGCCAGGATGATTTCGCAGGCGTTTACAAAGTCAGCGTCAACTCGATTGAGTAATTCGGCGATAGCTCGATTCTCGATCTCGATAGTTCGAAGTGCGCTTGATATGAGGGACGAATGGGTATTCATAGTTCACAGATCATACCTCACCAGAGGGCGTCAGACTACTTCGGGGCGCAGGTCTGTTAAAGCTGGTATAGCATTACGCCAAACCATCCAAGGTAGATCGATATGAATACGGTACCATTGAGGCGACTGATCATCTTGCCCTTCTTGACCCCTTGATAGCAAAAGTAGGCGAGCAAGAGAGTGAGGGTTAATGCGCCAATATAGTCTCTATAGAGAAGTGCGGGTTCGATCACTCCCGGTGCAAATAAACCGGGAAATGGAAGCACTGCGAGCAAATTTAGAATGTTCGATCCAACTATGTTTCCAATCGCCAGATCGTGATGTCCCTTAAGTACGCAAGTTACTGACGCGGCCAATTCAGGCAGGCTGGTACCTAGAGCTACTACAGTAAGCCCGATAATTGCGGTGGATACGCCTAGGGACCCGGCGATATTTGTTGCCGCAGCCACAAGTGCCTCTGCGCTTAAGACCAGGAGAGCGAGGCCTAATACTAAATAGGCGCCAGCTTGCAGACTGCTTATTTCACTGAGGTCATCATCGGTGAGCTCGGGCATTGACGCTGTTTTAACTTTCTTGCGAAACAGCCTGTAGCCAAAATAAACGGTAATTGTGATTAACACTACGGCGTCAAAGACGCCCAGAAAAAGATCCAAGAATAAGGCTCCGGTAACAAATGTGACGAGCAGTAGTGCGGGGATCTCTTTCTTGACTAGCGACTCTGGAGGCTTTAGCGGGCTAATCAATGCAGCGACACCGAGCGCCACTCCGACATTAAAAAGGTTTGAGCCAAGGGCATTGCCCACTGCGAGTTCGGGTTTGTCGTTAAGTGCAGAAACTGCTGAAGAAAAAATCTCTGGAGCTGAGGTGCCGAATGCGACGATAGTAAGACCGATCATTAGGGGGGAGACCCCTAAATTTCGCGCGAGAACCGATGCGCCAAATACAAACTTGTCTGCTCCCCAGATTAAGCCAACAAATCCGAGAACGATAATGATCGGGTCGAGGAACATATACGAGATATTCTTAGATGCTTAGATAAGGCGATCAATTAGAAGATTCTTTGGGGAGCTTTGCAAGTAATAATTTATTGAACTGTCTATTTGATGTAAACTGCGCCACTGCTCTAGCAAGGTTCTCTGCGTAAGGTCAGTCAATATTCAGCTCTTTTTGTGTGTTTTTGGCCTGCAGGAATTTGATTAGCGGATTTAAGGACTCAGCTTCGAGTAATGATGAAGGATAAGCAAATGAAATCATTGAATAAATACTTAATCACCCTGGTCCTTGTGGGAATGTTCCCAGCGCTCAGTTACTCCCAGCAATACACGGCTGTTGAGACTGCCAGGACTGGAGTGGAATCGCTTCTAGCTACAGTCCAAGAGTCGCGAGCTCTTTTCCTTTCGGATCGCGATGCCTACTTCGCCGCTGTCGAGGGAGCTCTCACTTCAATCGTAGATTTTACTGCTGTCGCGGAAGTGGTAATGAACCGTTTTGCGGCCTCAGCTAGTGATGCCCAGAAGCAACGATTCGCCGATATTTTAAAGAATACATTAACTCGTTTTTACGGTGCTTCGCTGGTTGCCTATGAAGGGCAGGAGCTGGTCTTCCTTCCGGCAAGCAATGCGGACGCTGATCCCCGCGGCGATACCGTGGTAGGCATGGAGTTGCGTGGTGGTGACTCCAATCTGCGTCTGCAGTACCAGATGTTCCTCAATGAGAATGATGAGTGGAAGCTTAAGAACCTGAGCCTGGCTGGTATCAATCTGGGTCGGCAGTATTTTACTCAGTTTTCTGCCTTGATGGGGCAGAATGACAACGACATCGATGCGGTATTGGATAACTGGAAATAGAACGGAGTAGTAGATTGGACGCGAGTCAGATTACCGAACTGCTTAATGCAGAGCTTACAGACTGTCAGGTAGCCGTTGATGGCGGTGAGGGCAAATACCTTGTATCCGTTGTTGGCGATGTGTTTGAAGGATTGAACGCCGTGAAGCGACAGCAGACCATTTACAAAATTTTGAACGGGCATATAACGAGTGGAGCCATTCACGCAGTCACGATGAATCTGATGACTGTGAAGGAAAGTCAGGCCTCCTGAATACACTTTCTTCCCGCCGAGCAAATCAATGGATAAATTACTAATCAAGGGAGGCATGAGCCTTCAGGGCGAGATTCGAATCGCAGGTGCAAAGAATTCTGCTTTGCCCATATTGGCTTCCACGCTACTTACTCACGATACGGTGCAGATTTGTAATCTGCCACATTTGTTCGATATCACAACGATGATCGAGCTACTCGCCTGCATGGGTGTTGAGCCTGTCATCGATGAAAAAATAAATGTGGAAGTGAATAGCAGTACGATTAAGCATTTCAATGCTCCTTACGAGCTAGTCAAGACTATGCGAGCATCTATTCTGGTGCTGGGCCCGTTGCTAGCTCGCTATGGAAAGGCCGAGGTAGCGCTTCCGGGCGGATGTGCGATTGGTAGCAGGCCTGTGAATCTGCACATTTCTGCGCTGCAGGCTATGGGTGCAGACATTGTTGTCGAGGATGGCTATATAAAGGCTTCTGTAGATGGAAGGTTGAAGGGCGCGAATGTCTTCATGGACCTGGTCACCGTAACGGGTACTGAGAATGTCATGATGGCCGCCACACTCGCCGATGGAAAAACGGTTATAGAGAATGCCGCGAGAGAGCCTGAAGTTGTGGATCTGGCCAACTGCCTAGTGGCAATGGGTGCAATCATTTCAGGGCAGGGCAGCGATACCATAACCATAACCGGTGTTGAGAAACTGAACGGCTGCAGCTATTCGGTAATGCCGGATCGAATTGAGACAGGCACCTACCTGATCGCGGCGGCGGCGACTCGCGGGCACATTAAGGTCAAAGATACGCGGCCCGATATTCTAGAGGCGGTGCTGAGCAAGCTAGAGCAGGCAGGCGCCGATATTACAGTAGGCGAAGACTGGATCGAGTTGGATATGCACGGCAAGCGACCAAAGTCGGTCTCCCTGAGGACAGCCCCTTATCCGGCCTTTCCTACAGATATGCAGGCGCAATTTACCGCGCTGAATTCAGTGGCCGAGGGCACGGGTTCTATCACTGAAACGGTTTTCGAGAATCGCTTCATGCACGTCCATGAAATGAACCGCATGGGCGCATTGATAACGGTAGAGGGCAACACGGTGATAGTGGAAGGTGTCGAGAGCCTGAAGGGTGCGCCAGTTATGGCAACCGACTTGAGGGCATCGGCAAGCCTGATTATCGCCGGGCTTGTTTCGGAAAATGAGACAATAGTGGATAGAATCTATCATATCGATCGTGGCTACGAATGTATCGAGGAGAAGTTGCAGTCGCTAGGGGCACATATTCGACGAGTGCCTTCTTAGGAAAAGCGAATTTTTTTCAGTCTTGCGAGATTATCTTTAAATGAACTCCAATCAGTTAGTCATAGCCCTCACCAAGGGGCGAATCTTGGAAGAAGTGCTGCCCTTGTTTGCGCAGGCTGGAATCGTGCCTGCGGAAGATATTAGCAAGAGCCGTAAACTAATCTTTGATACCAATCGAGAGAATGTAAAGCTGATGGTGATTCGGGGGACTGATGTTCCCACCTATGTCGAGGTTGGGAGCGCTGATATGGGTGTTGTCGGCAAAGATCTGTTACTCGAATACGGTGATGAGGGATTCTACGAACCATTGGACTTGAAGATAGCAGCCTGTCAGATGATGACTGCAGAGCCCGTGAACGCTAAACCGGTTGAGGGCAGGCTCAAGGTTGCGACCAAGTTTACCAATATTGCCAAGAAGTATTTTGCTCAGCAGGGTCAGCAGATCGAGCTAATAAAGTTAAACGGTGCGTTAGAACTTGCTCCCATGATGGGGCTCGCCGATGCCATAGTAGATATCGTCGATACCGGAAAAACCCTCAAGGCGAATGGTCTGGAGCCGCGTGAGCTCATCGCAGAAATTAGCTCGCGAATAATTGTCAACAAGGCCTCTATGAAAATCAAGAATGCCTTGATACGAGAAATATTGAGTCAACTGCGCGACGCAGTCGACAAGAAATAGCGCTAGCATGTTCAATACAGTCATAGACATTAACCGACTCAACGCCTCCGATAGCGACTTCGAAGATCGCCTCGCTACTCTATTGCAGCGCGAAATGATTGTCGCCGAAGAAGTTACTCATACCGTTAGTGATATTCTGCAGGAAGTAAGAAGCAGGGGTGATTCTGCGGTTGTGGAGTATACCAAGCGATTCGACGGTTTTGCGACAAACTCCATCGACGAGCTGTCGGTTTCGCAAGAGCAGATGCAGCAAGCACTGCTGAGTATTTCGAAGGAGCAGCGAGAAGCGCTAACACATGCCGCTGATCGGATACGAAGCTATCACGAGAAGCAGAAGCAAGATTCCTGGACTTATACCGAGGCAGATGGCTCGGTCTATGGTCAGAAAATTAGCCCCTTGCGACGTGTCGGCGTGTATGTGCCAGGCGGCAAGGCTAACTACCCGTCATCGATGCTCATGTTGGCGATTCCTGCACAGGTCGCAGGCGTTAAAGAGATAATTGCAACAGTTCCGACGGCCTATTCAGAGGCCGGAAAGTTGGTATTTGCTGCTGCTGCACTTGCTGGAGTTACCAAGCTATACACTATCGGTGGCGCTCAGGCTGTGGCGGCACTAGCCTACGGCACGGCATCGATCGATAAGGTCGATAAGATAGCCGGCCCGGGTAATATTTATGTGACGGTGGCGAAGAAGCTAGTCTTCGGTGAGGTCGGTATCGACATGATAGCAGGGCCTTCCGAGTTAACGATCATCTGCGATGGCAAGTCGAATCCTGATTGGATAGCCATGGATTTATTCTCTCAGGCAGAACATGACGAACAGGCGCAGTCGATCCTGATATCCGATGACGCAGCCTTTCTCGATAAGGTAAAGAACAGCATAGTTCGCCTGCTGCCAGGTATGTCCAGGCGTGACATTATCTCGGAATCGCTACGCAACCGCGGCATCTTTATTCTTGTAGGCGATCTGCAGGAGGCGGCAAATGTAAGTAATATTATTGCTCCAGAGCATTTAGAGATTTCGATTGATGAGCCCCGAGCCTTGCTCGACTCGATAGAGAATGCGGGTGCAATTTTCATGGGTCGTTACAGCGCGGAAGCCTTGGGAGACTACTGTGCGGGCCCTAGCCATGTATTGCCCACTTCAGGTTCTGCAAAATTTTTCTCTGCATTAGGCGTGTATGATTTTCAGAAGCGCAGTTCAATAATCAACTGTTCAGAATCCGGTGCCAATGCCCTGGCAAAAACGGCATCGGTTATAGCGCGTGACGAACAGCTGGAGGCGCATGCGCTTTCCGCTGAATACCGATTGAAGAATGTCGAGTAGAGAATCTGGAAAACAAGGCTAGAATCGCCTGTGTTGCTAAGGCTCTATTATGATAGCCTGTCCAAACCCTAGCGTTGTAGGTAGCACAAAATCACCCCCGTCACGATAGATCTGTATATCTATCGAGTCACCCGGTTTCTTGTTACGCACTTCCATCATTATATTCTGTCCGTCCAAGACCGATGTATTCTCTACCATGGTGATAACATCTCCGGGCTGAATGCCAGCTCTTTCTGCGGCGCCACCCTCGTCGACGCTCTCGACCAACATGCCTCGAATATTATCGACGCCGAAGAACAGTTGACTGGATTGAGCGTTCAATGCCTCGCCGGTAATCACGCCCAGGTATCCGGCGTTTGCGTCGATAGCCTGCTCTGCCATCTTATGAAAGGCTTCAATTGCTTCACTTGCCGGTGTGGCGAAGCCAATGCCCTCGAAGTTACCCGATTCTGAAAATATAGAGGAATTTATACCTACTAGTTGTCCTCGAGAGTTAATAAGGGCGCCGCCGGAATTGCCAGGATTAATAGCGGCGTCGGTCTGAATCATGCCGGGATCGCTCTCCGATTCTTTGGTTAACGCGCTAATAATTCCCTGGGAGACGGACTGCCCAATATTTCTTGGATAGCCAATGGCGAACACAATGTCACCAACATGTAATGAACTGTCGTCACCAATCTGAATAGGGGTCAGGTTATCCATGTTGATATGTAATACTGCCAGGTCGCTCGCTTCATCCCATGCAACAACCGTTGCGGAAATCTTGCGGCCATCGTTGAGGGTAACCTCAGCATCGAATGCGTCGAATAATGTGTCGACGACATGCAGGTTGGTCAATATAAAGCCATTATCACTGACAATCACGCCGGAGCCGAGACTCGCTCGCTCGCCAAGATATAGATTCAGGCGATCATCGGAGGTGCGCTCGATAGATTCAACATTCACGTTGGTCGCGTTGATGGCTACGACAGCGGGAGCGGCGAGCGCAATGGCTTCAGAGAATGATAAGGGGGCGCTAGTGGTGGGAGCTGTAGTCGCGACGGGGAGAGCCCGATTGCCAAGTTGTTGTAGCTGCTGGTACTGCAGAACAACGAGACCCAATAGAATGCCGCAGGCTACGGGCCAGCTTAAGTATTTGAGTAGTCTGTTTATGCCGCTCATGACGTCTTTGCCTAAGTAGCTACTGTCTTGCCAGATGCGCCACCTCATCTGCTTGAGATAACACTATGTTATAATTGTCGGGCGAAACCAATATACAGCGTTGCCAAGGTGGATTCCAATGCCAGTTAGCCTGAAAGAGCTTGAAGCCGAATTAAAACAAGTGCTGCGACCCGAGCAGTTTAATGACTATTGCCCCAATGGATTGCAGGTGCAGGGGCGTGAAAAAATATCTAAGCTAGTGACTGGGGTTACTGCCTGTCAGCAATTGATCGATGCCGCCGCCGCAGCGAAAGCCGATGCCTTGTTGGTTCATCATGGTTATTTCTGGCGTGGAGAAGATCAGTCGATATCGGGAATAAAGAAGTCGCGTATCGAGGCCTTGCTGAAACACAATATTAGTCTCCTGGCCTATCATTTGCCCCTCGATGTGCATCGAGAATTTGGCAATAACCTGCAGTTGGCACAGCGCTTGGGAATCGAGATTGAGGGGGAGCTAGGCAAGCAGAACAATCACCCTATCGGGCTCACCGGAACCCTGGCTGAAGATGCCGATTTCAATTCGTTGCAGGCTTTGATCGAGCAAAAACTCGGTAGGCAGCCCCTAGCAGTTGAAGGGAAGTCGAAAAGTATAAAATCAGTGGCCTGGTGTACTGGCGCTGCGCAGAATTATATCGAGCTCGCCGTTGCCGCCGGTGTCGATGCCTACATCACAGGAGAAGTGTCTGAGCCTACAGTGCATATTGCAAGGGAGTCTGGCATCCATTTCTTCTCAGCCGGGCATCATGCCACAGAGCGTTATGGGGTTCAGGCTATAGGCAACTATCTGGCAGAGAAGTTTGGGTTGGAGCACCAGTTTATCGATATCGATAATCCAGTCTAACTGCCTAACTGCCTAACTGCCTAACTGCCTCGCTGCGCTACTGCATAATTTCCTTCTCGCGCATTAATCGCAAAACCTTCTCCAGGCATTCATCTGCAGACAAGGCTGCCGTATCTAGTTCGAGGTGCACGACTTCGGGCACACTATAGGGAAACGACAGGCCAGGAATGTCTGAGGATTCTGTTCCTTCTGCGGCAGCATACAATCCACTTGGGTCTCGCTGAACAGAAACTTCCATGGGCGGATTGAGGTAAATGATGTAGCAGTTGTCTTTGCCGATTACACTGATAGCATGTTCTCTGGAATCGGCGTTGGGCGCTACGAAGGAAGCGCAGCAGATCACACCTGAATCATTCAGGAATCTGGCGATGTGGGCGCTGCGTCTTAAATTTTCGGCGCGGCCCTCGGCGTCGTGAGCGAGGTCTTTACTTATGCCCAGCCGCATAGTCTTGCCGTCCAATACGGTACTTACGCGCCCGCGATCGAATAGCCGTCTCTCCAGGCCATGGGCGAGAGTGGACTTGCCGGATCCTGAGACGCCGACGAACATAATCGTGGCGGGTTTCTGGCCGTAACGAGCGGCGCGTTCTTCCTTGGTAACGATGATATGGCTGGCTTCGCTGCGTGTTCTTCTTGGCTGTTGCGTGCAGTCGATCATGCCGGCTCCAACAGTTACATTCCTGAGCCTGTCTATAATAATAAAGCTGCCAGTGGCGCTGTTGTCCTTGTAGCTGTCGAAACAAACTGTCTCGTCCAAGTTAATTTCGGTTAGGCCAATTTCATTTAATTCCAGGCCTGGGGCGGGATGCTTTTCCAGTGTATTTACGTCGATTCGGCTATGAATCGTATTCAGGCTGCCGCTTACAGTCTTGCTACCTAATTTGAAATCAAAAACTTTTCCCGGAAGCAATGGGGTCTCTGTCATCCATACGACAGTGGCGTCGAAGCGCGTGTCGCTGGCGGGAACATTCTCGGGATGCGCGAGTATGTCGCCACGGCTCACGTCGATCTCATCTTCCAGTGTGAGCGTAACGGCAATGCCCGCGTGAGCTAACTCAAGCTCTTCCTCGTAGGTTACGATGGATTTGATGCGACTCGTCTTGTTCGACGGCAGAACCGTTATCTCGTCACCCTTGCGGATTACTCCTGAGGCGAGAGTACCGCAGAAGCCGCGAAAGTTTAAGTTGGGTCGGTTGACGTACTGCACCGGAAAGCGAAAATCGGAATAGTTCTTGTCGCCGGCAATCTCGATGCTTTCGAGAAGCGGCATCAATGCACCGCCGTCATACCAGGGAGTGAGCTCGCTTGGGTTCACCACGTTATCCCCGGTTAGTGCAGACATGGGTATAAAGTGGAAGTTGGCCGGGTCGAGTTTCTCGCTGAATTTTAGGTAGTCGGCTTTGATGTCATTAAAGACGCTCTCGCTGAAATCGACCAGATCCATTTTATTGACGGCAACAATAATCTGCTTAATACCCAGCAGGGAGGCGATAAAGCTATGCCGCCGCGTCTGGATCTGAACGCCGTGGCGCGCATCGATTAGAATTATTGCCAGATCGCAGGTGGAAGCGCCGGTGGCCATGTTGCGCGTGTATTGTTCGTGGCCGGGAGTGTCGGCGATGATGAACTTTCTTTTCGCGGTGGAGAAATAACGATAGGCCACGTCGATAGTAATGCCCTGTTCGCGTTCTGCCTGCAGGCCATCTACCAGTAACGCCAGATCAATGTTTCCCCCAGTGGTTCCCGACTTAACGCTGTCGGCCTCAATGGCTGAAAGCTGGTCTTCATAGATCATCTTGGAGTCATGAAGCAGGCGACCGATCAATGTGCTCTTGCCATCGTCCACGCTACCACAGGTCAGCAGGCGCAGCAGTTCCTTGCGTTCGTGTTGAGCCAGGTAGGCACTGATGTCGGTGCTAATTAAGTCGGATTGATGTGACATGTCTGTTTAGATTCTCATGCGGCTGCGTTTGCTGGTTGCCTGATTGCGGTGGCTAGAAATAGCCTCGGCGTTTCTTGTCTTCCATGGAGCCACTCTTGTCTGAATCGATGAGTCGCCCCTGTCTCTCGGAGCTTGTAGCCAAAAGCATTTCCTGAATGATCTCGGGAAGGGTAGTGGCGGTAGAGTCGACTGCACCGGAGAGTGGGTAGCAGCCCAGAGTGCGAAAGCGCACGGTCTTGGTTTCGATTTTCTGACCTTCTTCGATAGGCATTCGATCGTCATCAACAAGGATGTCAACACCGTCGATGTTGACGACGGGCCTGGGCTTGGCGAAGTATAAAGGTACGATATCGATATTGTTTAAGTAGATGTACTGCCAAATATCCAGCTCGGTCCAATTGGAAAGTGGGAAGACTCGTATACTCTCGCCTTTATTGATCTTTCCATTGTAGATATTCCACAGCTCTGGTCTTTGGTTTTTGGGATCCCAGACGTGATTCTTGTCGCGGAAAGAAAACACTCTTTCTTTGGCACGGGATTTCTCCTCGTCGCGTCTAGCCCCGCCGAAGGCCGCATCAAATTTATATTTATTCAGAGCCTGTTTTAAAGCTTGGGTCTTCATGATGTCGGTGTGTTTTTCGCTGCCGTGGGTAAACGGGCCAACACCCGCGTTGACACCCTCCTGATTGATATGCACGATCATGTCCAGGCCAAGCTTCTCGATCTGTTGGTCGCGAAAGGCGATCATCTCCTTGAACTTCCATGTTGTGTCGACATGCATCAGGGGGAAGGGCAGTTTGCCAGGGTAGAAGGCTTTCAGTGCCAGGTGCAACATGACTGCCGAGTCTTTGCCGACTGAGTACAGCATAACCGGTTTATCGAATTCGGCAGCAACCTCACGCATAATGTAAATGCTCTCGGCTTCGAGTTGTTTTAGGTGAGTTAGATTGTATTCGGACATAATCTGTTAATTCATAGGGGACAGAGACAGCTGTCTGTCGAAAATTCGATGAGGCGCGTTAGTTGCTGCAGTGATGTTCGGTTTAATGCTTGGGCTGGTTTGAGGCTTCTTCTTCGCTGTTTGAGATAGACTTACTAATGCCAAACTCTTCGGATAGCGCCCCTTTCTGGCTTGGGTCTTGCTTTGCCGCATAATCCTTCGGAGGGTTCAGACCGCCAGCAGCCCCGGGCTCTTCATTGCTATCGAACACGGCATCGGAGCCGGCGGGTAGTAGTTTGCTCGCCACTTCATTGCTGCATAGATCTTGGGCGCCGCTCGCCAAATGCTGATAGACCTCGCGATAACTCTCCGTCATATGCTGCACTAAGTCGGCTGTCATGCTGAAATGGTCGCTTACATTGTCGCGATAGGTCAGATGATTATCTTTGATGTCGCGAATTTGATTTTCCAATTCCTGGACTCGTGATGCACTGCTGTTTAAGCGACTGGAGAATACTACGCCAATGATTACTCCGACGGCTAGACATGCTATTGCAGTTACCCAGATCATTCAACTAATCGCCTCTTGATGACATCTCGCTCAAATGTTTTGCCCCTTGCTGGCTTCCAGTTCAAGGCACGAAAGGCAAGTATACCCCAGTTTAGGTGATTTTTTTAGCAATCTTGTTGTTTGTGTGCCTGCTGAGTGTCGTTCACGTAAGTAGAGGTGGCTTGGGAGTGAATAGAGGTTGCCATTCATCTGAAGAGTCTGGAAACTTAGCGGATTTTCGACAGCAGCTACTTGGCAGAGCACCTTCTTGGTCAAGGAAACCTTCTTAGACAAGGAAACCATTTTAGGCAAGGAAACCATGGGTCCATTGCAGCGCTACAACCTCGACCTTCAGAACAACACAATATCTGCCGATGATGCGCAGTTTGCGCTAGTGGGTCAGCTACAGCAATTGTATGAGCAAATCTCGCGTTTCCAGGGGGCGAGCCCAGGACCTAAGGCATGGTTGCAAAACAAATTATTTGGTAGCGATCAGCATAGCGCCCCAATTCGGGGTCTCTATATTTGGGGTGGAGTGGGGCGCGGCAAGACCTATTTGATGGATGTGTTCTTCGAGAGCCTGCCCGGTAAGGCAAAAATGCGTACGCATTTTCATCGCTTCATGCAAAGGGTTCATCGCGACCTAGCATCGTTACAGGGGGTGAAGAATCCTCTGGAGCAGGTAGCGGACAAGATAGCCAGAGAGTCGCGCGTTCTATGTTTCGATGAATTTTTCGTTCGTGATATCGGTGACGCGATGATTCTTGCCGGGTTGCTGGAAGCGCTGTTTGCCCGGCAGGTGATATTAGTCGCTACGTCGAACATAGAGCCCGACCGACTTTACGAGGATGGCCTGCAGAGACAGCGCTTCATGCGCGCGATAGACCTTATTAAGGATCATACAAAAACCGTAGAGATTTCCAGCGGTATCGACTATCGCCTGCGCAGTCTCAACCAGGCTACGCTTTATCACTGCCCTATAACCGCTGCTACCGAAGCAAAGTTGCTGGAATGCTTCTTTGAACTCACCCCTGACCGGGAGCACGCCAAAAAAAGGGAAGAGATTGAGATACTGGAGCGACGTATAGGCACGCAATACTGTAACCAGGACGTGGTGTGGTTTGCCTTCGAGCAGATATGTGAGGGAGCTCGTAGCGCGTTCGACTATGTGGAATTGGCGAAGATTTACCATGCGGTCATCCTGTCAGGAGTGCCGCAGATGCGGGAAGAGTCCAGCGATAGTGCGCGGCGCTTCATTAGTTTGGTCGACGAACTCTACGATAGGCGCGTGAAGCTATTTATCGCTGCCGAGGTGCCAATAGCCGAGCTATATAGTGGGGAAAAGCTGCAATTTGAGTTCGAGCGAACCGAATCCAGGCTGATAGAGATGCAATCGGAGGAGTATCTTAGTGATGAGCATGTGCCTTGAGTCCTGGAGCCCGCTCAGATTAGGATATATTTGCTGAAATTTAGCCAAAACTGTCATGCGGCCGGCAGCCGTGAATGGCGACTGGCGATACTATCCTCAGCTCCCGAAAAATCTACATTCTAGGCCTAAATTCGCTTGAATATTGGACATCGCTCCGGTAGTATTCGCGCTCCTTAAAGCAAAGCCTAATGACAGAATAATGAAGACTTATAGCGCAAAACCACACGAAGTAGACCAGAAATGGCTTATCGTAGATGCAGAAGGCCAGACTCTAGGCCGCATGGCTACTGAGATAGCGATTCGCCTTCGCGGCAAACACAAGCCAGAATACACGGCTCACGTGGATGTGGGCGATTTTGTCGTCGTAATCAATGCTGACAAGGTAAGAGTAACTGGCAATAAGGCGAAGGGTAAGATCTATCACGCTCACTCTGGTTTTCCAGGTGGCCTGAAATCTCTGTCTTTCGAGAAATTGCTGGATAAAGCCCCAGAACGTGTCGTTCAATTGGCCGTTAAGGGTATGCTCCCTAGAAGCCCTCTAGGTAGAGCGATGTTCAAGAAACTCAAAGTATATGCCGGATCTGAGCACCCTCATGGCGCGCAGCAACCGCAGACACTTCAACTTTAAGAGGTTCGCCTGATTTATGTCTAGCACTCAATATTACGGTACTGGCCGACGCAAGACCTCGACAGCGAGAGTCTTTCTAACTAGCGGTAGCGGTGCGATTACCGTAAACAGTCGACCCCTGGATGGTTATTTTGGACGCGAAGTTGCGCGAATGATCGTGAAGCAGCCACTCGAGCTTGTGGAGATGGTTGAGAAATTCGATATTAAAGTCACTGTGCGCGGCGGTGGTAGCTTCGGCCAAGCCGGTGCGATCAGACACGGCATCACTCGTGCACTAATGGACTACGATGAAGAGCTAAAGCCAACGTTGCGTAAGGCTGGATTCGTAACCCGCGACGCGCGTGAAGTTGAAAGAAAGAAAGTTGGCCTACGCAAAGCACGTAAGAAGCCACAGTTTTCCAAGCGTTAAAACCTTGGATGTTAAAAAACGCCGATTTCGGGTTCGAAATTGGCGTTTTTTTTGCCTGTAAAAAAATATTTTTCTCCCCTGTTATCAATGGTATAGCTAGCATTTAGGCGGCACCTAGACTTGCTAAAAAGTGTAAAATTGACTAACATTCACGCGCTTTGCCGACCCTCCATGGCGGTATGGCCCAAACTCGCGATCAATGAGTCGCATATCCCTGAGCTGCAGGGATAATTCAATTTACAAGCTTGTTCTCAAGGAGAAATTTACGGTGACTGACGACAGTACTAATGCTGGCCGTAGACGGTTTTTAGTGGGTTCGACTTCGGTTGTAGGTGCCGCTGGAGTTGTTGGGGGTGCGGCCCCTTTTATCGGGTCTTGGAGTCCGAGTGCCAAGGCGCGTGCTGCCGGTGCACCAGTTAGAATTGACATCAGTCGTCTGCAAGACGGTGAGATGTTAGGCCCCATCCCCGCATGGCGTGGCAGGCCCATATTTGTTATCAAGCGTTCGGAGGAAATACTGAGCGCCTTGAATGAAGATCCGGGTCGCTTAACCGATCCCGATTCGGAGCAGCTTGAACAACCCGGCTATGCTCAGAATGAAACTCGATCGCGCACACCCGATGTCATGGTGCTTGTCGGCTTGTGCCCACATCTTTTCTGTTCACCTACGCCGCATATAGAGCTCAAGCCAGAGCCTTTCGATACTGAGTGGCGTGGTGGTTTTTTCTGTCCTTGCCATGGGTCGCGTTTTGATCTGGCTGGCCGTGTTTACAGTGGCTCACCTTCTTCTCGAAACATGGAAGTTCCACCTTACTCCTTCGAGGGAGACAACGTCCTCGTGATAGGTATTGATGAGGAGACAACGGCATGACCGATACAGCTAACAATGCAAATGATTCAGTAAAACCTAACCGATTGATGAGTGCCGCAACCGGCTTCGTCGAGTGGATTGATGCCAGACTCCCTGTTGTGCGCGCTTGGAAACAGCACATGAGCGAGTACTACGCGCCCAAGAATTTCAATTTCTGGTATTACTTCGGTGTACTTTCTCTTGTCGTGCTAGTCATGCAGCTGCTAACAGGCATCTGGCTGACTATGAACTATACGCCGAGTGCCGAAGCGGCATTCGCCTCGGTCGAATACATCATGCGAGACGTGGAATGGGGATGGCTGTTGCGCTACCTGCACTCGACAGGTGCCTCGGCATTTTTCGTAGTCGTCTATGTGCATATGTTCCGCGGTTTGATGTATGGCTCCTATCAGAAGCCTAGAGAACTCATCTGGGTTTTCGGCATGGCTATCTATCTGGTTTTGATGATGGAAGGCTTTATGGGCTATGTTCTACCCTGGGGCCAGTTGTCCTACTGGGGGGCGAATGTAATCGTATCTCTCGCCGGCGCCATCCCTGTAATCGGTGACGACTTGTTGGTGTGGGTGCGAGGCGATTACTTGATCTCTGGCGCCACGCTTAACCGGTTCTTTGCACTACACGTAGTCGCGCTGCCGATTGTTTTGATCGCGTTGGTAGTGCTGCACATTCTTGCGCTGCATGAAGTGGGTTCCAATAACCCGGACGGCATCGATATCAAGAAGAACAAGGGGCCGGATGGTATTCCATTGGATGGCGTTCCTTTTCACCCGTATTACACGATGTATCATGATTTGGCGGGTGTGGTTCTATTCTTGTTCGTGTTCTGTGCCATAGTATTTTTTGTACCGGAGATGGGGGGCTACTTCCTCGAAATCGCTAACTTCCAGGAAGCGAATTCGCTAAAGACTCCCGAGCACGTGCCACCGGTTTGGTATTTCACGCCGTTTTACTCCATGTTGCGAGCGGTGACCTACCCCTTATTTGGTATAGATGCGAAATTCTGGGGCATGTTGGTCATGTTCGGCGCAATTGCCATTCTCTTCGTGCTTCCTTGGCTGGACAAGAGTCCAGTTAGATCTATGCGTTATAAGGGCACGTATAGCCGTGTAGCTCTTCTAATGTTCCTGGTCTCGTTCTTTATTCTGGGCGTGCTGGGTACACAATCTGTTAGCCCGGCCAAGACATTGCTGGCGCAAATAATGACACTGGCTTACTTTGCCTTCTTCATCGCAATGCCTTGGTATACGCGAAAGGAGAAGACAGCGCAGCCTCCGGAAAGAGTGACTGGCAGATTCATCACTATTCCACAGCTGATCGGGTCTATTCTGTTGCTCATCTTCTTGGTGGTGGTACCGCTGATGTTAACCAACACTGCCCATGCCGCCGAGGCCAATCTGGACCTCGAGCATGTCGAGACGGACTTCGATGACAAGGGTTCGTTGCAGCGTGGTTTTCAGACCTACATGAACTACTGTTCTAGCTGTCACGAGCTCGGCTTTGCGCGCTACGCAAGAGCTGCTGAAGATCTTGAGATACCAGAGCAGATGGTCGTAGATAACTTGATTTTCGACGGCTCACTAATTGGTGATTTGATTACCAACTCTATGGCGAATAAAGACTCCGAAGGCTGGTTCGGCGCGGCGCCTCCCGACCTGACCTTGATCGGTCGAGTGCGGCATCCTGATTGGTTATATAGTTACCTGAAAGGGTTCTACGCAGATGAGACGAGAGCCCTCGGTACCAATAATAAAATATTTCCCAATGTAGCTATGCCTAATGTATTGCATGAGCTGCAGGGTGATGTGGTCTGTGAATCTCATGGTGATCCTGATCATTGCGAGTTAGAGCATGTCTCTGGTACTGGTGCGCTTAGTCCGGAAGAGTTTGATGTTACGGTTGCTGACCTGGTGAATTTTCTTTATTACATGGGTGAGCCGATTCGAGCCAGACGCCAAGAGATTGGAATCTGGGTTTTAGCATTTCTTGCAATACTCTATGTACTTACAACCTTGTTAGGTAGAGAGTTCAGCAAGGACTACCACTAACAAATCTTCGTCTGTGAAGTCACGCGAGGCGTGACTTCAATGTAGTCGACAAGAACACTAAATACGAACAGATAAGAATAAAGGGATTGATATGGGTGTAGTAGCAAAACGGTCGTCAATGACATTTTATTCAGATGGCACGAGTCATTACAGTCATCGGGTTAGAATCGTTTTAGCGGAGAAGGGTGTGACAGTTGAAACTATCGATGTCGACCCTGATAGTAAGCCCGAAGATCTGGCTTCGCTGAACCCATATAATACGCTTCCTACTCTAGTAGATAGGGATTTAGTTCTCTATGAAGCCGACATCATGATGGAATATCTTGACGAGCGGTTTCCACACCCACCGCTCTTTCCTGTGTATCCTGTTGCGCGCGCCGAGAGTCGCCTTTGGATCTATCGCATCAAGCAAGACTGGTGCGGAAAGGTTGACGCGATAATGGCTAACAAGGGTACTCCTGCGCAATTGGAAAAGGCGCGTAAGGAATTGCGCGAAAGCCTCCTTTCGATTGCGCCTATATTTGGGGAAAAGCCGTTTTTCATGAGCGATGAATTTACTATCGTGGATTGCTGTGTGGCTCCAATACTATGGCGATTGCCGGTAATGGGAATCGACCTTCCAAAGAACAAAACTACCAAGCCATTGCTCGAATATAGAGAGCGTCTCTTCGAGAGAGATTCAGTGCTTGCGAGTTTTTCCGAGCAAGAAAAAGAAATGGTCTAGGTTTTACCCATGAGCGAGGAATTCACTATGACCATGAGTTCTAGCCGACCGTATATTGTTAGAGCGCTCTACGACTGGATTATTGAAAACGACTGCACTCCTTATATTCTTGTAAATGCTTTCGCCGACGACGTGGAAGTGCCGCAGGAGCACGTTAAGGATGGTCAGATAATTCTCAACATCTCACCTTCTGCCGTTCAGAGCTTATTTATTCGTAGTGAGGCTATCGATTTCGATGGCCGCTTCGCGGGTATTCCGAAGCGAGTCTATGTCCCAATAGCAGCTGTCATGGGGATTTATGCGAAGGAGAATGGGCAGGGAATGATCTTCGATTCAGAGGCGAATCTGCCGAAGCCGCCCAGTCCTTCCGGCGTGGATGATTCTGGCGATAAAAAAGGCGCAGACTCCAAGTCGTCAAATTCAGGCAAGAAACCTGCGCTGCGTGTAGTTAAGTAGACGCTTAACGTGATGGTTAAATAAATCGCCAAAAGCCCTTTTACAACTCTATTCCTAGTTTATATATTCAAAAACCTTAACCACTTTGGTTACGCCGGAAACATTGCGGGCTAGTCTAGCCGCATTATCGCCGCCTGTTTGGTCGATCATGCCCATCAGATAGATGGCGCCGTTCTCAGCTATCACCCTAACCTGGCCCGACGGGACCTCATTATTGGTTAGCAGAATCGTGCGTACTTTAGTTGCTATCCAGCTGTCGTTACTGCGCGCGAGAAGACCGGTTTTGCCGGCCACCTCTAACTCGTTATGAATTCGTTTGATCTTGGTGCTGGCTTTGCTCGCGATCTCGCTGGCTTTGTTTTTTAGATCATTCGATGCAACCTGACCTATCAATAGCACGACGCCGTTATGGCTGGTCACATTGAAGTTTGCTTTTCTGAAGGCGGGTTCCTGCGACTTCATATTCACGATTACTTTAGTCTCGATGGATTGATCTTCCACTCTGGCGCCAGCAGTTCTTTCTGTCGGGTCTTCAGAAATTCCCCGATCATCAGTTGTCTCCACCAGAATCGTTGTGCATGAAGTTATGAAAAGAAGCGTTAGCAGCAGCAAGCTTTTGTTTAGAGACTGCAGTCTCATGATTCGTCACCTCCAAATAATTGAGTATCAATAAAATCGCACAGGCAGTGTATAACTACCAGATGCACTTCCTGAATGCGAGCGGTTCGGCTAGAGGGAACGCGAATCTCTGTGTCTTGTTCGCTAAGTAATCCGGCCATCTCACCGCCGTCATTGCCGCTTAGAACTACCAGTAGCATTTCTCTCTCCTGCGCCGCTTTCATGGCAGCGGCGACGTTCGCAGAATTACCGCTTGTCGAGATGGCGAGCAGTACATCACCCGGCTGCCCAAGTGCGCTAACTTGTTTCGAGAAAATTTCCTCGTAGTTATAGTCATTCGCGATAGCGGTTATCGTCGAGCTATCGGTAGTTAAGGCAACGGCGGGTAGCCCCGGGCGTTCCTTTTCGAATCGATTCAAGAGTTCGGCTGAGAAGTGCTGGGCATCACCGGCAGAGCCCCCGTTCCCGCAGCTAAGTATCTTGCCGTTGTTCAAGAGGCAATTTACCATCGCCTCTCCTGCTAGATGAATCGGCTCTATCAGCACTTCGATGGACTTCTGTTTCGTTTCGATGCTGTCCAGAAAATGCTGGCTGATTTGATTGGCTAATTCCATCTAGTGACTACCTTGTTGATTTTTCTTAAAATAAAAAGTATCTCTTATTATCGGCCGTTAGGCCGCCAATATTTACCGCTTTGGGGTACTTTCTTCAGCTTGCTCCGATTAGGTCTTCAAAGTAGGTGTGCAAGTTTTTCGAGAATGCGTTTTTAATCCAGTCGAAGCACTGTGCGCCGGTCTGACTATTCGCGTCCGCTTCACCGGATAGGCCCAGAACATCGAAGCGGCAGGGGCAGTGCTGTAGGCCGTTGTGCGTCTGTAAGTAGTGCGCCGCAGTAAGGCGTATGCGGCGTTGTTTGGCTACGGTGACCGAGGCCACAGCGCCACCAAATAGCCCGTTTGCCCGGTAACGCACCTCTATGAACACCAGAGTGCCGGAATCGCTCAAGATTAGATCGATCTCGTCAAATCGACTGTGGTAGTTTCTGCAGAGCAATTTGAGCCCTTTAGCGCGCAAGAAGTTAGCGGCCCTTGATTCTTGAGCCTTGACTATTTCCTGGCTGTTGCTGCATCGTCGAAAATGCACGGTCCCAATCCTTTGGGCGGAGTGGTGGGTTAGTGGGGAGTGCGTGGAGAGTGAATGGCTAGTCTGAGGCTGTGCCAGCACTGTCCTCTAGGGTGGCTTTTCCCTCTACGAATCTGGCTACCTCGAGGCGACGGTGTATGCGGCCGTTTTCATCCATGCTGAGAACGCCGGTAGCTCCGGGCAGCGTAGCGATGTCCCCATCATTGAACTGCTGGAGGCGCGCATACAAACGAAAACTGTCTATGCCCATGGCACGGAACCGTTGCACTGGCCCTTGTGCGGGCCGCAAACTTGATGCCGCGTTGGTTTTAAGCGGGTCGTAGCCGGCTAATATCCATGGGGCATCGGTAAACACGATGCCGTTTAGGTCTTGATTGGCGCTAGGATTGTCTAAGCCATCATAGATAGAGGGTAGGGCATAGACGGGGATGTCCCCCGCAAAATAGAAAGCGAGAGTGGGCTTAATTTGCCTTCCTTCCCGCGGGTTCGCGATGAGGAAAATAAAGTCGATGTCCCCTCGTCGCCTGGGTGTAAATTCGACGCTAGACCTGGGTAAGAGGGCAACAATGCGGTCACGGCGTGCCTCACTTGAATCGATAGCCATCAGTCGTTTAATCACATCGGCGTAATCGGTATCGCCACCGAATGTGGATTGAGAAACGAGGTTGCCGCCTTTGCCGGTCCAGCTGTTGGTGAAGGCCTGCAGCAAGCGCTGGTAGTCAGAGGATTGTGGTGTGATTATCGCGGCATTTTTGTAACCGGCCTGCCAGGCTAAGTTGGCGGCCTGCTCGATCTCATCCTCTGGGGCCAGGCCAAATTGGGTTAGGTTACTTGAAAGGTTGATGCTGTCATCGGAGTAATTTAGCGCGAGGGTTGGAACCGGCAGCTCATCCAGTTGTTGGAGCTGGTTGACTAGTTGTTTGTAGAGTGGCCCGATGATGAGATCGGCACCGCTGGCAACAGCGGCATCGTAAATGGGATAAACGTTGCTCAGGTTGCTGCTGTCGAAAACCGAAATCCTCGGTACGTCGCGGGATACGTCTACGGCGGCATAGTACGCGCTTAAAAAGCCTTCCTGAATCGCCTTGCCCGCGCTGTCTTGCAGAGGAAGTATGAGAGCTATGTGCTTTGGCCGTTGTTGCCAGGTTTGCTCTAGTTTTGTCAAACGCTGGGGAAGTTGCTGCGATGCCGTGTGCTGGCTCCATATCCGTTGCCACTGACGAATCGCATCGAGCTGAGAGCGTATGCTGTATTGCTCCGAGCTTACTACGCGCGCGAGCTCGACCCAACCTCGTGACTGGTAGCTGTTAGCCGCACTCGCAAAGTTGTCGAGCTGGGCAGGCGAGAATCTGATGATGGCGTCCCAAATTTCATCGTGGACATTCAGCGACGCTTCCGCATTTGCTGTGCCGGTCTCGCCTAGTCTCAGGTAGGATGCGAGAGCTAGTTCATACTGGCCGTCGTCTTGGTAGGCTCGACCTAAAACCAGCAGGTACTCGCTTAGTAGCTCGGGTCGATCTTCAAAGCCAGTGTCAGTAGTCTCCGTCAACAGGCTTATCGCCTTCGCGGTCTGGCCGTTGCGCAAGGCAAGCTGTGCCTCTAACAAGGAGGCGCGCAGCCGTAGTGGTTCAGGATAGCCTTCAAGGTTGTTGAGAAGAGCCAATTGCCGCGAAGCTCGTTCGTTATCTCCATTGGCGATAATCGCTTCCAGTGCGAGTATTCGCAACTGGGCAGATTCTAGTCCGTCGGCTGTGTTCGCCGCCCGAACAAGTTCGTCGATGGAGGCTTCTTGAGGATCGAAGTTTGGTGCAGGTTGTTCTGGCACGGTCGTAGCCGAGCCACATGCCTGTAATAGTACAAACAGCAGAGGAAGGAGTAAGGGTGGTTTGCGCATAGTGGCTAATTTCATCTTTGTATCGGGTATTATGTCTGTTAAGTTGTGCGCTTGTTTTCAGAGACTAATACAGTTAACTAGGTACAGCAATTTATTCGCCAATGTAGTTAACCCTATGCGGCTCGCCAATGAGATTAGTAGATTGAGAACCTTGCCTGATGAGTGATCCAGGAACGCTCTACATAGTAGCTACGCCCATAGGCAATTTGGATGATATTTCCAAGCGTGCGGCAGAGATACTAAATGATGTCGATCTTATCGCGGCAGAAGATACTCGTCATAGTCAAAGACTACTGCAGAGCATACAGGTTCAAACCCCCGTAGTTTCTCACCATGATTTTTCTGCGGACATCGCTATTCAGCGCATTCTCGACAAGCTGGAAGCCGGAGCTTCAGTGGCCTTGATTTCGGACGCAGGCACGCCGCTTATTTCAGACCCCGGCTACAAATTGGTTAGGCTGGCCAGGGAGAGAAACCTCTCTGTCATTCCCGTCCCCGGCGCAAGTGCTCTGATAACGGCACTAAGTGTTTCCGGGCTTGCTACAGATCGATTCACCTTTGAGGGATTCTTGCCGAACAAGGCGCGAGCCCGACAAAAGAAGCTATCGCTGCTAGCGAGGGAGCAGCGCACCATGGTGTTTTATGAGTCCACCCACAGGATTGTGGACAGCGTTACGGATATGAGCGTGGCCTTTGGGGCGGAGTGTCTGATCTTCATCGCGCGGGAGCTAACCAAACGCTTTGAGTCACATTTTCTCGGTACAGCAAGTGCCTGCGTTGAATGGCTGAACGCAGATGCAAATCAGCAGAAGGGTGAATTTGTTGTTATCGTCTCCGGCAGCGATGCGCAGCTGGAGGAAGGGCGAAAGCATGAGCAGGCTATGGATATTGTGCGACTCTTAAAGCAAGAGGTGTCGATGAAGAAGGCGGTAAGCCTTGCAAGTCAGATAAGTGGCGCACGAAAAAATTTGCTGTATGAGGCGGCGTTGAAAGAATTCGCCGGCGATGAACGCTAGGCAGCCTCTGATCCGATCGAATAGTGATTGTAACTGCTAGCGTTCTCCTTTAGTCTTCGCCTCGAGTCAGCCGGGCAATTGCTGTCTTTAGCTCTTCGTCTTTCGACTATCGGTCTACGAGGAAATTGACAGAGGAAAGTCCGGGCTCCGCAGAGCAGGGTGCCAGGTAACGCCTGGGGGGTGTAAACCCACGGCAAGTGCAACAGAAAGTATACCGCCGCGACGCTTTCGAGCATTGAGGTAAGGGTGAAATGGTGTGGTAAGAGCGCACCGCGCGGCTGGTAACAGTTCGCGGCAAGGTAAACCCCACTCGGAGCAAGGCCAAATAGGAATCCACAGATGCTGCTCGCATTGGATTCGGGTAGGCCGCTAGAGATCTGTGGCGACGCAGATTGCAGATGAATAATTGTCCTCGACAGAACCCGGCTTATAGGCTGGCTCGCTTTTAATTCCCCACTTCGACATAAATTGTCGATAATTCTTAATAATCTACTTTAATTACGACTGCTATTGAGTTGTATTCCATGAGAATACAATTTTCTATTTTCTTCATTTTGTCTTCATTTTCCCCGCTTTTAGCGACAAGTTGCCGCACTTTCACCATAGATATCAGATAAATAAGGCTTGCGCTGGCGCAATTGTGCCTCTATAGTGTTGCTTTGTGGCGAAAAGTGGAAAAAATTGTTGATTTGTGGGAATTGAAGGATTCAATCTCGACATACAACATCCACTAAAAATGGGGACAACACGTGTTTCGCGGCATAAATACTATCAATCTCGATGTAAAGGGACGCATGGCGATGCCTGCGCGCTACCGTGAGCAGCTAGTAAGTCATTGCTCAGGACATCTGGTAGTTACTATCGACACGAACCATAGATGCCTTTTGCTCTATCCACTCTCCGAGTGGGAGGTTATTGAGCGTCAGATTGAATCCCTTTCCAGTTTCGATCCAATGTCCCAGCGCGTCAAGCACCTACTCATCGGTCATGCTAATGATCTAGAGCTAGACGGCAGTGGTCGCATCTTACTTCCCCAAGAGTTACGTCAATACGCACAGTTAGAAAAGCATGTGTGCCTTATCGGGCAGGGCAAGAAATTAGAGATTTGGAGCCAGGATAACTGGAACCAGCAGCGTGATCAGTGGTTAACAGAGTCAACTACCGAGGGAGAGCTGCCGGATAAATTACGTTCCTTGGCGCTCTAGGTTGAAGCCATGACCGCCGAGTCAGCGCACGAAACGGTATTGATGCAGGAAGCTATCGATGCGCTTTCGATTCGCGAAGAGGGAACTTATGTTGATGCAACATTCGGGAGAGGCGGGCATAGCCGGTTAATCCTCGAGCGGCTAGGGCCAAAGGGTCGGCTCATCGTTTTCGATAAAGACCCTGACGCGATAGAAGTGGCAAACCGGATGCAAGGGAAGGATGCGCGCTTAAAAATCATGCATGCACCCTTCGGTGAGATTGAGGCGCAGATAAGTGCGCTGGGTGTGAGCGGCGAGATCGACGGTATTTTATTCGATCTAGGTGTCTCTTCGCCGCAGCTCGATAACGCGAGCAGGGGGTTTAGTTTTTTGCGGGATGGGCCCCTTGATATGCGTATGGATCCAACGACAGGGCAGAGCGCCGAGCAGTGGATTAACAGTGCGCAAGAACACGAGATAGCGGATGTGCTCTATCAGTATGGCGAAGAGCGACACTCGAGGCGGATGGCTAGACGGGTCATTCTAGAACGAGCAGAGAAACGAATCACTACAACTGGCGAACTGGCAGAAATTATAAAAGAAGCGAATCCGGCATGGGAGCGGGATAAGCATCCGGCAACCAGAGCGTTTCAAGGAATCCGTATATTCATTAACGATGAATTAGGGGAATTGGAAAGAGGGCTGGAGCAGGCGCTGAAGGTGTTGAAGATAGAGGGAAGGCTCGTTGTTATTAGCTTTCACTCTCTGGAAGATCGCATGGTAAAGAAATTTATCGCGACCCAGGCGAAGGGAGATAACTTTCCGAGAGGCCTGCCGATCTCTCAGGACATGCTGGATCCCAAGCTGAAGCCCATAGGGAAAAGAATTAAATCGAGTGCAGGTGAAGTAGAGCAAAACCAGAGAGCTAGAAGTGCAGTGATGCGAGTGGCTGAAAAAACCGCTCATTAGATTAACGACTCTAGCGGCAATAGATATGAGCGCAAAGAAAACCAGAACAGCAAGCAAGCCGAAAGCGAAAGAGCTTTCTATCTTGCAATGGGCGGGCATTCGAAATCGTTCCAGCATTGTGCTGTTTGCAGTCTTGGCGCTAGTGCTTGGTGCGGGGCTTTCAGTGGTCTCTACTACGCATGAGAATCGCTTCGCCTTTAATGAGCTGCAAGTGCTAAGAGATCAGGCGAACAATTTGGAAGTTCAGTGGGGGCAACTCCTGATAGAACAGAGCACCTTCGGGGTCGAGGGCCGAATAGAGCAGAAGGCTTTTGAGCAATTACAAATGGAAGTGCCGGATATTGCCAACATTGTGATGGTGGGTCATGAGTAACGCTAAGATGGCTTCTTTTATTCAGCAATGGCGATTATATCTAGTGCTGTTTGTGATGTTTCTATGCGTTGTTGCTATTGGTTGGAAGGTGAGCGCGCTGCATATTATTGAGCGCGACTTTCTGCAGAGTCAGGGCGATGCAAGAACTATAAGAACAGTGCCCTTGGTAGCCAATCGAGGCGTTATTACTGACCGCAATGGCGAGCCCCTCGCTGTGAGTTCTCCGGTCAAATCGATCTGGGTGAATCCTCAAGAGATTGGAAATAAGCCTTCCCAGATTCAGCGCCTAGCAACGGAGTTGCAGTTGGATGTTACTTCGCTGCAGGAAGCTATTGTGCGAAACGCAAGACGAGAATTTCTCTATGTGAAGAGGCGCGTGGCACCCGCAGAAGCGGAAAGAGTGTTAGCTCTGGACATAGACGGTGTTTACGACCAGCAGGAATATCAAAGATTCTATCCTCAGGGCGAAGTCGCAGCTCATCTTGTTGGGTTTAGCAACGTTGATGATGTAGGACAGGAAGGGCTGGAATTAACTTACGATGAATGGCTAAAGGGCGTGCCTGGTAGACGACAGGTTATTAAGGACAGGCGCGGTCACATAATCGAAGAGCTGAATACTATACAAACGGCGCAGCCGGGGAAAAATATTGAACTGAGTATCGATTTTCGCCTGCAGAGTCTGGCCTATAAAGAGCTAAAAGAAGAGTTTATTACCCGTCGAGCTAAGTCAGCATCTATCGTTGTGTTAGACGTAGACACTGGCGAGGTATTGGCGATGGCGAATCAGCCTTCCTACAATCCGCATAACCGAGGGAACCTGACAGATTTTAGCGTCTTAAGAAATCGTGCGATTACAGATGTGTTTGAGCCTGGTTCTCCGATAAAGGCCTTCACTGTCGCGGCAGCTCTGGAATCGGGTTCCTATGTGCCTGACACCTTAATAGAGACAGGTCCTGGTTGGATGATGGTCGAGGGCAAAGAGGTTCAAGACATACTGAACTATGGCACCTTAGATCTCACGAGAGTTATTACCAAGTCTAGCAATATTGGCGCATCGAAGATTGCCTTCGACATCGGTGCAGAAGCCATTCGAAATGTTCTCGAGCGCGTAGGTATGGGGCAGGTTTCGGGAACAAGTTTTCCTGGCGAGCAGAGTGGCGTGTTGCCAAATCATCGCCGTTGGAGTCGCATCGAGACGGCAACTTTCTCATTCGGATACGGACTCTCAGCCACTGCCCTGCAATTGGCGCAGGCCTACTCGGTTATAGCCGATGACGGCATACGCAAACCGGTCTCCTTATTGAAACTTGACGAAGCCGGTTTGCAAGCTCTGCCCAGAGAACAGGTCATCGATAAGGCAATTAGCAATCAGGTCTTGGCCATGCTTGAAACCGTGGTCGATCCAGCGCGCGGCGGGTCAGCCAGAGACGCCAGAGTGCCTTTCTATAAAGTGGCTGGGAAGACAGGCACAGTGCATGTGGTGGGCGAATTTGGTTACGAAGAGAACGTGCATAACTCACTTTTCGTTGGAGTGGCACCTGCAAGTGATCCGAAGCTTGTCATCGTGGTTATCGTCTATGAGCCAAAGGGTGATGAGCATTATGGTGGTCAGGTGGCGGCTCCAGTTTTTTCCAGAGTTACGTCGGGCGCGATGCGAATTTTGAATATCGCTCCGGATAATTTACCTGAAGAGCAATCTAAGGAGTTGAGTTCACTCTAAGATGAAAACGGCTGAACAACTTAATTTCAATGGTGCTCTGCTTGAGCTGCTTAGTGGTCTGGCGATTGTGTCTGACCCCGCACATCAGGCTGTAAATGTCGTTGTCACCGGCATTCAGCTGGATAGTCGAATGCTGCGCAAAGGTGATCTCTTTCTGGCCTGTTTCGGCCGCAACCATGATGCGAGAGAATTTATAGGTGAGGCAATAAAAGCCGGTGTTACCGCTGTGTTGGCGGAGACCGGTGGTCAGTGGCAGGGCACGCAAATTATCGATGGAATAGCGGTAATTGCAGTCGACAATCTGTCAGCCAAATTAAGCGAAATTGCTGCAAGATTCTACGAGCATCCCAGCCTCCGATTAAGCGTAATTGGTATAACTGGCACCAACGGTAAGACTAGCTGTAGTCAGTTCATTGCACAAGCTCTCGCAAATTCGGGGTTTAGCTGTGGCACGATCGGCACTCTGGGCTATGGAGTCTATGGAAAACTTCAGGAAACCCAGCTAACGACACCCGATCCTGTCTTTACGCAAATGGCGCTCGCAGAAATGGTTCAAGGCGGTATCGATCCGGTAGTTATGGAAGTTTCCTCCGTTGGCTTGCATCAGAAGAGAGTAAAGGCGGTAAAGTTTGATACAGCTATCTTTACCAATCTAACCCGTGATCACCTGGATTATCACGAGAGCATGAAAGCTTACGGTAATAATAAGAAGAAACTATTTACTAGCGAAGGCCTCAGTAGAGCGATTATTAATCTGGACGATCCTTATGCCTTGTCGGTTATAAATGCCATAGCGCCCAGTGTAGAGATGTGCACCTACAGTATTAAAAACTCAGCGGCGACGGTTTATGCGGAATCATTGACTTTAACTCGACAGGGATTCGAGGCGCGGGTAGTCACGCCAATCGGTGCGGGCGTCATCAAAGGGAAATTATTTGGCTATTTTAATGTGAGCAATTTGCTCGCGGTGATTAGTGTGCTTGTCAGCTATTTGCCGAAGAAAAAAGAACTCGATATCGAACAGCTTTGTGAGTTGGTTTCGGGGCTTAGCCCCGTTGATGGTCGCATGGAAATAGTTGGCAATACGGATGAAATAACGGCGGTAGTTGACTATGCCCATACGCCCGACGGCCTGCGCAGTGCATTAAAAGGCTTGAGAGACCACTTCAGCGGCAACATCTGGTGTGTATTTGGATGTGGCGGAAATAGAGACAAAGGCAAGCGACCCATAATGGGGGAGATAGCCGAGGCGTTCGCAGATAAGGTCATTATTGCAGACGACAATCCTCGAAACGAAGAGGGCGATAGAATTGTCCAGCATATCCAAAGCGGCATGAGATCACCCGAACAGGCCGTGGTGCTTAGAGACAGAGAAAAAGCGATAGCCTATGCGATAGGCAATGCGGAGCCAGGGGATGTGGTTCTCGTGGCTGGAAAAGGGCATGAAACTTACCAAGATGTAGGTGGAAGTCGATTTATTTTTAGTGATGCGAATCAAGTTCGTCTGGCACTACAAGCTAGAGAAAACAAGTAGCGGAGCCTGAAAATTGATTGGTGATATGGCTTTATCGAAGTTGGCGCAAGAATTGAAAGGTGAATTACTGGGTGAAGACGTGATGTTTTCAAAGATTTCCACCGATACTCGATCCATTGAGAAGGGTGACCTATACCTCGCTCTGGTAGGAGATAATTTCAACGGAAACAGTTTCACCGAAGCGGCGGCAAGTTCGGGTGCTATTGCTGCCATAGTTTCAAGGGAAGTTCAGTCCTTACTGCCTGTGCTAAGAGTAGCGGATACCCATGTGGCTCTCGGCAAGATCGCAAACCTGAATCGTCGGCGCAGTGATGCAAAAGTGGTTGCGCTAACAGGAAGTCAGGGCAAGACCACGGTAAAGGAAATGCTGGGAGCGATTCTGAGTGACGCAGCCGAAACCCTTGCCACACAAGCTAACCTGAACAATACCATCGGTGTGCCACTTACCCTGTTGCAGATAGAGGAGAAGCATCGCTATGTGGTCATCGAGATGGGGGCGAACAAAGCCGGGGAAATTGCATTTAGTGTGACGGCTACGGAGCCCGACATTGCGCTAATCACCAATGCAAGCCCGGCGCACATCGAAGGCTTTGGCTCGCTGCAGGGCATCGTTTCCGCCAAGGGAGAAATCATCGATGGTCTAAAGAGCGCTGGTATCATGTTGCTCAACGCAGACGATAGTTTTGTCAACGACTGGGCGCAGCGAGCGGCGGATAAAAAAATAGTAAGATTTAGTCTGGCGAATGCATCGGGAGATTCGCAGTATTTCGCATCCTCGCTTGTAGAGCATGAGGACGGGGCTAGTCAGTTCACGCTGCATACACCGCGTGGAGAGCAGACTCTCACTACTCATTTCTTGGGCAAACATAATGTATTTAATGCCGTAGCTGCTACGGCCGCGGCAATGGAAGCTGGCGCTACCCTGCAGAATGTGGTTCGAGGACTTGCGAACTTGCACCCGGTAGCAGGAAGATTGTCGCGATTGTCTGGTTTGAAGGGAAGTTATCTGATCGATGATAGTTATAACGCAAACCCCGGATCTTTCTTTGCGGCTATCGATGTCTTGTCGGGGCTCAAAGGGCAGAAAATTTTAGTGATGGGCGACATGAAGGAATTAGGTGAGGACACAGACTCTGTACACAGTAGCGTGGGGCAGTATGCGTCGGCAGCCAATATCGGTGAAGTTTGGGCTACGGGCGAAAAGTCGAAATTAGCTATCGAAGCCTGTGCGGCGAAGGGCAGGTATTTCGAAGACAAGGAAGCGCTAATTGCAGCGCTTATCGATATTTCGAACCCGGATCTGACGATATTGATTAAAGGTTCGCGCGGGGCAAGAATGAATGAAGTTGTTGCCGCTCTGAGAATTGACGGAGAAACAGAATGTTAGTTTGGCTATCAGACTACTTAATCCAGTTCGATAATAGTTTTTCTGTTCTTCAGTACATTACCGTGCGCGGCATCTTTAGTATTCTAACGGCACTGGGAATTTCGCTGCTTATTGGACCAACTATGATCAGGCGATTGAACTATCATCAGATAGGTCAGGTGGTGCGTGATGATGGGCCGCAGTCGCATCTTAGCAAGGCAGGTACTCCGACAATGGGCGGAGCGCTGATACTGGTAAGTATCGCTCTAAGCACCCTGTTGTGGGCCGACCTTGCGAATCACTATGTTTGGGTGGTTCTTCTGGTCACCGTGCTATTTGGTGTGATTGGTTGGGTAGACGATTATCGAAAAGTCTTCCGGCAGAATACGGCGGGTTTGTCGGCGCGCTGGAAACTTTTCTGGCAGACCTCTATTGGTTTGGTTGCTGCAATAGTTCTGTATTACACGGCATTTAGTTCTGTTGAGACCAACTATATAGTGCCGTTCTTCAAAGATGTATCTATCAATATTGGAATTCTTTATATCGCCTTCAGTTGCTTCATCATCGTAGGCTTCAGCAATGCTGTAAACCTAACCGATGGTCTGGATGGACTCGCGATACTGCCTACCGTGATGGTTGGGGGCGCTCTTGGTGTTATCGCCTATTTGGCCGGTCACGTGGAGTTTTCTGCCTACCTGAATATCCCCTATGTTGTCGGTTCTGAAGAAGTAGTTATCTTCGCCGGGGCCTTGCTGGGTTCCGGTCTGGGTTTTCTTTGGTTCAACACCTACCCCGCGCAAATTTTCATGGGCGACGTAGGGGCGCTTGCGCTCGGTGCCGCTTTAGCCGTTATGGCGATTATCTCCAGGCACGAAATTGTTCTGTTCATCATGGGCGGCATTTTTGTGGCCGAGACCGCGTCGGTAATTATTCAGGTGACTTCTTTTAAGTTGACAGGCAAACGTATTTTCCGGATGGCGCCGCTGCATCATCACTTTGAATTGAAGGGTTGGCCAGAACCGCGAGTTATTGTTCGGTTTTGGATTATTACTGTCATGTTGGTGCTGTTTGGCCTGGCTACCTTGAAGCTACGCTAAATAGATATTTGGAATAGACAGGATGGCGACTGACAACGACGACCGCCTTACCATAATTGTTGGGCTTGGTGATACCGGCCTTTCCTGTGTGAGGTATTTCACTTCTATAGGTGAAAAAATAAAGGTGGTCGATAGCCGAGAGCAGCCACCAGGATTGGTAGCGATACATGAGTTATTTCCGGATGTCGAATGTGAGTTGGGCGAGTTTAGATTGGAGACATTATTGTCTGCAAAGCAACTAGTCGTTAGCCCTGGTGTTAGCATACGCGGTGCGGCTATAAGTGCGGCAATTGATGCGGGTATTTCAGTTACCGGTGACATCGATATTTTTGCGAAGCGGGTAAGCGCGCCGATCATTGCGGTTACAGGCTCAAATGGCAAGAGCACGGTGGTGGCAATGCTAGCCGAGATACTTAGAAGCTCGGGAAGAAAATTTGGGCTTGGTGGGAATTTGGACGGCAAGAACTTCAAGCCGGCTCTGGACCTTCTAAGCGAGACTGCTAAGGATTTGTACGTGTTGGAATTGTCTAGTTTTCAGCTGGAGACGACAGAAGAGTTAGGTGCCGAAGTGGCTACTATTCTAAATCTTAGTGCGGATCATATGGATAGGTATGAGGGGATAGAAGACTACCATCAAGCCAAGCAGAAGATTTTTGCTGGTAGCAAGCAGATAGTTGTCAATCGCGATGACAAAGACAGTTATCCGCCTGTAGCAACAGACGCGATGGTCTGGGATTTTGGGTTTGGGCGTCCTGGGGTGAACGGCCTCGGCGTGTTGGAGGAAGGTGGTGATAAATATCTGGCCTACCAATTTGAAAAGATTGTCTCTGTAAGTGAGTTGAAGGTTTTTGGGCAGCACAATATTTCGAATGTGTTGGCTGCGGTTGCACTGGCCATGGCAGTAGATATCGATATGGAATCAATTAGAAAAGCAATCAGAGAGTTCGCCGGTCTGCCACACAGGTGTCAGTGGGTGGCGAACGTTAATGGTGTCGATTTCTATAATGATTCAAAAGGAACAAACGTAGGTGCAACAGTGGCTGCCGTTGAGGGTTTGGGCGAGCATACTTCGGGACATATAGTCTTGATCGCCGGTGGTCAGGGGAAGGGAGCCGACTTCTCTGCGTTGCTGCCGGCGATGAACAAGTGGGGAAAGGCAGTTGTGTTGATTGGTCATGATGCGGTGGTAATGGCTGGATATTTTAATGCCGATATTCAGACTTACTTTGCAAGCGATATGGACAATGCCGTAGAGATCGCCCTGCAGCAGGCAAGTAATGGCGATGCGGTTCTGCTTTCACCTGCCTGTGCCAGCTTCGACATGTTTGCAAATTTTCAGCACCGAGGGTTCTCATTTATAGAATCTGTGGAGACCTTGCAATGAGCATGGCAAGGGCAGTAATGCCCAAGAATAATCTGGTCGATTCGATCCAGCCGCGACCGTTGAACAGTATCTTGCTGTGCACGTTTCTGTTGTTATTTATTGGGCTGCTAATGATGACTTCCGCCTCGGTGGAGATCGCCAACAGTCAATACTCTGATCCGTTTTTCTTTCTTAAGCGTCAGCTCATATTTGCTGTTGTCGGTGTATTCGTTCTGGCGATCACCTTACAGATTCCGATCGCAACCTGGCGTGCGCAGAGCTGGAATTTGCTGATGGGCTCTTTTCTGCTGCTGTTATTGGTGCTCGTTCCAGGTGTTGGCGAATCGGTCAAGGGCAGCACCAGAAGAATAGATCTCGTTGTATTCGACCTGCAGCCTTCGGAATTGGCAAAGGTATTTATCGTCGTCTATCTCGCTGCGTTTATGGAGAGGCAGCTGGATGAGGTTATAGAGAAGTGGTCCGGTTTCTACAAACCCCTGCTTGTAGTCGGAGCGGCAGTGGCCCTTCTTCATTTTCAGCCGGACCATGGAACGATGGTGATCCTTACGCTCACTGCGCTGTGTATGATATTCCTGGCGGGAGCGAAGCTGCATCGCATTCTCTTGATGCTGGCTCTGTGCCTGGGTGGAATCGCTCTGCTCGCGATCATGAAGCCCTATGTCATCGATAGAATCAACTCGTTTCTTGACCCCTGGGCTGTAGAGAATGTCACGAACGGCGGGTACCAACAGGCCATGGCTCAGGTTGCCTTTGGCCGTGGAGAATGGTTCGGTGTTGGGTTGGGAAACAGCATACAGAAACTTTATTTTCTTCCCGAAGCACACAATGACTTCGTGCTGGCCATCATTGGCGAAGAGTGGGGTCTGATAGGAGTTGCAACGGTAATTCTTCTCTTCTCGGTTCTCCTCTATAAAGTATTTGCTATTGGGCAGAAAGCCCAACAAGAGAATCGTCTTTTTGCCGCATTCTTCGCCTATGGTCTTGGTCTGCTTTTCGCTGGCCAGACGATGATTAACGTAGGGGCCAGCATAAGCCTGCTTCCGGTAAAGGGCTTAACGCTACCGTTTCTTAGTTATGGTGGCGCGAGTCTAATCATGAGTTTCTTCATGATAGGGCTTTTGGTTCGCATTCAATATGAAACCGATAACAACATCGGCGATAAGGGTGGGGTATAGATGACTATGCCCAGGGAAGACATGACGGTACTGATCATGGCTGCCGGCACAGGCGGGCATGTATTCCCCGCGTTATCGATTGCCCAGAAATTGCGCGAGCACAATGTGCGTACCGAATGGATGGGAACGCATCAGGGCATGGAGAATAAACTGCTTGAGGGAACCGGCATTAAGATTCATGCCGTCTCTGCGAAAGGCCTTAAAGGCAAGGGAGTTGTTCGCCTGTTGTTTGCACCGTTCATGCTGTTGCAGGCGCTCATTCAATCTATGCGTGTGTTGTCAAGTGTGAACCCTGATTGCGTATTGGGTATGGGCGGTTTCGTTTCCGGTCCGGGCGGCCTCGCAGCAAAGATTACAGGCAGAAAACTGGTAATTCATGAGCAAAATGCCGTGTCGGGTTCTACCAACAAATTACTCTCAATGATCGCCAACCTGGTGTTTGAGGCTTTTCCGAATACATTTTCCAGCAGCGACAAAGTGCTCCACACAGGGAACCCATTGCGCAGCGAGATTGCGGCGCTCGCAGAACGGTCGCGTCTGTTTGAAAAATCATCGAGGCCGCTGCGGATTCTGGTTCTGGGGGGGAGTCAGGGTGCGCTCGCGATCAACGAGGTAGTGCCGGAATTGTTGGCGCACTGGCCTGGGCAGAACCGTCCCTGCGTACTTCATCAGACAGGTGAGCGAACCCTGGATCAAACTCAGGCGCTCTATAACGATAAGGGTTTGAGCGCGGCTGAGGGAATAGAGGTGCTGCCCTTTATTAGTGATATGGCTGAAGCGTACGGCTGGGCCGATCTGGTTATTTGCCGGTCCGGCGCGAGTACAGTAAGTGAAATTGCCGCGGTTGGTTTGCCTTCGATATTGGTTCCCTATCCTCACCATAGTGACCAGCAGCAGAAGCACAACGCGAATTGGTTAGTAAACGCGGGTGCCGCATTCCTGCTGGAGCAGAAAGACCTCACTCTGGCCGCGCTCAGTACATTGCTGCTCGATCTCGATACGAATCGCAGTAAGTTGCAACAGATGAGTGATACAGCTAGGTCAATATCGATCTGTGATGCCGACGAATTAATCGCATCACGTTGTGTGGAGCTAGCTCATGCATAGTGCCGCTAATCGACATATTATTCCTGAGATGCGGCGCATCAAAAAGCTGCATTTCGTTGGCATAGGTGGCGCTGGCATGTGCGGCGTGGCCGAGGTTTTGCTCAATCAGGGTTATAAAATCAGCGGGTCTGACCTTAAGGAGTCGCCGAATACTATGCGGCTAGCATCAATGGGGGCGGAAATTTTTTTCGGCCACGATGCGAAAAATGTAGAGAATGCCGACGTGGTGGTTTATTCGAGTGCCATCGATGAGCGAAACCCGGAAATAAAGAAGGCAATCAAAGACTCGAGGCCGCTGATCGCGAGAGCGGAGATGTTGGCGGAGTTGATGCGCTATCGTCACTCCATCGCGATTGCTGGCACCCATGGCAAGACGACGACAACAAGCATCGTTGCCTCGGTATTGGCAGAAGCTGGCTTTGATCCAACTTTTGTTATTGGTGGCTTGCTGAATAGTGCGGGCACTAATGCGCGACTGGGAGAAAGCAGATACTTAGTGGCTGAGGCAGATGAGAGCGATGCTTCCTTTATGCATCTGCAGCCAATGGTGGCGGTGGTCACCAACATAGAAGCGGATCACATGAGTACCTATGGGGGCGATTTCGAAAATCTGAAGAAATACTTCGTCGATTTTCTACACAATCTTCCATTTTATGGCTTGGCCGTACTCTGTGTCGACGACCCGGTAGTGCGTAAAATATTGCCACGCATATCCAGACCAAAAATTACTTACGGTTTTGCCGAAGATGCGGACTTCAGAATAACCAACCTGACACAGCAGCAGCACATTACCGAATTTGAGATCGTCCGAAAGGAAGCGAAAGACACGGTGAAGATCTCTCTCAACATGCCCGGTCGTCATAATGCCTTAAATGCGACCGCGGCGGTGGCAATAGCAACCGATGAGGGGATTCGCTCAGAGGATATCCAAAATGGCATTAAGAAATTTTCAGGAGTAGGTCGCCGTTTCGATGTGCAGGGAGAATTTGAGGTTGACGGAGGAACGGTCATGCTTATCGATGACTATGGCCACCACCCAACCGAGGTCGCCGCGACGCTGTGTGCTCTGCGTGAAGGCTGGCCTGACAATCGACTCGTTATGGTCTACCAGCCCCATCGTTATAGCCGCACCAAGGACTTATATGAGGACTTTGTGGAGGTGCTGGGGGAGGCTGACGTTCTACTTCTGCTTGAGGTGTATTCGGCAGGGGAGAAGAAAATCGCCAGCGCGGACTCTCGAAGCCTCTGTCGTAGTATCAGATTACGCGGAAAAGTCGATCCTGTGTACGTCAAAAAAGAGTCTGAGGTACATGGAATATTGAGCGAGCTAACCCTCCCCGGAGACATCATTTTGACGCAGGGAGCCGGAAGTGTGGGTTCTTTAGCCAAACAATTGGCCAAAACCGGGTTTAAGGCTTAATTAACTGATTTTTATAGAAGATTTTTGCATTTAACGGTCAAGAAATTGAGAAATGAACACGATAAATAAAGAGAATATTAGCGCAAATTGTGGACACGTTTTGGTGCTGAAAGGCGGGACGTCACCAGAGCGTGAAATATCCCTGTTAAGCGGTGAGGCTGTCTATCAGGGGCTGCTGCGATTGGGCATAAATGCCAGTGTTCTGGATGTAGGCGATAGCGTTGTCGGAGACCTGCAAAATGTAAAGCCAGATTTGGTTTTTAACATGCTGCATGGGCAGGGCGGGGAAGACGGAACGATGCAGGGGCTTCTTGAACTGCTCAAGATTCCCTACACAGGCAGTGGTGTGCTGGCGTCTGCACTTGCCATGGACAAGGCGAAAAGCAAGTTGATTTGGCAGCGATTGGGTTTGAACACTGCCGATTTTGAAATGCTAAGCGCGGAAACTGATTGGCAGCTGGTAATCGATAAATATGAGGTCGTCGTGGTAAAGCCAGTAAATGGTGGATCAAGCCTCGGCATAGCAATTGTGAAAGACGCAGCCGGTCTGCAGGAGCAATTTGAGCTGGCGAGTAAATTTGATTCAGAGGTAATGGCAGAGAAGTGTGTTGTCGGCAAAGAGTTTTCAGTAGGTGTGATAGATGAGCATCTGCTTCCGGCAGTTCAGCTGAGTACAAAGAGGGAGTTCTTCGATTTCGATGCGAAGTACATCGATGAGGACACCGAGATAATTTGTCCAGCTCCGCTAAGTGATGATCAGCGGCTGGAACTTAACGAACTGGTAAGTGCTGCGTATACAAGCCTTGACTGCAAGGGTTTGGCCAGAGTGGATGTAATGCAAGATAATGGCGGTGCTTTTTATCTGTTGGAAGTAAATACGATTCCTGGAATGACCGATCACAGTTTTGTACCAATAGCGGCGAAGAAAACAGGAACGAGTTTCGACGAATTATTATTAACCGTGTTAGGGCTAAATCAGGCTGCGAGCTAAACAATGGCAACTGTAAGTAGAGCAATTAGGACTGGAAGCGGCATTCATTCTACGCGCCGCAATTCTCTGTCGGGGAATCAGCCGCTCAAACCTAAGTCTTCTGGCAGGCGAGTACTGATTGTGTTGTCTGGCCTGGTGGTCTGTGCCGCTTTGCTGGTAGCTCAGAACAGGGCAACTATTTCTGGTTTCCTAAATCGACCGGTTAGCAAGGTTAAAATCGAGAACCAGTGGCAGAAAATCAGCGAGGCAGAGGTGGGTACTGTCTTGGCTCCGTTTATGGGAAATGGTTTCTTCGATTTCAATGTTGGGCAGGCAAAACAACAGCTAGAACTACATCCCTGGGTCTTGCAGGCATCGGTTAAACGGATTTGGCCGGACACTTTATCGCTACTCCTTACCGAGCAGGTAGCGATAGCCCGTTGGGGTGATCAGCAGTTGTTAAATCAGTACGGTGAAATATTTCAGCCAGATCGAGTCAATGAGTTGAGTTCTCTTCCTCTGCTAACGGGACCAGAAGAGAGCCAAGAGGCTGTCATGCTCCAGTACCAGAAACTCAATCAAGTCTTGTTTCCAGCGGGCCTACGGCTGTCTGGATTAAGTCTGAGCAAACGCGGTAGTTGGGAGTATGTGCTCAACGAAAATATGAAAGTTGCAGCTGGCAGGGAAGACGCATTCGAGAAGACGCAACGCTTCGTGGATTTTTACAAGGGTCAGCCCTCAGAGCAGTCTTCTCAATTCCTCTCAATTGATTTGAGATACGGAAATGGCATAGCGGTTAAAGATATTGAGTCAGATTTTACTGGAGTGGCAATTCTGTGAGTCAGTTCCACCAAACAATGCACATTTCTTTCGACGATACTTGCCTGGAGGATTCGAGCAATGAATGAATCAGCAGGCGGGAATATGATTGTCGGACTAGATATAGGTACCTCCAAGGTTGTAGCTATAGTCGGAGATATTAACTCTGACGGCGGTCTGGATATTGTTGGTATTGGTAGCCATCGCTCGCGCGGTCTTAAGAAGGGGACTGTGGTCAATATCGAATCGACTGTCGAGTCTATTCAGCGCGCGATCGAGGAGGCCGAACTCATGGCTGGTTGTCAGATACATTCAGTCTATGCCGGCATCGCGGGTAGTCATATCCGAAGCATGAATTCTCATGGAATCGTAGCGATTCGAGACGGTGAAGTTATGCGGGCGGATATCGAAAGAGTGATCGATGCCGCGCAAGCCGTAGCGATTCCTGCTGATCAAAAAGTTCTTCATATTCTGCCGCAAGAATACATTATCGATTCGCAAGAAGGTGTTAAAGAACCCCTGGGTATGTCGGGCGTTCGTCTCGAGGCCAAAGTGCATCTCGTTACCTGTGCGATAAACGCCGTGCAGAATATTGAGAAGTGTATTCGTCGCTGTGGCTTGGAGACAGATGAGATTATCTTGGAGCAGCTAGCTTCAGCCTACAGCGTTCTTACTGAAGATGAGAAAGAACTAGGTGTTTGTCTGGTTGATATCGGTGGGGGAACAACGGATATCGCGATTTTCACCGAAGGAGCTATTCGTCATACGGGCGTAATTCCAATCGCGGGTGATCAGGTAACCAATGACATCGCTATGGCGCTGCGAACACCTACAGAAAATGCTGATGAAATAAAGATCAAATATGCCTGTGCGCTCACTCAGCTAGCTAGTGCCGATGAGACCTTAAAAGTCCCTAGTGTCGGAGATCGCGCCCCACGGGAGCTTTCAAGACAGGCGTTGGCCGAAGTTGTCGAACCGCGTTACGACGAATTGTTTACCCTGGTGCAGGCAGAATTGCGGCGAAGTGGGTTCGAAAATCTTCTCGCCGCGGGCATAGTGCTCACGGGTGGCACTAGCAAAATGGAAGGTGTCGTAGATTTGGCAGAGGAAATATTTCATGCGCCTGTTCGTATAGGAGCGCCTCACAATGTTAACGGTTTAGCCGATATTGTAAGAAACCCGATTTATTCTACTGGGGTTGGGTTATTGCTGTATGGCTTGAAGCAGTATCAAGAACGAGGTGGTATCGAACCTAAGCGCGAGCCGCAGATTCAAATCGTGGACCGGGTAAAAAACTGGTTCCAGGGAAAATTTTAATTTTAATCTAAACAGTCAATAACAAATACAGTAAAAGAATCATTAATGAGGGGGCTATATGTTTGAATTAGTCGAGAACGTTGCGCAGAGCGCTGAAATCAAAGTTGTCGGTGTTGGCGGTGGCGGCGGAAATGCAGTGCACCATATGATCAATAACCAGGTAGAAGGCGTGGAGTTCATTTGTGCAAACACTGATGCTCAGGCGTTAAATAACCTCAAAGCCAAGACTATATTGCAGATGGGCAGCAATATCACAAAGGGTCTTGGTGCGGGTGCTAACCCCGAAATCGGCAGACAGGCGGCGTTGGAAGACAGAGACGAGATCGCCGAGATCCTGTCTGGAGCCGACATGGTGTTTATTACCGCCGGCATGGGTGGAGGCACAGGAACGGGTGCCGCTCCTATCGTCGCTGAAGTCGCCAGGGAAATGGGTATTCTAACAGTAGCGATAGTTACTCGACCTTTCCCCTTCGAAGGAAAGAAGCGCTCAAAGGTCGCTGAAGAGGGCATTCGTCTGCTGACTGAGCAGGTCGACTCATTAATTACTATTCCTAATGAGAAGCTGCTCGATGTGTTGGGCAAGGAAGCCTCTTTGCTCGACGCGTTCAAAGCGGCAAACGATGTGCTGTTGGGTGCCGTAAAGGGCATAGCAGATCTAATTATGAATCCAGGTATGATTAACGTCGATTTCGCCGATGTGAAGACAGTGATGTCTGAGATGGGCATGGCCATGATGGGTACCGGAGCGGCAGTCGGTGCCGACCGAGCTCGAGAGGCTGCAGAGGGGGCGATTCGAAGCCCGCTCTTGGAAGATGTGAACTTGCAGGGTGCGCGCGGTATTTTGGTGAATATTACCGCCGGCGAGAATTTGTCTCTTGGTGAGTTCTCAGAAGTAGGTGACACCATTGAGGAGTTTGCATCGGATGATGCCACTGTGGTTGTGGGTACCGTGATCGATCCTAGCCTAAAGGACGAGATGCGAGTTACTGTTGTAGCAACTGGTTTGGGCGATCTGCATGCCCGGCCCACTAAAGTTGTGGACAACACGGATAGAGAAATCACTACGGACTACCGCCAGCTAGATAGGCCTGCGGTAATGCGTAACCTTCAGGGTTCGGGGCGCGCAGCTGCCGCGGTAGTCGGCTCAGATACCGATATAGACTATCTCGATATCCCTGCATTTTTAAGGAAGCAGGCGGACTAGGTGTTGCGGAATATCGGGATAGGATTCCTGCACGATATTCCTTAACATGAAGGGTTTTAGAACAGCTTTATAGGGGCTTTGGATGGCTCGTTTCATGGTTTTCCCTTATTGGGTTATTCCCTGAATTTTGCTACCATCTCACAGCTTCGTTAAAGGTCGTCATTGTGAGCTGGATTTCCGCAGTTTCGGGCTGGTATTACCAGTCAGTAGAGAGGGCGGGTTTGTATTTTAAGATACGCCTTAAGTGCCCAGAATCGCAATGTAGCATGACACCGCATAACTAGTGCTTGATAGAATTTCATGTTTATTCCGACTAATACCACGCGAAGCGAAGACTTATGCTGAGACAAAGAACCCTGAAGAACGTAATTCGAGCCACGGGTGTTGGCTTGCATACCGGCGAAAAAGTGTACCTGACACTCAGGCCCGCCCCGGTAAACAGCGGCATCATCTTTACTCGTGTCGATTTGGATACACCGGTTCAGATTGCAGCCAGGGCTTCAAACGTCGGAGACACTACGCTCTCCACCTGCTTAGTGAAGGATGACGTCAGAATATCTACTATTGAGCATCTGATGTCTGCGCTTTCAGGGCTGGGCATAGACAATGCTTTTATCGATGTAAGTGCGCCAGAAGTGCCGATCATGGATGGCAGTGCAGGCCCCTTCGTTTTCCTCATCCAATCAGCAGGTATTGAAGAGCAGTCAGAACTAAAGCGCTTCATCAAGATCAAGAAACCACTGCGACTGGAACATGGCGACAAAGCCGTGAGCCTCGAGCCATTTGATGGTTTCAAGGTCAGCTACACGTTGCACTACGACCATCCCGTTTATAAGAAGCATACGAAGAGTGCTACCATCGACTTCTCAAGCACCTCTTTCGTTAAAGAAGTCTCTCGAGCGAGAACCTTCGGTTTCATGCACGAGTTTGAGGAGTTACGTAATAGAAATCTAGCTCTGGGCGCGAGCATGGATAACGCCATCGCCGTGGGTGACTATAAGGTGTTAAACGAAGATGGATTGCGTTACGAAGATGAGTTTGTGAAGCACAAGATCCTTGATTCTATTGGAGATTTATACCTTCTAGGTAACAGCCTCATAGGCGAGTTCAAGGGATATAAATCTGGACATGCTTTAAATAATGCTTTATTAAGAATGCTTGAAGTTAATGAAGATGCTTGGGAAATAGTCAGTTTCGATAAAGAGACTAATGTGCCTATTTCCTACATGAAACCAGTGTTGGCAGCCTAAGTCTGGCGTGCTATTCTAACTATCTGATTTTAATAATAATTAATCAGGAATAAATAATAGTTGGGCGTTGAAGTTTCTTGATTAGCCCCATTGTACTAACAGGCTTGCTGAGAATTCCGCTTAAACAATGAAAGTAATTCTAGTCGACCAGCGTCATGGTCACACTAAAACTATCGTCCTCAAAGGCTGGCTGAAAGGCCTCCTGTCCCTGTGCCTGCTTGGAGCACCCGTTGCTCTGGGCTATTTCGGCTATGAACTCGCTGTCACTGGCAACAAGGGCGTCTTCAGTGAAGAGTCTGCGCAGAACTGGGAGCGCCAGATTCGAATCCAAACTGAACAAATTTCCGAGATAAAACAAGAGTCTGAACAACAGATCGAGGCCCTTACTATTCGATTGGCTCTGATGCAGGCGCGATTAGTGCGCTTGGACGCAGTGGGCGAACGCATTACCACTATAGCCAAACTCGACAACGGTGAGTTTGACTTTAGCGATCCGATTACCCTAGGTGGCCCGTCAACGGGTGTTGGTGAGTCTTATTCCGCCGCTGGCTTCATGGATGCGGTATACCAACTGGAGCGCCAACTCGAAGATCGCCAACAGCAGTTAGAAATCTTAGAAGGCTTGATGACCGATCGTAAGATTCAGTCCGATGTCTTCATTGCCGGTCGGCCCGTTGATAAGGGTTGGATAGCATCTCGTTTCGGCCAGCGTCTAGATCCGATTACTGGCCGTCTGGCGTTTCATGGCGGAATCGACTTCACCACTGGAAAATCAGGCGCCGATATCAATACTGTAGCGGCTGGTGTAGTAACCTGGTCCGGCCCTCGCTCGGGCTACGGCCTAATGGTCGAAGTGAATCACGGTAATGGTTTTACCACACGCTACGCTCACTCTGAGAAGCTGTTAGTGGATGTTGGCGACATCGTAATGAAGGGACAGAATATTGCGCTAGTTGGTTCAACTGGTCGTTCTACGGGCCCTCATGTTCATTTTGAGGTCTACAAAAACGGAAGAGTCGTCGATCCTGCCGCCTACATACACCGCACAGCTAGATAATCACCGCCTTTTCTAAAACTAATCTTATTGGCCTGCAGAGCCTGCGCACTTGGAGCGTTAGGGATTTTGGGGCTAGCGTACTGAATCTCTATTAATTGACAAAACACTATGAGCATATTTAACAAAATATTTGGCAGTAGTAACTCGCGTAAGATAAAGAAGTTGCAGAAGGTCGTTGATCGCATCAATGGACTCGAGCCCTCTTTAGAGGCGCTTTCCGACGAAGAGCTAAAAGCTAAAACAGAAGAATTCAAGCAGCGTTTCGATTCTGGCGAGTCGATGGAAACACTGTTGCCTGAAGCTTTCGCAGTTGTTCGCGAAGCCGGCAAGCGTACTTTGCAGATGCGTCATTTTGACGTGCAGATGATCGGCGGAATTGTGCTGCATGAGGGCAGCATCTCAGAGATGAGAACGGGTGAGGGTAAGACACTTATGGCTACGCTGCCTGCCTATCTAAACGGATTGACGGGAAAAGGCGTTCACCTGGTTACGGTGAACGAATACCTGGCGGAGCGCGATGCGAACTGGATGCGTCCCCTCTATGAATTTCTTGGTCTTAGTGTCGGTATTATCGGTTCAGGTCAATCACCGGAGCTTAAGAAAGCAGCCTACAATTGTTCTATAACTTATGGCACGAACAATGAATTCGGTTTCGACTATCTTCGTGACAATATGGCGTTTCGTCTCGACGACAAGATGCAAAGAGAGCTTAATTTTGCCATTGTCGATGAGGTGGATTCGATTCTAATCGATGAAGCGAGAACTCCACTGATTATCTCCGGTGCGGCGGAAGACAGTTCGAAACTCTATACAGCGATAAATCAGCTCGTGCCTAAGCTAGAAAAAGGTATCAAAGCTGAGAAGTCCAAGATGGAGATGATGGATAAGAGCTTTGTGCCTGAAGAATCTGGCCACTTCACGGTAGACGAGAAGAGTCGTCAAGTAGAACTTACCGAATCGGGTCACGAGTTTGTTGAAGAAATCCTAATCTCAAAGAAGCTTCTCGAAGAAGGCGAGTCTCTCTACTCTGCCACGAATCTGTCTCTGCTCCATCATGTCCATGCAGCCTTGAAGGCGCATCATCTATTTAAGAAAGATATAGAATACATAGTACAGAACAAGCATATCGTGTTGATCGACGAACACACGGGTAGAACGATGGAAGGTCGACGTCTTTCTGAAGGCCTGCACCAGGCACTGGAAGCGAAAGAAGGTTTAGAGATTCAGAGCGAGAGTCAGACTCTGGCTTCGACTACCTTTCAGAACTACTTTCGTCTATACAATAACCTGTCTGGAATGACTGGCACAGCGGACACCGAGGCATTTGAATTTTCCCAGATCTATGGGCTCGATGTGGTGGTGATTCCTACAAATATGCCAATGATCCGTGTAGATGCGAATGATCTCATCTATCTCTCCATGGATGAGAAGCTTGAGGCGATCGTGCGTGACATCACCGAGATGAGCGCCAAGGGCGCCCCCGTTCTGGTAGGTACTGCCTCGATCGACACGTCAGAAACTTTGTCGAAGTTCTTGAATAAAGAAAAGATTAAGCACGAAGTACTTAACGCAAAATTCCACGAGCGCGAGGCACAGATAATAGCCGAGGCAGGCAGGCCTGGAGTGGTGACGATCGCCACAAATATGGCCGGTCGTGGTACGGATATCGTGCTCGGAGGCAAATGGGAATCAGAAGTTGCCGAACTGAAGAACCCTACACAGGAACAGATTGCAAAGATAAAGGCCGACTGGCAGCTGCGTCATGATCAAGTTATTGCTGCAGGTGGATTGCATATCGTCGGCACCGAGCGTCACGAATCCAGACGTATCGACAATCAGTTACGTGGCCGTTCCGGAAGACAGGGTGACCCTGGCTATTCCAGGTTCTATCTGTCTATGGAAGATAATTTATTGCGTATATTTGCTACCGATGGCGTGAAGAATTTCATGCGCCGTCTGGGTATGGAAAGAGGCGAAGCCATAGAGCATGGCATGGTGACAAAACAGATAGAGAAGGCGCAGCGAAAAGTCGAGGGCAGGAATTTCGATATTCGCAAACAGTTGTTGGAGTATGACAACGTGGCCAACGATCAGCGCACGATTATCTATCGACAGCGCAATGAACTCATGGCCAGCGATGATATCTCCGAACTGATAAAAGAGATGCGCACTGAGGTGGTTGGCCAGATTGTCGATGATTACATACCACCGCAGAGTATTCCCGAACAGTGGGATGTAGAAGGGCTGCAACAGGCGATCGATACCGAATTCGCCACAGAGCAGAATATCCAGCAATGGCTTGATGAGGATGATCAGCTCTATGAAGAGCAATTGAAGCTGAAGATTGATGAGATACTGGCAGCGGATTATGCGAACAAGGGTGCGGCGGTTGGCGATAAGATGCGCGCTTTCGAGAAGCAAATTACTCTGCAGATCCTAGATGGTCTGTGGAAGGATCACCTGGCAACCATGGATCATTTACGCCAAGGTATTTTCTTGCGCAGCTATGGCGGCAAGAACCCCAGACAGGAATACAAGCGGGAAGCCTTTGCACTGTTTCAGGATTTGATGACGAATTTGCAGCAGGAAGTTGTGAAGGTATTGAGCCACGTTAAGATTCGTCAGGAAGATGAGGTTGATGCTATCGAGCGACAGCGAGAGCAGGAACGTGCCAAGGAGCGAGTAAACTTCCAGCATCAGGCTGTGTCTGCACTCGCGGATCAAGCGCCGGCGGAAGCACCCGCAGCCGGACAAGGTCAGGAGGAAGGTGAGAAGGTTGCTCCCTTTGTTCGAGAAGTGGCGAAGGTAGGGCGAAACGCTCCCTGCCCCTGTGGCTCAGGCAAGAAATATAAAGTCTGTCACGGCAAGATCGGTTAGCGCCCTATAGGCGCGAGCAACTAAAAGACAGGAAAGGCGCAAGATAGAAGGGATAAGAAGATGCCAGCCGGCCCAGATAGAGAAGACACAATAGCTGTAGTCGAAGGGATTCGACTAGCGGCAGTCGAGAGTCATATTCGCTATGCCAAGCGACTCGACTTAGTTCTGGTAGAAATAGCTGAGGGGTCTACTACGGCTGGTGTCTTTACTCAGAATGCATTCTGCGCAGCGCCAGTTCGAATTGCGAAAAAACATGTTGAGGCTGTTGCAAGCCGCTATTTTCTAATTAACACTGGTAATGCAAATGCGGGCACAGGCTCCAAGGGTGAGGCTGCAGCCAGGGCGTGTTGTGATGCTCTGGCTGAGCTAACAGATACATCAGCAGAACAGATTTTACCCTTCTCTACGGGTGTTATAGGTGAGCAACTGCCCTATGAGAAAATCCTAAACTCCCTGCCAGCGTTGAGTGCAGCCTTAGCCGAGGACGGTTGGCTGTTGGCGGCTAGTGGAATCATGACTACCGATACTCGGCCAAAACTATCTTCTGCCAGCTTTGAGATCGAGGGCGCCAAGGTAAAGCTAAGCGGTTTTGCTAAGGGCTCGGGAATGATTCGTCCTAACATGGCTACCATGCTCGCCTACGTATTCACCGATGCCCAAATAGCTAAGAGCCTTCTCGATGAGATTCTAGGCAGAGCAGTTAAGAACTCATTCAATCGAATAACGGTAGATGGGGATACGTCGACTAATGACTGTTGCATGTTGGTCGCAACAGGTAAGGGTTCTCTTGAGATCAAAGACTTGCAGAGCGAGGTTGCCAAAGAGTTCCAGGGTAAGCTGAATAGTATTTTTGAGCAGCTGGCCACAGACCTAATTCGTGATGCCGAGGGTGCAACCAAGTTTATAACCATCGAGGTTGCCGGGGGCGCATCCGAGCAGGAATGTTTGGCAGTGGCCTATACGGTAGCAGAATCGCCGCTGGTTAAGACTGCATTTTTCGCCTCCGATCCAAACTGGGGTCGTATCTTGGCTGCAATTGGCCGGGCAGGAGTTAAAGACCTGGATCTTGAGAAAGTGACTGTTGCGCTGGGAGATACCTTGTTAGTATCCAATGGGGCCGTAGATGAAGGCTACAGGGAAAGCGCGGGGCAGGCCGAGATGGACAAGGATGAAATCTGGGTCAGTATTAATCTCGCCAGTGGGCAGGCCAGCGAAAAAGTGTGGACGTCCGATCTATCCAGTGAATATGTGCGCATAAATGCCGACTACCGCAGCTAGTCGCTGTTCCTCCAGGCTGTAACCGAATCACAACAATTCTGCGCAGTAAGAACTTAGACAATCAATGAGAGCCTTGCTTTGAATCAAATGGACCCTGTTCATATTGCTGTCGGAGTCCTTCGCGATGAGCGAGGTCAGGTGCTAATTGCGCTTCGAGCCGAAGAATCTCATCAGGGGGGGCTTTGGGAATTTCCCGGGGGTAAGGTAGAGCCAGGAGAGTCGGTAGAGCAGGCGCTGAGTAGAGAGTTCGAGGAGGAGTTGGGAATTTGTGTTCACAGCTGCACTCCTTTGATCCAGATAAATCATGACTATAGGGATAAGTCGGTACTGTTGGATGTGTGGATTGTACAAAGCTTTTCTGGAGTGCCTAGAGGGAGAGAAGGGCAGCCGATAGAGTGGCGGCCACAATCTGCGTTGCGCGCAGAGGATTTTCCAGAAGCTAACGCAGCTATTATCCGAACGTTGCAGCTCCCTGAGGAATCGTAATCATCCCCGAGGCGCAGAGCTTTGTCTGGCCTCAAGTAAGTCTCCTGCTGCAGCTTAGCGAAGGCGCAAAACTAATCTATTTTTGTCAGTGGTCGTTGGATGGGATTGCTGGATGGTTCTGGTAACTTTCTGAGAGACAGTATTCCTTTGGAAAGCCCGGTGAGAATCGAGTACGACGATTTGCTCGATCATGTGTTTCTTACTACGGAATCAAATCTGGCGACCTTCGACTATGACCCTGAAAACTACATTCTTAATCTTGTCCCAGACACTGATATTTCAGTAGGGAATAGTTGCATGGATTTTACAACATCGCCGGATGGAACAAGACTTGCCTACAGCTGCCCCGCCGGTAATCGAAGTAATCAAGACTTTAGTATTGTTGATATGTTCCCGGATGATTACTTCGATTCAGATGGTGAATGGTTCTTAGGTAGCGCGCCGGTAAGTGCAACTTTTAACAATGCCGGAACTATCTTGATCGCTACGGACAACGAGAAGCTTTACTTCTATGACGTGGTGACGCACCTTATTCTTGAGGATTATGAGCTAGGCTTGCTGCCGGGGGAGACGATAAAGAAAATCCGTATCTCTCTGGACGGTGAATATCTCATGATATTTCTCAACAATGAGTTACACGATGAGAATATTAAGTTCTATTGGATGCCCATGCCGGGGATTACTGGCACAGCTCTGTAGAGGCTAGTCAATGATGTGCGCTCTGTAGGCTATTGATCGTAGTTGTCTTCGATAGAGGGGTAGACAGGCTGCCCTGGTATGCTGTTTCGCTCGCTCGCCCACTCGCCAAAGTCTATTAGCTTACAGCGTTTGCTGCAAAAAGGGCGGTAGCTGATCTCTTCTACCCAGGCAACGGCCTTCCTGCAGGTTGGGCAGTCTACGGTGTTAATCTTTGAGCTCATTGTGTGCTGGAGATTCCTTGATAGTGAGTATGAAGTGACTTAATGTTGGCTTGCAGCTGTTCCAAGCTGCCGTCGTTAGATACAACATCATCCGCGCGCAGTATTCTTTCATCTCGATCGATCTGAGATGTGATAATAGACCGAATAACCGCCTCACTGCTACCATCTCTCGCCATTGCTCTGGATAATTGAGTCTCTTCGCTTACGTCTACCACTAGCACTCTATTGACGAATTTATATTGCTCCGTTTCAAACAGTAGCGGTGATTCGAGAATAGAATAAGGCGAATTGGCTTCAGCCAGGCGCTCTTGAAGTAGCTTGGCGATAAGTGGGTGGAGTAAGGCTTCGAGCCATGACTTAGCTGCGGGATTTGAAAATACGATCTTTCGTAATGTGGCTCTGTCGAGCACCCCTTCGGTGCTTAGAATGTTCCTGCCGAAGTGCTCTGCAATTTTGGTTAGTGCCGGTTGACCCTGTTCTACAACTTCCCTAGCGAGTTCATCTGTATTTACAACCTGCACGCCAAATGATCGGAAAATTTCAGCGGCTGCAGACTTGCCACTACCGATGCCTCCGGTAAGGCCGATTACATAATTCTTTGTCGCATTCATTCTAAGAGTGTCCAAGAAACGATACGGTGAAAAGCATCATCAGCCCACAAAAGTATCCAGGTAAAATGCACTAAGCTGCGGGCCCCAAATGAGCATGATGAATCCAGCGCCGGCCAGAAATGGGCCAAAAGGCATGGGGGCCGATTTATCTCTTCCCTGTAGCGCTATCATTCCGATACCAATCACGGCACCCACCAGCGAGGAAAGAATGATTGTCGGGAGGAGGCTTTGCCAGCCCATCCATGCACCGAGGGCGGATAGCAGCTTGAAGTCTCCATAGCCCATGCCTTCCCTGCCGGTGGCAAGTTTAAAGGCCCAATAGAAAGCCCATAGCACAAGATAGCCAGCAATGGCGCCGATTACTGAATCACGCAGGGTGACGCCGAATCCCAGATCTAGCGTGTTGACGAGTAAGCCAATCCAGATTAGTGGCAGGGTTATGTTGTCTGGAAGCAATTGTTGGTCGAAATCAATAAGCGTGAGCGCGATTAGCGACCAGGTCAAGAAGAGCAGGGCTAGAGTTAGCCATGTGGCACCAAAGTAGATCGCAACTAGGCCGGAGAGTAAGCCGCTGACGAACTCTACTGCTGGGTAGCAAATAGAAATCTTAGCTTTACATTTAGAGCATTTCCCGCGAAGAAACAGATAGCTTAAGACGGGCACGTTCTCCCAGGCTCTTAGTTTGTGGTTACATAATGGGCAGTGTGAGTCGGGTTTCTGTAGGTTGAAAACTTTAAACTTGGCAGAGGATTCATTGCTGTCTGGAGTCGTGTTTTCAATTTCCAGGTAATCGCAGCACTGTTCACGCCAGTCGCGCTGCAACATGATGGGGAGACGATAGGCAACCACATTGAGAAAGCTTCCCACTAGCAATCCTAACATAATACAGACTGTTAGTAGAAAACAGGGGCTTGCTGAAAGAAGGTCAAATATTTCCATGTAAGGGTAAGGTGTCTAGTAAAGTGATAGCGATTCAAAGCCTTCATGTCTGTTCTGCTCCATAGGGTCGCCTTCTGTGCCCTACAAACGCGGAGCGAGGTAATGCGAGCACAACACTGTCTTCAGGTTATAGGGGATTCTCAGGTAGAGTCAAGATGGGATATATTTTCTTTCAAAGCGCTTCGAAGCAACAGAGAGCTTCCGAGTAATTAAATTGCTGGCACCGCAATGGATATTGGGTGCCAGAAATTCGAACACAAGTAATATTTGAGTTAACTGAGCTGGTCAGCTGGTTCTAGCAGAAGCCGCAGTAAGGCAAGAGCCACCTTCGGTCCACTGTACTGGAGGAGGAACACTGCCGGCGCTTAGTGTGTAAGTAATGCCATCAAGAGGCGTGCCGTCATCTTGCCACGTCATTGTAATTACACCATCTACAACAGTAGAGCCGTGTATGAGTGTGGTAGCGGCTGGGATGCCCAGCAATGCGTTGTCTAGAGCGTCAGTGTTAGCTGGTCCGCGAGTCTGAATAGCGAGTTCAACAGCTGTCTTAAGAGGTGTCACTGCTAAAACCAGCTCAGAGAATGCTGCGCGGTTAGAGTAGTTCTGATAAGCAGAAAGCGCCACGGCTGCCAGAATACCGATAATCGCAACAACGATCATCAGTTCGATCAATGTAAAACCTTTTTGTACTGATTTCATTTTCTATCTCCAGCATGGATAACTAACAAATTTTAAACTATGCCCGCATATTTAGTAACGGTTACGCCTGTTGATATATTTTTCGTAGCTTAGAGTAAACTTATAGTTGGCTTTTTCTATTAAGCCGTTGATTTTAAAGTCATTTGTTGCGGTGAGGAAAATGCAGAGATGGCTAGGCTACTTGATAAACTGATAGATGTAGTTTATGTTTATGCGGTTTTCGAAATAGTGCAATCAAGGCGATTTCTTATTACTGCCTTAATTGCTGGTAGCAGGGTTTTATGAATATTTACTCAAAAGGAGAGGCAGGTCTGAAACACAGGTTTCATTTGCTGCTGAGGAATAAAACGATGAAGAATTCGGTGAAAATTGCATTGGCATTGCTAGGCCTTGCTCTAACTCAGACCGGTATGGCGCAAGACAAGACTGTAAACGACGGTGTTTTTACGGCTGCGCAGGTCGATGCGGGGAAATTGGTTTATGACAATAGTTGCAGCGCCTGTCACGACATGCGCTTCTACCGAGATATTCTGAAGTCTTATAACAACCAACCTGTACTTTGGTTGTGGGAGGCGGTATTAGGCACAATGCCAGCCGACAATCCCGGTTCTCTGATGCTTGACGAATACACCGACGTGATCGCCTACATCTTGTCTGAGAATGGTTTTCCAGCGGGTGATGAGAAGCTGGATCCGGATAACGGTATGGACACAATCAAGGTCCTGAGCCCATAGTTTCTCGAAATCTAAAAAAATGCCGAACTTAGTTCGGCATTTTTTTTGTATTTTTTCCGTGAGATGCTAGCTAGAACATTAGGTTCTAGTCCGAACAGTCTTCCAGAATTTTCCTGATTCTATTTTTGTCTCGGCTTTCAAGGTCCAGATCATATTTCTTTGCAATGGCATCCCACATCCCCGCGTATTCACACTGAAATTCCTTGCGTGGTAAGTAGCGGTCTGGGCCTCGCTCATTTTTCTTTTTGATTTCGCGTTTCTCAACCAGCATGAGGTTAAGAGGGTCGTTTGCGAATTGAAGTTTCTTCTGCGAAGGCCAACGATCGCCGCCATGGGTATGTGCGTACATGAGCGGGATAACATGGTCTATATCGACCTGCACGGCTACGTTAAATGTTTTGCCGGTATATTCATCTAGCCATTCGCCGGTGCGAACGACGCAGTTGCGCGGGTTCGTATAGCGCACTTCAGTTCTACTGGTGAGGATTAGCATTTCCTGGCGGGTCGATTGGCAATCGTTGTCATAATCCACTTCAAAGTTCCAATCGTCTGTATTGAAGAACTTCTCTCTGCCACGACGATTGGTCATGAGACTATCTCTGCGCGCTCGGCCAATGCCAAAGGTATCGGGCATTTCGCAGCCGCTCAGGTGGCAGTGATAGGAGCGGCCGTAGTAGTGCCCGCCGTTTATGTCGAGATTGCCGCCATGGCTGAAGGCTATAGCAGGAACAAACAAGAGGTCAAAGCTGATAAGGCCTAGGCTGAATGGCTTGAATTTCATTTCTTCTCTCCATTGTTGCTAGTAGAGATCGTTTGGGCCAGCTTCGAGCGAGCTATTACCGTATGAGTAAGGATAGATCGATGGCCTGACAGTTTTTGGTCAGGGCGCCCAGTGAAATATAGTCTACGCCAGTTTCGGCAATAGTTACCAGTCTATCAGCTTCTATCCCACCCGAAGCCTCTAGCTTTACTGTGCTGGCGTTCAGTTCGACGGCGGCGCGCGTTTCCTCGATTGTGAAGTTATCTAGCATGATGATGTCGGCCCCCGCGGTGATAGCCTGTTGTAATTCATCTAAATTTTGTACTTCAATTTCTACGGGCTTGCCAGGGTGCAAGGATTTTGCTTTGGAGACCGCCGATGCAATGCTGCCGCAGGCCCGGATATGATTCTCCTTGATGAGGAAGGCGTCATACAGGCCCATGCGGTGATTGAAACAGCCGCCAATTCTAACCGCGTATTTCTGTGCGCTGCGCAGGGCAGGAAGGGTTTTCCTGGTATCTAAAAGTTTAGTCACGGTGTGCTTTACGAGGGAGGCGTAGTGATGGCTCTGTGTAGCGGTGGCTGAAAGGGTTTGTAGAAAATTCAACGCCGTTCGTTCTGCCGTTAAGATGCTTCTTGCCGATCCGCGTATTGCAACAATCTCCCGATTGGGGCAAAGCTTGGCGCCTTCGTCGATCCTCCAATCTAGTAGCACCGAGCTATCGACTTGTCGAAATACTTCTTCGGCCCAGGGGCGGCCGCAAAAGGTGCCGGATTCCCTGCTGATTATGGTCGCTGAAAGAATTTTATCTTCTGGAATAAGCTTCGCCGTAATGTCGCCAGTGCCGACATCTTCTTCTAAGCACAGGCTAACAACATCGTAAATATCTGTAGGAGGAGAAGAGGGCATAAGTTTTAGTTTTCCGGATAGTGTCGAAGCGTCAATTCATCGCCTCGTTGGCTAAATTCTATCTGGCGTAATGCACTCATGCCAAGCAGTATAGTATCGCCAACCATGCTTGTAGTTATGCTTGCGTTAACTCCCTCGAGGACAATGTTGCCCAGCAGTAGTTCATCAATTTTTGTCGAGTAAACCGTAACTACGCCATTAGCAGTAGATGCGCGTGAGGCATTGCCACGTTGCAGCCCTGCAGCCAGTGCGATTGACTCAGGAATGGCCACATCTGTTGCGCCCGTGTCTAATAGAAAGAGAACTGGCACATTATTAATGGTTCCACTAGCCACGTAATGCCCTTGTCGATTCTGGCGCAGAACTACTTCCTTGATGCCCGTGCTCAACTCCATCATCAGAGGATTCTGGTTTGGATTTTCCTGCCGCTGTAGCTGGCCCTCAAAAAAGAAGCTCAGACCAATAAGGGTGAGTGCGAAACTAAATATGAGCATGCCTTGGCCGATGCGTTTGCCAGGTTGATTGCCATTGTCTAAAGGAGGTGGGGACATTTCTGAAGATTATCTCTTATCCCGGCAGGAATAGAAAGTTGTGACCCGGGTCATGTTTTGCGAACAGTTCTTGTCAGCTAATTAGCTGAAAAATAAGCAGTTATCTAAAAATTCTCAGGTCTGTGAACACTGTCATGCTTTATGGGGTGTCACAGTGAGATAAGAAATTTCTAAATTAAAGAAAATGCAACAACACTAAGTAGTTAGCCCTGAAACATGCCTATAGTCTCAATGGTAAATCAAGCGACGAAACTACTATCAGCGGATAGTGCGTTGATTAAAAAGGCCGGGTGGGCACTGCGCCAGCGTCTGCGTAAACAAATGAATCAGTTGAGTGGCTGCTTCTTCGATGAGGTTGGCGATTTTATCTTTGGGGCTGGAAAGCAGGGGCGGTTAGCTGGCGGTAGCGACTACCTTGGAGCCATGCGGGAAATACGTGCTAAACAAGTCCTGTTCGAGGAAACGTTTCTCGATGCGGTTTCGAGTTCGCTAGAGCAGCGTCACGAACAATTCGACAGTCTTGCGCTTCACTCGAAGCAGGCGGAATCACAAGTGCTTTTCGAAAGTATGGAGACTGGCCTGGCGATGGATGCCATGGCGCGAAAGGCGGGTAAGTATTATTTGCCTTATGTGAAGCAGATTGAAAGCCTCAACTGTGCAATTGAGCCTAAGAACAGAAGCCAGCTAGTAAATGGAAATGCGCTCGTAGTGTCTGTGCTTTCAGGGTTCGTGGTGGCTCAGGGCAAGATCAACGTCGATCTTGAAATTCGATTAGTCTTCATGAAATTGTTCGAGCAGCATTTTTTGATGAAAATGGAGAAGCTATTTCTAGACATCATTAGTATTGTAGACAATATCGATAACAGTCAATTTGTCGAGAGGCTTCACTCTTCATCCTATTCCTCTCATATGCCAGTGGATAGGAGTTGTACGGCGCAAAGAAACACAAAATCGAATGCAGCGACCAGCTTTGAGTCTCCTAGGCCCGAGACTTCGGCCGTTGGATCTTCAGTTGCAGAGATAGTTCAGAGTGTTCGCTTGAGCGGCGACGTGCCTGGCTTCGTAATACAAATGGTAGAAGAGCAGTGGCGCATGGTGCTCCTGCTTATAGGCCTCAATAAGGGGGTATCGAGCCTGCCGTGGCAGGAGGCTGAGCACGTATTGCATATGCCGTTGGCTTGCACGGCAGGTAAGGCCCAGACGACACCGTTCGACGAGTCTCTGCTAATTGATAAGTTAAGCCAGGGGTTGCGCCTGTTGCGTACGTCGACAACTGATGCAAAGCAGTTCGTCAGTTCTCTAAAAGAATATTTTTCGGCAAGATTGCCTGGGGCAAAACCTAAAAGCAATGACGCCGAGGTCGAATTCAGTGTTCCTATTGAGCCTGAGGCAACGCTAAGCCCCTCCGGCGAAAGCATACTCGATGCCGATGATCTAAATGAGATTGCGCAGCTTATTAGCGGCGAGCCGGTTAATGACGATTATGCTCAGAATGAAGAGCAGGCTCAGTTGATGGATTGCCTGTCTTCAGTCGATCTCATGAGCTCCAGTTGCGCTGTGCAGATGTGGATCAAGAGCAGGCCTCACGATTGTGTTGTTACCAAGAGCGAGTCCGGAAGCAATGTATTCGTTATTACAAACTCTATGCACGGCATAGCGGATAGGCGTATCGCTCTGAAGCGCAGTCGCTTGGGTCTGGCCATCTCTATTTGTCGAGGAGATATGCGCCTAAGCCGGAACGCCAAGGATTCGCTGGCAAGTAATATTACTGTTTTTGAAAGCAAGGCCTAGAACTCCAGCCATTTAAAAAAGTCCATGATATCCCCGTCAGACAGGCCTGAATTCTGTGGTAATATCAAATGCCTGCGCGGTGTCTGTTGCTTGGGTAAACCGCGCGCAACTAAACTTACTTGTTTGCTAGGCCGTTGCCATGGAACTCTCTATCACCAACGACATCCTGGTCGGTGCCGATATCATAGAGTCGCCAAATCAGAATGCGCGGCCCGAAAACACCGATATTGAGCTATTAGTTATTCACAATATCAGTCTCCCCCCTGGCGAGTTTGGCAGCCTCGCAATTCGGCAGTTTTTCTGTAACGAACTCGATTGTAATTCTCATTCCTTTTATGAGGAGATAGCAGGCCTTCAGGTGTCGGCTCATCTGTTGATCGATCGTGAGGGTGCTATTACCCAGTTCGTGCCCTTCAGCAATCGGGCCTGGCATGCGGGTGAGTCGGCATTCTGTGGCAGGGACAACTGCAACGATTATTCGATAGGCATCGAGATGGAAGGTACCGATTTTGAGCCTTTTACCGAAAGTCAGTACCTCAGCCTCGCAGAGGTAACTAAACTGCTTCTTACTGCATACTCGGCGATGAGCGCCGATAAGATTGTGGGGCACAGCGATATTGCGCCTGGCAGGAAAACCGACCCCGGCCCTCACTTCGACTGGGGTCGATATAGGCAATCCCTAACGAGTTAGCCATTTAAGTGCAATTCGGCGTATGCACCGCGAAACAAAGAGAGAAAAGGGTTCGAATGAAATTTTTAGTGATTCTGATTTGCTTGATGGTTAACTATCTCTGGTTGAAAGACCTCGATCGGTTTGATGATGGCTGGTTCTTCCGCTTCAGGGGGCGCGTTGAGGGTTGGTCTTCGGGCCTCGATAAGAAGATGCCACTGGGCTGGCTCGCCGCGTTCGCTCTTATCTACGGCGTGCCGCTGCTATCTCTGGCCGTAATTTTGTTCGTTACCGAAGGCAGTGTCTTCGGCTTGATTACCATGGTCGTGCATATATTGGTCTTGCTGGTGGCTTTCGATAGAACCCAGCCCGGACAGTTAGCGAAGGACTTTCTCGAGAAGTGGAAGACTGGAGATATGGCATCATGTCTCGAATTTCTGCAAAAAGAGTTCAATGCATCGAGCCTGCCTGGTGAAGATGACAGGGATGCGATCGGTAAGTATTTCAGCAAGCAGCTTAGCTATCGCAGTTTCGAAAAAATGTTCGTCATGTTCTTCTGGTACATGTGCACCGGTGCGCTGGGTATTCTATTTTCTTATATCACCTGTCAATTGCGCGATAGCCACCCAGAGCAACCTCAGCAGAGGCAGGTAGATCTAATCAGTTTTCTCATTCAACTATTGGAATGGATACCGCTTAGGTTATTAGCGCTAACTTTTTCCCTAGCGGGAAATTTTGTGCAGTGTTTCGAAAATGTTCGAGAATCGTTCTGGGAGTTTAACAAAGAGACGAATAACGCAGATTTGCTATATGGTTATGCGGGCTGTGCGATCTCGGGGATGGTATTGAACACGCTTGCCGAAGAGGATGAGGGACAGGGAGCAGGGGCTGTGCCGGACAGAGAGTCCGCGGAAATTCAGGCTATATTGGGATTGCTTGAGCGTAGTCAGGCGATCTGGCTGAGCGTACTTGCTCTAATCACAATTGTTGGCTTGTAGCTGGCAGGCTGCACTAGATTACTAAATTAATTACTTGAGTAAGCCTCTGTTAAATGTAGTTTTTGCGGCTTTGGACGACTACTTAGAAATTAGGGTTGGCTCTATTGTGGTTGTCCTTCTTTGCAACTGCCTAATAAATAAGGAAAAATAGAGAATTTGCCAAGAATAGGGATGCGCTGCGCTTTGTGTAGTAATACTACAATTCAGAGCAATCCAGAATAGAAAATCAGGCATAATTGGGGTAGAATTACGCCCGCTTTGTAATTTATTTACACAAACTAGTCGAGTCTTCTAGGCTCTTGATGGATGCGGAATTTATAGATCATGACTCAGCAAAATGATGGAAACCCGGAAGAAACCAGAGAATGGCTTGATGCTTTTCACTCGGTAGTAAATGAAGAGGGCATCAATAGAGCTCAATACCTGTTAAATCGCCTTTCAGATCAAGCAAGCTTGGAGGGTGTAGTCACTTCCTCTGGCTCAGTTAACACGCCTTACCGCAATACAATATCTCCCATGAACGAAGACCGCATGCCGGGCGATATGTTCATGGAGAGAGAGATCCGCGGCATCATTCGCTGGAATGCGCTGGCCATGGTGATGCGCGCTAACGAACGTGACCCTGGCATTGGCGGTCATATATCGACTTTCTCTTCCGCTGCCACCCTCTATGATGTGGGGTTTAACTATTTCTTCCGCGGCCCAAGTGAGGAGAATGAAGGTGATTTGATCTATTTCCAGGGGCATTCATCACCGGGTATTTATGCGCGATCCTATCTGGAAGGACGTATGGATGAGGCCAAGTTGGACAGATTCAGACAGGAAGTGAATGGAGACGGCCTCTCCTCCTATCCCCACCCCTGGTTGATGCCAGATTATTGGCAGTTCCCGACAGTATCCATGGGGCTAGGCCCGATACAGGCTATTTATCAGGCGCACGTTCTAAAGTATCTCACCAGTCGCAAGTTAGTAGACAACAGCAACCGCAAGATTTGGGCATTCCTAGGCGATGGCGAGACTGACGAGCCAGAGTCATTGGGCGCGATTAGCAAGGCGGGTCGAGAGAAGCTGGATAATCTAATTTTCGTTATTAACTGCAACCTGCAGCGACTGGATGGCCCGGTGCGTGGTAACGGCAAGATCATTCAGGAGTTGGAAGGTGTATTTCGTGGGGCTGGCTGGAACGTAATTAAAGTCGTTTGGGGCCGGCATTGGGATCCACTGCTTCACGCCGATAAAGACGGCATACTCCAGGCACGCATGGACGAAGTGGTTGATGGCGAGTATCAAAACTACGTTAGCCGTGGCGGAGCCTACACCCGTGAGCACTTCTTTGGTAAGAGCCCTGAACTTCTGAAGATGGTCGAACATCTTTCAGATGATGACATCATGGCACTCAACCGCGGTGGCCACGATCCTTATAAGGTCTATGCGGCCTATGCCGAGGCAGCGCAAAGCAACGGCAAGCCCACGGTTATTCTGGCCAAGACGGTCAAAGGCTACGCCTTCGGTGATACCGCAGAGGCGCAGAACGATACGCACTCGGTTAAGAAGCTCGATATTGAAGGCTTGAAGAAATTTAGAAACCGGTTTGGCATACCAATAAAGGACAAAGATCTCGAATCGGTTCCTTACTATAGGCCACCGGAAGACAGCCTGGAGCTGACGTACATGCGTCAGATGCGCAGTGAGTTGGGAGGGCCTGTTCCACAGCGGCGCGTAGATACCTTACCGCTGGAAATCCCAGGCATGGACGCATTTGAGAACCAGACAAAGAGCAGCGGCGACAGAGAGCTATCGACGACCATGGCGTTCGTGCGTATGTTGGCGGCGCTTAGCCGAGACAAACAGGTAGGCAAGCGCGTAGTGCCTATCGTGCCAGATGAAGCTCGAACCTTCGGCATGGAAGGAATGTTCCGTCAGATGGGCATCTATTCTTCCGTCGGACAGTTATATGACCCCGAAGACTCCAATCAGGTGATGTATTACCGCGAAGACAAGGAAGGTCAGATGTTGGAAGAAGGTATCACCGAATCCGGCGCCTTCTCGGCCTGGCTTGCGGCGGCAACCTCTTATAGCGTCAGCAACTACCCTCTAATTCCGTTTTACATCTATTACTCAATGTTTGGTTTTCAAAGAGTGGGTGATCTATGTTGGGCAGCTGGCGACTCCCAGGCGCGTGGATTTTTGATCGGTGCCACGGCCGGTCGCACGACCCTAAATGGTGAGGGCCTGCAGCACCAAGATGGGCACAGTCACATCTTGGCCTCAACCATTCCAAATTGTGTTTCCTACGACCCAGCCTATGCCTACGAGCTTGCCGTTATCGTGCAAGAAGGGTTGCGCAGAATGTATAAAGAGATGGAGTCGGTCTTTTATTACATTACAACTATGAATGAGAACTACCAGCAGCCTGAACTACTCAAGGGTTCCGAAGAAGGGATTATTAAGGGCATGTACCTGCTAGAGGATGCTGGCAGTAAAGCGTATAAGACAGCGAAACCAAAATCGAATAAGAGGTTGCGTCTGCTAGGTAGCGGCACAATCCTGCGTGAAGTCAGAAAAGCGGCGCAAGTGCTGCGGTCAGACTATGGCGTCTCGGTTGATGTGTGGAGCGTTACTAGCTTCAATGAATTGCGTAAAGAGGCGCTCGCCGTGTCGCGCGAGAATATGCTGCAGCCTGGCAAGAAGACGAAGATACCTTATGTGACCGAAGTACTGGCAAAGCAAACGGGGCCTATAGTCTGCGCCACCGATCATATGAAGGCGCATTCCGATCAGATTCGTGAATTTGTTCCAGATACCTTCAGGGTATTGGGGACCGACGGGTTTGGGCGCAGTGACAGCCGTGAGCAGCTTCGGCACTTCTTTGAGGTCGATTGCAAGTTCATCGTGCTAGCTGCGTTGACCGAGCTTATGGAGATAGGCGTGGTTACTGCGAAGCAGATAACTGACCAGATGAAGAGCTGTGGGATAGATCAGGATAAACCAAACCCACTCGCGCAGTGATTGAATCACAGTAGTTGTTGATAACATTCAGGAGCCGTAGCCGGTGTCAATTGAGAATATAAAAGTTCCAGATCTGGGTGACTCCAGTGAAGTAGAAGTAATTGAGCTGCTAGTCTCGGTAGGGCAGTCAGTTGAGGAAAACGACTCGCTTTTGGTTTTGGAAAGCGATAAGGCCGCCATGGAAATTCCTGCGCCTATGGCTGGAGTCGTAAAAAGTATTTCGGTAAACCTGGGTGACCAGGTAAGTACTGGTAGTGAAATGCTTTCCCTCGAAGCAGAAGATACTGGTAGTGAAGCGCCGGCAGAATCTGCGCCTGCTGAAGAGCCCGCTCCAGTCGAAGAGTCCGTTGCCGATGAACCTGCACCCGCAGCGACGACCAAACCAGAGGCGGCGGCTGCTGCAAGTCCGAGTATCCAATCCATCGAAGTGCCAGACTTGGGCACCGATGATGAGGTTGAGATAATCGAAATACATATTAAGGAAAAGGATTCGGTCGCCGTCGATGATGTATTGATCACGCTCGAGTCAGATAAGGCAGCGATGGATGTGCCAGCACCCTATGCTGGTGTTATAGAATCACTGTTAGTCGCGGTTGGAGATAAGGTTAAAACTGGTTCTGCAATAGCTAAGATTATGGCGGAAGCACCGGCGGCGACGCAGGAGCCTGTGAAACCCGATGCTATGGAGGCGGTCGAGAGTAAGCCGGCAGCGCAACAGCCGACGCCTGAGGCTAAACCTGCTCCTCAAGCTTCTGAGAGCCCATCAACTCCGGCACAAAAATCGGATAAGAAGGTTTATGCGGGCCCGGCAGTTAGGAAACTAGCCAGAGAGCTGGGCGTCGATCTAACGCAGGTTATGGGCAGCGGCGTGAAGTCCAGAATTCTCAAAGAGGATGTACAAAAATTTGTTAAGAGCAAGATTAATGCGCCGGCGGTGCAAGGCGCGGCGATTTCTACGGTTCCTGATATCGACTTCAGCCAGTTTGGTGATATAGAACAAGTTCCGCGCAGTAAGCTACACAAGCTTACAGCGGTGAATATGCAGCGTAACTGGAACTCGGTTCCCCACGTAGCGCAGTTTAATGAAATCGATGTAACCGATCTCGAAGAATTCAGAGCCGATTTGAAGGGTGATGCAGAGCGTCGAGGCGTGAAGCTTACATTCCTGCCGTTCTTGCTGAAAGCCTGTGCTAGGGCGTTGGTGGAATACCCACAATTCAACGTATCTGTGCACTCTTCCGGTGAATTTGTTATTCAGAAGAAGTACGTGCACATCGGTATGGCGGTTGCGACTGAGGCGGGGCTTGTTGTTCCCGTTATCAGAAATGTCGATCAGAAGACGATTTGGCAATTGGCGGAAGAGGTTATCGAGCTGTCCAATAAGGCTAAGAATAGAAAACTGAAACCGGAAGAGATGCAGGGTGCCTGCTTCACCATTTCCAGCTTGGGCGCTATCGGTGGTACCGGGTTTATTCCTATCGTCAATGCGCCGGAGGTAGCTATTCTCGGCGTGGGCAAAACGGACATTAAGCCGGTCTATATAGGCGCAGAGTTTGTTCCCAGAAAAGTCCTGCCAATCACGCTGTCCTACGATCATAAGGCTGTCAATGGTGTCGATGGCGGCTTGTTCGCTACCTATCTAGGCAAGCTACTTTCTGATGTGAGACATCTGGCGCTGTAGGGCTTAGAGCGCCTGGCAGCCAGACAGTTAATAGCTAGGCCGGATAGAAAAGTCGATGCTCGCCACTGTGTACAGATTGGATTGGGCATCCGTATGCCTTGCTCAAATTTTCCTCTGTTAACACATCGCTGCATTTTCCAACCAGTGCTTCTCCTCCTTCTAACAATAAAATTATATTGTCACAGAACCTGGAGGCGAGGTTGATATCATGGGTAGCCATAATCAAGCTCGCCGACGCCTCGCGTACTTTGTCCGTTAGCACTGTCAGTAATTTTATCTGGAAAGCGACGTCAAGGTGATTGCTGGGCTCATCCAGCAAGAAGATCTCTGGTGCCTGGGCTAGCAGTAAGGCCAGGGCGAGTCTCTGTAGTTCGCCGCCAGAGAGAGTGTCAACGGGGCGCGCCTTCAGAGAGTCTAGCTCGAAGACAGCCAGAGCCTGTTCGGCTATCTCTATATCCTTCTCGTTATCTAGCAGCAATGACTGTAGGTGAGGGTGCCTGCCAAGCATGACTGTCTCGAATACCGTTGCCGGTAGCGCCTCGATTCCCTGCTGAAACAGGATGCCAATCTTTCGAGCGAGCTCTCTCTGTTTCAGGTCGGCAATATCTGTCCCATCTAAAAGAACGCTTCCCTCGTCTATGACTCTTTGTTTGATGAGGCTATGCAGCAGGGTGGTTTTACCGGCTCCATTTCTTCCAAGAAGACACCAGCTCTCGTTCTGTTGGATCTGTAGGTTCAGGTCACGGCAGAGAGTTTTTTTTGCCACTTCTAGAGTTAGAGACTGAATGTGTAGTGTAGCCATTCTATTTCCGGATGGTGGATCTTAAGATTAAGATAAAAGCAGGCACTCCGATGACGGCTGTCACCACTCCTACGGGTAGTTGTTGTGGAGCCACTATGGTCCTAGCCAGGCTGTCTGCCAATACTAGAAAACTTCCTCCCAGCAATATGCAGGAAGGGATCAGAAATCGATGGTCTCGAGCTCCCAGCAAGCGCAGCATATGGGGAACTATGAGGCCGACAAAGCCCACGGAACCGGCAATTGTCACCGCTGTTGCGGTAAAGACAGAGGCGGAGAAGAAGAGCAGGAGTCGCAGTGCTTGTACGTTGACTCCCAGACTCACGGCGAGCAGCTCGCCACGGATAAAGACATTCAACGATCGGCTCAGCAGTAAGCCTCCTGCCAGTCCGGCTATAAGCAAGAGGTAGTGAGCGAGGTTGACTCGACTCTGGCTTAGGTCTCCCATCAGCCAGAACAGCATGCTCTGCACGTTATTGGTGGAGCTTGTAGTAAGTAGAATATTAATCACCGCACCCCAGCCGGCGGAAACGACCACACCGGTGAGCAGTAGTCTTGTTACCGACCAATCGCCAAACTTATTGGCGATGCCGAAGACCAAAAATATCGAGAATAGTGCGCCGGCGAAGGCGGCGTTAGATAGCCAGAATCCACTCGCCCCCAGCAGTATCGCCGAGAGGGCGCCAACTGCGGCACCACCGGAAATGCCCAAGATATAGGGGTCGGCGAGTGGGTTGCGTAATAAGACCTGCATTATCGCGCCAGAGAGCGCCAGCAAGCCGCCCGTCACGAATGCTGCCTGGATTCGTGGGATGCGGATCTGATGGAGCACTTGTGAATTGAGGTTTGTCTCAGCTGAGAGAATACTGCCGGCTATCTCTGCCAGGGTGATATCAACGCTACCGCTAAGCAGAGAGAACAGGATGCTTGCCGCAGAGAAAATAAGTAACGATGTCAGCAGCAGTATCTGCTTGTTAGAGATCAAAAGAGGTATCCAGTAATCAGTTTGCCTAGCGAGTAATTGTTGAGCGCATGTCTGCAGAATTCAGTATTCTCCCGACTTGGTCGATCTTATCATTTAATGTGTTGCATTCACTATTAATGATAAACTGCGATCAAACCCCGCATCCTTATTTAAAAGCGGGTTCCAAAAATGCGATGCTCTATCGCGGGATAGACAGGAGTTGATTAAGCGATGCCTTCGTTCGATATAGTTTCAGAAGTTGATATGCATGAAGTCAATAATGCTCTCGATCAGTCAAACCGAGAAGTCGGCACGCGTTTCGACTTTAAGGGTATCGATGCCTCGTTTGAGTTGACCAATGATTCAGATATTTCTGTGAGCGCAGAATCGGATTTTCAGATTCAGCAGATGCTTGAAATGTTGCGCGGCAAGATGGTTAAGCGTGGCATCGATATTAAAAGCCTTAAAGAAGGTGATGTGCAGCTGGTGGGCAAGAAGGCGACTATGCTTGTTGCGGTGCAACAGGGTATCGAGTCAGAGATAGCGCGTAAGATTGTTAAGGCGATAAAAGAAGCTAAACTAAGAGTTCAAACTGCCATTCAAGGTGAAAAACTGCGCGTGACTGGCAAGAAACGGGATGATCTCCAGCAGGTAATCGCGTTGCTCAAAGAGAGTAGTTTCGGCGTTCCATTACAGTACGAGAACTTTCGCGACTAGTTCACTGCTGGATAGTTTCGGCTATCCCCTGCAGTGATGCGATCTAAGGCTTTCATTTGTCACAACACCTTACATTTATGGAATCTATCGGGGCGCTGAAAGACAGGCGTTATCTGACCATATTGTTGTTTGGCTTCTGTAGTGGCTTTCCCTATGTACTCACCGGCTCTGTCTTAACACTATGGCTGCAGGAGACGGGTTTCTCTCGGTCCACCATAGGCTTTATAGGTGCGATAGGAACTGTCTACGCCATCAATTGGATGTGGGCCCCGTTTGTCGACCGCATAAAACTGCCCGTGCTGTATCGCCTGTTTGGCCAGCGCCGTTCCTGGATACTGCTCTGCCAGTTGGCTATAGCCTGTCTTCTGTTTGCGATCAGCCTGGGTGACCCTAGAGAGAACCTGCTTTACGTAACTTTAATTGCGATAGCCATCGCTGCCTTTGGGGCTACCCTGGATATCGCAGTCGATGCCTATCGTATTACGATCTTCTCCCGGGATGAGATGGACGTCAAAATGCCCTATGCCGCGGCAATGGCAACCAGTGGATGGTGGGCCGGCTATGGTTTTGTCGGTGGAGCATTGGCATTAGCCTTGGGCGGCGAGACCATAGGCCTGGATTGGCCTTCGGTGTATCGCTATCTGATATTGTTATACGTGCTAATTATTGCCCTGGTCATTGCATCTCCGGAGCCGGTGATCGAAGAGGCAGATTTGATACCGCAGTCTGCCGGGGACAAATCTACTTATTCTATTAAAGTCTGGTTTACGAAATATTTTGTCGGGCCCTTCAAGGAATTCTTCGATCGCTGCGGGTTCCGTCTGGCCTTTTCCGTTCTGTTATTTCTTCTGGTGTTCAAGCTTGGTGAAGCCATGGTGGGCCGTATGTCTTTGGTCTTCTATGTTGAAGTTGGGTTCACCACAGATCAGATTAGTTTCTATCAGAAATTTTTTGGCGGTCTGGTAACGGCTGCTTTCTCTATTGTGGCGGCGATGGTCAATACGCGGTTCGGTGTAATCAGAGGGCTATTCATTGCGGGTGTGGCGATGGCGGCTGCTAATCTATTGTACGCATTGTTGGCGATAGTCGGGCCGAACATTAATTTATTTATGCTTACTCTGGTGATCGATAATTTTTTCGTGGCGTTCTCGACTGTTGCCTTCGTTTCCTTCGTCTCTTATTTTACCAGCCGTACTTATACCGGCACACAGTATGCACTAATGGTCTCTATTTCTAACTTGGGTAGAACTACCTTGGCAGCGGGAAGTGGAGCGCTTGTCGATTTTCTCAATGGTGATTGGGCCTTCTTCTTTGTGCTAACGACACTCATGGTTATACCCGGCCTTTGCTTGCTGATGTGGGTGGGAAAACTGATGGAACCCTACCGAATTGAGCAAGATGCTCAAACTGCATCCTGACCCCAGCCGAAAATCTTAAGCGAAAACCTTCCGTTCACAAATACAACGCCCTCGGCTTCGAGGCGCTTCTTCTGCGTTTGATATTCACGGCTTTCCTGGGGGAAAGAAAGCTTTCCCTGGGAATTTGCTACGCGATGCCAGGGTAGTTTCGTGCCTGCGGGAAGGTTCTTTATCACATGCCCCACGTATCTCGCATAGCCGGGCAGGCCAGCTAGCCTTGCCACTTGCCCATAGCTGGAGACCTTGCCTCGGGGTATTTGATACACGATTTGCCAGATTTTCTCTTTGTTGTTAAGTGCTGAGTCTTCCATTACAAATAGTTGGCTTATCCGCTATCGTGGTAGAGTAGCGCCATTATAAATTTAACCGAGGTTCGCTGTGCGTTTTCTTTTCATCTTTTTTATTCTGGTGCCACTAGCCGAGATGATGCTGTTATTTGAAGTCAGCGATCGAATTGGCTCGCTATCGACGCTCGGCTTGGTGGTGGCCACCGCGGTTATTGGCGTACAGATTCTCAAGCGACAGGGCTTGGCTACGTTGACCCGTGCGAATCAACGGCTGCAATCGGGGCAGTTGCCTGCACAGGAAATCGTAGAGGGTATGTTGCTCGCAGCTGCAGGTGCGCTCTTGCTAACGCCCGGATTTATTACCGATACCATTGGCTTTGTCTTCCTTACCGGCCCGCTACGCAGGCCTATTGCGCGGTCTGTGGTTCGATCCGGCATGGTTAAGGCTATGGGCGGGTCTGGCCCGGGAGCCCATTTTAGCTATCGCAGCCATGGCGGCGCCCAGGAGGAGTCAAGCGGGGGATCCAATGTCTTCGAGGGCGACTACTCTGAGGAGTCGAGATCATTGGGGGATTCTGAGGGATATTCCCAGCCAGACAGTGAAGAAAAAAATAATAAAAAACAATAAGTTAAGATAACCGCCCCTGTTATAACGAAAAAACCCGCAGTAAATGCCTCGAAAGCATTGAATTTCCTTCGACTATCCCCATTTATGTTTCATCAACTAACTTGCGTGGGTCGCCTGAAAATAGAGGCCCAGGCTACAGATTGGTACTTTGAGGATGATCGCGTCAGCCACCGGGGCTGAGGTGGTTGCTTTCAGTTCTGTTAATCAAATCGTTTGATTTGGGAGAGATGAATAATGAAGATCCGGCCTTTACAAGATCGCGTTGTCGTTAAACGCATGGAAGAAGAAACAACTAGTGCAGGGGGCATTGTGCTTCCAGGTTCTGCTACAGAAAAGCCAGCACAGGGTGAAGTTATCGCAGTTGGTCCTGGCAAGCGTCAGGAAAACGGAGAAACTCAGCCAGTAGATTTAAACGTTGGCGATACCGTGGTTTTTGGGAAGTATTCCAGTAATACCGTGAAAATTGGCGATGAAGAACTGCTAATTTTGAATGAAAGCGAAATATTTGGCGTTATCGAAAAGTAGTAGATCATCCATTTCGTTTCCTACAATCAAATAGACAAGACAGGAATTTTTAACATGGCTAAAGACGTACTATTCGGTGATGCAGCTCGCCAAAAACTTTTAAAGGGCGTAAATGTCCTTGCTGATGCAGTGAAAGTAACACTAGGGCCCAAAGGACGAAACGTAGTTTTGGACAAGTCCTTCGGTGCTCCCACTGTAACTAAAGACGGTGTTTCCGTTGCGAAAGAAATTGAACTTGAAGACAAGTTCGAAAACATGGGTGCGCAGATGGTGAAGGAAGTCGCTTCACAGACTTCTGATGTTGCCGGCGACGGAACTACTACGGCCACTGTGCTTGCACAATCTATTCTAAACGAAGGCCTTAAGTCTGTAGCGGCGGGTATGAACCCAATGGACCTAAAGCGTGGCATCGATAAAGCAGTTGTCGCTCTTGTGGAGCAGGTAGGTAAACTCGCTGAGCCTTGCGCAGATTCAAAAGCGATCGCTCAGGTAGGCACAATCTCTGCAAACTCTGATGAGCAGGTTGGTCAGATTATTGCCGAGGCAATGGACAAGGTTGGTAAGGAAGGCGTCATCACTGTTGAAGATGGTTCTGGACTCGAGAACGAGCTAGACGTCGTTGAAGGTATGCAGTTTGATCGCGGTTACTTGTCTGCCTATTTCATCAACAATCAAGACAGCATGAGTGCCGATCTTGAGAATCCACTTATTCTTTTAGTAGATAAGAAGATTTCAAATATTCGTGACATGCTAGGCCTTCTCGAAGGTGTAGCGAAGGCTGGGCGTCCACTGCTGGTTATCGCAGAAGATGTTGAAGGCGAAGCGCTGGCAACTCTGGTTGTAAACAATATGCGCGGTATCGTAAAAGTTGCAGCCGTTAAGGCTCCAGGTTTTGGCGATCGCAGAAAATCCATGCTGGAAGACATCGCTATCCTAACCGGTGGTACTGTTATTTCTGAAGAAGTAGGCCT
>JAQWZF010000010.1 GCA_029253585.1 Gammaproteobacteria bacterium
CTCGGGTATTGATGGATGGCTAATTAAGGTGGCTGGAGACGATGGTAACTACATAGGTTAATCTGTCCTCACCTCCTCATAGGCTTCCTCCAAACCATACCCCCTCCTCGTATATATACTAGTGACTTTACATTTTTAGAGGTTTTGGAGTGTTAAGTAGTTGAGATCAGCCGGTAACCTGACTTTCGGAATAGTATGTATACGGGTGCAATGGAACCATTCTCACTTATCGGGGGTCTAACCCTTGGGTGGGGTGCCGGCTGGGCGGTTACTAGGGAGCTCGGGGGAAATTAAACGCTTCTAAGCCCTCTCTTTGACAAATTCAGAAGCAAATATGTAAGCATTCTGGTACTGTAATTTTTAGTGCTATCAATACTTCTGAAGGCAAAGAAAAGTCAACTAAGTAAGGAAAAACATGAAAGCTATATGCTCATACGCTAAAAATTCCTATATTGGTATATTAAAGGAGCTTGGATTCTTTATATTTTTTTTGACAATATCAGCAACCAATAACGCTCAAGAAAACTGTGCGCCTACTGATGAATTGGAGTTTATTTGCGGAGTAAATCAAGCTGAAGATTTAATTCGGATACCGAATAGTAATTTTGTAATCGCTTCAGGGAGAATATCTGATTCTGAGGGTCAACTTTATGCAATAGATAAAAATACAAGAAATGTAACTGAATTATTTCCTCTTAATGCATTGGAAGCAAAGCTTGATACAGAAATGTTTGGTGACTGTCCTAGAATAATTAATACTTTTCAACCCCATGGAATTTCCATTCAGGAAATGGGAGAGGATGAATATTTACTATACGTTGTCGGTCATGGGTATCGAGAGGCGATTGAAGTTTTTTCTTTGATGATTAATGATGATAAGCCGTCACTCCGATGGGTGGGCTGTGTGGAAGCTCCCGATGGAGTCGAAAGATTTAATGCGGTCACAGCACTTCCCGACAATAAAATTGCAGCAACTCATCTCCCGCCCCCAGGAAGCCCTAATCGGGGGGCAGGGGAAGTTTGGGAATGGTCGAATAGACAAGGTTGGAAGATTATTGCTGGAAGTCAAATGGCAGGACCAAACGGAATAGTAGCTTCATCAGATGGCTCTACTATATTTGTTGCCGCATACCTTGGAACAAGTCTGACAAAGCTTTCGCGACAGAATTCTTCGCAGTTAATACAGGTGGATAGTACTTATTCAATTGATAATATTCGCTGGTCTGACGAGGGTGAACTTTTGCTTGCCGCCCATGATAGGAATTGCACCCCTAGCCAAGGGTGTTCCATCGGCATAATTGACTCTCCAGTTACTCACTTGCTTAAAGCTAACCCTGAAAATTTGAACATCGAAACTATTCGTGTAATACCTAGCCTTGATGTCTTTCCAATAGGCACTGTTGTTATCGATGTAGATGACGAATATTGGGTCGGTGGAATAGGAGGAGCAGACCGTATTGCAATATTTCGTTAGATATTCCTGAATGCTATTCAAGCATTTATTTTTCCTTAATAGATGCTGAAGTTATTTGCTAGATAGTTAAAGCGAACTTGACAGCGGGCGTACAATATTCGCTATTGGTTGTTCAAAATAACTAACCGTTCGTCCGCAATAGACTGTAGAGGGGAGCAATGGAACCATCATGACTTATCGGTGTATGCCCCTAGGGTGGGTGCTGGGTGAGCGGTTACTAGGAAACAGGGGGTGCAGCTATCTAGGTTGAAGAGCCAGTGGATAGGCATTGGACTGTAACGATTATGGATGCTGATTAAGCTTTTGCACAATTAAAGTGGCCTTCGAACAGTGGGCTTCAGCTGAGGGTTGGTGCTTCGTGAATTTTTGTCGGATTCAATCGGAGAAAAAACCTGCAGAGTGTTAATTTTTGCACCGGGTAAGACTGGTTGGATGCTACGCTGAATTTCTTCCAGTGTTCCGCATATTTTGTCGCTATCTTGGTTCCTGCCAATCTGCACTTGCATACAGGTTACCTGTTCTGGGCTGGCGACCGTTAGGTTGTAGGCTGTGAGTTCAGCCTCACTCATTCGATTGAAGCTGGGCTTGACCAATGATGAACAAGAACCGAGAAGTATTCCAGTCGCTAAAATCAAAGCTGCCCTAAACACCGCAAGGACTAAAGGCCGTAAGAATTTACTTAGCTTCTTCAAATTCATATTCATACCCAGAAGATACTATAGATATAGGCTGTCAGGTATAGCTTGAAAGATATTAAGGCTGATTAGCAAGGTATAAGCCCCAGATAGGCCCAATTCGCTGCATTTGGAGGCTATTAAGGCGTTGACTGAAGAATAATCTGCTTAGCCACCTTGAATCAATTTCATTTTTAAAAACGTCATACTAATTCAAATAAACTTGGTGCAGCTAATGTCATAAAAACATAGAAGCTGAATGCCTCAACTAAATGCCAGTTCTTTAGCTTGAAATTGATCTTATAAAATTCATTCGTATAAAGCGAAAGTAGGAAAGAAAAAATGTATAGGCTACATCCGTAAAATAATCCATAGTTTGCATAATTTGCTAATTCCGTAAATCGATCTTTATGCATATATTGATAATTTTGGTCACTACCAAAATTAGAATAAAGCATGATAAGTCCAATCATGATGCTTATTACAATAACTGCTAAAGATGCATCGGCGGCATTCTCTGAAAATCCTTTCTCTTTTTTCCCCGAAAGCTGAAATGAAGCTGTCAGCCCAAAGGCTAGTAGCAGCGGCTTTAGGCTTAGAAATATTATTGGATTACCACTCGAGAATATAATCCAGAAAATAAACCCAAAGTTAACAAATATTAGGGATATAAATGTTTTTATTCCCATGGATGCGATTGTGAAAGAAGAATCGTCATCTTTACTCAATAAATGTCCAATTACACAGAGAATTAGTCCAAAAAAAGCTGTAAGCAGGAGAATGCTCGTGGCGGAACTTACTGTTTGCACATTTACTTCGATTGAATTAAAAACCGAAAAAACAGTTACTAGGCCAATAGCGGAACCAACCATACCCATAGGTATTGCTAAAGTCAGTAAAGTAACATTAAAGGGTAATTTATATAGCCGTTCTAATATCTCTGCAGTTAGGAGAGTTGGAACGAATACGAGTATTAAACTCAACGGATCGGCAAAAAGGTATAAATCGGGCAAGCTTAGACCAATTACAGAAATCACCAAGACAAATACTGCCCTGTCCCGCCATTGATTAGCGCGGAGTTTTGTCCAATGAATTTTAGATTCTACAGATTGCATAATTATGTATTGAGGGTTTTGAGAATCTTTCTAATTTTTTTCTTCATAATAAATCCGCAATAGCGGCAGAAAATGGTTGCAGATAAGAGCTGTTTTATATTCATACCCAAAAGATACTATAGATATAGGCTGTCAGGTATAACTTGAGAGATATTAAGGCTGATTAGCAAGGTATAAGCCCCAGATAGGCCCAATTCGCTGCATTTGGAGGCTATAAAGGGTTGGCATACCTGCTATATACAAGGGGTTTAAATAGTATGTATACGGGTGCAATGGAACCATTCTGACTTATCGGGGTGTGCCCCCCAGGGTGGGGTGCTGGCTAAACTAGGTTGAATATTGACGGGCATCGATTGAAGTATTGATAGGAGGGCGACATATTGGTCACACAAAAAGTATTTGGAAGAAGTAAGAATACTAAACTGGCTACAAGTCCCTATATATGGTGCCCCGGAGAGGATTTGAACCTCTGACCTGCCCCTTAGGAGGGGGCCGCGCTATCCAGCTGTGCCACCGGGGCTTGTGGGCCGCAGTATAGCATCGGGTCGGTATGTTTTTGTAGCCTCGCTGCCGATCACATCTTCATCCTACTTGAGATAGAATGGCGCTGGTTGAAAATAGCGGGTAGTGGTTTGAAGCGATGGACAATACTGTAGTTTGGATCTGTAAGCGGTTCGATGAGCTGAGCACGCATGACCTATATGCAATTTTGCGACTTCGTTCCGAGATCTTTGTCGTCGAGCAGGACTGTGTCTATCAGGATGTGGATGGCTTCGACCAGGGGGCCTTGCATATTATGGGACACCTGGCTGCCGCGGAGGATGGCGGTGCTCCAGAGCTTATTTGTTACACGCGATTGCTTGCGCCGGGAGTTAAGTACAAAGGTGCCTCTATCGGCAGAGTAGTTTCTCGGAAGTCGGCCCGCGGTGGTGGGCTTGGAAAAGCCTTGATGCTGCAATCCCTCGCTTTTAGCCGACAGCACTGGCCTGAGACGGCTATCACTATATCGGCACAACAGTATTTACAGAAGTTTTATACCGAGCTGGGGTTCGAGACGCAGTCGGAGCCCTATAATGAGGATGGAATACCCCATATCCAAATGAGGCTAGACACCTAAATAGCTACTGTCATTGCCGGTATGCAGCCTACCCTCATATCCAGTCGCCTCACCAGCACCCCTAGCGCAGAAATTCGGGCATCACCGCCCGCAGAAACAGCTCAGCAACCCTCAAACTGTTTGCGCTTAGCTGTATTTATTTAAGCTTTTGTATTACTAAGTCTTTTATTTGTTGGTGAAGCTCAATTTAGTAAAGTATTTTGTTTACTATCAATAAAAACGCACCGAAAGTTTTAAACAAAGTAAATACTTTAATTAAAATGCCGACTAAAGAGATAGTACGCAGCTAAATTAGTAGTGAGCCAACACCATGGAACTGCCAAAGAGCCAAGATCGCATCATGCAGCGCCTTAAAACGCGAGGGCCGCAATCTGTAAAAATCCTTTCAAAACAATTAGATATGACCACGATGGGAGTTCGCCAGCATCTCGCCGAGCTGGAATCTAAGGGTATTGTGGGACAGACTCAGGAAGAACGGCAAATTCGGGGGCGCCCCGTCCATCTGTGGAAACTTAGCGCTGCCGGCCATGGCCGCTTCCCCGATATGCACTCTCAAACCACCATCGAGCTTATCGATGTCATACGCTCTACTCTTGGCGAGCAGAGCCTGAACCAACTCATTGAACAACGCAGCGAGAAAATAGAGGCGCAGTACCGTAAGCAACTCGGCGCCTCCGAACCCGGCCTTCAACTCCAGATCGAGAGGCTCGCACAATTGCGCAGCGCTGAAGGGTACATGGCTGAGGTGCGCCTATTACCCGATGGTTTTATGCTTATAGAGAATCATTGCCCTATCTGCACTGCTGCCAAGAGCAGCCAGCAATTTTGCAAGACTGAGCTCGATCTAATTCAGCGACTCCTCGAAGGCAAGGCCGTCGTAACACGCACCGACCATCTGTTAGCTGGCGCGAGGCGCTGCGCCTATAAAATCACGGCAATCGACGCGTAAACGCGAAAATTTCACGGCTATTTCTGCTATAGTGGACCGCTTCTCACCAGGCGGCTTTAAGCCAGCGCAAACAACTCAGGCAGCTATGAAATCACTCTCAAGCAAAGTATTAGTCTGCGCCGTCGCATTGATCACGCTGCTGCTTACCGTGGCGCCAAGTGTTATAGGCGCAGGGATAGAGCAAGCGACTATAGATAGGCTCATAGAGCTCATTCCGCCAGAAGCCGAGAGCCAGCTAGAGATTCGTCGCAATGAAATTAACAGCGGCTGGTTTCGAAGTTCGGCCAGCATAGAGTTAATCTTCACACCCATAGGCACAGACGCCATCGCGCTGGTGATGGACTTCGATATCGATCACGGACCACTACTACAAACCCAAAATGGGCTTGGGATAGGGCTTGCCTACGCCAATATCAAACCCGGTATTCGCAACGATCTATTCGATATAGCTATTGCCGAGCTCTCGTTTCCCTTGCCAGATATAATGGCCGACCTTCTGGTGCGTTTCGATCAATCTGTTCAGCTCGACATGAATGTCAGCGAGGTCAACTATAGCGGCACACAGGGAGAAATGAATTTCGATGGACTGAACGCGAGCATCCATGTGGATTCTGACCAGTCGGCCCGCTTCGTCGTCAACATGGGAGAACTGGCAGTTACCGAGAATGCAGCCAACTCCAATGTTGTTGTTGCCGGGCTGGCCATCACCAGCATAACCTCTCAACTGAACGACATGCTCGCAAATAGCAGCGCCACTCTCTCCATCCCATCACTAAGTAGCACGGCACCTGTTTCGTTTTCAATATCAGACATCATTGTCGACTACGGGCTGAATGGCTCACCTGCGGATCCCCAGAGCAGTGAAATCTATCAGACTCTAAGTATTGCAATCATCGAAGGTGGCCTGCCCGTTCGCTCGCTCAGTTGGCGCAGCGAAATCAAACAGTTAAAAAATGAACTGCTGCAGGACTACTACCGCCTGCTCAACGAGCTACAAACTGAATTCAATGCAGACCCCGAAGTCTATTCCGAGGAACTTCTATTCCTGGGGCAAGAACTGCTGCTCATCGTTCTGCAGAACCCTCTGGAGATAAATAATTTTATTACAGCAAACGCCTTCGATGGCGATCACACTGCTGACCTACGCATAGAGTGGACAGGACTAGAAACATTAGTCGATCTTTCAGAAGTCGATACCAATGCCGCGATAGCAGCCTTGAATATAACACTCGACATATCCCTTGATCTGGAAGCAATCCTACGCAGCCCGCTAGCCGGATTAATTGACCCCTATGTTCAGCAAGGCTATCTGACAGTCTCAAACGGCAGAATAATAATCGAAGCCAGCCTGCAGAACAGCATGCTGATGGTAAATGGAGACCAGCTCCCCCTAGACCAGTTTTTATAAGCGCGAGACTGAAACCTTCTCGCCCATCAATATTGCATTTACTAAATTCGAGTCACTAGAAGTATGTCAAAAAAATCCAACAAGAGCTCTCAACGCAGCGATCTATCACACTCACCGCGGAAGCTTTTTTCCTACCCGAAATATTGGGCAGAGTGCTTCGATACAGCCCCCTATCTGCCTATGTCCAGGGAAGAAATGGATCAGCTGGGCTGGGATAGCTGCGACATAATTATCGTTACCGGTGATGCCTACGTAGATCACCCGAGCTTTGGCATGGCGGTAATAGGAAGATTGCTTGAGGCCCAAGGGTTTAGAGTCGGCATAATTTCTCAGCCCGCGTGGGATAGTACAGACCCGTTCAAGATACTCGGCAAGCCCAATCTATTTTTTGGCGTCACCGCCGGCAATATGGATTCACTGATTAATCGTTACACCGCCGACCTGCGCATGCGTAGCGATGACGCCTATACACCCAACGGTGACGCGGGCAGGCGCCCCGACAGGTCGATCATTGTCTACAGTCAGCGTTGCCGAGAGGCTTATTACGACACACCGATAGTCATTGGCGGCATCGAGGCCAGTCTTCGGCGCATCGCACAGTACGACTATTGGAGCGACAGCGTGAGACGCTCCGTATTAATCGACTCCAATGCAAATATCCTATTGTACGGAAACGCAGAGCGAGCTCTGGTTGAAGTGGCGCATCAACTTGCCGCCGGCAGGACTACCGACGAAATGGAATACCTGCGCGGCACTGCCAGAATTAAAGCAGAAGCACCCCAGGGCTGGACCGAGATAGATTCCACCCGTATCGACTGGCCGTCGAAGATTGACGACATCCCCAATCCCTATGATTTCCACGACAAGAAAACCGACTCGAAACCTAATGCCGAATCTCTCGATGGCGCCAATGGCGGTGATGAGACTGGCAAGCAGGCGATTCGAATCATTCCTCTACCCTTGCAGCGCAAGGAGGAATTCGATTCCCAGACCTCTTATATTCGCCTACCCTCTTTCAGTAAAGTGACAAATGACCCGGCATTGTATGCCCATGCATCCCGCGTGCTGCATCAGGAAGCCAACCCCTACAATGCCAAGCCGCTGATACAGAAGCATGGCACACAGGAAGTCTGGGTAAACACGCCTCCGATTCCACTGGAAACCGACGAGATGGACTGGATCTTCGACCTGCCCTATCAGAGACGACCACATCCATCCTATGGTGATGCGCGAATCCCTGCCTACGACATGATCAAGACATCCGTAAACATAATGCGCGGGTGTTTCGGCGGCTGTACCTTCTGTTCTATTACCGAACACGAGGGCCGCATCATTCAGAGCCGATCGGAAGATTCGATACTGCGTGAGATCGAGAAGATTCGAGACCAGGTTCCTGGCTTCACCGGCACGATTTCAGATCTTGGCGGACCGACAGCAAATATGTATAAGCTGAACTGCAAGTCACCGAAAATTCAGAAAACCTGCAAACGACTCTCCTGTGTCTACCCCAACATCTGTAAACACCTGAACACCGATCATAGCCCTACCACTCAACTCTATAGGAAAGCGAGAGCGATCCCCGGGGTAAAACGCGTAGCGATTGCCTCAGGACTGCGCTATGACCTGGCCCTGAAAGACCCCGAGTATGTCGAAGAACTGGTTACCCATCATGTCGGCGGCTACCTAAAAATCGCCCCGGAGCACAGCGAAGACAAGACCCTCTCCAAGATGATGAAGCCGGGAATCTCAGCCTATGATGAATTTAAAATTCTGTTCGATAAGTTTTCGAAGAAGGCAGGCAAGGAACAGTATCTAATCCCTTATTTCATAGCTGCCCACCCGGGAAGTGATGCCGAGGACATGCTGAATCTCAGCATGTGGCTTAAGGAAAGAAATTTTAAACCCGATCAGGTGCAGACTTTCTATCCCTCGCCGATGGCACTCGCCACCGCAATGTACTACTCTGAACGCAATCCCTTGGAAAAAGTGCGTTACAAGAGCGAGAAGCTCAGCATCTGCAAAGATATCGATCAGCGTCGACTGCAGAAAGCTTTCCTGCGCTACCACGACGAGAAGAATTGGCCGATGCTTAGGGAGGCCTTACATGAAATGGGCAGGGCCGACCTGATCGGCGACGGCGACAAGTTCCTGATCCCGAAAGCGAAACCCAGCAATAAGCGGCAGAGACAGCAGCCGCGCCGACGCTAACTAGTAATTCTCAAGCTCGTACTTCCAGATTAATTTCTTCGAGGATAAGTAGTTTTGCTGCGCTCTGATTCGTGGCTGGCAGCTTTTTCAGTATCAGTTTTTTGCGCGTATCGTCACGATAGCTTGGTGATCTATAGGCAAGCCAGAAATGCACCTCAATGCTTTTCTCGTCTTCGCTCACTATCACGAAGTCCGATAGTCCCAGAGTAATCTGACTGGCATTGCCGATGACGCGCTCTCTGTTACTGCGCCACGCTTCCTTGTTTCGATGATAGCGAGGGACAAAGGCGACATCGTAACTGGCAAAATACTCATCTAGATTTTGCCCCTGCCAGGCGTCTATCCAATTCCCCACCATCTGCCGTGTATCGAGGTCCATCGCGCCTGCAGGAATTGCTGCTGCTGGCGCAGAATCAGCCTCTGCAGCGGTGACTTCGTCTTCATCATCGAGAGCCAGCATGGGTCTGGTGACTACGATTTTCGCTAGTGGGGCAGGCTCAGTGCTGCGCGGCGAATCATCCAGCACAAACAATATGGGCTGGTCGTTCACCATCGGCTCAAACTCGGGTTCGGTAATTGCGCCCTGCGCAATACCTCTCTCCTGCCCCGCTACAAGAGCAAGATTCGAATCGTAAACCGAAGTATCCTCAGCTGCATTAGCGCCAGCTTGCGAGCCTGGGGCGACATCCTCATCCTCATCCTCAGCGAAAGGCGATGGGCTCGCCGAGGGAGCTCCCTGACGCGCAGGCGAATTCTCTATACTGCCGACCCTACCCTCCCCGGCATTTTCAGCCTCACCTGGGTTCAGTAGTCGAATAAGCAAGGCTAGCAAGGCACTGACGATTACCGCCACGATTGGACCCACCAGCAGCCATCGATTGCCCTGCCTGGATTGACTGCTCGGGACCGGCTCCTCGCCATCGATACTACGAAGTGCCTTTAGCAACTCTTCTCTCGTTACAGGCTGCAAGTCCAGGTCATGTCGCCGTAGCGCAACTATTAACTGGCACAGTGAATAAGCCGGCCCTGGATACCCCTTACACAACTTATAGAATTGACTCTTCGCCCCGGGCTCAAGCTGCAAACCCGGAAGATTCATCTTCTCGAGAAAAGCTGTCAGGAAGTGAGATGTAGTTTCAGCATTCATCGGCTCGAGTAAGAAGTTGTGAGACACATGCTGCAATAGCGGCCTGAATTCCTTCTTACTGCTCAGACGTTTCTCTAGATCTGGCTCTCCACACAGGACAATATTGATGACCCGATTCTGCTCAACCTGCACCCCGGCGAGTTTGTAAATTTCAATCAGAGTTATATCGCTTAGCTGGTGCGCATCATCGAATATAATGACCAAGGGCTTCTGAGCTGTACTCGCGAGGCTATCTTCCAAGTGCCGAAAGATATTAGATGTATCTGGAATATCGAGCACTTTAGCTATCATGCTGCGCAGCATATCAGGCGATTCGATTGCGTAATCGAAATAGATAACGCGATAATCCTTATGCCGCATGAACTGTGCCAGCTTCTCACAGACCCCGCTCTTACCCGTATGCGGCTGCCCAATGAATTTTACGAAGGCCTCAGTGCCAGACACCGACGCATGCAGGCCATGCATCGCCTGCAAATAGGGTCCATCGCTGAAATAAAAAGTCTGTCTGGCCACTGTAAACAACTACACCTGTCGCTTTCTGATTTTCTTGATTCCGCCGAACAGTCAGTTCTGTTGGCTAATCTAGAAACTAGACTTACTGAACCGCCCCCCGCTCTACTCTTTGCTTTTTTCTTGTAGCTCGGCCTCTAACTTCTTCTCGTTGTCGAGTCTAAACTCGATGTTACTGAGGATGCCCCTAAGAATATTCATCTCCATTACATCGATTCGGATGCGACTAAACAAACGGCGCATTCTCGGCATAAGCTGTCTCGGGTTCTCCGGATCGTGAAATTTAATTGCTGTCATCACCCGTTCCAGATGCACATAGAAATGTTCCATCTGTTCGCCATTGGCTTTTTCCTGGTCCCAAAACTCATCTTCGGCCACGGCAGTTTGTTCTGCCAGGGCCAATGCGGCTTTCCGCACCTCATAACAAACAACCATCACAGCTGCAGACAGGTTAAGGGAACTGTAATTTGGGTCTGCGGGAATCTGCACATGAAAATGGCACAGCTGCAGCTCCTCGTTGTTCAATCCAGAGTCTTCACGACCAAATACCAGCGCAACCTTGTTTACACCGGCCTCGGCCACTGTCTTGTGCGCACATTGTTCCGGATTCACCATGGGCCAAGGAATATTTCGAGAGCGGGCGCTGGCACCAATGATTAGCCCGCAATCCTCAACAGCTTCCTGAAGACTTGAGACCACCCTCGCATTATCGAGAATATCTACAGCGCCCACAGCCCTACCCACTGCCACGCCGCTCGGAAAGTCCTCCGGCCGAACCAAGATCAGCTTGCTTAGACCCATATTCTTCATGGCACGCGCAGTGGCGCCAATATTGCCTGGATGGGAGGTATTAACTAGTACTACTGAGACCTGACTGAAATCAAACATTGTACAACTACTATTCCGACCAAAAGAGCGGCGAATTATAGCAGGATACTAGCGATGCCGCGGGCCAACAGCAGCTAAATTCCGTCCGAATAGCCCAACATTGGAATAGTTTCCTTCTGCTTTCTTTTGTTTGCTATCATAGCCCCAAAATTCGGTAGCTGTAGCGCAGTTCGCGGACACGGATAATTCCTCAAGAATTCTCCTGCAGGCTCAAATAAGATGGGCTGCATCTACTCGATTCTAGCCCAAAAACAGCCAAGAGGCCGCTGCCTGTTGGCATGGTCAGGAAGTCAGTAATGCACCCCTTGTTAAACATCGCACTGCAAGCTGCAAGAGACGCGGCTGAGGCCATAGCACACAGTAGTGATCGCCTCGATAGAATTAAAATAATCAACGACGATCCAGATAATTTTCTCACCTCGATGGATCTGGAAGCCGAAAAAACAATTATCTATCACCTAGAGAAAGCCCATCCCGAGCACAGTTTCCATTCCCGCGCCTCCGGCCTTAGGGAGGGTGAGAACAAGAATACCGTTTGGCTTATCGACCCACTGGTCGGCAATAGAAACTTTGCCACCGGTTATACCCAATTCGGCGTATCTCTGGCCTGCCAGATCGAGGGCACAGTCCAACACGCGATATTCCTCTGCCCGCTTCTGCGAGAAGAGTTCATCGCAACACGCGGCGCCGGTGCTCGCCTGAATTCACATAGAATACGAGTGGGCAATCGAAAAGAGATTCAGGGAAGCCTGCTCAGCATCAATCCAGACGGATTATACCAAGACGTAGCCATCGCCCTGCAGTCAGAATTTATGAGAGCAGGAGCCAGCCCGCGAATTTCCGGCTGTACCGCGCTGGATATGATACAGATAGCAGCAGATCGGATGCAGGGTGGCAGCGCAGCCAATGAGAATCGACTCACCTTAGCCGCGGCCAAACTCATACTGCAGGAGGCCGGTGGGCTGCTGGCTAGTGAGAGCGGCAACCCGAACCTTAACGAGGCCAAGGAGTTGCACTTCGGCAATCCGAAGATATACAAGCAGTTGAGTAAGATAAGAAAAGGGCTCGCGGTCTAGGATTGCAACTTTCTGTGTCTGTCGATATTTGTATTGCAATCTAAGGTATATTGATGAAGAGATAGGTAGAGACAGATTTGGAATTTCCCACTGGATACCGCATTTATATGTCTTCAACTAATAATAAGCACAGCTTTAACCTGTCAGAAGGCTCCATTGAAAAGTCCCTAATTCGCATGACGACACCGATGATAATCGGCATGCTCATGTTATTTACCTTCAGCCTGGTAGACACCCTGTTCATCAGCTTCCTTGGCACCGAAGCACTCACCGCCATTAGTTTCACCTTCCCGGTTACATTCACCATCATGAGTCTGGCCATAGGCCTTGGCATAGGCGCATCGGCTGTCGTTGGCAAGTATCTGGGCAGGTCTGATTACGAGAGAGCCAAAGAAGCCTCTACCGTAATCAACTATATCTCCTTGATGCTCGCTGCCATCGTGGTGGGCCTATGCTGGTTCTTCATGGAGCAGATCTTCTCTGTGATGGGTGCGAGTAAATCGCTTATGCCAGCGATCAGAGAATATATGGTGGTCTGGTTTCCGGGCAGCATTATGGTGGTCTGCATCATGACTGGCAACAGTGTGCTGCGCGCCTGCGGCGATACCAAGACACCGAGCATCTTGATGGCTGGCGCCGGCCTTATCAATGCGGTTCTAGACCCAATCTTTATCTTCGGTCTCGGCCCCGTTCCGGCACTCGGCATCCAGGGAGCGGCATGGGCGACAGTAATAGCCTGGGGAGTCGGCTACTTCTATCTGATATATCTGCTTGTCATTAAGAAAGAGCTTGTCAGTCGCTCTCTACCGAGCAGGCCTGTCATGCTGTCATCGGGGCGAGAGATGCTGCGCATCGGAGTACCTGCAGCCGGTGCGAATATGATGACTCCCCTAGCGGCAGGCATCATGACCGCCATTGCCGCAAGCTTTGGCGACAGCGCCGTTGCAGCATTCGGTGTCGGGGCCCGATTGGAGCCTATTGCCACACTCATTGTATTAGCGATGTCTTCCTCACTGCCGCCGCTCATCAGTCAAAACTTTGGTGCCGGAAAAATAGATCGCGTGGAGAAAGCCTACAGGCTAGCCATTAAATTCATTTTGAGTTGGCAGTTACTAGTCTATGTAGTTCTCGCACTTGGAGCAGGTGTGATCGCCTCTACCTTCTCTGACGACCCCGAAGTTATCCAAACCATCAAACTCTTTCTCTGGATCTTGCCCCTGGGTTACGGCATGCAGGGCATAATCATACTCTCCAATTCGTCACTGAATGCCTTACACAGGCCTATGTCGGCTCTCTACTTAAGCGCCGCCAGATTCTTCCTGTTCTACGTACCTCTGGCCTATGCGGGTAGCCAGCTATTTGGTTTGGTGGGGTTTTTCGCGGGGGCAGCTTGTGGCAACCTGCTGATGGCCGCAATATCTCTGCGAACCGTCAACAAGGCGCTCTCGGGCGAGCATGAGACACTCGCCAACTCTTCAGAGAATATGGCCTAAAGGCCTAACTGCGAAACAGGTTCTTTACGCCGCCCAGTAACGAGCTTGAAGCAGGTGGTGGCACAGCCAAATCGGCTTCCTTCTCCTCGGTGCTGGCAGCCTCAACGAAGGTAAAACTCTTGTCCTCAACAGTCGCGCTGCAGGGCTCATCGTCATAGCTCAAACGATTATTCGCCTGCTGAAAGGCAAGCATCTCCATGCAGATCTCGTTGTAATCTTCCTGTGTTAGCAGCTCTGGACACTCTTTCATGTTGAGAACGAACTGCTGATCGTTCGCCGCAGAAAGGTAGTGCAGCTCCCTCTTATCGGTGAGTAGCAAGCCATCTTCCTTCGCGATATTGTAAAGTGGAGTCCCACGCAGTGGTATGTAGGGGAAGAAGAAGAAATGCTCTGGCGCTATTTCCTGGTTTAGCTTCAGCGTCTGGCGCATATTATCAGCGCTCTCGCGTGGCGCACCGACAATATTAAAGGTAAGCCGGTTAATGCCTGCCTTCTTGCAGTTGGCAGCGGCTTCGATAACTTGCTTGTTAGTCATCTTACGACCAAGCATCTTCGCTCTGAATTGCTCATCACCACTTTCGATGCCAAACCAGATCGTGTGACAACCTGCCTCGGCGGCGGTCTTGCAGAATTCTTCGTTCATCACCTCGACACGCGAGTTTATCGAGAACGGAAGGCGTATCTGTTTTTTGTAGAGCTCGAAGAATGCGCGCACGAATTTCAAGTTGGAAAGAAAAAGCTCGTCCCAGAATTCGAAATAGCCTACGCCATACTTGTCGCGCAGGCGGATGAGTTCATCAACCATATCCTGCGGATCGTACTTCCTAAGAAAGGTCTTCTTGGTCTTCCAGCCTTCAAGAATTGGGGTATTACAGCAGTAGGTGCAACGATAGGGACAACCCCGGCCGGTCATAACCGGTAACACCAACTTCCCTTTCGGGCCAAAGATCGAGGAGTTTACGTCTTTGAATCCGTCTTCTTTTTCAAAGACGTCGTAGTCGGGGAACGGAAGCGATGCTAAATCACCAATCTGGTGCGCTTCGGTTTCATAGACAGACCCGTCTATCAATTTTTCCCACATGCCATCGGCGGGACCGTGTTTCATGCCCATTAGATGCTGCACCAAGTTACCAATGGCGTACTCACCATCGCCTACGCAAATGTAATCGATATCAGGATTCTCAATAGTCTGCTCTTGTGACAACATCGCTTGATAGCCACCGATAACGATAGGCATATCTGGCATCAATTTTTTAATCTCGGCGAAGTAGGGCTCCATCGGATACCAGTGCGGGCTCATGATCGAGAATGCGATCACATCCGCATCCAGATCCTGAATCATGCGCGCATAGTTCTCCGGCGAATATTTCTCCGCATCGCGCAGAATGAGAACCGGCTCAAGCAATACTTCAACATGGGGGAAGTCGCGCTTTAGATAAGCCGACATGCTCGCGATAGGCATGGCAATTTCGTTACCGTCGGGAGAATAAAACGAGAACGCCAGACGCAGCGTCTTCTTTTTAACACTCCCGAACCACCGTGATTTATCCTGAGGATATACTGGCCGGTCGTTGCCAACCGCAATAAGATCTGCCTTCGAATTCATAATTAAACCCTGAGTACTCTCTTTGCAAGGCCTACTCCAGCCTAATCCTAAAAACCTGGTCGAAAAACCTAGAAAAAGCCTGCCATCAACACTGACAGAGCCTATCCAATTGCTATCGACTGAATAGCGCAAAAGTATACCAGTCTCCTGAATAATTATCATGAATCTCGCCACACATAACCCTGCTTAAACTGTGGTTAATAGCCATTCGCAGAGGCAACGGTTTCCAGCAATCTATGATTGCTTTATGCTTCATCTGATTCCCAAACATCATTGCCCTGAGTGGCTCGCAAATAGCCATCTATTGACTTGGAAAATACGCGCTATGGATGCACTAGAAGCACTACATTCGAGAAGCTCGGTTCCCAGACTGAGCGAACCTCTTCCCTCCCCGCAAATGCTCGAAAATATCTACAAGGCAGCCTTTAGGGCGGCAGATCACGCGGTTCTCAGACCCTGGCGCTTTCTGCTGATCAAGGGTGACTCACGAATAAGGCTGGGGGATCTATTTGTCGATGCCGGCCTTGCTAATGATGCATCCCTGGGCTCTAACGCGCAGGAAAAGCTGCGCCGCAAGCCCATGCGGGCGCCGCTCATTGTCGTATGTATTTCCAACTACAAGCCCCACCCTAAGGTGCCACAGATTGAGCAGGATTTGTCCGCAGCTGCAGCCACCCAGAACATGTTGCTCGCGGCATTTGCACAAGGCGTGGGCGCTATGTGGAGAACAGGCTCGCTGGCCTACAATTCGGTCGTCAAAGATGGTCTGGGATTGAGCGCCGATGAGAAAATCATTGGTTTTCTCTACATAGGCACGATAGAAGGCGGCACCAAGCAATTGTGCGAGCCCGACGTACAAGCCCACTTTCAAGAATGGTAGCTAGGCTCTGAGAACATGGGAAGCCAAAGCATCACAATGCAATGCTGGAAATGCGGGAAAACTCTGCTCAATTTGCTGCTGCCATTTTCTCGCTATGAAGAATGCAGCACCTGTAAGGCCGATCTCCACGCCTGCACCTCCTGTAAGAGTTATGCCCCCGGCCTCTCCGATGCCTGCAGCGAGGATAGAGCCGATTTCGTGCTAGACAAGGAAAAGGCCAACTTCTGCGACTTTTTTAAAGTGAACACTAAGGCTTATAGTAAGAAAGACGATGCCGCCGCAATAGCGGCCAAGGCCAGCCTCGCCGAACTGTTTGGGGAAGAAGTGGAAGAAGACAAGCTTGAGAGCACAACACCGACAAAAGAGGCCGACAAGGCACTCGATGAATTAAAACGCCTGTTCGGTGATGACTCAGAATAGCCTTATCCCAAACTGGCTTTACACAGTAGTTAAGAAATTTACACAAGAAAACATCTCTCGCAAAAATCGCAGCAGCGTTCATTTGCAGTTCATCTAGACAGCGTACTATGACTGCTAACAACAGGAGAACTGCGATGAACAAGACACTGCGTACCCAATAACTTTCCTTGTCTGCATTCCTGATCATAGCATCGGGCACAGCCTATGCGGATCATGACAACAGGAATCTCGACGCATCGTATCTATTGATCGGCATCGCCACAAGCTATCTGGCATCGGACGCAGCGCGAGATGTTTCCGAAGACAGGACCGTCAGTTCACGTCGCGACAGAGGGTACAGCCATGATTCACGCAATTCATCACGAAGCTTTGGCAATAGACACGACAACGGCTACAGCGCCAAAAGCGTAACTAGCGAACCGATTCGCGGAGAAAGCTCACGGCGCACTCGCATAGTCACCAACCCCTATCCCAACCGAGCTCTTAGCGGAATTAGCTTTACAGGCATCGATCGCGGCACAGTCTATATAAACGATGTTATAACTTATCCGCGCAAACGACTGATTAGCCGCAGAGGTTACTCCTTGAGTCTCTTTGAGCCCAGTCGATTCCTGAGCGCCCGGGGCTACGTCGACTGCATAAGCGTTAAGGCAAAGCGAAAAGAATATTTTACCGTTACTTTTCACTACGAATAACGCTTTCAACTCGAGCCGAATACACCTCTTGCCCAGGCGTATTCGGCCTCTAGCTTACACCCGTCAAGCACTGCTATACTCGCTGCCGTTTAGCCGGAACAGACGTCAATGCGAACCACAATTTTTTCTACTCCAATAGTCACCCCCGTACTACGCTTCTTCGCGATACTGATTCTCCAGCTTACTGGCTGGAAAGCTGTGGGGAGCAAAGTATCGGTTCCAAAATATGTGTTGATTGGCGCACCTCATACTAGCAACTGGGATTTCCCATTGATGCTACTGGTGGTATTGGAATTAAGATTACAGCTGTACTGGATGGGAAAGCACACCCTATTCCCCTTCCCCTTTTCGGGCCTAATGAAATGGCTGGGAGGCATCCCGATCAATCGGGCAAAGTCGCACAATGTCGTGTTTGATGTGGTGAAGCAATTCAAAGACAACGAGACCTTCGTGGTGCTGGTTCCGCCCGAAGGGACAAGAAGCAAAGTCGCGCACTGGAAGACCGGTTTCTACCATATCGCGAACAACGCCGAAGTGCCTATCCTAATGGGTTACGTGGATGCAAAGCAGAAAGAGGGGGGATTTGCTGACTTCTTCTACCCTACCGGCGACTTGGAAGCAGACATGAAAGAAATTCGCGCCTTCTATGCGCAGAAACAAGGACTGAGAGCCGAAAACAGTTAAGCTACCGCTGAGCGTTCTGCCCCTGCACTTGACGCGTCTTTAGCGGCAATGCTTTTATTTAACTCGCCCTGGTATTCCAGGCTCTTCAGCAAAGTTTCAAAGACAAACTGTGCGTAAGCCTGCGTACCAATGTCCCGCAGCTTAAACTTCCATTGCTTCAGATGCCATTGCTGTAACTGTGCCGTCACCTGAGAAGCCAGTAGCTCTGGCTTCTCACAGATAAATTGCCCGGCCTCAACTCCAGAGTGTATCGCATTCATTAGAATCCCTTCGAAGCGCACTTCTAACTCAAGGGTTTGCAGCTGCTGTTCGCGAGGCAGCCCCTTCAACTCCATGAAGCAAAAATAATACCAGGGGCTTAACTTCTCCATGGCATAAATTTCGCCGAAGACGATAGCTCGCAGGCTCTCTATGGGTTCCAGTTCATAGGCGGCCAAGCCTCCTGAAATCTGCTCGATGGTATTCCTTAAGACTCCCTCGATTACTGAGGCCAGATCATTCTTGCTCCCAATGTAGGCGTACAAGCCACCCATACTTATGCCGGTCTCGCGACTAAGATCGCGCAGGCTCATGGCCTGAAAGCCCTTGCTATTAGCAAGATTAAACGTCGCTGAAAATATTTTCTCGAGGTTGCCGATGGCAATGTTTGGATTCTTAATCTCCATCTTATCTTTGTGCATCTCAAAGACGCTACGCCAGAAAGACTCCCCTTCCAGGGGCCAGGCGTCGCTAAAGGATTTCACGCTAATCTCGATGGGCCAATCTGCCATGTATCTTCTACCCCCAACCACTGTGCTGTGGTTCTTTTTCTGACACTTATATTAGCAAACACTACTACTGATAGCAGCCTTACAGTAACGCATAAAAGAGACCTCTATTCATACTGCATAGAAGCCTTTTAGGCTGTTGCCTGTCTCGCGCTACCACGGCAGCGCTTAACACTAATTAAGCCCCGCACCGCAGCCGATCCAATTTTGGCCTAGAACCAATAGGAAGCTGTGGCTGCGAGCCCCGCTACAGCGCACAGCCCCAGAGAGAATCGGCGCAGATTCTGATGGGAAATCTTGTGCATGGTGCGCATGGCTAACCAGTACCCTGCAAGGGTAGCCGGCATTAAGGGCAAGGAGATCATAATATGCTCCATACCGAAGCGCCCGATACTCGACAGCATGACTAGAGACATCAGACAGCTCACGACGAAGAAAGCTGCTAGATTCGCCCTGATAAAGTCATTCTCTTGATGCTGCAGCACTAGCGCCATCGGCGGACCGCCTATCGACGAGCTAGTGCCCATGAACCCAGAAAGAAAGCCTGCGCAGAAAAGCGATTTACCATTCGCCTTAAAGACAATATTGCTCATACTCAGAGCTACCGCGACAAGCACCGAAATCCCCAACCACAAAGCCAACGCCTGCTGATTAATCCACAGCAGCAGTAAGCCTCCAGAAATAGTTCCTGGTATTCGCCCCAGGATCGCGAAGCGTAATCCGTGAAACGATATCGAGCGCCAGTGGCTATAAGAATTCGCTACAGACAGTGTCAACGCCGAGATAGTAATGGGCGCAGGCACATAAAGCGGGTCGATGAAAAATAGTACCGGAGCCGCAACGATGGCCAGGCCAAATCCGATTGAACTCTGAATAAACGAGCCAACGAATATTACGAATGCTGCTATTGCGATTTCCATAAGCGAGAACGAACCCGTGAGCACTGCCTGTGCAGTAGGCTGCAAGGATGAATTAAATGCGAGAGTGCACAGTGATGGCCCGACCACCATGAGAACTACTGCTTGTTGGGCAGAGCTTCGTAATCGACCTGTGACGAGCGAAGAAGCTAGCTTTCCCTAATGGCAGAGCGAACCTTATCATGCTTAGCGCTAGCCCCTGAATTAAGCGCACGATAATACTCGCATCTAGCAGCAAGCTCCAGTTCTTAGCGGCAAACCCTGCCTCTACCAGGTCAGACGAATTCTCAATAAGTTGCTGCTATGGCACAAGGCTCTTACAATGTTGCTAACTCATCTAAAACAAGGAAGCTATTCATGAAATCACGCGCTGCGGTTGCATTCGAAGCGGGCAAACCTCTTGAAATCGTCGAAGTCGATTTGGAAGGCCCCAAGGCCGGTGAAGTACTAATCGAGATCAAGGCTACCGGCGTGTGCCACACGGACGCTTTTACCCTCTCCGGCGATGACCCTGAAGGCGCCTTCCCCGCCATACTGGGACACGAGGGTGCTGGAATAGTCGTTGAAACCGGCCCCGGTGTCGCCTCAGTGCAGGTCGGGGATACCGTCATTCCCCTGTATACACCCGAGTGCCGTGAATGTAATTTTTGCCTGCACCCCAAGACTAATCTCTGCCAGTCTATACGCGCCACTCAGGGCCAGGGCCTAATGCCCGATGGCAGCAGTCGCTTCTCTTTGGATGGCAAGCCCATCTTGCACTATATGGGCTGCTCTACATTTTCCAATTACACCGTACTACCTGAGATCGCCGTCGCCAAGATACGCTCCGACGCACCCTTCGATAAGGTGTGCTACATCGGCTGCGGTGTAACCACAGGAGTGGGCGCCGTAGCTTTCGATGCGAAGGTGGAGCCGGGTAGCACAGTTGCCATTTTCGGGCTGGGAGGTATCGGGCTGAATGTGATCCAGGGGGCAAAAATGGTTGGCGCCGATCGAATCATAGGCGTAGACATCAACCCCGATCGAGAGAAGCTTGGGCGTGAATTCGGTATGACCGATTTCATTAACCCGCGGAACGTCGATAACGTTACCGAAGCGATAATCGATATGACCGATGGTGGTGTCAACTATTCCTTTGAGTGTATAGGCAATACCACTACCATGCGGCAGGCTTTGGAGTGCAGCCACAAGGGCTGGGGCGAATCCTACATAATCGGAGTGGCTGGCGCCGGACAAGAAATATCGACTCGGCCGTTTCAACTGGTCACCGGTAGAGCATGGAAAGGCTCGGCATTCGGGGGAGCTCGAGGCAGAAGCGACGTACCTAAAATCGTAGACTGGTATATGAATGGTAAGATCCAGATAGACCCACTCATTACACACACCATGCCCCTCGAAGACATTAACAAGGCATTCGATCTGATGCATGAAGGCAAGAGCATTCGATCGGTTGTGCTGTTCTAGGCCGCTAACAAAGACTAAACCACTAAACGAGCATCCCTTATGAAATACCTTCACACCATGGTTCGAGTGACTGACCTCGACAAATCTCTAGAGTTTTACTGCGAGCAGTTAGGGCTCAAACTACTAAGCCGCCGCGATTTCGAGGAGGCCCGATTTAGTCTGGTCTTTCTCGCAGCCCCAGGCGATGAAGAAGCCCAGGTCGAGCTAACCTATAACTGGGATCCTGAAGAATATGGCGAGGGGCGCAATTTTGGACATCTCGCATATGCCGTAGAGAACATCTACGACTGCTGCCAGAATTTGATGGACGCGGGCGTCAGGATAAATCGGCCGCCCAGGGATGGCCATATGGCATTCATTCGATCCCCGGATAATATCTCTATCGAGCTTCTGCAGCGCGGCGATCCCCTGCCCGCTCAAGAGCCCTGGAAGAGTATGGAAAATACCGGCAAATGGTAGCCACAGTATTGGCTATCCTGGCCCGCCACGCTTGAGCTAATCTGGCCGCTCGTTTATCATAGCGTCACTTCAGACAACGCAATTCCCAGCGCAATTTGATTAGAACGCGCTAGAGTATTCGGGCCGGATAACGGGCTCTCTAACCACACTGGAAAGATCACAATGCAACTACTTGATGGTAAGTCTTGCTCGGAGCAAATTCGTCAAGAGATAGCTCAGACTGTCTCCCAATTAAGGGCGGATGGTCAACGGGCCCCTCACCTCGCGGCGGTTCTAGTCGGTAACGACGGCGCCTCACAAAATTATGTCGCTTTTAAAGTTAAGGACTGTGAAGAAATAGGATTCGAGTCAACTACCATCCGCCTGGAAGACTCTATAAGTGAGCAGGAGTTGCTGGCCAAGGTTGACGAGCTGAATAAGGATGACGCCATCGACGGCTTCATCGTGCAGCTGCCGCTGCCTAAGCATATTGACGAGAACAAGATCATTCTGGCTATCGATCCAGTAAAAGACGTCGATGGCTTCTGCCCGGAGAACGTTGGCCGCCTAAATCTCGGCCTCCCTACTTTTATATCGGCGACACCCAATGGCATCATGGAATTGTTACGCCGCTACGAGATCGATACAGAAGGTAAACACTGTGTAGTTTTGGGCCGCAGCAACATCGTTGGCACGCCGATCGCCGTGCTTATGTCGCGTAATACCAACCCAGGCAATGCAACGGTAACAATTGCACACAGCCGCACCAAAGATCTGGCCGCACTGTGCGCCAGCGCTGACATTCTCATTGTCGCCATAGGCAAGACAGAATTTGTTACCGCCGACATGGTCAAGGAAGGCGCAGTCGTTATCGACGTAGGACAGACTCGAGTGCCCGATGACACGAAAAAATCAGGCTTTAGAAATGTCGGCGATGTCGATTTCGACAACGTAAAAGATAAATGCTCCTATATTACCTATGTAACCGGAGGCGTAGGCCCAATGACTCGCGCCTCACTGCTGCAAAACACCCTCAAAGCCCACCAGAGAAGATAGAGTAAATATCATGTTCCAATCACTTCCGGCTCTACCCGCAGATCCCATCCTAGGACTCATGGCTAGCTACCGCGCCGACAACAACCCCAAAAAAATAGATTTGGGAATCGGCATCTACAAAAATGAAAACGGCGACACCCCTGTTATGGCGGCGGTGAAGAAAGCCGAAGACATGATATGGCATTCTCAGATCACGAAAAGCTATGTGGGCCCGACCGGCTCCGCAGAGTACAACGCGGTCGTAGCAGAGCTGCTCTTAGGCAGCACACTCAACGACAGTCTGGGTAAGCGACGCATTACCGTGCAATCACCGGGTGGTTGTGGCGGCCTGCGACTCGCCGCCGAATTCATCAAGTCGGCAAACGCCGATGCCACTGTATGGGTCAGCAACCCAACCTGGGCAAATCACATCCCACTGCTAGGCTCAGCCGGACTCAAGATTGAAGAATACCCTTACTATGACTATGACAGTCACAGCGTAAAGTTCGATGAGATGATCGAATGCCTGAGCAAGATTGGCAGCGGTGATGTCGTCTTGCTACACGGCTGCTGCCATAACCCCTGCGGTGCCGATCTAAACCCGGAGCAATGGCAACAGATCCACGATGTTGCGCTGAAGCAGGGCTTCACCGTATTTATCGATCTAGCCTACCAGGGCTTGGGAGATGGCCTCGAGGAAGATGTATACGGCACACGCCTCTTGGCCGAGACGCTGCCAGAACTAATAATCGTCAGCTCTTGCTCGAAGAATTTTGGACTGTACCGCGAACGCACCGGCGCCATGACTCTGATTAGCGAGAATGAAGCAGCTGCCGCTGTAGCAACGACCCAGATCGCTGCTGGAGCAAGAGCCATGTACTCCATGCCACCTGATCACGGTGCCGCTATCGTGCAGTTAATTCTCTCTGATGACGCGCTACGCAGCCATTGGGATACAGAGTTGACGGAGATGCGCGACCGCATCAATGGATTACGCGCGCAATTCGTAAGACAGATTCAATCGATTGGTATCGATCAGGATTTTAGTTTTATCGAAAGGGAGAAAGGCATGTTTTCCTTCCTCGGAGTGAACGTGGATCAGGTGCAGTCGCTAGTCAATGACTACAGCATCTATCTGGTGAACTCCAGCCGCATCAATGTTGCAGGCATCAACGATTCCAACATAGAGTATCTTGCTAACAGCCTTGCCGCAGTCTTGAAGACCTAGCCTGAAGTGATACGGCCTCTATGCCCAGCGCGTTCTAAGCATAGCCCGCGCCGGGCATCTAGCAATTAGGCAGATCGCGACTTCAGTGCCTCTGAGATTGACCCCGCAAAATCACGCAGCAGTACCTCAGTCGTCGCCCAATCGATACACGCGTCGGTGATCGAGACCCCGTATTTCAGATCATCCAGGTCGTCGGGAATCGGCTGATTACCTTCTTCCAGGTTACTCTCGATCATCACGCCGATAATCGATTTATTGCCAGCACGAACCTGATCGGCAACTTCTTCAAGAACCAGCTTCTGATTATTATGATCCTTGTTCGAATTTCCATGACTGCAATCGATCATGATATTTTCAGCCAGCCCCGCCTTCTGCAGATCTTTCTCACAATCGGCCACGCTTGCAGCATCATAGTTGGGCGACTTGCCCCCTCTTAATATGACATGACAGTGAGGGTTGCCCTCGGTACGAAATAGAGCCACCTTGCCCTCATCCGTAACACTTATAAAACTATTAGTAGCCGATGCCGAGCGAATAGCATTCACTGCCACCATAAGACCGCCATCGACATTATTCTTAAAGCCAACGGCAGACGAAATCCCGCTGGACAGTTTTCTGTGTGTAGGCGACTCGGTTGTTCGCGCGCCAATAGCGGTCCAGCTTACCAGGTCTTGTAAATACTGCGGCGTAATGAGGTCCAGCGCTTCTATGCCTATGGGCAAACCTATTTCCGCGATATCCAACATCAGGCGTCTACCGATGCGCAGCCCGTGGTCGATCTTGTGGCTGCCATCCAGATGGGGGTCATAGATCAAGCCTTCCCATCCTATAGAGGTTCTAGGCTTCTCGAAATAGACTCGCATCACGATCAGCAACTCATTAGACAAGTCATCAGCAAGAGTCTTCAGGCGCCATGCATATTCCAGCGCCTCTTCGGGACTGTGAATTGAACAAGGCCCGACGACAACGATGAGTCGAGCATCCTCATGATCGAGAATCCCCTTTACTGCCCGATGGCCAGTCTGCACCGTTTCCAGCGCTCGACCCTCCAGAGCGAGTTCAGCCTTCAGCGCCGCCGGTGCCGGCAGCTCCTCATGACCAATAATATGTAGATTTTCGATATCTTTCGTACGATATGTCATTGCTAAACCTTGCTGCTGTTTCGGTAGTCTTTATTGAGATCTTTTCTCGAATTCCGGATTATGGTGTAAAAGAGGCCGCAATCAAAGCCCCATAGCTAAAATGGCACCTCCACAGGAGTTGACGGGAATACCCGCTGTTTACAGCGGCAGGCCTATTCTGTAACTTCTCCAGCGAACCCAGACGCATCGAGCCAACAAAACAGGAATTACCCAGCGTGCCAAAAGCCAGTGAACTAAAAAGAGGAATGATCGTCGACATAGACGGCGTACCGCATATCGTCAAGCAGACCGAGAGCAAGAGCCCCTCGTCCCGCGGTGCCGCCACGCTTTACAAGATTCGATTCAACAATCTACAGAGCCATCAGAAGCTGGACTCCTCATTCAAAGGCGACGATATTCTCAAGGAAGCCGATTGTGTTCGTGTCGGCGTGCAGTATTCCTATCTTGATGGGGATACTTACTACTTCATGAATATGGAAGATTTCAGCCAGTATGCTATCGACGCTGACCAGCTAGAAGGTCAGATAGGTTTCTTGGTCGAACAACAGGAAGACATCATAGCGCTGATCATGGACGGCAATCTGCTGGGCATCGAATTGCCGCAGTCGGTGAATCTTGAGATCACAGATACCCCGCCTGCCGTAACTGGGTCCTCCGCGACGAATAGAAGTAAAACCGCAGTGCTATCTACAGGCTATGAGGTGCAAGTCCCCGAGTATTTATCACCGGGGGAAATGATTAAAATAAATACGGTGACGGGTAAGTTTATGTCGCGAGCCTAAACTAATTGGCAGCGCATACTCAGAGGAACAGAAGCGCAACGAAAACGAAAAAGCCAATACCGGCTAACACCCCAAGAATTCGACTCCAACGATCCTCGTTGCGCTGATCTGCCCAACTCTGTTGTACGATCTGCGCATCGTTATTACTCAGGGCGGCATCCAAGTCTGCAAACTCTTCCTCTGTCATGGACAGGGCTTGATTCACATCTGCTGCCGCGGCGGTAGTTTCTGCCACGGCTATAGACTCATCTTCAGAATAGCCTCGGCGTTTAGCACCCCGGTCTAGCACTGCCTTTTCAACTGCTTTTAAATCGGGTCGCTTACTCTTGGCGGAAGATGTTTTCTTTTCACTTGCATTTACATTACTGTCTTTAGCGCTCTTCGCTCTCTCTTCAGCCTGCGCTAACAGCCCTGAATTCAGCACTACATCGCTTGCAATCTTGTAGGCCTTGGTGCCCGTCGCCAATAGACCTCGATCGACATTCTTGCTGCTGGCGAAGCCGACGATTCTGTATTTGCTTCTATCGTCTTTAGTCACAGTGCGTAGCGATGTAGCAAAGCCGGCAATCGCGAGACAGTTTTCGGCCAGACTTTTTTGTTTCGCCTCATCCAAGCCGCTTTCGTTTAGCGTATCCCATTTTGCTTTCTTTAAATGACCTAAGACACTGATTGCAAACCAACGAGAACTCTCCATAATGGCAGCATCCTCCAGCCTGTCTTCGATGGCGCTAATGGTTTGGGCTATGGAATTGTGTTCGGCGGTCTCTACACCCAGTTCACCCGCAACAAAGCGCTGGTTAGGATGCAGGGCTGGAGGGTTAAACTCGTCACTCATTACGGTTTTGTTCCAAATATTTTGAGATGAAGGCCCCTGTCTTCAAGTAATGAATCGCCTCGTCAATCACTTCGTTGTTTCGCATCATGAAGGTATGGGTTACGGGTAAAATTTTATGGGCATTCATACCCTGTACCTTGGTGCTTTCTATTGAGACGATACTATCGCTACGCCCCGGGATGAACAAAAACTTCAGGGGATTGATGTTCGTACTGCCGGCAATCACACCCAGATCGAAATCGACTGGGCCGAGGCTAGCTATGATACTCCCCTCGCCCGTACCTAGCGCCGAACCTGCCGGGCCACCGATGAAACCAAAGCCGGGAACAGGTAGCAAGCCATCGACTATCTGACTCCCCTGATTGGGCGGCCCAAGCATAACGGCCCTGCCCAAATCTTCAATACTATGTTCGCGCAAATAGTAGCGCAGAAGTATTCCACCTAGAGAATGTGTGATGAAGTTAATCTTACCCTCCTGCATATCTCTGCACTGAGTCAGACCGCGACCAATTGCATCCTCTGCCAAAACATCAACGGGGTGGCTGCGAGATGGATACAAAATATTCGCCACGCTATAGCCGGCTGGACCTAGCTTCCTCTCCAACTCTGACATTGAGTTCGACACTCTACCCAGTCCATGCAGAAGCACTACACACTCGGCCAGCGCAGAGGCAGGCAGAAGAAACAGCAACGTGAGTAGCATAAAAAGTCTTAGCATGGCTCTTCATCTAGCATGGGCTTCTCGTCGCTGCTTTGGCACTTCCAGCAGACTGAATAGGAGATCATATTGGACTCGCCGCATCCCGAACACTTCCAGTCCGGGCCTTCGGCCTGTGATGAACTTTCGAGCTCGGCAATAATCTGTTTGGCACGCCTGTAATACAGTGGCTTTACCCATACCTCGGGCATGCATTCAATAAACGGCACCTCGCCCGCCACCGAGAAGAGGTTCTCGTTGCGGATGACCGAATCGATATCGTATTGCTCAAGCACATTACGAATATGCCATGCATTTGCGAGAATTTCCGTACTGTAGACTCTTTTCATTAGCTCAGATCATCCCTGGTTCGCATTTCTTGAACTATCAAACCAGATAATTAACTAGCGATAGATATGACGCCAGCGCAACCCTACGGCAAACAGCAGGGCTACATAGATAAATATTCCACCGATAACCAAGATGGCTAGTCGAACTATCTTGTCTGCCATACCCCAAGGTAACCACTCCTGCCAATCTCCTGAAAAATTCATCAAGAACACCACCATCGCGGCATTTGCCAACAAAATACGCAGAAGAAATACCAACCAACCGGCGTGGAACCTGAAGACACCATCGCGGTATAGACCCGCCATCAACAAGCCCGCGTTCAGGAACGCGGCAAGGCTAGTCGCCAATGCCAGGCCGACATGAGCGAGCCCCATCAGAAAGAAACTCAGATTCATCACCATATTACTTACCATGGCCACCATGCCGATCTTCACGGGGGTGCTCGTGTTCTGTCGGGCATAGTAGCCCGGCGCGAAGATCTTAATTGCCATGAAGGCGACCAGACCAAGCGCATAGGCTTTTAGACTGCCAGCAGAATTCACCACATCTGTCTCGCTAAAGTTGTCATTTTGAAACAGGGTAACTAACAAAGGCTCCGCAATAATTACTAACGCGAGAGCGGCGGGTATCGCTATTAACACGACAAGCCTGAACGCCCAATCCAGAGTCTCGGAAAATTCATGTAGAGATGATTCCGCATGCTTTCTGGACAGACTGGGCAGCACCACTATAGCAATCGCAATACCGAATGTGCCAAGGGGCAGCTCCATCAAGCGATCTGAGAAATAAAGCCAGGAGACACTGCCCGAGACGAGTAGCGAGGCAATAAAGGTATCGAACAATAGATTGATCTGGCTGACCGAAACTCCAAATAAGGCAGGCACCATCAGTTTCTTGATGCGCTCCACCCCTTCGTGCTGCTGGCCGAATGCGGGCACAGGCATGAGGCGCATACGCGCGAGAAAGGGCAGTTGAAACAGCAGCTGCGCCACCCCGGCAATTAATACCCCCCAGGCCAGAGCGAGCTCCGGTACGCGCATATAAGGCACCAGAAGAAAAGAACAGCTTATCAGCGAAATATTGAGCAGCGCCGGAGTTATCGCTGGCACAGCGAATCGGGAGTAGCTGTTCAGGATAGAACCACACAGGGCCGTCATCGAAATCAGGAGAAGATAGGGAAAGGTAATGCGCAGCATCTGAATAAACAGAGCAAACTTGTCAGGCTCATCAACAAAGCCATAGGCCAGTGGCACGGCCAGCAGAGGCGCGGCCACCACAGCAACCGTAGTGAGCAGAAAAAGGAAGCCGCCAAGACTGCCAGCCACGGCGTTGATTAGCGCCTGAACATCCGCCAGAGACTTCGTAGACCTGTATTCAGACAGCACCGGCACGAAGGCCTGATTGAACGCGCCTTCCGCAAACAGCCTGCGCATGAAATTCGGAATTTTATTTGCCAGAAAGAAGGCATCGGCGCCGTCACTCACACCGAATACCCGCGCTATAACCACATCACGCGCCAGGCCCAGAATCCTTGAGACCAAGGTCATCGAACCGGTGACACCACTCGCTCTTAGCAGGCTAGACTCGCCCTTAGTGTTGTCTTCTGGCTTCTGTTCGCTGGAGGAGTGAGATTCACTCATTGAGTAGATGGCCTGCTGCTTTGATGAATGGCGAGACGCGATTATCACGCTATCGGAGCCAATCAGCAATAAGTTGAGTATTGTTAGGGGCTTAGAGAAATGTCACCCAATTTTCCGCTATTGACATCAAGCGGTGAAAACGGCATAGTGTCGCGCTCTGAATTCGGGGAAGAAGCGGACAGGTTATCCTCCTCACTCGATCGAATATAACGAAATAACCAGCTAGATTATTAGGTCTAGTGCAATAAGGAGCTCCAATTGGCTAATTCTCCACAAGCCCGCAAGCGCGCAAGACAGGGTGAAGTCCGTCGTCGACACAATGCATCTTTCCGATCCATGGTTCGCACTCACATCAAGAAAGTAGACTCAGCCATCGAGGGCGGCGATCACGCCAAGGCTATCGAAGCCTACAATGCTGCGGTACCAGTCATCGACCGCATGGCGGATAGAGGCATTATTCACAAGAATAAGGCTTCGCGACATAAGAGCCGACTGAATACAGCAGTAAAGGCATTGAAATAGACTAGTTCAGTGCCAAAAAAACCGGCGAGTGCCGGTTTTTTTATGCTTGAAAAAACAGGTCTGGCTATTTATCTTAGCCTCTGGCTATAAGCACTAGTCGTTTAGGATGAGATTATCGCGATGGACTATTTCAGCCTCACCGGCATAGCCTAGCAACTGATCAATATTTTCGCTGCTGCGCCCTCTGATTTTCTCAATCTCGTCGCTGCCATAATTCACCAGGCCTCTTGCGACTTCAGAGCCTCCTTCATCGACACAAGATACGACTTCACCCCGAGTGAACTTCCCTTTTACACTCATCACACCTACGGCGAGCAGGCTACGACCCGAGTCTTGCAATACTCTTACCGCGCCCGCGTCCAAGACCAGACTACCCTTCAGGCTAAGCTGACTCGCTAACCATTGCTTCTTGGCGGTTACCGGTTCGCTGTCGGTATACAACAGCGTGCCTATCTCCTCGCCTTCAAGTAACCGGGAGAGAATTTTCTGTTCACGTCCATTAGTTATGAGCGTATCGGTGCCGGAGCGTGAGGCAAGCCTGGCTGCGGAGACCTTGGTCATCATGCCGCCTCTACCTAGGCTAGTGCCCTTGCCCGCCATCATGCTGAGGCTATTATCTGTGGCGGAGGCGCTGCCGACTAACTCGGCTTGCGGATTACTGCGCGGATCGGCATTAAACAGACCATCCTGATCCGTGAGGATTAACATGACGTCGGCGTTGATTAGATTCGCGACTAGCGCAGCCAGGGTATCGTTGTCTCCCAGGCAAAGTTCGGCCGTAGCAACAGTATCGTTCTCATTAACCACTGGCACTACACCCATCTCTAATAATGTGGTTAGAGTACTGCGCGCGTTCAGATAGCGGGTGCGATCGGAGAGATCGTCATGGCTCAACAGGATTTGTGCCGCATGCACGCCGTGGCGCATGAATGAGCTCTCGTATGCCTGAATCAGCCCCATCTGCCCTACTGCAGCAGCTGCCTGCTGCAGCTGTACCTGTTTAGGTCGCGACTTGAGTTCCAGACGAGCGACCCCCTCGGCGACAGCACCGGAAGACACCAGCACCACCTGAATGCCGCGCTTCTGTATGGCCACGAGTTGCTCGGCCCAGTCTTCGATCGCCTCACGATCCAAGCCACGGCCATTGTTGGTTACCAGGGAACTACCCACTTTAACTACCCAGCGCTTCCCTTGTTTTATCTTGTCTCGCATGACTGCCGCGCTCATTCTTACCAATCGTCATCAAACAATTCATCTGCTTCGGCTTGCAGCTTCGCAGATTTAGTACTTTCAATAGTTCGCCGTATCTCGAAGGCCATGGCCGCTTCATTTTCTAACAATTGCGCCTGAAAGTCTTCGTCGTCAATCAACTTCTGTCTGTGGGACTCGATGGAGGTCATTAGCGCCTCGCACAGATCCTTGCAGCCGGCACTATTTAACGCCGAAATCTCATAGATCTCGCCTTCCCATGAGAGACGCTCACGCAAGTCTTGTCGCAGTTGCTGCAGAAGTTCTGCGTCTAGCAGGTCTACCTTGTTAATGACCAGCCAGCGTTCTTTCTGCACAAGAGTCGAGCTAAATTTACCTAATTCGCTGATGATTTGTTCTGCATTGTCCACCGGGTTACTGCCATCGGCTGGCAGCGCATCGATAAGATGCAGCAATAGCCGCGTCCGTGATAGATGCTTCAGGAAGCGAAATCCCAGACCGGCGCCTTCGGAGGCTCCTTCGATCAGGCCTGGAATGTCTGCCATGACAAAGCTTCGTTCCATACCAAGGCTAATAACTCCCAGGTTGGGCACTAAGGTCGTGAAGGGGTAATCGGCTACCTTCGGTGTAGCGGCTGACACGGAGCGAATTAGGGTAGATTTACCAGCATTGGGAAACCCCAACAGGCCCACGTCAGCCACAAGGCGAAGCTGTAGCTGAAGCTTTCTTACCTCGCCTTCACTCCCCTTCGAAATTTTCCGCGGCGCACGGTTTGTACTGGTTTTAAAACGCGTATTTCCCAGACCATGAAAACCACCCTTGGCCACCATGACCGGCTCATCTGCCACTCTCAGATCTGCGATAAGCTCTTCGGTATTCACATCGATGACTGCTGTTCCCACCGGCACCTTAACTAGCAAGTCGTCGCCACCCCTGCCTGTGCAGTTCCTGCCCTGGCCCGACTGCCCCCCCTGCGCTCGATACCGAGGCTGAAAGCGGAAATCCACAAGTGTGTTCAACGAGGCATCGGCTTGCATAAAAACACTGCCGCCGTCGCCCCCATCGCCGCCGTCAGGACCGCCGCGCTCAACATATTTTTCACGGCGAAAACTCAGGCAACCGTTTCCACCGTTACCCGCCTCGACCACTATTTCCGCTTCGTCTACAAATTTCATGTTATTCGCTTAGAACTACTAGTTCTGGAGAAATGATTTCGACTCATTGAAGAGAAGTTAGCCTGCCAAACGCTTTAACAATGCGTCCCTAAAAACAAAAAAGCCCCGTCGAACGACGAGGCTTTTTAGCAACAAACTACTTTGCTAGGCTACTTCGATGCTCACGAATTTTCGGTTGTTAGGGCCTTTAACTTTAAAAGTCACAACACCGTCAGCCTTAGCGAACAAGGTGTGGTCTTTGCCACAACCTACGTTCTCACCTGGGTGAAAGCGAGTACCGCGCTGTCGCACGATGATATTTCCTGCTATGGCAACTTCACCACCAAACTTCTTCACGCCAAGTCGTTTCGATACCGAATCGCGACCGTTATTAGTACTACCACCTGCTTTCTTATGTGCCATTACCTAACTCCCGGCCTTACGCTTTAATTCCAGTAATCTTAACGTCCGTAAACCACTGACGATGACCTTGTGTTTTACGCGAATGCTTACGTCGATTAAATTTGATGATCGTAACCTTATTAGCTCGACCCTGTTTGACGACCTCAGCTGTAACCTGACAGCCCTCAACATAAGGCGTACCAATTTTCACAGACTCGCCTTCGCCGACCATTAAAATATTGTCGAAGCTTACTTCTTCACCAGTAGCGGCTTCCAGTTTTTCTAGCCGAAGAATTTCGCCTTCTTCAACTCTGTGCTGCTTGCCACCGCTCTTTATAACCGCGTACATAATTCTCTCCGATACCACCTTTTGAATGGGAATTGCACCCATCTCTATAGGGGCGGGCATTTTACGGGAACAAGCTACTCGAAGCAAGCAGATTTAGCCCTCAAGTATCAGCAACCGCCCGTATCTTGCCGCTGTCCGTATTCACGGCTGTGCTTCCAGCCCAGTACCGCCTAAAGGGAGTCTCAGCGACTTGACACAACCCAGTTCGCTCCCTAGCATGCGTGCTCACGCATTTTCTCCAAAAATTTAGGCTATTACCCCGCCGAATGAAGGTCAATTAAAAAGCAAACCACCTATGTATCAGCAGATTCGCTCAGTTGTAGATACCGACTTTAAGGCAGTGGACAAGTTCATAGTAGCTCAGCTCTACTCGAACGTGCCACTGGTTGAAAGTATCGGCCACTATATCGTGGAGGCCGGCGGCAAGCGCCTGCGCCCCCTGCTGGTGCTACTCGCCGCGAAAACCTGCAAGATCGACAATCAGCAGCACATCTCGCTAGCCTCGGTGATCGAATTTATCCATACGGCGACCCTTCTTCACGATGATGTGGTCGACATGTCATCTCTGCGCCGCGGGCGGCCGACGGTGAACGCTCAGTGGAATAATCCCTCCAGCGTCCTGGTGGGAGACTTTATCTACTCCAGGGCATTCCAGATACTGGTAACTCTGGGCAACATGAAGATCATGGAAATCATCGCCGACACCACCAACAGAATTGCCGAGGGCGAGGTGCTGCAATTAATCAGCAAGAACAATCCAAACCCCAGCCAGCAGAATTACATGCAAGTAATCGAAAACAAGACCGCCATCCTGTTCCAGGCCGCAGCACAATGCGGAGCGATTCTGGCAGGTGCTACCAAGGATGAGGAATTAGCACTACAGCGCTTCGGCAAGCATATGGGAACCGCCTTTCAGCTTATCGACGATGTTCTGGATTACGACGGCGACAGCGAGTCTCTGGGCAAGAATATTGGCGATGATCTCGCGGAAGGAAAACCAACCCTGCCACTGATCTATGCCATAGAGCATGGCAGCGAAGAGCAGGCAAAAATAATAAAGAAAATTCTTATAGATGAGAGGCTTAAGAGCGAAACATTAAGTCAAGTGATAACTATAGTGCAGGACTGTGGCGCGCTGGATTACGCCAGAAAGCTTGCCGAATCAGAGTCAGCGCAGGCGCTGGAATGCCTGCAAGCACTACCCCCCTCAGAGTACCTCGACGCACTCATCGCAATGGTAGAGTTCTCCAATACCCGCAGCAACTAAGCCCTGTTTTTGCACGCACACCCGATTGAAATCCATGCTATAAATGCCCGCTAGGGAATCTTGCCCGAAGCCGAAAAGGCTCTGCGAGATAAGACATTAAATAGCAGTAATACCGGCCTGAATCTGGAGAACTCCCCTTGATTGATCTGTCACAAATACCCACAGCTGAACCCATCATGGAAACGATAGCCAGCGTAGAGGCTTTTGAGAAGACCCCTCTAGCTGAGCAGTTTCCCTATACCGACAGCTACAACCTAATAAAAGATAGCGCCTCTCGCTTCGGTGACGATGCCGCGCTGGAATTCCTCCTACAGGGCCTGCCAGACGAACCCGCCACAACCGTCAGTTTCGCCGAGTTAGGTCAACAGGTGACCCGCACTGCGAATCTATTACATGAACTTGGCGTAGGCGAGAGAGATGCTGTCTCGATCATTCTGCCTATTTTGCCACAGACCCATTTTGCCATCTGGGGCGCACAGGCCTCTGGCATCTCTAATCCGATCAACCCCATGCTTGAAGCCGAGCATATTGCCGAGATTATTTCCGCGGCCGAGGCGAAAGTCGTGATTTGTCTGGCACAGTCAGAACATAGTGACATCAACGAGAACGTGCGCGAGGCGATTTCCCAGTGCGCATCAGTAACCGCCCTACTCGAAGTCAACATCCCAGGCCTGTGTACAGCGGGATCCCAAGACTATGACAACGAGCAGGTCAGCGTTCAGGATTTCGACGCAGCGATCGCGCCAATGGGGGCTGACACTCTGGACAGCGGGCGCAGCTTCGCCGCCAGTCAGAAGGCTGCCTATTTCCATACCGGAGGTACCACAGGAAGGCCCAAGCTTGCCCAGCTAACACATGGCAACATGGCCTTTCTAGGCCAGCTCATGCAGGTCTATACAGCCCATATGGAACGCCATACCGTGCTCTGCGGACTCCCGCTGTTTCACATCTATGGCTGCATCATTCAGGGCGTCGCCGCTTTCGCTGTAGGCTATCGAATAGTACTAATGACCCCGGCAGGCTTTCGCTCGCCGGGGGCCATGATGAATTTTTGGAAGCTCGTAGAGCGTTTCCAGGTGAAACAATTTTCTGCTGTCCCCACGGTGCTGATGGCACTCGCCGATATCCCGGTGGGCGATGCCGATATCAGCAGTCTCACTAACATCAATTCCGGTGCCGCCCCCTTGTCACTCCCGTTTGAACACAGTTTCGAGAAGAATTTTAATGTTGCAGTGGGCAATGGCTACGGCATGACAGAAACCACCGCTCTGATTTCTCGCGCCCCCCTGTACCAACCACCAGGCAGCGTAGGTATGCGGGTGCCCTATTCCCAGATTCGCATTGCGCACGTCGATGGAACCACCGTCACCAAAAACTGCCCGTTAGGAGAAAGCGGTGTCATCGTAGTGAAAGGACCTCAGGTTTTCGAGGGCTATAAGAGCGAATTGGACAATGCCTCCGCATGGATTGGGGATGGCTGGTTCAACACTGGCGACATTGGCTATATAGATGCCGACGGCTTCCTCTATCTCTCCGGTCGCGCCAAAGACCTAATCATTCGCAGTGGCCACAACATCGATCCGGAATTAATCGAGGAGCCACTGAATGCTCACCCCGACGTGGTGACGTCGATAGCTATTGGCCTGCCCGATCCTTATGCGGGCGAGCTGCCTATGGCCTACGTAGTCAAGGTCGCCAATAGTTCGCTAAGCGAGCAGGATCTGATCGATCATTGCGCCGGGACCATGTCGGAGCGCGCGGCGATTCCAAAGAGAATCGAATTTATCGACGCGATGCCTCTCACCGCCGTAGGGAAAATATTTAGGCCTACTCTTCGCCAGAAAATTTCCGAACAAGTTATACGTGAACTCTTGGCGAAAGAAGAAATCGCAGCAGACGTTGCTAGCGAACTAGAAAAGAAACGAGGCCTGGTTCTGCGCATCGATGTTACTGACAAAGCCAAGACAGATGTCGTAAAGAAGCTGGTCGAAGGTTATATTTTTACTAGTGAAGTAAGTTAAAAGTCGTTAACGCAAAGCAGTTAAACCTATCGGAGTCGCATGTATGAATAATAAGACAGGCATCGTCACATCCAAGCTGATCGCAGCAACTGGGTTAATAGTATTCCTAGCTTCCTGAACGACCACGGGAATGACTAGAGGTACACCCGACTCACGCACAGGCTATACAAGAAATGCGACAGGAGGTGCTAGCCGAACTGTACAGCATCAAGCCCGATACCCGGGGACAGATCGCCGATGCTAGTGGCTATGCCGTTTTTTCGAATGCAAATATTAATCTCATTCTTGCCAGCTTTGGAGGATGCATCGGCGTAGTTCAATCAAACGCAAACAACGCCGACACCTATATGCGCATGGGCGAGGTAGGCATCGGCATAGGTGCTGGTGTAAAAGACTTCCGAGCAGTCATCGTCTTTCACAACGCCCAGGTTCTTGAGCGCTTCATGGATGTGGGTATATCAGTTGGGGGGCAGGCGGATGCTGCAGCTAAGGCCGGCGACCTAGGCGCTCCCGTTGGTGGCGAGGCAATAGTAGATAATATAACTGTGTACCAGCTAACTCAGAGTGGCCTAGCCTTGCAGGCAACCGTAAAGGGAACACGCTATTGGCAGGACGCCGATCTAAACTAGAATGAGTACGCGCTTAATTACTGCGCCGTCTATTAGTCCTGCTCCCTGGCGCAAAAATACTGATGCCAGGGCTAGACTTACGTAATATAGTGGTCGAATCGATTATCTTCACTTTCTCGTTGCTTGGCTGATAGATATTGTCATACATCGCCAGAATGCTTCCAGCCGTATCGGAATAACGCTGCGCTTCGGATTCGTTCCCTAGTCGCTCGTAGACAGCCGCCAAGGCCAAATAGAAGTCGGGCTCTTCTTCCTTCAGCTGTACCGCTCTTTGAAAAGACTGGCGCGCCAAATCAAAATCGTCATTCCCAAACGCAATACTTCCCTGAGCGAAATGATAGTACGGATTTCTATCGTTAAACCGCTCAATGGCTTTCTCATATTCTCTAGCCAGGGCATAGTTGTCAGCACGCCTATAGAATCTGGCAAGATTATTAATCGAAGTCGCATTGTTATCGTCCAAGCTAAACGCTAACTGATAACTGTATTCGGCGAATTCTTTATTACCGAGGCGGGTATAGGTACTACCTATATTGTTCCAGGCAATGGATGATTCTTCATTTAAGAAAAGTGCATTCTTGAAAAAGATGAGCGCCTGTTCAATATTGCCATCGATAAGCTCCTCAACACCCAGATTGTTAAAATACAGAGATCGCGCGCTGCGATCGGAAACGATCTTCGATGTTAGCTGCTGCAACACTATTTCGGGTGTAAAGTCTACGATGTAATCTCGTGTAGCACTGATACGTCCACTCGCATTGATGTGTTGACTGAGCACTAGCAGATCACCACGACGGTCCCAACTTGGCTGTACATCCACGGTCTGAAAATTTGCATCAAGCCCTGCATAGCGAGCCATTGCCACATACAGATTCATTACGGAAAGGCAGTTGCCTTCTCCCGCATAGAAAGCCTCCATCGCCGTGTGGGTCTGCTCACCGGAATACTGAGTATTAAGAAACTCTTCCCCATAGAGCAGGTCTTGCAATTTATCGACACGAGCTACAGGACCATCTCTCGGGTCTATATAGGCATCGATGTACTGCTTTACCTCATCGGATATATAAAGCGAGTCGATCTCTGTGAAGCGATCTTCACTCTGATCGATAATGGCAGCATGAAGCTCTTCGTCCCGAGTAAACTGGGTATCGAGATCGATACCGACGCACCCCAAAAGAACTGCAGAGATTGCGCATACTGCTACAGCTTTTTGAGTGGCCGATAGGTAGCTCATTGTCTTAGTCATTGCCATTAGCACGGAGGCACACGGGCATTAAAGCGAAACTGGCGCACCAACGCCAGTTTCAGCCCCACCATGCTACATCGCTGGATAATTGGGGCCACCGCTTCCTTCTGGCACCACCCAATGAATATTCTGTGACGGATCCTTAATGTCGCAAGTCTTACAGTGGACACAATTTTGGCCGTTGATCTGGAACTTCTTGCTGCCGTCTGCCTCCTCAATCACCTCATATACGCCTGCTGGGCAGTAACGCTGTGCCGGCTCATCGAACATCGGCAGATTGTAATCGATAGGGATTGCAGGATCTTTCAACTGTAGATGACAGGGCTGGTCTTCCGCGTGGTTGGTGTTAGATAGAAATACCGACGAAAGCTTATCGAAACTAATCTCGCCGTCTGGCTTCTCATAGGAAATCTTCGGGCTCTCAGCCGCAGGTTTCATTTGTGCGTAGTCTTGGGATTTATCATGGAAGGTGAGCGGGAACTTGCCAAAAAAAATATTCTGCTCGATAAATGTCAGCGCACTGCCCAGCCAGAAGCCGAATTTGTGAAAGCCCGAACTGAAGTTACGCGTCTTGTGCAATTCCTCATGCAGATCGGAATCTGCAAAGCGTACGCCATAGTCTACTAGCTCCTTCTCTGGAGACTCGCTACTGAGCGCGGCAAACAATGTCTCGGCGGCGATGATACCGGATTTCATAGCAGTATGACTGCCCTTTATCTTCGCGGCATTCATCGTGCCCGCGTCGCAGCCGATAAGCAATCCACCGGGGAAGGTCATCTTCGGCAAAGAGTTCAAACCACCCTTGATAAGAGCGCGCGCACCATAGCTAATTCTCTTACCGCCTTTTATATACTTTTTAATGACGGGATGATGTTTAAACTTTTGGAATTCATCATAGGGACTTATATGTGGATTCTTGTAGGCGAGATCTACTATGAGACCCAGGGAAACCTGATTGCCTTCCAAGTGATAGAGGAAGCCACCGCTGCTCGCCGCGAAACTATCGCCAACCATCGGGTAGCCTGCCGTGTGCACGGCCAGGCCTTCCTGGTGCTGCTCCTCGGGAATCTCCCACACCTCTTTAATGCCAATTCCATAGTGTTGCGGGTCGCTATTTTTATCGAGTTGGAATTTGCTGATCAATTCCTTGCCCAGATGCCCGCGACAACCCTCGGCGAGAATCGTGTACTTAGCATGAAACTCGAAACCAGGCTCGAAGGAAGGCTTCTGCTCGCCCTTAGCGTCGACACCCATGTCACCGGTGGCCACTCCCTTTACGCTGCCGTCTTCGTGGTAAAGAATTTCTGCCGCGGCGAAGCCGGGGAATACCTCGGCGCCTAGCTCCATTCCCTGCTCTGCCAGCCAGCGGCACAGATTGCCCAGGGAAATAATGTAGTTACCATCGTTGTGCATAGGCCGCGGTACGAATAGCCCGGGAAACCGAAATGACTTTTCTGCCGAGGGCAGATAATACACATCGTCGCCCGTGACAGGGGTATTTAGCGGTGCCGCTTTTTCTTTCCAGTCCGGAAATAACTCGTTCAAAGCGGAAGGCTCAAATACGGCTCCAGATAAAATATGCGCCCCAACTTCCGAGCCCTTTTCCAGCACACAAACCGAAATTTCGGTACCTGCCTCCTTCGCCATCTGTAGAAGCCGGCATGCCGTGGACAAGCCTGCCGGTCCACCACCTACAATAACTACATCAACTTCCATGGATTCACGTTGCATTTTTAACCTCTGGTCCATCTAAAGACGAATATCTATCTAATTTGATTTGTCTGGACGGCTCCTACCCTGCTAGAGCCTGTCTTAGCAGCAGACTCTCATTATCCTCAATTCGCGGAATAAGAGCAAAGAAGCCCGCGCCATGCACATTACAAAATGTCACAAATCACAGTAAATAATCTCTCTTATTAACTAGCGGACTCTCGGGGGAGATTTGGATGCAGCGACAAGAAAGTGTCAGGCGACAGCGGGTTTTTAGCCGTCAGCACAATAGACTGCGAGGAGATAGAGTCGCTCGCGGTCTATGCCACGAGCAACTTACGAAGCTGGCTATATAGAAAACGAGGCTAGTTTGTAGCTTCTACCTTGGTAAAGATCATCATGTGCTGCCAGGGCAGAAAATCCAGCGTATCTGTCCACTCCAGACCGAAAACACCCATTTCTTTCACTACCTGCTCTTCGGTCATCTTGTGCAGGGGGCGAATCGGCACGGAATCGTCCTCGCCACGGTACTCAAGCAGGAAGATACGACCACCGACTCTAAGCGCGTTATTGATACCGTCGATCATCTCGAAGGGGTGATCGAACTCATGATAGGCATCCACCATGATCGCTGCATCGATGGAGTTTGCTGGCAGGTTCGGATCGTCTACCTTGCCTAGCACACCCTCGATGTTGCTGACGCCATCGGCCGCTTTGCGCTGTTCAATGATTGCCAACATTTCCGGTTGTATGTCGACGGCAAGCACCTTGCCCTCAGGCACCAGCTTCGCGATCCTAAAAGAGAAATAGCCCGAGCCCGCACCGATATCGGCAACCACGTGATCTGGGTCCAAACCCATATTGGCCACTACTTCGTCTGGCATTTCTTCCTGTATTCGGCCAGGCCGATTCAGCCAGCCGGCAGCCTGATGGCCCATTACGAAGGATATCTCACGGCCCATATAGAACTTGCCAATTCCCGTGGTGCGTCGCTCTGGAGCATCTTCATAGCCAGGGAACTCGACGGCACTTATTGGGGAGCAATACAGAAGAACCGTCGCGAGAGCAGTTACTGCACCGAGCTTTAACTGTTGAGCTGAAATCATGAGCTGACCTTTTTGTATTTTACGTGTGGTTTCACTGTTCGGGCTATTGCCACAGAATAGTGTGCATATCCGCAGAGCGGACCCTGTTCGGATTGTAAATCAGCACTGGGGGGCAAACAAGAAGCCCGGCGAACTTGCCAGAAGCTCCCGGGCTTATGAATTGTTGGGTTTAGCGGGTTTTATAGAAGCTTGAGCAACCTCTGCCCACTGCCCTTGCACTTGGGACATACACTGTTATCGGTGATCTTACCGGCGCCTTTGCAGACATTGCAGGCATCTTGGTAGGGCTTCTTTAGTATAGAAGTCAGTTCATTTAAAGCTTCTTTAGGCACGTTCTTATTTTCAGCCAAAGTCATCACGTTAATTCTCCTGCGTGTAATCGGGTAAAGCCGTTATGCTGATTTCTTGAGCCCTTTTTGTGCTCAATGTGATTGGCATCTCATTTGTGAAGTATTATGCAGAACAAAATAACCGAATTACGTTAACCACCTCACAAAAAGAGCACGGGTGTATAATTAATCTACAGGTAGATAATCTCTACATATTAGAGACTTATGATAGAATTTCGTCTCGGTTATTAAGAAGTTTCTTACATAGATGGAAGCAAGTATGACTCAAGTTTTAAAAGGGATTCGGGTACTGGATTTTGGCCGCTATATCGCGGGGCCCTACTGCGGCACGCTCTTAGGAGACATGGGGGCCGAAGTCATTCGTATCGAGAAGATCGATGGCAGCGAAGATCGATTCCTCTCGCCTATCAGCGATAAAGGCGATGGCGGTCTATTCATGCAGTTGGCACGGAACAAGAAGTGCCTGACTCTCAACCCGATAAAGCCCGAAGGACGCGAAATCGTCAAGAAGCTGGTGAAGACTGCGGATGTGGTTATCGCCAACCTTCCCCCCGATACACTTGAGGCGATGGGGCTGGACTATGAATCTCTCAAGGCACTAAAACCCAATATTATCCTCACCACTGTCTCAGCCTTCGGCCGTGGCGGCCCTTATGCGAACCGCGTCGGCTTCGATGGGCTAGGACAGGCCATGTCGGGAGCCATGTACATGTCGGGCACGCCGGATCAACCGGTAAAAGCCTATCCCCCCTATATAGACTTCGGTACGGCCAGTCTGTCGGCATTCGGCACCATGGCAGCGCTATTCGAACGACAGAAGACCGGTCGCGGACAGATGGTGGAAGGCTCGCTGTTCAATACCGCTCTCACCATGATGAACGGCACCGCTATCGAGCAACATGCGATTCAGCGCAACCGTGTAGCAACACTGAACCGCTCCCAGACTTCAGGGCCTGCGGATACTTATAAGACCAAGGATGGCTGGGTGCTGGTGCAGTCCGTCGGTGGGCCCCTGTTCAAGCGCTGGGCCGACCTGATGGGCGAAGCGCATTGGCTCGATGATCCGCGTTTTAAAGATGATATTTCCCGCGGCGACAATGGCGAGCTTATTAGCGAGAGACTGGCAAAGTGGTGCGCGGAACGTACATCTGCACAAGTGCTGAGCGAAATGGAAGAGGCAAGATTACCGGCAGGCCCGATACTGTCACCGCAGGAAGTGCTGGACGATCCTCATATCGCAGCCAAGGGACTTTTTCAAATGGTTGAGTATCCCGGGCTGGAAAAGCCTGCGCCATTGATGAAGACGCCAGTGGAGCTGTCTGAGACACCGGGCGAGATTCGTTCACGCCCCCCTACTCTGGGTGAACACACGGATGAGATTATGCAGGAGCTTGGTTATAGCGAAGCCGAGATAGCCGACCTGCGAGAGAAGCGTGTTGTCTAGCAGGCCTTAAACTGCACGTTCTTATCTTGGCAAGGGCAAGCACCGGCAGAATTTAGCCTAGTCTTCGGGCAAGGCATAGATGATTATGCTGCCGGTTCTGCTTGACTCTGTTCCCGTCTGAAAAGTCAGCATGGCATTGCCAGAGTTTGTGGCAATGTACTGCCTGCCATCCACCTCGTAAGTCACGATACCCCCACCTACCGGCGCGCCGGTATCGATGCTGTTCAGCAGAGCTCCAGATGCGGCATCCATTAACAGCAGATTGCCCGTTAGCTCGCCACTGATAACCAGGCCTCCCGCCGTCGTAGTCACAGCCGAGACCATAGGAGTAGATGAATGATAACGCCACCTGACCTCTCCAGTTTCTGCATCCATCGCCGTTAACCAGCCTGTCTGCGCCTCCTGATCCGGGCGCACAGCACCACCCATATAGAGCTGACCGGGAATGTACTCGACATTCTCTGCGGCGGTGAACTGGGCGCAGTAGTCGATGGAAGATGCAATTAGCAACTTCTCTTCAGGATGGTAGGCAGGGCCGCTCCAGAGCACGCCCCCATAGACTCCAGGGCAGGCAAACACACCCTCCTGCGTTACCGGCACCTCCGCATTTAAGATTGTAGTGACTGGAGTCTCATAGAGAATCTCGTGTGTCTGCTTATCCAGGCCTCTCAGAATGCCATCCTTACCCACGGTAGCGACGAAATCCCTGGACACGTTATCAACACCCGCTTTTAAAACTGGACTGACCTGCGTTAAGTCCCAATCATGGTCGTCGTTTGGCACCAGAGCCTTGTGCCAGTTGAGCTCTCCGCTGCGCACATCAAGCGCGATTATATTGTTGGTATACAGATTTTCACCGGGGCGCAGATAGGCCGGCAGGTCGGGCGCGGGATTGGTGACGGCCGCATACAATTCGCCCGACTCCAGATCCATGCTAAGTGGAGTCCAAACGGCACCACCACCGAGTGGGATATTCTCAGGATTCCCCCAGCTTGCCCCTCCCCCTGCAGCCGCCTCTGGAACCGTCAGAAACTTCCAGAGGAGCTCGCCATTGTCTATCGAGAATGCGCCTACCCAGCCGGAAATCGCGTTCTCACTCCCCGCAGGACCGATAAGTATCATGTCCTCATAGATCATGGGTGGCATGGTAAAGGTTTCGCCCAGCCAGGGATCGGCGACCTGCCGCGCCCAGAGTAGATTGCCATTGGCCGAATCCAGAGCCAACAGATAGCCATCGGCCGTTCCCCTGATCACATAACCGTCCCGAATCGCGACGCCTCGATTATTGCCCCACACCATCCTATCTTTCGGCTCCCAATCGTAGCTCCAGATCCTTTGACAGGTCGCCGCGTTTATCGCCGCAGTATGGGTTGCATTGGTTACATACATCACGCCTCTGTAGACGATTGGACCCGTCTGCATGGTTGCGTTGGTGTTTAACTGATAGGCGCAAACCTGTTCCAGATCAGCGGCATTGCCCGTGTCGATTTCCAGCAATTCGGAATAGCGTGTGCCCTGATAGTTCTGATTGTGATAGAGCCAATCTTGCGAATTTGCCGAGGCCGCCAATAACTCTTGAAATGAGGGTCCTGTGCCGCGCGGCTCGGTGCCGTAAATTCCTTCGATGAAAGTTGCCGCACTGTCTAGCACCTCATCACCCCGAGAAAGAGGTATGGCGCTTAGATAATTGTAGTCATTCTTGAGAGATTCGGTTCCCTCAAGCACATTATTGCGCCCCAAAACATAGGCGAGGACATCCAGACTCTGAGATTCACTGAGACTGCCAGGGTCACTGGGAGGCATGGATGTACTAATCCGGTTAAAAAGCTCGCCGACGTTAGCACCCAATCTGGACCAGCTCTTGCGGAAGGTTACCCCTATTAGCTCCGGTGCCGCAGCACTATCAAGCTCTGCCCCATGACAGGTTGCACACTGCTGCCGATATAGGGACTCACCTCTTTCGAATTGAAGCTCTGTAAAGGTACTCGATGCAGGGGCATCTGCGGTAAATGCAGGCGATGAAAACGAAAGCGAGGCCAGCATGCCAACGACAGTAGACAGACTTGATTTGAGAATTATTGATTTCATTCTTGTGCCCTTACTAAATTCTGCTCTAGTGTTTACTGCGTTTTCTAATATAACATTTGCCTTTAAGGATTGTTAAGCAACTCTACTGCAGCCGTATACATCGCCTCAACTCCCGCCTTAACAGAATTAGGGTCTATGCGAAAACTAGCAGAGTGATGTGGAGGCGCATTAGTCCTGCCGGCGGCTATTTCGCGCATCAGCTGAGGAGGTGTGCCACCGACGGAAAAGAAGACTCCCGGCACCTTATGCTCAGTCTGGGTGAAATAGGCAAAATCTTCAGCACCCATACCGGGTCGTTGAGAAGTCAATAGAGAATCGTATCCAAACTGCTCTTCCCAGGCCGGAAGCACTTTTCGCACTGCATCGCTATTGTTAATATTCGTCGGCGTGCTTTCGAAACCCATTTTGACTACCGGCAATAAATCGTCGGGCAAGCCATTGAGCCTGCCAATATTTGCTGCTGTTTCACGGATCCTGCCTAGCACTTCATCTCTGGTCTTCTCCGAGTCGGTGCGCACTGTTAACTGTAGATCCACTTCATTGGGTATTATATTGTGCTTGCTGCCACCCTGAAACGAACCCACGGTAATGACTGCCGGGGACAGCGGGTTTATCTGGCGACTGATGATGCCCTGCAGTGCAATCACCAATTGTGATGACACATAGATAGGATCGATAGTCTGATGAGGATAGGCACCATGGCCACCGATGCCCCTGACCTTGATGTCCACGCTGTCCGAACTGGACTGCACTATCCCCTCGCGCACGGTTACAAGGCCGCTAGGCGCCCCCGAACTGACATGCAAACCGATCGCATAGTCCGGCACCCCAAACCGCTGATAGAGACCGTCCTCTAACATCGCCTTCGCACCATTGATTATTTCTTCGGCGGGCTGACCGACCAGCATTACGCTGCCGCTCCAGCTATCACGGTTATCCATCAACATTTTCGCTGTACCCACAAGAGTAGTCATGTGCATGTCATGGCCACAGGCGTGCATTACGGGGACCTCTTCACCCTCGAAATTTATCTGTCTATTGCGCGAGGCATAGCTGAGCCCACTTTTCTCCAGGATAGGCAAGCCATCCATATCGGCACGCACCAACACCAAAGGCCCGGCTCCATTCTCAATCATCCCCACCAGGCCGGTACCGCCAACGCCTTCGGTAACGTCTATCCCCAGAGCACGCAACTCACTCGCAAGGCGCGCGGCAGTCTGCTGCTCCAGGAATCCTAATTCAGGATTCTGGTGAAACCAGAGAAATAACTCGGACAGATGCTCGTCGTAGTAGTCATTGATATCACTCTTGAGCGCCGCATCGGCAGCCATGCTCGGCTGAATTGACGCAGAGACTACTGCTAGGCAGGCACAGGAGAGCATTAGCCTGATACGACGCAGTGGGAGAAAGCAACGGGAAATGCTACGGGCGAGATGACGAGTAAACTTCAACAACATAAAATTTATATCCAATGAGGTGACTGACTTAGGACTAGGTCTTTAAACTATAAAAATAGACTAATTGACCCGCCCCGCTAATGAAAGCTGTTTTAACGCCGCAATGCCTCTTCATGCCCTAAGGCGATGGCGCTGCCTGTTGCAAGGCTGCCCAGAAGCTATCGTTGAAACTCGAATCGTTCGCTGCGCCTGCGGAGCCCAATCGAGTTATCACCAGATCGAGACTAGGCACTAGATACAATTTTCTATCCAATGCCCCCTGCATGGCGACGAGATCGCCGGGTGCCGAAGGGATCAAATTACCGTTTCGCCGCTTCGCCTGCGCGCCTGTAGCCCTCGAAAATTCTTGCCCATTCAGCCACCATAGGTAGCCATAGGCTGGATTAAGCTGCTGCGAGGGAGACAGCATCGCGTCAAGAAAAACCGTGTCTTGCAAGACAGCCTTGCCTGCCCACAGCCCACCCCTCTGTATCATCAGACCGAATCTTGCGAGGTCCCTGGCGGTCGTTGACAGACCCACCGCTATATCAGAACTAGCCCAAGGCCTGTCGGTCCATGCCGTATTCGTCATGCCCAGAGGCATTGTCACCCACTGCTCTGTTAGCTGTTGCCGTTCCAGCCCGGTCGCCGCCATAAGAACGCGCATCAGCTCATGATAGACGGGAGTGTTGTAGAGCCACTCGCTATCAGGCATTGCCACATAGGAAAAATCGATGGCCAAGCCACTATTCATGCTGAGCAAGTGTCGAATCGTAATTGCATCTTCCTGCTGCCGCGATGCCTTTGACCAACCCTCTCCGACATACTTGGCTACCGGCTCATCGATACTCAAGTAGCCACGCTCTTGAGCCATCCCGGTTAACACCGCGACCACACTCTTCTGAGCTGAAGCCACGTCTTCGATAGCTCTACCCTGAGAATCTAACCCCGTCACATTATTCTGGTAACGGCGCGAATCATCAGGAGAATCCCAGTAGCGTTCCGCCATGATTCTTCCTCGATGCAGAATCACCACACCGCTGGATTTTCGTAAGCCCGCAAGATCCAGGGCCGCATTTAGCTTGCCTGAGTCCCAACCTAGGCTCTCGGGATCGACCGTCTCCCAGAGAGCGTCGCTATTCGGATAATAAACATCCTCCGCCGCCTGGGCTGGCAAGGCAGCGAAGCCAATGCGCAAAAGGAGAGGAAGCATCATCGCACAGCTTATTATGCGTCTTGTCTGCATTACTTGAGAACCTCAATATCACCATCTAAAACAGAAGTTGCGCAGCAAAAAGTGCTTTCTACTATCGCCGACAGGCGCGCCCATAGGCTATCCTCTTGTATCACTTTCATAGACACACTGACAACCAAGGCCACAGCTCATGACAGCCAAATCATCGACATTTCTACTACAGGCAATTCTCTACCTAGCCATTGGACTGCTCGGTCTAAGCCCTGCCGTTACCCATGCCGCAGAAGCCGGGTTTACTCTGCCCGGGGCTCTATCTGCGGAGGACTTTCCAGATGATATCCACATGGGCTCACTCGCCAGACTGCCGCAGGTGAATCGAGAAGACCTGAATGCCACCGGCAAAGCGGCCTTCGACACCTATGTCAGCCCCGGAACAGGCTATGAAACCGGGCTGCGCGGGCCTATTGGCGTCTGGATGAATAGCCCAGCCTTGGCACAGGCGATGTTCGATGTGCGCCAGCGCGTGCGCTATGAATCGAATCGCGACCAACGCCTGACAGAACTGGCCATTATCTCCACGGCTCGGGAGATAAATAATCAGTATGAATACACAGCCCACGAACCTCTGGCCAGAGCCGCAGGCCTGGAACAAGACATTATCGATATCGTGCGCTTTAGGAAGCCGGTTGAAGGTAATGAGGCGATACAGGGCTTCGGTAGAACCGAGCAAGTTATTGTAAAGTTTGCTAGAGAGGTCATCAGTGAGGACAAGGTTAGCTCTGAAACCTTTGCCAGCGCTATAGAGATATTAGGTAATGAGGGCGTGACGGATCTAACAGGTCTGATAGGCTACTACAGCTTCGTCGCCATAACCCTGAAAGCCTTCGATGTGCAAAGGCCTATGGGCAGCGACCTGCTTCTGCCCGTGAGAACTCGCTAGGCGCTTTCCAATATCAGGAACCAAGCTCTCGACTCGCTAGTTTCTAGAGCGCGTCGAGAAACTCCATGATTGCGGCGTTCGTTTCTGCGGGGGCCTCCTGCTGTACCCAGTGCCCTATCTCGGGAATCAGCACCACACCGCGCAGATCTTCGCTCGCCCTGGAGATCGTAGAGCGAAGTCGCTCCTCATCTGCCCCTGCTATTACAGAGTCTCGCGAACCTGCAATAAAGAGCACCGGTATTTCAATCATTGCGCCGTCTAGTTGCTCAGTGATTTCCCAATTGCGATGGAAGTTTCGATAGTAGTTTATGCCCCCGCGAAAGCCTGCGCTTTCAAATTGCGCGACGACGTAATCGAGATCTCCTTCTGCCAGCCAATTGGGCAAGCCTTTAGGTGCCCCCAGACGGCCGATCCAACCCCCAGCAGAACTAAGCGGGTTGCTTATCTTTGCGGGCTCTCTGGGCGAGTCGGGAGAAAGGTAGAGCCGGCTAATCAAACCGCGGGGATCGGCATCGTATTCCGCCTCTGCTACGCCGCCCGGTTCATTGTGGTAGAGAATATAGAAAAAGTTTTCACCATACGCCTGCCGCCAACTATCCATAGGAGACTGTTCCACACGACCGCCATAAGGCACGCTCATCGCGACCAAGGCGGTGAAACGAGTCGGGTGTAATAGCACCGTGCTCCAGGCAACTATGGAGCCCCAATCATGAGCGATCAGGATGGCGGTCTCCTCGCCCAGCGCATCGATGATACCGACGAGGTCGCCGGCCAGGTGATCGATGTCATAGTCTTCGACATTCGCTGGTTTATCTGTCTCGCCATAGCCACGCATGTCGGGAGCCACGACGTGATAACCCGCATCGGCTAGCATCGTTATCTGATGCCTCCAGGAATACCAGGATTCAGGCCAACCGTGAGCTAGTAGCACTAGCGGTCCACTGCCCGCCTCGGCAATACGCATACGCAAACCGTTAGACTCTATAAAGCGAAAGCTTATTCCTGCGATTGGCGAGTCGGTACTCAAGCCGGTATCTCCTTGTTGCGCTCCTATCTGTCCCGGCGTTAGCCCGAGCAGCAATAATGGGATGATAAGAATTCTAAGTAAAGACTGTGACATGCTAACCTGTGTCCCGCCACTTTCGCAGCCATTTTTTGAGCTTGTAAATACCACTTTTTTAGAGGCTATTACCCAATTTTTAAAATCACTCTAGCTAGACTATCATGAATCCGGTTGACTTCCGTATGACAAGCGCGTCTCATAGATCCATTAAATCTGCGAACAAGGATAATTCATGCGCGATAATGATGTGCCTTATATGAAGAGAACGCGAGATTTTTATCGCGCCCAGGGCTATACCAACGATTACCAGTGGGCACACCATGACGAAGTGCCATTCTGTGCTCCCGCGAAACCCCTAAGCCAATGCAATATAGCCGTAGTCACTACAGCTATGCCAGACACCGAAGCCGGGCGTACTAGTCGTCAGGTGTACTCCAGTCCCAGCCAGCCAACTCCAGATTCAATGTATACCGCAGAACTTTCCTGGCACAAGAGCATGACTCACACAGATGACGTCGCTTCATTCTTACCCCTTAAGCAGTTAGACCAATGTGTAGAAGAAGGCTTAATTGCAAAAGTTGCCGATCGGTTTCACTCGATACCAACAGAATATAGTCAACGTAATACCCTTGAGAAAGATGCGCCGGAGATTCTAGTTCGATGCCTGCAAGACGAGGTTGATGTAGTCGTGCTAGTCCCCTTGTGACCCGTCTGCCATCAGACCGTGTGTCTGTTAGCACGCTTTCTCGAAAACAATGGAATTACCACTCTCGTTATCGGCTCGGCGATGGATATTGTCGAGCATTGCGGCGCACCTCGATACCTGCACAATGACTTCCCCCTCGGAAACCCCTGTGGCGCTCCCTATGAAGAGCAAATGCAGCTAGACATAATGCGCTGCGGATTACAGTTACTCGAAAGCGCAGATAAAGCAGGCAGCATCGAACGCAGCCCATTCCGCTGGAAAGACGACCTGTGGCGGGCAGACTATGCCCTGGTCGACGACAGTAACGCAGAAGAACTGCGACTAAAGGGCGAGCGAAGACGACAACAGCAAACTAAGGATAAAGCCGCCGGAAGTTCTCGCGCCGCTATGATTGCAGAATAATAGATACGCTCTATTTGAAATAGTTATCGACTCAACACAAATAGCTTAAACGCAGGCGTTAACTTCCATATTCATCGAAGATAGAGGCATCTATGGGCCGAGCCTTAGCGCTAGAAGTGGAAAATTATCCGCACCCTACCCCCATTGCATTCCTAGGGACACCACTATGGAAGACAGGATCGAAAAAACAGTAGATCTTAAGGCGCCAATCGAGCGCGTATGGCAGGCTCTTTCCGACCATCGTGAATTCGGCGAATGGTTTCAAGTTGCATTAGAGAGAAGCTTTTTAGTCGGTGAGAAAACCGAAGGCAATATTACCTATCCCGGTTACGAACACATGCGCCTAGAAGCCTTAATCAAGACCATGGACATCAACAAGCTCCTCGCCTGCACATGGTGCCCAGTGTCTGATGACGAAGGATATGCGCCATTGGGTGATATAGAAACGCTGGTTGAATTCAAACTTGAATCTATTCACGGCGGAACGCGACTGAAGATTATTGAATCGGGTTTTACCGCAATACCCGACGAGAAACGCCGACTTGCCGCTCTAGAAACAAATTCGGGTGGCTGGGAAATGCAGACTGAAAATATCAAAACCCATGTAGAAACCTAATCTCAAGCCCGTTTACCCTTTTGCGTTAACCATCGCTACCGTTTACTTTGTTGGCCTGCCCCACATAAACTAAGCCTCGCGAATAGCGCAAAGAAACATGTATATACCCACCATAATATCGTCATAGTACATTCTGCGAAGAATATCCTGGCGCTAAACGACATTGAATCTTTTGTTAAGGACGAATACACGATTCCTAGTGAGGCGCGTCATGGTATCGAAAACACCTTTATAGAATTGTGGATTACTGACGATCATGATTTTGCGAAAGCCACTGCGATCATTGAGGCACAAATCACAAACCCGTTGCCAACGAAGCCTTGGTATTGCGCAAAGTGTGCGGAAGAGAACGACGGTAGTTTCGACTTCTGCTGGAAATGTCAGACACAGAAGTGAGGTAGCAGCCCTAGGAAGATAAGCTTATGGATACTAAACTTATCATCACTCTATTGAAACTCATTTTGCCGCCGTTCAAACCGGACTTGTTCGCATGGGGTACAGGCGAGAAGTGCACGAACTACAGTTTTTTGCCGAGACGCTTGGCTACGAAATTTTCATCTAGTGAATGAAGTTAACTAACACCAAAGATGAAACTAGATGCCTCGAGCGCAAGCGTCACGACGGCTATTTGCACAATGGCATTCTGCGCGAGACCGCACGGACCTGCTCCAACACCGGAGCAGAGCTTGTACGAAAAGTTCGAGCACAGTTTTGAAAGTCCAACTAGAGATCAATAGAAGAACTTAATGCCGACACCATCACCATACTCGGTATCTGTATGCAGGGTAAGAGATACACGGTTATTTAGTCTGTAGTTGATACCATACCTGTACTCATTATCCGTGTTCCAACGCCAGTCGAACCCAAAGTGACGAGTAAACTGTAGTTCCGATTGCAACTCCAATCTGAACTGGCCGTGATCATTCACTCGCCATTCGCTATTGATTAGCATTGGCAGGGTTACATTCAATCCCGCTATGCCAAAGTCGTGGGTATTGCCATGGTGATGCTCTCGGACTTCAACCCCCGCAAAGCCAGACACGAATCGACTAAAGTAATAGTCATAGGTCGCATGAATCTCGAAGCTGTCCGAGATGTTCGTATCTAGCTCAAATCTAAACTCATTGCGTTCGTCCGAGAACGAAAGCTCATAATCAAAAAATGAGCTCATAGCATGAAAATCGTTAACGTCGAACCATCTCTTAGACGGCTTGATCAACTTTTCTATTTCGGGCGAGAAAAGACTGGTATCTTCGTAGCTCACCACTCTATTCATACCTGTTTTCATATGGTACTGATTGTGACAGTGAAACAACCAATCCTCTTCTTCGCTTGCATCGAACTCTATAATCACACTGCCCATAGGAGGAACATTCACGGTGTGCTTCAAGGGGCTTCGTTCGCTATACTGGTTAACAACTCGAAAGAAATGTCCATGCAAATGTAAGGGGTGATGCATCATCGTGTCATTATTAAGCAGGAGTCTCACATTCTCACCCTTCTTGATCAAAATCTGCGGATCTTCATGCGCGGTCTTACCATTAAAGCTCCAGACATAGCGCTCCATGTTTCCAGTAAGTCTTAGATCGATTTCTCGCCACTGCTGTTTAACAGGCAGTTGCGTCGACTCTGTTGCCATCAATTCAGAATAGTCTGTCATATGGGCAATGACATCTTGGTGCATCCCCATGCTCTCAACTAAGTGCATGGGGATCGACATAGCGGTTTCTTCATGTTCATGCATGGACATCTCTTTATGCTCAGGCATCGACATGGCGGTTTCCTTATGCTGATGCATGGGCATCTCTTCGTGCTCATGCATAGGCTTAGCGGTTTCTTCCCGCTCATGCATCGTCATGGCAGAGCCTCCATGCTCATGCATTGGCATGGTAGCCGACCCTCCTCTATCCATATCCATATGCATGTCCATAGGCATGTCCATATGATTTGTCAGGAACAGATTTGGTCTGGACACGTCCGGCGCGACGACCCTCTGGCCTTCGCCTATGAATAGACTGCTGTATCCTGAACCATCGATAGAGGTTGCTCTTAACTCAGATGCCCTGCCAGATACTAGAGGGACCAACACGTCATAGGTTTCAGCTGTTGAGATGCGAAGGCGCTGCACCTTTATCGGCATCACATCCTGTCCGTCCGAGGCAATCACCGTCATTGGCCCCGAAGCGTACTCCACATCGTAATAGCTCGATGTAGAGCCATTAATCATGCGCAGCTTTACCTGTGTCGCGCTGGAGCCAATGTCCTCAAAAGTGCTAACTTGCTGCCCATTGACCAGAAAAGCATCGTAGCCAACATCCGCAAGATCCATAGGACCCATACGCGTCATTGAACTTATAAGACGATTACGAATCGCTTCACCCCCATTGTCCAAAACCTTGTCCCAGGATTGAATTGTTCTGCGTTTGTAGGCATAGAAGTCGTCACGGGTTTTGAGGTTTCTTAGAACAGAGCTCACAGGCTCGTCAGTCCAGTCCGAGAACAAAACCACTGTCTCTTCAATCGCCATATCAGGGTCTTTATCTGTGAGCACAATTGCGCCATAAAGACCGCGTTGAACCTGGAGGTCCGTATGCGAGTGATACCAAAACGTGCCAGCATGAGTGATAGCAAATTCGAAGGTGTGAGACATGCCCGGGCCGATGGGCTGAGTATTGAGGTAGGGAACCCCGTCCTGATCACCCGGCAGTAGAATTCCATGCCAGTGAACCGATGTATGCACATCAAGGCGATTATGAAAAGTGGCGCGCAACGTATCACCGACGGCTGCGGTTAATGTGGGTCCTGGAATCTTCCCATCAATTGCAAGCGCCTCAACTGGCACACCGCTAAGGTTGACTTCTTTAACGTCGATAGCAAACTCATATTCGACCACAGCAGCAAAATTATGCTCGGAAAAAAGCAGTACAGGAAATAACAACGTAACAAGCAGAAAGCGTGAAGCCACGATTCTTCTCCAATGAAAAACTTAAAAACAGGATGTAGAGTAAGCTGAAGAGCTATGCTGTCGGCGGAGGGAGAAGCAAGTCCAGAGAAACGGAACTGTAGAAATTTGGATTGCCAGGAAGACTTTGACCTAGTGAGGGTATAGGGTTACCGCTAACTCCCAGCCCGAATCCAACGGAGCTAACGCAGCAAATATCATCGCACAGGCAGTCGTCAGCGCTAACATTCACGCTGTCGTAACTTGCCGGCTGCTCAGCAGTCTGCCCCATTTCTGCCATGGCAGGAATACTATGCGTCTCGTGCTGGCCAATCTGCGCCGCGTCGTGCTGATGCGAGCCATGAGTCAGTATTTCCAAAGCAAAGCTGCTATTGACTAGCAGCAAGACTATTAGAAACACACTCATATTTTTAAGAAATTTAAGCTGATACACAACTTACTAATTCCCCGATTATTGCTCGAAAAAGCGCAGTTTATGTGATTAACCATTGAGATACAATATTACTGCTTTGCAAGTGTTGAATTCTCCGGGAGTCTCAAGGTTTGCCTCCCCGTCAGACTAATTTTCAACTTGGCACAGCCCTTGCGCGATAGGATAGATTCTACTGTCACTTTAAACGCTCGATCAGCAATCTTAGATTTCTCAGGGAGATATCCTCGGCATTATTGATGGACTAGAATAATATGACAAGAACGACAATCCTAACCAAAACCAAGTCGCTGATTCGCCTGTCCCCTGTCCTTTAAAGCCGGAATACTTATGTACAAGACAATTTTATATGCAGTTAGGGCTTCACAGGAAGGAAAGATAGTACTTACCAAGGCAGCAGCGCTCGCGCTTATGCGGCGCCAAACTTGTGGTAGTGCATGTGCTAACTTACAAACTCCTTCCCCGCGACTACAAAAAGACCTATAGAGCCGAGGTGGCCCCGAAATTTGAGAGGGATTCAGCCTCCCTTGGCATTAGTAGAAAAATTGTGCCATCAAAGTAGTGGAGTCTTACGAGGTAATTTGCAGAGAAGCACAGAAACGAAAAGCCGACCTTGTGAGTCTTGGAATCCACTCGAAGAAAGCCTTGCTCGCCACAGTCATAGCCTCTACCTCTGCCGGCGTTACTAACAACGCAAGGTTTGATGTTGCTCTGCTAAGAATATAGAACAGTGAAAATCACCAATTGTGGGCCTACGATTACTCGCGCCGTCTCAAAAAAATAGCAACTTCGCTCTGCACAATTGCCTAGAACGAAGTTGCTAATTCGACAGTTCACACTGCCTATTTAGTTATAATCGCGCCGTGTGATATGAGGGCTACCTAATCTGATCAATCTGTTCTCGCGCTTGAGCCGCCAGCCTTGCCTTCTGCCCAACGGTCATGCATACGAACCTAGGAATATTAATGCCCAATGGTTTCTCTCGAGTACAGGTTAGCTTGTCTTCTTCGGCTGTAATCGATGCATTGTAAACGTCGATCTGTCGCTGCGACCGTATGTCAGTACTTCGTATAAGCTCTCACAAGCGATTAACGTCGCCGCCAGCGTTAAGGTTGTTACTACTTTTTCCAATTAAATCTCTCCTCTTTCCGACTCTATTATGTGAGCGCCAAGGCTTGTTCAATATCCGCAATGATATCGTCGATGTGTTCTATGCCGACGCAGATACGCATAGTCTCTGGTGTAACCCCTGCAGCTAACTGTTCCGCCTCACTTAGCTGTCTATGCGTAGTAGAAGCCGGGTGGCAGGCTAGAGTCTTGGCATCGCCAATATTTACCAATCGCTTTATCATGGCAAGCGCATCGTAGAAGCGAACCCCCCCATCGAAGCCGCCTTGTATGCCAAAGGTCAGCAGCGATGCTGGAACGCCGCCGCAGTATTTCTTCGCCAGCGCATGGTTAGAGTCACTCTCCAGCCCCCCAAAATTAACCCACTCTACCCTGTCATGATTCTGCAGGTATTCGGCAACGGCCATCGCGTTAGAACAGTGACGCTCCATGCGCAGGCTTAGCGTCTCAAGACCCTGCAACAGGAAGAAGGCATTCATCGGTGACAGCGCCGAACCGGTGTTTCGCAAAGGAACCGTTCTAGCGCGACCGATATAGGCAGCCTCGGCCAATGCCTCGGTGTACACCACGCCATGATAGGAAGGTTCAGGCTCGTTCAATTCTGGATAGCGATCTTTGTGCTCGGCCCAGGGAAACTTGCCGGAGTCTACAATCAAGCCACCTATAGAGGTGCCGTGGCCACCGATATACTTGGTCAGAGAATGCACGACGATATCGGCACCAAATTCGATAGGGTTACACAGGGCCGGTGTCGCCACCGTGTTATCGACAATCACCGCCACGCCCTTCGCATGGGCGGCTGCGCAGACAGACTCGAGGTCGATGATATTGCCTGCCGGGTTACCAATACTCTCGCAGTAAACCGCCTTGGTCTTGTCATCTATCAGCTTAGCGATCGCCTCGGCAGAATCGTCCTCGGCAAAGCGCACCTCGATGCCCTGACTCGGCAACATATGCGCGAATAGCGTGTAAGTGCCGCCATAGAGCTGTGGTGTTGAAATAATATTGTCACCCGCTTTGGCAATAGTAAGGACAGCATAATTGATAGCCGCCATACCGGAAGCCACAGCCAATCCAGCCAGCCCACCTTCCATCGCAGCTACGCGCTGCTCCAAAACATCGTTGGTAGGATTCATGATGCGGGAGTAAATGTTACCGGGCACCGCCAGATCGAAGAGGTCGGCACCATGTTGCGCATTGTCGAATTCGTAGGCAACGGTTTGAAATATAGGCACGGCTACCGACTTAGTTGCTGGGTCTGTTTCATAACCTGCGTGGATGGCTATAGTTTCTTTTTTCAATTTTCTGCTCCTTAAAATCTCAAGCGTCGTTTATACAGCAGCTTTTTGTGGGGTGCAATTTGAATGAAACCGATGATTTAGGGAAATTTCAGGCTCACCTAGCTGCAAACAGATTTAGCTGCGACAAGTGTTGGCTGCAAGCCCGACATTCCTGCTTATTTATATCCAATATTCAATAGCTTACAGATCTAAAGGCACTTCTCAACAAATCGCGACCGGCTTCATTGCATCAAGTTAATGTACTAGCATAGTAAGACACATCCCCAGTCTCAGTGTTTTAGGATGCCACATTGATAAACGCAAACAGAGACGGCGCATCTTGCACAAGCTGGACTCTGAAGAAGATAGCTCTTATTCTTCTTCCCAACTTCATGTTTCCAATAGAGATTGAACACGCTTGGATTAAGACTGTATTACCCAAAAGTGAGGCGTTTAACGCTTCCTCAAACAGGAATAGTAAAATGAAAATAATAAACACGCTGTGCCTACTGACGCTGTTGACAGCTTCCGCAGAAGTTGCAGCTCAACGACCCAATAGACCCCTCTTCCCTCTACAGGCTTATACGCTTACCGACTATGAAGCGATCGAGTACAGCGAAGCATTTGAGATGCCAGAGGCATTTGAGGGCGAATCCTACGCAGGGGTAGCAGTGAACTCTCAGGGCAACTTGGTGGTATTCAGTCGCGGTAGCACTCCCTTTTTGGAATTTACTAGTGATGGAGAATTCATACGCTCTTTTGGTCAGGAAGGCCTGGTCCGCCGCGCCCACGGATTACACCTCGAAGCAGACGATACGATCTGGGTAACCGACGTTGCCGATCACGTGGTCATGAAGCTGGATCAAGATGGCAATGAACTAATGACTATCGGAACCCCTGGTGAGAGTGGCGACTGGGATGAAGCCGCCGGCGCCCATCTGTTTCAGCAACCTAACGACCTGGCGCTGGATTCTGCAGGCAATATCTATGTAGCCCAGGGTCATGGCTCGGACAATCCTCGGGTATTAAAATTCAATTCCGATGGCGAGTATACAACGCAGTGGGGTAGCCGCGGCTACGGACCAGGTCAGTTCTGGGTCGCTCATTCCATTGAGATCGATGCCGACGACGTCATCTATGTAGCAGATCGTGAAAACATGCGCATTCATCGCTTCGACACCGAAGGTGGCTTACTGGGTGAGTGGAATTTTGAGGCTATGGTTTGTGCTATCTTTTTACATGACGATGGCCACATGTATATCACCACAGGCTTCGATGGGCAGCTGGCGAAGGTTGACATGACAGGCAAGGTGTTAGGCGCCATCGGCAGACCCGGGACTGCCAACGGACAATTTGGCGAGGCACACGCGCTCACGCTTGATCATGAAGATAACGCTTACATCGCAGACGTGATAAATAGAAGGATTCAGAAGTTTGCGAAGATTGATTAGTCCCGATAGGTTTTGATGTATGTGTTGGCAGACCAGAGCAAGCTGACACCATTGCTTTTAGACCGTCGTATTTGTGCTAATGACACACTAACGAAAGGATCGAAGATAAAAATTTTGTCTGCTTTTAGAGTATCCAGATCGATTACTCTAACCGGCTCAGTTTTAGCAATACTGTTGCTGCAGGGCAATGTACTGGCACAAGAAGACCACCCAAACGTAGAAGCATCGGGTGACTCCCCTCACGCAGCTCACGGGGCAGATAATCCCCATCATGGATCCACCGATGGGGCCCATGGCGCACATCAAGGATCTACGGATGACCACGACGCGCATCACGGGTCTACTGATGAGTCTCACGCAGCCCATGGCGCGCAGCATGGCTCTTTAGATGGGGCCCACGGCGCAGATAATCCGCATCACGGCTCTGAGCACGGCACTAATCCTCACTAAATAAAAGCGGCAAATAAAAGGGGTTGGAGGGATTTATTTTTAATGCCTCCGACGCCTTTTGTATCTCTTGTACCGTTTGTATTCTGGCTTCCTTATTTCGCTTGCTGTGCAACCCAGGTGTTAAAACGTTCTACCATGCAGTCAGCTATCATCACTATGTCTCCTCGCGCTAACACCGCGCACTCCTCGAAGTGCTGCGTCGAGATAGCTATGGTAAAAAGATTCGCCAGACGGTAATTGCACGCATGAATGCTTACGTATTCCCCGTCCTGCCAGACTCTGCCGCAGTGATCGTTAATCAGCGCACCCGACATGGATAGGTTGTAATCTTCACCCTGCCATTCTTGTGCGTCAGTTACGCTAACTGTTGCTACGGCAGCTAGACTAAAAAACAGACTCGCAAATATTCTGTTCATTCTATCTCTCCAGGGGACAGTAACAACTTAGGGTATCTGGCAAAGGGGGCACTGACAACTTAACAACTTAAGGAATCAGAGTACTTTGATCTTGCCATAGAGGATGGGCCAATGCAGGGGCACAATCTTTCGGCTTGATACAACATCACATAAAAAAGCCCGCGCAAGGCGGGCTTTTTTTGTGTGGCGCACCCGGCACGATTCGAACGTGCGACCCCCTAGTTCGTAGCCAGGTACTCTATCCAGCTGAGCTACGGGTGCGTAATCTGTAGAACTCTCCCCAACACGCTTTAGATCAAGCTCCTGTGCGTGAGAGGGCGGTATTATAGCGAAGTCAGTGATTTTTCATAGACATAAATGGCTCGAGTTGCCGTCTTTGTGTTTTCTCAACCGAATAGCTGTATTACCATGGTGATTATGAGCAAAATCAATGGACTAGTTGCCCCTAGCAACAGACTTCGCGCACTTGGCTGTGCCCTATTACTAATTATTACGCCTGTAACCTTCGCAGACTACGAGGCTGGTGTGAACGCCGCCTTCAATGGTGACTTCGAGACTGCCCTGCATGAGTTCACCATTGCCGCCGAGGATGGGCTGGACCTGGCGCAATATAACCTGGGGATTCTGTATTTCACCGGTCAGGGGGTTGAGAAAGATATGAGCGAGGCCTTCCGCTGGACCGAGGCGGCGGCACTTCAGGGCCATGTTGCGGCACAGTTTAATCTCGGCAGTCTGTATTACTCCGGTGACGGTGTGGGGGCCGATCACGAAAAGGCAGTAGAACTGTTCGAGAGTGCAGCCAAAGCAGGACATGGCAACTCTGCCCTGCTTCTCGCCAATATGTATGCCGATGGCGACCTTGCCATGGAAGAGCCTGGCTTTGTTGCGCGGCTTAGTAACGCGATCTCGGGCCTATTCTCTGGAAATCAGCGCAGCGACGATCTGGTACTGGCTCATGCCTGGTCCAGCATTGCCCTGGCGAACGAGAACCTTGAGGCGGGGGCACTGCGCGCGAACCTGGAGACTCGAATGAGTACCGAGCAATTGCAGCAGGCGCGTCGCCAATACGCCTTATGGCAGCTCGAGTAACACATTAACTTCTCTCTATTTTTATTATATAAATCAATAGATTAGTTGATTTATATGAGAATTTTAATTATCCAAATTCCTATGATTAAGCTTTAGGTCGCTACCTATGAGGTAATGGTTTCGCTACAAGACCCCCGCTAGAATGTCTGTAAATCCGCGCTTTGAAGGAACTCACAGATGTCCGCCGTTGGCCCCCTGCTGTCCGAATACCGTAAGATGAACCGGCTATCTCAGCTCGACCTATCCCTAATGGCGGATGTGTCGGCTCGCCATATCAGCTTCATAGAAACCGGTCGCAGCAGCCCCAGTCGATCTATGTTGCTGCGTCTAGCAGACGTGCTGAATCTGCCGCACAAAGACAGCAATCTTCTGCTACATAGTGGTGGGTATACAGCAGCCTATAGTAAGTTGGATCTGGAGGCTGTGGACATGGCCCCGGTGAAAGATGCCCTGCAGCTTATTCTGGATAACCACAATCCCTATCCCGCGCTGGTGATGGACGGCAGCTGGAACGTGCTCATGGCGAATACGGCTCAGCAAGTGATGACAGCGCAGATCATGGACGGCCGTGGCCCACCGCCCACTATGAAACTGCTAGAGGCGGTTTTCTGTCAGGACTGCTACCGCCCTTTAATCGAGAACTGGGATGAGCTGGCCAGTCTTACCCTAAGGCGGCTGCGCAAGCAGGTGCTGGCCTTCGGCAAAGCTAGCGATGAGGCCCTATATAAGCGCCTACTGGAATTATCATCACCGGATAACTGGCAGCAGCAACGATTCGCCGGCGGACGGGCCCATGCTTACGGTAGATTTTACGGTAAGGGGTCACTCTTTGAAGATGTTCTCTAAGCTGAGCCAGTTCGGCACGGCGCTGGATGCCGGCAAGGAAGAGCTGCTAATAGAGAGCTATTTCCCTGCCGACGAGCAGTGCAAAGCGTTTTTCCTGCAGTTTACAAACTAGTCTGCCGGGCTACAGTCCGGCGGCTGCCTTCTCTTCTACTAGCTTGGCTTCTGCCATAACCAGCAACTGATCCAGCCAGGCCGTGTAGCTCTCTGGGTCGACGAAGGGGTGGGGTTCACCTTCCTTGCGGTCTTTCAGCATCTCATAGCGCTCAAATACGTCACCGGAGGATGCGTGGTTGGGGATATTCACTTCGATATCACCCATGCTCTGCAGACGCTTGACGCTGCTGATATACGTCTCGGTGCGCTCTACTCCCTCGAAATTCAAACCTACGCCGCCGAACATGAAGGCCTGAAAGGGAAAGCCGTTGTCATAGACGGTAAAACGCGTAGAGGCGACGCCGGGTGTATGGCCGGGTGTCTTCACGAAACGCAGTCCGGTACGGCCCAGATTAACGGTGCCATTGTCGGTGACTAGAAGATGACGCATGGGCTTGGGGTATTCTCTGTAGATGGGATCTTCATCCACCATCTGCCAGTCTTCCTCGGTCATTAAAACCACCGCCCCAAACTCTTCCTGAATTCTTCTGGCACCACCGATGTGATCGTAATGGGCATGGGTAACCACCACGTAGCGAATATCGTTAGGATCCATGCCTAGCTCGCGAATGCCATCGATAACGATATCGGTTAGGTCGCCATAGAGCGTGTCGAACAGAATCAGACCCTGGTCAGTTTCCAATACCCAGGCGGCGACCCATTTGGCACCTACATAGTAAAGATTGTCGAAAACCTGAAAAGGCGCGACGCGCTGAAACTGGGGATCATCATTCTCGCTCAGTTCCTGTGCCGAGGTGTTAGCAATTAGAAAGAGACCGAACGAGAAAATCAGTGCCAGTTTTATTGTTCTATTCATAAAAATTCCTGTGGAATGTATGCGCGTCAATGATGTTATTTTATATACGATATTCCTTGCTTTTGAAACCGCTTTTCGCTTAACTGCGCCTCGAAGCTGACATGCCAATTCCAAAAGAAGCCGGCATGTTGAACCGGGCCAAAAGCCCAAACCTAGCCGATGAGGAATACTCATGAAAATTGCGTGCCCAAAAGAGAGTAAAGACCAGGAATTTCGAGTCGCTCTTACCCCCAAATCAGTAAAAACCCTAATCGACGATGACCATGAAGTCTGGAGTGAAACTCAGGCAGGTGCTGGCATCTCCTGCAGTGATGAAGACTACAAATCTGTTGGCGCAAAAATAGCAAAAAACGTAGGTGAGTTATTTAGCTGTGGCGAACTCTTCATCAAGGTGAAGGAGCCAAACCACGCAGAGCGCATGCTGCTTACGCCTGAACACACCCTATTTTCCTAACTACACCTCGCCTCTGACCCCGATCAGACCCACGAGCTTATCGATAGCGACGCTGTATGCATTGCCTACGAGATCGTAACCGATGACAACGGCACCCTGCCCTTGCTGACACCGATGTCGGAGATTGCAGGCAGACTGTCCGTGCAGGAAGCCGCCGCGCATCTGGGCAAACACAATGGTGGCATGGGAGTATTACTGGGCGGTGCGACTGGCGTTCCCGGCGCACACGTTGTCATCATCGGTGGCGGTGTTGTCGGCGAGAATGCCTGCAAGATTGCCCTTGGCCTCGGCGCCAAGGTAGCGATACTGGACAGATCCGAGACGCGCCTACAGCAGCTGACCGACAAGTATTCCGATCGAATCAATTGCGTTATTTCTACAGCGGCATCCCTGAAAAAATATGCCCTTGACGCCGATCTCTTGGTAGGAGCCGTGCTCGTGCCAGGCGAAGCCGCGGCCAAACTCATCTCGGCAGAGCTGGTTAAGAAAATGAAACCGGGTTCTGTAATCGCCGACGTGGCTATCGATCAGGGTGGTTGCTGTGAGAACTCCAGAGCTACCACACACAAAGACCCAACCTTTATAGTCGATGGTGTAATTCATTACTGCGTGGCCAATATTCCCGGCGCCGTGCCGAAGACAGCATCCGAGGCACTAAAAAATGCAACCTTACCGTATATTAGGGAACTTGCCAGCAAGGGGGTACATAACGCGCTTGCCGAGAACAAGCATCTTCTCAACGGGCTGAATATCTATAAAGGAATGCTAACGCGACCAGAGGTGGCTGCCGACTTAGGGCTTGAATTCACCGAGGCAGAAGAAGCGATAAAGGCTATCGCTGGCTAGTTACGTATACAGTATGTTAGGTTTTCCAGCCTATCATTTCTTAATAGGAACGTGGCAAACCTAACACATGTTCTGAGACGTAATTAAGAATCATTTCCTGAGAAATTGGCGCAAGCTTCATAAGCCTCGCTTCGCGCCAATAACGCTCCACATGATATTCCCGCGCATAACCAAAACCGCCATGGGTCTGTATCGCCGCATCGGCTGCGAAGAACCCAGCCTCGGCGGCAAGCCACTTCGCCATATTCGCCTCTTTACCACAGGGCTGACCATTGTCTATCAGCCAGGCTGCCTTCTTATTCATTAGCTCTGCCGCATCCAGCTTCATGCGCGCCTCGGCCAGCGGGAAGGCGATGCCCTGATTCTTGCCTATGGGCCTATCGAACACGACGCGATCGCTCGCGTATTGCACGGCTCTGCGCAGCGCGGCCCTGCCTATGCCGATAGACTCCGCGGCAATGAGAATTCGCTCGGCGTTTAAGCCATCTAGCAGATAGCGAAAGCCCTCGCCTTCCTCACCCACTCTGTCTTCGATCGAAACCCTGAGATCGTCATACACCACCTCACAGGTGTGTACCGCATTACGACCCAGCTTACTGATGGCCGAGATCGATACTTCTGGCTTGCGTAACTCGGCTAACAACAGTGTCATGCCATCGGTCTTACGCTTAACCTTGCCCTTCGCTGTAGTACGCACCAGCAAGAGCACCCGCTCTGACTCGAAGGCCTTGGTAGTCCATACCTTGCGACCCCTGACTAAATAATGATCGCCGTTATTGCGTGCGAAGGTCTCTATAGAGGTGGTATCGCTGCCGGCATTCGGCTCCGTGACGCCGAAGGCTACCTGTAACTCGCCCCTAGCCACAGCGGGCAAAAATTTCTCGCGCATCGCGTCGCTGCCGTGTTTTACCACAGGGTGCATACCGAAGATGGAGAGATGCACTGGTGTCGCGCCGTTCATCGCCGCACCGGAGGCCGCGACTTCTTCCAATACTATCGCCGCTTCCTGAATACCCTTGCCTGCCCCGCCATATTTCTCCGGCATCGCGATACCGACCCATCCGGCGCTCGCAACCTCATCGAAAAAATCCTGGGGGTAAATCCCCTCCCCGTCGTGTCGCTCCCAATAGTCATCGGGATAGGCGCTGCAAAGCTTGCGCACCGATTCACGAATCAGGGTTTGTTCCTGTGTCTCTTCAAAGTTCACGAATTAACCTTCACCTACTTTATTGCGCCCGAACATATCTAATAGGTATTGCGCACGCTTGAGGTGGGGCATATCGACCATCTCACCCTGGTGCTTGAACGCCATCTCTCCTCGCGCCGCATGCTCTTCGAAGGCGGCGACCAGCTCTAATGCCGCTTCGAGCTCAGCATGGCTTGGCGTGAAGGCCTGATTCACGATATCGATCTGATCTGGATGGATGCTTAACTTGCCAGTAAAACCCATGTCAGCCGCTGCCCTGCACTCTTTGCGCAGACCTTTCGTGTTCTTGATATCCACATACACCGCATCGATAGGCTGCACCTTGGCGGCCACCGCTGCGAGCAGACACATAGAGCGCACGAAACTGAACACCTCCAGGTAGTTGCCGTTCTCGTCGCGCTTCGCACGGCCCCCCAGAGATACCGACAGGTCTTCAGCACCCCAGGTGACGCCGCTGACCCGCTCATGATTCACCATCTGCTGAAGATTAAACACGGCCGCCGCCATTTCGGTACCAATTAGCACTAGCTTGATGTCGCTGTAGTCTGCGCCGGCTAGTTTCTCCTGATTGATGATCAGTTGATCGACGGCATGCACCGACTTCAAGTCCAATACCTTGGGCAGCACAATGCCTTCTGGTCGGTGCTGCAAAACCGCCTCAAGATCGTCCCTACCCCACTGCGAATCCATCGAGTTTATGCGGACCAGTTTCTCTTGCTGCTTAAAATCTGCCTGCGCCAGCCATTCACACACTTCTTCTCGCGCGTTAATTTTGCGATCCGGTGTCACCGAATCCTCCAGGTCGAGTATTAGGGAATCTGCCGGAAGACCCAGGGCCTTATTCAGCATCTTCTCGTTGCCACCCGGAACGAAATGTAACGATCTTCTTAATCTCATTGTGGTTTCCGTAGCATCATGCCTTTTCTAAGACACTCGCAAACGACCTCGTCTCGCTGATTAATTCCCAAATGCTCGAACCAGACAACACCCCTGTCCTGTTTGGTTTTCGATTCGCGCTTCTCTACGATCTTGGTTTCAACCCGCAGGGTATCGCCGATGAATACCGGATTCGGGAACTCCACCTTATCCATGCCCAGATTGCCAATCGTGGTACCCAAGGTGGTATCGCCGACGGACAGACCGACGACCAAGCCCAGCGTAAAATAACTATTTACCAGTATCTGACCAAACTGCGTAGTCTTGGCGAATTCCGCATCGATATGCAGTGGCTGCGGATTGTGAGTCATGGTACTGAAAAGCAAATTGTCTGTTTCTGTTATGGTTCTGTGGGGCATATGCTCAAACAGCATCCCCACCTCTAGTTCTTCAAAATATTTTCCGGTCACAGTTAAGCTCCAGCCGCACTCAGTGGCCTGCAGTTCAATATCAGGCGCTTATTTTATTGGCATCTTGTACTATCATCCATTAGATTCTCACAACTTAGCATCCTTTATGGTGTCCGGATAGTTTCTCCCACAATGCAGAACGAACAAGAGCAGCAGTATCAAGATTGGATAGGCAAGCAGCAGACCACATCCGATATCCTAACAAGTGGACCTATGGAGGGGCTCGCTGCAACTCTCGACAGAGAGGACACAACTTTTACTTCCGGAAACCCCCTGCCGGCGCTGTGGCACTGGCTATATTTTCTACACCCCGCCAGACAGTCCGATTTGGCCATCGATGGACACCCACACAGAGGCGATTTTCTACCACCGATTCCATTGCCCAGACGCATGTGGGCTGGCAGCAGACTGCAGTTTCTGCGCCCGCTGCTGGTTGGCGAAACTATTGAACGGGTCTCCAGTATCAAATCGGTTGCTTTGAAACAGGGCCGGTCCGGTGATCTTGCCTTCGTCTGTGTAAGTCATGATTTCTCCGACAGTTCCGGTCTCTTGCTACGAGAAGAACACGATATCGTCTACCGGGATGCCGCTAAGGGAAATGCTGCTGCACGGCCACTACCCGCCGATGACAAGTTCGATTTTGAACGGACTATCACCCCAGACCCGGTTCTTCTTTTTCGCTATTCAGCCCTAACATTCAATGGCCATAGAATTCACTATGACCGCGCCTATGCCAGCGAGACCGAATCCTACCCAGGTCTGGTTGTTCACGGCCCGCTACTCGCCACACTTCTTCTCGAGTTGTTTACCGAGAAGCATCCGCAGGCAGTGCTGTTGGGATTCGAGTTTAAGGCCATAAAACCCGTATTCGATATCACCGACTTTCAGGTCCGCGGCACCAAACTGGATGACTCGGGAGCCAGTCGGCTATGGGTCGCCGACAACGCCGGGAATCTCTGTATGCAAGCCAGCGTAAGAGCAAGCAATCCATGATCGACACACCACCGCTACAGGGAATAACAGTAGTCTCTCTCGAGCACGCGATAGCCGCCCCACTTTGCACTCGCCAACTTGCGGAGCTAGGAGCGCAAGTTATAAAAGTAGAGAGACGCGGAACTGGCGACTTCGCTCGTCATTACGATGACCGCGTAAAGGGTCAATCCTCCCATTTTATCTGGACCAATAGATCGAAGAAGAGCCTGACACTGGATCTGAAGCATCAGGACTCGGGCCCGATTCTGCGCAGACTGCTAGAATCCGCGGATATGCTGGTACAAAACTTGGCGCCAGGCGCGGCCAGCAAGATGGGACTTGGTTTCGAGCGGCTGCATAAAGAATACGAGAAGCTAATCGTCTGCAATATTTCAGGTTACGGCCCATCCGGCCCCTATGAGAAGAAGAAAGCCTATGATTTGTTAGTGCAGGCCGAAGCGGGCCTTCTCAGCATCACCGGCACGGCAGATGAAATGGTTAAGAGCAGCATCTCCATAGCCGATATTGCCGCGGGCATGCAGGCACAGACGGCGATACTGGCGGCACTGATTCAACGATCTAAGACAGGCAAAGGCAGCAATATTGATATCTCCATGCTGGAAGCCATGGTTGAGTGGATGGGCTTTCCACTAAATTACGCCTACGACGGCGCACCCCCGCCGCACAGAACCGGCACCGATCACGCCAGCATCTATCCCTATGGTGCCTTTCACACTCAGGATGCAAAGGTCATTATGCTGGGAATTCAAAACGAGAGAGAATGGGCCCTATTCTGCACCCAGGTCTTGTCCCGCCCCGAACTCACGAATGACCCCAGCTACGCACACAATGCAGCAAGATCTGCGAATCGAGAGGCTCTACAGGGCATTATCGAAGAGAAGTTCTCTGCCATGAATGCTGAGGACGTCGCAGCCAGGCTAGACCAGGCTCAGATCGCCTATGCCAACGTAAATGACATGCCTGCCGTTTGGGATCACCCACAGCTGAACGCACTAGGCAGGATTATCGAGACGGACACACCGGCAGGCAGCATCAAGAGCTTCCTGCCGCCGGGTAATAACAGTAGCTACAAACCCTCCCTAGAGCCTGTTCCGGCCTTAGGCGAACATACCACGGAAATCCTCAGCGACCTGGGCTTCGATGCCAAAGAAATCAAGCGTTTCCATGAAAACGAAGTAGTTTAGACCGTCCCTTCTCGAAGCCTTAAGGTCTGTGCTATTATGCCCGCGATTTTGGAGACGAGGACTAGTGGTTGAAGTTTGAAGGTTGAAGAGTCCCTACCGACGAAGTAGCACAATACAGTTTTAATGGAGAGGTGGCCGAGTGGCTGAAGGCGCGCCCCTGCTAAGGGCGTATA
>JAQWZF010000024.1 GCA_029253585.1 Gammaproteobacteria bacterium
CGGCCTTGCACGCCGCGGGAATGGAGCGAGTAACCGGCGATCACATGGGTATGCTGGCTACGGTGATGAACGCGCTAGCCATGCGTGATGCCCTAGAGCGTGCAAGTATTTCAACCCGTGTTATGTCCGCTATACCGATGAGCGGCGTGGTGGAGCACTATGACAGACGCACCGCCATTCGCCACCTGGAAGCCAGCGATGTCGTTATCTTCTCCGCCGGCACGGGAAACCCGTTCTTCACAACCGATACCGCCGCCTGTTTGCGTGGCATTGAGATCGACGCCGATCTTATCTTGAAGGCGACCAAGGTCGATGGCGTCTACTCGGCTGATCCGGAGCTAGATGCTAGCGCGGTTAAGTTCGAGCGTCTGACCTATGACGAAGTCATCGAGAAGAAGCTAGGTGTTATGGACTTGACGGCAATCTGTCTGAGCCGCGATCATGAGGTGCCTATCAAGGTGTTTAATATGAATACACCAGGTGCTTTATTAAGCAATGTGATGGGTAAGCCCGACGGCACACTGATTGAGTAATGCTCGCGCCAGAAATTAGGAGTTAGAAAATGATCGATGACATTATCGCCGACGCGGATGAGAGAATGCAGAAGAGCCTTGTCTCTCTAGATGACGCATTCAAGAAAATTAGAACCGGTAGAGCCCATCCAGCTATTTTGGATAGTGTGATGGTCTCTTACTACGGCACCGATACACCCCTGAACCAGCTAGCGAATGTTACGGTTGAAGAGGGGCGCTCTCTGATCGTCTCTCCATGGGAAAAGCCTATGATAGGTGAAGTTGAGAAGGCTATCATGAAATCTGACCTGGGCCTCAACCCTTCAAACAACGGTGACACGATTCGTGTGCCTATGCCGGCTCTTACAGAAGAGACGCGCAAAGAATATACCAAGCAGGCCAAGGCCGAAGCAGAAAACGCGCGAATAGCGATACGCAATATTCGGCGAGATGCAAATTCTGATATCAAAGACCTAGAGAAAGAAAAAGAAATCAGTGAGGATGTGCAGCGCAGAGCGGAAGAGCAGGTGCAGAAAATCACCGACAAGCATATTGCGACTGTCGAATCCTCCTTTCAGACTAAAGAAGCGGATCTGTTATCCTTCTGAACCGGCGGTCAGTTAACGGACTGCTCAACGTTGGCTTCAGGTCGTCGGGCTCCTAGGGATGGGATAACAAACTGTGACAGCGTCTAGTAAATCAGAAATTCCGCAACATATTGCCGTCATCATGGATGGCAATAATCGCTGGGCTAAATCCCGTCAGCTTCCAGCTAAAGCCGGCCACCGCCATGGTACCGAGGCGGCGCGAAAGATCGTCTATTCCTGCATCTCCCGAGATATCAAATACCTTACCCTGTTCGCCTTTAGTAGCGAGAACTGGCTGCGTCCCCGACAAGAGGTGCAGGGGCTGATGGCGCTGTTTCTAAGTGTTCTCAAACGCAAAGAGATCAATCAGTTGTATAAGCGCAACGTGCGTTTGCAGTTCATCGGAAATCGCAGTAGTTTCTCTGAGAAGCTGCAGGAGAACATGCGCGAGGTTGAAGAGCTGACCCGCAATAATACTGGCACTACGGTTGTGGTAGCCGCCGACTATGGTGGTCGTTGGGATATAGTGAATTCGGTTTACCAGATCGTCGACAAGGTTGCCTCCGGAGAGCTGGATAAAGACGCCATCGATGCCGATCTTGTGCATACATACACGGCGATCAGCGAATACCCCGATCCCGATCTTTGTATTCGTACCGGCGGTGAACACCGTATAAGTAATTTCCTTCTCTGGCAGTTCGCCTATACTGAGCTCTATTTTACCGATTGCTATTGGCCGGACTTCGACGACGCGCAGTTTCAGCTGGCGCTGGATGATTTTGCGAAACGTCAGCGTCGTTATGGTAGTCACGACGATCAAGATTATACGGACGCCTAGCGTGTTAAAACAAAGAATCATAACCGCTGTAGTACTCCTGTTAGCCTTGATTGCTGCGACTACTCAACTGCCTTCTTTTTATTTTTCAGTCCTGATTTCTCTTATTATTCTCATCGCAGCCTATGAGTGGGCCGGGCTTATTGGCCAGCAACATAAAACGGCGAAGTTTCCCTATATTCTCAGCGTCGGCTCTATGCTGCTCGGCTGCTTCTATTTGCTGGGAGTGTCTCCCGATGCACAGAGCGTAGATATTTTTCGAGCGAGCCTCGTGTTGATTCTAGGGCTCTTGTTCTGGCTAATGTCTCTGTTCTTGCTTTCGGGCTATCCTGAGAACAGCAGGCTGTGGAACGATGAGTCGAAAATTGCCTTGATGGGTGTATTGGTATTGGTTCCTACCTTTGTGGGTGTCGTTGTCTTAAAGTACCTGCTGCCCTCGGGTTTTCTGGTTCTTGCCCTGGTTATTCTGGTTGCTGCCGCCGACGTGGGCGCCTATTTCGTCGGAGTAAATTTCGGCTCCAGAAAGCTGGCTGCCAGTCTTAGTCCCAAAAAATCCTGGGAAGGTGTATGGGGCGGATTGGCTCTGAGCCTTATTGTAGCCGCAGGTTTTATCTGGGCGCTGCATAATTATCTGACTGCGCTGTCTACAATACAGGTGCTGTCTCTATTGGCCTTGTCCGTGGGCGTTACCTTCTTTAGCGTCGTGGGCGATCTCATAGAAAGCATGCTGAAACGAAACTGTGGGGTGAAGGACAGTGGAGCGATCCTGCCAGGTCATGGCGGGGTGTTGGATAGGGTAGACGGTCTCGTGGCTGCTACGCCGGTTTTCGTTCTCGCGATGATGTTAGTTCTTAGTAGCGAAACTTAGGTGAACTGTTAACGTGTCACGCAACAATCTCCAGATCAGTATTCTTGGCTCTACCGGCTCAGTCGGTTGCAACACGCTTGCCGTTATCGATGAGAACCCTCAATACAGCGTCTTCGCGTTAACGGCTCATAAGAACGCAAGATTATTGTTCGAGCAATGCCAGAAATACACGCCGGTATTTGCTGTCATCGGTGACGACGCCGCTGCGGAATTCGAAGCGTTGTTAAAAAAGGGCGAACTTGCGACCAAATTGCTGGTGGGTAAGTCCGCGCTAATTGAGGTTGCGAGTAACCCCGATGTCGATTTTGTTATGGCAGCAATCGTTGGTGCAGCTGGTCTCGAGTCGACTCTTGCAGCCGCCTCAAACGGCAAGAGACTGCTGCTGGCGAATAAGGAGTCTCTGGTTATGACCGGAGACTTGCTGAAGCAGGCGGCAACCAAGTCCGGATCAGAAATTTTACCGATCGATAGCGAGCACAATGCAATCTTTCAATGCCTGCCAATCACCGGCAGCAGCTTGCAGGCAACAGATCAGAATGGCATCGAGAAGGTGGTTCTTACCGCTTCCGGTGGCCCGTTTCTAAATACCACACCTGATCAGCTTGCATCGGTAACGCCGGAGCAAGCCTGTCTTCACCCCAAATGGTCTATGGGCAGGAAGATATCTGTAGATTCTGCGACGATGATGAACAAGGGGCTGGAGTTTATCGAGGCCTGCTATCTCTTCGATCTGGAGCCTTCTCAGGTCGATGTGTTGATTCATCCCCAGAGCATAGTCCATTCCATGGTGCATTACGCCGACGGTTCGGTGATCGCCGAGCTGGCGAACCCCGATATGCGCGTTCCCATAGCCTATGGCCTGGCCTGGCCCGAGCGCATTAGATCCGGTGCAACTGCTCTGGATCTGACGGCGCAGGAGCCGCTGCAGTTCTTCAAACCGGATTTGCAGCGATTTCCCTGTTTGCGGCTAGGCATGGAAGCTGCTACTGAGCGGGGAAGCGCGCCGGCGGTGCTTAATGCGGCGAATGAAGTTGCTGTCGAGGCATTTTTGAGTGGCGAAATCGGCTTTACGGAAATTCCCCTAATAATAGAGGCAGTTAGGTCGAAAATACCTTGTGAAGCAACACCTAGTCTCGCTATTATTCAAGACCTTGATCGACAAGCAAGAACGCTATCTAAAGAATTGATATTAAAGGAATTCTGCCGAGGTGCCGGGGCCTAGCCTGGGTAGCTTGTGTAACTATTTATCATGTTGGATGTATTAATCAGCATAATTGCTCTCCTGGTGACTCTGGGTATACTGGTGACGATCCACGAATTCGGCCATTTCTGGGTCGCCCGCCGCTGTGGCGTGAAGGTATTAAGGTTCTCCATTGGCTTCGGCAAGGCAGCCAAGACCTGGATTGGAAAGGATGGCGTGGAATACGTAATCGCACCAATTCCTCTGGGTGGCTACGTAAAGATGCTGGGTCAGGAAGATACTACGGTCACGGATACAAGCAGTGTCCCGGCTAGCCAGCGGCAGTATTCGTTCGCCTGCAAGCCTCTGTGGCAGAGGATGGCCATCGTCGCCGCAGGCCCCATCGCCAACTTCCTGTTGGCGATCTTCGTATTCTGGTTGATTAATATCTCCTATGGAGTTTCCGGCATCGCACCGGTGGTAAATAGTGTGATCGAAGATTCTGTCGCCGATAGGGCGGGCCTTAGAGCCGGTGATGAGATTCTCGCCGTGGATGGCGCCGAGACCATCATCTGGCAGCAGGTAACGCTGCAGTTGCTCGCACGTCTGGGCGAGACCGGAGACGTCACGTTAACTGTAGACCCCGCCGATTCGAATCGCCCGCGAGATATTCGCCTGCCCATCGATGCCTGGATGGGGTCAGAGACAGCGCCAAACCCGGTTAACGACCTCGGAATCATACAGTTCGAAATCCCCGCCGATATCGCAGGTATCGTCCCGGGAGGGGCGGCCGAGGCAGCTGGGCTTCAAGCCGGCGATAAAATCGTCTCCGTCGACGGCAGGCCGATTCGCGGATGGACGCACTGGGTTGAGGTAATCCGTGCCAATCCGGAACTCATGCTGAATGTCGTGGTCAAACGTCGTGGAATCGATAATGTACTCCTGATGCAACCGGCAGGGGCTACCCTGGATGATGGCACCGTAATCGGCAGCATCGGTGCCTACGTAGAAGAAACGACTCTAGCTGAGCTGCTGCTACCGGAGATGCAGCGACAGGTAGACTACAATGTCGTGTCGGCGATTCAGCCGGCACTATATGAGACTTGGGATAAATCCCTATTTGTATTGGATTCTGTGAAGAAGATGGTCATCGGTTTGATCTCGGTGAAGAATATTAATGGGCCAATCACTATTGCTCAGGTCGCTGGAGAGACAGCCACTTACGGCCTCGATGTGTATTTAGGGTTTCTAGCACTGTTGAGTATTTCTCTGGGGGTGCTGAATTTGCTGCCGATACCCGTTTTGGACGGTGGGCATCTGCTGTATTACGCGATCGAAGCTGTCATCAGGCGGCCTGTACCGAAAAGAATTCAGGCCTTCGGTCTGCAGCTGGGTTTGCTGCTGATTTCAGGAATCATGGTTTTAGCTATTTATAACGATGTTAATCGTCTGTTGTAAGAAGACAAAAATAGCAGAATAAAATAGAAGAAGATGTAAACTCGCCGCCAAGTAACACAATAATTTGAGAATGCAGCGCAAATGAAAAAACTCCTTTTTTGTTTGTTGGCGGCTTTTGGAATTTCAAAGTCCCTCAACGCTCAGGAATTTGTAATAGCCGATATCATCGTCGATGGCTATCAACGTATTTCGCCCGGAATAATCTACAATCTGTTGCCAGTAGGTATAGGTGACACAGTGGGTGCTGGCACTTCGGCGCAGATCATCCGCGAACTCTCGGAGTCCGAATACTTCGACGAGATTGAGGTGGCACGGGAAGGCAATATCCTCGTTGTAACCGTATTGGAGAGACCATCGGTTGCCGAGATTACCATCGACGGAAATAGTATTCTCGAGACAGAGGCCATTCTCGAAAACATGGCGACCGCAGACATTGCGGAAGGTCAAATCTTTACTCGAGCTGCCCTGGAAGTTATTCGTCAGGGTATTCAAGATGTTTATTCTTCCCGGGGTCGCTATGGCGCTGCCGTAGAAATCGAAGTAGAAGAGTTGCCGAGAAATCGCGTATCCATCGAGTTGAACATCAACGAGGGCGAGGAGTCTCGAATACGCCACATCAATATAGTAGGCAACGAGGCATTTAGTGAAGAAGAACTGTTAGGTTTGTTCGAGCTGGGCACCAAGCCCTTCTATATGCTCCTTAGCCGCAAGGATAGATATTCGCGCGAGCAGTTCTCAGGTGATCTGGAACGACTGGAATCGTACTACCTCGATAATGGCTACGTAGAATTCAACGTTGACTCTACGCCTATCTCTATCACCCCGGATCGAAAAGAAGTCTATATAACAATCAATATAAACGAAGGTGATCTTTATACTATCAACGAGGTAGACCTAGCTGGCGACCTCGTCGATGCCGAGGCGTTGCTAAGAGCGGCGGTATTTGTTCGGCCTGGCCAGATCTATTCCCAGGGTCTGGTCACTGGCACAGAAGAAATCATGGTGCAGTTTCTCGGCAATCTTGGCTATGCCTTCGCTGAAGCTACGGGTGTGCCAGAGGTCAACGAAGAAGACGAGACCGTCGACGTGACCTTCTTCATAGAGCCCGGTAACCGCACCTATGTGAATCGAATTAATTTCGCCGGCAACACATCGACGGCCGATGATGTGCTGCGCAGAGAGATGCGTCAGTTGGAGTCAGCACCTGCTTCAAGTTTACAAATAGAACAGTCCAAGATACGCCTAGAGCGACTGGGTTATTTCGAAACAGTGGAAGTCGACACAGTCGAGGTGCCAGGCACCGAAGATCAGGTCGATGTTAACTATGACGTTCTGGAGCAAAATTTCGGAGCAATCAGTTTTCAGGTCGGAACCGGTGGTGGCGGTAATTTCTTTATCTCCTCAAGCCTGCAGGCGCAGAATTTTCTCGGCACAGGCAAGACCCTCGCAGTCGGGATTAACAAAAGCCGTTTTCAGACGGGTCTAAACTTTCAGTATCTTGACCCCTATTATACTCCCGATGGTGTTAGCAGGGGGTTTAACCTGTTCGCACAGAAGATCGATTCACCCTTTAATGTATCCGATTTCAATACGTCTTCCTTCGGTGGCTCCCTGAGTTTTAGCTATCCATTGAGTGAGATCGAATTGCTGGGATTCGATTTTGGTTACACCCATACCGAGTTGAGTGCCGGGCTTGGTTCCGTGCAGGAAATCATATCGAGCCCCACGTTCTTCGAAGATGTCGACAAGTATGTAATTACGCCAGCTAACGGTAATGTATTTGATGGCCCGCTGACCGACGCGGTATTGGGGGATGTGTCATCACTGAGCCCCGCGCAGCTTCGCTCGAATACGGACAAAGGCTTTGTTGACAAGTTTGGCGATACCTTCGATAACTTCACTATTAGCGGTAATTGGTTTCGCAATACGCTAAACCGTGGGCAGATGGCGACTAGCGGCAAGCTGCACAACGTCTCCGTAGAGATCACCCTTCCGGGCAGTGACCTTCAGTACGGCAGCATCAATTACACTAACCAAATGTATTGGCCTCTCGATGGGCAGCAGACCTGGGTTGTCGGTCTTAGAACGAACCTCGGCTATGGAATAGGATATGGTGATACCGAAGAGCTGCCTTTCTTTAACAACTATTTCGCCGGCGGCCTGAATTCCCAGGGCGTCTTGCGCGGGTTCGAAGAGAATAGCCTGGGCCCCCAGAGCACGCCAGGTGCGCGTTATTTGACCGAATTTGGTCTGACCCTAGAGCGCGATGAGAATGGCGAAATTTTGCGCAACGAAGACGGCTCTGCGGTCGGTTTTAATCGAGATGTAGGCTACCAAACGGAACCTCTTTTCGATGCAAATGGCCAGCCGGTGCTGGATGCGAATGGGAACCAGCAGGTGGCGCTGGCCGTACAAAATTTCTTCCTGGACGAGGATTTTGACAGTTTTGGTGGTAACATACTCGCCACTGCGACTCTGGAGCTGCTATTTCCCATTCCCTTTGTCGATGATTCAAATCGAGTAAGGACGGCTTTCTTCATAGATGCTGGAAACGTGTTCTCGTCCCATTGTACGGAACGGCAGACACTTCTGAAAAATTGCACAGATTTCGATCTGGGTGAAATGAGATATTCTGCAGGAATCAGTGTTACGTATCTTTCGCCATTTGGTCCGCTCAGCTTTTACGTAGCAGCGCCATTCGGTAAGGAAGGCGACGACACGAAGAGTTTCGATTTTACCGTTGGAAATGGTTTCTAGTTGGTCGCGATCTAAAGAGCCTGCACTGCTCAAAGAGCATAGAATTTAAGTGGCGTGTTTTTGATACACGTGTATGTGCAAAAATTGGTTTAGCTTGTTGAACGAGTGTTCGGCAGTATGAGTAAGAATTGGAGAATTACCGTGAAAATATTTAAGAGTCTAATCGTCTGTTTAAGTTTGATGCTTGTGTCTCAGGGCGCTGCTGCTCAGGATACCAAGATAGGTGTGCTGAATGCATTGCAGGCATTGTTTAACTCGGATGCGGCGCGTGTCGTGCAAGAAGAGTTGGAGCAGGAATTTAACTCCGACGAGGTTAGAGCTCAAGAGCTTACCGATCAGTTAAATGCGCTACGTGAAGAATTCCAACAGAACGAAGCTGTCATGAGCGAGCAAGAAATCAGTCGGATGAACTCCAATGCGCAAGACTTACAGGTTCAGCTGCAGCTGATTCAGGAAAGAGTGCAAACTGCGCTTCAGCAAAAGAATCAGGAATTCCTAGAGAGCATGCAGGCAGACCTGGCTGCTGCCGTTACCGATGTTGTGGCAGAAGGCGGTTACGACCTTATACTTAATTCAGATACCGCGCCGTACTTCGCGCCTGTTCTGGATATTACTGCCAAGGTTACTGCCAAGCTCAATGAGAACGTTGAGTAGTAGCGAGGGTCTTCCTATCAGGTTAGTGTCAGGTGGCACATAAATTAAATTACACATTGGCGGAGCTAGCGAAGTTGCTGGGCGCCGAACTCGTTGGCGATGGCCAGATTGTGATAACTGGCCTGGCTACGCTCAAGAATGCCAGCCCTGGCCAGCTAAGTTTTTTTAGTAATCCCTCCTATGCAGATCAGCTAAAGACTAGTCAGGCATCTGCAGTTCTTGTCGAAGAAAAACACGTGGATCGCTGTAGCGGTAATAAGCTGGTTACGGCAAAACCCTACGTTGCCTTTGCGCTGGCGACTCAATTATTTGATAACTCCCCAAGACAGGCCGCTGGTATCCATGATTCTGCCTGCGTGGATGCGTCTGCCGAGTTGGGAGAGAACGTCAGTATTGCGCCAAATGTCGTCATAGAGGCGAATGTAAAACTGGGCAACGATGTCGTTATCGGAGCGGGTTGCGTTATTGGCCAGAACTCGATTCTCGGTGATGGCTGCAAGCTGCATCGGAATGTAACCCTCTATCACCGTGTCACCCTGGGGGAAAATGTTGAGATCCACTCTGGGGCGGTACTAGGTGCCGACGGCTTTGGCTTTGCCTTCGACGGAAGCAAATCTGTTAAGATTCAGCAGCTAGGCGCAGTCAATATTGGTGACGATGTCGAAATCGGTGCGTGTACTACTATCGACCGAGGTGCGCTGGAAGACACGGAAATATCTAATGGCGTGAAGATCGACTCTCAGGTGCAGATAGCTCATAACTGCAAGATAGGCGAGCACACGATTATATGTGGCTGCGTAGGACTGGCTGGCAGCGTGACCATTGGCAAGTACTGCATAATGGGGGGCGGCTCCGGGGCTGTAGGCCACATCAGCATCGCCAATAAAGTGCAGGTAAGCGCGATGTCACTGGTGAGTCAGTCGATCCTCGAGGCAGGCATGTATTCCACGGGGACAATTCAGGCGAAGACATCCGAGTGGAAGCGCAATGCGATTCGATTTCAACAATTGGACAGTATTGCCAAGAGATTGAAAGAAATCGAGAAATCTACCGATAAGAACTAAACAGAGCTATCTCTGCAGAAAAACTAACAAGCCTAAAGCGCTCCAAAGGGTGCGCCTGATAGGTGAGAGAACCACAGATGCTAATGACCGTCGAAGAAATTAAAGAGTACCTTCCCCAGCGTTATCCTTTCTTGCTGGTGGACAGGGTCGTAGAGATGGACTTAGGTAAATCCATCGTGGCGTATAAGAATGTGACTGTTAACGAGCCATTCTTCAACGGTCACTTTCCCAGCCAGCCAATCATGCCCGGCGTGCTCATAATCGAAGCTCTGGCTCAGGCAGCTGGTGTGTTAGGTTTTAAGAGTCAGGAGAAGAAACCGAAAGACGGTTATCTCTATTATTTCGTGGGTGCAGATAATGTGCGCCTACGCAGACCGGTTGTGCCCGGTGACTGCCTCACCCTGGCGGCAGAAATTGTCACCAACAAGCGCGGCATCTACAAATTTGCCTGCCGCGCCACTGTAGGCGAAGAGCTGGTTGGTACAATGACCATTATGTGTGCAGAGAGGAAGGTGGATGTCGATTGATTCCAGTGCCAGGATTGATCCTAAAGCTGAAATAGATTCCGATGTAACGATAGGGCCCTGGACTATCATAGGCCCCAATGTGCAAATTGGTTCTGGTACGGTTATTGACTCCCATGTCATGATTCGCGCCAACACAAAGATTGGCAAAAACAATCGAATTTTCCAGTTTAGTTCTGTCGGTGAAGACCCCGCAGATAAGAAATTTTATGGCGAAGAAACCTGGCTTGAGATTGGCGATAACAATGTCTTGCGCGAAGGGTCTAACCTGCATCGCGGCACCGAGTCCGGCGGCGGGCTGACGCGAGTTGGCAGCGACAATCTGTTCATGCCCTATGTGCACATTGCCCACGACTGCATGGTGGGAAGCAATACGATTTTCGCCAACAATGTCGGTATCTCCGGTCACGTCGAAGTCGATGACTGGGCTATTCTCGGTGGCTATGCCGGGGTGAATCAGTTCTTGAAGATCGGTGCTCATGCGATGGTCGGCGGCGTGACACACATCGATCACGATGTGCCAGCGTACATGATCGTGAGCGGTCAGCCTGCTGCAGTAAGAGCGATTAATAGCATCGGTCTGGAGCGCCGCGGTTTCGATAAGCCCACAATCAAACTGCTACGCACGGCGTTTAAGATCATCTATCTGCGCGGTCGCATCTTGTCTGAGGCGATAGCGGAATTAAAAGTACTGCGGGAAGACTGCGAGGCTATGCAGGTTCTCATCGACTCGCTGGAAAGTGCTTCGAAGGGAATACATCGCTAGTAGTTCGGCCGTCCTTCAACTCAAGTTCACCTATGTGTGGGCAATGAAAGCAAAATTTCCTCGATACCTCAAATTATGAGCGAAGCTCCTTTAATCGGCATTGTTGCAGGCGAAAAATCGGGAGATATTCTCGGCGCTGGCCTGATCGCAGCCTTGCGTAAAAAATACCCCGATGCTGAGTTCGTTGGAGTCGGCGGCCCCGACATGATTGGCCTTGGTTTTACCTCTCTGGCCGATATGGAGCGACTCTCGGTCATGGGCTTCGTCGAGCCATTGGGTAGGTTGCCCGAGCTATTCGCGCTGAAGAGGCGACTCAAGGAATATTTCATCAAGCGGCGACCACTTGCCTTTATTGGAATCGATAGCCCGGATTTCAACCTGCGCCTGGAAGAAGAACTAAAGCAGGAGGCTATTAAAACCGTTCACTATGTCAGTCCCAGCCTGTGGGCCTATAGAGAGAAGAGAGTCCACAAGGTTATACGCGCCGTGGACTTGATGCTGACACTGTTTCCCTTCGAGACGGCGGTTTATGAGCAACATGGTGTAGCGGTTAAGTGCGTGGGCCACCCCCTCGCCGATAACCTGAGTTTTGAAGACCACAAGTTAACCTCGCGGCAGAAATTTGAACTAGGCGCAGATGACAGCATAGTCACGCTAATGCCCGGTAGTCGTGGCGGCGAGATCAAGCGGCTCGCGCCGGTGTTTCTGGATGCCGCGGTAGAGTCGCTAATAGACTGCCCGAATTTAAAGTTTCTTATCCCCTATAGTAGTTCCGCAAACCACGCCCAGATCAACGCGCTGCTACGAGAGAAGTCGCTCTTTCGCGGGGATCAATTTATCCTGGTCGACGATTCTCATGGGGCGATCAGTGCGGCAGATCTGGTGGTGCTCTCCTCGGGTACCGCTACACTGGAGACATTGCTACTAAGGCGGCCAATGATCGTAGGTTACAAGCTTGCTGCCATCACCTTTGCCATCGCCTCTCGTCTGGTTAAGATTCCCTATGTTGCGCTACCGAATCTTCTCGCCGGACGCCAGCTGGTTCCCGAATATATTCAACACGATCTCACGGCGGACAAGGTGCGCGACGGCATCGTCAGTCATATCTCCGGTGCCGAGGATCATGCAGGCTTGATGCAGGAGTTTGAGAAGATACATCGCAGTCTGCGTCTCGATGCCTCGGCACAGGCTGCCACAGCAGTTGAAGGCTTGATCGAAGACAGTGTGGCTCAATAGATGGCAGGGCAATCTAGTTTAGGAAAGACAGCCGACACGGCGAGGCTGATAGCGGGTACCGATGAAGTCGGCCGAGGGCCGCTGGCAGGGGATGTGGTTGCCGCTGCGGTAATACTGGATCCCTTAAAGCCAATTAGCGGTCTCGCCGATTCGAAGAAGCTGTCTGCAAAGCAGCGCCAGCGATGTTTCGAGGACATCCTTAGCAATGCCCGCTGCTTTGCCCTAGGCCGCGCTTCGGTGCAAGAGATCGAGCAAGTAAATATTCTGCATGCGAGCATGCTGGCAATGCACAGGGCTGTCGAAGCCTTGCAGCTGCAACCCGATTTCGTCTACGTAGACGGCAACCGGTGCCCGAAGTGGCAATACGCCTGCGAGGCAATCGTTAAAGGCGACTCGCTAATACCGGCGATCTCTGCCGCATCGATAATTGCAAAGGTGACTCGCGATACCGAGATGCAGGCGCTGGATAGACAGTTCCCCGGCTATGGCTTTGCGCAGAACATGGGTTATCCAACGCCTGCGCACCTGGCTGCGTTAAAATCTCTGGGCCCGACGCCGGTTCACCGGCGCACATTTGCACCGGTGGCACGCATTCTGGAAGCTGGGTTGAGTCGCTAAACTTTTGTCCCGTTTTCAATCAAAAAAAGGTATATTGGAACCTCGTTCACTGCCAACTAATTAGATTCATACATGTCTGAAAATTCGCCTAATCAGCCCTTCGCGCATCTACGATTACACACAGAATTTTCGATCAATGATGGCATCGTTACCATCAAGCCACTCATCGCGAAGTTGCGCCAACTTTCCATGCCGGCTGTAGCCATTACCGATCTGGCAAATATGTTCTCCCTGATTAAATTTTATAAGGCAGCCTTAGGGGCTGGCATCAAGCCGGTCTGTGGTTGCGATGTTCTGATAGAGAGTGACGACCGATCGAAGCAGACACGGCTGGTGCTGCTGGCAAAAAACGAAGTCGGCTATCTAAGCCTAACCAAGCTCATCTCCGAACTGTACACAGAGAATCCAAATCAGAATGAGCCGGTGGTGCGTAAGTCGCAACTTCAGGGTCGCGTCGATGGTCTGATTGCGTTATCCGGTGCGCAGAACAGCGACATTGGCATGGCGCTGCTAGGGGAAGAGCCGGAGCTGGCACTGGAGTTACTCAATGAATGGAAGCAGTTGTTCCCGAATAGTTTCTATCTCGAGCTGCAGCGAGTGGGCAAGGCCGAGGAAGAAGACTACATCGAGGCTGCAATCGCCCTCGCGCTGAAAGCGAATTGCCCGGTCGTGGCGACAAACGATGTGCGCTTCATCGATCAGGAAGACTTCGATGCGCATGAGGTTCGGGTTTGTATCAACGAGCGCCGCACTCTGGATGACTCGCGCCGGCCGCACAATTATACCGAGCAACAGTATCTGAAGACTGCCGCCGAGATGAATGAATTGTATAGCGATATTCCCGAGGCGCTGGAGAACGCCTGGGAGATCGTGAAGCGCTGCAATCTCTCGCTGGTGCTGGATAAGCCCAGTCTGCCCAACTATCCCGTGCCCGAGGGCATGACCATGGATCAGTTCTTCTCCGATCTTAGCTCCGAGGGTCTGAGAGAGCGCCTGTGCAGTCTCTATGGTGACGACTACGAGAGCAAAGACGTTGAGAAGCCTTACCGAGAGCGTCTGCAGTTTGAGCTGAACGTAATCAATCAGATGGGTTTCGCCGGCTACTTCCTCATCGTGATGGAGTTTATTCAGTGGTCGAAAGACAACGGCATTCCGGTAGGCCCCGGGCGTGGTTCCGGTGCCGGTTCCATAGTGGCCTATGCGCTGCGCATCACGGATATCGATCCACTTAAATATGACCTGCTGTTCGAACGGTTTCTGAATCCGGAGCGGGTATCGATGCCGGATTTCGACGTCGACTTCTGCATGGAGGGTCGCGACCGTGTGATTGCGCATGTTGCCGAATTGTATGGCAAAGATGCGGTATCGCAGATCATCACCTTCGGTACCATGGCGGCGAAGGCCGTTGTGCGTGATGTTGCCAGGGTGCAGAGCAAGCCCTATGCCCTGGCCGACAAACTGTCGAAATTGATTCCCTTCGAACCGGGCATGACGCTGAAGAAGGCATTCAAGGTAGAGCCCTTGCTTAGTGAATTCGTCGACTCCGATGAAGACGCGCAGGAAATCATGGAGATGGCCTACAAACTGGAGGGCATAACCCGTAACGTAGGCAAGCACGCGGGTGGCGTAGTCATCGCGCCCACCAAGCTGACTGATTTCACCCCGCTGTACTGCGATGAGTCGGGGCAGGGCCTGGTCACCCAGTTCGATAAGAACGATGTGGAGACAGCGGGACTGGTTAAGTTCGACTTCCTGGGTCTGCGCACGCTGACGATTATCGATTGGGCAGTGAAGATGATCAACGAGAGGGCGGACGAGGGTGCAGAGCCCGTGGACATCACCAATCTGCCGCTTACCGACGAGCGTGTCTACCGACTGCTACAGAAGGCAGAAACTACCGCCGTGTTCCAGCTGGAATCCCGCGGCATGAAGGATCTAATCAAGCGCCAGGTGCCGAATTGTTTCGAGGACATCATCGCACTGGTGGCGCTGTTCCGACCCGGCCCGCTGCAGTCGGGCATGGTTGACGATTTTATCGATCGCAAACACGGGCGCACTCAGGTGGTCTATCCCCACCCCGAGTTAGAGCCGGTACTGAGTAACACCTACGGTGTCATCCTCTATCAAGAGCAGGTGATGCAGATAGCCCAGGTTCTCGCCAACTACTCTCTGGCGGGCGCGGACATTCTGCGTAAGGCCATGGGCAAGAAGAAGCCCGAGGAGATGGCGAAGCAGCGCACCTTGTTTATGGAGGGTGCCGGGAAGCGAGGAATCGATGCCGATCTGGCTACGTCCATCTTCGACCTGATGGAGAAGTTTGCCGGCTACGGCTTCAACAAGTCACACTCAGCGGCCTATGCCTTGGTGTCCTATCAGACCGCCTGGCTGAAGACACATTATCCAGCCTGCTTCATGGCGGCGGTGCTCTCCGCCGATATGCAGAACACGGACAAGATCGTAACGCTGATCGACGAATGTCGCTCAATGAAGCTGGCCATCGTGCCGCCAGATATTAACCGCGGCCAATTCAATTTTACCGTCAACGATCAGGACGAGATCGTCTACGGCCTGGGCGCCATCAGGGGCTTGGGTGAGGGCCCGGTTGGCAGCATACTCGCCGCGCGGGAAGACGGGCCGTTTACCAATCTGCTGGATATCTGTCAGCGGGTGGATAAGCAGAACGTGAACAAGCGCACCATGGAGGCACTGATTCGCTCCGGCGCGCTGGATAATATGGTCGAGGGGGAGCTGGACTATTCCCGGGCATTGCTCTCGGCGATGTTGCCGCAGGCGATGCAGGCGGCGGAGCAGTCCAGCCGCAATCAGGCCAGCGGCGTAGATGATATGTTTGGCGAGATAGCGCCTGCGGGCACCGAGGATGCAGATCTTAGCGCCTCCAACATCAGCGTACGTGCCTGGGCGGAGCAGCATCGGCTTAATGTTGAGAAAGAGACCCTGGGCCTGTGGTTATCGGGTCACCCCATCGATGAGTTCCTCGATGAGATTTCCCATATAGCTAAGGATAGGCTGGTTAACCTGCGGCCCGAGCGAGCGCCGCAGACCATCGCCGGAGTCCTGCATAGCATTCGTACTATGAAGAATAAGGCCGGGGACACCATCGCCTTTCTGGTGATGGATGACCGCAGTGCGCGTTTCGAAGTCTCCCTGTTCGCCAAGGAGTACGAGAAATACCGAGAGGTGCTGCAGAAAGATGTGATTATGGTCGTGGAATGTACCGTAAGCATAGATGACTACAGCGGCGGCATGCGCGGCCGTGGCAAGAGTGTGATGACGCTGTCGACGGCGCGCAGACGCAATGCCCACCGGGTAGCGCTGAACCTCGAGGCCGAGTCCCTGGGCAGCGATTTCTGTGAGCACCTGGCACGTATTCTGGAGCCCTACCGCAAGCCGGTAGAGGTCACTAAGGCGGAGGATTCGGCCGTTGTTATGGCCGCGGAAGCAGGCGCCACGGCGAATAGTGTCCCCAATGGCGCCCGTCATGCCCACCCCATGGCCAATGGCCATGGGGTGGGCATGGTGCTGGAAGAGGGAGAGGGCTGTCAGGTTATGGTGCGCTACCGGCGCTCAGACTCTATTGGGTGTATAATGCTCGGTCAGGAGTGGACGGTATCGCCTGCCGATGACTTAATACAGCGTCTGCGGATTGAGTACGGCAAAGACAAGGTAGTATTGAGCTACAAGTAGATACCGCCAGATACGTTCGACAATCAAACAAGTGTGAGTAGTGAGTGCAGTATGGATCCTAATTATCTGGAATTTGAACAACCCATTGCGGAGCTGGAAGCCAAGATCAGCGAGTTGAGATTGGTGGGTAGTGACAATGAGCTGAACATCGGTGAAGAGATTCAGAACCTGAAGGACAAGAGCGTCAAGCTCACCGAGAAAATATACTCTAACCTGTCCTCATGGCAGATCTCTCAGGTCGCCAGGCATCCGCTGCGCCCCTATACACTGGATTATCTAGAGCATATCTTCACCGACTTCGATGAGCTACACGGGGACCGCCTGTTCGCCGACGATCAGGCCCTGATTGGTGGTCTTGCCAAGATCGATGGCAGACCGGTGGCGGTCATAGGTCATCAGAAGGGAAGAGGTACCAAGGAGAAAGTACGACACAATTTTGGCATGCCGCGACCGGAAGGTTACAGGAAGGCGCGCCGACTCGTGCTGCTTGCCGAGCAGTATCGACTGCCGGTATTGAGCTTTATAGATACACCTGGCGCCTACCCAGGCATGGATTCGGAAGAGCGTGGCATCAACGAGGCCATCGCGCAGAACATGGCGATGATGTCCAGAGTGAAAACGCCATTGATTGCAACGGTAACTGGCGAGGCTAACTCCGGTGGGGCTATCGCTATCGGCGTCTCCGACCAGCTCAATATGTTGCAGTATTCAACCTACACGGTGATCACGCCAGAAGGCTGCGCGACTATACTCTGGAAGTCCGCGGATCATGCGGCTGCGGCAGCGGAGGCGATGGGTGTAACTTCGAAGCGCTTGGAGGAGCTGGGCATAGTCGATCATACTATCCCAGAGCCGCTGGGTGGCGCGCATAGAGATGTGCCGGCGACGGCGGCAAGCATCAAGACGGCGTTGATCGAGCAGCTGGATCGTCTCACTGCGATGGATCCCGATGATCTGGTAGAGCGACGCTATAAGCGCCTGATGAGTTACGGCATATCTAGCTAAGCAAGCTTCATGAGACCCGTTGTTGTCATGTCCCTTGGATGACAGCGAGAGAGTCGCGGCTTAACCCTCTGCGCCCTATTACCAACACGCAGCACTGCTAAAGAAGCAAGCCATGAACAATTCTGTGCAACAACTCCTAGCCAAGATAGATGCCGCCCTCAATGAGCAGGCTCGCTCGCGCCATTTTTTACTGGGGCTTAGCGGCGGGCTGGATTCGGTAGTGCTACTCCACGCCATGACGCGGCTCAGGGAGCGCTCCGGCGGCTCACTTCAATTGCGTGCGCTACACATCAATCATCAGCTGCAAGAGCAGTCCGCTACCTGGGCTGAGGGCTGCGCGAATCTGTGTGAAAGTCTCGCCGTCGAATTCAGAAGCGTCGAGGTGACAATCAATGCCAGCGCGGGTATCGAGAATGCCGCAAGACAGGCCAGGTACGGTGAGTTTGAGTCGGCCCTGCGCGAGAATGAAGAGCTATTGCTGGCTCACCACCGCGATGACCAGATGGAGACCCTGCTGCTGCGCCTGATTAGAGGCTCTGGCAGTCGCGGGCTCTGCGGCATTCCTGCTAGCAGAGAATTAGGTGGAGGGCAGGGTAGAGAATTGGAAAGCGAGCCGGGAAGCGAGCAGAGTAGAGAGCAGGGTAGTGACAAGAGTAGAGACAAGGGCAGGAGCCGCCTGGTAAGGCCGCTGCTTGAGATCGATAGAGAAGAGTTGCTTGTGTATGCCGAAGCGGAGAAGCTTTCCTGGGTCGAGGATAGCTCCAACGAGGACGAGAGTTTCGACAGAAACTATTGCCGCCATACTCTGCTGCCCCTGATCGAGGCCCGCTGGCCAGGCTACAGGGAGAGTTGGTCGAAGTCCGCCGTGCTGGCCCGCGAAAGCGAGGCGCTGCTGCAAGAGTTGGCGGCGATGGATTTAGCGGATATAGCCACCGCATCGAGATCGGTTGTAAGCCGCGACAAGCTGTTAGCCCTGTCGGCCACGAGGCGTCGCAACGTGCTGCGTTTCTGGCTTGCGGGCTTGGGTGTCGAAGAGCTGGGCTGGCACCAGTTGCATCAGTTAAGTGACGAGGTGATTCCCAGTAGCACCGCGTCGGTTCTGATTGGGGGCTGCCAACTGCATTGCTTCCGCGAGACGCTGCATGCTCTGTCTGCGACTGCGCTAGAGATTGATGTCGTGAGCAAGGATCTCTCCGGGCTTTCTCCGTTGCTAACAATAACCAGCGAAGTGGCGCTATCTAATAACGGCAGTCTTGGTTTTACAGAAGCCTTGGGTGAGGGTGTCGCCATGGACAATCTAGGCGCTATGACGATTCGCTACAGACAGGGCGGCGAAGCCTGTCGCCTACTGGGGCGTCCCAACAAGAGCCTCAAGAAAATCTTGCAGGAAGTCGAGATGCAGCCCTGGCTGCGCAGTCGAATTCCCTTGCTGTATAGCGGCGACGAATTGGCTTATATCCCGGGCATCGGTGTGAGCGAGGCATGGGCTGCTAAAGACGGAGAGGCCGGTTGTCTGATCGATTGGCAGCAGCCCGATCTCGCCCTGTGCCCTTAAGCGCAAAAACTTTTTCGAGCGAATTTTAAACCGGTAAAAGAACATTTCAGTTTGTTCTATCGAGGGGCTTCTGGTAGGCTGTAATTCCATCTGCATGGGTTGGTGCACGACCAATTTTTCTTATTAGATGGGGCTAGCATGACGCGTTATATCTTCATTACCGGTGGGGTGGTTTCTTCACTGGGCAAAGGCATTACTTCCGCATCTCTCGCGGCAATTCTCGAAGCCCGCGGCTTAAACGTTACTATGTTAAAACTGGATCCCTACATCAATGTAGATCCGGGCACTATGAGTCCGTTCCAGCACGGCGAAGTCTACGTTACCGAAGACGGGGCTGAGACCGATCTCGACTTAGGTCACTACGAGCGCTTCAGTCGCACTACCATGTTGCAGAAAAATAACTTCACCACCGGCAAGGTCTACGAAGAGGTGCTCAAGCGCGAGCGTCGCGGCGACTATCTAGGTGCAACCATTCAGGTGATCCCGCATATCACCGACGAGATTAAGCGCAGAGTGATCGCCGGTGCGGGTGACGCAGACATCGCCCTAGTGGAGATAGGCGGTACGGTGGGCGATATCGAATCACAACCGTTCCTAGAGGCGGTGCGCCAGTTGCGCGTAGAGCTTGGCTCTGACGCGGCGCTGTTCATTCATCTCACTCTGGTTCCCTACATCGCCACGGCGGGTGAAACCAAGACCAAGCCGACGCAGCACTCGGTGAAAGAATTAAGATCCATAGGTATACAACCGGATGTGCTGATCTGTCGATCCGATGTCGAGATCGAAGAATCGGCACGACTGAAGATTGCCCTGTTTACCAACGTCGAGCCAGAGGCTGTTGTCTCCCTGCCTGACACCGACTCGATCTATCGTATTCCCTCTATTCTGGGCGCCGCTAAACTCGATGAGATCGTTGTAAAGAAATTCAAGATGGATTGTCCGCAGGCGGACTTCTCCGAATGGGATCGCGTTGTCGATGCGAACCTAAATCCAGACAAGGAAGTGAATTTGGCCATGGTGGGTAAATACATGGATCTGCTGGATGCCTACAAGTCGCTGAACGAGGCGATCATACACGCCGGTATTCAGACGCGAACCAAGGTGAACATCACCTACATCGATTCTACGGACGTGATCGACAAGGGCATCGAGGTGTTAGCTAATCAGGACGCCATTCTCGTTCCCGGCGGCTTCGGCGAGCGCGGCGTGGAAGGCAAGATTATGACCGTGCAGTATGCGCGGGAGAACAAGATTCCTTATCTGGGTATCTGCCTGGGCCTGCAGGCGGCAGTGATCGAATACGCGAGAAATGTCGCCGGCCTTAAAGACGCACACAGTTCCGAGTTTTCCCCCGCCTGCGATAATCCGGTTATCGCCCTAATCAGCGAGTGGACTACCCGGGCAGGGGCGACAGAATTTAGAGATGAGAATTCAGACCTGGGCGGCACCATGCGTCTGGGAGCACAGACCTGTGTTCTGGATAAAGACTCCACAACCTTCAAGTGCTACGGCAAGGAAGAGATCGTAGAGCGTCATCGTCACCGCTACGAGTTCAACAATGACTACATCGATGTGCTCAAAGAGGCAGGCTTGAAGCTGGTAGGAAAGTCCGTCGATGGCATGCTGGTGGAAGTCGTAGAGATACCGGACCATCCTTGGTTCGTGGGATGTCAGTTCCACCCAGAATTCACCTCCACGCCGCGTTATGGACATCCGCTGTTTACTGGCTTTATCGAGGCCGCCATAGCGCATCATAAGAGCGTAAGCCCCGCCGATGCAGCAGTCGCATCCCCGAAGCTGGCGGTAGATAACACGCAAGCCTGAGCGGTTAGAGAATAGTTTGGGGACTAGTTTAGGAGCTAGTTGAGGGAATAGTTCAGGAAACAGGGTCGAGTATCGAGTCATGACAGCGAAGCAAATCAAGCTTGGGGATTTCACCCTTGCCAACGATCAGCCCTTCGTCCTCTTCGCGGGGATGAACGTGCTGGAGTCTCGGGATTTGGCGATGACCGTCGCCGAACAGTTTCATGCCGCTACTACCGAGCTCAACATCCCCTATGTATTTAAGGCCTCCTTCGACAAGGCGAATCGTTCGTCGGTAGATTCCTATCGTGGGCCTGGTCTGGACGAGGGCCTGAAGATACTCGCCGAGATCAAGGCGCAATTCTCGGTACCGATCATCACCGATATACATGAGATATGGCAGGTGACAGCAGCTGCCGAGGTGGCGGACATCTTGCAGCTGCCGGCGTTCCTGTCGCGGCAGACGGATCTGGTGGTCGCTATGGCCAAGAGCGACGCCATCATCAACATCAAGAAGGCGCAGTTTCTTGCCCCGCAGGAGATGGGGCATATTCTCAGGAAGTTTGAGGAGGCGGGCAACGAGCGCCTGATCCTGTGCGAGCGCGGCAGCAGCTTCGGCTATAACAACCTGGTGGTCGACATGCTGGGCTTCTCGGTCATGAAGCAATTTAACTGCCCGCTGATGTTCGACGCGACCCATGCACTGCAGAAGCCAGGTGAGCTCGCCGCTGCTGCCGGGGGGCGCCGCGCCGATGTCACCGCCCTCTCTCGAGCTGGCCTGTCTCAGGGAATTGCCGGTCTGTTCATAGAGGCGCATCCCGATCCGGACAAGGCGCTATGCGATGGCCCCTGTGCCCTGCGCCTGAATAGTGTCAGGCCCTTCCTGCAGCAGATGCGAGACCTGGATGCATTGATCAAGTCTATGCCGGACCTGAATACAGCGTAGCATCTGCACCAAATTAACTTCATTTTTAAATTTAAGTAATATTCATAAGGTGTTGAAATGGGATCAATAAAAAACATCAGAGCGCGTGAAGTGCTAGACTCTCGCGGCAATCCAACTATCGAGGCTGACGTTGAATTAGACAACGGCGTAATGGGCTCGGCCTGCGCGCCTTCCGGCGCATCCACCGGCTCCAGAGAGGCTCTGGAGCTGCGCGACAATGACCCTTCTCGCTACTTGGGCAAGGGTGTATTGAAGGCTGTTCAGAACGTGAACACCGAGATCAGACAGGCCCTGCTGGGACATGATGCGGCCGATCAGCAGGCTCTGGATAAGGTAATGTTGGAACTGGACGGCACCGAGAATAAGTCGAAGTTGGGAGCCAACTCCATTCTGGCGGTGTCCCTGGCGGCGGCGAAGGCGGCGGCAACCGATGCTGGCCTGCCACTGTATGCGCATATCGCTAATCTGAATGGCAGTTCCGGCATCTATTCGCTGCCCGTGCCTATGATGAATATCGTCAATGGCGGCGAACATGCCGATAATAACGTTGATATTCAAGAGTTTATGGTTCAGCCCACGGGTGCGGCCAGCTTCAGTGAGGCGCTACGCTACGGCGCCGAGATTTTTCACGCCCTAAAGTCTGTGTTGAAGAAGCAGGGCCTGAGCACGGCGGTAGGAGACGAGGGCGGTTTCGCGCCAAATCTTCCATCGAATGCGGCAGCACTGGACTCTATACTGCAGGCCATTGAAATAGCAGGCTTTCGTCCGGGAACCGATATTCATCTGGCGCTGGATTGTGCGGCCTCCGAGTTCTATGAAGACGGTAAATACCTGCTAAAGGGCGAGAATAAGAGCTTCGATTCCGGTCAATTCGCCGATTATTTGCAGGGTTTGTCCGAGAATTATCCGATATTGTCTATCGAAGACGGCATGGATGAGAGCGATTGGGAGGGCTGGGCTAAATTATCGGCGCAGATAGGCGATAAAGTTCAGTTAGTAGGCGATGATTTGTTCGTCACCAACACTAAAATTCTTCAGCGGGGGATAGACGAGAGCATCGCGAACTCCATTCTGATCAAGTTTAACCAGATTGGGTCGCTGACAGAGACGCTCGCAGCGATCAATATGGCGAAGGCGGCCGACTATACGGCGGTGATATCACACCGTTCCGGCGAGACCGAGGACACCACCATCGCCGATCTGGCTGTGGCGACGGCTGCGGGCCAGATAAAGACAGGTTCTCTGTGTCGTTCCGACAGAGTGGCCAAGTACAATCGCTTGCTGAGAATCGAAGAAAAGTTTGGTAGTAACTCGGTATTCAACGGCATTAAGGAATTTTCTAAATTCACAGGCTGAGTAGTTACTGTCTCTGATGAATGCTATCTGTTAAAGAGGCAGTATACTTAGCTGAGCACCCTCCTCGAGAGGAGTCGGGTTCGGCAGAAAGGCTTATGAAAATACTATACGGATTTCTGGGGTTTGCATTCATCGTGCTGCAGTACAAACTGTGGCTCGGTGAGGACAGCGTGCGCACCCTAAATATGCTCGAGGCAGAGGTTCAGGCGCAGCGTGAACTGAATGAAAGCCTGGAGCGGCGTAATAGATTAGTCGAGATCGAAGTGCTTGATCTTAAGAATGGGCTCGAAGCCGTAGAAGAGCGGGCGAGATCCGAGCTCGGCATGATAGAGAAGGGCGAGACCTTCTATCTGCTAGTGCCGCAAAAGAAATAGAAATAAAAAGAGAAATAAAAAAGGTAAAGAGATAAGTAAAGAGAGACGTAGAAAGAGCAGAGCAAGAGCAGAGAAATAGAAAGAAAAGTAATTTACCATCCGGGCTGACCAGTCGCCTCGAACCCCGCACAAAGAAGACACAACTATGACAATTTGGGCTGTCCTGCCTGCTGCCGGCATCGGTCGTCGCATGGGGTCTACAATCCCGAAGCAATACCTCACTATCAACAGTGAGCCTCTGCTGCTGCATTCGCTGCGCCGTTTGAGTTCGGTGTCCGCAATCCAAAAGATAGTCGTTGTCATACACTCCGAAGATGCGCACTGGTCCGAGCTCGAAGCGTCAATGCAGCCAGATTTTAAAGACCGTATTATCACTGTTATAGGTGGTGACGAGCGCTACCAGTCTGTATTAAACGGACTCGACGCATTGATCGACCTGGCGCAGGCGGACGACTGGGTTTTGGTGCACGACGCCGTGCGACCCTGTGTGCGCACCTCGGATATCCAGAGGCTTATAGAGAAGCTGGCTGAGGGGAGCGATCCTAATTCTATAGGGGGTCTGTTAGGGTCTGAGGTCGACAACACGCTGAAGCGGGTAGACGAGGATCTGGTCGTTGTGAAAACCGTCGACCGAGCGCTGTATTGGAATGCGCTAACCCCACAGATGTTTCGTTTCTCCCCGTTAAAACAGGCTATAGAGGCAGTCGTCGCTAGCGGCGAGCAGGTGACCGATGATGCGGCGGCGATGGAAAGCGCCGGCCATAGGCCTATAATGGTCCCGGGCAATAAAGACAATATCAAGGTGACTCGCGAGGCGGACTTGATTCTCGCCACGCAGATACTGGAAGCACAGCACTTGGAGAGTGCTGGTTTAGCTAGCTGAATTAATCTAAGCCAGACAAAAAATAAACAAACAGAAAACAAATTTGAAAACAGCGGTCGAACAAGATGAATGTTAACAGCATGCGCATCGGGCACGGTTACGACGTACACCGATTTGCCGACGAGTACAGTGAGAGCAAGCCGCTAGTCTTGGCGGGTGTGCTACTGCCAGATAAGATGAGCCTGCTGGCGCACTCCGATGGCGACGTGATTCTGCATGCGCTGTGCGATGCTATTCTGGGCGCGCTGGGTGCCGGGGATATAGGCCTGCACTTTCCCGATACCGATCCCCAATTCGCCGGTGCCTCCAGTGGCGATCTGCTCAAGCATGTACTTGCCCTGATGGACTCGCAGGAACGCTATCTGATCAATGTAGATATCACGGTCATCGCCGAGGTGCCAAAGTTGAGCCCCCATCGTGTCAATATGATTTCGAGTCTGGCCTATTTGCTGGAGCTGCCCGAACAGCAGCTTAATCTGAAGGCAACTACGACGGAAGGTCTGGGTGCGATTGGCAGGAAGGAAGGGATTGCCTGCGCGGCAGTAGTCCTTCTGGCCGGCAATGCCTGATTATTCGTCTGCATCCGACTCAAGCTCTCCTATCGAGACCTTCAACAGTATCGACAGCCTGGCCTACGCCAACTGCAAGACCGAGTTAAGGGCGACACTGAAGCAGGAGTTCGCGGACTTTCAGGTGGACGAACAGCTGGGCTTCAAACCTACCGAGAAGGGCGAGCATCTGTATCTGCGCATCGAGAAGACTGATCAGTCTACCGTCGATGTTGCCAAACGGCTGAGCGAGGTATCCGGCGTGCACGGATCCGAGATCGGCTACTCCGGCATGAAAGACCGACGCGCCCAGACTCGGCAATGGTTTAGCATCAAGCTGCCCCCAAGCAGAGGTTCCGAGCTGGCAACCCTGGAGAGCGATTCACTCCATATTCTCGAGAGCCATAGAAACTCACGCAAGCTGAAGATTGGCACTCATCGCAGTAACCATTTTAGGGTAGTGCTGCGCGACTGCAATGGCGCCAGGGAAGAGTTCGAGGAGAGATTGCGGCAGATTGAGCACACCGGGGTGCCGAATTACTTCGGCTCCCAGCGTTTCGGCAGGCAGTTGAGCAATCTCGCCCAGGTACAGGCCTGGATGGCTGCCGAGCTGGATCCCACGGCTGCGGCCGTCAGTAGCCAGGCAATACCCAAGCAGCGGTTTAAGCGCAGCTTGCTGTTCTCTGCCGCCAGATCCTATCTATTCAATCAGCTGCTCTCGAGGCGGCTGGAGCTAGGCAACTGGAACCGTTACGTAACGGGCGATGTGCTGAATCTGGACGGCACAGAGCGTTGCTTCGCGCTGCAGCAGAGTCTGGAATGGGATGAAACCCTGCAGCGCAGGCTGGAGCAGTTCGACATTCATATCACCGGCCCACTGCCGGGTGACGTTGATTCTAAAGATAGATATGTAAGCTACGGCGAAGCTGCCGATATTGAAGATGCAGTGTGCAAAGAATTTTCTACGCTGATGGCGGGTCTTAAGTATTTTGGATTAAAGGCTGCGCGCAGGCCGCTTCGTTTTCGCCCCATCGATCTAAGTTGGGAATGGCGGCAGAGCGAGGGGGTAGGCTCGGCTGAATTGTCGGCTGAACCCTCAACTGAGCTCTCGACTGAGCCGCCAGAAGGGCCGGGTGACCTAATATTGGACTTCTCCCTTGGCAAGGGGGTCTACGCCACGAGTTTGCTGAGAGAGCTCTGTGTAACTAAAGAGCATGCATGAGCCTGAGCGATAACATTATAGAAGCAGAACACATAGGACTTTAGACTTGAGTAGCAGCGGAAACGGTAAACCAAATCTGAGCGGCATTGGGATGACATCGCAGCGCACGCGGGAAAGACTATTAGGCAGATTGATAGATCAGGGCATAGACAGCATGGAGGTGTTGGATATTATCCGTTCCACGCCGCGCCATATATTCCTTGACGAAGCGCTCTCTCATAGAGCCTATGAGGACGTGGCCTTGCCCATCGGTCACAACCAGACGATTTCACAGCCCTATGTGGTTGCGAAGATGACTGAGGCGCTGCTCAAGAGCGGCCCTCTGAACACGGTATTGGAGATTGGCACCGGCTGCGGATACCAGACCGCGGTGATGGCACAGCTGGCGAAGACTGTGTACACGGTCGAGCGCATCAAACCCCTGCTCGATAAAGCCAAGAGAAACTTAAAGCTGCTGAAGCTACGCAATATTAACTTCCGCCACGGCGATGGCAGTGCAGGCTGGTCTAACAACGGACCCTACGATGCAATCATCACCACGGCTGCACCGCAGCAGGTTCCCAGAGAGTTGTTCGAACAGCTTAAAGAGGGTGGTCGTCTGGTCATTCCCGTCGGTGGCGACAATCAGCAGGAGTTGCAACTGATTACGCGCCACGGTAGAGAGTTTACCGCCGAGGTTCTGGATGCGGTTCGCTTCGTACCTCTATTAGTGGGCCAGTTGCAGCATTAGGAAATTCCTATCCTGGAATGACGCTGTACTCGAATAACTCTGTTCTAGAATAGCTCTTTTCTAAAATAGTTTTTTTTTCGAAAATGGTTCTGTTCTAAAAGGGTTCTGTAACAGAGTAAGGATGCAAAGGCTTGATCATGTCTGCCAACTCAAGCGGGCGGCAGCAGAATAGCGACAGTAACGACAGTTCTATCGCAACGCCGCGCGGAAAATTTATGCTGTACCTGAAGGGTGTCGCCATGGGCCTGGGTGATTCCGTGCCCGGTATTTCCGGTGGCACCATCGCCGTCATCACCAAGATTTATGATCAGCTGGTGTTTTCTATTCGCGCCATCGATCTTCGCGCCTGTGCCTTGTTGTTCACCGGCAAGTTTGCCTTAGTTTGGCAACATATTAATGGCAGCTTTCTGCTTATCCTCGCGGCGGGCATATTATCCGGGCTGCTAATTTCCGCGAACACTGTATTGTTTCTGTTAGAAAATTATTTTGCGCCACTCATGGCCTTTTTCATTGGCATGGTACTGGCATCTACCTGGTTGTTGCGCCATGAGTTTTCCATCGCCGCCTGGCAGAATGTTCTGGCATTACTACTGGGCCTGGCACTCGCGGTGTCTATAGGATTGATCAGTCCGCGATCGGCGGAATTGTCGCTGCTGTATGTCTTCTTCAGCGGCGCCATCGCCATTAGCGCGATGATATTGCCCGGCCTGTCCGGCGCCTTTATTCTCTTATTGTTAGGCGTATATGAATTTATCCTCAATGCGCTGATTGGCTTCGACTGGCCTTATATTCTAGTGTTCATGATGGGCTGCGCTACGGGCCTGCTTATCTTTACCCGTGTCCTCTCCTGGATGCTGCGCGATCAACATCAACTTAGTTACGGCTTCATCACCGGCATGCTGCTGGGCTCGGTAACGGCACTCTGGCCCTGGCAGGGGGAGGAATGCTTCACCATGGTGCTGCCTTCGTCACTGACTCTTGTATTAGGTGTGGTAGTTGTTGTATCACTGCAGAGGGTATTTGCCGCAAAACCAACACAGCACAGCGATTGATATGCACTCTTCCCGCACACAGCTTAGCAAGATTCGACACCTGTCATTGGTAGGCGCGGTGCTGTTCAGTGCCTGCGCCGGGAGCTATCAGGCGCCGATCTCGGAGCAGGGTGAACGGCAGGTGCTCACCGCGCCAATCATTGTCGATAGCTCCACGCCCGAGAGTAGCTTTCGACTCGAAGACTCGGTGCCCGCTAGGGTTGCTTCCAGCACTGGTGGCGGCAGTTTGAGGACAGGCAGCGCCGCACCGAGTTCGCAGCGCAGCGTTACCGAGTCCAGGCCGGCGCAAAGTACTACCGCACCCTCTATGCCGCGCATACACCGCGTGCAATCTGGCGATACCCTGTTCTCTATCGCCTTCCAGTATGATCTGGATTTTAGATCGCTGGCGATAGCGAACGGCCTGAACCCGCCCTATACCATCTTTGTCGATAGAGAGATTAACCTGGACCTGAATAATATCGTGGCCAATGGCGCCGGCGTGTCGACGTCGAATCTTGGCACCGCTGTCGCTAACAATTCTGTAGCCAGGGCAAGTGCCGGGAGCTCGCCTTCGGGCTCGGTGTTGCGGCAGCCGGTGTCGCGAACGCCTCTAGCGGTTTCCTGGCAGTGGCCCCATTCCGGTCGTGTGATCAGAGGGTTTCGCTCCGGGGTTAGCAAGGGGTTGGATATTTCGGGTAGCGTCGGCGATCCAGTGCTGGCGGCAGGCGACGGCGACGTAGTCTATTCCGGAAGTGGCATACAGGGTTCCGGTGATCTGATCATCATTCGACACAGCGATCGCTACCTGAGCGCCTATGCACACAATTCGCGCATGCTGGTGAATGAGGGGGCAAGGGTTCGCGGGGGAGAGAAGATAGCTGAGGTGGGGGAAGATTCTTCGGGTGTGGCTATGCTGCACTTTGAGATTCGTGAAGCGGGAGATTCGGTGGACCCGTCGAGACTGTTACCAGCCAAATAAGCCTAGTTGCGTGCACTATCTTTAAGTGACTCTAAGAGTCCCAGCGCTGAATTCGTCTAAGGCTAGAGCGCCAGACTAGCGATCTAGAAATTCCAGTTTGTTCTTCTTGTCAGTCCATTCCTCTGCATCGGGCAGAGCATCTTTCTTCTCGGTGATGTTTGGCCAGACTTCGGCTAACTCGGCGTTCAAGGCAAGGAAATTTTGCTGATCTTCTGGCAGTTCGTCCTCTGCATAGATTGCGTCAACCGGGCACTCCGGTTCGCATAGCGCACAATCGATGCACTCGTCGGGGTGGATTACCAGAAAGTTAGGTCCTTCGTAGAAACAGTCTACGGGGCATACTTCAACACAGTCAGTGTGCTTACAGCGAATACAGTTGTCACCTACTATGAACGTCATGTTATCTCCAACCCTTAAATTCTGGTAATTCTGGCTAATCTTTGCTATTGCGCCAATCTGGCTTGTCGCTTGCTCTCGTCACCTTTGGGCGCCTTTTAGCGGCTAATGGCGTGGCTTCGCGGCGTGCATTCTATCAGTTTTTTTCGGCAGTTTTCCATTCGGCTGGAGGATTTATTGGCTTAGTCTCTAGTTTGGACCCACATTCAGCTATCTGCTTTCTGTTTCAGCTCATAAAGAATTTTAAGCGCTTCTCTCGCGGTGATCTCATCGACTTCCAGCCTCTGCAAAAAGTCCACGGCAGGATGGGGCACGGTGGCAAACATCTCACTCTGAAATGGCGAGCTGGCCTGCGCTGTGGGCGCCGGCGAGGATGGGGAGGGGCTGGCCGCAGTCGTTGCTTGAGCCGGCGCGTCATTCTCCAATTGCTGCAATTTCTCTCGGGCCTTCTCGATGACGGCGCGTGGTATACCCGCCAGCTGAGCAACCTGCAGGCCATAACTCTGGTTGGCTGGCCCCGCCTTGACGGCATGCAGGAAGACGATGCCATTGTCGTGCTCGATCGCGTCCAGGTGCACGTTAACGATCGCAGGATAAGTCTCCGGCAGGATGGTAAGTTCGAAATAGTGAGTGGCGAATAGGGTGTAGGCCTGCACCTGCTCGGCGATATACACTGAGGCGGCCCATGCTAGGGATAGGCCATCAAAGGTGCTGGTGCCTCTGCCAATCTCATCCATAAGCACTAGGCTGTTTTCTGTAGCGTTGTGCAGAATATTCGCCGTCTCGGTCATTTCCACCATGAAAGTAGAGCGGCCACCGGCGAGATCGTCGGATGAGCCGATGCGAGTAAAGATTCTATCGATGGGGCCTAGGGTTACTGCTGTGGCCGGCACATGGCTGCCACACAAGGCGAGCAGGGTGATCAATGCGGTCTGCCGCATATAGGTCGACTTACCGCCCATGTTCGGTCCGGTAATGATTAGCATCTTCTGCGTTAGGTTTAGACAGACGTCATTAGCAACGAATGCGTCGACAGTGACTTTCTCCACAACCGGATGTCTGCCGCCCTCGATAGCTATGCCCGGCTCATCGCTTAACACCGGCTCACAGTATTCAAGATTTACTGCGCGTTCGGCGAAGCAATTCAGAACATCCAGTTCGGCGAGAGCCTCGGCGCTGGTGATCAGTCGAGTAAGCGCCGTGGCGAGCTCTTCTATGAAGGCTTCATACAAGGCCTTCTCGCGGCTCAGAGATTTGCTGCGCGCGCTCAGCACCTTGTCCTCGAATTCTTTTAACTCGGGGGTGATGAAGCGCTCGGCGTTCTTCAGTGTCTGACGCCGCACATATTCTGCGGGCAATTCGGCAGCGGCCAGCCCCTTGCTGATTTCAATGTAATAACCGTGCACACGGTTGTAGCCGACCTTGAGCGTGGCAATGCCGGTGCGCTCTTTCTCTCGCACCTCGAGATCGATTAGATACTGGCCGGCGTTGCTGCTGAGGTTGCGAAGTTCGTCGAGCTCGGCGTCATAGCCTGTGGCGATCACGCCTCCCTCGCGGATAACCACCGGGGGGTTCTCCTCAAGGGCGCGATCCAGCAACGCGCTCTGCTGGGGAAACTCGCCTATGCGCTGCGCTATCTCGGTAATGGAGGTCGCCGTCATCGTCGACAGCTGCTGTTGCAGTTCCGGAAGCTGAGCTAGACCGTCGCGCAGCTTCGCCAGATCCCGCGGGCGCGCCGAACGCAGCCCCAGGCGCGCGATGATGCGCTCCAGATCGCCTATGTTCTGCAGCACCTCATGCAGGGCCTCGAAGCGATAGTCACTCTTCAGTGCGGCGACCGCTTGTTGTCGCAGCAGCAACTGGCTGCGTTGCCTAAGTGGTCGATTGATCCAGCGCGATAACAGGCGGCTGCCCATGACCGTCGCTGTGCGATCGATCACCGACAGCAGGGTATTGTCCTTGCCGCCGGCCAGGTTACTATCCAGCTCCAGGTTGCGGCGACTGGCGGCGTCGAGGATGACGCTGCCTTCCTGCCGCTCTACCTGTATGCCCTGAATATGGGGCAGGTCCGATTTCTGTGTCTCCCGCGCATACTGAATGAGGCAGCCGGCAGCCTGCAGGGCGGCGCTAAGATCCTGACAATCAAAGGCGGATAGATCGTGTGTATTAAAATGTTCGGTGAGGATTCGGTTCGCGTTCTCTAGCTCGAATTCCCACACCGGCCGCCTGCGTTTCGCAGGATGATTCAGTGCGGCTTCCACCTCGGTTAATTCTTCCTGAAACAGAATCTCGGCAGGCTGGATGCGACCTATCTCGGAGGTCAGCGCGTCCAGGCCCTGCATCTCGCTCAGCACGAATCTGCCGCTGCTGATATTCATGAAGGCGATGCCATAGGTTTTCTGCGCGGCAGTCTTGCCCGCCGTGGCGCTGATGGCGAGCAGGCAATTATCGCGGCGCTCGTCCAGCAGGGCTTCATCGCTCACCGTTCCCGGCGTGATGATTCTAACAACCTGTCTCTCTACCGGGCCCTTGCTGGTAGCCGGGTCGCCGATCTGCTCACAGATGGCGACGGAGATCCCAGCTCCGACCAGCTTCGCCAGATAGCGATCCGCCGCATGGTAGGGGATGCCGCACATCGGAATAGGCTCGCCGCCGGATTTGCCGCGGGCGGTGAGTGTAATGTCCAGAACATTAGCGGCGGTCTTGGCGTCTTCAAAGAACAACTCGTAGAAGTCGCCCATGCGATAAAACAGCAGACTGTCTTGGTGCTGTGCCTTTATGCGCAGAAACTGCTGCATCATCGGAGTGTGTGTTTTTGCGTCGGTCAATTGGCTAACTGCTGAGTCGATTGAATGCTGAGAGGAATGGTTTTTGTTTGTAAGTTTTGGTCAGAATTCTACACGGTTTGACGAGCGGGGGTAATGCTAATTGGCTTGGGGTAGTGTGTGTTTTTAGCCGTGGTTATTTACGGTTCACTTCAATCTATGAAGCCGTTACCATAAGGCCATGTCAGATTCTCTCAGCAACTCCATCCCCGAGCTGGTTCAACAGCTGGCTGATAAACTCCTCGCAAAAAAACTCATCATCTCCACGGCCGAATCCTGTACCGGCGGCTGGATCTCTCAATCACTAACGGCACTCGCTGGCAGTTCCGTCTGGTTCGATAGTGGCTTCGTTACCTATTCGAATGAGGCGAAGCAGCGACTGCTGTCAGTGCCCGCCGCCGTCTTCGACAACGACGGGGCGGGTGCCGTGAGCGAGGCGACGGTGCTGGCAATGACCGCCGGTGCGATTCAAAACAGTAGAGCCAATCTGGCGGTGGCCGTTAGTGGCATCGCCGGTCCCGATGGCGGCAGCGAAGAAAAACCCGTGGGTACGGTCTGGATCGCCTGGCAATGGGAGAGCAAAAGTCTCGCGCGATGCTTCCATTTTAGTGGCGACCGCGAGTCTGTGCGCAGGGCAACGGTGCTCGCCGCCCTCGATGGCTGCCTATTGTTAGTTGATTAGACAGAAAAACTAAAGGAATTCGATTTCATGCCAATATACTGGTTGTATATACAGTAATAATTTGTTTAAATTTACACTGGTCGTATATACAGTAGTTTAGAAATTGGGCCCGGGTGCAAAGCCGGGTGCAAAGAAAGATCAGCTAAAGCCCATGTAACAAGGCTGTATAGACAACTTATCGGAATCTTTTAGGAAACAGGTGTACACAATGCAGACCACAACGAGCGCTGTAAGTAACAAATCATTAACCAGATTGGCGCCGGCGGGGTCTGCTAACACAGGGTTATACGATTTATGGCTGAACTCGATGTTACCTACCGTGAGTCCATCGATGGTCACGGGAGTGACTTCGAGTTCGAGCCACCAGATTGCGGGTCAGAAAATTGACAGCGAACGCCTTGCAGAAAAGCTCATGCAGCTAGGCTACGAAAATATGCCAAAGGGCATAGTTCAGGAAAGATTGTAAGAAAGACTGAAAGAAAGGCTGAAAGAAAGACTGTAAGAAATTTAGCAAGTAGCCGGGGACAGGCTACTATTTAAGACTCAGTAGACTGAGTTATTTAGGGGCAACCCGACAACTGCTTTACTCATGGAACCAGGCTTCAGTTGTGAATGTAAACACAAGGAAATTAAGATGATTGAGGGTAACGACAACAAAGATAAGGCACTCGCAGCGGCGCTTACGCAAATCGAAAGACAATTTGGCAAGGGTTCCATGATGCGCCTCGGCGATAGCGAGCGCGAGCCAATACCCGCTATTTCTACCGGCTCGCTAGGGCTGGACGTCGCGCTGGGCATAGGCGGTCTGCCCCGGGGCAGAGTGGTTGAAATCTACGGGCCAGAGTCCTCCGGTAAGACTACCCTGACGCTTCAGGTTATCGCCGAGGCGCAGAAGGCCGGTGGCAGCTGTGCCTTTATCGATGCGGAACACGCACTGGATCCTATCTATGCCGGCAACCTGGGTGTCGATGTCGACAACCTGCTGGTGAGTCAGCCGGATACCGGTGAGCAGGCACTGGAAATATGCGACATGGTGGTACGTTCCGGCGCCTTGGATGTCGTTGTTATCGACTCCGTTGCCGCGTTAACGCCAAAGGCCGAGATCGAAGGCGACATGGGAGATAGCCACATGGGCTTGCAGGCCAGGCTGATGTCTCAGGCACTTAGAAAGATGACAGGTAATATAAAGAACTCGAATACTTTGGTTATCTTCATCAACCAGATTCGTATGAAGATCGGTGTCATGTTCGGCTCGCCGGAGACAACCACAGGCGGTAACGCACTGAAGTTCTATTCATCGGTAAGACTGGATATCCGCCGCATCGGCTCGATTAAAGAGGGCGATGAGGTGGTAGGTAACGAGACTCGAGTCAAGGTCGTTAAGAACAAGGTGGCACCGCCGTTCAGACAGACTGAATTTCAGATTATGTACGGCAAGGGTATTCACCACCTGGGCGAGGTCATTGATCTGGGTGTTAAGCAGGGTCTGGTAGAAAAATCCGGTGCATGGTATGCCTATAAGGGTGAGAAGATCGGTCAGGGCAAGAAGAACGCCGGACTATATCTTGAAGAAAACCCCCATATCGCCGAAGAGATCGAATTACAGATTCGTGCACAGTTACTAGGTGGCGATCTCATCGAAGAGGCGGCTAACTCAGAAGACGAAGTGCCCGCCAACGATGATGAAGTTGTAGTACTTGCTGATGTCAAGAAGACTAGTTAAGAAGCTCGGCTAGGCAGAGTGCTTAGTCGGAATACCTAGGCTGCTAATGGTTTGTTAATTAGCAGCTTAGCGTTAAGAAAATTGAAAGGCAGCGACACGCGCAGTGAGAATACAGCGAGAGCATAAGCGATGAGCTTGCTATCACAGAGAAACTATTCAGTTGATAGCGAGGCCATCGCCGTAAACGCTGAGTGTGTCGAAAGCCGCAGGAATCAAAAAACACCTCAAGTGTCTGAGACAGCATCTTGTAACGATGTCCCTGTTCTCCGGCGGGCCGCAATGGACTATCTGGCTCGCCGGGAACATTCTTTTTTTGAGCTCGCTGAAAAGCTAGGCAAGAAGTTCCTCGATACAGACGGCGAGCTACTCACCGAAGTACTGGACGTGCTGCGGGCGGAGAATTTGCAATCCGATGAGCGCTTCACCGAATCCTATGTGCGCTATCGCAAGTCCAGAGGCTTCGGCTATCTGCATATCCGTGGCGATCTCTTCGCAAGGCGAGTGAGCGAAGAGCTGATTAACGAGCATCTGTTGATCGACGACGGACTTTGGCAGATAACGGCGGACGAGCTGGTAGTAAAGAAGCTGCGCAATCAAGTGCCCCTTGTGTTCGGTTCCAAATTACACAGGAAGCTGACTAGATTCCTTGAATCCAGAGGTTTCTCCCCACAAGAGTCCCGAAAGGCGCTCGATAAGCACCTCGGCTAAACGGAATCTCATCAGAGTCAGGCTAGTGATTAATTAGCCGATAATAGACTCTACTTTAGCCTCGCTCATTTAGCAGAAGCCATCGAATGCAGTTCTCTCCTCTAATCAAGAGTCTTCGACTAACCACTATCGTCTACGTCGTGCTTCTATCATCGCTACCTGCTCTGACGGATGCCAATACATTCTCCCAGCGAGCCGTCAGTGCCGGCGAGGAGAGCAATGTCTCAAGGGCCTTAGACGGCCACAACGAGAAAGAATCCAGATTCACGGAGCTGGAGTATTCCTTCGGCAAGCTCTATGAGATGGGGGCGAAAAATACACTGATCCTCAGTGCTGCCGTAAGCTCAGCCAAGTTCACCGACCTTAGGGGTTTCGACAGGGTCGGCCTCAGCGTGGCTGCGAACTACAATTACAAGTGGGCCCTTGGCGCCTATGCGCCGGTAGTGTCTCTTATTACGTCCTATGGCGTATCCAATATCGTCAGCGAGGCCAGCAAGAACGACGCGCCAGATTTTGCCTATCGCGAACTCGACATAGTCTGCGTAGCGGGCAAGTCGCAGTCGGTGCGTATCTTCGAACTTCTGGGAGAGCCGGCCAGCTAAGCGACAAGAAGAAAGAGGAGGTAGCTCTGTTCGCTGAGGCACTTCGTCACTACAGAGCGCAGAATTGGAATGAAGCGGCTGAGATGTTTTCGCAACTCCAAATTAAATGCGACAATGCGCAATTGAGTCAGCTCTTTCTCGATCGTATCGCAAAATTTAGAGAAACCTCTCCCGGCCTCGATTAGCAGGGCGACTATGTGTTTGATAGCAAATAGTGAGAGAAGAACGAGAACAGCGCGGGGATAGAGCAGGAGAAGAACGAGATTAGCGCGAGAAAATAACGACGGTAGAACTACAGATTAACGAGAACAGAAGTAACAAGAACATAAGCAACGAGCTTGCTAGCTTGGCGAAATAGCCAGAGCTTGAGCGTTTCTTTTTAAATACTCATACATTTGAATCCCACACCCTTGGAACCCGCAATGAAATTGATCAAACCCTTTCGAGGTCTTCGACCAAGTCGTGAACTCGCAGCGAAAGTTGCCTCACATCCCTATGACGTTCTCAACCGAGAAGAGGCATACGAACTTGCCAAGGATAATCCCCTTAGCTTTCTGCATATCAACAAGCCAGAGGTCGACATGGATGCCTCGGTGGATGTGCACGATCAGTCGGTGTATGCGAAGGGCCGAGGGAATCTAGACAGATTTCAGGCGGAGGGTACGCTACAGCAAGACATCGAAGAAACACTCTACGTCTACAAGCAAGTCATGGGAGATCACGAGCAGGTAGGCCTGGTTGCGGTAGCATCCGTCGACGCCTACGAGAACAACCTTATCAAGAAGCACGAGTTCACCCGCCCGGTTAAAGAAGACGACAGGGTTAATCACATGGTCGCCCTAGATGCGCAGGTGGGCCCGGTATTTCTAACCTATAAGGCGCACGCAGAAGTAGATGCCCTGATCGCTAAGGTAACCGCTACTGAAGCAGAATATGACTTCGTGGCGGACGACGGCACCCGACATGTGTTCTGGGTAGTCGAAGACCTAACACTCTCCGCAGACATCGAGGCGGCGTTCTCCCAGGTGCCTCATCTGTATGTCGCCGATGGCCACCATCGCTCGGCTGCCGCCTCGCGGGTGAAGCACCAGCGCGAGAAACAGAACCCCGAACACACAGGTGATGAATCCTATAACTTCTTCCTGGTCGTCCTATTCCCGGACAACCAGATGCAGATTCTCGACTACAACCGCCTGGTGAAAGATTTGAACGGGGCGGATAGTGTGAGCTTCCTGGAAAAACTAAGCGTAAATTTTGATGTAGAAAAACTCGACCTACAAGCGGTCAAGCCGGGCGTAGCCAGAGAGTTTGCGCTTTACCTAGACAAGCAATGGTACAAGTTGCGCAGCAATGAAAACCTGGTCTCAAAGATAGACGAGCAAGATCCGGTAGGCAGCTTGGACGTCAGCATACTGCAAGACTTCGTGTTCACTCCAATGTTGGACATCGTAGATCAGCGTACAGATAAGCGCGTCGACTTCGTTGGCGGTATAAGAGGTTTGGCTGAGCTGGAGAAGAGGGTGGATGCGGGTGACTGGGCCGCGGCGTTTGCGCTATACCCAACTTCAATCGAAAGTTTAATGGCTATCGCCGATGCCGATGAGGTGATGCCGCCGAAATCGACCTGGTTCGAACCTAAACTAAAGAGTGGGCTGGTAGTCCACAAGTTGGACTAGCAGTCTTTTAATCTAGCTAGTCTAACTAGTCTAAAAAAGATAGTGTAGGCTATGTGCGAAAGACAATAAGCGAATTCTTAATGCCCTTTGCTATGCTCCGAAACCTTAACATTAGCCCCATTGCTCTGGAGGAATGGGATGGTGTTGTCTGGTATTCACCGACTATCTTTCTGGGGCCTATTGTCGCTTCTCTAAAAAAAGAATACCTGTCGAAGCTATCTGATTGTCTGTGATATTTTCCAGAATGGGCAGTAAACATGGGCTTGATGGACCGAGGCATTCCTTACAGATTTTTCAAATTGATTGCTAAGTATCAATACGGATTAGCTGATTTTATCGGTATACAAACTCAAGGGAACGAGATTTATTTTCAGAATTGGTTGAAGCGGCGAAGCGGGCGTCTCGAAGTTTGAATAACTGGATTGCCAAGTCTCCCGAAAGCGCTTGTAGTATTCACATTAGTCAGTCAGCTCTTCGTGATCGGTTTTTGTTTGTTTATGCCGGAAATATGGGAGTTGCTCAAGGCATGGACTCTTTGTTGAGGCTGGCAGAGTCTTTGCGCGAGAGAGAAGATATAGGTTTTGTATTTGTAGGTCGTGGTAGTGAGTCCGCTCGGCTTCGGAATGAGGCAAAGCAGTTAGCTCTGCCTAATGTGCTTGTTTATGATGAAATAGATGCTGAAGAGATTCCTAGGCTATACAGTCAATGCCAAGTAGGGCTCTTGGCCCTTGATCAGAAGCACAAATCCCACAATATTCTAGGAAAGTTTTTGCCTTACATGCAAGCTGGGTTGCCGGTGCTCGCGTTAATCAACACAGGTAATGATTTGCTAGAGCTGATTAGAAGGGAGCGAGTGGGGTGCGTAATTACAGAAACATCTCCAGAGAAAATTTCTGACTTGGCCTTAGAATTGATTGATAAGAGCCGATATGACAAAGAAATCGCTGCTCGGTGTAAAGCCCTTGCTGAAAGGCTTTTTTCAGCGGACCTGGCCGCAGAGCTAGTTATTTCCGGGTTACAGGGATAGAGTACAATCACAGCAGCTATGATAAATTGAGTTATCATTAGATATAGAGTTGGAAGATTAAACATTGGCATTCAATAAATTCCAAGATTTTTTAGGCGGCCTAGTCGCACGCCAACGCGATCGCTTCTCCAAGAGCGGTACTCCCGACATCGAAGAGTTGCTGGATAGCCTTATGGGCAATACCGGTGAGGTGTCAGCTATCGTCGCCGCGCGCGAGCTGTTGGATGTGTACGAAGGCTTGGACGATGAAGGCAAGAAGGATTTTTTCTTCAATATAGAGAAGAATTTTAATGCAGAGCCAGCGAGTGTAAAGTTAGCTTTTGACACTTTTGATTCAGACCCCAGTAGCAGTAATCTGAATCGCCTCTATCGGTCAGCAGAGCCGCGGCGTGTAGAATTGCTTCGGCGCTTAAATCAAACTCCCGGAGCGGCGCACGACCTAGTGGGTATGCGTAAAGACCTGCTCGGTCTACTGCGTGATCATCCCGAGCTGTCTGCAGTCGATGAAAACTTCATGCACCTGTTTCGCTCCTGGTTCAGTCGGGGTTTCCTGCTGTTGCAGACCATCGACTGGTCTACCTCTGCAGCTATCCTCAATCGCATCATTCGCTACGAGGCGGTGCACGCGATTAAAGACTGGGATGACCTGCGCAGTCGTGTTGATAGGCCGAACCGGCGTTGTTTCGCCTTCTTTCATCCGGCACTGACGGATGAGCCGCTTATCTTTGTTGAGGTGGCGCTGAGTAATGAGATTCCTGGCTCTATCGATTCGATATTAAATGACGCGGCGGAAGGCGATATCGATCCAACAAAATTTACCACTGCTACGTTCTATAGCATTAGTAACTGTCAGCCTGGTTTGAAGAATATCTCCTTCGGTAACTTCCTCATTAAGCAGGTGGTGCAGGAGCTGAAGGCGGACTTTCCGTCTATTAAGCAGTTTGTGACGCTGTCTCCTATCCCTGGTTTTAAACGCTGGCTGGATTGCGATACGGAAGAGGGCAGTGCCGACTTGGACGAGTTGAAGGCGCAAATGCGCTCTCTGGATATCGTTGCGGACAATGTGGCCGAGTATGAGGAGGCTATACGCAAGTTGGTGTTGAACTATCTGCTGTTAGCAAAGAAGGGGAAATACCCCCTGGACCCTGTCGCTCGATTTCATATAGGCAATGGGGCGCAGGTGCAGCAGATCCATGCATCGGCAGATTTAAGCGAGAAGGGCCTCGCTCAATCCTATGGTGTGATGGTCAATTATCTCTATGATCTGCGTTATATCGAGCGTAATCACGAGCAGTACGTCACAGAAGGCAATATCGAGTTCAATGACAAGCTAAAGGCCTCTCTGCTCAAAGGCTAGGCCCTGTCCTGGCTTTTCCTCTTCCATGTCTTCATTCAGACTCCTGTCTCTAAGCATCCGCGTATTTGGGTTATTCTTACTAGGTTTCGACTTAACCGAGCATGCTAGGGAATGCCTATAAACTCATACAAAACAGTCAGGTATGGGTTATTCTCCGCTACCAGATCGCGCACTTAGTAAGAACTTGAACTGAACCTTCTTGCTAGGATCAAAGCTGATATACTTCGGATTCAGCATCCAACACAGCAACTTGCAGCGTTTCCGAAATCATGACTACTGACGATAGGCCTACACAAGCAATCTTCTCTACCCAGGATGCGTTCAGCTCCTCGGAGCTCGACGAGTTGTGCCAGCGCATGATCTCCAGCGGCGTATTGGGCAGGTCGAAGCACTATGGGGCGCTGTTGCAATATCTTGTTAAGTGCTCTACGCAGAACCGGCAGCCAAAAGAGCTTGAGCTGGCTACGGATGTTCTGGGCAAGGGAGACGATTTCGATGTGTCGGCAGATTCGTCTGTACGTGTCTATGTGTACCAGCTGCGCAAGAAGCTAAACGCCTATTACGGTCAGAATGAGCTGGATGCTCCCTACAAGCTGGTCATCCCGAAAGGAAGCTATTCGCTGGCCGCAATCGCTGCGACTCCCATTGTTAAGTCCTCGGCTTTGCCAGTTGCCCGGTTCGGTGTGAGCAATTCCTTGCTGCTTGCGTTCGTCGTTATGCTTTCTGCCAATCTCTTGTACATGTTTAGTCAGCGCAGCGAGGCAAGCAGGCCGCCTTCGCAATTTGCGGCCGCACACCCTGTTTGGGAGACGGTGCTGGGTGACGACAAACCGATACTGTTAGTGATGGGTGATTACTATATCTTCGGCGAGCTTAACGCCAACGGCAATGTTGCCAGGATGGTTCGCGAGTTCAATGTGAATTCCAGTAGCGATCTGGAAGACCTTCAGTTTAGCGATATCGAACATACCGAGAATTACCTGGATCTGGACTTGAGCTATATGCCTGAGGGCAGCGCCTTCGCGTTAGCGAAGATAATGCCGGTTTTGCAGAAGAGTGGCAAGCCGGTGAATATTACGATGATGTCGGATCTAACCTCTGCGGATATTCGCAGTAATCACATCGTTTATATCGGTTACATCAGTGCGCTGGATAAACTAACGAATATGACCTTCGCCGGGTCTGGTCTGCGTATCGGTCGCAGCTACGATGAGTTGTTCAACACCAAGACTGCAGAGTACTACACCAGTGATGCGGGGCTGCCGGAGGAGGGGGATCCTTTTAGGGATTACGGCATGTTTGCTACTTTCCCGGCGAGCATCGATACCCAAGTGGTTCTCATAACAGGCATGCGCGATGCCGGGTTGATGCACACCGCTCAGGCGCTTTCCGATACGGCCTCATTGGATGATCTAATCGTATCCATAGATAGCGACACGGACGAGGCGGTAGCCTGCTTCGAGGCGCTGTTCGAGGTGTACGGCGTCGATAGGCTGAACTTCGACGCGAATCTGATCTATACCAATCTGCTGGACACGGCTCAGATATGGGGAGGCCCTGCAGTGCAGTGAGTTGGCTGAATTTAGGGGCGTCGATTCTAGGCCCCTACAAACGTCATCCAATCAAATCTCAGTTCGCTGCCATTTTTTCGTTGACAAGAACTACGTTTGTAGCCGTTATCTGCCACAGATGTAGTTTTCGCTATTGATTGCAAGGGAAGGGGACAATCTACATGTTTTCCAACATGAGCTCCTTGATAGCAGGCGACAATATGGCCTATGCCAATCTTCTGCTACAGATAACATTCTTGCACTCGCCGCCATAGTACTGTCGGCATGCTTTAAGAACAATGCCGCAGCCCGCTATTCTATACTGTATTCGAGCCTGTTGTTTTTGGCTCTTCTCTGCGTCGTCTCCGTGGCCATCCAGGCGAGAAGGTCTAGCTTTCTATCTATTAAGATAGCGACGCCGAATGATTATTTAGAGCAGCTGTTACCGCTGCTCGATTTTAGTAGTCTGTTCCAGGACGAAAAGTAGCTCGCAGACGATGGTGAGTGCGAAACCATGTCCAGTAATTTCGCGACAACAGAAGTGCGGCCAGTTTCCTTTTACGGTAGCGCACTTGCTTCGATCGCAAACCTTCCTCTATACCTCATAACGCAAATAATCTGGGTAGCGGGTTTCCTCCTTTTTTTGGTGGGCCTGTTCAGAAGCCTGCACAACGCAGATCGGATTGTTCGACGCTCGCAAAGGCTGGAGTCCGATCACAGCAGTCTCTTTAGATCTGTTCTGAGTAAGCAGGGACTAGGCGATTTGTAATTTCAATGCCGCGCCTCTGCGCAGGTCGATTCGCCCGTTTTGGTCGGCGTCATCGATCCAGTTCTGTTAGTGCCCAAACACTTCTTTCACAGTTTTGACGAGAATGATATCGGTGCGATTCTGCGGCACGAGCTCGCGCACGTGAGCCGAAGAGACACGTTCTTAAACTTTCTGCAGAAGATCGTTCTGTCGCTATTTTGGTTCCATCCCCTGGTGCACTGCATGGACACGATGATCATGCGGGCGCGGGAAGAGATATATGACAACTACGTTCTGGCACAGGTAAGTGCGGCTGACTATGGTGAGGTTCTGCCGCGGCTGAACGTTAACCATCCGCTGAGTGCATCCACTAAGAATAGTTTGATCCATCTGAGGCTTGTCATGGGTGTCGTAGCTGGCGACTGGAATTTAGAGCAGAGAATCAGTGATCTATTGAATCAGAAACGGGAGAAAATCATGCAGCTTAGTAAACAATGCAGGATACTACTGAATGCCTCGGTGTTGGCGACAGTGTTCACGGTCGCAGCCTGTCAGGTAACTGCGCAGGATGCCGTGAGCACATCGAGCCAAAGCGACGGCACAGTGCAAACGCAATCCGCAGCAAGCGCCAATGATCAAATGCTTAGCCCTGAAGTTGTGGTCGCGATTACTGAAATACAGGGCCTGATGACGGGGCGGGAAGATGCGGGAGGCTGCCAAGGTAGACCTCGATAGACTCTATGAAACAGGCTTCGAAAGAATGAACGATTTCGAGAAGTCCACGCTACTGAACTACTATACGAACTATTACTTGTCGGCAGAGAACTACGAGGAGGCGGCAAATACTTTCGAGTAGATGCTAAAGATCGAGAAGCTTCGCCCCGATGTACACGCGCGTGTACAGCGTTCCTTAGGGCAGCTTCATGCCGCACTAGAGGGCTGGGAGAAGTCGATCCAATCTTACCAACAGTGGCTTCGGTTTCTGATTCTGAGGACAGGATAGTAGCTCAAGGTTTGTCCATTGCGCACTACCAACTAGAGCAGTTCGATGAGGCGCTACTCAACTGGCTCACTTATATGCAACTGAAAATAGAAGGCGGCGAAGAGTTGGACTGTGAAGACTACGCCTATCTCAATGGTCTGCACTTCACGCTCGAGATTACCTCGACGCTGAATCAACGCAGGCCGGTCGCGCGCAATACCGTGAGGACTCTAATGGAACGCATGGAAGAGAAGGGCTGGCTTACGCATCGCGTCGAGGGGGGCAGCTATATTTACTCGGCGCTCTTGCCCCGCGAGGAGAGTCTCGGTCAGCGCGTGCTCGACATGGTTGATAAGGTCTGCGGCGACAATCCGGAAAAGCTGATGATGGCGCTGCTGCAATATCGCGGGCTGAGTGATGATGAGGCAAAGCGGATACGCGTGATACTGGATGAGGCTAAGGTCAGCGAGACGGTACAGACGAAAGAAGGAATGCCAAGGTAATCTTTTAGCTAGATTGCTTTGGCCGAAGTCGCTAGACGATCTTGTTCGCTCTAACGGCACTGCGTCTTGCCTTAACCGCCTTCGCCTTGGCCTGATCATCGCCGTACTTGTTTATCGAGAAGTACGCATTCTTCTGTTTTCGCTTCACGCCTTTCCCTTCCTGCCAGGTGGCAACCCAGGAATGATCCTTCTCTGAATAGCTAACCCCAATTTCGCCGGAGCTGTTCAGTGGCGATACCTTGCGCGGGCTGAACTTCGCGTAGGGCCAGTTAGTGCCATAGATCTTCTTGCCTTCTATATCTCTCTTCTTCTTTGCAGCGGCTATGGCCTTGGTCTTGCCGCCATATTTCTTGAAGGGGAAGGACTGCTGGAAGCTCTTGCTGTCGTATTTAATGCGGACCCAGGCGCAGTTTGTGCCGCGGGATTCGATGATACTTATGTGGTGTAGCGCGCTTAGTCTTTTCACGAGAACCTCTCTTCGATCTAGTTTTTCCGTCGCATCGTAATGACTGCTCAGAATGCTTTGTATCTAAACCTGAATAATAGTGCAGCCGGAACAGCAGTGTTATGCCTTCAGCGAAAGGCTGTGACTCGGTTCTTATTGCCGGGCTCTGAAAACGCTGTAAAACACGAGTGGCAATAAGGCTAGCGGGTAATACCGGGAACGTATAAGCAAAGTGTACACCCATATTTAAAGGGCGGCTAGTTCAAGAGATTTTCATAGACGTGACAGTCAGGACAATCAGGACAAAGGATAGCTTGTTAGGCGTGGGAAGCCATATGCTGGATCACGCCAGGCTTTCGACTCTCTACCTTGTCTATGCTGTAGTCGTAGTTGGCGGCGCTGGGGTCAATATCCTTGGCCTCATCGATCGCAGCGGACAGATCTGCCTGTGCGGCCTGCTTGGTGAGGTAGGGCCCCGAGATCTTGACCTGCAAGCTTGGCTCGTTTGGAGCGGTCGCTACGATGTAAAAATTCTTTGAATCCACTGTTTCTATTCCACCTGCCTGCTGGCAGATATATCAAACTATAATGATCTTGGTTCTGCTCCAGAGCTCGCTGTGGCAATGGCTTCAAGCACTACACGGGGTCTATCGGCCGCGTATTAAAAACCAAGAGTGCCCGTAATACAAGATCGGATGAATACTGTTTTTCTTGCCCTCATTCCCGCTATTTTCTGCCAAGAATAAGACCAAAATCGCGAAGCTTAAACCTCGACTCGCCAGACTGTTGAGTCTCCCATCACAAAACTGATTTTTAGCTGAAACGGTGCCTGTTACCTATATAAATACGCCCAAATAAGTCAGTTTGGATCTAGAATGAGTGCGCAGCTGCAATAAGCCCGAGCGCGGGCGCTGCATTTGACATAAAATGACGTAAATTCAATTAGCTACAGCGATTAATTAATAACTCCTGACAGGCGAAAGATGTCTACTAGCAAGTCCATCAGCACAGTCATGCCCTTGCGCAACGAGGCGGGCTGCATTGCGGCCCAGCTGCAGCGCCTGCAGGCCTATCGACGCCGTGGGCATGAGCTTATCGTCGTAGATGGGGGCAGCACTGATGACACGGTGCAACTGACCGCAGGTCTGGTAGATCGCTGTGAAAGCGGCGAGAGCGGGCGTAGCAGGCAGATGAATCAGGGGGCCGCTAGTGCTGAGGGCGATGTGCTGCTATTCCTCCACGCGGATACCGAGCTTCCTGAGCATGCTGATCAACTAATAATCGAGGCTCTTGCAGCGCAGGGCAGCCGCTGGGGCTGGTTCGACGTGCGCCTCAGTAATCCGGGGCTTCCGTACCGCACGGTAGCGGGGATGATGAATTTGCGCTCGCGGCTCACCTCGGTGTGCACGGGGGATCAGGCCCTGTTCGTCGAGAGGGCGCTATTTGAGGAGCTTGGCGGCTTTCCAGCGCTGGAATTGATGGAGGATATCGCTCTGAGCAAGCTTCTGCGATGCGCGACTAAGGCAGAGGCTAGGCCGGCGCGGCCCGATGGCGTAGCGGTGACGTCCAGCAGGAGATGGGAGCAGAATGGACTGCTGGCCACGATACTGCTGATGTGGAAGCTACGATTGCTCTATTTCTTCGGTATGAAGCCCTCAAACCTTGTCAGGATGTACTATCCACGTCATGACTGAGCGGGCAACTTCAAATTTCCAATTGCGCCCCCGAATCGCCGTCTTCGCCCGGGAGCCGCTTTTTGGCCAGGTTAAGTCTCGCCTGGCAGACGAGATCGGTGAGGCCTCAGCGCTGGCGGTGTATAGGGCGATGCTGGCTAGATTGACTGGGCTGCTAGGCAGCGTTGATATTGCAGAATGGGATCTGTGGGTAACCTCGAATATTTCTCATAAAGACTTTATAACTACATGTAATAAAACAAATATATATCTTCAGGAGGGCGCGGATCTAGGCGCCAAGATGAGCCGAACCATAGAGCTGACCCTGCAGCGCGATGATGCGAATGCCGCGGTAGTGATAGGCACGGACTGCCCGGCGCTGACTGCCGACTATCTGCAGCAAGCCCTGGATGCCCTGCACTCGGGCGTCGATGTGGTGCTGGGGCCTGCGGAGGACGGAGGCTATGTGCTGATTGGTATGGGTCAGCCTCACCCGGCGCTGTTTGCCGGTATCGATTGGGGTACGGACCGGGTAATGGCCCAGACACTGGTGGCAATAGGCGCTTGCGGCCTGAGTTATCAGTTGCTGGACACGCTATGGGACGTCGATAGGCCTGAAGACCTGAAGCGGCTGCGGTTATTGGAGCCGCCGTTAGACTGGGATGAAGGCTAGGAAAGGCTTGGTTACTTGAAACAGGGGTTAGTTGAAGACCCGATCAGCAGATAGATAGGCAGTCAGATAGTTAGCTAGTTAGATCAATAGTCAGATAGATAGTTAGGTAGACAGTGAGGTAGGTCGATAGTTAGATTGATAGAAAGACCGATAGAAAGAAACCTAGATTGAAAGATAGTCTAGATAGTCTGAATTAGAAGATAGAGCCGATCAGTAACTATCGAGAGAGGCTTCCAGCTCCATCAGCTTTTTAGCTAGTCGGTCGGAGTCTACCTTATAGTCACCATTGACGATGCGGCGATGCAGGGATACGACCTTGGTGGCATTGATCGTAGGCAGTTCATCCAGAGCCGCACGCAGCTCATCGAGATCTACAGCAGGCAAAGCCTGCTGCTTATCCTTCTGCCTATCTCTTAGCAGGCTAGTGACCACCGATCTAACTGTTTCCTGATTAAATCTCTGCTCGTCGCCAGAGGTCTTGGATGTTGGAGTCTCTTTTTTCACAGGCGCAATTCTTTTCATTCCCTGGTGGTAGCGGGTATTTTCCTAATCAATATCGTCTAGTAAGGCGGTTGGGTGTGTTAGAGGTGTGCTCTACTCACCACCGACCTGGGTCTGTCTACTGGCCGAATCTTAGTCTAATTCCGGGCTGGATCAGCTGCGGGTCTATCCTATAACGACAGCTGAATTGATATCTTTAAGAGGGCTAACGAAACGGCTACGGGCAGGATCGACGGGCGTCTGATTCGTAAAAATACTCTATAACTTATTGTAAAAAAACAAGATTTTATTCGGCGAAGAACTGTTGGGCCTGCTGCTTTTGATTCCAGCGAAGTGTTCGCTACGGCTTAATCGTAGAAAATTCCATGGTCATTTTTTGTAAAAATTGTTGAATAAATTTTCATTTCTACGCGCAGGCCTCCTGTAGGCGAAGGCGCTGGCCTCTAAATCGCTCAGGCTTTTAGGGCGCTACTCTAGTCAATAGCGATCACAGCATTTGCATAGGCCTCGATGAACTCTCTCGGTAATCTTGTTGCCTTGCCACTACTGAGGGTCACGCAGATTACTTGCCAGTGGCCGCGCAGCACGGTCTTACCCGTGGCGACGTTAATCATCTGAAAGCGTCGCTGCAGGCGGAGCTTCCTATCGCAGGCGGTTATCCAGGTGCCGATTCGCAACTCTTCATTCTTGAAGGTAGGCAGATAGTACTCGTAGCTCGCCTTGTGTATGGCCACGCCGCGATCCAGTCGCTGATAGTCAGCAACCGTTAAGCCAAGAGATTTGGAATGAGTCCACGCGCATTGCTCGCACCACACCACATAACAGGCGTTATTCGCATGGCCCATGCCGTCTATATCTGCCTCGGCTATCTGAATTGTGTGCACATGGGGATTGGGAAAGTCCCAATCGAATTGCGGATTCGTCATGTTCTCGTAATGTGCCCGTTTCTTATTCGGTATCAATGCGGCCATTATTCCACACTTAGTTGAGATCCGATTACGCTATATTGTTTCAGGCATTAGGCTTCAGCTGCTCAGGTCTGTTATTTCCACGGCTTTTTGAGAATCGGTTCACAAATGTGGTGTGATGTGGGTCGCTGAACTGAAACACGCTGCGGACTATGCTGACAAACCTAAACCCCAATAATTGTTGGAAAGCGAAAACCAGATCTGAAAAGTTGCTCAGCAACTAGGTGGACGCTAGATAACAAGGCGGTTCTGGGGCGGTGCTCCATATTTTTGCCTGCGACTACCCGTAGTTTTTATCGACTTTTAGAGCTGACAACATCACTCTTAAACCTAGGGTGCGTCATGCCCGGTCACAATGGGGCGGCCGCAGTGTGGTTCGATTGCGGCTCAAGGATGGCTCAAGTGCGGTTCCAGATAGTAGAGCGTGTTTCGTGTGTTTTGATAGTGTTCGTGATTAGCTGGCTACAGGCAGACTGATTTGTAAGAATAGTCCATATCTCTAGACTGGACTGCACTTGTATTCACGGTTGGCGGCGATATCATTTAAGCTTTCAGCCAGTGAGCACAGTCAGTGTGCACAGCTAATTACCGAAGAGAATAATATGCATGCTGTAATCGAAAATTCAGATTCGTGCTGTTTGGGTATTGGGATAAGTTGTATGCCAATGACCCGGTGCAAAACCCGATCTATATGCAGCAGCGTGCCGACTCGCTAAAAATCAAAGACAGCGCTGCTCAGTTTACCGATCGGTCTTTTCTCGTCATGGCGGCAGAAGAGCCCGTGTTTGGCTGTAGCCTTACACTGCATTTTGATCAGCAGCGTAGAAAATGTATCGGTTACTTTGGTCGCGAAGCCTCCAGTCATATTAATCAATCCTCGATACAGGCCCCAACAACAATTTTCGACGAGAAGCTGTTCGGTTTGCTGCAGGCGCCCATCGGTCAACTCATCGAAGAGATTCAACCTCACTCTATAGAATATTTGGATCCGGTGTGTTGGAGGGTAATGTCTCCCATGACACAGGTGCTACTTAACCACGGTGGCAGGCCGGTTCCGCAGCGATCGCAGCTTATAGATATTTCTATCGCCGAGCGCGAGCTCCATCGCAATATGTCCAAGAGCTGTCGCGGCATGGTTGAGTGGGGAAGGCGGCACCTCGATATAGAGATCGTCCATGGCGATTGCTTCGATGCTTCAACTAACGAGCATTTTGTTAGCAGTAATCTAGAAAAAGTTTTTACCGAAAACAATAAATTTATCTATGAGTCGCTTGTAAAAAGAGGGAACGGATTCTTAGTGCAGGGCCGCTATAGAAATGAGTTGGTTGCCAGGAGTTTATTCGTTCACAACAATAAGACCAGTCATCAGGTGTTTGCCGAAAATAAATCCGGCTCTTTAGACCGTCCGGTGCTGCATGCTCTGATCTGGGAGGCAATTCTTCACAGCAAGCGCGCGAGTTGCAGTCAATTCGATTTTGGTAGCATCGCTATATGGGCGTCGAGCAAAAACAGCGTAAAACCCGATGATTTTAACGCGTCGAGTTTCGGTGGCGAGCGCCATGTCCAATTAAGAATTACCCTCAAGCGCACAGCTGACTGATCTGCTATTCCTGTTCCCGCAGGCAACTTCTGGCTTTAGATTTCTTCCCTGACGATTAGCTCAGAATACCCGGTGTGAGCGTTTGACTAATGCCGGTTGAGCGGGTCTAATTGAGTGGCATACAGCGCAAAATTCATCCTCTAATTCTCGGACTAGAATCGATCATAAATGATTGAAAACGCCCAAATTCTTCTAATCGCCGATGACCAAGACTCGAGTAAACACCTGGAAACCGTTCTCGAGTTTCTGGGGGAGTCGATTACCGTCTGCAATAGTTTGGCCTGGGTAAAGCAGGTAGAAGAGAGCGCTTTTAAGAGTTCGCAGTTTTGTGCGGCGATCGTGGCCCAATGCTATAAGCAAGACTCGGTCGTGGTGATTCAGAAACTTCACGTCTGGGAGAAAGGCCTGCCTTTCATTCTGGTAGGCGAACATAGTCTGGAGAAGATTACAGATTCACAACTGCTAGCCTGCATTACCGCCCAATTGCCAGAGCGATTGAATTATCAGCCACTGCTCGATGCCCTGCATAAAGCAAAACTGTTTCATGAACACTTCAATCGCCTGCGCGATTTTGATGGCGTGCGCGACTTTACGATGTTTCGAAGTCTTGTTGGTGAAAGCGACGCCCTGCAGAAAGTGCGCTATATGATGGGGCAGGTCGCCAGCAAGGAAGTCAGTGTCTTGATTACCGGGGAGTCGGGTACCGGTAAAGAGGTGGTTGCGAGAAATCTACACCTGAACTCGCATCGCTCGGACAAGCCCTTCATCCCAATTAACTGTGGCGCGATACCACGGGAGCTTTTAGAGAGCGAATTGTTCGGTCATGAGAAAGGCGCCTTCACCGGTGCAATTGCCTCGCGGGCGGGGCGCTTCGAACTGGCCGATGGTGGCACGCTTTTTCTCGATGAGATTGGTGACATGCCGCTTAGCATGCAGGTGAAGTTGTTACGAGTTCTGCAAGAGCGCAGCTTCGAGCGCGTGGGCGGGGTGAATACGCTGCAGTCCGATGTAAGGATTCTAGCAGCGACCCACAAAGATCTGGAAGAGATGATAGCGAGTGGCGAGTTTAGACAGGATCTCTACTACCGAATTAATGTGTTTCCAATCGAGATGCCATCCCTGCGCGAGCGCCCCGAAGACATACCCCTGTTACTCAACGAATTGATCACCATAATGGAGTCAGAGAGCCGCGGCTCGGTGCGTTTTAATTCTGCTGCAATCAAGACGCTGCGTGACTACGATTGGCCGGGAAATGTGCGAGAACTGGCAAACCTTGTCGAGCGCATGGCGATTCTCTACCCCCATGGCATAGTCGGTGTTGGCGACTTGCCAGAAAAATTTTGGCAGAAAGTGGATGCCACGTTAGCCGGCGGTTCTCCAGTTTCTTCTGATCAACCCCCGCAGGATTCTAGCGTGGTTCCATTGACCAGGCGTTCGGGTCAGTTCGAGGCAGCTGCTGCTGACTCAACCAACGGACTGTTACCCCTAAGTGGTATAGATCTAAAAGAGTATCTTTCTAACTTGGAGAAGGACCTGATCGAGAAGGCGCTAAGCGATAGCGGCGGCATAGTAGCGCGGGCCGCCGATAGGCTGCAGCTTGGCAGAACCACCCTGGTTGAGAAGATGCGAAAGTATAATCTGCAGAAATCCCAGGAGTTGGAGACTCAGCAGCAGGCTGAGCTTGGCGAAGGTGACGGTGCAGGTGAGCGTGAAGGATGCAGAGAAGAAGTTGCCAAGTCGTCAGAAGTCATAGACGGGAACAAGACCGCCTCAAACTAGGCTAGTCATTCGCCTCGATTTTCACGCCCCCTAACACCGCGGATTTCAATTCCAGTTCGATGCGCAGGCCAGAGTTGCTTAGCTGCTCCATGCGCACGAGTAAAAAATTCCAATCTGTCGCAAGCCAGATCTCAGTTACTCGTTCATCCGAGGCGTCCCGCACCCGTTCCAGCTTTACTGTAGTTAACTCACCTATTGGAGTGCTGAGAACCTCATTACCGGCGCGGCGGTATTCGTGAGTCTCGATCTCGTCACCATCGATAATCTCGAATGTAAGGTTTGATTCGATGCCCGTAGCACCGATCAGTGCCTGTCTTATGGCGGTTTGGTAACTCAGCTCGTCCATGACGCTGCTGTGCAGTGGTATCTGCCAGCTCTCATCGTCTTCGCTGCTCATCGCCAGTGCTGCATCCCAGTTGAAGGCGATGGCATGGCTTGCGTGGCTAACGCCTGAGAGAGTATAGGAGTAGTTCTGGGGTTGAATTTGATCATCCACTAGTTCGAATGCGCTGAGCTGCTTCATTTGGGCAAGAGTCTGCCCGACAAGGCTAGCCACCAATGAGTTGCTTAGCTCGTATGAATTCGCGCCGGTCTTTGTGAGGCTGCGGGTGCCGGTGGCGGCCAGGCCATTGGCGCTCGCCTCATAAGTCGCGGAGTACTCTGTCAGTGGGGTAGATTGTGAATGGCTAGCGCTGTTGAAACCCAGCACTAAAACGGCGGCTAGTACTGAATTGTTCATGATTAGCTCAGTCGCTCGCCGGATTCGGGAAGCAGGCGTTCGTCCAGGTAGGCGTCGTTCCCATCGAGGCGTAACCTGCCATCGGCGAACCAGGAAACTACCGTAGGATAAAGGATATGCTCTTTCTGATGAATCTTCTCGGCGAGGCTGTCGGCATCGTCAGTCGGCTCTATAGCGATAGCTTCCTGTGCGATGACCGGGCCGCCATCGAGTTCTTCGGTTACGAAGTGCACGGAAACGCCGTGCTGCGTCTCTCCGGCATCGAGAACTCGCTGATGCGTGTTAGTACCCGGGTAGGCCGGTAGCAAGGAGGGGTGAATATTGAGAATGCGGCCCTGATAGTGTTTGACGAATTCGGCGCCAAGAATGCGCATAAAGCCGGCGAGAACGATAAGGCCGGGATTGTATTCGTCTATTGCCTTAGTGAGTGCGTTATCGAATAGATCGCGACTGGCGTATTGCTTGTGAACTATTACCTGCGTAGCAATATTGCTCTGCTGCGCTCTGATTAATCCATAGGCGTCAGCCTTGTTAGAGATGACACCGCAGATTCTATAGTTGCCATTGGCGCTGTTGTCCATAATGGCCTGGAGATTGCTTCCGTTACCGGAAATTAAGACAACTATTGAGCGATGATTGTTGTGCATCTCGTAGTCTGTTCGTCTCTAGAGCATGACTACAGAGGCGTCGTCTGCAGTCTCGCGACTGGCTACGCTGCCTAGCAAAAAAGCCTGCTGCGATTCTTTGTTGAGAATCTCCAGTGCCAGCTCTGTCTGCTCGGCGGACACACAGAGAATAATGCCTATGCCGCAGTTGAATGTTCTTAGCATCTCGGATTCGGCGACGTTGCCGTTCTCCTGCAGCCATTTAAAAATCTCTGGTCTGTCCCAGGCATCGGCTTTAATCCGCGCCTGCGCGTCTTCGGGCAATACCCGCGGCAGGTTCTCGGTAATGCCGCCACCGGTAATATGAGCAAGTGCATGGAGGTCGACGGACTCGGCCAAGGCGGCAATCGTCTTTACATAGATCTTTGTAGGTTCAAGCAGAGTGTCCCCTAGAGTGCTATCGCCAAACGCCTGGTCGAGCCTGGCGCCACTGACTTCGATGATCTTGCGGATCAGTGAATAGCCGTTGGAGTGTGGGCCGGAAGAGGAGAGGCCGATCAAGTTGTCGCCGATGGCAACCTTCGATTGATCTATGATTTTGGATTTCTCTACGACACCGACGGAGAAGCCGGCCAGATCGTAGTCTTCACCAGAATACATGCCTGGCATCTCGGCGGTTTCGCCGCCGATTAGTGCGCAGCCGGCCTGTTCGCAGCCTACGCCTATGCCGGTTACTACAGCAATAGCGCTAGCGACATTGAGACCGCCCGTGGCGTAATAGTCGAGGAAGAACAGCGGCTCGGCGCCGCAGACGATCAGATCGTTGACGCACATCGCGACGAGATCGATGCCTATCGTGTCGTGCTTGCCCATCTCCATGGCTAGCTTCAATTTTGTGCCCACGCCATCGGTTGCCGACACCATTACCGGGTGTTGATAATTGCTGGGAATCTCGCACATTGCGCCAAAGCCGCCTAACTCCGAGAGTACTTCGGGCCGGTTCGTCTTGTGCGTAACAGCTTTAATCTCATCTACCAGGGCATTGCCTGCATCGATATCGACGCCTGCATCGCGGTAGCTTAAAGATTGCTTGGAATTGGAGGCGGGCTTGCCGTTTTCATCGCCTGATGTCATTGCGTGGTTCCTTGGCTGCTGGTGTCAATCGCGTTCGATGTCGAACTCTTTGTGTAAGATTGCATTTTATCAAGATGCTATGCCCACGTCAGTGACTAAATGTTCTGCGGCAGAGCTATTCTTCGTGATGCTCGTTCGCCAATCTATATCAGATAAAGTAAATGGAAGTAACTGGAAGTAAATAGGAGCAATCGGCATTAAATACGAGCCGCAGGTCTCACTCCATGGAAACAAATAGGCTAAGCCACACTGTTGAGATTAGGCCTTGGAGGGCAATTTACAGTATTATCCTGCCCATGTTTGCTAGACACCGAAAAAATCTGTTTACCTGCTTGTTGGCGCTTGCGGCGTCGTTCATTTCGCTACATTCCAGCCTGGCCTTGCAGGTTTCTGGACTGTATAGCCAGGATGTACCCGTTGCGAACGATGGCGAGGCGGAACGCAATCGGGCCTTTGAGGATGCTCTGGCCGCCGTTGTAATTAAGGTCAGCGGAGACCCGCGCTGGTTGGAGGATCCCACTATTGGGAGGGCTATCTCTCAGGCGCAGAGCTACGTCGAGGCTACCAGCTATTTCAGCGAATCAATTCAACTGCCTCTGGAGGACAATACTCTGTCTGACGAGGTCCAGGCGGAGCAGTTCTACACGGCCGAGCAGCGGTTTATCTCCGTGAACTTTGCGTCTAGCCTTATCGATGAGCTGCTAGCCGAGGCCAGTATTCCCGTATGGGACAGCAATCGGCCAAGCGTGTTGGTGTGGATGGTGTTGCAGAGCTCTGCAGGAGACCGCTCCTTTCTAACCGAGGACAGCAACCCGGAAATACTTCAAGCCATGCGCGACTTCGCTACCGCCAGGGGCTTGCCGATTATCTTCCCCGTATTGGACTTCGAAGACAGGAGAAGCCTGTCGGAGAATGTCGTTTGGAATCTGGATGAGCAGGCCATAGCTGCTGCGAGTGAACGCTATGGTGCGGATAGTATTTTAGCCGGGCGTCTGCACTTTACGGCGAGCGGAGAATTGGTGGGTCTGTGGCAGTTTCTGTTCCAGGAGGACGCCGAGGTGTTCGATGGCTTCGATACCGACTTACAGTCTTATCTCCACGATCCACTCAATCGAATTACGACGAGGCTTGCCGGCTACTTCGCGATTCTTCCGGAATCGTTTGCGGGGGAGACCATACGGCTTCGGATAGATGGCATCAAGAACCTCAATGCCTACTCATCCTTGCTATCTTATGTAGAAAGTCTTGGCCTGGTAGCGACAGTTACCACGGCGGAGGTAGATGGAGAGCGGATCGAACTGCAGCTCTCTCTGCTTGGAGACTCCAGGCAGCTTTTTGAGCAGATTGCGCTGGATAGAGATCTTCTTCCTATAAGCAGTACCGCCGCTGCCAGCAATCCGCCCTCGTTGCTACATTACCGCTGGACGCGCTAGTCGATGCCAAATTATACTTTCGATCAGCTAACCCTAGGTGTTGGTCTGGACGACGACGCACAATTCGAAAACTTCTTTGTCAGTGAGGCTAATCGGCCTCTGGTAAATACGCTGCTCAGTAACAGCGATGAGCCCTTTCTGTACATCTGGGGCAATGGGTCGCCGGGCCTCAGTCATCTGCTGCAGGCCTCCTGTCACAAGGTCACCGCGGACGGTGCTGGGGCCATCTATCTGCCGCTGCGTGAGCACTCTAATTTTCAGCCGCAAATTCTAGAGGGAGCGGAATCTCTTTCTCTGGTTTGTATCGACGATATCGAATGCATAGCGGGTGATGCACAGTGGGAGGCGGCATTGTTCACCGCGTTCAACGAGCTGCGGCAGACCGGCGCGCAACTCATAACAGCGAGTCATATGCCTGCGCAGCAGCTACCAATAGTGTTGCCGGATCTGCTCTCGCGTCTGCAGTCGGGTCTGCTCTATCAACTTGTGGAGCTTGACGATGAAGACAAGCTACTTGCTTTGCAGCTGCGAGCGAAGAAACGTGGTCTGGATCTGCCGGATAGTGTCGGTGAGTTTATACTGCTGCGCGCCGAGCGAAATCTGTCTACATTGATGCAGATACTCGATGAACTGGATCACCGTTCCTTGCAGCAGCAGCGTAAGCTGACGGTGCCTTTGGTCAAAGAGACGCTGGGTTGGTAGTGTGAAGTTTCTCCAGGAAACAACTTTTTGCCTAGAACGTTTGCCGAGAACCTTTGTCGAGAAATTTTAGCGAAAGATTCTAGCGACCAATTTGGCAACTAGTTCTAGAGAGGGACTTTGTAATGGTCTCGATACTGGCGAATAAATAAAATAAGCAGCACGAAAATTATCGTGCACAACACGACCTCGACAACACCCAGCCATAGCCTCTCGGGATCGAAGGCGGTGAGCACGCCGTGCATGAAGTACAGAAGTATAGCGAAGGACACCCAGCCATAAGTTCGCAGCCGGCCGCGATGAAGCCCGCGGGCAAAAATCAATAGTGGGGCAACCTGTATAAACCAGATCACCGCACTGGCAAGGCGAAACTCTCCGAAAACCAGCACCGCGTTCACGACGAAATAAAACAGCAGCGCATAGTAGGCGGCGAGCAGCGACTTGCGCAGCAGCTCTATGGATTGAGGTAGGGTGTTGCTCTCGGTCATAGTCATAGTCTATTAGGAACTCGTTAGTTTCTTGGCGATGGTTGATACGCGCTTGCCTAAGGCGGTACACAGCGAGGCTTCCTCGTCGCTGATCGGCTTGTTGCCCTTCGCGCCTGCGACGTGGCTCGCGCCATAGGGCGTGCCACCGCTTGTCGTCGTATTCAGCGCCGCTTCGGAATAGGGTATGCCGCAATACACCATGCCGTGATGAATGAACGGGATGGCGATGGTCAGTAGTGTCGTTTCCTGCCCGCCATGCAGTGACGAGGTGGATGTGAAGGTGGCGAAGGGTTTGTCGATTAAGTTGCCCGATGCCCAGATGGCGCCGGTGCCATCCAGAAAATATTTTAGCGCTGCGGCCATATTACCGAAGCGAGTCGGGCTGCCGACTATGAGTCCGCTGCAGTTCTTTAGGTCTTCTTCGCTGCAGTAGACGGCACCCGCATCGGGCACCTGGGCCTCGGTGGCCTCGCTGTTAGCTGAGACGGAAGGGACGCTACGAATCCTTGCCTCCATGCCGGTGACCTGCTCGACACCTCGCGCGATTAGCTGTGCCATCTTCTCGGTAGCACCGTAGCGGCTGTAGTACAGCACTAGTATATATGTCGAATCCACTTAGTCGTCTCCGATAAGAGTGAGGACGTCTTCGGGGGGTCTGGCGATGATTGCCTCGTCTCCCTTCACGACGATGGGGCGCTGCAATAGCTGCGGATGTTTCTGTAATAGATCGAGAATGATTTCTTCGCTGAGCGTTTCATCATCCAGGCCTAGCTCATCGAAATCGTCTTTGGAGCGGCGAATGATGTCGAGTAACTTAAGATCAAGCTTGTCGAGGAGAGACTTAATTTCATCAATACTCGGCGGCGTCTCCATGAAATAGATGACCTGGGGGTCGATATCATTTTCTTCAAGAAGGGCTAAGGCTACTCTGAACTTTGAGCACTCCGGATTGTGATAGATGCGAATGCTTTTTTCGTTATTTGTCACGCTACTTCTCCTAGAAAATCTGACAGCAAATCTTTCAAGTGCTTACGCTGAATTGTCGGTAAAGGTCATGTTTCCCAGTTCTTTCGCAACAGTTTGTTTCAGGCTCTCGGAGAACTCCCGCACTAGCTGCTGATCTTTTGCGGCGGCCCTGGACTTCAATGGGTCTGCATTGTAGCTGCGCAGAGCCTTCCATAAATCAAAAAATGTACAGGTCTGCACAGACTTGGTTGGCAGAAAGCAGGGCGGGTCATCCGCCGTGCGACTGATAAGTCCAATCTTCTCTAAGGCCAGCAGGGAATCTTCGATAACGATAGGTTGGCCACTGAGCGCCGCTGCCAGTTCGATCTCATTCAATGGGCCTAGGCCGGCGTTGAATCGATTGATAATCACCGCCGCTGCGGATAAGCCCAGTTCTTCTTGCTGGGCAATGCTGAGGTTGCTCTCGCCTCGAACTACACGGGTCTTGGATGGGTATTGATGGTAGTAGGCGATGCTGCTGCCTATCAGTGCGACCAACCAGCCCATATAGACGAAGAACATGACTGCCACAACGGTGGCAAAGGTCAGGTAGATCGACTCTCGGGCAGACGCGATAAAGAAACCCTGAAAGACCGAGCCCATCAGCTTCCATATAATGGTCGTGACGAAGCCGCCGATGAATGCCGAGCCAAATTGAACCCGTGTGTTAGGCAAGAAGCTGTAGGCGAAAGCGAAGGCGAGAGACATGAGCAGGACCGGTGCCGCTAACGCGACCAATTCGATGATGAAGATACCGTAGCTTAGGCTCTCCAGTAGGCTGCTGAAGAAACTGGTGTTGACCGAAGAGGTGATGGTGATCGAGAGAAACAGCAGAAGCGGGCTCACGATCACGGCGAAAAGGTATTCGCTTACGCGACTCGACCAGGAGCGGCCCTGTCTAACCGCACAGATGTAGTTAAAGGAGGACTCGATCTTGCGCATCATGTCCAGAACGAAATAGAGCAGCAGGCCAACACTGGTGATGCCGATAAGCTCGACCTGAATGGCATCGACATAGCCCAGAATGTCTGTGTTGAAACCGTTGGCGTCGTCACCTAGCGGTTGCAGCAGGGTTAGTAGTGTAGGTTCCAGCGCATTGTGCACGCCCAGGCCCTTGAGTACGGCGAAGGTGAGCGCTAGCAGGGGAAAGAAGCCTATAACGGTGGTAAAGACCAGGCTCATCGCACGCAGTGAAAGCTGCCCCTGGAGCAGGTCGCGGACAATGGCGACTACTATTTGACTGCTTCTCAGTGCGAATCGTTTCCACAAAGGAAGGTCCGGGCTGCTCTGCTGCCACAGATAGTCATTAACGCCGGTGCGAATCTGGGCTAAGAAGGCTTGCAGGCTGGAAATTGACAGGCTCATAGGATGCTTTCGGAATGAAATAATAGTCCTTAGTATACGCGATAACTCGCGAACACACCGCACTGTGAATAGCGTAGGGCTGAACGTTCTTTTTAGAAGAAATGCTTAGGCTAGAGGTGAAGTCGGAGGAGAAGGAGAAGAATAATGCAGCAAACCTAGAGATGTGCGCCATCTCCAGAATTGCTGCGCAGTAGCCGCTTCAAGGCAGCTTTTAGTCGAATAGGCCCTGAACAAAGGTCTCGATCTCATCCTTGGCGATGAGTTGCTTCTCGCCAGCGACCCGGTTCTTGTATTCGATGACGCCGTCGGCGAGTGCGCGGGGAGAGACAACCAGACGGTGGGGAATGCCCATCAACTCGGAATCGGCGAACTTCACACCCGGGCTGGTCTTCTTGTCGCGGTCATCCAGCAGTACTTCTGCGCCAAGTTGCTGCACATGGGCATAGAGCCGCTCGCCAACTTCAATAATCAGCTCCGATTTATGCGCATCGATGAGCACAATAACCAAATGAAAGGGCGCGATCGCGTCGGGCCAGATGATTCCCTGGGCGTCGTGGTTCTGTTCGATGCAGGCGGCAACGACTCGAGTCACGCCTATTCCATAACAGCCCATGGGCATAATCACCGACTTACCGTTCTCATCGAGGACGGTCGCGTTTAGCGCCTTGCTGTACTTCGTGCCGAGCTGAAAGATGTGACCGACCTCGATGCCGCGTTTGATTGACAGTGTGCCCTTGCCATCGGGGCTGATATCACCTTCCTTCACCTTGCGCATGTCCAGAACCGCATCGGGGCTGCAGTCATCATCCCAGTTGGCGTTGATAAAATGTTTGCCAGCCTGGTTCGCCCCACAGACAAAGTTGTGCATCTCGCTGGTGCTGTTATCTGCGATACAGCGTATGCCTAGATCAGATAGTCCGACTGGGCCCAGAGAGCCAACAGGGCAGCCCAGTGCCTTCTGAATCAACTCATCCTCGGCGAACTCCAGTGGCGAGGCTAGGCCGCGGATTTTAGAGGCCTTGGTCTCATTCAATTCCTGATCGCCACGCAGCAATAGTGCGACTAACTTGTCGCTGCGCTCACCCTCGTCATTGGCGGCATGCACGAAGAGTGTCTTTAGGATGCGCTGAGGCGAGCAGCTTAGCTTCTCGGCCACTTCCTCAATGGTCTTCGCCGCGTCGGTATCGACTAATTCGCGGGTCTTGGATTCATCTGCGCTGTTGTCGGCTAGCGCAGCCGGAGTACCAACGGCCAGCTCGATATTTGCGGCATAGTCGGACTCGCTGCTGAAGACGATCTCGTCTTCACCGCTGTCTGCCAGAACGTGAAATTCATGGGAGGTGCTGCCACCGATGGTGCCGGAATCGGCAATTACCGGGCGATAGTCCAGGCCGAGGCGGTTGAAGATATTGCAATAGGTCTGGTGCATCACCGCATAGGTTTCGTCGAGACATTCCTGTCCCACATGAAAGGAATAGGCATCCTTCATGATGAATTCCCGTGCGCGCATCACGCCAAAGCGGGGGCGCCTCTCGTCACGAAACTTCGTCTGTATCTGGTAGATATTGGCGGGCAGTTGGCGATAGCTGCTGTACTCATTGCGCACCAGGTCGGTAATAACCTCTTCATGGGTCGGCCCGAGACAGAAGTCGCGGTCATGGCGATCCTGAAAGCGTAATAGCTCTGGCCCCATACCTTGCCAACGTCCTGACTCTTCCCAGAGTTCGGCCGGTTGCACTACAGGCATAGAGACTTCCATGGCGCCAGAGTTGTTCATCTCATCGCGTACTATCTGGCTGACCTTCTGCAGCACTCGTAGTCCGGGTGGTAGCCATGTATAGAGCCCGCTGGCGAGCTTGCGAATCAAGCCTGCTCGGAGCATAAGTTGGTGGCTGACAATCTCTGCGTCTGAAGGGATTTCCTTAACGGTCGCTATTAGGTATTTGCTCGCTCGCATGACAGGTCCAATTCTGGGGTGATTAACGAATATCTTAGACTATTTTGCCGCAGGTTACTGCGCCAATAGTAGCGCCTAAATAGCCACTCTTAAAAAGTAAGAAAGGCAGCCTCAGGCTGCCTTTCTTAGGGTTCTCGTTAGATTCTCTGGTCTAGTTAGGCGCTATGAGCGTCTCGCTAGTATGTCACCAAGATCTAGAGGTCTCTTTCTACCTTATAGGGCGAATTCCTTGAGCTTCTTGAGAGGCAGTACTTTAACTCTAGTGCTGGCAGGCTTGCGTGGAATGTCCATCAATTCGCCAGGACGGAAAGGGTTAGGTACGTTCTTGCGAGCAGGACGTGCTGGACGCTGAACAGATTTGATCTTCAACAAACCTGGGAGTGTGAATTCGCCAACCGCGCGCTTCTTAACGTGACGCTCAATCAGAACGCCTAGCTCTTCCAATACGGCAGCAACTTCTTTCTTGCTTACTGATGTGTTTTCCGAAATCTCATTCAGGATTTCAGTTTTTGTGTACTTCTTTTGGATAGCTGGAGTCTTGCGCGTTTTTGCAGCGCTTGCTTTAGTTTTTGTTACAGCTTTCTTAGGTGATTTTTTAACAGCCATGCCCGCTCTCTTTACAGTTAAAATTACAAGTTAATTAGAATTCGTTCTAAGATCAGTGTTTCGTCAAATCTCGTGCTGAGCAATGAGACTTCATTTTACTATTTAATTTAGGACCGATCTTTAGTTCTGCCCCAAAATCAGAATTCCACTGTTTCTCAGGGAGTGTATTTATAAATCATTCACATTGCGCTAGCAAGTAAATATAGCAACTTTCCCGCGCTAAGCGCTGAATTATTAAAATACCGAAAAATAAAGCCTCAAAATCATAGATCGACTTAGTTTTTAAGTGAAGAACTTCTCGATAAAAGCCACACAGAAATCTTGCTTTGTCAAACCACTTTAGTTCTAACTTGGTTTTGGATCAGGATTCGGATTGAAAATTTTTCTGTCTTTTCTGCGCTCCATGGGATTACCGTGAGACTGCTTTAAGATGTCTTTGTAGAGAGAGTGCCGGAAGAGTGTCGGGGGCTTGTCTTTGAGGTTGGCAGAAATTTTCAAACTGGATATAGACAATCGTGGCAGTGCCACCAATATTTTCAAATATTTGATGTCTGTTGAATAGAAGTCGGCTCTCATTAGCTCGGTTCTCTCATCCTGGAATATTAAGGACGGCCAAGAAAATAATAGGCGGGTGAATGTCGAATCAATATCTTGATTTTTATCTTTATCCTGCGCCGTTCATAGCGCCAATAACTTGCGATTGCAATAATGGAGTAGATCGACCTTGCCACTAATGCTGTTGGATTTATCTTCCTCTCTTTCTATGCCGAGTTATCAGTTACTGTTGTGTGCAACTGAGTGGATGTCTATGCATGAATGTAAAGTCGGGCAGCGGGTAATAGTTGGCCGAAGGCAGCATTCGCCAGCATCGGGCGATAAATAGAAGGCTAGCGTCCTAAGGATACGATGACTAATGATAAAGTAGGTATAGCTCGAGACAGAGAAAAGGCGGGTCAGGCAAGTGAACGTTAGACCAAAGATAGACCAAAGATAGACCAAGAATAGAGCAAAGCTAGACCAAGGACAGAGCAAAGATAGCGTAAAGATAGGTGCTAGAGAAAATCCATATAAGGTATAATCGCGGGCTTTTAGCAGCTCTGGCCCAAGCTAAACCGTGGGCCTGGCTCGAATTCTGCCTTTTGAAGCCAGAAATTCGACCCTGAGGAATACCTTCGATGCCGATTTACGAATACCAGTGCAGAGAATGCGAGCACAAGATGGAAGCATTGCGCAAGATTAGCGATGAGCCCCTGCTGGATTGTCCCGCTTGCGGTAAGCCCGCATTGAATAAGCTGGTGTCAGCCGCTAGTTTTAGATTGAAGGGCAGCGGTTGGTATGAGACCGACTTCAAGACGGGTAATAAGAAGCAGCTGGCGGAATCGGAATCGGCAAGCCCCAGCAGCAGCGAGAAGAAGGCGAGCCCTGAAGTGAAGCCGAGCAAGACAGAGGCTAAGACTGAAGGCAGCAAGAATGCCGCGAAAAGTTCCAGCAATGAGACCAAAAAGCCAGCGTCTAAAGCCTCATAGAGTTAGCTTACGCAGATTTAACGCGAAAAGCAGTGCTGCAGACTAAGAAAGAACGGATAAGTGTCGTTACAAGATATACCGCGATTAACGCGGTTCAATTTATAGAGAAAGTATTAGGACAGGAAAATGCTATGCGCAGTAACTATTGCGGTGAACTAAACGAATCGTTTGTTGATCAGGAAGTCCAGCTTTGTGGATGGGTTCACCGACGCCGTGATCACGGAGGTGTCATCTTTCTCGATCTAAGAGACAGGGAAGGAATCTCACAGGTCGTGTTTGACCCCGATACGGTCGAAAGCTTCGCCATGGCAGAGGGTTTACGCAACGAATTCGTGGTCAGAGTGACCGGAATTGTGAGATTGCGCCCCGAGGGAACCATAAATAACGAGATGGGCACCGGCAAGATAGAGGTGCTGGGTAAGCAGTTAGAGATATTGAATGCTGCCGAGACACCGCCTATTCAACTGGATGAGCATGCCGAGGTAGGCGAGGACATTAGACTGCGCTATCGCTATATCGACCTGCGCCGACCTGAGATGGCAGATAGGCTGCGATTCAGGTCGAAAGTCACTAACACCGTGCGCAACTTTCTCGATAGCAACGGCTACGTCGATGTAGAGACGCCACTGCTAACGAAGGCGACACCCGAAGGCGCTAGAGACTATCTGGTACCGAGTAGAACCCACCCGAATAAGTTCTTCGCACTGCCGCAGTCGCCACAGCTGTTTAAGCAGATTCTGATGGCGGCGGGCATGGATCGCTACTACCAGATAGCCAAGTGTTTCAGGGATGAAGATCTGCGCGCCGATAGACAGCCCGAATTTACCCAGATAGATGTTGAGACTTCATTCATGGATGAAGAGCAAATTATGTCTGTTATGGAGCAGTTGATTAGCGAGGTGTTCAAGAAGCATCTGGATGTTGACCTCGGTGCTTTCCCGCGTATGTCACATGAGGAAGCCATGCACAGGTTTGGTTCCGATAAGCCGGACCTGAGAATCGATCTGGAGCTGATCGATATTGCCGACCTGATGAAGGATGTAGAGTTTAAAGTATTTAGTGGCCCTGCCAACGATGCGGACAGCCGCGTGGTAGCACTGCGCGTCCCCCAGGGTGCGAGCATCAGCCGCAAGTTGATAGATGACTATACGAAATACGTCAGTATTTACGGCGCGAAGGGTCTTGCCTGGGTCAAGGTCAATGACATTGAAGCTGGTCTGGAAGGGCTGCAATCGCCTATCCTGAAGTTTATGCCGGAAGACGTAGTACAGGTATTGATGAAGAAACTGGATGTCCAGACAGGAGATATTATCTTCTTTGGCGCCGACAAGGCGAAGGTCGTCAACGAGGCCTTGGGCGCATTGCGCATTAAGGTCGCCGAAGACCTGGGCCAGGTCAGGGAAGGTTGGGCTCCTCTGTGGGTGGTGGATTTCCCAATGTTCGAAACCGCAAGCGATGGCAGCATGACGTCTCTGCACCATCCATTTACCGCGCCGTCCTGTGACGCGAGTGAGTTAAAGGCCGACCCGTTGAGCGCTCTGTCGCGGGCCTATGACATGGTATTAAATGGCACCGAACTGGGCGGTGGCTCGATTCGTATCAATAAGCCGGAGATGCAGAGGTCTGTATTCGAGGTGTTGGGTATTGGTGACGAGGAGGCGAGAGAAAAATTTGGTTTCCTTCTCGATGCCTTGAGCTTCGGCTGCCCTCCCCACGGTGGTATCGCCTTCGGTCTGGATCGGCTCATCATGCTGATGACCGGTGCCACATCGATACGCGACGTGATCGCCTTTCCAAAGACGCAGTCGGCTGCCTGCCCGTTAACGGAAGCGCCGGGGGAAGTGTCTGCGAAGCAGCTGCGGGAGCTAAATATCAGGTTGCGAGAGCAGCCGGCGGCGAAGTAACGTTAGCGAAATTAATCAAAATAATAGAAAAGAATCTTTAGATCGGGAGTTAAGCTGATATGGCAGGTCACAGTAAATGGGCCAACATCAAGCACCGAAAAGCAGGTCAGGATGCAAAGCGCGGTAAGGTTTTCACCAAGATAATTCGCGAGCTAACCGTAGCCGCGAAGATGGGCGGTGGCGAGGTGGCAGACAATCCAAGGCTGCGCGCAACCGTCGACAAGGCGCTAGCTGCGAACATGACCCGGGATACTATCGACAGAGCGGTAGCGCGCGGAGCCGGCACCGCGGAGAGCGACAACCTCGAAGAGCTTAGCTATGAGGGTTATGGACCGGGCGGCACCGCCGTTCTGGTTGAGACCCTAACCGATAACAAGAACCGCACCGTCGCAGAAGTGCGTCATGCGTTTACCAAGTTTGGTGGCACCCTGGGAACCAATGGATCGGTTGCCTATCTGTTCGAGAGAACAGGCATTATTAGCTTTCCCGAGGGCAGCAGCGAAGAAAAAATCATGGAAGTGGCACTCGATGCAGGCGCCCATGACATCGTCACTAACGAAGACGGCAGCATCGATGTCATGACCACACTGGAAACCTTCGGTGCCGTGCAGGACGTGTTGAACGCAGCGGGCCTGGTAGCCCAGTCTGCCGAGATGACGATGCTGGCATCGACCGAGGCTGATCTAGACCTGAGTTCTGCCGAGACACTAGTAAAGCTGATCGATCTTATGGAAGAGCTGGACGATGTGCAGAATGTCTACCACAACGCTAACATCTCCGATGAGATAGCAGCCCGACTCTAGTTCGCCTCTGAAAATCTAGACGCGAACTCTTCTATTCACGGTTCGCTGTCTGTGTCCTGGCATCAGACTAAGGAATGTTAATGTCCATCATTCTCGGCATTGATCCTGGTTCCCGCGTAACGGGTTACGGTCTGATCAACTCCGTTGGCAATAAACTTCAATACGTACACTGCGGCTGCGTCAAAACCAGCAGCACCTCCCAGCCCGAACGGCTTAAAACAATCTTCACGGAAATCTGTCAGGTGATAGATGAGTTTGCTCCACAGCAGGCGGCTGTCGAAGAAGTGTTTATGGGAAAGAATCCGTCTTCGGCACTGAAGCTTGGTCAGGCTCGTGGCAGCGCGATGGTGGCCTGTCTTTCACATGATTTGCCGTTAGCCGAATACTCGGCGCGTAAGGTTAAGCAGGCAGTGGTCGGTTCCGGCGGCGCGGATAAGTTGCAGGTGCAGCACATGGTTAAAGCCCTGCTGGCGATAAGTGATAACATAGCCGAAGACGCGGCAGATGCACTCGCTGTCGCAATCTGTCATGCCAATACCGAAGCCAGTTTGGTTCGCATGGCGGGCGCAAAATCGTTTAGCAGGAAGAGATTCAGGTGATAGGAAGAATTCGCGGGATTTTAGTCGATAAGAAGCCGCCGGAGATCCAGGTGGATGTCGGGGGTATCTGCTATGAGGTGCAGGTGCCAATGAGCACCCTGTACCAACTACCCGAGGTCGGCAAGGAGCTAAACCTGCATACCCACTTCGTCGTGCGCGAAGACGCACAGCTGCTGTACGGTTTCTTCGAAGAGAAAGACAAGTCCATGTTTCGCTCACTGATCAAGATTAACGGAGTGGGCCCGAAGATGGCATTAGGTATTCTCTCCAGCATGGAGGCGGATGAATTTGTGCGGGCAGTGCGCAGCAACGATATTAATGCCATGGTTAAGATGCCCGGTATAGGCAAGAAGACCGCCGAGAGACTATTGATAGAGATGCGTGACCGTCTCTCGGATTGGGATGCTGGTGGAGAGGAGAGGAGTGCTCCGTCGGCGGCATCAGTTTCTGCATCGATTACGAACGATGCTGAGACAGCGCTGGTGTCTCTCGGTTACAAGCCGCAGCAGGCAGCTCACGCCATTGCGCAGGTATTGAAGGCAAACCCCGAGATAGAAGATTCCGAGCAGTTGATTCGGCAGTCGCTAAAAAGCATGGCCTAAACAGTTAGATTATTTACTGGTTTTAAATTTCTGGACAGCAAATGGAAGAAGACAGACTCATCTCACCCGAGGCAGCCCCGATAGAAGACTCTGTCGATAGGGCTATTCGCCCTTTGGTTCTCACTGACTATATAGGTCAGAGCGAAGTTAAAGAGCAGATGGACATCTTTATCAGCGCCGCGCGCAATCGTAAGGAGCCGCTGGATCATACGCTGGTGTTTGGCCCTCCGGGATTGGGTAAGACCACGCTGGCTAACATCATAGCGAACGAGTTGCAGGTCGCTATAAAGACCACCTCAGGCCCGGTTCTGGAGAAGGCTGGTGATCTCGCCGCGATGCTAACTAACCTGGAAGAGGGGGACGTCTTGTTTATCGACGAGATTCATCGTCTGAGTCCGGTGATCGAAGAGATTCTCTATCCCGCCATGGAAGACTACCAGCTGGATATCATGATAGGCGAGGGGCCGGCTGCGCGTTCGATCAAGCTGGATCTTCCTCCGTTTACTCTGGTGGGTGCGACTACCAGAGCAGGCTTGCTGACTTCCCCGTTAAGAGACAGGTTCGGGATAATTCAGCGCCTGGAGTTCTATTCCGTGGAGGAGCTCACGCATATCGTCACTCGCTCGGCGAAAATTCTGGGCACCCATGCCGACGAGTCCGGTGCTGCGGAGATCGCGAAACGCTCGCGAGGCACACCGCGTATCGCGAATAGGCTATTGCGACGGGTGCGCGACTATTCTGAAGTTAAGGCCGACGGCACAGTAAATGCGGAAACGGCTGGTCTGGCGCTGGACATGCTGAGTATCGACAAGAATGGCTTCGATCACATGGACAGACGTCTGTTGATGACCATGATCGAGAAGTTCGAGGGTGGGCCGGTTGGCATAGACAGTCTCGCCGCGGCTATCAGCGAGGAGCGCGATACCATAGAAGATGTATTGGAGCCGTTTCTGATTCAACAGGGCTTCATCATGCGCACGCCACGCGGGCGCGTAGTCACACAATTTGCCTACAGACACTTCGGCATAAAGCCCTCCGAGCAGGTGACGGATCTGTTTAAGTCAGACCAATTCTCCGAGTAAATCTGCACATTTATGATGAGCGCCAGGCAGACATCGACTTTGCCCCGATTTAGCCATGATTTGCCCCCACATTGTCTCGTTTTACCTCTCGATAGTTAGTTTTAGGCAGTTAAATGCCTTTTCACACAACTATTTGTCCCTTTGGCCGAATAATCCTTTGAAGTCGCGGATTTCCTACCGAGTTTGCCTGTCAAAGAGTGTAGGCGGGGAAGTCGCGGTAAGCAGAAAATTCGACTCTAACCCTGAATCACTAAGTCAGGAACTAGGTCAGTAACTTGATCAGTCACTAAATAAGTAAATTGATAAATAGCGGAATAGAATTAATCGGGCATCAAGCTGATACCCGATCTGGAGAAAGACATTGAACGAAGGGATTACACCTACTCTTTTAATTTTGGAGGCGAGCCTGCCAGTGCAACTGGTGCTGTTAACGCTGCTGGGGCTTTCTATAGTTTCCTGGGTGATGATATTTCAGCGCTGGATGGTGCTGTCTGCCGCTTTGAAAGGGGTGCTGAGCTTTGAGCACCGCTTCTGGTCTGGTATGGACCTGAGTCAGCTGTATAAAGAAGGCAGTCAGATGCAGAAGGAGGCTATCCCCGCGGTAGGCATGGAGAATATCTTTCGAGCCGGATTCAAGGAATTCATGCGTCTACGTCAGCAGCCCTCAATGGATAAGGAAGCGATCATGGAAGGCGCGCAGCGCGCCATGCGCGTCGCCTATTCCCGAGAGGAAGAGAAGCTCGAGAAGCATTTACCGTTTCTCGCAACTGTAGCATCGGTCTCGGTCTATATCGGTCTGTTTGGTACGGTAATAGGCATAATGAATTCATTTATCGGTCTGGCCAGTCAGGCCCAGGTTACGATGCAGGTGATAGCGCCGGATATAGCGGAGGCTCTGATAGCGACAGCGATGGGTTTATTTGTCGCGATACCCGCCGTGGTCGTTTACAACCGCTATTCCGCCACCGTGGACAATATCACTAGCAGCTATGTGACTTTCACCGACGAATTCTCAAGTATTCTCCATCGCCAGATTCACAGCGATTAAGCGAGTAAGAGATTAAGAGATAACTGAGTTAGTAAGCGCGTAACTGAATAGGCTTGATCGATGGAAACAATTGTCCGCAAGAAGCGGAAACCAATGGGCGAAATTAACGTCGTACCCTTTATCGATGTGATGTTGGTATTGCTCGTCGTGTTTATGGTGACGGCGCCACTTTTGAACCAGGGTATAGAGGTTGAGCTGCCGGAGGCGAATAACGAGCCCCTGGCTATCGATGAAAACCTGGAAACGCTGGTGGTATCCCTGACCGCAGAGGGTGAATACTTCATCAGCGTGGGTGCGACGGGGGAAGATAGGCAGTCTGTCACTCTGGAGACTCTCGGCGCTCAGGTTGGCATCATCACTAATACGAACCCGAGCATACAGGTTCTGGTTGAGGGTGATGCTCAGGCGGGTTGGGGCGCGATGGTAAATTTAATTACTACCCTACAGGCGGCGGGGGTTGCGAATCCCAATTTTATTACACAGCCCCTGGGTGATAACTAGCGCAGTGCGCGCAGATACACTCTGATGAAAGATACTTTTAACAATGTTGTGATCTACAACGGCTACCCGCTATCGTTAGTTGTTGCCGTGACTTTTCACAGCGCCATACTGGCTTTGCTCCTGTTTCTGCAGAGCAGTCGCAGTGCGGACGTCATGGAACTTGTGCAGCCCACCGTGGTGAAGGCCTTATTGGTGCAGGAAAATCCGCAGGTGGCGAACGAGCGAGTTCGCCTGAAACGGCAACAGCAGCAACAGCAGAGAGCCAGAGAACAGGAGCAGGCGCAGCAAGCTGCGGAGGCCGAACGCCAGCGACAGGAACAGGCGCGGGCGGAAGAACAGAGGAAGGCGCGGGAATTAGCGTCCCTGCGTCAGCGTCAGGAGAAGGAGCGTCTGGACGCAGAGCAATTACAGCGCGAACAGGAAACACTGGCCGAAGAACAGCGTCGTCAGCGTGAGTTGGTCGAGGCGCAGCGGCAGCAAGAGGTTCGCGATCGAGAAACGCAGCGCGAGCGTGAGGCAGCAGAAGCGGCGGCCGCGGAGATTGCCAGTTCAGAATTCGAAATGGTGCAGAGTGGTACGGCGCTTATTCAACAACTTGTGCAGGAAAGCTGGTCAAGACCGCCCAGTGCCAGAAACGGCATGCGGGCAGTCTTGCAGATGAGGCTGCTACCTACCGGCGAGCTGGTGGATGTCAGCGTCACCCAGTCCAGCGGCGATCCGGCATTCGACAGATCGGCGGAAAACGCGGTTTATGGCGCGGCGCCATTCAGAGAATTGCAGGCTTTGCCGATTAATATATTTAATGAGAATTTCAGGTCTCTGTCACTGATATTCGAACCCGAGGATTTACTGAATTGAACTTAAGCAAAGCACTACATAGTTTCCTGGCAGGCACGCTTTGCCTGTGGTCGATAGCAGCTAACGCTGAATTGAGCATTCAGATAACTCAGGGGGTGGATAATCCTATCCCAATCGCGGTCGTGCCATTTTCCTGGCAGGGCACCGGCGTGCTTAGTGAAGACGTATCGCAGATCGTAATGAATGATCTGGAGCAGGTCGGTGAGTTTCTAGCGCTGTCCAGATCGAATATGCTCAGCCTGCCCAGCGACGAGAGTCAGGTGTATTACCGCGACTGGCGCATCCTTGCCCAGGACTATCTGCTGGTTGGCAAGATAGACAGAACGCCTGGCAGTCAATTGGTCCAGGTTCAGTATGAGTTCTTCGATATTAATCGTGAGATGAAGCTAGCGGGCGAGGTCCTCACCGGCAGCGTGACTCAGCTTCGCGATATTGCCCATGAGATCAGCAACGTTGTCTTTGAGCAGGTAACCGGGACACGTGGCGCCTTTACCACCGAGATAATGTACGTGGTTGCAGAATATGTAAATCCGGAGCTGACTTATTTCCGTCTGGAGAAGTCCGACTATGATGGTCAGCGTGCACAGGTTTTGCTGGAGTCGGTCGAGCCCATTATGTCGCCCAGTTGGTCACCAACGGGACGCGATGTGGCCTATGTTTCATTCGAGACCGATCTGCCGCGCATCTATATTCAGAATATTGCGACCGGGGACCGGCGCCAGATAACCAACTATCCGAACCTGAATAGCTCGCCGGAGTGGTCGCCCGATGGCACCAAGCTGGCGATGGTGTTATCGAAGGACGGAAGCCCCGATATCTATGTGCAGGATCTCACTACGAATCAGCTCATCCAGGTAACAGACCATCCATTGATAGATACGGAACCGAGCTGGACTGCCGATAGCAGGTCTATAGTATTTATGTCGGAGCGAACCGGACAGCCTCAGATCTATCAGATCGAGTTGGGAGCCAGCTCCTTCGATGTCGAGCGGCTAACTTATGACTGTTTTCAGTGTCTTAATGCTCAATTCTTGCCGGATGGCGTAAACCTCGTTCACGTGCGCCGCGAGACACGACAAGACCCGAATTATCAGATTGCGGTGCTGAATATCGAAACCCTGAGGATAATTACCTTGACCAGCACCTCGCTAGACGAATCACCCAGTGTTGCACCAAACGGCAGCATGGTAATGTATGGCACGAAGTTCAATGGAAGAGGGGTGCTAGATGCCGTATCCATTGACGGAACAGTAAAGTTCCGTTTACCATCCACGCAGGGTGATGTGCGGGAGCCAGCCTGGTCTCCGTTCCTAAATTAAACCGCTAGATTGCAGTAAAACCGTAGATTTTTAGACAACGATTCAAGTCTTTGGAGGACTCAAAGAGTGACAAAGCAAAGCATACAAACAATAAAAATGGGCCTGATGGCGTTCTCATTATTTGCCTTGGTAGCGTGTAGCTCAAGTGGTGACACCGATGAAAGTGGCGCCATGGGCAGCGAAGGTTCTTCAAGCAGCTCTTCCAGCGGAAGCACCGCGCGCACTAACCCGGGTTCTACTTCTGGTCAGCTGTCGCAACAAGAGATACGCGCGCAGAACGCACTTCGTCAGACTGTGTTTTACTTTGACTTCGACATTGCCGAGTTCAAAGCGTCTGACCGTGAAACCTTGTCATACCATGCGCGAGACCTAGCCGCTAACTCCAGCAAGAGAATTCGACTCGAAGGCCATGCCGACGAGCGTGGTACACGTGAATACAACCTTGCCTTGGGCGAGCGTCGTGCTAACAGCGTTCTTAACTACCTCATCGTGAATGGCGCTTCGCGCTCTCAGATTGAAGTGGTGAGCTACGGCGAAGAGCGACCGGCGCAGCAAGGCCAAAGCGAAAATGCTTACGGCCGCAACCGTCGCGTAGAAGTTGTCGCCCGATAAGCATTAACTGACGTGGTATTAATACACTATGAATCACATCCTGAAGGCTGTAACGCGTAAGCTACCTGTTATCTTATTTGCTAGCTTGCTTAGTTCCACAGTTACGGCCCAAGGGACGGGTTCAGTAGTCGAATCTCAACCGTTCACTTCTGGGCAGTCTCGTTCAGCCAACTCCACACCTAGCAACTCTAACAACGACGCATTGTCGCTACTGCTCGATCAGATACGTGATCTGCAATCTGAGGTGCAATCGCTGCGTGCGATGGTCGAAGAGCAGAGCTTTGAATTACGTAAGATGCAACGTGACTCGCTGAGTCGCTACACAAATGTCGACGATAGACTGAGTGGTTTAGAATCGGGGGTGGCAGCGAGCGCACCTGGCATCGCTACGCGCACTCCCGATGCCGGCAACGCCTCGGCTGCACCTCCAGTCGCGAGCAATACAACGGCACTAAATCAGCGACCAATTTCCAGCCCGCGCACAGGGTCTAGCCCAACAGCACAGCCGCCCACGAGTGCAGCGCCGAGACCCCCCGCAACTCGCAACATCGGTCGGGGTACTCTAGAGCCAGCCATTCTTAGTGAGCAACAGCTGTATCAAATGGCCTATGACTCGGTGATTAAGAGCAACTTCGACTTATCGATAGCCGAATTCGATCAGTATCTAAGCATTTACCCCAGCGGTAGATTTGTCACCAACGCGCACTACTGGAAAGGGCAGGCCTACCTCTATCTGAATCGCTACAACGAAGCTGTAGAGTCTTATGACATTATTGTGAATGGACCGCAGGACGTGGCGAAGTTGCCCGATGCCATGTATGGGCTGGCACTCGCGTATGAAGGGATGGGCAATAATTCACAGGCGCGAGCGCTGCTGAATGATATTAAGAGAAGGTTTCCAAATACCGGTGTCGCCAACTTGGCGGATACTCGACTGCTCTCACTCGATTGAACGAAGTAGTATTCAGCTCATACAGAAGAAGTAACGAAAGCTAGAGCCCCCAGATACTCGACTAAGAGCTGTTTCCTCGCTCAATGCCATAGCGTTATCGATACCGTCATTAATATCAAAGAGACAACAGTCAATGGCATCCGCAATCACACTACGAATCACGGAGATATTTCATTCGCTGCAAGGCGAGTCCCGAACAGTGGGCATACCGACAGTGTTTATTCGCCTAACCGGCTGTCCTTTGCGCTGCCAATATTGTGATACAGGCTACGCCTTCGAGGGCGGCGAGCTTATGGAACTGGATGCCATAAGTGCAGCGCTGGCAGAGTTCGCCTGTGACTATGTGACGGTAACAGGCGGCGAGCCTCTGGCCCAGCCTAACTGTCTGCCCTTATTGCAGCGGCTTAGTGACGAAGGCTATCAGGTGTCATTAGAGACCAGCGGCGCCATGCCAATAGAGAAGGTGGACAAGCGTGTATCGATCGTCATGGATCTGAAGACGCCGGCATCCAATGAGTCAGATAAGAACCGTTATGAAAATATTGCCCATCTGAAGGCGAGTGACCAGGTGAAGTTTGTCATCTGTGACGAGAAAGACTACCAGTGGTCGAAAGCGAAATTGGATCAGTATGATCTGGCGAGTCGAGTGGATGAGATACTGCTCTCGCCATCTTTTGAAGAGATAGAGCCGGCACAGCTCGCAGAATGGATTCTAAGAGATAAGTTAAAGATACGTATGCAGATGCAATTGCATAAGCAGATATGGGGTTCGGTCGAGGGCAAGTAGTCCGCACACAGCGGAAGTACTTGTTAAAAAATAGCTAAGAAGCTAGCAGGACAAAAACTACAACATATAGCCAGATAAAAATTATGACATCTACAACGAAAAAAAGAGCGATAGTCCTGGTCTCAGGAGGGCTGGATTCGGCAACCTGCCTGGCGATCGCTGTGGACCGCGGTTTCGATTGCTATGCGCTTAGCTTTGACTATGGGCAGAGATCCGCTAGCGAACTCGATGCGGCTGGCCGAGTCGCTGCCAGTGCGAAGGTTGTCGATCACAAGATCATCGATATAAATATGGGAACAATTGGGGGTTCCGCCTTAACCGATACGGATATCTCGGTGCCAGAGCAGGAGTCGGAAGGGATACCCGTCACCTATGTGCCTGCCAGAAACACCATATTCTTATCCTATGCCCTGGCGTGGGCAGAGGTGGTTGCTGCCGAGGCAATATTTATCGGCGTGAATGCGCTGGACTATTCGGGCTATCCGGACTGCAGACCCGAGTATATAGCGGCATTTCAAACCCTGGTTAATCTGGCGACCAAGACAGGGGTAGAAGGCAGGGTAATTAGCCTTGAAACTCCCCTGATCGATTTGAGTAAGGCCGAGATTATAAAGACCGGTGCAGGCCTGAATGTTGACTACGCGGCGACGGTATCTTGCTATCAGGCGGATGCTCAGGGGCATGCCTGCGGTCAGTGCGATAGCTGTCGTTTTCGGCGAAAGGGCTTCGAAAATGCAGCAGTAGAGGACCCGACCCGCTATCAACAGTGAGAATCGACTGATTCAGGGCAGAAAATGCCTGTGATGACTTGTCTTTTTTTATTTTGATAGTACTATGTCGCCCTCTCAATGGGGCGTTAGCTCAGTCGGTAGAGCAGTTGGCTTTTAACCAATTGGTCACAGGTTCGAATCCTGTGCGACCCACCACTTAAATTAAGTTTTATGAAGTTCAATATTATCAACACTT
>JAQWZF010000031.1 GCA_029253585.1 Gammaproteobacteria bacterium
CATGTGAGAGTAGGTCATTGTCAGGCATTATATTAAGAGAATCCCCGTTACTGGTTTCAGTGCGGGGATTTTTTTTGGGTCACTGGAAAGGCTGACAATGGCCGGTCATAGTGATTCGTGTTTCGCGTGGGCCTCAAATTATCACGCCTTCGGGGCCGCTGCGCGGTCTTGAAAGAGGTCGGAGGGATTAATTTCTGATCAATTTGCTGGGGGAAATAGAGGTGCTACTAGATTAAGGGAATTTGCTGATCCCTCATTTATCTCTTCGTTGCTAAAAGATTTGCGCAGAGGATGTTAATTGTGCCGTTCACTCTTTCGGAATATGCCGAAGCCGAGGTAAGCGAGACCTACAGATAGCATAGGGTTGATATAGTTAAAAAACGCCCAGGGGCCATATTCCAAAGGTGACATGGCGAGCACGCCAGTAATAAAGGCGCCAGAAGTCGTCCACGGGATTAGAGAGGTGCTTAAAGTCGCACCTTCTTCAAGGCAGCGGGACAACATGTGATTTTCAAGTCCGTCTTCTTCGTAAGACTCCTTGAATATTTGGCCGCCAAATATAATTGAGAGATAACCCTCACCCATACTCATGTTGGAGAAGATGCCGGCGCCAATTGTGGTCGCCATGAGGCTGGCGGAGCGCTTGATGCGTTTCAATATCCCGCTAAGTAAAACTCTTACAAAGCCACCGCGGTCGAGAATGCCACCTAGTGAGAGCGCTATTAGTGCCAGTGACATAGTCCACATCATGCTTGTTATACCGCCGCGACTGAGGAGGTTGTCAAGTTGTTCATTCCCAGTAGACGATATATAGCCGGCGTGCAAACTATTCAGGACTTCAGTAATAGTTCTGTCTTGAAATATAACTGCTAGCACTACTGCTGTGCCAACGCTGGCAAGCATGCTGATTTCGGCAGGAGTTCTTCTAAGGCTAAGTGTAAGTAGAACCAGCAAAGGTAGGAGCGTAAGTGGGCCTATAGCAAATTCAATACCTAGATTGCTCTTGAATACAGCCAGTGCTTCTGCAGTGAGAACTTGGCCGCTGTAGTACAGGCCTAGAGCCGTAAATAGAACGAGACTGATAATATAGGTGGGCACAGTCGTATACAGCATTGATTTAATGTGAGCATAGAGATCTGTCCCTGCACTCATGGCCGCGAGGTTTGTAGTGTCTGAGACAGGCGACATTTTATCACCAAAGCTAGCGCCAGAGACTATCATTCCTGCTACTAACGGTAGCGGAATACCCAAGGCGCCTCCCAGGCCCATAAGTACGACGCCAATCGTAGCGATCGTTCCCCAGGCTGTGCCAGTTGCGAGTGACATTAAACTGCAGAGCACTAGACCAGCAGGAAGAAAGAAGGTTGGGTGAAGTAAGTCCAAACCATAATAAATGAGCCCGCCAATAGTTCCGCTCTCAATCAGTGCGGCGACGAGTATGCCTATCAGGAAAAAGATAAAGATCGCGCCAAGGCCTTTCTGAATGCCTGCAATCATTGCAGATTTTATAGTATTGAAGCCGTACCCTAGTCCTGCCGAATGACTGGCAACCCATATTAAGGCAATGACCAAAAGACTGTGCAGGTTGATGTCGAGTAACACCATGCCGGCAATCACGATTACCATGACCCCACCGAAGCAGATCAGGGAATGCAAAAAACTTGGTTCTTGTGAATCTTCCATGAGAATATTGTACTAGAAAATGATAAAGATTTGGTATTCCAAGAAGTTGATTTGTCCCCTAGTCTGAGAATGAGCCAAAGTCATTAAGCTATTTCTGTCCGTCGCTGGGTTTCCTTAGTTTAGGGGCTGGAATATTGGCCAATAGACCTGGAGGCTCTTTTCTGTCACCTTAAATCACCCTATAGCTTTCGGGGTTCTATAATCTTATGCTTCGAAGATCAGTATAGATGGCCGCTATTTACTAAGGTTGGTAAAGGTCATTGTATGCGAGTCGTATCTGCGGGTAGTAACTAAAGACAATAGAATCGATAGCTTGGGTGGTGCCGCCTTTAGTCGCGAATAGTATTTTAGCGACAGATGGTGCAAAACTAGCAACGCCCCTTGGTAATTGTACTGCTTTACGAAGGTGTGGAGAAGGGGTGTTGTAAAGGGGCACGAAGCGAGTTCGACTGCAGTTGGAATTAGCCAGCGAAAGCTTAGTATAAATTTTTGTTAACAAGTCTCTATACTAGACAAGGTAATGGGATAGCTTTTTGGAGGTAAAGTAAGGTGCTAAGTAAAGAAAGAACAGTCTATGCTCTATGCCATTTAGCATTTTGGTTTCCTCTCACCTTTGCTAGTCCGCTTTTTGTTCTCCTTGAAAAAGAAGCCTGGTCGTAGTTAAAGGGGCCAGAGCAGGTTTTCACGGGTTTGGATGTCCCTTTATGCCATAAGCGCACCAGAGTTTCTAAAAGGACTGATTTTCACACTAGCATTTGATAGTGAACAGGTTGTATTCTTGATTTCTTGTTATCTCTGATTCTGCAGGGAGCTAACCGATTAGAATAATAATGTCTCTAAAGTGCCTATGAATAGAGAAGTTCCAGAATACCAGTCTTTTAGGGTTCAGCCTCCGGATTGTGCATGATGCCGATTTCCATTTCATGGCTGAAGTCTCTCGTTCTGCTAGCCCTGGTCGGTGTCGGACTTCTATTCCAGAGTTTTCAATCAGCAAACGGCGCATCCTCTAACACGCAGAATTTTACTGCGGCCGACATGTCCCAGCTGACCAATCAATACTGCCTGGCCTGCCATAACGACAGCTTGGCAACCGCCGGTCTCTCCCTGCAAGGCTTGGACTACGCTGATACCACGCAACACGCCGAAACCATGGAGAAGATGGTTAAGAAGCTGCGCGCACATATGATGCCGCCTTCGAATATGCCACGTCCGCCATTTGAAACCTACGAGATAATGACCAATTGGTTGGAAAGTGAGCTGGACCGTGCCTGGGCGGCAGCGCCTAATCCCGGTCGGGTGACGCCGCTGCATAGGATGAACCGCTATGAATACAATAATTCGGTAAACGATCTGCTTGGGCTCGATGTTGATGTGATGGATCTCTTGCCTGGCGATCCGACTGCGGATGGCAGCTTCGACAATATCGCCGAATCTTTGCCGTTCTCCACCGCACATATGGAGCGGTATATGTCGGTTGCGCGTCAATTGACCAGGCTCGCCACTGGTTTGCCTGCCAATCCCAGTATTACTACTTATGAAATTCCCCTGTATCTGAATCAGGATTGGCGGCAGAACGAAGACATGCCCTTCGGGTCTCGGGGTGGTGCGGCGGCCTCGCATTATTTTCCGGAAAGCGGTGAGTACCAGATTAAGGTGCAGCTACAGCGAAACTATCAGGACTACGTGAAGGGGCTAGGCTGGGAGCAGGAGCTTGAGATTCGTCTCGATGGGCATCTGCTGCAACGGTTTAGCATTGGCGGCGATGCACCGGGAACGCCTGCGCCACTGAGCTTCACTGGAACGGGCGAGCCGGGCAGCATCGATTGGGAAACCTACATACTTACCGAGGAAGCCGCCGGCCTGGAGGTGCGTGTGCCTGTTACTGCTGGTCCGCATCAAGTAACTGCTTCCTATGTGCGCCAGCAGGTAGAGAGAGAAGAGATTCCGCAGCCGGTGCAGGGTGGTCGTCTCAATGCTAATAGTGAAGTCTATTTGGATTATCAGAAAGTACATGCGATTGAGATAGGAGGGCCTTACAACACCTCTATTTCTGGAGAGACTATTGACTCCCCCAGTCGTCGGTTGATTTTTTCCTGTACACCACGGCAGCAGTCTGAAGAGGCGGCTTGTGCTACCGAGATTTTGACTCGAATGGGGCGCCAGGCCTATAGGCGTCCGCTGAACTCTGACGATACCGATCTACTATTGAACTTCTTTAATCGCGGCAGAGAGCAGGGGGCTAGTTTCGAGGCGGGCATTCAATTTGCTCTGGAATTCATGTTGAGTGATCCCGATTTTCTTATACGCAGCTATGATCACCCGCAGCAGTTGGCTGAGGGAGATGTATTCGGGATAAGCGATCTGGAGCTGGCCTCAAGACTTTCCTTCTTTCTCTGGAGCAGCGGTCCCGATGACCTATTGCTAGCGCTCGCAGAGCAGAATCAACTATCTAACCCTGCTATCTATCAGCAACAAGTGCGACGCATGCTGGCGGATGACAGGGGTATTACTACCTTGGTCGAGGACTTCGCTGCCCAGTGGTTGAATCTAAGAAGATTGGACGAATTGCAGATCAATACTGTCATCTTCCCAGAATATGATATGAGCCTGATCGAAGGCTTCGAGATGGAGACGCATCTGTTTGTCGCTCAGACTCTTAAAACAGATGCCAGTGTTCTTGAGTTACTAGATGCTAATTACAGTTTTTTAAATGAGAGACTGGCGCGGCACTATGGAGTCGAGGGAATTTACGGCAGTCGGTTTAGAAAGGCGGAATTTCCGGATAAGTCCCAACGTGGTGGTCTTATGGGTCATGGATCGCTTCTAGCTGTTACTTCCTATCCGGGCAGAACGTCACCGGTGTTGAGGGGGAAGTGGTTGCTGGATAATTTGCTCGGGACCCCGCCACCACCGCCACCACCGAATGTTCCCATTTTGCCTGACGCCTCACCCGGGGAGATACCGACCTCTATACGTGAACGGCTTGCTAGGCATAGGCAAGATCCTGTTTGTTCGACCTGTCACACGGTGATAGATCCTCTGGGATTTGCTCTGGAAAATTTTGATGTGATAGGGGCCTGGCGAGACTTTGACGAGATAGGCAATCCCGTCGATCCCAAGGGAAACTATCCCGGTGGTGTGGAGTTTACAGGGTTTGCAGATCTGCGCGATTGGATGACGACCCGGTCAGAACAGTTTAGCCACACTCTGGTCGAGAAGTTGATGACCTATGCCTTGGGGCGGCGCGTTGAATACTATGACCAGCCCACTATTAGAGACATAGTGCGTAAGGCTTCGAATGACGATTACAGCTGGTCCTCGTTAGTAATGGGGATCGTAAATAGCCCGGCTTTCACCAGCAGTGGCGCTGCTCTCCAGACGGCTCAGAGGCGTGCTGAGAGTGCCGATCCCGGGCAGCTGGCTAATAGAGCGAATTAAATAAAGAGTCAGAACATACTGATTTTTAAGTGATTTTTGTGATAAATTTAGATGTAGATGGGTTTCTGAATGAGGTGGCAACTCCATGAAAGACAAGGCTAAGACAGTTCATATCAGCACGGGTAAGGCGCTCTCCAGGCGGGCTGTGCTGCGTGGGGCCGGAGCGGCCCTGGCGTTGCCCATGCTCGATGCAATGACGCCTGCGTTTGCTCAGGGGTCTGCGGCACCGATACATCGCTTTCAGACAGTCTACGTACCCAACGGCATGGCCATGGACTATTGGCTGCCGAACACGGTTGGGCGCGATTTTGAATTAACTCCTATCCTCAAGCCATTGGCTGCCTACAAAGAGAAGATGTTGGTGCTTTCTGGGCTAGATGCTAACTGGAACATAGCCCACGCTGGTGCTGGCGGATCTTTTCTGACAGGGGTTACCCGGGGTGGCCGCAACGAAGTCGATATTCGAGCCGATGTGTCGGTTGATCAGCTATTAGCCAGACAGCTTGGCAAAGAGACGCAGCTCTCGTCGCTTGAGCTGTCTATGGATGCGCCCGCTCTCGCCGGCGCCTGTACTGCCAACCTAAGCTGCGTGTATACCCATACGCTATCCTGGCGCAGCCCAACCGAGCCTCTGCCCACCGAGCATAATCCGCGCGCTGTCTTTGAACGCCTGTTTGGCGATAGTGGCAGCACATCGCGAGACGCTAGAGAAGTACGTTTGCGGCAACAGAGCAGTATTCTGGATGCAGTATTGGATAAGTTATCTTCGTTAGAGTCCAGTCTGGGCGCTGAGGATAGACATTTGGTAGGCAGTTACACCGAGTCGGTTCGCAATATAGAACGACGTATTCAGAAAGCCGAAGAGCAGATCGATCTGGGTCTGCCCGATCTCGATCAGCCCTCCGGGGTGCCACCGGTATTCGAAGATCATATGGAGATCATGCAAGACCTTCAGGTGTTGGCGCTGCAGACAGACCTAACGCGTGTCATAACATTTATGATGAGTAAGGAGCAGAGCGCCAGACCGTATCCACAAATCGATGTTCCGGACGCGCATCATCCACTTTCTCACCATAATAATAATGTTCAGCTTGTTGAGAAGATGTCCAGAATCAATACCTATCACACCACGTTATTCTCAAACTACCTGGACAAACTTGCGGCGATTTCTGAAGGCGACGGAACCCTATTGGATAATATGACTATCCTCTACGGCGCGGGCCTTTCTAATAGTACCGTGCATGCGGGTAATAACCTTCCTATTTTACTTGTGGGTGGGGGCGCAGGCTGGATCTACGGTGGCGAACACATTCAATATACCCACCAACCCACTATGGCCGATTTACATCTCACACTAATGGATCGATTCAAATTTCCAATAGAGAAGCTAGGTGGCAGCAAAGATCCATTGCCTATCTTTTAACAATCTGGCTTCTCATACAGGATGTCACATGGTATTTCCCCGGCCAACAAAATTGTTAAGCTGCGCTTTCGTGGCTGTGCTGCAATTTTTAATCGTGGGTACTGTGCTTGCTCAAGGCATGCCAGCAATCGTTCAGGCTGCTAAGGATGCCGACTGGGAATATCTGAATACATTATTGTCAGATGGTATGCAGGTTAATGCTGTCTACGGGGATGGCACCTCGGCTCTGCATTGGGCCAGTTACCTAGAAAACCTGGATGCCGCGCAGCAGTTGCTGGAATCCAGCGCGCAGGTGAATGCCACTACAGATCTAGGTGTGACGCCGCTATGGCTTGCCGCTCAAAATGGTAACGCAGCAATAGTAAATCTGCTGCTAGAGGCGGGAGCCGACCCTAATATCGTATTGTACTCTGGTGAAACCGTTCTTATGACGGCCGCCAAGACGGGTAATGGTGATGTCGTGCGTTCCTTGCTCGCCTCTGGTGCTGATCCTAACCCCGCCGTCACTCGCGGTCAGACGGCACTTATGTGGGCGGCTAACAACGGGCATGCAGACGCCGTAGCGGCGCTGATTGAATACGGGGCCGATATCGAGGCGCGCTCTCAGGTTCGTACCCAATATGTTAAATCGGAGAAGATTCAAGACAGTAACCCTGCCTATAAATTTTGGGTGGATCAGGGAGGAAATACTCCTTTGATATTCGCAGCGAGATCCGGTGACCTGCGCGCGGCAAAGCTTTTAGTCGAGGCAGGTGCCGATGTAAATCAGGTTTCGGCCTTTGGGAATAGCCCGGCAATTATGTCAATTCATGGCGGCAACGCGGAACTATTAGATCTTCTGCTTAGTAAGGGTGCCGACGCAGAATCTGCAGTAGCTGGACACACGGCATTGCATGCCGCCGTATTGCGGGGAAATCTTGAAGCGGTTGAAGTGCTGTTGAGGCATGGAGTCAATGTCGAAGCCTTACTTGAAAAGCCTACTCCGGCACGTCGACAGTCTACTGACTATAACTTTCACGATTCGTTGATTGGTGCGACTCCACTGTGGCTAGCCGCAAGGTTCTCAGAGCCTCAGATTATGCAGGCATTGTTGGCTGCTGGAGCGAATGCGAATACGGTTAATAATGTGAGGTTCCCAGCAGAACGCCTCGGCGAGAACTTCATTAAGGATGAGGGAGGGATATCCCTTGTGATGGCAGCTGTTGGCCTTGGCCACCCCAGGCTGAGAATGAGTTGGGGGACCCCACAGAGGCGAGCGGGACAAACAGGCGAAAGCAGAGAGTCTCTGGTGCTTGAGTCGGTAAAGATCGCGTTAGCTGCCGGCGTGGATCCGAATCTTGAGAACGCCGATGGTCTTAGCGCCTTGGATTATGCCAAGACTCGACGCTATGAAGCGGTAGTCGGTCATCTGCTGGCCGCCGGCGCCAGAGCGAAATAATCAGACTAACAGTTTTGCCAAGAGCCAACTTTTCTGCGTTTCGTAAACTCCCCATCGGTTGTTTGGATTGGGTCTGATTTCCAAGCTATCTATTAAAGAAATATCTGAGAAAGTTGGAAATGCAGATATATGTCTGGGGGTTTTTGGCGACAGTAGTAAGACGTATCGCGTTTTGCCGTATAAGGCCTTTATGGCAATGGCTAGCGGTAAAGCTCTTATTAGCTCACGGGTTGAGGATGGTGTAATAAGAGAGGCTCAGTTACCGTTTTTGAGCCTACCCGCTAATTCGGGGAAAGAGCTGGCAAGCAAGATCATTGAGCTGGTTGACTCTAGTGATCTAAGAGAAAATTATGCTCGGCCAGGCAGAGCTTACTATTAGCAGCATTTGTCCAACGCGCGGGCAGTAGATGAACTCTATGCCTTGCTGCGCTCAAATTTGATCAAGGCAGGGAAGGCTCAAGCTTAATGTTGGTTTCTGTATCGGTAAGCTCCCTATCACGAGAGGTTTTGCAGAAACCATTCTTTCTCAGTGATGTCGAGAATGGAATACGGCTGCTATTGCAGATAGGACCTTAGCTAATTATTCTGTAGGGGGATGTGTTTAGTTAGCCTTTTTAAAAGCTCATCCTAGCTTTCAATTGTAGAAGCTAGGATGGGGCTGTGCAGTTCTAAACCTATAATTTGATGAAGGCCAGAGCGTAGTTGCCGTTTAGTGGAATAACCAGCTGCTTTTGGACAGAGTCATAACACATGGAAGCGGCGCTAGGGATGCCGGAAGCTATTATCTGGGCTTCCTGGCCCGGACGAATACGAGAAACACTGCCGAAGCGCACACTGCTCACATATTTGGTGCCGTCTTCTGTTACAACAATGCCATCGTTGCCGCCCTCTACTGCGTGCTCGGTGCGGATAACCTCGCCATCGGGGTTAAACGTGATGACAGCGTTGTCACCCACGTTGACGACGACTATATTTCCTTCTCTATCTATAGCCACACCGTTAGGAGCGGCAAGCGGGGCGCCGTCCGCAAAGGTTGAGACTTCGCCATTGGCTGTAACCTTGTAGATTCTTTCTGGCGATCGGGTGTTGGACGCATAGATAGTGCCGTCATCCGCAACGGCGATACCGTTAAGAATTGTCGAGCCTGGAATCGCAACAGCGTTCAGTGGTTGCCCAGACGCTAGATCAAAGGATCGAACATAACCAACATCGACGGTATACAGCACGCCATTGCTGATAGCACTTCCGAGAGGGTGATGTAGTTCCAGTCCATCACGCGTTGCGCCAATCCATTTTGGCGTGTGCACGCTGCCGTCGGGATTTATAAGAGATACGAAGCCGTCGTTCTCAGTTCCGTCGCCTCGGGTTGCATTGTTCATCGCCAGCACAAGGTTCTTGTTAGGATCGAATGTGCAACTCTCAGAGAAATGGAAACTTCCATAGACCTTTACATTGCTAGACATGGGAACGCGAACACCTTCCTCATTAACAGAGCCTATGGGCTCGCCTGTTGCAAATTCTTGTGCAGAGAGCTGAAAGCTAAGACCTGCTAGAATTACCGTGGAAACTAGACTTCGTGAAATAAACTTCATATTGCGTTTTTCTCCTTGGATTAGAAAATAAATAAGATAAATCTTGTGCCGCTCGATGTTTCATTTTAAGCCGAAGAGGGGGCGTAGCTTGGTGCCCAGAGAGCTGCCTATGAAAGCCGCAACAAACCAGAGCCAGCCGTGGAGGCTAGTCGAGCCTATGCCGCCAAAATAAGCGCCTATGTTACAGCCGTAAGCGATGCGAGCGCCGTAGCCAAGCAGTATCCCACCGATAACTGCTGCGATAACGGATTTTAGTGGGATACGAAAACTGGGTGAAAATTTTCCAGCAAGGCCGGCGGCCAGAAGTGCGCCCAACATGATGCCTATATTCATAACGGATGTAATATCAGTAAGCACACTCTGCTCTAGAGCATTGCTAAGTCCGGGTCTCTGCCAATAGGCCCAGCCACCAATATCTATACCTAGAAATACGGCGACCTTTCCGCCCCATAAGGCGAAAGCTGAAGTAACTCCCCATGGGCGCCCCGCCAATAGTAGTGTGGAGACATTCACCGCGGCGAGAGCTAGCGCTCCGGCTAGCAGTGTCCAGGGGCCGCTCAGGAGTGAGTAGGCGCGGTCTACATCCCGGTCATTCTTCACGCCGCCATGGCGCCTGTGTTCGTATCTAGTGCTCGCATACCAAATGGCACCGAAAAGTGTCAGGCTGATAATGATTGCCCAGGCCGTGCCGTAGTGCGCAGCGAGCGAGAAGGGGGCCACTCCTGGCACACCCTGCCATATCTCCCATTGCCAAGTGCCCAAGACAGAGCCGGTAATGAAAGCGGAGAGGGTGACCAGCATGCGCACATTGCCACCGCCCGCTGTAAATAGGGTGCCGGATGCGCAGCCGCCTCCCAATTGCATGCCTATGCCAAACATAAAGGCCCCGCAGATAACTGCCAGGTTTATGGGTGCAACACTTCCTCTCAGGCCGGTGCCCCAGAGTTCCCCCTGGGCAATAAGCGGCGTAAAGATCAGCACGGTGACTCCAAGCATGATCATCTGCGCACGCAGGCCTGCTCCGCGACCGGTGTTGATTACGTCGCGCCAGGCGGCAGTGAAACCAAAGGCGGCGTGATAGAGGATTATTCCAGCGGCCAGGCCTACTATGAAGAGCGCGCCCTGTCGCCAGCCGTAGTTGCTGCTGAGATAGGCATACATAGCAAGAGCCAGTAGCCCGCTCATTACGATGCTGCCACGATTATATTGAAACGAGGTCGGTGCTAGGGCTGGGCTATTAGCTGGTGTGTCCAAGACGGAACCTCATCGTAGTGTTGTTTGTGTTGAAAAGGCTGATGCTGCCTGTTCTTCTAGGGAACGAGTGCTTCGAAATAGTCTACAGACTTTTGCCCGACTTTCTAGCTTATTTGACTGTAAATTAGAGTCGTAGAGACTAATCGATATTGCTAATTTGTAGGCAAATTATAGGAGAAGCCAGCTCGTACATGTGTTACAAATTGTATATGTTTCTGGCTCGTTCATGCTTAATTTTGCTTGAGGATTGACTAGGGCTTATGGCCCTTAAAAACGGAGAAAATAGAATGAAGATTAGAATTATAGCCCCCTTGTTCGTGCTCATGAGCTCGTTTGTGTTCGCGCAGACGCCACCGCCTGCTAATCCTCAGGTTGCGACAGACATAAGCGGCGAGCAAGTTCGAGCGTTTATTGATGCGCTGCCACGAGATCGGGTCAGCGACAATCCCATTCGTGTCGTCGAAACGACTGGCGATATGCGGCTAGGCGTATACGGTGTTTATAGGCCGGCTGGAGTTGCCGGGGACGTCAATGTGCACCTAGTGAATACAACCGAAATCTACTATATGTTAGAGGGCGCTGCTACTTTAGTCACTGGCGGCACGTTAGTGGAGCCTTATGAGGGAAATCCGAGTTGGCTGCGGGCGAAATCGATCGAAGGCGGCGTAAGTCGGCGAGTAGTGCCGGGAGACGTCATTATTATTCCAGGGCATACGGCGCACTGGTGGAGTGAAATGGATGGCGAAATAGAGTATCTGATATTTAGACCAGACCCTGACAATCGCTTAGAGCTTCAATGAGAGAAAATTCGGCAGGGGGCTGTTATCGCTGATCAAACTAGCTTTTGGCTACTATTTTGTCGACGTATTGTGTGATGGCACTCAGGCCCTCGCTTCCGATAGAGGTGAACTCCATGCTGCTGCGATACTTGTCGCCAAACTGCTCGGTGTTGATGATGCGCGCATAGACGTCTGTCGTTCTAGCACTGAAGAGCTCGAGCGGCAACGCCATCTTTATCTCTGAAGATTTGTTGATTTTAATTGGTGTCTCAACGAGCAAGCCGTGATAGCTGATATCGATTACGTGCCATTATATTTTTCGTCGACTACGATTTTCCCAGAAAGATTCTGGAAAACAACGGGCATGCCAACTTTGACGCGCGGGCTCTTTCTTTCGTCTCTGCGTGGGACTTCCATATTTTTTGATCGATCGATTGCAAACACCTCGTAAAGATCTACCGCATCGCGCGCGCCCTTGACTTCGACTCTGTTCGGCGACCCGACCTCTACGAAATCTTTGCTTAGTTCGTAGGTGTTTTCGCTGATGAGAATCTGTCCGCGCAGACAGTAAGCTTCGATTCTGGAGGTTAGGTTCACTTCGTCACCAATGATTGTGTACTCATGGTAGTGATCAGAGCCGGGATCACCAGCGACTACAGAGCCTGTATTTTGAGCTATTCCAACGAACAGGTCTGGCATGTCAAGAGATCTATTCACATCGTTAAGTTCGCTCATGGCCATTTGCATCTCGACGGCGCAGGCTATGGCGTTCTCGACGTCGGACTCTCGCTCTTTTGGGAAGCCAAAAACCACTAGGATCGAGTCGCCCATCAACTTGTCGATAGTGCCGCCATACTTGGAAATAATGTTTCCCATGGCATTGAAGTAGCGATTCAGCAGGCCCACAACATCGGTTGCAGGATGGGATTCAGGGATACCTGAGAATTCGCGGATATCGGATAGCAGGATGGTAATATTTTTTGTTAGGACGTCACGCTCGGGGAAGCCTGCATAGACGAGCAAATCGGAAAGATGTTCCAAGAGGGCAGAGTCGTGCTCTGTAGAATCGTTTAGTAATCGATCATCGCGCAAGGTTTGAAGGATTTTCTGTGATACTTCGGTAGCGTTGTTTTTATGCTTGGATATTGCTGGCGGTATGCTCTTACGGTCATGTCTCGGTCAATTGCGTGCAGTTGACAAACACTATACTGATTGTATGTCCATAGCTATTAGTCTCTCCCTCGCCAAGTCGCCTATCGTGTCTGAGGGCTTAGCGAAGGAGTGACGAGATGCCTAGCGTGGCACGTAAGGTCGATCCAGAATAAGCTCAGGGTCTGCATCGAAACGCGGCGTCAACTTCTGTGGTCGGCCGGCTTGGTTGTCTGTGCCATATAGATTGCCATCGGAATCGACGGAAAGAGAGTGCATTTCTATCCAGCGATGCGGCCCTTCGACGGGCAGGTTCCAGGTATATCTTCGCGTGCCATCAAGATTAAATTGGACAATCTTAGGAGGGTTTAGGTCCGTAACCCAGGCGCTGTCTTCACCTACCAATATATCTAGGGGCATTCCCAGGTCAGGCCATGTGGCTACGTGCTCATAGCGTGGGTAATCGCGTGAGCCTGGCGTAGCTGTTTGCTTGAAGTTCTGGATTCTAAGCAGGTCACGGTCTAGCACATATAAGTTGCCCTCCGGACCCATCGCCAAGGCGTGGACGCTAGCGAACTGACCCGGACCTTCGCCCGTTTCACCAAATTCAGAGCGGTAGCTGCCGTCGGCATTGCGTACGATTATGCGATTGTTTCCGCCCAGTCCATCTGCAATCAGAAATTTTCCATCCGGTAAAAAGGCGACATCTTGGGGCTGATTGAAATGGTACTCGTCTTTGGCGGCAACATTCTTCTCACCCAGAGTCATTAGCAGTTGTGAGCCGTCATTTGAGAACACGTAGATAATGTGGCCGGTTTCGTCTACTAGCCAGAGTCGCTTCTCGGGATCGTAAGGGCTCATTCGAATCCTGTGTGGCCCGGGACCGTCTGTGCCGGTGAATAGGTGATCCCACTGATCCCAAACTTCTAGTAAATTTCCCTCACTATCAATTACATAGATGCAGTTCTGCCAGACGCGACCACGACCGCGAAGCACATTCCAGCCCAGGGAACCTGCAAAACTGGTGTATTCGGGAGGCACTGGGCTGGGCAGTTGCGTTTCGCCTCGTTGGAGGACGAAGATACGGTCCTTGGACTCTACATAGACGCCAGAGGTACCACCCCAGGACAGCCCATCATCGGCGAAGGGTTGCATCCAAGTCTCGGTATTAAAGTCATAAGGGCTAGGGCCAATGGGCCCTGAGTCCTGCGCTAGGATCGGTGTGGCCAGTAAATTCAAGAAAACTAGGCTAAATAGTGTTTGTCGGATTGGCATGCTGTGCGGGACTCCTCTAGTGGATATTTTTGTAGTTATCGATTGAGTAGCGAAATCTACCATCTGCAATGAAGCAAATGAAGGACTTATTTGCCAGGCAGGCTGATTGTGCTAAGCCAAGAGGATAGGGGTTGAGGTCCAGAAATAATGAGCCCTGCAGCGCAGTGAATATTCGACATACAGGGCTTCAAGCGTTAGCATTCCGGCTGCTTCATGTTCGAGCATGGCGACTCGTTTTGCTGCAGCAACATAGGCTTGGTCGCAATTAGATTGCTTGCTCGGGATGGCATCCCGCATGGGAACAGTATGGATAATGTGAAGAAGATTCTGAATATCGTTGGAGACGGGATGACGGCAAAGCTGTCGAATCTTGTCTCCAAAGCCTGTCTGATGCCAATATGGCCATAGCCAATGAGCGTGCGAGTGGGCGTTCTTGGGACCTTAGCTTGATGGCTGAGCGAGATGCAATTTTGCAGCGCTTCGCAAGTAGTATAGAGTCAAAATTCGATGAGCTTACTGAGTCTCGCAGCAAAAAATCAATGTCTTAGATTATGGTTCTCTTAGTTTGGTTGAAGAGGCTGATCTGGGGGCTATCATTGCCATGGAAGGTATGATCTTCCATGCAAGAAACTGTGATATCGGTGAGTATCTCAGCTTCACAACGCGTCTCGACACGATGCTCCATGGAACGCGTATCGATGAATCGAATAACCCGATGGACCCCGAGCAGATCGGCGAGGCATTCAAAGAGGCGTTGCGCCCCCTGGGGATGACGGCTACCGAGCTTCTTGTCACCTACCGAAAGTTTAATCAGAACGTCTTTCACAAGCTCGAGGACGTGCTGACCGAAGCCAATGGCATTCTAATAGACAACAATAAAATGCCAGAGCTGGATATGGCAGCGAGAAGCCGCAGCGAACTACAGAACAAACGCAGCGCCAGGCCCCAGAAAATTGACCCAACGGACCGAGCATTCACTGCAGAGTCGTCGGTTGTGGAGAGTGGATCGGGCAGCGATCAGCAAATTTTGTCAGTCATGCAGAAGCTCATACACAGGATTTCCGATAATTCAGGAGGGCAACAAGCCGAGGGCGCAGTTGCCGGTTCTGCTGCAGCGGCTGTGTCAGGGGGAGCAGAAAGAACAAAAAAATCCATGTAAGAATCCTCCTTCGCTTTGTTTTGGAATGAAGAGACTGTTTACTGAAGCGTGTCATGTCGCCTACCTTTATTCTGGCTAGACTACGATCTATCCCTATTAATATCTACCAGCTTCACATTTATGCTCAATGATACTGAAAAGTGTGCGGCAGGTCATAAATTGATCAATAAAAGCCAGGATAAGCGGGTCGTTGGAGTAATGTGATAAGCCTGTTTAAATCATGTAAAGACTACTTTTATGAGCAATGACAAACGAAATTATCCCCGAGTTGACCTGCGTGGTGAAGCGAATATTCGTCTTGCAGGTATCGTAAGAAATGGCACGCTGATGAATCTATCTCCTTATGGGATTCAGATTGAGTGTCGCCATCAATTGATCGAACAACTGGCTAGGTTTAAATCAGATTCGGGCCTGTTTCCCGATTTTGAATTAGAGTTTGCTCTGCCCGCACAGGGGCGGTGCAGTAGGAAAATAAAGTCGACTTGCACTGTTCCCTATTGTCGCCGTCAACGACAGGATAGCTACCATCTAGGGCTAAACTTCTAGGCTTTGGCTGAACAAGATGAGAAGCAGTTGAATGAGTACCTAAATCACTCTGTCGCTGCCTGAGATCGAAAGCTAGCCAAATTGATGTCGAGCGCCAGGCTCTAGCGGCCGCCGGTCTCGCGTGATCAGATTGCCCTGTTGCAGATTTCCATTCTCCCCGATATCCATTATCATAGTGGTATGAAAATAGCAGCATCCCTCCTACTGTTAGCCCTTTTAAGTTTCCCAGCTTTCGCTCAAGAACAGTATTTTGAAGACTGGGTAGCTGAGCTACGAGCTGAAGCTGCCGCACTCGGTATTAGTGAGTCTACCCTCGCGGCTCTGGACGATCTAGAAGCGCCACTTCCCCGGGTCTTGGAGCTCGACAGCAGTCAGCCAGAATTCGTGCAGACATTTACCAGATATCTGGGCCTGCGGGTTACTCCCCGGCAGGTAGAGCGTGGTCAGCAGTTATTGCAACAACACGCAGTCTTGTTGGAGGAAGTGCGTCAACGTTACGGCGTGCAACCGCAATACCTGGCAGCCTTCTGGGCGATCGAGAGCAACTTTGGCAGCAATACAGGCGGCTTCTCCGTTCTGCAGGCGCTAGCTACTCTGGCTTATAACCCGCGCAGAGCTGACTTCTTCCGTACGCAGATGCTGACAGCCCTGCAGATCATCGATGAGGGTCATATTTCTGCGGCGGAGATGAGCGGGTCCTGGGCCGGCGCAATGGGACAATTACAGTTTATGCCTTCGGTATTCAATCTGCATGGCGTAGACGGCGATGGTGATGGCCGGATTGATATTTGGAACAGTCTTGCGGACATATTTCATTCTGCAGCAAATTTCCTATCTAAGTCAGGTTGGAAGGGTGACGAGCGCTGGGGACGGGAGGTTCTGCTACCGGAGGATTTTGATTTCTCCCTGGCAGGCACTGGCACGCGTAAACCACTGCAAGAATGGCGCGATATAGGGTTGCGCCAGACTTCGGGTGCGCCTATCCCCGTGGCAGACATGCAAGCCGCTGTGGTTATTCCAGCCGGTGCGCAGGGTCCAGCCTTTCTTACCTATGACAATTTTAGAGTGACGCGGGTCTATAACACGCCTGTATTTTATGCACTGACGGTGGGGCATCTGGCAGATAGATTTTCCGGTGGACCAGCAATTCAGCGTATGCCTGAGAACGAGCAGGCAATGAGCATTGAGCAGGTGCGGGAACTACAGGAATTACTCAACGGTCTCGGTTTCGATTCAGGCGAGCCTGACGGTCGAGTAGGTAGCCGAACCAGAAGCGCCATTCGAGCGTATCAAGAGCAGCAGGGGTTAAAGATGGACAGTTATCCATCACTATCTCTATTGGAATCCCTGCGCAGCTAATTTTTTTAACAACGGCTTACTTCAACGATGCCTGGCAAGAGTGGTGTTGTTACTGGAAGCTGTGCAATTCGACAGTCGACAACTCTCTAGCTAACAATTATGAATAATGACTCAGACAACCCCGCGCTAAGGCGCTACAGACGTATGGCATGGATTACGATCGCTGCCGTGTATTTCTTAATATTGGTGGGTGCCTCGGTACGTGCCTCCGGCGCCGGCATGGGCTGTCCGGATTGGCCCACCTGCTTCGGAAGTTGGGTCCCGCCAACAAGCGAGGCGCAACTTCCTGAAAATTACCAGGAGATATACGCAGAACTCGGCTATGCCGATACACGCTTCAACGTAGTAAAAACCTGGACCGAGTACGCCAATAGGTTGGTAGGAGTGAGCATTGGCTTCATGATATTTCTAACTGCTCTTTTTTCATGGGCTTGTCGTGAGCATGGCACAAGTATATTCAAGGCCTCAGTAGCCGCATTCTTGATGGTGGGATTTCAAGGATGGCTCGGATCAAAGGTTGTCGGCTCAAACCTGCAACCGGGCATGATAACGCTGCACATGCTGATGGCGTTGGCCATAGTAGGAACTCTTCTGTATGCGGTCGCACAGGCCAGGCGAGGCATTATGGCATCGCAATCTGTTGCGACTATCAGTCCGCGATTTGGGATGTGGCTGTATATTGTATTGGGGCTTACGATTGTGCAGGTTGCCATGGGCACTCAGGTTCGCGAGATGACGGATTTTATCCGCGAGTCACAGGGTGAAGAGTTGCGTTCTAGCTGGATCGAAGCAATGCCTTGGTTTTTCTATTTGCATAGAAGTTTTTCGGCGGTTGTACTGTTTGCGAATCTTTGGTTGGCATGGCTTTTGGTTGCCTCATTGGGCTGGCATCACACCCTGAGCAGGCTCACGCTGGCAATGATAGTGGTAATAGGTACTGCTGTGCTCTCGGGCGCAACCTTGGGTCATCTCGGCATGCCAGCTCTGGTTCAGCCTACGCATCTACTCGCCGCATCGCTACTGTTTGGATTGCAGTTTCTAATTTGGATGAGTTATAGACACTCGCGCGATGCGTCTGGCGCTCAGCGGCCAGATTCAAATGATTCCCCCTTGCTCTCGGGCAATAACGTCACTGCCTAAGCTGCAGCTAAACCGTAGGAAAGTAGTAAATGAAAAATAGAGAATTTGACATTGTAGTATTCGGCGCAACCAGCTTCGTTGGCAAAATTCTCTGTAACTACCTGGTAAATGAATACACGGAACCTAATCTAACATGGGCAATGGCGGGGCGCTCTGAATCCAAGCTGCAAGTCCTCAAAGAATCACTCGGTTCCAACGCGAACGAGATTCCTGTCATTATTGCCGACTCGGCAGATGCAGAAGCCTTGCAGTCGCTGTGCGAGAAGACAGAATTAGTCATTTCCACCGTTGGGCCCTACGCCCTCTATGGTGAACTTCTGGTCAAGAACTGCTGCGAATTGGGAACTGACTATTGCGATCTAACGGGGGAACCGCAATGGATTCGGCGCATGATAGAGCGCTTTGAGGGGCAGGCAAAAATCAGTGGCGCCCGCATCGTGCATTGCTGTGGTTTCGACTCGATTCCATCGGACCTCGGCGTGAAATTTCTACAGAGTCATGCGCAGCGACATTTCGGTAGCTACTGCGATCAGGTTAAGCTGCGAGTGAAGGTTATGAAGGGGGGCACGTCAGGTGGCACTATTGCCAGTGGGCTCAACCTCTATAAAGAGGCAGCAGCAGACCCTGCTATCCGTAAGGAGATGCGCGATCCTTATTCACTGTGTCCGGCAGATCACGGCTTCAAGGCCCGGCAAAACAATATGTCCGTGGAATTTGATCAGGACTTCGATTCTTGGGCAGGCCCGTTCATCATGGCATCCATCAACACGCGAGTTGTTCTGCGCAGCAATGCCTTGGTTGATGGTTTCTATGCCGAAAATTTTAAATACGACGAAGCGATGCTTGCCGGCCCCGGGAAGCAGGGTAAGAAAACAGCACAGAAAATTTCCATCGGGACTAAGCTTTCGATGTTTACGATGGCCTTCGCCCCTATGCGTTGGCTTGCCACCCGATTCTTCCTGCCTAGCCCCGGAGAGGGCCCCAGTCCTGAGCAACAGCTGAAGGGCTATTATGATCTGCGACTAATTGGGCGGACCGAGCGTGGAGAGAGGATTAGAGTTAAGGTAACGGGTGACCGCGACCCCGGCTATGGTTCCACGGCAAAAATGCTAGCGCAGGCCGGCATCAGTCTGCGTCGCGATGTTGATGCGAGTGAAGTAGGCGGTGGCTTTTGGACGCCAGCGACAGCATTTAATGAAAAGCTGATAACGCGTCTGGTAGAACATGCCGGCATGGGTTTTGAGCTGGAATCCGTCTCTCAGGCAATGACTGCCATCGAAGAATCGACAGTGATTGCTGTTGCAGAGCCAGTCGCATCAGACTAGTTGCGCTCGAGTAGTGCATGCCTTTAGTTACTCGTAAAACTTGCCAATGGATTCATTCCGGTAGCCAGTATCCCCTTGCACTCACACTCCTTGGCAAAACTTCCCACCTGTCGTTTGGTCAAATTGATCATTTGCTGGCGGCTTCGTTAACTTTCAGCCTTCTCGCGTCGATAATAAATTCATAAAAAACAGATGGTTAATGGGTTGGCACGGATATTGAATACTATCCTGACAGTGAATGCGGAGCCCTTTAAAGCGGCGTAGCCTAGAGTTCTGTAACTAGAATGTAATCAAGCGCGTCTTAGGGTTCACAAGTTAACTTTGCAGGCCCTGTATGCCTGCTTCAGATTTTTGCGCTTGGTACCGATTACGCCCTGACATCGTGTGAGGGTGTGATCGGACCTTTTTTGAAGAAAATAGGGGAAAACACGTGCCACTCAATAGGCATTGAAGGCTAGCGGAGTTGGTAAGATGGATAACAAAACAAGCCATGAAACAATTGGGCAGAGGGTAGATACAATGGAAAGGCTGTGGCCGCAACTGCGAAAATTTTTAGTATTTCAACTTAAACTCTATATCGATGCATTCAGAGATATTCTGCTTAGTGCCCTGTCTTTGGGGGCTTTTATTATCGACCTAATCAAGCAGAATGAGGGCCCGGATAGTTATTTCGAAAAAGTGCTGCAATTTGGGCGCAGAACAGAGAGATCGATAAACCTATTCAATCAATTCGATGCCCAAGAGAGGGGTGATCGTTCGGTGGATAGCATCATCGATGAGGTGGAGGAAAGGTTTAAGCGCTAGAGGCATTATTTAGCATGTGTCTATGAATGCCTCACAGCTTAGAAATTGGCCGGTGAGGGCTTTGAATTTTATCAATTGATCGGTTATTGTCGTAGGCGTTGGCTCCCGATCTTCAGGAATATGTCTTGCCAAATCCACTCGTTCTATTTAGCGCACAAATTATCGCGATGCTTTCTGTCTTGCTCTTGGCTGCAGGCTACCTGAAAGCGGAACCGAAAGCAGGGAGTGCGAGGGTATTTGCCCTGATGGCAGTATTTATCATTTTCTATCTATTGAATGGTATGGCAGGTCAACATATCGACCCACAGTTTCAATTAGATCTAAGTCGCTGGCAGCTGTTTGTCCAAATAGGCATGAATGCGATTGCTGGATTATTTATGATTTACTGCTTCCTGATCTTTCAGGAGCAGCAGAAGTTTCCAGCCCCTCTAGTGTTCGTCTTCGCTACTCAAGTTGCTCTGGATTCGGTTCTTTCCGGTATTTCTATCTATTCCAGTGAGGCATCGGGTTCTTTGGCATTTTTGGGTACCTGTATGGATGTCATGATGCTGGCATTCGTGGCTTCTGCTATTTATTGGACTCTAAAGGGGTGGAGAGCAGACTTGGTGGATGATCGCAGGATACTGCGTTGGTTTATCATAGGAGTACAGGGCGCACTTATATTTTCCGTAGTATTCGTAGAGAACTTTCTACTCGATGGCGGTTCGGCTAGTTATGCAACGGCGCAGACTATAATAGTTATCTCGATTGCATTCCTTGCCACGGGCATGTTGCTGGTGGCCATGCGCTTTGACTACGTATCGCTTGGCAATGTGATTCGCAAGGTCACGGAATTGGCTGATGAGACGGAATCAGAAAGCACGGCGCCATTCGATAAAGAAAGTTTCAACAAAGTCTTTCAGGGTGGCAAGATTTACAGGGAGGCGGGATTAACCATCTCCATGTTAGCGAAAAAGCTCAATTTGCCGGAGTACAGATTGCGCGCCTTTATTCATAAGCAATTAAGCTACAGAAACTTCAATGCCATGCTGCATGAATACCGTATTGAAGATGCCAGTGAGGCCCTGGCGGATAAAGAAAACCCAAGTGTGCCTGTGCTTACCATCGCTCTCTCTGTTGGCTACCAATCGATCACGCCTTTCAATAATGCCTTCCGTCAAATTAAGGGCGTGACGCCTTCGGAATATCGAAAACGAGAGATTCAGGCACAATCCTAAATTATGATTTACATCATGCGAGGGGGTTATTCCACCTCATAGCAGTGGACTCGAGGCGCAAGGATGTTTATCCTTTCCGCTCACAGAAGAAAAAGCGCATAGTGGCATTAAGGGAGGCTGGAAAGCGTGATTAACGAGTTATTACTGCAATTTGCTCATTGGATGGAGGCGCAGGAATACAGCCAGATGCTAGTGGCGGGTTACTATAGCTACAGCTGGTTGGAAGCTACCCATGTACTAACATTGATGATTAGTATTGGATCTCTGTTTATCATAGATTTTCGTATGCTTGGCTGGGTTATGCCCAATGTTCCTGCCTCCACAATAGCGGCTAGGCTGCACAAGCCCATGATTATTGGATTTGTAATCATGTTTATCACCGGAGCGTTATTGGTTTATGCGAAGCCGGTGGAGACGATTCAGAGTCTCTGGTTTCGAATGAAAATGATTTTACTCCTCTTGGCATTCATCAATGCGTGGATTTTTAATAATAGATTGAAAACCGCTGAAGGTAATTGGGATAACGATCCGGTAGCCCCAGGGCCATTGAGAACCGGTGCGATTATTTCACTCGTTCTTTGGTGCGGAGTAGTCACCTTAGGGAGATATATTCCTTATGACTGGGTGGATTGTACGAATACAACTAATACTACTATTCTGTGGGCGGCTGGTTGCGTAGATCAGCTAAACGCGCTGTAAGTTATAGTTTTTAGCAGAATGTTGGTCTGATCCAACATCAAAAATTTGGGAGTTTGCATGTTAGGTTCGATCTTGAGTCAATATGCCAGATCGCTGGCAGTTTTAGCAATTTTTCTACTGATGGTCCTCGTTGAAGTTCTGGACATTCGTGACGCCATATATCCTGGCTTGGAGTCGTTTTTTAACTGGATGAACCAATCTTCATGGATTGGCGTCATTGGCACCACCTATGGCTCTGTCTACGCAACTGTGGAAGCGCTACACTTACTTTCCATGGCTGTTTTAGGCGGAACGGTGCTGGCTACAGACTTGCGTCTCCTCGGCATCATCTTCAAGGATGTTCCTTCGGAAACGTTAGTTACAGGAACTCACAAGTGCTTTGGATGGGCTTTGTTAATGGCGATCCTAACGGGCATTTTTTGCGCGGCAGGTGTAGCTAACAAGGTCTATTTCATGGAAGTGTTCTGGATAAAGATGTTAGTGCTTATTGCGGGGTCCTGCTTTATGTTGTTTATTAAGCAGCCCTTGTTGACCAGTCGTCCCCATACCCAAATCAATCCTTGGACGATACGATTAGTCGCTGTCACATCGATGCTGATATGGTTTACGGTAGCGGCAAACGGTCGCTGGATTGGATTTAGCTAGCAGTAAGTAGTCGGTTTATTTAGGAGTATATATGAACGAGAATGGCAAGATAGACGACAAGACGATTGCAGCTTTAAGCTCGGCAGCGATCATTTTGGGTGGCTTGCTCTATTATTGGATTGGTGAGGGGCAGTCTACGGTAGAGCTGTTGGAACTAGCCTATGGCTCATTCAAGTTCTTTAATAACCCGCTGGTGTTCTAGTTGATGAATCAAATGCTTCGGCAGATTCTTGATAAATCACTTTAATAAACTTGGGTTCGACAATAAGCTGCAGGAAAAATTGCAGAGAAGTTTCTCAGTAAACAATAATCAAAAAAAGGGATGGCTTTAGAGCCATCCCTTTTTTGTTCTCTGTCACTGACTCCTGGCAATGAGCAGGCCCGTATCGTAATTATTGCAATGGCGAGTAGTCTGCCGCCTTCATGTAGGGACGTTCAACCCCGGCTAGTATAGGGCCATTGGCATTAGATGCGTCGGAGACTGATTTCCACTCGGGATCCTGGCCGCATGCTTGCCATGAGGCATTGGCAGCTTCCTGGCTGGTGTGCGCCAAGACATAGATTAGGGTGTCATCGGCGTCTTCTTCGCTCGTAGGCGTCCAGAAACCAACTATCTTCATGCCGTGGTTGTTGAAAATTCGGATGGTGTGATCCCGAAAGTGCGCTTGTAGATTGTCCAAATTGCCCGGTGTTGCGGTGTATATTCTAAGCTCATAGACCTTGCCGTCTTCCTGAGCTGAGGAAACTGCGAAAAGGCCGGCTCCTAGACCAGTTAACAGTGATATCAGGGAAAAGCCGACAGTTTTGCCGATTGTGTTCACATTACTCTCCTAAATGCAGTCATTTTGTAACCTTCTAAGCTGGGTATAATCAAGGGGCTGCAAAATAGCGATCACATCGGGCCCTGTGTCTACCGCCGTCTCACAGCTTTGGGTGCCGCTACTATTCAAGCCTGAGCCTGCCTGATATTCTACTCAAAGCTTCCAGATTTGAGCCGAAAATTACGATGACTAAGCTACTCTCTACAGCCTTAGCACTACTTCTGACATTCCCCGTGGGGATTGCCTACGGGCAGCCTGTTCCTGATTCGACGCCGAATGTCATTGACGAGCTGGCGTTAGGCCGTGAGTTGTTGAATGACATGCAGGATACGCTTGGCCCTATGGATTCCAGACTGATAGAGCCAATCGAACAGTTGGCAGATAATCTCATGATGCTCAATCAGTTTGACGAGGCTCACGACCTTCTCGATCGCGCTATGCAGATAGCGCGCATAGAAAATGGCCTCTACACGGACATTCAACGACCTCTGCTGAGCAAGAAAATAAGTAACTTCGCCAACCGCGGCAATTGGGAAGCGGCTAAAGAGAATATGGAGCATTTATACTGGCTCTATACCGAGAAAAGCAGATTTATCGATCAGGAATTAATCGACGACCTCCTAGAGCTATCCCGATTCCATCTGAGAGCCGTGGCGGAAGATAATAATCTCTATCAAGGTTACCATTTTGGCCGATCCGCTGAGATTCGATGGATAGCCCTTGCCGTTGCGCAAACTCTCTGGAGCGAAACTGACGCTCGGCTTGTGCCAATGATCTACGAGCAATTGCTCCAGCTTCACCTGCAGACGGTAGCGCTTTGGAGTGGAGGTCCGACCAGCTACCAGCTGAGAAAAGTTGGACCAGGTTTGGAGGCAATGCGTGGCCGTTATGACGTGAATGAGACCTTCTATCTTTCGGGTTTAGGATTGCTCAACAGACTGTATGAGATTTATACCGCAGGTGAATCTCCCGATGCAGAAGCGCTTGCAATGACAAATGTTTACCTAGGCGATTGGCACATACTCTATGACAAGCCGGAGGCGGCGACAGAGATGTATCGCTTAGCCTACAAGGAAATGTTGGCGGTGGGTGTCGATGAGCCTTTGGTTAATGAGTTGTGGAATCAGCCTATGGTGATTCCGGATACCAAATTCTACTCGACTGTTGAGGCAGCCGTCGTCGCACAGCGCAATAAACTGGTAACGCTTGACGGTGAAGCCTCCTATGCCTATATATTCTTCAGCGAATGGTCGGCGGCATTTCCCAATGTGCGCAGTCCTCTTTCTCGCGATGCTGGAAACGACTCAGTGAATGATTCAAACTTCGCCTTATTCTCGTTTAGCCTCGCCGGAGTGAATACGGTGTCACGGCGTTTTAGTCATCGCTATAGTAGTACGGTTAGCATGATCGAACAGGCAGAGCTGCTCGCGCATTATCTGGAATCACCGCCAGAGGAGGGACTACTGCTCGCTAAATTCAATAGTCTGACGTTCCGCCCAAGACTGGTTAATGGAGAACCTCAGCAGGCGGCAGGTCGCCTTAAATATGATCTCGCCTCAGACACAGTTCAGTAGCGTTTTAGCTGTCTCGTCGGAAGGTTCTGTCTGTTATGTAGGCGAGTTGCATTCGCATGGGCATATTCGTAAAGGGGGAGCCTTCAGCGCCTGCGGTCTAATTTCATGCTGAATTTTTCGGATCTGAACTAGTCGAAGAAGTTTTGATTCATTGTTTGTGATGGTGTCTGGGTACCTGGTTTGCCTATGGCTTTTGCCGGGACGCCGACCACGGTTGTATGTGGGGCAACATCGTTAAGCACAACACTGTTTGCACCTATTTTTGCCCCCACACCTATTTCGATATTACCCAAGACTTTCGCCCCGGTAGAAATAAGCACTCCCGAGCGTATCTTTGGATGTCGATCGCCTTTCTCGTTGCCGGTGCCGCCCAATGTCACCTGTTGCAGAAGTGAAACATCGTCTTCGATAACGGTTGTTTCACCTATGACAATGCCAGTGGCATGATCGAACATAATGCCGCGGCCAATCTTACAAGCCGGGTGAATGTCGACGGCAAAGACCTCGGAATTTCGACTCTGCATAAACAAGGCTAGCTCGTTCCGGTTATCGTTCCAAAGAAAGTGCGCGAGCCGATGAACTTGAATCGACTGAAAACCCTTCAAATAAAGAATGGCCGCTAGGTGGGTGCTTACGGCTGCATCTCTTTCAAAAACGGCTTTTATATCGCATGCCACGTCTTCGATGATCTTAGGGGATTGCTCAAAAACGTGATCGAATAATTCTCGAACGGTAACCACTTGCATCACATCGTCGGCTAGCTTGGTCGCTAGAATGAAGCTGAGAGCAGACTGCAGGCTGTTGTGGTTTAGAACGCAGGCATAGACATAACTCTCCAACAGAGGTTCTTGTTGAATGGCCTGTTGAGCTTCTGATTTGAGTTGTTGCCAGAGTGCCTGGGGCATAGCGGTATTCCTGATTCGATAAACTGGGTAATTATAATGTTTGCCGGCGGGGATACAACAGGGCTGTGCTACAAGTGCCTGGTGTGACGGCCAAACCTAGCGTTAGAAAAAGAATAAATGCTTCTTCCGCGGCCTCATCGACGACGAACAGGTCAATACCGCCGCGTAAAAGACCGGCTTCGAGTTTGGGGGACCGAACTCCAAAATTTTTCCTTTAGAGTAATCGAGCTGAGACCAGTCGAGGTCGAATCGTATCCAGTAAGCTGAACTGGTAATGCCGAAATGTAGGATATCTCCATTACGGGGTATGAAGTTCACCGCAAAATTTTCTGCTAATACATCATCGATAGTTAGTGATTCAGATCCGTCTTCGTAGTATCCGACGGTATTGGCTAGAGCAAAGAGATCTGAGTCATTGTCTACCAGCACGGAGTCTGCGTGAATTGGATGGTTTCTGAAGTGACGCTGTGTTCTATCGCTCTATTCCTGAAGCCCCTCAATTCTAGCGGTTCATCAACTCTAGAACAATCAATAGTACTGACAATAGTACTGTCAATAGGGCCTCATTTGAATCATCTGTGATTGCCTCCCCCTATCTATCCTGTGCTCGCTGCGCCGATGCTATTGAATTTGGGCTAGTTAAGAATTGATAATAAGATTACTATTGATCAATGCTTAGGCTTAAAGGCACAGTAATCGTTATTAGGCGCTGCAAACGGCTAGCACGGCTGTTTTTCGTAGTTCTCATAGGCTCGCATTTTTTGGTTTTGCACGCGCAGGAGCAGAACCAAATTCAGAGCGAAGAAGTCAACCAATATCAACATTGGTTGGATTTGATGGCTGCAGATCAGAGTTTTGCAGATCGATCCGCTGAAATCGGCAGGACCGCAGCGTTTCTCGAATTCCTGGGCCAGGGTTCTACTGTCTTTCGCGACGGCCCTGTCGATGCTCTCGAGTTATATGGCTCAGAAGAATTTCAAGATACTGCCAATGAGATTAACTGGGAGGCACACTATGTCGATGTGTCACGAGCCGGTGACTTAGGGTTAACTGCAGGGCCTCTTACGGCTCTTGATGAGGGTGCTCCATCTGGCTTTGGTCACCTCGTGTCGATTTGGCTCAAGCAGGATTCTCGTTGGGTGTTGATGGCGGATATCCTAGCCGGTATCCCGGGTTTTTTGAGTTTAGAAGTTGAGCCCGATTTTGACGACACACGTCCGGTGCTCGAAGAAACTGCGCATCCAGTCATGGCGATGGCAGAAAGCAATAATATGCAGCAGTTGATCGATCGCGATAACCTATTCGGACAGTCTATAAATTTTCGCGGAGGCCAGCGCGCGCTTCTGCGCTATGGGCTAGAGAATACACGAGTCTACTTGCCGGGTATGGCGCCGGCGGTGGGAGCGGATGCGGCGAGTTCGGTATATGGCGCTTTCTTGGACAATCAGTTATCAACTACGAATCAGATTAGCCTCACCCACATGAGAGGGTATCTTTCTGCGTCTAAGGAAGTTGGTTACACCTACGGCACTATGGAAACTCTGGAAGATGATTCTCAGCAGAGTTTTCGAACAAGTTATATGCGTCTGTGGCGATTCACGGCAAGTAATGAATGGAAAATTGCAGTAGAAGCGCTAAACCCCTATTAGCAGCGCAGCGCTAGTTTTTGATTTCCACGGTGCGCTTTCCATATCGCTGGAGGACACCCAAGCGATTTCGAATTTCCAACTCTACTTGGTGCCTGCCATTTTCGATGACCCTGCTATCGAAGGTATAGTCGTATCCAATGTTCGGCAGGTTCGGATCGCTATCCACTTGCATGACTTCAACAACATCCGGTCGACTTCCGCCATATTCGACATCTGCAATTGGCTCGCCATCGATTAGTACTGTTATTCGCTCAATTCCAATATCTTCGTTGAAAGCCCAGCCATTTATGGCCATGACTCCGTGGATTTCGGCATCTCTAGCCGGCGCATCCATCCAGGCGATTGCAGGATAGGGGCAGGCGCTGCTCTGATTGCTGTCAGGGTCTAGTGCGCTGCCTTTGTAGAAGCTAAAGGCCTTGTCTCCGGCAAATAGATGGAGTGTGCCGAGATGTTCGACTTGCGCGGCGCGCCCACAGAGATATTCCAACAGATCGTGCTTGGTTGCCGTGTCTAAGGTGCTGTCTTCTGCTACAAATAGATAGTCATCGGCACTGAGCATTTCAAAACCAATCCTATCTTTCTGCCATAGTCGGTATTGGGTGATTCTGCCGTCGCGCACGGCTTTGTCTTCATCCAGAGTGTATGCCCGCTTGGAGAGCTTGGCGTACTCGACTTGGGCGAGCGTGTAGTAGTTGTCTGTAATGATAAGCGTTGGCTTTGAAAACTGACTTTGTAAGAGCTCATCGACATGAGTGGCGAAGGGTTTCCAGCCGGCCATCTTGTTGGAGAGCACGCCGCTACCGACAATCGGCTGCAGAGATGTCTGGAAAGCCTGGGAGCCGACACCGAATAAGGCGCTCAGTGTGCCCAGGAAGCCAATTATTGGAATACAAAGGATTAATCGATGCGCTCTGCGTGGCGTAAAATACCGAGCGAGGAAGCTTGATGCGGACCTCAATGCTAGCGGAACAAAGACCATGAGAGGGAAATAGCCAGATAGCGGCCAATGAATAGAGGTGCTTGTTGCATCTGTCCATGGGGCGAGTAGGAGGTAGATCAGTAGATTTACCCCAGAGAAGCTGAGCAGCAGGGCTGCGCTACGGTCACCGTGTCTCGCCTTGCCAAGCATGAGGAAGAGGGCGCAGGCGAATATTAGGTACAGCGGCGGCGTGACCAGGCCAGCCTGTTTGAACATATGCAGCAGCCCGCTGGCTTGAAACTCCCATGGGTGGCGATCTACAAAATAGAAACTGGCACTGCTCAAAGCATTGCTCAAGTTAAACCACAGAATTGGTATTAAGCCCAGACTTGCAATTGAAATGCACAGCCATAATCTGGGGTTGCTCCACTGTTTTCGTTCGCCACTAAAAAATAGTAGAAAAAGAATCGCGCCTGCTGGGTAGAGGAAGAATCTATAGTGGGTGCTCAAGCCCATCGCAACAAATGTGCCTGCAAATAGCCAGTGGGAAAGTTTATTGTCACGTAATGCGCGATCAAAGAAACCTATGGAGAGAAGGCCGAAGAAAACCAGAGGTACATCGGGCACGGCGAGTAGTCCAAGAAATCCTGCCAATGGCAAGCACAAGCTCAGAGTTGCCGATTCGATAGCATACTTATGACCGGTGATAGGCTTTGCTAGCCAAAACACGAGAAGGGGCAAACAACTGCCCAAGAGAATAAATAAGCTGCGCGCTGCTAGGGTGTTGCTTGGCTCTATGGTGGATCCAAGGCCAATCAGAAGAGCGGTCATAAAGGGGAGATCGCTATACGCTATGGCGGGGTTTGCCGAAGCCTGCCAGTAGAATACCTCGTCGCTATAGAGGTCGAGCACAGACGCAAGAAATACTTTTATTAGCAGCAGCGAGAGTATTGCAGCGGACAAATATTTGCTAACAGGAATGCAAGCATCCTGTTTTTCCGAATCCTGCAAGATTTCTCTCCCGCTACAATTGAACGGCTGGAATGAGGTTCTTTGGCACCATTTTACTGGAGAGTCTCTTCAGGTTGAGAATGAAGACGATCAATATAGTAAGCATGCCTATTATCCACATGGAGGAGAATAAGGGGTTTACGAAGAAAGTGCCAATCTGATAGATAACGGTGGCGGTTATATAGGCGAGTCCAGTGCTCCAACCGAAGACCAGCAGTGTCCAATGCCACCCTGCTTCTTTGTTGATTGCGCCTAGCACGGCTACACATGGGGCGTAGAGTAGTATGAATACCAGATAGCAGAAGGCGGCGAAGGGGCCAGAAAACAAGGCTGCCATATTGCTAAGCGTCGTGGTCTCGATTTCCTGCTCGTCGGCAACAGAATCAAGATCGCTGACATCACCGATGGATATGCCCAGTGGGTCAGTGAGGGTAGAGCTCAGAGCCAGAAGCTCTGACCCTATAGAAGAGAAAGCATCGCCGGCGGTCGCGATGAGATCTGGTGGGGAACCGTCATCCTCATCTGCGTTGGATTCGCTGTAGAGTGCATCTAGGGTTCCCACAATAGCTTCTTTGGCGAACATACCTGTGAAGAGACCGACCGTTGCCGGCCAATTGTCTTCTTCTATGCCTAGAGGCGCGAAAGCTGGAGTGATCGACCGGCCAATAACGCTTAGCACCGAATCTTCAGAGTCTTCGTTCCCGAAACTAAAGTCCGTACTTATAGAGTTGAGGAAGCTTAGTGCTATTACAACAACGACGATGGTCTTGCCCGCTCTAAAGATGAAGGACTTAAGACGAAACCAGGTGGTAAGCAAAATATTCCTGGCGATAGGAACATGGTAGGCAGGCATTTCCTGAAACGACGGCGTAAGCTCATAGGTAAATAGCTGTTTACGAAATATCCAGCCGGTAAATACCGCTAAGGCAATACCGAGTAAGTACAGAGCGAAGACTATGTTCTGTCCATTCTGCTGAAAAAATGCGGCGGCGAATAACGCATAGACAGTTAGTCTTGCGCCGCAACTCATAAAGGGGGCCATGGCTATCGTCATTAGCCGATCGCTGTCTCTCCCCAGGCTCCTGGCGGCCATTACCGCAGGCACATTGCAGCCGAAGCCAACAATCAAAGGTACGAAGGCATTCCCGGGCAGGCCAATTCCGCTCATCGCTCGATCGATAACAAAAGCGGCGCGTGACATATAGCCAGAGTCTTCCAATACAGAGAGGCAGAGGTAGAGAAAACCGATTACAGGAATAAAGGTAGCGACTAGTGTTACGCCGCCACCTACGCCCTGAGCTAGCAGTGTTACCAGAACCTCGGGGGCAGATATTTCACGTAGCAGCCAGCTCACGCCATCCACCAGCACCGCAGCAAACAGGATGTCGAAGAAATCGATGAAGACAGCGCCAAGGTTTATCGCGATGGTAAACATCAGGTAGATCATAAACAGGAAGAAGGGTATACCTAGCCAACGATTTATAAGCACGGCGTCGATTCTTTCCGACAGGCTGTGGTGAGTAGGGGAGACTTCAACCACGCCGTTAATGAGCTGCCGCGATTGGTGATAGCGTTGTAGGAGTTTCTCTTCAGAGGCTGCACTCTCACCAGGGGCTGATTTATTCTCTCTAGTTGGGGGAACAGTGCCAAATGTCGAGATTAAGCTGTTACGAAGTTCATCGATGCCATGCTTCTGCGAGGCGATCATTTCTATAATAGGCAGTTGTAGCTTCTGGGACAGCTTGTCGGTGCTAACCGTAATGCCCTGTTGCCTAGCAACATCGAGCATGTTTATAACAAGCAACATGGGGACCCCGCGCTCCATCAGTTGCTGAGTCAATACGAGGCTTCGTTCCATGTTGGTAGCGTCAACGATATTGATGATTAGGCTAATGTCGCTCTGCTCTAGGAAGTCCTCAGCAATTTTTTCATCGATACCACTATAGTCTTGTTCAAGAGAATAGATGCCGGGTAGATCGATCAGCTCGATTGACTGCTTCTCGAGTTCGAAATAACCGAACTTTTTTTCCACCGTAACGCCCGGCCAGTTACCGACTTTCTGATTCGCGCCGGTAAGTAGATTGAATAATGTGGTCTTCCCGCAATTGGGGTTGCCGATCAATGCTATTTTTTGCATGGCCTATTGGATATCCACGGTAATGATTTTGGCTTCGGATTTGCGAATGCTGACAAAGCTTCCACCTACCTTTACTTGCATCGGGTCGCCCAAGGGGGCGAATCGCAGCAATTCTATTGCCGAGCCAGGAATAATGCCCAGCGCGTAGAGTCTGCTCCTCATCTCAGGAGGATCGGAGGCTATTTCCAACACGACGCAGCGGTCGCCGCTCTTCGCTGATGATAGGGTCGTTCGCGACATGGCTGTATTCTGGCCTTTTAAAACAACAACTTAGCTTGTTAGCGTGGAGGGTTTGTAGGGTTCTAAATTAACAGATTTAAATGTTGTTGACAATCATTCTCATTATCATTTAAAGTATTCACCGCACTGAGGAAACACTATGTACGTATGTATTTGCCGACAAATTACCGACAATCAGATTCGTGATCTGTGCCGTGGTGGTGCGAGCAATATGACTGATCTGCGTTCGAAGCTCGGTGTAGCGAGCGAGTGTGGTAAGTGTGGCAAACTCGCTCAGACTATTGTTAAGGAATTCCACAAGACAGCCTCCTATACAAACGCCGGCTAGCCAGTCCGTTTAGCCATTAAGCCGTTTTCTTCTCTGAGGCGGTATTTCCTCCAAACTCCTTGTTGCAGCCTTTAGGCAGCTGAATAGTAATGGGATTGCTTCTCATTCAGTTATGCCATCTATATCAATGACTTACACCCTAATTTCTTGACATTTCAGTCATGAGAAGCGAAGCTTGCGCGAACTATAACTAGCCACAAGGACCCACTAAATGAAGTCGGACGCTACCGTAATTAAGCATCTAAACAAGGCGCTTTCCAACGAACTCATCGCCATTAATCAGTACTTTCTCCACTCTCGTATGTATCAAGACTGGGGGCTGGAAAAGCTGGCTGCCAAAGAGCACGAAGAATCAATAGATGAGATGAAGCATGCAGATCAGCTTATACAGCGAATTCTTTTCCTCGAGGGACTGCCGAATGTCCAGAATCTTGGAAAATTGTTGATCGGCGAAAACACTCAGGAAATGCTAGAGTGTGACCTCAAGCTAGAACTCATTGCCTGCCCTGACCTGAAAGAGGGTATAGCCTACTGTGAGTGTGTCAGCGATTTCGTGAGCCGTGATCTGCTGAGTGAGATCCTAAGCAGCGAAGAAGAACATATCGACTGGCTGGAAGCGCAACTGACCTTGATAGAAAAGGTAGGCCTGGAAAACTATCAGCAATCGATGATCTAGCGCTATGGCGAGGGTCTAAGATTCAGACTCTACGTCGATCTGACGATATAGTGTGAGAGCGTGAGAAATATCTGATCGAGGCTCCTCGGGTTTATTTCTGGTCTACTTAGGCCTGGTTGCAAACAGAAGAGCCTCTTTCAGCAATTATCAGGCGCCCATACACTCTCTACTAGTCATCCTCTTCCTATGTATGCATGTATCGATCTGGGATCCAACAGCTTTCATATCCTTATCGGAGAGCGGATTGAGGGTCAAATTGAAATCGTTGAGCGTTGCAGTGACTCTGTTCAGCTCGGTGAAGACGTGCGTAAGACCGGCAGTATCTCACTGGAGGCTTTTAAGAGAGGCCTGGACTGTCTAAAACACTTCAAAACATTGATGGATCAGTATCCGCTCGAGCAATATTGGGCACTGGGTACAAACACCTTTCGCATTACCGACAACTCCATAGATTTTATCCAGCGCGCTAGCGAAATAGGTATTGAGATTTCAACAATCAGTGGCGTGCAGGAGGCGGTGCTAATCTATGCAGGGGTAATCACCTCCTTGCCAGAGTCTGACCAGCATCGTCTCGTGATCGATATAGGAGGCGGCAGCACGGAGGTTGTTATTGGTCATCGCCATAGTCGGCTTCTTACTGAAAGTATGGCTATAGGTAGTGTGGCGTGGCGCGATAAATTCTTTCCACAACACAGTGCGGACACGGCCTTGCTCGAGACGCAATTGGATGAGGCGGCCGAGGCGGCGCTTGCAGTCTTCGCGGGCATTGGCCCCGGAGTAAGAAAGGCTGGCTGGCAGGAGGCTTATGCCTCCTCGGGTACGGTAAAGATGCTCACGGCTATCTGTCAGTCACATGGCTATGGCAAGGGCAAAATCGAGATGAATGCACTCATCGCATTGAAATCAAAAATCATTAAGGCCATCGCGGAAGGTGGGGAATTGGACGGGCTGAAAGAACGTCGACGCGATCTTTTGTTGCCAGGTTGGGCTGTGCTTGTAGGCCTGATGCAAGCCTATTCGGTGGACTGTATAAACTTCAGTGCGACAGCATTGCGTGAGGGCATGTTGGATTTTATGGTGAAGAATAAGAAGACCTTGGCGGTCATGCAAAATAGCGAGCTGCCCGACGTTAGCCTGACCAATAGTTAGCCTGCGCTTTCGATAGTAAAATAAGTCCCTCTGTAACTTCTTCTTGGTGATGCCTTGTGATAATTGTCAGGGTTTCTTGCGGGTCGTGGGTCGTGTCTCAAGACAATTGTTTAAGCAATAGCATTTGCACATCTTCCAGTGATTCGCCCGAGGGCGATGCGCTTTCAAGTGAGAGATACTCACCTGTGGAATTTAATTCCCAGCTTTGACCACGGTCATTTGAGTACATCTCTAACTCCGCTTTGACGCGACTGATGTGCTTCTTCTTTAGGATGGGGAAGCAGACTTCAATTCTATTGTTGAGATTGCGTTCCATCCAATCGGCGCTGGAGCAGTAGACTTGCGGATCTGAGTTTTGGAAATAATACACCCGTGAATGTTCCAGGAAGCGACCGATTACAGATATGACTCGTATGTTTTCACTAACGCCAGCCATGCCGGGGCGCAGGCAGCAGATGCCACGAATAATAAGCTCGATCTTCACACCAGCCATCGAGGCGCTATAGAGCGCTTTAATAATATCCGGATCAGTTACGGCGTTCATCTTGGCTACGATGCGTGCTTTTTTCCCCGCCAGCGCTGAATCTCTTTCGGCGTTGATCATCTTCAGGAGAGATTTGCGCAGGTTGAAAGGCGCGTGAATAAGTAGATTCGGATGAATCTTCTTGCCCATGCCGGTGATCTGCTGGAACACCTTGTGCACGTCTGCGCAGACAACTTCATCGGATGTGAGCAGGCTGTAGTCTGTATAGAGCAGGGAGTTCTTACGATGATAATTGCCCGTGCCCAAATGGGCATAGCGCTTCAGGCTATTGCCAATTCGACGTACAAACAGCAGCATCTTCGCATGGGTCTTATAACCCATAACGCCGTATACCACTACTGCTCCAGCTTCCTGCAAGATGCTCGCGAAATTGATATTTTCCTCTTCATCGAAGCGTGCGCGTAGTTCAATGACGGCGGTAACCTCTTTGCCATTTCGTGCGGCCTCGGCGAGCGCCTCAACGAGCTCTGAGGATTCGTTGGTTCGATAAAGCGTCTGTTTGATCGACAGCACGGTTGGATCTTTTGCCGCCTGGCGTACCCAGTCGATAATGGGTATGAATGACTGAAACGGATGGAGCAGTAATTGATCCTCTTTGTCGACGGCGGCAAATATATAGCTGTCTTCTTCGAGCAGGCGCGGCGTACCCGGGGAGAACTGGGGGTAGCGCAGATCGGAACGGTCGATCATTCCATACAGGGCCATGAGGCGCTGTAAATTCACTGGACCATCCAGTTGAAATAGCTCGTCGGTGGTAAGATTGAATCGTTCCAGAAGGAAATCCGTCAGCTCTTCGGGGCAGCCTATGCTGACCTCCAGTTTTGTCGCGGCACCAAAACGGCGGTTATGCAGCTGCCCTTGCAATGCCATTGCATAGTCCTCGACTTCAACATTCGACATTTCCAGATCAGAGTTTCGAGTCACCCTAAACTGGTGGCACTCCATGACAGTCATGCCAGGAAACAATTCATCAACATAGGCGTGAATAATCGAGGAGAGGAAGATGAAATTATCCCCCTCGGGAGCGATTTCTGACGGTACCTTGATAAGTCGCGGCAGAGAGCGAGGCGCTGGTACGATAGCAAGGCCGCTCTCGCGGCCGAATGCGTCTTTTCCATCGAGAGAGAGGATGAAGTTTAGACTCTTGTTTACCAGTCGTGGGAAAGGGTGGGCTGGGTCTAGTCCTAACGGGCTTACGACCGGCTGAATTTCGCTATCAAAATAGTCACGAGTCCAAGCCTTGAGTTCTTCGTTCCATTCGTGACGGGGTATGAAGTGGATGTTCTCCGAAGCCATGCTAGGTAGTAAGTCTTCATTTAGGATTCGATATTGCTCGGTCAGCGCTGCGCTCACTTGGAGATGAATTTCCTTTAGTACTTGCTCGGGATACAAACCGTCGGGCCCGGGTCGCTGTCGGCCAAAGTCTAATTGCTTCTTGAGCCCGGAGATTCTAATTTCAAAGAACTCATCCAGGTTCGAACTGAAGATTAACAGAAACATGAGTCTTTCAAGGAGCGGATGCTTGGGATTTGAGGCCTGGCTAAGTACGCGCAAGTTAAACTTGAAATAGTTAATCTCGCGATTCTCGTAGTAGGCGGAATCTTTCAGGTCGATGACGGCGCCAGCGGCTAAATCCTGGGCCTGCGCACTCGCCACAGTCTGTGCCTTGGACGTATTGTCCACGGCCAAATTCAGTGACTTGCGGTCTGCTTGCTCCGACATATAACTCTTTTCCTGCGCTGTTTATAAATCGGGGGCTAGTGTACCCAATTTATCGAAGGCGCTATGTGACTGGTTGATGACAAAGTATTTACAAGGCCCTAGAGACCGCTTTTTGGCGCTATTTCAGCATTAATGGCCCATTATATAGCGCTTCAAACCCCGCTTCTCAGTTCATCCTATCACGTTCGCTTCGCTTTACTCATGTCATCGGGGAGTAAAAACCGCAAAATTGCCGGGGGAATTTCACTGTCATAATTCTGTCATATTAGGCCTATATAGTTGACGCCATTGGAACAAAGCCTAAATCCGTTCATTTGGAGGTCCTATGCGCATCAATGCACTCGTTAAACCCCTGACTCTGTCCTTTCTCTCCGCCCTCTCTTTCTCCGTATCATGTGCCGAATTGGAACAGGGAATTCCAGAGTACGAACGCACTAGCGGGGTTTCTGGCAATCTATCAAGCGTTGGATCGGATACCCTTGCGAACCTAATGACGCTTTGGGCTGAGGATTTTAAGCGAGTCTATCCCAATGTGAATATCCAAATTCAAGCGGCAGGCTCATCTACAGCCCCACCGGCGCTCACTGAGCGAACATCAAATATTGGCCCTATGAGCCGCGAGATGAAGGACAATGAAATCGAAGCCTTCGAGTCGCGTTACGGCTACAAGCCCACTGCCATTCCAGTCGCTATAGACGCTCTAGCTGTTTATGTACACAAGGACAACCCCATTGCCGGCATGACGATCCCACAGGTCGATGCCATATTCTCTTCTAATCAGCGTTGCGGTGCCTCTGCGGACATCGATAGCTGGGGGGATCTTGAGATGCGAGGTGCATGGGAGCGTCGAGATATTCAGCTGTTTGGACGCAACTCCGTTTCAGGAACCTACGGCTATTTTAAGGACGTGGCGCTGTGTGAGGGTGACTTTAAGAACAACGTAAATGAGCAGCCTGGCTCAGCGTCTGTGGTCCAGTCTGTGAGCACATCGATCAATGGCGTCGGCTATTCGGGTATTGGCTATCGTACTTCCAGTGTGAGAGCCGTACCCATAGCCAAGAATGTCGACAGCGAATATTTTGAAGCGACACCGGAGAATTCGGTTACAGGCAACTATCCTTTGGCGCGATTCCTCTATGTGTATGTGAATAAGGAGCCAAACAAGCCCTTGCCACCACTGGAGCGCGAATTTGTTAAGTTGATTCTGTCGAAGACAGGTCAGGAAGTAGTGCTCAAAGATGGTTATATCCCTTTGCCAGTGAGAGTCGTGCAGGGCACAATGCGTAATCTGCAGCTAGACTAGCAACGCAACAAGAGAGTGGGGAACAGTTTCTCCCCTTAAAGTAAACAAAGGTTCAGCTTGTAATAGACTGAGCCTTTGTTGTGTTTTAGCAAGGAAGATCTAAAATCGCAATAGCGATTCTTGAGAGATTCATGTCAAACGAAGTAAATCAGCAAGCAGGTAGCCAGAGCGTGGAAGCCTCTGAGGGAAAATCTTCACCGCTGCAGATGGCTTCGAATCGTATGGCTTTTCGACGGAAGATGCGTCATGCCTCTGACAAGGCGGCCAGTGTCGCCATCGCCATAGGTGGTGTTAGCGTCATATTTGCGATCCTGCTCATCTTCATGTACCTGTTCTATGAAGTGATACCTCTGTTCGAGTCGGCGACTTTGGACAAGGTAAATGAATATCAGTTAGAGAATCGCTACGACTCCAATTCCCTGCATCTGGCGATAGAGGAACAGTCAGAGATAGGCACGCGCATAGGCGACAGGGCAGATGTCTTGTTCTTCGATGTGAAAGATGGTTCCACCGTTGCTGCTATGGATATCGAGCTCCCGGAAGGCACGGCCATAAGACAGTTTGCGCTGGACACGGAAGAGAGTGGCATCTTTGCGCTTGGCTTGGACAATGGTGAAGCCATTGTTGCTCGTTATGCCTTCGATACCAGTTTCTCCGGCCCAAATAATACGCGGACATTAACGCCAGTCATCGATTTCCCTTTCGGACAGCAGCCGTTCTCCCTATTCGTGGGGTCAGCTCTGGCTAGATTGGCAGTGCGTTCCTCTGGCGATACTCTGATGCTTGCAGGAACGAATGCCGATGGATCGATAAACCTTATTAGTGCTAGCAAGCAGACGAGCCTGTTTGCGGCATTCGATATCGGGGGCGGGGAGCCTGAGATCGATATTAAAAATTACCCGTTGGATCTGCTGGTTCAGAACGTTGAGCAGATGTTCATCGGCGGCGATCAGCGCTGGCTCTATTTTATTTCCAGCAATGGCTTGATCCGAACCCTTGATTTGATCGCCGCCAGAAATGGTCAGAGCAATGAGTTTGGTATAGAGATGTTTCTTACCGAAGGTGGGGTTAGGCCTACGCAAGTCGTCTTTCTCTTGGGCGGTATATCCTTGTTGGTCGCTGACGACGGCGGGAATGTCGCGCAGTGGTTCCTCTCGCGACAAGAGGGGCAGACTCGATTGCAGAAGGTGCGCGAATTTAGCCCCAGTGCAGAGCCTATACTGAAGATGACCCCTGAGCAGCGCCGGAAAAACTTCATCAGTATAGACGGACAGGGTAGTTTGTCGATCTACAATACAACGGCGCACCGAGCAGTCTTTTCTCAGGATATAAGTAATGAACAGCCTAGACTAATTGCTCTTTCCCCACGCGGAGATGGCTTGCTCCTTGAGACCAGCGAAGGTGCAGTCGGCTTTTGGGAGGTTCACAACGAGCACCCCGAAGTCTCCTGGTCAGTGCTGTGGGATAAGGTCTGGTATGAGGGTTATTCAGAACCGGAATATATTTGGCAGTCTTCGGCTTCCAGCAATGAATTTGAGCCGAAGTATTCTCTAGTCCCCCTTTCTTTCGGTACGCTAAAAGCTGCTTTCTACGCCATGCTCTTGGCGGCGCCTCTGGCGATCTGCGGTGCAATCTTTACCGGCTACTTTATGGCTCCTGCGATGCGGCGCAAGGTGAAGCCCTTAATCGAACTGATGGAGGCGCTGCCAACCGTTGTGCTTGGCTTCCTCGCCGGATTGTGGCTAGCACCCTTTGTTGAGAAGAATTTACTGGGTATTTTTTCGATTTTGATCGTACTCCCACTTAGCATACTTGGGGCCAGTTTTGCGTGGACCCAGTTGCCCAGAAAAATTCGAGAATCGGTTCCCGATGGTTGGGAAGCCGGCATATTGATTCCAGTTATTATTGTGTTTTCCTATCTGTCATTTGCGGTTGCCGTGCCTATTGAAAACATCTTCTTCGGTGGCGACATGCGTTTCTGGATAACAAACGATCTGGGTATTAGTTACGACCAGCGTAATGCGATGGTTGTGGGTTTTGCCATGGGCTTTGCTGTAATACCGACGATTTTCTCGATCGCTGAAGACGCGATCTTCACCGTTCCCAAGCAACTGACCTATGGCTCTCTCGCTCTGGGCGCCACGCCTTGGCAGAGCCTGCAGAGAGTAGTGCTGCCTACAGCGAGCCCGGGCATCTTCAGCGCACTAATGATTGGCATGGGCCGAGCGGTGGGTGAAACCATGATCGTACTTATGGCAACGGGAAACACGCCTATCATGGATATCAATATATTCGAAGGCATGCGTACACTGGCGGCAAATATTGCCGTAGAGATTCCAGAGTCAGAAGTAGATAGTACGCATTATCGAATTCTATTCCTCGCGGCTCTGGTGCTCTTCATGTTTACGTTCATGTTTAATACCGTTGCAGAAATAGTCAGGCAGCGCCTAAGGACTAAGTACAGCACGATATGAAAACGCAAATGTCTACATGGATGCGAATAGGAACGCCCTGGGTTTGGCTAAATGCCGGAGCGGTGGCTATCAGTATTCTTATGGTTGTAGGCTTGCTGGCCTTGCTCACAGTCCGCGGTATGAGTCATTTCTGGCCTCGCGATGTGATGCAGGCCAACTATGCGCCGCCAACATCGTCTGGTGCACTCCTCAGCACGCAAGTTATCGGTGAGTTTGTAGAAAGTGAAATGGTTATATCTGCGCAGATAGCATCATCGGGGATTCCGGTTAATGAGGCGCAGGGGTTCTACGAGCGTCAGTTATTGAAGCTGGGTAATAGAGATTTAACCGGCGCAGATTTTACCTGGGTTCTTAGTGACTACGTACATGATGTCGAATATCCGCAGAATGTTATAGCTCTTGAGAGACGAGAGTGGGGCAATTTCTACGGTCATCTCAGTGGCATCAAAGAAAACTCTGAGCTGATTTCATTTAGTGGTGATGCGTTAGCAATTGAAGCGGCCAGGTGGAATGATTTTAACGAGCGTCTCGAGCGAGCATTGGATATTCGCGACGATATCTATGTGATTGAAAACCAGGAAATAGGGCAGATCAACTACGCCATGGAACGTCTTCGGCTGCGTGAGCGTCGCCTGGAACTCGATCAGGAACTGACGCCCGAAGCTTTAGCTGAGATTGATAGCGATAGGGCTGAACTCGATGAAGAGTATGATCTGCTGCAGGTTCAGCTAATTGCGTTATATGAGGCGGTGAACAGAGATTCGACAATTTTCGTTGCGGCAAATAATGAGGAGACGGAGGTTAGCTTTGCCGATGTCGTTCGCGCGTATAAGCCGAATCAACTCTCTCTGATCGGTAAGATCGGAACCTACTTCCTGAAACTAGGAGAGTTTTTGACCGCGGAGCCACGGGAAGCGAACACAGAAGGCGGTATTTTTCCGGCTATATTTGGTACCGTGATGATGGTTATGCTGATGTCTGTGTTTGTGACACCGTTCGGAGTCGTTGCCGCTGTCTATCTGCGTGAATATGCCCGTCAGGGCTTCATCACTCGCGCTATTCGCATTGCAGTTAATAATCTCGCCGGTGTGCCGTCCATTGTATATGGGGTCTTCGGGCTGGGTTTCTTTATCTATATACTTGGCGCCGAAGTCGATCAGGCTTTTTATCCTGAAGCCTTGCCTGCACCAACCTTTGGAACGCCCGGTCTGTTGTGGGCATCCTTGACCCTGGCGCTACTAACCGTTCCAGTGGTTATCGTCGCCACTGAAGAAGGTCTGGCCAGAATTCCGAGAAGCGTGCGCGAAGGCAGTTTGGCACTGGGCGCGACGAAATTTGAAACGCTGTGGCGCGTTGTGCTGCCCATGGCTAGCCCCGCGATGATGACCGGCCTGATTCTCGCAGTGGCGAGAGCGGCAGGAGAGGTTGCGCCTTTAATGCTGGTTGGTGTTGTGAAATTAGCGCCGTCACTACCGCTAGATGGAAATTACCCTTATCTACACCTTGAGCAGAAGTTCATGCATCTCGGTTTTCATATTTACGATGTAGGTTTTCAAAGCCCTAACATTGAGGCGGCTAGACCGCTAGTCTTTGCAACAGCTTTGCTTTTGGTTATCGTCATAGCCGGACTGAACCTAACAGCGGTGGCGCTTAGAAATCATCTGCGTGAGAAATACAAGGCGTTGGACGTCTAACAATTACTACTACGGGTCGAAGATCAATGAATGAGCTAAATAGTGAGCAGGCGAATGACACGCAATCCCCGACTAGAACGGTGGATGTGTCGTCTGTGCTGGGTGAGAAGAATAAAGACAGAGGAGCCCTGGCAAGTTGCATAGATATTGAACATTTGAACCTGTATTACGCAAAAGACAAGCAAGCACTGATCGATATCAATCTGACTATTCCAAAACAGCGCGTGACTGCCTTCATTGGGCCTAGCGGATGTGGAAAATCCAGTCTGCTAAGGTGTTTTAATCGCATGAACGACCTGGTTGACGACTGCATCATCGAAGGCCTCGTGGCGCTGGATGGAAATGATATCTATCAGAAGTCGGTAGATGTGGCAGATCTCAGGCGTCGGGTAGGTATGGTGTTTCAGAAGCCCAACCCGTTCCCGAAGTCTATCTATGAGAACGTTGCCTATGGCTTGCGTATTCAGGGAATAAATTCCAAGCGTATTCTGGATGAGGCTGTCGAGAAGTCATTAAAGGCGGCGGCACTTTGGGACGAAGTAAAAGATAGACTGAACGATAGCGCGCTTGGCATGTCGGGTGGTCAGCAGCAACGTCTGGTTATCGCCAGAACCATAGCAGTCGAGCCTGAGGTGTTGCTACTGGATGAGCCGGCATCTGCGCTGGACCCTATCTCAACACTTAAGATCGAGGAGCTCATCAATGAGCTAAAGAGTGATTACACCATTGTGATCGTAACTCACAATATGCAACAGGCCGCCAGGGTGTCGGACTATACGGCGTTTATGTATATGGGCAATATGGTTGAATTCGATGCCACGGATACCATCTTTACGATCCCTCGCGAAAAGCAAACAGAAGATTATATAACCGGCCGTTACGGTTAAAGAACTCATATTTAGTTAAGCTAACTCAAGTCAAATTTGTCAGGAAAAGTAGATGAACTCTCAAGCCGAAAGCCATGGCCAACACATATCGCAACAGTTCAATGCCGAGTTGGAAGATATTAAGAATCATATGCTTGAGATGGGCGGCGCCGTTGAGAAGCAGGTAACTGAAGCATTGCTCTCGATCACTTCTGCAGACAGCGGTCTAGCTAGCGAAGTGCTAGTCGAAGAGAATAATATCGATGCATTGGAGATTAAGATCGATGAGGAATGCAATCTTATTCTGGCCAGACGGCAGCCGGCTGCCAGTGATTTACGATTAGTCCTTGCGATCATTAAGACAGTCCGCGACCTGGAGCGTATTGGTGATGAGTCTGCAAAGATTGCGCGGATGGCAATAAAATTAACAGAGGAGGGTGACTTCCCCGAGGGCATAATCGAATTTAGACATTTGGGAGACCGAGTGGCTAGAATGGTGAGTATGGCACTCGACGCCTTCGCTCGCTACGATGCGAGTGCCGCGCTGGAAATTGCGCAGGATGACATAATCGTTGATAACGAGTATGGCTCAGCCATGCGCTCTCTCATCACCTATATGATGGAAGACCCCCGAAGTATTAGTCGTATGTTAAACCTGCTCTGGGCGTTGCGCGCTTTGGAGCGCATCGGCGATCACGCAAAGAATATTTCCGAGCATGTTATCTATCTGGTAAAGGGCATGGATATCAGACACGCTCCTCTAGATAATGTTGCCGAGGAAATCGCCCGCTCGGATTAGACTTTCTAAGTATCGGTGCTCAGAGCTTCCGTATTGGTTTTTGATACGCTTTCTTCTAAGTTTGCCCGCGAAAGTGGCAACCTACAGAGAAAGCGGCTGCCTTCTCCGTGGGTGCTCGAAATCTCCAGCTCTCCTTCATGTCTGGCGAGTATGTGCTTCACTATCGCCAATCCCAAGCCCGTTCCCCCTGTATCTGATGACCTGCTTCCATCGATCCGATAGAAGCGTTCTGTGAGTCTGGGAATGTGGTGGCTTTCAATACCAATGCCATCGTCTTGCACGCTAATCTCAAAGAGCCCGCCGTTCGCCTTGGCCGAGAGCTGAATATGACCTTCGGCAGGCGTATATTTTGCGGCATTTACAACCAGGTTCGATATCGCGCTATAGATTTCACTGCGCTTGCCTGTAAAGCAAAGGGCGGGATTGCAGATGATCTCAAAAGTATGCTGCTTGTCCTTAAACATCTGCTGAGTATCGTTCTCTATTTCCGAGAAAAGCGTTGTTAGTTTGATAAGGTCCTGTGTCTTGGTTAGTCCCCTGGTTTCAAGGCTGGATAGAATCAGCAGGTCTTGCACTATGTTTTCCATGCGCAGGGATTGTTGCCGCATCTGCTGTATTGGCTTATGCCATCTTTCATCCATTGAATCCAGATTGTCTACAATGGCCTCGAGGTAGCCCTTGATCACGGTGATCGGCGTGCCTAGTTCATGAGAAACATTTCCAGCAAAATCCTTGCGCATCGATTCGAGCCTATGCAGCTGAGTAACATTGCGTACTATCATCAGGCGCTCGTGCTCGCCAAATAACGCGATTTGAAATTCTAATACTTTGTTAATCTCCCCAGGCGCGTCCATCTTCAGTGTGTCGTCGTAGTTTTCGTTATAGAAATAATCCGAAAATCGAGGGTCGCGAATCAGATTGGTAATGAGTTGGTTTCTGTCCTTGGGGTATTGGAAGCCCAGTAGTTCTTTTGCGGCCAGGTTCCACCAATCCAGATTGTTTTGCTTGTTAATCATGACTACCGCCATTTCGAGTGCGGCAGAAGACTCTTGAGCCTTGTCGATGATGCTGGCTAGATAGGAACTTGCGCGTCGCTCCTGTTTCTGCAGACGGTAGATGCCATCGAAAATGTCGCCCCATAGGCCAAAGGTTTCCGGTGGCTCGGAGTCAGTTTCGGAGGAATCACGGTTGAGCCAAAGATTGAAACGACGTAGCTGGTAGAGGTTGAATAGATAATAGAGGCTCAGGCTTATCAGCATTACCCAGCCTATGTGCCCCACGCCGTAGCCTACGATGGCGGCTAGCGACAACAGGAGCCAGATTCTATTTAGTTCAGTGCGCCAATTCTGCAAGCTGAGGTACCTGGGTAATCCTTCGGTCGATCTTACTTTGGCTAGAATTGAGCAATGACTCTGCACTACTCTCGGGGTCTCTTTACTAGGTCTATATTGTATTAGCATGGTAACAGAGCTGCTAGCTCTAACTGCGTCGGTTTCGAATAGATTTCAGCCCCAATTCTTGAAGGCTGAGATCTGGCCGATATAAGGGTTTTTCCTGAAGAGTTCCGCCGCAAATAACCGGTTTTATAAGGCCTGTGGCACTAGCGAGACAGTTAGGATAAAGAGGGGAAAATTTGTTATCATGGCCTAATTTCGCCCGGCTCTATATGCCCTTGCAATCTAAAGCAGCCCCTATTCCAGTGTTCGCAAATACGAAGGTAGCAATGCCCGATATTTCGAATTCGCAATTCAAATGGCGTGGTGAAAGCGAGTGCGTTTCTCAGCTCAGTGATACATGGAAAAGCTGGCTTTTAGATTCCGGTTCGCTGACGCAGTTACTTGTTGAGAAAAGTAAGGGAAACTTTCGTGTCGCGGTGCAGTCCGAGGGTTGGACTACTGTCCCACAGCCAGCTGCGCGTTCGTGCTTTGGCCCTTTGGCAGCCGGACATAGGTTCTGGTCGCGAAAAGTTGTGCTTCTGGGCAACAACACCCCCTGGGTACTGGCGCACACACTTATTCCTGAAGTTAGTATGATGAGCCCACTGCGGCGTGTGTTGGAGCTGAACGAAAAGCCCCTGGGAGAGTATCTTTTTAGTCATCCGGACCTGCTTAGAAGTGGTATGGATATCACTCATTTTGCCGAGAGTTCCTGGGGAAGGCGCAGCCTTTTCTACCTCTTCAAGAAGCCAGTAATGGTTGCCGAGTTCTTTCTCCCTGCCATTTTAGATTAGCCCACACAAATAATTCGTAATTTTTCCAAAGCGCTCTATACTTTAATTGAGTAATCTCCTCGCGCTTCTGTCATTAATTAGGCGCGTGTCATTACAGCATATTGGATGTGCTCATCTGCTCGTCAGGCAACAGGGAAGGAGTCTCTAATTGAACAATAAAAATTTAATATCACAGCCGGGTGAGGCTCATAACTCGAGCTGCAAGGGCACTCAGGCAGCCGACGTCGCTTCAGATGCTACCCGTCTCTACCTCAGAGATATCGGCCACACGCCTCTACTTACTGCTGAAGAAGAAGTATTTTATGGGCGGTGTGCACTGCAGGGGACAGTGCAAGCAGGCGCAGAATGATAGAGAGCAATCTGCGACTAGTAGTGAAAATTGCCAGGCGCTATCTTAATCGTGGTCTCGCCCTTCTGGACCTTATAGAAGAGGGCAATCTTGGTCTAATCCACGCGGTAGAAAAATTCGATCCGGAGAAGGGTTTTCGCCTCTTGACTTATGCTACGTGGTGGATTCGACAGAATATAGAGCGCGGCTTAATAAACCAGACGCGAACTATTCGTTTGCCGGTTCACGTCGTGAAGCGTTTAAATAGCTATCTACGTATTCAGCGAGATTTTGTCAGAGAAACAGGGCAAGAAGCGGGGCCTCGCGAGATCGCGGCATCGGTTGGCTGTTCGCGCATAGATGTGGAGCGCATGATGATTCTAAACGAAAGTCTTAGCTCTGTGGATGCGCCTGACTCCGCAGAATCCAATACAGCTGTTGTAGATATGCTCAGCTGCGAGTCGAAACAGAACCCGCGAAGCCATGTACAGACAGTGCAGATGAATTCGCGTCTGGAAGAATGGCTGCAGCAACTCACGGCCAAACAACGAGAAATAATCTGTCGGCGTTTTGGCCTGGCTGGCTACGATTTTAATACGCTGGAAAACGTAGGGGTTGAAGTAGGCCTAACGCGAGAGCGGATCAGGCAGATTCAAATAGAAGCGCTGAGTCAGCTTAAGACATTAATTCGCAAAGAAGGGCTGAGCCGGGAGTTGCTGGTTGATGCGGTGTAGCCAGTCTTATTACCAATAGTCGGTACTTGAACCCAACACTAGGCTGCCGTATCCTCATGCTCCGAATCGCAATTCTTACCTAGCGTAATGTACAACGACAATTCAGGAAGCCAACGTGTTTAATCAAAGCAGTGATGGTGCTCTAAAGGGAAAGTTAGTAATCGATCTGTCTAGAGTTCTGGGCGGGCCCTATTGTACCCAGATGTTGGGTGATCACGGTGCAGAGATAATCAAGATCGAGCCCCCTAGGGGAGACGAGACTCGTGATTGGGGTCCTCCGTTTCACGACGAAGATTCTGCCTATTATATCGGAGTTAATAGAAACAAGCGTTCCATGGGTTTAGATTTATCAAAGCCTGCTGGACAGGCTGTTTTATTACGACTGTTAGAGAAGGCCGATGTGCTCATCGAAAACTACAAACCTGGGACGATGGAAAAATGGGGCCTTGGATTTGAGACCGTGCTGAGTGAGAAGTTTCCACGGCTAATACATTGCAGGGTTAGCGGCTTTGGAAGTGATGGCCCGTGGGGAGGTTTTCCAGGCTATGATGCGATCATACAGGCGATGGCAGGGTGGTTTAGTGTAAACGGCGAGGCTGGGAGCAATCCCACGAGGCTTGGCCTTGCTATGGTAGACATGGGCACAGGGTTGTACTCTGCGGTCGCGATACTCATGGCGCTAGCGGAGAGGGAAAAGTCGCAGCAGGGTCAGTACCTCGATATGACACTTTATGATTGTGCCGTCTCACTCATGCACCCCCATATTCCTAACTATATGTACTCGGGCAAGGTGCCAGAGGCTACCGGCAATGCACATCCCAATATTAGCCCTTACGATACGTTCCGTACCAAGACAGTCGATATTTTTATAGGCGCTGGAAACGATCGGGCTTACGCGAAAATGTGCGTTGAGTTAGAAAGAGAAGAACTCATTACGGATAGCAGATTCCTTAAAAATATTGATCGAGTTACCAACAGGGATGAGCTGAAAGCTGAAATAGAATCCAGCCTGGTGAAGATAGACGGCAACGATATTGCAGGTCGGCTAGCCACTGCCGGTCTCGCCGCGGGTGCGATCTACAATACGGCGCAAGTCGTCGACAATGCCCATACCAAACATCGTGAAATGGTCATCGAAGATGACTGGTACAAGATGACAGGAACCCCAATAAAGTTCTCGCGAACGCCGGGTTCGGTGCGGCATAAGCCGCCCAAATTTGGCCAGCACACGCGCGAGATTCTGCATGAGTTCGACTTCTCAGATCAGGAAGTTCAAGAACTATTAGCAGCCGACACGGCTCTGGAAAAGCGGCAAAGCTAGCCCTAAATTTTTCCGCACTTTTAATATTTCTCGTTTATTTAGCAATATCAGTAGCTTATGCTGCTGACGATCATAGGCGTGAGTAACGATATGGATCTAGTGGGCATCGGATTGATGTTTCTGGCCGCTATCGCCAGCTTGGTGCTTATCTATTGCTCTGCATTAGTAACTTCGCTATGGCTTCTTCCCACTATTGGTTGGCTGCTATTGTTTTCAGCATTCGCTAAGAAGACTCCGCTGCTTTGGGCTGGTGGTGTCTTCATTCTGGTTGGGTTCTTTGAGGATTTCATATATGGCACACAGTATTTAGCTAATTGGGTGCAATCGCGAGCAGCTAATCCTAATCAATATCTTATATTTGAGTTTTAGAGTCTTTTAGAGAGAATATTTAATTATGAAACATTGTTTGGGATAGTTGTGGGGTCAATTCTCATTACAGGCGCCGTATACATGCGACGATTTACCGACTAGTGATTCAAAGGTGCGGATCATGAAAAATATTATTTTGAAGAATCGATATACTTTGCTGGTAGTTACGCTGGTGGCTTATATAGGGGTTCTGGTAGCTGAGGGAGCGATCACCGGGCGAGAGGTAAGGGTTTTTGAATTTGAGAATCCATTTTTAGATTTCAACGTGAGTAACTTTGAAGGGTTTGGAGAGAGTCGCTCAGACTCTGATCGGGACAGGGACAGGGACACAGACGAAGCTAGTGGTGATGTATAGGATGTTAAGAAATTTATTGACAGCGTAATTCGATTCCAATACAGTGCGTTCCCTTAAATGAAGCCCAAAATCAGAATTCTTATGATCGTTTGCAGAATACAGCAAGTAGCACTACGGCAGGCAGCAGCATTCAATGCGGCGGCCCGTCGCGCCGCGCGCGCGACATATTTATCCCTTACCGGAGAGCAGTGGTTCTAACTAGTTAACTAAAACGACTATCGAAACCCCTAAGCGCCTTCGGCCTTAGGGGTTTTTTTTTGCCGATTATTCGGTGTTGAATGAACGCAGTGGGCAGACGCGATGAATGTAATGGAAATAGAAAAGGCGAGCAGGCTGGCCTGGCCTGCATTGGAGGAGCAGGAGCTGCCCTTTGGTGTGCTTAGATATGCCAGGGGTGCGGATCGACGCGCGAATTCCTTGAGCGTCTACCCGAATGTCAGCTTTGAAAATGCCGAGTTGATTTCTGTCACAGAGAATTTCTTCGCTCGACGAAATATAGCGCCTGTCGTGAAGCTGCTACAGCCCCGTGTTTCGTCTTTCGAGGATGTCATTGCTATAGATAGTGCGCTTGCAGATAGAGGGTATGAAAAACTGTCACTAACACACTCGATGCTATTGGACCTCGATGAAGTCGCTCTTGGTGATGCCTCCGAATCTTACCATGAACTGACTGTTAAGCCCTGGCTATGCGCATGGTATGAACTTACCAACAGGCAGGCTGAGAACATCGCTATTCACACTATTACGTTGGCTAAAATTAAGTCTCCCCATTTGTTTCTAGCAAATAGGAACAAGGAAGGCTGCACCCTAAGCAGTGGCATGGGAGTGCTGGCACTCGGAGGTTTGGGCTTGTTCGGAGTAGCAACGGCCGAGGACTATCGTAACAAAGGACATGCCTCGAAAATTTTGGCGTCATTGCTCAAATGGGGCCGTAGCAGGGGTGCTAGATATGCCTATCTTCAGGTAGAAAAGTCGAATCATGCGGCCCTTAGCCTCTACCATAGATGGGGCTTTAGGAAATTGTATTCCTATTGGTATCGAGTAGGGAATGTCTAGAGTGAGAGAGCAGAATAGGTGGGAAATGAATACTATAGAGACTGAGGATAGTCTGGGCATTACCTTTTGTAATCGCCAGGCTGTGGCTATTGAGCGGGGCGAGGGTTGTAAAGTATGGGATGAAGAGGGGAGAGAATACCTAGACTTCACCTCTGGCTGGGGAGTGACTTGTCTTGGTCATTCACATCCTGTAATTACAGGTGCCATCTATGCGCAGGCCCAAAAAATAATTCAAAACCCAAACTCAGGGTTCACCTACTCTCCTGCGCGGGCGAACTTATTGAGGGAACTCAGTGGTGTCTTGCCAGTGAATCTGTCGAAGATCTATTTTGCCAATAGCGGTGCCGAGGCAAATGATGCGGCGATAAAGCTCGCCAGAAAAATCAGCGGTAAGTCAAAGATAGTATCGACCCTGGCTTCGTTTCATGGGCGCACATTTAATACACTGTCTATTTCAGGAGGGCGAGACAACACGGATCAATTCCTGCCTTATCTGGACGGGAATAGTTTTGTTCCATTTGGAGATCTCGCTGCTCTGGTTAAGGCCGTCGATGAAGATACTGCAGCTGTAATCCTGGAGCCGATTCAGGGTGAAGGAGGAATAAGAATTCCCCATGAAAAATATTTAAGCGCTGTGGCAAGGGTATGTAAAGAGAAAGGCGTGCTCTTGATAATTGATGAGATTCAAACAGGTTTCTGTCGAACCGGGAAATTCTTCGCCATCGAGCACAGCGAAGAGACGATCGCTCCGGATATCATGACAATGGGTAAGGGCATCGCAGGTGGATTTCCATTCGCAGCTTTCGCCATATCTGACGCTGTCGATCAAAGGCTTAGCAAGGGAGACCACGGAGGAACGTTCTGTGGTAATCCTTTGGCATGCGCCGTGGCAACCGCGGTTGTCGATTATCTGCGTGCAGAGAATGTAGCACAAAGAGCAAGAATCTCTGGCGAATTACTGCTCAGGGGCCTCAAGGAAGTTGCTGCAAAATTTCCCGATTTTGTGGGGAGCATTCGCGGGAGGGGGTTGCTGTGTGCCTTCGAGCTGGGGTCTGATGAGGACGTAATTCGCCTAAGCCAAGCGGCTCTTGCTAGAGGTCTGCTAGTAACTCCCACCAGAAACAAGATAGTCCGGCTTATACCTCCGTTGCTTGTGAGTGAGAGCGAGATCTTCGATGGACTGTATTTGCTTGAATCCTCGTTGGCATCAGTTGTTCCAAGGCATTGAGTAAAGTAGACTGATCGGCTTGAAATATAGAGTTAAGACAGGTCTTTACAATGACAAAAAATACACAAGTATTTCTAGAGCAGCGCCCAATCGGAGAGCCAACTGATGAGTGTTTTGGACTCCGCGAAGTCGAGATCCCAGAGCTGGGCGATAACCAGGTATTGATTCGCGTATGCTGGCTATCTCTTGACCCTTATATGCGTGGCCGCATGCACGATGTTAAGTCTTATGCCGACCCGCTACAGATTGGTGACGTTATAGTAGGTGAATCAACCGGTGTTGTATTGAAATCTACTTCTCCAGACTTCGTGGAAGGAGATGCTGTTGCTGCGCACATGGGATGGCAGTCTCATATTGTCGCGAACGCAGATGACCCTCGTTTGATGAGAGTCGATCTTAGTAACGGCAGTCTCTCGGCGCACCTTGGAGTCGCGGGAATGACGGGTAGGACCGCTTACTTTGGGCTTACCGAGGTTGGTAAGCCTCAGCCCGGGGAGACATTGGTAGTTGCAGCGGCATCTGGTGCTGTTGGCTCCGCTGTGGGGCAGATCGCCAAAATCAAAGGTTTGCGTGCAGTGGGTATTGCTGGAGGCCCAGAAAAATGCCGTTACGTAAAAGAAGAGCTCAAATTCGATGCCTGCATAGACTATAAGGCAGGCAACCTAGCTGCCGAACTGGCCGCGGCGTGTCCGGACGGCATTGACATCTATTTTGAGAATGTAGGCGGCGACGTCACCAAGGCGGTAGCGCCACTGCTGAACTCAGGTGCGAGAGTGCCTATATGCGGATACATATCTAATTATAATGACGAAGATCTCGCCAACTCTGAGACGCCTTTTCATATTTTTAAGAAATTAGATCCCGTGCCAGAGCACAGATTCTTCGTCGTGACCGAATGGCAGGATCGCTGGGTAGAGGCGACGCGTCAATTAGGGAGCTGGGTGCAGGACGGCAGATTGAAATACAGAGAAAGCGTCGGCATCGGCCTAGAGAATGCGCCGGAGTATTTTCGTGGGATGTTAAAGGGTAAAAATTTCGGTAAGCAATTGATTAAAGTCGCGGATGAGGACTAGTGGGTCAGCAAGATAACAATAATTACGTAACTAATTCCCTATTTTCTTTAGAAGGGAAGACGGCGCTGGTTACAGGTGGTAGTTCCGGCCTGGGTTTGATCATGGCGAAGGGGCTTCTCTGTAATGGTGTTCGAGTGGTCATTGCATCTCGAAATCAGGAAAAGTGCGACATGGCTTTTACTGAACTATCGGAGTTTGGCGAGTGCTGGGCGCTTGCTGCAGATGTTACCGATAGCGAAGATCGAGCTCGGCTGTTGCAGTTTGTCGAGGAGAAGTTAGGTGGCCTGTCAATCCTGATCAACAACGCGGGAGCGAACTGGGGTGCAAAACTCGAAGAATACCCCGACGATGGTTTCGCGAAAGTCATAAATACCAATTTAACGGCGGTCTTCTCGCTTACTCGTGATGCTGTGCCTCTATTGTCTAAATCGGCGACTGCGGAAGATCCGTCGCGGATAATCAATATTGGGTCGATGGATGGTATTCATGTGCCTATCGTCCAGCGCGTACCTACCTTTGCCTATTCTTCAAGCAAGGCCGCACTGCATCATCTGACACGAAGCTTTGCGGTGGAGCTGGCTGCCCGTCACATTACGGTGAATGCAATAGCGCCCGGTTTCTTCGAATCCAAGATGACAGACTATGTGTTTGAACATTACAAAAAAGATATAGAAGATGATTGTCCGCTTCATCGAGTTGGTAGACCTGAAGAGATGGTGGGTATCGTGACCTATCTTGCATCAAGGGCTGGTGCCTACACGAATGGAACGGTCATACCGGTGGATGGTGGTACCAGTATTTCCAAGGGAAGACGCCCATGGACAGAATAGGTAGAAGCAGAATGTATGGGCTTGATATTGTAATATCTTATCTGTTTTAGATTAGTTGAAGTGGAGAGAGCATGAATTTATTTAGCCTAGAAGGCAAAGTGGCAATTATTACTGGTTCGACCAAAGGTATCGGTCTGGCTATCGCAATTCGAATGGCGGAGCATGGAGCAAAGGTTGTCATATCCAGCCGTAATCAGGATGCGTGTGACGAAGTGGCGTCCGCAATACGAGAGAAGGGCGGTGTGGCTATCGCTATTGCCTGCAACATTAACTACAAAGAGCAGTTACAAGAGTTGGTCAGCAAAACTGAGCAGCAACTTGGCAAGGCGAGTGTGTTGGTTTGTAATGCTGCCTTGAATCCGTATTTTGGTCCCTCACAAGATATTTCCGATGAGGCCTTCGACAAAGTAATGCATGCTAATATAGGCAGCGTTCACAGGTTGTGCCAGAAAGTACTTCCAGGCATGGCCGAAATGGGCGGAGGCGCGGTAATAATCGTATCTTCAATCGGTGGTCTAAAGGGTACCGATGCCCTCGGTGCCTATGCAATATCTAAGGCCGCGGATATGCAGATTGCGCGCAACTTGGCGGTAGAATGGGGGCCTAAAAACATTCGGGTCAATTGCATTGCACCTGGCCTGGTGAAAACGGATTTTGCCAAGGCGCTCTGGGAGAATCCGGAAATCTACGAGGCGACTGTTTCCAAGTATCCGCTGCGAAGAATTGGTGAGCCGGACGAGATAGCAGGTGCGGCTGTGTTCCTAGCGTCAGCTGCGGGTAGCTTTACGACAGGACAGACTATAGTGATCGATGGCGGTGGAACTATTGCCAGTTGATCCGCGTATACTATTTAATTAATTAGGAATTAGGGGAAGTGTAAAACATGATGGACTTAGGATTATCGGAAGAACTAGTTGAAGTGCGCGAAAAGATTCGTACTTTTGTAGCTGAAAAAGTAGAGCTGGTAGAGCTTGAATATCACGAAGAGGTGAGTGTTGGTGACCGATGGTCGCACACACCCCGTCAGGACGAAATATTGGAAAGCCTCAAGGCCGAGGCTCGTAGACTGGGATTGTGGAACTTCTTCCTGCCAGAGAGCCAGGGTGGCGCAGGCATATCGAATCTGCAGTACGCACACCTAGCCGAGATTATGGGGCGAAGCCGACTTGCATCTGAGGCGTTTAATTGCAGTGCGCCCGATACCGGTAACATGGAAGTATTAGAACGTTATGGTTCCGAAGAACAGAAGAAAGAGTGGCTGGTGCCGCTGCTCTCTGGTGAGATTCGCTCGGCATTCGCAATGACTGAGCCCGGTGTAGCATCTTCTGATGCAACCAATATCGCAACGAGCGCAGTCTTAGATGGCGACGAGTGGGTGATTAGTGGCGAGAAGTTTTATATTTCTGGCGCCGGTGATGCCCGCTGCAAGATTATGATCGTTATGGTGTTAACCGACCCCGATGCGCCAAAACATACCCGGCAATCACAGATTCTCGTGCCTATGGACGCCGAAGGTGTTGAGGTCATACGACCAATGCATGTCTTTGGTCGCGATGATGCGCCTCATGGTCATATGCATATTAAATTCCACAATGTTCGAGTACCCGAAAGCAATATAATTCTTGGTCGCGGTAGGGGCTTTGAAATTTCTCAGGGGCGTCTAGGCCCTGGCCGTATCCATCACTGCATGCGCTCTATTGGTGCTGCTGAGAAGGCTCTCGATCTGATGTGTCAGCGTGCAGTAAGCAGAGAAGCATTTGGCAAGCCTCTCGCGGAGCTAGGTGGCAACTATGATGTCATTGCCGATAGTCGCATTGAAATCGAGATGTGCAGGCTGCTTACCTACAAAGCAGCATGGCTCATGGACACGATAGGAAACAAGGCTGCTCGTGATGCGATATCTCAGATCAAAGTAGCCGTACCAAATATGGCCCTGCGTGTGATCGATCGTGCTATTCAAATGCACGGTGCGGCCGGTGTATCTCAGGACTTCCCTCTAGCGGCACTGTGGACAGGTCAGCGTACATTGCGTCTTGCCGATGGGCCGGATGAAGTGCATCGTCGCGTTATCGCGAGAAAGGAATTGGCGAAATATAACTAGTTAGCCTTTTCTGGTTTGGCTAGACGGAATTAGCCAAAGCGTTTAGCACAGAAAGTATGCATAGAAAAAAGGGAACCTCGGTTCCCTTTTTTTGCAAGCGAACTCCGTTCGGTGGCTAGTCAAGGGCTGCCAATTTAACTCACTATCAGTAGTGGCGCCGTGAAATATTCAGTCGCAGTTATAATCCCAACATACAATAGAGCGAGGACTCTGCGCCGCACGCTTGAATCTGTTTTTGGGCAGACACGGCAGCCTGAGGAAGTCTGCGTTATCGATGACGGCTCTACGGATTCTACTGAGGTGTTGGTCAAAGAACATTTCCCCCAGGTCATTTATATTAGGCAGCAGAACCTGGGTGTCAGTGCGGCGAGAAACGCGGGAGTAGAGGCTACGTTCAGCGACTGTGTGGCATTTCTGGACTCGGATGATGAGTGGTTGCCAAAGAAGCTCGAGGTACAGTTGTCTGCACTGGAATCGAGCCCGGATATCAGGTTGGTACATAGCGATGAGATCTGGATTCGAAACGGTAGGCGCGTCAATCAAATGCACAAGCATAAAAAGAGTGGCGGCTATATCTTTCCGCTGTGCCTGCCCTTGTGTGCGATCTCCCCGTCTGCGGCAGTGCTGCATCGTTCCCTGCTTGCAGATGTAGGCGGATTTGACGAATCATTACCAGCCTGTGAAGACTACGATCTTTGGTTAAGAATCTGTTGCAAAGAACGCGTCCTCTATGTGGATACCCCCTTGCTCATGAAGTACGGTGGTCATGAAGATCAATTGTCCAAGCTTTACTGGGGTATGGACAGATTTAGAGTGCAGTCGCTTGCGAAGCTTCTAGGCGGTGCGAGTTTGGATGCCGAGCAAGAGCGACTTGCCCAAAAAACGCTGCTAGAGAAAGCGACAATATTAAGAAATGGGGCATCAAAGAGAGCAAAGCTCGAAGACGTTCGCTATTATGATCAGCTGCTGAAAATGCACGGTAGTCAGATATCTGAGGCGCATGATGATTGAGACGCTCGAAAAGTCATTGCATGGAGCAGGGTCTACCCCGGTGAATATAGTGGTGGCTCATGCTCTGGAGGCTAAGGCTTTGATTCCCATGCTGCATCTGCAGCCATTCGACACCACATCTAGATTTGTGCAGTATGGTAATTCTAACAATCTGCACCTCATTGTTTCGGGAATCGGCAGAGCCGCTATGGAGGCAGCCATTACCGACTTGTCTCAGCAGCAAGCCAATGAGGAGGGACAGATACGGGCCTGGTTGAATATCGGTATTGCCGGTCATAGCCAGGCGCCGCTTGGCGGTGCCTGGCTTGGCAATAAAATCACCTGCCAGGTATCGGGCGTTAGCGCCTACCCACCTCAGCTTATTGCACACATAGATAGCGGCGCGGTGATTACTGTCGACGAGCCAGAGCGCACCTATCCCGAAGATGCAGCCTACGAGATGGAGGCATTTTCCTTTTTCGAGCAGGCGACTAAATACTCTACTGCCGAACTGGTACAAGTATTCAAAATAATTTCTGACAATTTGGAGAATCCGATTGAGAAGCTGGATTTCAAGAACGTACCTAACTGGATCGGGCTGCAACAAGAACAAATCATTTTACTTATTTCCAAAATGAGCTCGCTGGTAGGGGAGTATAACGATAGTAATCGCATACCTGAAGTCTATCGTGATCTTTGTTCGCGTATGCATCTAACGGTAAATCAGAAATTGCAGTTGAGGCGGCTCTGTCTACGTTACAAGGCGCTGGGCCTGGAGTCTGATCTGGAAAGTGTCATAAGTCTTGCTGGAAGTCACAGTAAAAAAGTTATCAGCCAGCTCTCGGCACAGATTGACAGAGTAGGCAAACAGTAGTGGTGAGTGATATGTTTTCGACGATCTACATCGAAGAAGAAGTGTTGGAAACGAGCCGAGTTAAAAAAATGCTCGATCGTTTCCCCCAAGTGCCGCGGGTCGTCTGTGAGCGCTATGGGGAGGTGTTCAATCGAAAATCTCAGAACTTTCGTCTGCAGAAGAAGGCCCCTGCGTTAATACTTGCGAAAAAGTACGGGAGTAAGGTGCTTGCGGCACCGGATGGCTACGGTTACAACGACAGCAGGAGTTATTACTTTTCGCATATGCTGAACTGTGTATACGATTGTCGCTATTGTTTTCTGCAGGGCATGTATAGCTCAGCTAACTACGTTCTATTCGTTAATTACGAAGATTTCGAAGAAGCCATCGCTAGCAAAATAGAGGAAAATTCTGGTGGTGGCGTCTATTACAGCGGTTACGACTGTGACAGCCTGGCGCTAGAGCCAGTCAGCGATTTCTGTAAGCATTTTGTGCCGCTGTTTGGAGAATACCCTAATGCTGAGTTAGAGATCAGAACGAAGAGCACGCAGATTCGCCACTTACTTGAGCAGCCGGTTATTCCTAACTGCGTCATTGCGATGAGTTTCACCTCTCACGAGGCGGGTGCACGTTGGGAGCATAAAGTGCCATCGATCGATAAAAGACTCGAAGCTTTGCAAAAATTGCAGCTCGCCGGTTGGAGAGTTGCTCTTCGTTTCGAGCCATTGATATTGGATTCTCTGGGCTTGACTCCCTATGAGAATTTATTTGCACAAGTGTTTGCGAAGCTTGATGCAAAAAAAATTCACTCTGTAAGTAGCGGCTTGTTTAGGATGCCAATCGATTTTCACAAGAGAATTGTTAAACTCTACCCAGATGAAGAATTGTTTGCGCGACCCACGACGACTGCGGATGGAATGATAGCGCTAAAGAGTGAGGATGAGTCTTTACAATTGGCGGCCATAGAGAAAATATTGTTCAGCCATGTCTCACCGCAGCAGTATTACCGCTGCGGGTAATAGTCGAAGGTATTTTGGAGTATTCAGATTGGGCAAGACAAGCACTAAAAAGATGGTCGTAGTGACAGGTGCATCCTCTGGTATAGGTCTATGCCTAGTAAGGGCGTTGCTTGAAGAGGGTTATGTGGTTCTAGGTATTGCCAATAACCTTGCGAAAGCGGGCCTGGAACATCCGAATTTTATTGGCCGAAGTATCAATCTTGCCAATTTAGATGCGCTGCCCGATACAATGTCAGCACTGGTTGAAGGTATAGACATGCCAGTGAAGGCGCTTATCAATAATGCCGGCATCGGCAGGATGGGGTTCCTAGAGCAGCTCTCGGTGAAAGATATTCGATTGGTTATGGATACCAATCTCACGAGTCAGGTAATTGTTACAAAAGCCTTCCTGCCCCTGCTAAAAAGGCAGGGTGAGGGTGATATCCTGTTTATGGGCTCCGAAGCGGCTCTCAGGGGTGCCAGGCAGGGCAGTATCTATTGTGCCAGTAAGTTTGCTATTCGCGGGTTTTCCCAGGCGCTGCGTGAAGAGAGCGGCAAGTCTGGGCTTCGGGTGACCCTGATTAATCCGGGAGCCGTGCGTACGCCATTCTTCGATCGATTACAGTTTGAGCCAGAGCAGTCACCCGAGAACGCGATCGAGCCGGAGGATATTGCACAGGCCGTGATGGTGGTATTGGCGTCGCGAGCCGGCACGGTTTTTGATGAGATCACGCTCTCGCCCAGAAGTCAGGTATGGAAAAAGAAAGGCACCTAATACGGCGATATCCGGCTCGGATCAGGGTGTGAGGGCTCTAGATTCTGCGACAATTTGACGCATAGTTCCTGATTCGCCTATTCCCTTTCAAGCTGCGATAATCCCTGAATCTGACTAACTTTTCCTAATCTGAGGTTTCTATGAAACATTCTCAATTGTCTCTTCGGTCGGCATCACGGGTCATTGCCTGCGCTGTTTTCACGCTACTGGTTTCCACTACTGCCTTTGCGCATACGGCATTGAAAGAGGCCGCTCCAGGTGACGGTGCGATAATTAGGGAGGGACCAGGGCATATTAACCTGAGATTCAACGGGCCGGTGAAACTGGTTAAGTTGGAGCTGATGGGAGTGGGCCACGAAATGCCAACTAATTTTGAGAGCAACAGCGAACCTAAAGCCACATTCATGATCGAAACCCCCGGCATGCATCCAGGTGCGTTCACCGTTAACTGGGCGGTCATTGGTGCAGACGGCCACACGGTAGCAGATAGTTACAGTTTTACTGTTGACCCGTCGGCGGCCGAAGATCATACCGGCGAAGACGCGAGCCACGGACACTAGTTGAATCGGGGCGCTTGATGTTTTCACTCCCTGACAATTGGGAGCTGGCAAGCCTTCTGGCCAAACTTCTCCTCTACTTTGCTGCCTTCAGTATAGCTGGAGGCAGCCTAGCTGCTTTGCTTTATTCCAATGGAAGCAGGGCAACGCTATTCTCCAATTTTTCCACTGTCTTTGTCGGCGCAGTCGTCGGTTTTCACGGGGTCCTGCTCGGCTTCCTCGTGCAAGTCGGTTTGATAAACGACAGCGGTGTAGGGGGAATGTTTGACTGGGGGATGGCCTCTATTTTGTTGGACACCAGTCTCGGTGATGTCACCTTGTTCAGGCTGTTAGCCTTTTTATTGGCAGGGGGGGCAAGTGTAGTCTTTCTGAAGAAGCTTCAGTATGCGGATAGCAAGCTATCCGTTCCTGTGGCACGATTTCTATTTGTAATTCAGTTCGCGGCCCTGATCATATTAGCCTTTTCTCATAGGGTAAGCGGTCATGTTTCCGTACTAAGTATCGTGGCTCAGACTTCCATAGTGCTGCATTTTATAGCCTTCGCTCTATGGATTGGTTGTCTCTATCCGTTTTTGCAATTGAGCAAGAGCGCAAGTCTGGAAATATTGCAGAAGACGCTTAAGCGCTTTGGTGATAATGCTATCGTCATCCTCTCGATTGTCTTTCTGGCAGGCATTTTAATGTCGTGGGAGTTGTTAGACTCGCCGTTCGACTTGATAAATACTGGATACGGCGCGGTCTTGCTAGTTAAGCTGGTTCTAGTCGCTGCTATCCTAGCTGTCGCCGCTATAAATAAACTTGTTTTGGTGCCTTCGATGCTTGCTAGTGGGAGTATCTCGCGGCTACAAATTTCGATTCGTGTGGAGCTAGCGATTGCCGCGGCAATTCTTATAGTCACCTCGTATCTTTCAACGGTAGTGGGCCCCGCCAGCCATCAGATGTAGATATTCGAGTAGGGAGGGTGTTGCTTGCTCGATAATGTCTAGGTGAGATTGAGACTGGTAGAGGGCTCATTATCGGCTGGGCTGATGTCCTCCACTAGTCGCGTCGTCTCCAGCGTGTTTAGATTTAACATAAGCAACTCGGCTGTCTCATCTAGGGGCGAAAATACAGCCGCGGTTGAAACATTCGGCCTTCTTGCAAACAGCAAATTGTTTCCGACTGGAGACCAGGCCAAATTGAAGAGCTGTCTATTGCTGTAGTAAACAGGGACGGGTTCGATTGCCGTACCAAATCCGCCAAGAAAAATGGTTGAGCCGGACGTGTCATATTGAATGAAGGCGTATTGCTTCTCGTCCAGAGAGACTAGGGGTGATGCGATAGACTCAACGACGGCAGAACTTCCCTCGATCGTACTTAACTGCAGCGTGCCACCCAAATAGTCGGGTTCTTCATTGAGTACGTCGTCACTCAACAACAGCGGACCTCGATTTATGTCGATCAAGCTCTCAGTATCTTGATACATCCACCCAGCAATTATCAGGCATAGGCAGGCGGCCGCAATGGCAGCGTTAACTCTTCGATGAGACTGCATGAGCGACTCGCTCCACGGGGTAGAATTGGCGAGTAAAGAGGCTGTTTGCCGATTCTCTGTAAATTCGACCGTAGGAATGAGGCGGTAACCCCGCTTGGGAATAGTTTCAATATAGTTGGAATGCGCAGCGTTTGCCGATTGCAATTGCTTGCGTAGCTCCGAGATCGCTCGGGTGAGCGAGTTTTCATTCACTATGACCCGAGGCCATAATTCCTGTACTAACTCCTCACGTGAAAGAACCTGATGCTCATTTGCCGCTAAAAAACAAAGCAGTTTAACCAGGCGCGGCTCTAACTGGCGCTCCTCGCTGCTAGCGAGATGCTGCAGCCGGTTCAAGTGTGGCAGCACGCGCCAGTCTCCAAACGAGAATGGTCGGGCAAGCGCTGGTGCTGCAGCATGCAGTGAAAGGGCAAAACCCTCTTCACGTTGTTCAGTGATCGTAATAGACATAGTGCTCCGCTAATTTTTCACTTTTCAAACCTATTTAAACCTTTTTAACAAAAGCTGAGAGAAGCTCTCGATTCGAGATTGCCATGAAGCGCCGCAGTATGGCCTCGATTGCTCTCAATTCGAAACATATTCTAAGTTAATGAGACCACTCAAACCGTATTTTTCTCCCTCAGAAGGTTTTCTGGACATAAAAATCACCTCAATTTAAGGTTATTCGTCGTCTCTCTTTCCAAACTGCATGTATGGCGGTCTGCAGGCCAGTAAATCTGCGACCTATGTTCATTTATAGGGTTTAAAGAGGAGATTTCAAGATGAAGAGTGGAATATCAATTAGATCGGGGAAATTACTTACAGTGGTGGCGCTTATGTTCTTGGCAGCTCAAGCTATAAGCACTGCGGCTTTAAGGCAGGGCATACCCTCTCTGGCAACTATGTTAGAACAGGTTACTCCCGCCGTAGTCAGTATCAATGTCAGCAAAGCCATACCCACTGGGGGACGCTATTTTTTCAATGGTGAGGAGTTGCCGGAAGGCGCGAGACGCTTCTTCGGAGAAGCCCCCGAGCGGAATAATGAAGCACCTCAGCGGTCCTACGCGACTGGTCCCGGGTCAGGGGTAATAGTCGATGCCTCCGTAGGCCTATTATCATGAATCATCATGTAGTTGCAGATGCCTCTCAGATAACAGTGCGGCTCAGTGATGATAGAAGTCTGAGAGCGAAGCTCCTAGGCAGTGATCCTGGCACCGACATAGCGCTATTGCAGGTCGAGGCAGAGAACCTCGTTGAAATTGACTTTGCCGATGTCAGCACAGTCGCCGTTGGCGATTATGTTGTCGCCATTGGCAATCCGTTCGGTATCGGGCAAACGGTTACCTCGGGTATTGTCAGCGCTCTGGGCCGTGCAGGCATAAACAATGATAACTATGAGGACTTTATCCAGACAGATGCGGCCATTAACCGGGGTAATTTCGGTGGCGCACTTGTTGATATGGAGGGTAGGTTAATAGGGATCAACACGGCGATCATAAGCGGTAGTGGCGGCAGTAACGGTATAGGCTTTGCTGTGCCTACAGATATGGTGGCAACGGTCATGGAGCACCTGAGACGCGATGGAGAGGTACGGCGCGGGCTGCTTGGCGTGACCATAGCCGACGCTACCCCTGATATTGTCGCAGCGTTAGACGTTGAGGTTGATTATGGCGCTGTTGTGACGAGTGTGATGCCCGATAGTGCCGCGGATAAGGCTGGTGTGCAGGTGTCGGATGTCATTGTGGGGATAGATGGGGAAGAGGTACATGGCAGCAGGCAGTTGCGAAATAGGGTGGGGCTCATGCTTCAGGAGCAGCAGGTAGAGTTGGCGCTGTATCGCAATGGCAAGCGCGAAACCTGCAAGCCAGGATCGGGGGGCCTCGGGTCAGGCGGCTGCTCCTGCCGATTCGCTCGATATGGTCAACAAGGAATTCCGCGGGGCAATGCTAGAAGCTACACGGGGTAGTAATTTTGATGTAAAACAGGGTGTTGAAGTTTTTTCTTTAAGTCAGTCAAGAGGTTCTTGGGCGGCAGGATTGCGAGAAGGTGATGTAATTATAGAGGTAAACCGCAGGCAAATAGCTGACCTTGAGGCATTCAATGCTGCCACTTCAGCGAACGCCGAGGGCTCGAGCGGCAGCCTGACCGCTCTAACTATCATTCGAGACGGGCGCAGAATGCTGTTGTTTCTCCCCTAATGCGAAACGAAGTCGTGTTTACCGGGGCAGCGCGGCTACCGGGCTAGATTCTTTTAACTAAAAAGTGCCCCCGCTTGGCCGACTTAACTAGAGTTAAGTAGAATTAACTAAAGTTAGGTCGGCTTTTTTATTGCCGCCAAAAACGCTCGCTCAATACCTGCATCGGGATAATGCCGTGTCTGATGCAATTGGTACCCAGCGTTCGACAACGCGGTTAAACTAGTGATCTGCTATTGCACATCTGCGAGCAATGAGTGATCCGATAATTAAGTCAAAACCAGGTGATAAAACCGCCGAGATTCATCCAGTGACTATGTGCATCCATAACAGGGAAGTATCTATCAAAATTCGAACTCTGCTCATCAGCTTCTTTGCCTTTAGTTTATCTCTGGGTAGTTCGTCACTATTAGCCGGTGATCCTACTTTGGAGGCTAACTACAACTACGATCTGTCCAAATTTGTAGGCTGGATGGAAGCTTCGACTCGAGAAAAGGAAATTCCAGGTGTTGCCTTGGCGATAGTCTCCCGTGAAGGCATCATGCATATGCAGACATGGGGTGTGAAAAGCATCGAAACTCGGGAGCCTGTACACACCGACTCTGTATTTCGTATTGCCTCGATGTCCAAGACCTTTGCCGGCACGTCAGCGGCGCTCTTGGTTGATCAGCATTATCTAACCTGGGACACAAAGCTCACCGAACTTTTTCCTTCAATGCACCTAGGTACGCGTCGTTCATCCGATGATATCACGCTCAAGCATGTGGTAAGCCATTCGACAGGCTTGATGCCGCACTCCTATTCTAATTTACTGGACGACGGAGTGGGCTATGATCGCATCAAGTCAAGTTTCTCGAAGATTCCAACGGTATGTCAGCCGGGCGATTGTTATGGCTATCAGAACGTAGTCTTTTCTCTGATTGGTGATGTCGTCGAGCAGAGCACTGGCGAGAGTTATGAAAAATTTATTTACGAACAAATTTTTAAACCTCTGGGAATGATTACGGCATCAGTAGGAATGGAGCCCTATTTGGGAAATGCAGAGGCAACAGCTCCGCATCGCCAATCGAGAGGCGCATGGCGCACCACCTCTACTAATCCTGCCTATTACTCGGTCGCTCCTGCCTCAGGAATTAACGCAAGCATCTTCGACATGAGTATGTGGGTGCGAGCTAATCTGGGGGCTTTTCCAGAGGTGCTGTCTCCCAATTTTCTTTCCCAGTTACACGAACCTATTATCGCAACTCCCAGAGGCAACTATTTCAACCGCTGGTCGGGTCTAGAAAAGGCTTACTATGCGACGGGTTGGCGAGTGTTTGAGTACGAGGGGCAGCGTGTAGTGCATCATGGGGGCGGTGTGCGTGGCTATAGGTCTGAGATGGCATTTGTGCCTGAGGCAAACATAGGGCTAGTGCTTTTATTTAATGCTGAATCAAATCTCGCCAACGATATCGTGCCGGCATTCCTCGACAATCTTACTAACACTAGCCATTAATTTTTAAGCTATCTACCTAACTATCTTACTTGACCAACTAATAGGATGTTCTCATGAGCTCAGTGATTGACTTGCTGAAGTCCCACCGCAGTATTCGAAAATTTACAGATCAGGCTATTGAGCCGGAGCTATTTGCTGACCTTATAACTGCGGGTCAGGCCGCCGCGACCTCAAGTTTTTTGCAGGGTTCTACAGTGGTTAGAATAAAGAAGGCAGAAACCAGAAGCGCGATCGCCAAGCTGGCGGGTGGCCAGAGCTATGTTGAATCGGCTGCCGAGTTCATGATTTTCTGTGCAGACTTGAAGCGGCCAGGAAATTATTGTGCAGAGTATGAGAAATCATTCGAAGTTGATTATACGGAACATTTTATTATCGCTACTGTAGACGTTGCCTTAATGGCGCAGAGCATGGTGGCGGCGGCCGAATCGGTAGGTTTGGGAATCTGTTATATCGGGGGCATCAGGAATGACCCGGCCCAGGTATCCGAATTGCTTGAGCTACCTAAGGGGGTCTACCCCGTCTTTGGCCTGTGTCTCGGCTATCCAGATCAGGATCCTGAGGTCAAGCCGAGGCTTCCTCTATCGGTAATACTAAAGGAAGAGGTCTATAACGAAGTAGGGGATAGAGAGGCTATCTCGGAATATGACGATCATATTCGCGAATACTACAAGACCAGGACAGGAGGAGGGCATGGCATTAGCTGGACCGAGCAGGTGTCCTCACTTCTCTCTGAGAAGGCCAGACCACACATGAAAGATTTCCTTGAGGGGCAGGGCTTCAAGTTCCGCTAGCAAGTTTCTGGTATGGCGAGTATAGATCCAGATTTGAACATCGTCAGAATTTTAGTTAGTGGGCCGTTGATAGCGATAGGAGCCGGTAGAGGGCAGAATTTCAACGCGATCGCTCACTTTAGATGCGATCGTCTCTGATGGGGGTATAGCGCCGGATCCGAAGGCGAAAGTAAACTCACCATTCACCAAGCCTCTTCTATCATCTGTTACTGACCAGCGAGCGATATAGTATTCCGATTTGGGTAATTCTCCCGGTATCGGCAAGACGAAGCTGTGACTAAATCGTGAAGGGTCGTATTGAAAATCGATATTAATCCATTCATCTTCCGCGGTATACAGCGCGAGCTTTAGCAGCCGCACGTCTACCCGAAAACTCATAGTGATCATTTGTGGAGGTTCGGTTAGTACAGAATCGTCCGGGGGAAAGGTTACGCCAGGAGTTAGAACGCCATGGCTATGCTGCGCTAATGAATTGGTAGATGACAGCAAGCCCAGCAACGCGCCAAGGACGAGAAGACTCACTTTTCGTTGAAGTGTATTCATGCTCATCAACTTGTCACCTCGCTATTTCTCCAACGCCTAGATTCTAACAAAAACCTGCGTTACTCTCTATCTTACTGTCGCCTTAGCGAACCCAGTCAGTTAGGAAGGTCGCAGGCTAAATCAGCCGAAATAGACCATGCACTGCCGGGTCAGTGCTATCAATCGGCCTGACTCGTCGTATATCTTGCCGGATTGCTGCGTATAACCATCTGCCGCAGCATCGATTTCGAATTCCATATAGAACCATTCACTGCTTATTAACTCCGGCGCCTCTATAAATTCTAAGGACCAGCTCAGCGAGCTTGCCGGGACGGGAGGTTTATCAAAATGAGATAACAGTACCGGTGGCGGAATATCGGCTATCGCTAATAGCTTCTCTACGGGAAAGCGGGAAACATCTTGCTTGTGCCGAACCCATAGATTTAGAAACGGCTTGTAGCTACTGGAGAAGGGCATGCCACCACCAATCCAGCAGCCATCGAAGTACTGCAAGAAATGGGGCGTCTGTTTGCTATTGTCGCTAAAAGCTATGCCGCTATTTCTGTCCGGTAATTCCTTTATGGCCTGACGGGGGGGCTCGAAGGCCTCGCGCGAATTACCAAAAGCTGCCATGGCTTGAAGGGCAATCTGCCCCTGTGATATTACGTTCGCACTGCACTGAGATACGTTCTTGCCCTGGCGAAGAAGAGAAGCCTCTACCGTAACTTCGCCGGCAGCGACCGGTGCGATAAAAGAGACCATTAGGGAACGAATGGTCTGTGCTTGAGCTAGTTGTTTTCTCATGGCGGTTACCGCAAATGCAGCTGCCAGTCCACCGTAAGCTGAGCGACCCTGTGACCAGTTCTCGCTAAAATGTGTGGTGTTAGAATTGCTATTCTCGAGCTCGTCGAGTATTAGATCTATGTTTGTACCCTGCATTATTGGTCTTCTTTCCTCTATCTTATGTCCATATTCCGGCTATCCTCATATTTCCCAAATTTGGCCGGCGATGCTATTCTTCGTCATCAGTTTTAAGTGGCAATAGTCGTGAAAGTTGCGAAAGTATCAAAGTTTCGAAAGAATTGAATTTTTCGCCATGGCGGGACTAAAGTGGAAGCGCATTGAATCCGTACTCAATCCAAAAAGTCTGTATAGCTTGTCTGAGCCTAGGGCTATGGCATTCTGCCATTGCTCAACCCCCCGTTGGAGGCCTCTATGCTCAAGGTGAAGATGTTACAGGAATTAGCATCGAAACAGAAACCTCACCCGCAGATGACAGTGTCCTGGCCGCGGCTCCCGAGCGACTGCGTTTGGAGTTTCCCTACGCTGTGCGATTGGTTAAATTGACTCTTAGAAATGAGTTACGGGATTGGGTGGATATTAGCTTTCGCTACGATCCGACGGTACAAGAGGAATTTTTTTGGGATGTACCGCAACTCAATATTGCTACCTATTACACGGCAGACTGGGCGATTCTTGCCGAGAATGACTTTCTAGTCAGAGGGAGTTTTAGCTTTTCCTTCGGGCCGGATGCGCAGGCCCCATCATTAACAAAGGCTGCAGAAGCCCTGCTAATAGATACGCAAAACGGTGGGCCCGATTCCGATGTTCGCTTTGTTACTCCACCACGTACGAATATAATCCTCAATCAGGATAAACCTCGCTACGATCCTCCCTTCACAATTAAGCTAGAGGCTGAAGAGGCGGAGCAATCACAAGATTCCTCCACCGCGCCGCGCTAACTATTAAGGGCTTACGTTAACCGTAATGCGCTGATCGTGATACAGCCCGCCATCATCGCCTCGGGCCCACAGCACATACTCGCCAGGCTCTGAAAATTTGGCCCTCACTTCGTAGATGCCATCCTCTGGAATGGGAGGAGGGGTCCAAAGGGCTCCCCATGGTGAGTTTGCTGAAGTTCTTGTGTCTTCCCAGGGTTTTACCTGCGCTGGCTCGAAGCTAACCTCACCGGGGCCTCGGTACTTATTCCAAGATAGGAACAGCCCGTTAGTCTTACCTACTGTAGTTCGGCGTGGTGGTCGCATCATGCGTTCCTGAACCGATGTACTTGTTCGTGCGGAGGTGGTGCTGCGAGGCTTGGGTAAGCCATCATCGGCCACATGTGTCGTGATGATAATTTCTTCACCGACTTTTGCGTTTCTCGTAATGCCCCCATTCATAGTTTCACCCTGAACGGTGACTACGGGAGCAATATTGGCTCGGGATTCGGGGCTGCTAGTTCCAGCGCCTAAAGAACCGGTCTCTGAGGCGATAACCATATTATCGATCAGATAGTCAGCGGTCAGTGTGCCATAGGCCCTGTTGGTTTCGCCATTGTGAGTTAGTGTCCAAACTAGCTCACGGTCGCCCCAGTCTGACGGCACAATCACCTCAAAGGTGAACCGATTACGCCTCGGTAAAAAATGTGTAGGCTGTCCTCGATCGGCATCTCCGGGAGTAAAGAAGTTACTTTCTCCGACGTCAATGTCAGGCTGTTCTTCCCAATTCTCATTCATATATCCGAAAATAAGAGTATAGGTCCCATCTTCGTTGGCGCGCCATCCTTCATAACCCGGCTCGATCTCAGCGCCTGTACGATAGCTAAGCTGCGCCGTTGCTGGCTGGGTGCTCAGTACCGAGAAGAGAAGCAACCCAGTTAGCCATTTTTTCTTATTAATCGAATAATGGTTCATGTCTTTCCCCTGGCACAATTTTTTTATTAGTTAGTAATAACGTGTTTTAAGCATAACGACTGAGAAGATCATGGTGTTGACTTTGATCAATTCTATCTAGACCAGTTTTAATGAATTTTCACCTGCTGAAATATTCAAATTTCAGGCAATAAAAAGGGGCGAATAACGCCCCTTTTTATAATTAGCTAATTACTCGGTAACATTCACTGTGATGTAGCCATCGGTATAAAGGCCACCATCGTCGGCACGCCCCCAGAGAATATAAGTGCCTGGTGCATCGAAGGTCGCGGTTGCCTCATACAGACCATCCTCTGGCGCTTCTGGTGGTAACCAGAGTGCACCCCAAGGAGAATTGGCAGATGTTCTAGTGTCTTCCCAAGGCTTGGGCATGGGAGGGTCAAATGTCACATTGCCTGGACCTCTATATTTGTTCCAGGATAAGAACAGTCCGTTAATCTTACCTACGGTAATGCGGGTAGGGGGCCGCATCATGCGTCTCTGTAGAGCGTCCTCACTCGTAGTGCTTTCTCGTCTAGCTTTCGGCAAACCGTCATCAATTACTTGCGTGACGAAGCTTATCTCTTCGCCGACGCGTGCAGTGCGAATATCGTCACCCTGAATAGCGACAACTGGCGGAATATTGGCACGAGACTCTGGACTACTGGTGCCTGCACCTAGTGAACCGGTCTCGGAAGCGATGACCATATTATCCACCAGATAATCGTCTTTCAGCGTTGCATAAGCTTTACGCTCAACACCATTTACGTTCAGCGTCCAAACCAGCTCGCGTTCACCCCAATCGGAAGGTACAACTACCTCAAAGGTGAAGCGGTTTCTGCGCGGCAAGAAATGGGTTGGCTGTCCCCTGTCGGTATCACCGGGAGAGAAAAAATTATTGTCTCCAACAGCGACGTCCGGTTGCTCGGTCCAGTTCTCATTCATGTAACCAAACATGAAGCTGAACGTGCCGTCTGCATTTGGGCGCCAGCCTTCATAGGCAGGTTCGATGTGCTGTCCGAACTGATAGGTGTCGGCAAGGGCGGCAGTCGATGTGACTACTATAAAAATAGCAATCAGCAGGGCGTTAACCCTGCTGATTGATTTACTAATTAACCTACTCATCTTGTTGCTACAACCTCGACTAGTTGCCAGCTACGTCGTTCGCTGCTTCGCTTTCAGTTTCGGCGATAGGAGCGACTAGAGGAGCCAGACAGAGTGGGCAGCCAATAACATGGTCATTGGGTCCCAAATTCAGCACCTGGCGTCTCTCTTCCATAGCTTCGAAGAATTGATCATCTGTTAAGGTCACTCGAATGCCCAGATCGATGAACATATTCGTTACTGAACGGTTGCCAGAACCCTGCCAGTTGCGCGGATCAGGAACGTTCGGATTAGTCTCCGTGTTGTTCATGTAGCCGACGATATGCAAGATAGTGCCCTTAGGTAGAAGAGGGGCTGCGTGGTCTTCATAAGGATAGCCGCGCACCCAGTTGTGGTCGTAGCCTACGCAAGAAAGCGTTTCTACTGTGTAGCCCCAAATGGCCTCAAGACACATGCGCTCACCAGGAGCATGCAGGTGTGGCTCGAATGTTATGACCTTAGTGTGCTGATTAAGCACCGTGTAGGCGTGTAGCTCCTGGTCCTTCTCGTTACCCGTAATACTGATATCAACGCCATTACCCAACCCGATGAAGGCATTCTGGTATTTCGGCTTGTAATCCTCAGGGTGGAAACGAAAACCAACCTCAAGGTGACCGGTGGTATCACGTCCGTTGGAGTGCAGATGCACGGAATCGGAAACGATTGATGAACCCGCCTTCAACAGGCGACCCGCATCTTCGTCGAAGATGTCAGCGTTTCTGCCGACTTCGTGAACTGGCCATGGAATGGAGAAGCTGCCATCACGCTCGCCGTTCTCATTAAGCTGGGCTGTACCCCAAATCATGTGGTGGAAGATATAGGCGCCACCAACAGTATCTCGGCCAGTGCCTGCCTGATTGTCTACATCGTTGACTTCAACGACTTCGACTGACTTCACATAGCGATCTTCTTCCAAGCCTGTAGGAATGTAATCGATCTCACCCCACCAGTCAGGTGTGCCCGCTAATTTGGTTATATCGTTCATGACAACCACAAGGTCAGGCTCGCCAGCCTTCCACTTCAGACTGTCATCGAAGACCAAAGGAGTAGGTGAGTCTGCTTCGCTGCCTTTTGGCGTGCCAGTGCGTGCCCAGGTAGAGATAAGAGCTAGTTCTTCATCGCTTAGAGAAGGGTCATCCTTGTATGCCTGGATACCGATGTTTTTCTCCATGTACCAAGGAGGCATGGCGCCAGCACGGTCACGCAGAGCTGTCTTGTACTCGATCAAACCGGCAAAAGGTGCAACCTGATCATAAGTCACCAAAGGCATTGGTCCAGCACCGCCTGGGCGGTGACAGTTCTGACAGCTGCGCTGCAGAATTGGTTCAATGTCCTTATGGAATGTAACTTCGCTCGACTGTGCTAGCGATATTCCAGGGATGGACATTGCTGCTGTGACTGCAACACTGCCTAGCAGTGATTTAGCGGAAATAATTCGCATAGTTGCTACTCCTCATAGCCTGTTCGGTCTCAAATCGGTTTAAATTGATTGGGGTTTAGTAAGTATTCGTGCCGGTTCTTATAAGCTCGGGAAGGATAGCATTTTTAGGAGATTAATTGAATATAGAAGTATCCCAAATCCACTTAAAATTGATCTGCTGGTCAGTGCTATAAGCCTTAACTTCGCAAAATCTACCGAAAACCCGATAATTCGTCAGTTTTTTGGCGTTTGCTAGCCTAAAATCTGGCTAAAGTTAGCGTCCGCGCAACAAGGCCCAAAGATTACTGCTTGCTAGGAAGCTTATGAAAAGAACTAACAAAGCGAAGCTAAACCATTGAAGTGCATAAGATAAATTTTGGTTTACGTCGGCGTTCACAGCGGGCCAATGGCGAACTAGAACCCCTGCCTGCTCCTCGGTGAGCCGAACCTCGAAGGGAAACAACGGCTCACCAAGAATATCGGCAATTACGTCGATTTCGAGGCTGCGTATGCGCAGAGGCCACTGCGAGGCATCGATTTGGCTTGCCAATACCCGCGCATTTTCCTCGGGAACGAATATCTGAGCGGTAATCTCGACCGGACCCGATGCCGGGCGCAGATCTGGTGGGGTATCTGGTGGCAATATGCCGGTAGTCCAGCCGCGGCTCACCAGAACCAATTGGCCGTTGCTTTCGAGCCTAAATGGCGTCACGACCCCATAGCCGATCATCCCCTGAAAGAACTCTGCTAGCAGCAAGATAGAGCGCTCATTTACGAACTCCCCTTTCAGTGAGACATGGCGGTTCTGCAAATCGGGATTTGCCCGATGCAGGTGGCCGGCCGGAATAATCTCTATGGGCTCAGCATTTTGACTGGACTCGATTACCATGGCTTGCTGTGCTGCAACCTTCTCGGCCGCGCGGTCTAGCTGCCAGAGCCCTAGTCTGGCAAAGGCGGCAAAAGTCATAAACACGCAGGCGGCGAAGAGCCAGTTTATCTTGATGTGAAAAATTCCGATGGAATGTTCTGAGCGAAGTTGCATAAGAGCCTATTTGAAGAGAGGTTGAACTTTGAATTCGGTAACTGTTTCTAGCCGCGCTGCTTGTGTCTGGCCAGCCGGCGCATCTGCAAGCGCAGGAAGACTAATGCAGAACTAGCTTTAATTCAATCAATACGCGTACTGAAAACTTTAGGCCTTAACACCAGAGACACCAATGATAGGGAGGGCGATAGTACGTGATAAGTCGGCCACAGATAATCACCGCGCACCAGCAGGCAAGAGAGATAGCGGCTATGGCCTTTGCTCGAAATAACATCCTAGAAATAGCGTCTCCTGATTTCACCTCATTCGCCGTAGTGGCATAGAAAAACACCATATTAATGCCTGCGATAAGCATGAAGAAGAACTTACTTTGTACGGCGGGATTGTAGATATATTGATCTGGGGCCGTGCTTAGGAACATGATGCCAGTCACTACATTTAACGAGTAGCCTGCGACTCCAGCGGGGACTAAGCGATGCAGTTCGGCGAGGGATATTTCTTTTGCAAAACCCATCATGCGCAAGTCGAACAAACCGACGGTACCGACGAGCAAGCACAATCCGAAAAAATGGATGGATTCGGCGACGGGCCAGCCCCATGGAGAGTTCATGAAAGAGTAAATGCCAGTCGCTTGAGAGAAGCTGAGTAGGATCTCTATCATGATCGCTTAAAAAAACCGTGAGGCGAGAAGGGTGTTGTGGGTATAGGCAAGGAAGCGGCCTGCGGTTAATGTGACAATCCAAAGCAACACTGAGACATAGGCCAGGTTAATCGTTCGGCGATCGTTAGAGACTTTGGACCTGTCGAAGAAAGTCGCTTGAAAGTGTCTGCTGATTAATAAGCCTAGAGTCAGTGCGGCTAGTTTTAGGTAGAAGACCGGGTTCGTTAGGGCCTTTGCCGGGTAAGCTAATAGCAACGCCATTCCAGAAATAAATATGAATACGGCGGCATACCAGTGCAAGCTATAGAAGCGGCCTAGTGCTGCTAGCTCTATCCGGGGGGCAAAGCCAACCAGGCGCAGGTTGATTGCGAAGTTTATCCCTACGACAAATGCCATAGCTAATGAGTGCACAGTCAGTGCGCTAAAGAACGCAAAGCCGGATTCGCGCATCCAAATACTAAGCGCTGTTTCTTCTAATCTCGCTAGTGTTTCCAGTTTTAATAATCCTATTTCAGAGCCCGGCATTTAGGCTGGCATGAATTCTAGGCCAAGAGCGGGTCTATGAACCTTTCCATTTCGGCGCGCAGATTCGCATCGGGTAGCCGCCCTCTGGCAGCTTGAATATTGTCCTCGGCGTGGTGGGGTTTGGTAGTGCCTGGAATAGGTATTGGTGTGCTCGCGTGTGACATTACATATTTCAGAAACAGCTGTGCCCAGGACGTGGCATCTATGTCGGCGGCCCAGTCCGGCAAGGGCCTGTCACCTACTGCATTGAATAGGCGGCCACGGCCAAAGGGTAAATTTGTTAATACTGCAATGCCTCGATCCCGCGCCAGAGGTAGAACCTTCTCTGCAGCACTGTGGTTGCCTGGTGAGTAGTCGACTTGAATAAAATCTAATGTGTTGTTTTCCATTACCTCAATGAGTTGCTCATATTGGCTTTCGTTGGAGGTGGTTACACCAATGTGGCGAAATCTTCCTTGTTTCTTCCATGCCAGCATGGTTTCAAGCTGAACCGCGGTACCGCGTAAGTTATGTACCTGCATTAGCTTAAAATGCTCACCACCGAGTAACTCGAATGATCTTACCATTCGGTTTATGCCCTCGGTGCGATCTTCGCGATCTACCTTGGTCGCCACCCATAAGCCTTCGCGAATACCAAGATCGGACATGATGCGACCTATGACCTCTTCGGAGTTTCCGTAGTTAGGTGATGTGTCTATGATCTTTCCGCCAAGACGGTGGTACTGCGCGAATGTGTCGCGAAATACGGTGAGTTCGGCATCCCCAGCCTGGGCTCGATAGTTTCTGCAGCCAATTCCTACCCTAGGCACAATCTGCCCGGAAGAGGGGATAAGCACTGTGCTCAGAGGGGGCTGGGCCAGAGCAGAATTTATGACAGTTGCTGCGCCCACTGCACCTGCGCTGGCCCTGAGCAATTCTCTTCGTGTTAGTGTCATCGTTTCGCTTCAAGACCAATGAAATAAGGGTAAAGTCACCCGGATACACGATAATTAGCTGGACAGAGGCTAGCTGTCAATACGAAATCCGTCAAGTAGTCGTTAATCTCATCTATTTAGAATTTGGCTGCTGCCTTGAAAGTGATATGGTTACTCGAAATAACAAAAATGGAGGAAGACAATGCGTGCTTTCATCGCTAGACCTGAACGTAAACACCCAGGATTAGCCGCCCTTCTGGCGTCAGCGCTGTTGATGCTAGGTGCTGCATGTCTCGGGGCCGAGAATGATTCTGTGCCAAGAACGGCAGACTCAAAGCCGGACTTCAATGGTATTTGGCAGGCTATTGGCAGCGCACATTGGAATATCGAGCCCCGCGCCGCAGATTTTGGTCCTGTAGTGGAGTTAGGTGCCATAGGCGCTATTCCCGGTAGCCTGGGCATTGTTGAGGGCGGATTAATCCCCTATACGGCCGAAGCCAGGGCTAAGCAGCAGGAAAATAGGGCAGACTGGCTGGCTTTGGATCCGGTCGTGAAATGCTATATGCCTGGAATTCCGAGGGCGACCTATCTACCGTTCCCTTTTCAAATAATACAGTCTCCCGATCACGTGGTTATGGCTTATGAGTTTGCCAGTGCGAGCCGTATTGTCTATATGGATAGACCAGACTTCGAAGCACCGATTTTTAGTTGGATGGGGCATTCACGCGGCCGAATCGAGGGGGATAGTTTGGTCATAAATGTGAGCGATCAGGTGCCAGATACATGGTTGGATCATGCGGGTAATCATCATAGCGATGCCTTGCGTGTAACAGAGCGCTATACCCATCTGGGGCCGAATACGCTTATGTATGAGGCGACGCTTGAAGATCCCAATGTCTATAGTTCGGCATGGACGCTTAAACTCCCGCTCTACCGGAGGCTGGATGAGAACATGCAATTACTGGAATACAAGTGCGTTGAATTTACCGAGGAGCTTATTTACGGGCATCTGCGCAAGGGTGTGGATACCGAATAGAGCGATTTAGCTGTTGACCGTTACTGAGCGCCGCTGTCGCTCAAGGGCCTGCTGTGTTGCTCTTCATCGAGGAAGCTCAGCGGCCCATCTGTTCGAGCAGGCCGCTATCAATTCCCTGAATACCGACCATGGCTAAGGTGATAAGGAACGAAGTTTGGGGACCCCGGTGAGAATTGGTGGGCATAAACCATTCGTCAGGGGAGTGTGCGCCTCCACCGTTACCGCCACCGGCAATGGTAATAGCCGGGATGCCCAGCGACATAGGAACATTCGAATCTGTGCTCGATATTCCCAGGCTCTGTAATTCTATGCCTACTCTGTCGAAGGCTAGTGCGGCAGCTTGAACTAATTTGTTTGTTGCAGCGGTTTGTCCAACCGGTCGGTCACCGATCAGCACAAATTCCACGCTTATCTCGCCGTTGTTCCAGCGTGCATTTTCCTCAGCGACCGCCTCGAGCGCGGCAGTCTTTGCCCGCTGTTCCAGAAGTGCGAGTTGTTCGCGATCGTTGGACCTCATATCCAGAGCGAAAACCGCATCCGCTGCTATTGAGTTTACCGATGTGCCGCCGGCGACAGTGCCTACAGTAAATGTCGTCTTGGGAAAACTTGGTGTCTCGAAGTCAGCGATCTTGTTTATTGTCCTACCCATGGCATGTATCGCGCTGCTCAGACCGAAGGCGCCGAAGGAGTGTCCGCCGGGCCCACTAAAGCGAAATTCGAAGCGCCTGCTGCCGGTGCCGCCATTGGTAATACGTCGCAGGTTTACCCCATCGATAGATACGAAGCCATCGATCTCGGGGTGATCTCTGAAGATCGCCTTGATGCCGCGTAAATCGCCTCTACCCTCCTCGCCTACATTGGCGGCAAACATGATGTCGCCATGGGTTTGAATGCCAGAGTCATTGAGTGTTTCGATGATGGAGAGCATTGCGGCAAGCCCGCGCGTATCGTCGCCGATTCCAGGCGCATAATAACGACCCCCGCGAAGCTCGACGCTAGTGTCTACGCCCTCAGGAAATACTGTATCTAGATGTGCCGCGATCAAAAACGTGGGGCCATCGCCGTTTCCGCGATGTATACCGATAGCGTTGCCCTCACTATCGATATAGGCATCCTCTAATCCGCGATCCTGCATCAGCGAAAGATAGTAGTCGGCGCGCACCTGCTCCTTAAATGGAGGTGCGGGGATCTCAGTCAATCGAAATTGCTCTCTGATCATTTCAGGTTCCCGCGCTTCTATTCTGGATAGTGCGTCGGTAACCCGAGGATCTGCAACGATCGCATCGAAAGAATTCCGTACAGTCTCATCGATAGCAACAACGGATTGCTGCGCGACTGCTATTGATTGAATTGAGCCAATCAGAGACGCAAAACTCAAAGCTATTAGGGTGGTGGTTTTGTTCAATGAAAACTCCAACTTGTCATCTAGAATATGCGCACGCGCATTCCGCGCCCGCCTTTACGCAGGGCACGCCTCTCTCGCATGCGAGCATGCAGGATTGCGCGCTTGTCGGCAATCCAGTCTTCGAGGCCAACGTGGGGGTCGATGCCGTGCTTCTTGCGTCTATTTTCCTCTGCGATAAGAAAGTGACAAAACTCCTGATACATCTTCATTTCGACCCTAAGTTTCTGAACGATGATTTACGCATACATGGCATCATTTAGGAAGCCTATGCTAGGAATATGGTCTGGAATTAAATCATCGGGATCGATAAAGTAGCAGAGTGCTCCGCGAATGCTGTTTATTTCAGCATCGCTGAGTTCCCACTCTGCATCTCTAATCATATTGATAAGTATCTGTAGTTTTAGCACCCTGTCGCGAATGAACTGGGGTAGATTATTCTCGCCAGCTCGTTGTATCAGTTCGGCGGACTTTTCCTCGATGCTCTGCGTGCTCTCATTGTCACTTATCGCCAGTTTTCCTTTATCAATACTCTCTTGAAACTTTTCTAAATCGTCATCGCTGAGTGTAATAGTTATGTCGAATGGCATCGTATCCATCCCTAATCTAGAGGTTGGTATTCTTGTTCTGTTTCTAGAGGTGTTCTTCGCAGTAAGCGTTAAGGTAGCTAAGTCTGCCTTGCCAGCTGAAATTGTTCAATACGAGATGCGACCAGGCTATCGGGCTAGCTTAACTTCCAGCATCGCTCCATAGAGTGCCTGTTTGTCGGCGTCGGTGAGCAGATTGGGCGCAATTGTTGCCTGGAATAAGTCCCGATCCCGTTCGTTCAATAGGTGGTCGTTACTAAGCAATGCAGCAAAGAGCCTGATAATGTCGCTACCCAGCTGGTCCAGGGCGGGTCTGATATCTGCCTGGATATCCACGCTTCTCGTGGGCATTTCCTGGCTCAAGAGCTGGGCACGATAACGGTATTGTATTGCCTTTGCAGCATTGATCTGGGCAATGAAAAAGGTTTCCATAGATTCGGGGTCCAGCCCCTGGCGCGCAGCGAGATTCTTGGCATCGAGAAGGACAATTCTCTCCCGTTGCAGATCTTCGACGGGGATTTTATTTTTAGCCTTATACAGGCTGACATCTTCCATATAGCCCAGGCGTTCGTCTATGGCTCGAAATAGGGCGAGAGTAGAATCTGGTTCAGCACCTCTAGCGCAAGTGGAGAGTAATATACCGCTAAGGCATAGCAGAAGCGGTAGACACCGATTGGCGATGATGCTGCCCATGATCAAGTTAATTTTCTGAGGCGCGCAGTGGTGCGATTGCGCGATCGAAAATCGATGCCAGCGTGGAGACAACCAAGATGTAGTTGAAGTAAATGATTGTCGTGTTTAGTAGATTCTGGATGCCTTCAAGAAAGGGGAGTCTGGAGGTGGCTAGAAACACGATAGGCACAAAGTAGAGAATTCCATTCCAGCGTCCGAGGAAGCTCATACGCAATTTTTTTTGTTTAAATAGAAAGTAGGAATCCAGAACGTATTGGGAAAAGGCGACAACTATTAAGAGCGGAAGGAGCAGGGGTGCCAGGTCTACAGTAGAGAGGGCAAATAGAGCGGTAGTCACGAAAACAAAGTCCGTCCCATGGTCGAATAACATGCCTCGAGCAGAAGCGGTATGCAAAGCCCGGGCAACCTTGCCGTCGAAGTAGTCGCTAGCGATAGCAATTAGTAGCAGAGCAAGGAGTAACCAGCTCGTCATGAGCTGGGCATTGGCTATCGCCAATGCTACTGGAATAACCAGTAGCAGGCGTATAGCAGTTAGCAGATTGGCCATTACTTCCCGAATAGGTCGCGTTGGGCTTTACGCCAGAACACTAGCCCGATAGCCGCATTAAACAAGATGAAGAAATTATGTTGTACAAAACCGAAGGCGGCCATCTGCCCTTCGTTCTCGGGAAATAGAATAACCCAAAATGTTATGGCAGCGGCTCGCATGGGCGTAGGCACGGCCGCAGCAAAAAAGATTACCGGCAAGAATGGCAGCAGCGTCATAAGCGAGGCTTCGACACCGAATAGGTTGAGAGCAACGGTATAGACGACAACCGCGGCGAGCAGTGCCGGAGAGCGAAGCAAGAAGAAGGCACCGTAGTGCCAGGGCTTCGCCAGACGGAAGGCGTGCAAGACACGGCGGTCGCGAAATTTATTATTTGGGAGGATGACCCCTTGGAAATAGGCTATCCACAAGACCAAGAGCACAGCTGCGGCGCCAGCTAGATAGGGCACAAGGCCGAAAACTTCTGGTAAGGAGCTGCCGGCAACCGTGAAGCCAATAGTAGCCCAGACTAGCAGATAGTATATTTCACAGAACATTACGAACAACATGACCGAGCCAACCTCCCAGCCAGGTATTTGATCGCGCTTATTCAGGTAATAAGCCATCGCACCTTTGCCTATCTGCTCGTTGAAGATAGAGATGATATAGGCGCTGGCGCGTATAGGCATGATGTCTTTGTATTTGATGTCGGCAATAAACCAGTTTAGCGCCTTGGTCACTACCAGAGTGTCTATGGCGAAGTAGAATAACGAGTAGCCGATCATTAGCAGTAGCCATGGAACCCAATTCACTGTGGAGAATACCTGACTCATATATTCGACAAGCCCGACTCCTTCACGTGCTGCAGCGCCATTTAGCCTGTAATAGAGATAGGCAAAACAGGCGGCGGTAAGTATTAAAAATAATACGCGGCCGATTGGGTTGGGCTTCTTCTTGCCAGAAACCATATTTTCATCGGAGGGGGCTGTTTCTTCAGCAGTATTTTGGGTTTCTTCGCTCATTTGTTTTTCTTGTGCTCCAGGATTTTTTCAAGAGTGTTCTGTAGAGGCGTTAGTGAAATATTCAATGCGCCGTCGGCGTTCTCAGCGACCACTTCGTCCATAGTAATCACGTCAATCACCGTAGGAGTTATGCCGCCTCCTTTGATGCTCGAGCTAATAGATGCTACCAATTTGGCGAGAAATATTGGAACAGAACCAATTTCAACGTTGTTGTTCATCATCGATCCAGTCTTCTGAATAAGATCGCGGTAGCTAATTGGCTCTGGTCCAACCAGTTCATATAGCGCAGCCTTCGTTGACTCGCTATTGCAGCAATTCAAGATGGCCTGATTGAGGTCATCGATGTCTAGTGGGCGCATGAAATATTTTCCGCCGCCTAGAATTTTGGTTTTATTCTGTGTGGCTGCGCCTATGATAGAGCTTGCGCCGGCGGTGTTCGGACCCAGTAATATGGGTGTGCGAATTATGCTAGCAGGGAGGCCTGATCTATTAACTATTTCCTCGGCTAGACCTTTCGATTGGAAATAGGCGTTAGCAGAATCTGCGCTTGCGCCAACTACACTTATGAATACCAAATGTTTTGTATTCAGTTGTTGCGCAGCTTTCACTACGGCTTCGGTAGCGTCGACATTCGCACTTTTATAGCTGGTATTTTTGTCCTCTATCAGTATGCCTGCGAGGTGCACGATACAGTCTGCTCCTTCAAGGGCGGCCGCTAGTTGGGCCGGATCCTGATAGGAAATAATGCGCGGGTCTACCTGAGGAGAACTCGGTAGGGATTTCATTGCACGTTCGGAACGAACGCCAGCGATTACATTAATATCTGTTTCGGAGACTAAATGCTTCAATAGATTTAGGCCAACACTGCTGTTTGCCCCGGTGATTGCGATTTTCATGCTGAGTTTGATTATTCCTAATTAGTAGACCTTATTTATGAAAGGCGGGCTGGTAAAAGGTACGTAGAGGGAAAGGGTTTGGTTTTCATGTCTTGCGGCTTCATTAATTTATGTCGGTCTGCTAGATAGCCTGGGCCAGATTTTCCAGTTTTTTGCTGCGCTGTTTCTTGTCTGCAGAGTTATTCTCGATCTCGCGCAATTCCTGAGCGTTTATAGCGGTTTGATATCGTTCTGATGGTGCGCAAGCATACAGTGTATTGCGCATACGAGGCAGTCGGTTCATCTTACTAATTGTGTCTTCTATGGCTTGAGCTGTCCATTCCTGCCCGTAACTCGCTCCTGCTGCTCTGGTAATGCTCTCATTCATCAATGTGCCGCCTAGATCATTGGCTCCAGCGTTGAGGCAGGCAGCCACTCCATCGAGGCCCATTTTGACCCAGGAGGCCTGAATATTTTGAATCTGGCCATGAAATACCAATCTGGCTACCGCGTGCACTAGCACCGCCTCACGGAAACTTGGGCCCCGGCGAGAGCGTCCCTTGAGGTAGATGGGTGCCTCCATATGCACATAGGGCAGGGGAACGAACTCGGTAAAGCCGCCTGTGCGTTTTTGTAGTGCACGAATTCTAAGCAGGTGGTTGGCCCAGTGCCTGGGTCTGTCGATATGACCGTACATGATAGTCGCGGTAGTTTTAAACCCGACCTTGTGCGCAGTTTCCATTACTTCAAGCCACTGCTGGGAATTTAGCTTATCCGCGCATAGCACTTCTCTGACTTCATCATCTAAGACTTCCGCAGCAGTGCCAGGTAAGGTATTCAAGCCGGCCGCTTTAAGCTTCTCGAGGAACTCTTCCAGTGAAATGTCTAGCGTGGCAGCTCCCTGCCATACTTCCAGTGGGGAGAAGGCATGAATATGCATGTCTGGTACTGCTTTCCTCACGGTTTCGATAATATCGAGATAGGTCTGACCGGTGTAGTCTGGATGAATTCCACCCTGCATGCAGACTTCGGTGGCTCCTCGGTTCCAGGCTTCGATAGTTCGTCTGGCAATTTCTTCGGCGCTTATATCATAGGGGCGACCGCGCAGGTCTTCGCTGAGCTTTCCTTTGGAGAACGCACAGAATTGACACTTAAAATAGCAAACGTTGGTGTAATTAATGTTTCTGTTTACAACATAGCTGACAGTATCGCCGTTGCATTGCTGTCTTAGTTTGTTGGCAGATTGAGCGACATAGGCGAAGTCGGCTCCGCGGCTTTCGAATAAGCGACTGACGTCGGAGATTGTGAGCTCCTGCTGATCTTCGCAGGCCTTTACGATTCGTTGCACCTCGGCAGAGACTTTTTCAACGGGAATGGCGTCATACAGTAGGTTTTTATCCAGATCTGGAATAGCTTCGCTCGCACCCGGTGTCCACTTGTCCCTCTTGGCGAAGCCGCTACTGTCGCTTTGTTTCATAATTGGAAATTTTAACTTGTCGTCTAGCCACCTCTGAGGGTCTGTCGCGTATTCGGGATAGATGGTTAGGCGCTGCTCCAGAAACTTTCGGGCAGCGGCCGTTTCTCTTGCCAAGTTTTCAAGGTGTGGCCACGGTGCTTCTGGATTTACATGGTCGGGCGTCAGAGGCGAAACGCCTCCCCAATCGTTTATTCCGGCATCGACTAACTGGAGAAGAACGCCTGGGCTAAGGTTTGGCGGAGCCTGAATATTCATCTGTGCGCCGAAGACTAATCTTGCCACCGCCAGAGTCCAAACTAGTTCATGCAGGTCAGGCTCCGGAGCCTGTGCCATCTTGGTATTAGGCTTCGCACGAAAATTCTGCACAATGACTTCCTGCAGGTGTCCGTGTTTTTCATGTGCGCGACGCAGTGCCAGAAATGATTCAATTCTCTCCAGCCTTGTTTCACCGATGCCAATCAGAATTCCTGAGGTAAAGGGCACTTGGGCTCTGCCTGCGAGCTCTATGGTTTCGAGTCGTGTCTTAGGGTCTTTATCCGGCGAGCCGTAATGAGGCATGCCTTTTTCGCAGAGGCGAGACGAGGCAGATTCCAGCATGATGCCCATCGAGGCGCTGACTTGGCGCAGCCTGTCGATTTCCTCCGTAGTCATATTGCCAGCGTTGATATGAGGTATGAGACCGGTGTCCTGGAGAACTTTGCCGGCTACCTCGATTACGTAGTCGATAGTCGATTCGAAGCCTAATTCGGCGAGTGCGTCACGTGCTGCCTTGTATCTAAGTTCGGGCTTTTCGCCAAGGGTGAACAGTGCCTCCTGGCAACCTTCGGCAGCGCCTTGGTGACAGAGTTCGAGGACCTGCTCGACTGGCATATAGGGCTGATCGATACGTTTTGGTGTGCGCGCAAATGTGCAGTAGTGGCAAACATCCCTGCACAGGTGTGTTAGGGGTATGAAGACCTTCTTGGAATAGGTGATGATACTGCCATGGGCGCTGTCACACAGTGCCCGAGCCTCAGCGGCAAGCTCTGCTGTATCGGTTCTTGACGCGAGCGCAAGCGCATCGGTCTCGCTGAGCTGTTTGTGTGCTGTGTTCTGTATCAAAGCAGAAGCCTATATGGGATAGCCGTATAAAGATGTTAGATTAACAGTCTCAGAGACAAAAAGAGAGTTAGAAAATGCATATACGGCGGCCATTTGACATCGTTAGCTTGTTTGAAGGATTTTCTACCGGTTATCCTGTCTTGAGGCCATTTCTGGCAGCAATTGGGGTGCCGGTGCAGCTGCTGGTTTTGCTGATGTTGCCCCTTGCCGCAAGCCAGGCCCAGGAAGCAAGCCAGGCCCAGGAAGCAAGGCAGGCTCCTCTGTTATTGGAAAATGCGAGGCTGATCATTGGTGATGGATCGGTGCAGCAGGGCGCGGCGATGCTTATTGCGGATGGTAGCATCGTAAGTGTAGGTCTGCGCGCCAATATGGAGGTTGACGAGAGTGTCGAGGTAATCGACTTGAATGGTAAAACCTTAGTTCCTGCCTTCATCGACAGCCATGCCCATTTGGGGTACGAGGGTCACCGGAGTTGGGGGGGGAGTAACTACAGTCGTGACAATCTCATCGATCATTTGCAACGTTATGCCTACTATGGGTTTTCCGCGGTATTTTCTGCAGGTAGTGATCCAGATGCCTTGGCTCTAGAAGTGCAGCAGGCACAACTGCGAGGCGATTTTGATGCTGCGCGTTTTCTGTTCGCAGCGGGCATGGCTCCCCCGAGGCAGGGTCCGAATGATCAGTTCCTGGTTCATGCCTTGGCCTTGGAGCAACAGACAGGACAGAAAATTCTTTACGGTGTGGCGAGTGCTGAGCAGGCTACGGAGGCCGTCCAGCAGATAGCGGCAAAGAAACTATCGGTCATCAAAATTTGGGTAGATGATCGCGGAGGAAGTCAGCAAAAGCTTTCTCAGGATCTGTATAGGGAAATCGCAGCGGCAGCTACCGAAAATGGCATCGATGTCTATGCGCATCAACAGTATGCCAGCGATATGCCCGGCCTAATAGACGCTGGCGTCGCAGGTTTTTTGCACGGAAGAATCGGTGCCGACCTAGGTATGGAAATAGCTAGGCAATTGGCGCAGGCGGAGGCATTCGTAGTGCCAAATATGGGTTTGGGTGAATTGCGTAGGGAAGCGATAGGACTCGATCCCTTTCTGCAGCAATCGCTGCCGGAATCTGTTGCTGCTCGTTTGCTGGAGAGTGACAGGCGTTCGCTGACCCCGCTGCGATCAGAAAGTTTGGAATCTGAGCTAAAGACAAGCTTTGCCGCTTTGCTAGATGCCGATGTAGACATCTTGTTAGGCACAGATGCCGGTGCGGTCCCCGATCATTTTTTTGGCTATACCGGACACCGGGAGCTGGAAATCTTTGTGCGCCTGGGAATGACACCCATGCAGGCTATTGTCGCGGCAACTAGCAAGCCGGCACAGAGGCTGGGTCTGAATGATCTGGGCCTATTGCGGCCAGGGTATAGCGCAGATTTCATGGTGTTGGAAAACAATCCTTTGGATGATATTCGCAATACCCGGTCGATCGAGTCTGTCTATTTGAATGGCCGGGCCGTGGATAGAGAGCGTCTCGCTGAAGGTTTTACAGACTAGAGTCACTGCGCTCAAAATAGCATGGCCGTCTTGTCATGCTATTTTGAGGATTTGAGGCTAAAAGATGTGAAACAAGAACTCTTCATTGACTGAACTTCTTGTCTCGGCAATTTTCGAATGCAGCTCATCTCGTTTAGCACCTAACCACTGATCTCTGTTCTCGGAAGGATCTTTACCTTCGGCGGCGAGGCGCTCATCTTCTGCATCTCGAAAACGACAGAATTCACCGTAGGCTGAAATTTCAGAGCGTAGTTCTCGGATAATAATCTCTACGAACATCGCGTCATCCAGGAAGCCAATGCCTGGAATATGGTCCGGGATGAGGTCGATAGGATCGGCAAAATAGGCCATGGCGCTGATAACCCTTTCGCGATCTAGCTCGCTGAGGTCCCACTCGGTATCTTTCATCATTTCGAGCAAAGTCTTGAGTTGCAGAAGTCTCTGTGCGATGAAGTCTGGAAGGTCAGTATTCATTGTCACTTCGACAATGTTATAGGCAGCCTTCTCGATCTCTGCTTTTCTCTGCGGATTGGAAGCAGTGGGCTGGGCCTTCATTACGATTGTCTTGAATCTTTTCAGATCCCCATCGCTCAGGGTTAATGTGATATCGAGAGGCGTGATGTTGTCCTATTGCTATTGATCAGTCTGCCTGAATTACATGGTATTCAGTCTGTCTAGGTTGAATATACTCGAACTTCGTTCCATCATAAAACCCGTCTTCTTCGAGTTTTATAGAGAGTTGCTCGCTACTCCATTCGGGAACACTAACAAGCGCCGTCAATTCTATGGAATAGGCTGTATTGGGGTTCATCTTGTAGTCGCCTGAGCCAGGTACGCCATCTTGTTTGTCCCACATACCAATTGTCGTGCCGGCCGCATGGCCATGTAAGCCAATCGGATGGGTATAGATGATAGGGCCAATGCCCACGTTTACCGCCTGCTCTCTAGTGCGGCGCAGTATTTCATTTCCGCTGCGACCGACTTGAAAGTTGCTAGTCAGAATGTCCTGTAGCTCATTGCCTTTGTGCAGGGCTGCAACTAAATAGTCGGGAACAGTTGTTTCGTCATCCTTTAGAATATAAGCATTCTGCTGAGTGTCGGTCTGTAAGTCTAGATAACTGATTCCGAAATCGATATGAATCATGTCGCCTTTATGGAATATATTCTGCTGCTCAGGGTCGTCACCAATAGCAGCTTGCAGGGCTTCTGAGCGCATTAGATCGATCCCCGTATGGAACCATGTGTCCAGGCCTAGATCGTTTACGCGTTGGCGGTACCACCAGGTAAGATCTTCGATACTTGTGACTCCGGGCTTGACCACGGTGGCGGTAAAGCCTTCGGCTATAATGCCATGTGCGATGTTCATCACATCCTTGTAGAGTTCCATCTCAGAGGCTGTGCGAGTTTCCAGCCAACCTACCGCCAGGTTCTCAGCTGAAACAATCTTGTTCTTCAAATCGGTAGGCAGTGCTGAGCTAAAGTCTCTGTATTCGGAGTAGCTCAAACCGTCAGCCAAGGCGTAGCTGTCGGAATAATTGAGGGCTATGCTGCCGGGATTAAATTCCGTTAATAGCTGTGCGATGCGTTGATATTGATTCGGTTGTTCTTCGGGATTCCAGGCGGCGGGGAATATGTCACCCACCGCATAGCGAGCAATGGCAAGTCGCTCCACGCCCCGCTCATCGCCGTGATCCATAAACAGCAATACAGTGCGCCTGCGTGCATTCAGCCATGTTGCGGGCAGCATTGTCTTTAGTACGGGGTCTTCGTTGTACTCGCGGGCAATAATGACCCAGGCATCTAGGTTTTCCCGGCGCATGAGTTCGGGTACGAGGGTATCTAAACGCTCCGTCAGAATCTGATTCTCTATGGTGGCCCGCTCTCGTAAGGTAAGAATACTCTCACGTAATTCGTCGGCAATAAGGGGGGTAGAGGCCATGCTCAGTGACCACGCGGCTAGAGTACATAGTGCGGCGATGTTTTTTGAATATTTCATGATAGATTTACTTTCGATTATGGCTTAGTAAGAGCCTACCACTATTTACTGCATTGGATAACCGTTTCCAGCCAACGTTGGGGTGACTTATGGACATGCCTGTTGCGCCGGGCGAATTAGCATAAGGAGCAGCTTATACTGTAGAGGGTAAAAAGGCTTAGTAAAAAATAATCTGAAAAACAGTGATCATTCAAGCGGCAATTCGAAATATCGCCGTATGTTGCACTTGAATAGCGGGCTCGTCGTCTGCGCTCATCGTAATAGCCAAGCGTATAAATTGATGGCCCTTTCGTTCCCACTTCTTGGTGGGTACGGTGCGAATCAGAATCTTTTGCCCAACACGAATAGGTCGCTTGATGACTATTTCACTGCCGGTGTGAATCCAGGCGGGTAGGATGAACATTCGCATCAGTGCCTTGTTGCAAGCATCCAGCAGATAGTATGGATGTATGTAGGCTGCAGGCCCTCGATAAATAGCGGCGTTATCTCTCTGCGCGTCCACTCGCTGTCTATTGTCCTCGTCCTTGGGTGTCCATAGGAAGTCTGGAGCTGCTCGGTCGAGATGGATGCCGTCCCAAGATATCTCAGGCCTGACTGCTATCTCCTCGTCTTGCGAGATTCTCTGAGGCTCTCGAATTTCGGAAATGCTAGTGCCGAGCGCTGTCTCTAGCTGTGCCAATAGAATTCCCTGTTGATTGTAAGCGCTGCTCGTGAAGATAGAGTTGTCTTCAGTGCTTTGTAGTTTCTCGGTCTTAATGTGCAATACTTCATCGTGGTACGCCGGCTTAAAAAACTTCACGCTCAGGGCGGCTCTATCTAGAAATGTTCCGCCCAGATGTTGGGTTAGAGGCTGGCTAAGATAGCCGAAAACGTTCACGCCGCTTACCAGTGCTCCAGTGAAGCCATATTTGAGTGCGATCTCATCGCTGTGGATTCTGTTCTCAGAAGTTTCGGCGTCGTTCAACGCGCGAATATTCATATCTTTAATTGCTGTCATTGAGGGTCTTCAGGTATCTGAATAAATAGATTAACTAGCTTGGAGAGGCTCTCATCATATCGCTCAGAGTATCGGGTATTTATAAGACTATTCCTACGATTTTCTTCCAAGATTGTTACGCAGGGGCGTATTTCACATGTAGGGTAAATGAAAATTGATGCTACAGTGTGGCAGAGTTTTTCCAATACAGTCGAAGTCATGTTGGTAAACTGAGGCTGCCGTGAGACAGAGGGCCGCAGTGACCACTGCTGCAGCAACTTATCCTGAAAACCTTCCGCGACGATAAAAGATTTCAACGTTTCCACCGAGAAGACGCATAAGGTAACCGGAGTCTTCGCGATGACGCTAGCGTTGCGCGTCCCGCTTCCAGTGATAACCGCCATTTCGCCTAAAATGTCTCCTGCCTGCAATTCAGCGTCTTTGCTGAGACGGAAGCCGTCGTGTTTGACCACCTCGCAGTAGCCAGTCAGTATCAACTAGACGTAGCCGCGGATCGTCGCATCTTGAACTAGGATTACATCCTCAGCGTTATAGCGTCGAATTTCTTCTTCTGCGAGCAGGCTGCGCATCCACCTGTTTGGAAAAAGGCGGCCAAGCCACTCGGTAAGATAGTGGTTGATTTGTGAAGTATAAATTGCTGAACCACCGTCCAGAATCGTATAGCGCTTTCCGGAAGTCGCTAGGGAGAACGTTGTATTGAATTCATTGGCTAACTCTTCCACATGGACAAACACGACTCGATCCGAAGCTGATTGAATGGCATCGGCAGGATCGCCATGAATATCCCCTGCGCCGCCGTCGGCTACTAGTAGTGAGAACCTGTCGGTGTACAGTCGCTCCAGGTTCTTCGTCGTGCTCTCGCGAATCAGGCTTCGTTTTGTCAGGTCGCGTATGGCGCTCATCTAATGGTTGTCACCTATGATGCAGATTTCTCTTTTTATACCCTTGTTCACAGTAGAGAAGGTGGCACCAATGGTTGGGATACTATGGACTGTTACATGTGGCTCGATAGTCAGGCCAAAGTAGTTCATCCGTTTGCCCGGGGTAACCTCCACCAGATTAAAGTGTTCACATACGGCATTGAGCGTCCAGCCTATACCACATGAAATTTTCTCCATCGCCATATTGAAGACCTCACGCGTAGTGATGAGATCGACTCGATGAAGCACAAGCATCAACGGGAACAGAGAGGAATGATCATCGTGCAGGTGGGTTAGGAAAACGGCTGCAACCTGATTCTTGGAAATGCCGCGAGCAAAAAGGTGTTGGGCTAGGAAGGGAATGGCATCTATTAGCAGGTATTCCCCGTTATAGCAGAATGCCAGTCCGGTGCAGGGCTCAGTGGGGGTGAAGCCAGAGGCTCCACCTAACACTTCGATACCCATCTTAACCAAGCCGCCTGGGAGGGAGTCTGGCTCAACTTTATCGGGGGGGCTGGATTTCGGTGTCTTCGTTGAGATCGATGCGCACGGACCTGCCGCCACTGTCTATATCGAAGACATCTGTATCGACATGGATAATGGCTTGATCGTCAACTTTTACCCAGCCATCCCTGAACGGCAGGACATTGAAGAAGTCTTGAGCGGGAATGATCTCGCCATACTTGTCCTTAAGAGCGAGCTCTTCGCTGGCTGCAAGCCATTCGTTGGCAAGGGCCTTGTCTGTTTGCCAGCCATTCAACTCGTCACGGGTTGGTCCGAATAGCGTGATACGCAACAGGCGCAGGGCATGAGAAATATCAGCGGCTTCACCGACCAGGTTGAGTCTTCGGCCTTGTTTCAGGCCTTTACTCATGAATAAAAAGAAATACAGTGGAAATTCAAGACTGTTCGTAAGGGACCCGCTCTTCTCTTTAATGTCGGGGAGGACGTGCGTGTCGAAATTCGTGACGCCATGGAGCAGCAAACCCTTTAGAACTTCGGGAGGTTGCCCCAGCAATATCTATCGCTCCGGAATCGTCTTCATAGAGACGGCTACCCAAGGACGGTTGGATCTGAGTGCTTTGGCCGGTATAGGCGCTGGCAGGTATATTAGGATTCTGAATAGCCATTAGTTGTTTATTATTATCTTATAAACAGGGTTTGACGGAACTGTCAGCAATTACCTTTTGCAGATTACAATCTGAGGAGTTTCAGGGGAAGAGAAACATGGGTACAAATAGGGGTAATTGGGCAAATACAGTACCTAGTTACTGATCCCTAGTCGATTTGACTTCTGCCCATGGTGTAAAACTCGGTATTTGGCCTTATATCAGCCAGATTGGCCATTCGGTTAGACAGGGCGAATAGAGCGGCTATGGAGCCAATATCCCAGATCTCTTCGCTATTGAAACCGTTTTCTTGCAAAGAGGCGATGTCGGAATTCTGAATTTCGTGGGCTTGCTGCGAGACCTTCACGGCGAAATCCAGCATCAGCTTCTGTTTCGGTGTGATATCTGCCTTACGATAATTGGTTGCGACTTGATCTGCGATGAGTGGGTTTTTCTCCCTAATCCTGAGAATTGCGCCGTGGGCTACGACGCAGTAGATGCATTGATTGATTCCGGATGTTGCGACTACTATCATTTCGCGCTCGGCCTTGCTTAGGCCCTCTGACTTCTCCATCAGGGCATCGTGATAGCTAAAGAATGCCCTAAATTCGTCCGGCCTGTGAGCCAGGGCAAGAAAAATATTAGGAATGAAACCAGCCTTTTTCTGCACCGCCAGAATGCGTTGGCGTATATCTTTAGGTAGCTCATTCAGTTCTGGGACCTTAAATCTGCTCATGGGTATATCGCTCATAATGTGTCTGCAGTGCTCGTTTGATGTGTTATGTTTTATCGAACTTAGAAGTTTGTTTAGTCTACTAGATGCGGCGTGTTTGTTCTTCGAAAAATATCGAGCTTACCTGAGTTGTCTGTCTCCGGTCTCGGTTACATTAATTGGAAACATCCCAGCCAGCTGGTATTAGGTAAATTAGGGCGGTAGCAAAGATGGGTCAGTTAGCTTTAGAAGGCAGAAACTACGTAGTTACAGGCGCCAATAGCGGAATCGGTTTCATTGCAGCGCGGCGTTTTGCCGAGTTGGGTGCAAATGTTGCACTGGTCTGCCGCAGCGAGCAGAGAGGGAGGGAGGCGGTCGCAGACATAATTGCGGCAACGGGTAATGAGAACGTCAGCCTCTATCTGGCAGATTTCGCTTCACTGGCGAGTGTTAGTGCGATGGCAAATTGTCTTCTGCAGGACATGCCCGAAATCGACGTGTTATGCAACAATGCGGGAGGTGCCAACGGAGTGAGGAGTGTGACAGCGGAGGGCTTTGAAACTACACTTGCCAGTAATCATTTGAGTGCTTTTTTACTCACTAAGAAATTGTTGCCTGCAATTTTAAAGGCGGCTGACGAACGGCTTGCGAGGGTTGTCTTTACCAGTTCCTACGGGCACTTCAATAGCGCTTTAGATTTCGACGATATTGGCCTGAGCGAAGGCTATAGCACGCTGAAGTCCTATGGCCGTTCGAAATTGATGAATCTGTTGACTGCCATGGAGTTGCAGAGCCGGCTTGTGGATAACAATGTAGTTACAAGTTCTTTTCACCCAGGCACGGTTAGGACTCCTATATGGAAAAAAGGAGGCTTGTTGGCGCGGATACTAGGTTTGCTCTTGTATCCAACTATGATCAGTCAGGAGAAGGGGGCAGATACATTCATTTGGTTGGCGAGCTCGGAAGACTCGCCTAGTAAGAGTGCAGATGGTCATTATTTTTTTAAGCGACAGCGAGCGAAAGTCGCCAAGTTCGCAACGGCGGAGGAGGCAAAAAGACTATGGCAGCTTAGCGAGAAGCTGGTTGCGCCATACTGCTAATCAGGTTTTGAGTTCGGGGTTTGTTGCGTAGGCGTAGGCGTCTGCGCCAAGGAAGCGCTGCAAGAGTGGTAAATCAAGCTATCTTCAGGCCATTAGTTAACCGAGCGATCCTGGTCTTCCCAATGGGGCGCGCGCAGCTCCCTCTTCAGGACTTTGCCTGGGCCCGATTTGGGGAGAGGTTCTACCTGCACATCCACGCCCTTGGGCACTTTGTACGCGGCAATGCGTTCGCGACAAAATTCGATCAGCTGCTCTTTGTCGATCTCATTACCTTCCCGCTGCACCACGACTGCCCAAACGGCTTCTCCCCATTTCTCATCGGGCACGCCGAATACAGCGACCTCGAGAATGGCAGGGTGCTGATAGAGTATTTCTTCGACTTCGGTGCAATACACATTTTCGCCACCGGTAACGATCATGTCTTTACTGCGATCGACTAGAAATACGTAACCCTCGTCATCCATGTAGCCCAAGTCGCCGGTCCAATAGGCGCCATCTTTAAGCACGGCTGCCGTCTGCTCTTTCTTGTTCCAGTAGCCCTGCATCACATTTGGCCCACGCACTACAACCTCGCCAATTTCGCCCGCAGGTAGCTCATCTCCATTGGGGGCGAGTATGGTAATCTCATTGCCTATCGCTGGTCGGCCACAGGACCTTGCTAGCGGGGAATCGATTAATTCTTGTTCCCTCGTGAGTATCGTGCAGATTGGTGAGAGCTCGGTGGCTCCATAGACTTCAATCAGTTCTGCGTTGGGGAAGGCCGCATGGGTGCGACGAAGAACTTCTGTGGCTATCGGCGAACCACCATGTACAAGCAGTTTTAGGCTGTCTGTCTTTCGCGGGCGTGCATGCTGCTCTTCCGCAATGGCTGCAAGCATAGTAGGGACCCCAAGGCTTTCTGTTATTCCGTGGGTCTGTATCAGGTCGAGCGCGATCTTAGGATCGAACGCGGCCAGTGTGACCTGAGTTCCCATTGTCCAGATATTTGCGATCACACCATTGGAACCCGCCGCATGAAATAAGGGTGCCATCACCAGCATTAGGTCATCTTCATGCTGTGGAACGGTGGTCATATAGTGAAAGGCGTTTGCGATGAGATTGCGATGGCTGAGCATTACGCCTTTGGACTTCCCGGTAGTGCCCCCGGTATAGAAAAGGCCGGCTAGATCAGACTCCTTGATATCGATGCCCAGTTCACTCTCTTGCGCCGCGCTGAGCATCGCATCATAGGCATCGGGAATCAGGATGACATGATCCACGCAGTTGGCTAGTACGCCTGGGTCTTGGTCGATTAACAAGACCTTGGTCTGCGAGTCTTCTAGCGCATATTTTAATTCGCTGACTGCGTGGCGTGTGTTGAGAGGGACTACCACCAGCCCTGCGGCAGGCACTCCCATATAGGTTTCAATATAGCGTTGGCCGTTATTAGCGAGAATGGCGACTCGGTCACCCTTGTCCAAGCCCAGAGCTAATAGGCCGCCGGCTAAGAGGCGGCAGCGTCGATGCAACTCGGCAAAATCGATTGACTCGCTGCCGTCGATAATAGCAGTCTTGGCCGGGACCATTCTAGAGGCGTATAGGAGCGGATCAGCGAACGTGTGCATGCGTCTATATCACCAGGGTAACATTACTTGGATTCAACGTGTCTGGCATCACTTGATTTAGTTATCTTTCAGGCCGAAGGTATACACCACATTTCCTGATGCAATAGTCACGAACTGCTTTCCGTCAACGGCGTATGTCATAGGTGCTGCATGAACTCGTGCACCCAGGGAGATATGCCACAGCTCTTCGCCAGTAGCTGCATCCAGGGCGAAGAAATAGCCGTCCGCGCTGCCCGTGAAAACGATTCCACCTGCTGTTGTCGTAATGCCTGCGGATGAGCGTGGCATTATCGGAAATTCCCATTCAATCTGTGCAGTTGCAGGATTGATGGCGCGAATGGAGCTGTGGAATGCGTCCATAGGTTGATTGTAGCGACCGCCACCACCGGTAAAGCGTTCGCCTTCTTCGTAGTCTTCGTCGCGTTTAAAGAATTCTTGTTCGCCGTCGAATGAGGTCACGTAGAACAAACCGGTCTGTTGGCTGTAGCCGGGAGAGTACCAGTTAGTTGCGCCAACGATAGGAGGGGACACCAGAATGCCCTCATAGGTAGGTGCCATGCCGGGAACGCGAATGGGGCGGCCATTAGGGTCTAATCCCTGAGCCCAGGTCTGTGATGCATAAGCATCTCCTTCCAGAAATTCGCCAGTCACGCGATCGATAGTGTAGAAGAAGGCGTTACGGTTTGCCCACATCATTACCTTGCGTGTGCTGCCCTGGTATTCGATATCCGCGAGAATGGGTACTTGGATAGAGTCGTAGTCGTGCACATCGTGAGGCGTGAATTGAAAGTGCCAGGCGATCTCGCCCGTATCGCCATCCAGTGCCAGGGCGGAATCTGAGTAGAGGTTGTCGCCCAGGCGAACGTCTCCATTCCAGTCTGGCCCGGGATTGCCTGTACCCCAGTAAATCAGGTTCAGATCCGGGTCATAGGAGCCCGTAAGCCAGGTGGCTGCGCCGCCAGTTTTCCAGGAGTCACCAGACCAGCTGTCGTTGCCGGGCTCACCTGAACCTGGAATAGCGTAGGTGCGCCACTCCAGTTCGCCGCTAGCAGGATCATAGGCATCGATGAAACCGCGAATTCCAAATTCGCCCCCGGCGATTCCGGTTACGACCTTGTCTTTGACAATTAACGGTGCAGCAGTCTTGCTGTATCCAGCTTCGTAGTCAGCCACCTCGGTGTCCCAAAGAACATTACCCGTGCGAGCATCTATGGCAACGAGGTGAGCATCCAAAGTGCTCATGAAGAGTGTCTCACCTAGTATAGCCACGCCGCGGTTGTTACGCCCGCAGCAGATGCGCAAATCATCGGGTAGCTCGTGATCATAACGCCAATACACTCGACCGGTGCGAGCATCTACAGCGGTTAGATTGCTGGGCGCTTCGGTGATAAACATGATTCCATCGACCACAGTTGGCACTGTTTCCGCTCGGTCTATGACCGGTATCTGGTATGACCATTTCATTTCAAGTTCGGCCACGTTGCTCTTGTCGATCTGATCGAGGCGGCTGTAGCGCTGACTGTCCAGAGTGCCGGAGTACATCATCCAGTTCTCGGGTTCATCTTCAGCATTTATAAGGCGTTCCCAAGTAACTGGACTAAAAGCCGGCGTGATAACGGTCTGAAATTCGTCTTCCTGCGCGAAAACGGGCAGGGTCAGACCTAAGCCAAGGCATAGAGGGGCTAGCAGAGCGATGGATCGATTCATGCTTAATTCTCCTTTCGCAGTGAAAATAGATAGGCCACGAGGTCATCTACTTCGCTGTCGGATAAAATCTGTGTATAACTGGGCATGGTCGATTCTTCGACCCGCTCGATGGAGGCTAGTTGTCTCTTTGGATAAGACCAAAGATTCGATTCGGCATCCATTATTCGAAGTGAGAAGCTGTCTTCGTTCATGCGCAGGCCTTCTCTTGTGATGCCCTCGCTATCGGTTACGCGCATTGTCCACCAGCGCGGAGCAACCTCTTGGTGCGGATCGAGAATATCGGTCAGTAATTCTTCCGGGTTACGTCGCTCCCCAATGCGAGAAAGATCCGGCCCTAGCCTGCCTCCTTGCCCGTCAATCATGTGGCAGCTATTGCAGTCACCTTTATTCGCAAACAGTCTGGCTCCGGCCACCACGGAGCCGGGCAAATCGATATTTGCAGGGTCTGTGCTGAGTGAGCCTATATAGGCGACGAGTTGCCATACCTGAGAGTCGGGTAGGTCGGCGGCTACTGGGAGCATTGCAGTTCCAGGTACTCCCGTGCGTATGATATTGAAGATACCTACATCTGAGCTGGCTCTAGATAGCCTGCCTGTTAAGTCCGGTGCGCCGGTTTCGTCATTGCCCTTCGCATCGAAACCATGGCAGCGGGAGCATTGCCGCTCGAAGTATTTCAAGCCTGCATTGATGTCGAAGCGCGTGTTGTAGAGATTGCCTGCATCTTCGGCGTTGCCACCGCTAGCGGCAAAGAGTGTGCCGCAAATGGCGATCGCCAGTAGATGCTTTATTTGAGTGCTTATACTGCTCATGCTCACTCCTCATTATTGTTGTTTGGGTGAGACTCTCTAGTGTAACACCACGGCCTGATCAAGCAATTGCTAATGCCTGTTTCGATTTCGGCTAACTGGAGAGAAGAAGGCCTAGTGAGCCTTGACGATAATATTACAATTATGTGACAAAGTTGTAGTGTTAGGTAAAGAGTAAAACTATACTCGCAGTAAATCAAAGCAGGCTTAGATTATGTCATCTTCACTCAGCGCTTTATTTGGCCGTTCTCCCATTCGGCCCATTCAAGAACATATGGCAATTGCCCACCACTGCGTGGAATTGCTGGGTAAGTTTCTTGAGGCAAGTTTTGTTAAAGATTGGGATGTCGCATTCGCCGTGCAGCAGGAAATTAGAGCTCAGGAAAATTTGGCGGATGATCTTAAAAGCAATGTGCGCACAGGGCTACCAAAGAGTCTATTTCTTCCCGTGCCCAGAACAGACCTGTTAGAACTCCTCTCTACGCAAGATAAGCTCGCCAACCGTGCCAAGGATGTGGCAGGGCTCATGCTGGGCAGGCGTATGGAGATTCCGGAGAGCCTCGTTGTCGAAGTTCGCGAATACTATAACGAGAGTTTCTTGGCTTCGAAACAGGCGCTCAAAGTAATCAATGAGCTGGATGAACTGCTGGAAACAGGGTTTCGAGGCAAAGAGGTCGAGCTGGTTGAGGGGCTAATCGATGAGCTGGATGACCTGGAGCATCAGACTGACGTAAGTCAGGTAAAGTTGCGAGCAAAGTTGTTCGAGTTGGAGCAGTCACTGCCTCCAGTTGATGTTATGTTTTTATACAAAATCATCGATCAGATTGGCGACCTGGCTGATATTTCCGAAAGCGTGGGCGCGCGGCTACTGCTGCTGATAGCGCGATAAAAAGAATAATAACAACACGAAGCTAGGTAGTACATGTCTGACATAATCTCTCAATACGGCACTATTTTCCTGATCATGGCCTGTGTGTTTGGCTTCTTCATGGCCTGGGGTGTGGGCGCCAATGACGTGGCCAATGCGATGGGGACATCGGTTGGAGCCAAGGCTATAACTATCAAGCAGGCGATTCTTATCGCCATGGTGTTCGAATTCGCTGGAGCCTATTTCGCAGGCGGGGAAGTAACCTCAACCATCCGAAGTGGCATCATCGACATTGAAAAAGCAGGATTCGCCGATTCGCCAGAGCTGCTGGTGTACGGCATGCTGTCCTCACTGTTAGCGGCGGGGATTTGGCTATTGATCGCCTCCCATTATGGCTGGCCCGTTTCGACTACCCACTCGATAATCGGTGCAATCGTGGGCTTTGCCGTAGTTGGAATCTCCGTAGATGCAGTGGTTTGGAGCAAGGTGTGGTCTATCGTGGCTAGCTGGGTTGTCTCGCCCATGTGCTCGGGTATCATCGCCTTCTTTATTTTTCGCAGCGTACAAAAATTAGTGCTCGAAACCGACGACCCGTTCGCCAATGCGAAGAAGTACGTGCCGCTGTATATCTTCATGGTGGGCTTTATTATCGCGATGGTAACCTTGGTAAAGGGGCTGCGCTATGTGGGGCTGGACTTTAGTTTTGGCCAGTCTCTGGGTATCGCCGTGGCAGTAGGTGTATTTGCTATGCTCCTGGGTGTGTTACTTCTGCGCGGCATTAAGGAAGTGGCAGCTGGAAACGAAGATTTTCATTTCAGCAGCGTTGAGAAAGTGTTCGGTGTTTTGATGATATTCACCGCCTGCTCGATGGCATTCGCTCACGGATCGAATGATGTAGCAAATGCTATTGGGCCGTTGGCGGCAGTGGCCGGTGTGGTGAGGAGCGGGGGAGAGTTTGCTGAACAGTCCGGATTGCCCTTCTGGATCTTACTCTTGGGCGGCGGCGGTATAGTCGCGGGTCTTGCAATGTGGGGTTACAAGGTTATTGCGACCATAGGCAGAAATATTACCGAGCTTACGCCGAGCCGCGGTTTTGCTGCAGAGTTGGCGGCGGCAACCACCGTCGTTGTTGCCTCCGGCACCGGTATTCCGGTATCCACTACGCACACACTTGTAGGCGCCGTGTTGGGAGTAGGGCTAGCTCGCGGTATCGGTGCGCTGAACCTCACAGTCGTTAGCAGGATTTTTCTTTCTTGGGTGGTTACCCTGCCTGTAGGCGCGGGAATCTCCATAATATTCTTCTTCCTATTCAGGGCTATTTTTTCCTAGCTAGCTAACTCATTACGTATCGCGTGCCTTAGCTTTGTGCTCGGCGCCGTAGAAGAAATGCTGGAGCAGGGCGGGCCTGAAAGGCTTGATGCTCGTGCGGATAGGACGGTCATGGAGAATTGCTATCAGCTACACAGTAGCTGTCGGGTCGTTCTGCTGGCTACCTCTCCTGCTTTGTTTCTGCATTAGCTTCTGCCCTCTTGACTCGGATAGTGTTGCCATTGATCTCCTTACCATTTAGATTCTTGGTTGCCGCCTTAGCCTCGCCTGGCTTAGGCATTTCTACGAAAGCAAAACCCTTGGAGCCGCCAGATTTCGCATCGAGCACCAAGGCGCAGGACTGTACGGCGCCATATGCCTCGAATAGAGCTTTTACTTCTGACTCAGCAGTCGTGCGTGCTAAGTTGCGCACCAATAATTTCATTTTCAGTTCCTTTTTCTGGCTTCTATCTATCTTCGGCTCGAGTCGATTTTGTTGCGCCTGCAAATTGCGCGATTTCTTCGGTTGAATATTTCGTGTGTACCCGTTTGTCGGAGGCGGGTTGATGATTGCGGCTCACGCCCGGTCTTCTTTCCGTTTGCGGCCTGATGGGGCGCTTGCTAAAGCCGCCGCCGCAATTAGGGCATACGTTGAACAGTACGTTTTGAACGCAATGGGCGCAGAAGGTACACTCGTAGGTGCAAATACGCGCCTGGTTTGATTCGGGCGGTAGGTCCTTGTCACAGTACTCACAATTCGGTCGTAATTCTAACACGCTGATTAGTCCTTCGGATATCGTTCTAAAATTCCACTTCTTCCATCGCTGCCATGCTCATCATGAGAAAGCCAGTGAACGCGGCGCTGTTTGGTGAGAGCGATGGGTCCACCTTGGTCTTCATTTCGTTAATGGTCGCGCGAAACGTTGTGTAAAATTCCCAGGAAGGTTGCGGTCTATAGTGCAAGTCTTGTAGCTCGAAATGCGCTATCGCTTTTTTTGCGGTTGTTGGCTTCACGAAAACTTCATCTTGCGGGCTGTAGTAAACTGGGCAGATGCTGATCAGTGACCACTTGGCCATTTTTCCGATCAGCATTATATTGAGAACCTTGTTGAAACCTTTTTCTGTATCGCCGTGCAGCTGATCTTTCAATCCGCTGGCCAGGGCGTTCTTGTGCTTTGGTTCCAGAGAGCGCGCGAAGTCACGAAACTTCGGCTTCTCGAATATTGAAACCATCGAGGAGCGAGACACAACCTTGATCATGCTCTCGATGATTTCAGGTGGGTCCCTAAAGTTTTTCTTTGCAAATATCTCATGGCTAAGCGCTATCATCCTATCCATCTTATGCTTCTTGGCAATAGCCTGCATTTCCGGGTGAGAGAAACCGCCGGGGTAACTTCTCAGAAACAACTCTTCAGCCCATTTTAGTTTTGCCAGATTCATTCTATTGCCAGCAGCTTCTAGTTGTCGGTAGGCAGGAATGAATAATCTTCCGCATACTCTAGCATCTGCGCCATGAAGTCGTTCGGATACTCAACCCGAACGTTGCTGACTACTCCATTTTCGTCATCGGCTACTATGCGGGGGTTGATAAATCCGGAGTAGGGGGCAACCTCTAAAGCGGCATAGCGCTGAAGCACCTCGGCATGCAGTTCCTGGTCTACCCGAGTGCCATAGTTCTCCACAAGCTCTCGGGCTGCCTCGAAATCGCCTTCGGACTTGATGCGTTGAATTTCTCGCAGCAGGCGGCCAAAGATTTCTCGCAGTTTTTCATAGTCATTCACGACGAAATAGGTTTTTCCGTCTCGTACCACGCGTTCGATAACATTGTCTTCTAGCCCTTGCTCATAAGACCACAGGGCGACCAGCTGGCGATTACGCATATGTGCTTCCTCAACCAGTTCGCCGGGTTGCAATCGATACAGCTGGAGCATAGCACCGCCGCGTATGTAGGCGTCATACTCAGAGCGACCAACATCCAGACTATCCATAACGCCTATTTCGATTAGCATCGGGTCCATAATGTAATACAGTGCTACTAGGTCGGCGCGACCCTCTTCTAGCGTGCTCGCATATTGGCGCAATGTTTCTCTAGTTGTGCCAACGCCAGGGTTAATCTGGCCCGATGCGTGTCCGATGACTTCATGCATATCTGTGTGCAAGTCGCCGGCTTGCTCCGAGTGGGTTTGGCTCCGCAGAATCTCTTCCTCTGAATACGCGAATTCTGCCAGAGTTTTACTGGGGGAAGAATTGTATGCGCCTACTATGTTGCCCAGGCTTACCGATTTCGAGCCATGTTCGGCTCGGATCCAGCTAGAATTTGGCAGGTTGATACCGATTGGGGTAGCGGGGGAGGCGTCGCCGGATTCCATGACAACTGTGATGACTTTGCCATCGATACCAGTAACATCTGCTTTCTTGTGTTCGTTTAAAATGGGTGAGTTATCTTCGAACCATTGAGCTCGCTCGCCGATGGCGGAAATTCTCAGCGTAGCTTCGCCATCGCGAAAAGAAACGACCGACTCGAATGAGCCTCGATAGCCTAACGGGTCGTTATAGACTTCGATAAAGCCATTGATGACATCTACCGTAGAATCAATATCCTCTACCCAGGCGATGTTGTAAGCGTCGAAGTCTTCAAGGTCCCCGCTGTGGTAATATTTGACTAGAAGTTCAAATGTTTTCTTCTGTTTTTCATTTTCCGCAACATCTATGGCTCGCTCCAGCCAGTAGACCACTTGCTCAAGCGCATCGTTGTACATGCCACCAACGCGCCATACATGTTCGACGAGCTCGCCATCGACTTTCGTGAGTTTTGAGTTTAGCCCGTGAGATACTGGAGTATCGTCATCGTTCGTCGACCTGGTTGCATAGAAATCGACAACTTCCTGTTCGGTGACGCCCTCGTAGAAATTGACAGCGGAGGTTGCAACTTTGTCTACGCCATCGGCGGTGTTCACTTTCTTCGGGTCTATCGTTGGGTCGAAGATGATTGGTGTTAGTTCCGCGACCAACTGCACGAGGCTCTGGCCTTCGCGAACTGGGAACTGCGACCCTTCTGTTGAGGCTATGATGATTTCACTAAAGTACTCCTGATCGAACAGAGGGGTAAATTTGGCGCCAGAGTAGTGGTGGTGAATGCCGTTGGCAAACCACATCTGCTTTGCGTAGCTTAGGAAATTCGCAAAACTCTGGGACTGTCTATCGCCACTGTAATTCTTCAGAACTTCTTCGATAGTGCGGCGAATCCGAAGATTGTGTTTGTAATTCTGGTCATACATGATGTCACGGCCAGACAGGGCTGCCTTCGACAAATAATAGAGTAACTCTTTCTGCTGATTACTTAGGTCCTCGAAGCCAGAAACCTGATAGCGCAGCATGCGAATATCAGCGAAGCGGTCGGCTTCATATTCAAACTCTGCATCACTAGAGGTCGGGTTCGTCTGTACCGCCTCGGCACTGGCTGCGACTTCCACGGCGGTGGGCTGCGGAGTGGTCGTCGCCGGTTCGCTGACTTCGCCGCAGGCGCTCAACAGGGTTAGAGAGGCAAGCAAGATCAATCTGCGAGAAATAATGCGTGTATCTGCTGTAAAAGAAAGGGTCATTTCGCAATCCTTAAGGGCATAGATGTTTCTAAATTATGAGTTGATTCAGTGGGTATCCGCCGCGCGCTAGAGTCGAGGCTCGCTATATCGGGAATTCTATATCGGAAACCGCGGCGGTGCACCCTGTCCTGAGAATTAGGCTTTAAGCAGCACTGGCGCGGATGTGGGGTTTCGCTAAGGAGAGAGTACGAATTGTCGTCTAGTAGAGGCGTTGCGGCTATCTTATGGGCCTTAATCGGCAAGAACGTAACGGTCACGTCCCTCGGCCTTTGCCAGATAGAGGCATTGGTCGGCCTTTTCCACGAGTTGATCGAAAGAGAGACCCTCCGAATGCGTGGCGATACCCGCGCTAAAAGTAACAGGAGATTTCTCCTTTACCACGCTGCGGATACGTTCAACTAGAATCACGGCTTCATCCAGACCTGTAGAGGGCAGCACGAGAAGAAACTCTTCGCCGCCGTAGCGCACGACCAGGTCTTGATCTCTGGAGCAGTCCTTCAAGATCTCGGATATCGTTATGAGTAAGTCGTCACCAGCTTTGTGGCCGAACTCATCGTCGTACAGTTTGAAATTATCAATATCCAGTATTACGACACTGAAAGGGTCCTTGCGACGCAATGAAGAGGGAAGCAGTGTCTCTACCAATAAATAGAGGCGGCGACGGTTCCCTAATTCGGTTAATGGGTCTGTGAGAGACTGATGTTCGTTCTCGATTCTAAGGACTATGTTTTCGACCAGTAATCGGTTTTGGCGCGGTATCAAGCCTGACAGGAGCAGGTAGGCAATGAGCAGCATAAAGCCTAGGGTGTTGAATAGAGGTTCTTGCACCCAGAACGCCTTGGCAATCAGGGGTAGCATGCTCGCGTTCATAAAGAGGAAGATAACGGGCAGCGAAGTACTATAGGAAAGAATGCTTCCCGATATAAGCGTCATCACGATCACGGCATAGAACAGAAGCGCGTCGAATCCAAACTCCCCTTAGGGGATGAATACGGCACTGGAGAAGCAAAGAAACGGTACGATGCTGCAATAGAAGAAGTAGTTCTCCCAGGGCTTAATATTGCTTGCGGTGATTTCTCTTTTCTTCAGCTTCTTTGCAAACTGCAGGGAAAGAAGAATTCGGGGAATATAGGCGATACCAACTGCGATGGCCCAGGGATAGGCGACGCTCACAGTAGCGAGCTAATTAATGGTATAAGCAAAGAAGAACACGCCGGTAGCAATGCCAAAGTAGCCTGCGTTGGTATTAGCATACAAGACGCTAATTCGAGTGAAGTCCAGTTCTGGGTGGCTATCTTTGCTATTCACTGACGTACCCTGATTATTTTTATTAAGGCCGGTTGGTCGCCGTATTAAATAATATGACCAACCCATCGTCCTGCCAGCATTACACCAGACCAAAGGAGGAGTGATAGGCTTCCGATAACTTTAAGTTGCATGGGAGTTGAAGAGGCGCCATCCCATCGGGCAATGTTCTTGTAAATACGGAAATGGAAATATGCCATGTTAAGACCGGCAAGAGCGAGCAGAACTATCTTCCATTGAAATGCGGGATTTACCACGTGGGAAGCCGCACGCGTGATGAACATGCCAAGGCCCGTTACGGTGGCTATAACAAACGCTCCCCAGGTCCAGGGAACGAGTTCTTTCGACAGGGTGCTTATAGGGTACTTAACTGCTGCGAACCCAAGCAGTCTCAAATCCACCATCAGTATAGACCCGACAACAAAGGCCGCTGCAATCACATGAATAGATTCTAGGAATGGGAACCACCAGGTTCCCCCTATCGTCCAGGATAGTGACCAGTTCTCTACGTCGATCCACTTAGGTGAGTTTAGAAATCCCATTTCTATTACCAGCTTCGTCCCATTCGGTTTATCACGAATTTAATTAAGTGCAATTTCACTGCCCAATCTCTAGGCTTCGCTCTAGATCTTCAGCATTAATTTAAGTTTCAAGGCTAGCGAGCCCAGCAGCCACATTGGGAACAGTGAATAGATTCGTTGCAGCGACCTGTCCGAGCACAGTAAAAATGGACTGCAAGGCGAGAGCCCCTTCGTTGCTTAGAGCAAGTCGTGTTTCGTTAAAACAACGAGTGCCAAGCAGGTCAATCAGCAATTCTGCCATTTCCCGATTCGCCTGCTCGCGGGCGGACATTGATACATCGGCTATTTCTGCGACAGCAGGATGTAGTGCCATGGCTGTAAACATCCATTTGACCAAGCTCAGTTTGCCCTCTTCTGTAGTGGAGCTTAGCAGGCAATCAGAAAGCGCATCACTGTACTCGCCTGCAAAAGTAGCCGGAGAGAGCGTCAAGAGTCCCAGAATAAGAGGTATCTGCAGTTTTCGCTGTCTTCGAAGAGTAGGTTTTTTAGGGTTGGGCATTTCGGCGGCTTCCTAAGCAGGGTAGTAGATGTATTCTACGTAAGCGATCCAGCGTCCAGCCATGGCCACCATAAGCCAAGACATAAGCGACAAGAGAGCGACGGCCCTCGCACTCCACAGGCGTTTCGAACTTGACTCCCAATAGGCTTCCTCTCGTCGGCTCATCAGGTGAAAGAATAGGGTCAGCAGCACCGCACAGATAAGAAAGCTCACCTTCCAGCCGAAAATCGGGTTGTTAAAATACCTAAGGGGGCGCCCAAATAGAAAGAAGGCGCCCGAAACAAGATTCGACGTCAGGGCCCACCACAGCCATGGCATTAATCTGCGAGTCATCTCGGTAATATTCTGACTGGGGACGGCCAGGCCTAGGATACGCAGGTTGAGTATCACCACGCTGCCCATCACCACGGCGATTCCGAGGATATGCACGGTCTGAATTATGGGAGGAAACCCTGGAATCGTGCTCAGGGCCCAGAGCGCACCCGACTGCAGGAAGCTACCGTCTAGCAGGGTGCCAATGCTGGTGAAATAATCGGGCAATTTAGGACCTTTATTGTTCTTATTTTGGTCAGAGGGGTTATCGGCTAAAGGTACTTATCCGTTACCGCACCTTCTGAGGCTGAGGCTACTGACGCTGCGAACTTCGCCAGCACGCCGCGCGTATAACGGGCTGCAGGCTTTTTCCACTTCGCCAGTCTTGCCGCGATTTCCTCGTCGCTAAGGTCTAGCTTGACCTCGTTGGTTTCTGCGTCGATTGAGATCTTGTCGCCAGTCTCTACGATTGCAATCGGCCCGCCTTCTATAGCCTCCGGGGTCACATGGCCCACTACGAAGCCGTGACTGCCGCCAGAGAACCGGCCGTCGGTGATCAGGGCGATGTCCTCGCCCAGGCCTTTGCCCATGATGGCAGAAGTCGGGCTCAGCATCTCGCGCATACCGGGAGCGCCCTTTGGTCCTTCGTAGCGAATGACCAGAACATCACCTTTAACCACGGTGCCATCCAGCACGCCCGCCAGGCAATCCTCTTCGGACTCATAGACTCTAGCGCTTCCTGTAAAGCTCAGGCCTTCTTTCCCAGTGATCTTTGCCACTGCGCCAGTAGGTGCTAAATTTCCTTTTAATATAACAAGATGGCTGTCTTTCTTAATAGGATTGTCGAAGGATCGAATGATGTCCTGGCTTTCAGGATAGGGCGCAACGCAGGAGAGATTTTCTGCCATGGTCTTGCCTGTCACGGTCATGCAGCTGCCATCGAGCATGCCGGCTTCGAGCATGCGCTTCATTAGAGGCTGAATACCGCCAATCTTGATGAGTTCCGACATCAGGTATTTGCCGCTCGGTTTGAGATCCGCGAGCATCGGGGTCTTCTTGCCAATTGTAGTGAAATCATCCAGCTCTAGCTCAACTCCCATGGTATAGGCCATTGCGAGCAGGTGGAGTACGGCATTGGTGGATCCGCCCAGGGCGATAACGACCTTAATGGCGTTCTCAAAGGCTGATCGGGTCATAATATCCGAGGGTTTTATGTCGTGTTCGATAAGGTGCATGATCGCTTCGCCCGCGTTCTTGCAGTCATTGACCTTTTCCTGGGAGATTGCATCCTGCGCTGAGCTATTGGGCAGGCTCATGCCCAGGGCTTCTATAGCCGAGGCCATGGTGTTCGCCGTATACATGCCGCCGCAGGAACCAGGGCCTGGGATAGCTGTTTCTTCAATGTTCTTCAGTTCAATATCCGACACTTTGCCAGCGGCATGCTCGCCCACGGCCTCGAACACAGACACGATGTTGGTGTGATTGGGGCCCGGTTGTATGGTGCCCCCATAGATGAATATCGAGGGACGATTTAGCCTGGACATGCCCATTAACAGCCCGGGCATGTTCTTGTCGCAGCCTCCTATGGTGATGATGCCGTCATGCCCCATGCATCCGGACACGGTTTCAACAGAGTCTGCGATGACTTCGCGAGATACCAGGGAATACTTCATACCCTCTGTGCCCATGGATATGCCATCTGAGATGGTTATGCAGTTGTAGATGATGCCCTTGCCGCCGGCGGCGTCAGCTGCTTCGTTGACATCTTCCGCCAGTTTGTTGATATGCATATTGCACGGCGTGACCATGCTCCAGGTTGAGGCGATACCGATCTGTGGCTTCTTGAAGTCGGCGTCTTCGAAGCCAACGGCGCGCAACATGGAGCGGCTGGGTGCTTGTTCAACCCCGTCAACCACTAGCTTAGAATATTTCCTTAAGTCTTTGTTATTCATCAATATACCAACTACATTTATCTTTGATTTATTAGGCTTGCTACGCTAGTTGTGAGCGCTATGGCAGAGCATAATTAATGCTCTGCAAGGCCCAAGAGGCGGCTAATATACACCAGCGGGGAGATCATCGCATTCCCCTTTGCCGCCTATAGGCCTTAATCTATAGCAACTTGCACAGAAAACAGCAATCACATTGGCTTGGTCGGCAATTACATCCACCGACGCCGGGTCAGTGCATGATTTTTCGGCACAGCCGAAGCGCGAGGACGCTAGTCTTTTGTCTGCTGGGGATTGCACAGGCGATAGTCGTGCCAGGCGCCAGCTGTCCATAGGTCGTATCGTCATCAATTCTGGGTGTGCGGCGTTCGCCAGCTTCATTGTCACTGTGTTTTTGAAATATATTATTAGATAAGCGTTATATAACAATTGGTTATATGTCTTACATAACTATCTACTTGATGTTTTTCCGACTTTCTATTTGTCGATAGTTGCGTCCGAAAACGGCCAGTAATTGTTGCGAGATAGAGTATGCTACGAGTTATTGATAAGCGGTTCTGCATCGGCAGGCCATGAGTTCTCAGTGGAGCTCCAGCTGGAATCGGAATGACAGCCCTGCCTGATAATGATGAATATGAAAATGCGCGCCAGAGTCGCGATCCTCGCTTCGATGGGCGTTTCTTCGTGGCTGTGCTGACGACAGGCATCTATTGCCGCCCTGTGTGTCCGGTGCGAATTCCCAAGAGAGAGAATGTGCAGCTGTATCGCAGCGCCGCAGGTGCCGCCGAGGCCGGCTTTCGGCCTTGCCTGCGCTGTCGCCCGGAGTCTTCGCCAGGCACGCCAGCGTGGATAGGCGCTTCCTACAAGGTGTCAAAGGCCCTGCATCTGATTGCGCGGGGTAATCTGGACGGCAGCTCGGTAGAGGCCTTGGCAGGGCAGTTATCCATAGGTTCCCGGCAGCTGAGCAGACTGTTTCAGCAGCATGTTGGAGCCTCTCCCGTCGCCGTTGCGCAGACGCAGAGGCTGCACTTTGCAAAAAAGCTTCTCGATGAAACGAACTTGCCTCTGGCCCAGGTCTGTTTCGCCGCCGGATTTGGCAGCCTGCGTCGCTTCAATGCGGTATTTCAGTCAACCTATGCAAGAACGCCGAAGCAATTGCGCAAGGGCAGGCGGGGTTCGAAGCAGTTACACGGTGAGGGTATTGAAGTTCGGCTAGCCTATCGACCGCCCTTGGACTGGCGATCGATGCTGGCGTATCTGGACTACCGCAAGATTCCCGGGGTGGAAACTATCGATCTGCAGGACAATGCCTACTCTCGAACAATAGCCATAGGCGAAAGCGTGGGCGATATCTGCGTCGTGTTCTCGGAGAAGGAGCACGCGGCGATTCTGCATATAAATTTTCCAGATACGCACCATCTCTATCATATTGTTGAAAAGGTTCGCCTGCTGTTTGATTTGAAGGCGGATAGCGAAGAGATAGAGCGTTTTCTAAGCAGGGATCCCTTGTTGAAAAAAATCATCGCAAAAAACCCGGGCACGCGAGTTACCGGTTGCTGGGATGGTCTGGAAGTAACGGTAAGAGCGATTTTGGGGCAGCAGGTAACCGTGAAGGCTGCGACGACTCTGGCAGGCAGGGTGGCCGAGAGGCATGGCGAGAGCTATAGCTGTTCGTCTGCGCATTTAAACCGCATTTTTCCTTCGGCTAAGACGCTTGGCGAGGCAGACCTGGACGGTCTGGGTATCGTGGGGCAGCGAATAGCGGCAATCAAAGCCGCAGCGGTAATGATTGGAAGCAAGGAGATCGATTTTACTGGCGCGGAGGAAACAGAAGAATTCGTATCGCGGGTCTGTGAAATAAAAGGAATAGGTGATTGGACGGCGCACTACATAGCATTGCGTGTATTGAGTGACCCAAATGCCTTCCCGTATTCAGACCTCATTCTGCGCCGCGCCGCTACCAGCAATCAAGAAACACTCTCGCCAAAGGCTTTGTTAGGCAGGGCTGAGGTATGGCGGCCCTGGCGCGCCTACGCTGTGATTCTTTTGTGGAAGCACTATCAACAAACTATGCGTAAAACTAAATAATACCTGGTGAAAATTCACCCTAGCTTGTAATCAGAAGGTAATTAACATGGCCACATACTACCACTATCACAACACTCCGATTGGCGAGCTGCTATTGGCGGGCGATGGCGAGCTTCTTTGCCTATTGGGTTTTCCAAGTGGAAAAATGCAGCGCCGCCATGATATCGATTGGACGCTCGATGCCAATCCATTCAAAGAAGCCTGTCGGCAGCTGGATAGCTATTTTGCTGGAGAACTTGTGCAGTTTGATCTGCCGCTTCAGCCTAGTGGCACCTCCTTTCAGGAATCGGTCTGGCGGGCGTTGAGAGAGATTCCTTACGGTGAAACCTGGAGTTACGGTCAGCTAGCGGCTCATATTGGCAAGCCAAAGGCGTCGAGGGCGGTGGGAGCTGCGAATGGAGTGAACCCGATTCCGGTAATTATTCCCTGTCATCGAGTAATCGGCAGTTCGGGCAAGCTAACTGGATTCGGCGGCGGCATTGAGACCAAGCAATTTCTATTGGGGCTGGAGAAGGAGAGGGCGGCGCCTGGTTTCAACTTTTCCTAGGGCCGGTTAGTGGCTTTTCGAGGAACTTTAGATACGGGCTCTTGTCTAGATTGTCAGGTGCCCTACTTACTAGGTGCGCCAGATAGCTTGGTTTGCAGGCGTAAATTGAATAAGAGCGAGTAGATGAACTTTGCCGATGACATAGCCTTGGGCAAGCTTTCCCGGGCTGACCTCAATGCTATTAGCAATGATAAGGCTCTCCTCGTTCGGCCATCGCAAAAAGTTAGCAGCTCTCCAAGTCTACAGCTCAGTTTCGCGATTTCTGCGTCGTTCCATTTTGCTCTGGCGGCGACGCTCTTATTTCGTGTGGCAGGCGAGGTTGATGTTGTTAAAGAGGCGCTGCCCCCCGTATTGCAGATAGCCTTTGTTCCTGCCAATTCCCTGCTTAGTCCGCAAGAGGAAGCCGCGGTCACCGAGCCGGCACCGGCAATTTCTCTGGGTCAAAGTGTTTCCATACCGGCTGCTGTGCCAGAGCCGCCACCGCAAAGTTCGGAGGCTGATCGTCCGAGTATTGCCGAAACAGAGATAGCCGAACCGAGAGAAATAGCAAGCCCGCCATCTTTGCCTGCCGAAATAATTGCACTACCATCGGTGGAATCGGTGCGGCGCGTATTGAGCGATGTTCAACGTGCTGAGACTTCGCAGTTCTACAGTTATAACTGCAATAAACTAGAAAGAGAGAAAGAGTTTTCACGATGCACCCCACTTGATGATCGTAACTACGCAGAAATTTCCAGCAATTCCGTGAGTGAATTTTATAGGCCGGCAGTTGAAGTTAGTCGTTCGCGTCAGACTGTTACGACCTTGGCGCGTCACAGTGATAGTGTCGCTGGCCGGCTAGCACTTAACAACCTTCCTCCGAGTCTCTCGGCTTATGTAATGGAAGAAATAGAGCTAAGTATAGAAACGTATTCGAATACGTCCAGTCGGACCGCTGGGCATATGAGCGCGATGGTAGACAAGAGTGCGGCTGGCGAAATGGCACGACGAATTTCTGCGCCCTGGGTGCAACAACAATCCGCGGTATTGCAAGCTCGAAAAGCAAGCGATAGAGTCGACGATTAGTTTAGGAGTTATATGTAATAACTTCAGGGTATTCATGCTGACTTCGGATGAATTCACGAAGTGTTTGTCGCTGGGTGCAAACCCTCTGATTCTCAGTATCGAATTGTAGACTATCTTTATGGCGCCCTTAAACGGACTTGGAGATCTCAATTAAGACTATGAGAATCTCCCGGGCGAGTTTTATAATGCTAGCTCTTTTTTCAGGTATTCATCCAATGAAGTCTTTTCTTCTCATCAAAGCTAAGGCCTGAAACTTAAATTGCGTGTTTGCTAATGCTGTACAGATAGTATCGATAATGCCGCATTCAGTTCTTCGTATAGATAGCATCAACTCTTGTAGCTACTCGTCTCGCCGCTTTCTCTCGCGCTTTTGGCCGCTTTGTAGCCAGTTAGTAGCAATCTGCTAAACTGTTCGGATGTAGTCTGCCCGCGTCACTCCTTCAGCTCCTCTAAGCTCTCGTTGCATAGGATTTTGTGACGCCGACCACTTAGTTCTATGGAAATTTGAATGACATTACAAAAATTTAAAAGCGGCTGGGGACTGTTTAAACAGGCGATGGCTGGCGATGGCGACATTGACTATACACAGGGCTCTATTGGTCGTGTGACGCTGCTATTGGCTATACCGATGATTCTAGAGATGGCGATGGAGTCGGTGTTTGCTGTAGTAGACATTTTCTTCGTCGCGGGCCTGGGAACCGCTGCCGTGGCGACCGTGGGCTTAACAGAGGCAATGATTACGCTGCTGTATGCCGTGGCCATCGGGCTGAGTATGGCTACCACAGCTTTGATCGCTAGGCGTATCGGTGAGAAAGAGCCGGCGGCAGCTGCGCTCGCAGCAGGACAGGCGATCTGGGTAGGCATGATTATTTCAGTGCTGGTGGGCCTGGTTGGAATCTTCTTTGCACGAAACATTCTCCTGTTGATGGGGGCTGACGAGCTTGTGCTAGAAACAGGAGAGACCTATACGCGAATTATGTTCGGTAGCTGTTTTACGATTGTCTTTCTGTTTTTGATTAATGCGATATTTCGTGGGGCGGGGGATGCGAGCCTTGCAATGCGCGCGCTTACTCTGGCGAATTGTATCAACATAGTACTCGACCCTTGTTTGATCTACGGTTACGGCCCGTTTCCTGAATTGGGATTGAATGGGGCGGCGATTGCCACCAACATCGGCCGAGGGATTGGTATGCTATATGGGCTCTACTATCTCTGTGGAGGTGGTGGAAGAATTCGATTGCATGTCAGCAATCTGCGGCTTCAGTTAGACGTGGTTTTTTCTATTATCCGAATCTCTATTGGGGGCGTTTCTCAGTTTCTGGTATCCACTGCAAGTTGGATTTTCCTGATGCAAATAGTCTCGGGTTTTGGCAGTGAGGCGGTTGCCGGCTATACGATTGCGGTGCGTATCGTCATGTTTAGTATTCTGCCTGCCTGGGGCTTGAGTAATGCGGCGGCCACCTTAGTTGGTCAGAACCTGGGTGCGGACTTACCGGAGCGCGCAGAGGAATCTGTGTGGCAGATCGTAAAATACAATGCCATGTACATGGCCTTTGCTTCACTAGTGATGCTTCTGTTTACTCGATCGATCGTTAGCGTGTTTACTGATGAGTCTGTCGTCATCGACTATGCGGTGCAGTGTCTTACTATATTCGCGGCTGCATTTATTGCATGGGGTGCAGGGATGGCGATTATTCAGGCCTTTAATGGTGCTGGAGATACGATGACGCCGACCTGGATTAACATATTCTGCTTCTGGGTCGTGCAGGTGCCGCTGGCCTATTTTCTGGCGCTGACTCTGGGGTTCGGGCCGGTTGGTGTTTTCTGGGCGGTGTTTGCGTCGGATATCCTCACTGGTATAGTAGGCTACCTTGCGTTTCGGCGCGGGAAATGGAAAGACAGAGTAGTCTAGCGTTTCCAGCCTATTGATCCTTTACTAAGAATTGAGTGTATGCAGAGCAGTCAGCAACAGATAATTTCTCACGTGCAGCAATGGTTGCATAGCGGCAGGCCGGTGTGGTTATGCACGATAATGAAAACCTGGGGGTCTTCCCCCCGCCCTATAGGTGCCATGATGGCCTGCACCATGGATGGTGAGTTGGTGGGGTCTATTTCGGGCGGCTGTATCGAAGAAGACTTCTTGGAGCAACTGAGGGACGGCAGTCTAAAGGCGCAATACGACGAAGAGTCAAAGCCCTTTCTCGTAAAGTACGGAGTGACAGCTGAGGAGCAGGCGCGGCTTAAACTTCCCTGCGGTGGACAGTTACATGTGCTTCTGGAATATATAGATAGCACCAAAGTGAATGTCGACGTGTTTCAACGGCTGGCAGTGGATTTAGAAAATCACAATCGAGTGAGTCGTATTGTCGACCTGAATAACGGAGTCATTTCAGCTGCGGCAGAAAGTAGCGAGGAAGCGGTTGTGATCGAAGGCTCGCGGATGACCCATAGCCTCAGCCCAATGTACCGTTTGCTAATTCTAGGTGCGGGAGATGTGGCGAAATTTGTAGCCGAGATGGCAATAGCTCTCGAGTATGATGTAACCCTGTGTGATCCACGGCCGAATTATTTGGACAATTGGCATGTGGCGGGTGTTGAGACTACTGCGCAACTTCCTGATGATGTCGTGCGTGAGCGATTTAGCAACCCCTATAGCGGTATTATAGCGCTGGCTCACGACCCAAGAGTGGATGATATGGCATTGATGGAGGCATTGAAGACGAATGCATTCTATATTGGCGCGATGGGGTCGGTAAAAACGTCGGCGGCAAGACGCGAAAGGTTGCCTGAGTTAGGCCTAAATGACGAAGAGATTTCTCGTCTGCATGCGCCAATAGGTTTTCAAATTAATAGTAAGACCCCGGCAGAAATTGCGATTGCAGTCATGGCAGAGGTTACCGCGGTTAGGTATCAGAAGTAGAGCGTCGGTATTTACGTTTCAGTGAAGTAAAAAGAATCGAAAAAAAAGGTAGCCGTGGCTACCTTTTTTGTTTTTGTCTTTTTGTTTTCCCTGTTTCTTATCTCTATGTCGTATCGCTACTGTTCTATAGCGCGCTCGACACCGTCTCTCTCCATAGCCTCTAGTCTTCTAGCGCCAGCGAGTATGCCAATGATGCCGTAGTTGCCTTCGTGGCAAGCGTATTCGTATACGGGCTCATCCATGCGTGAGAGAGGGTAGGCACCTGACCACTGTGCGCTATATACAGTAGGGTCATCTACGGTAAAGCCGTAGATGATTTTGTTGTTCGCGCCGCGTTTGAAAGTTTCTATAACGGTTAGGTTTTCAGTAGGTGCTCCGCGATAGGTGATCCAGGGATTGTAATTCTTGGTCTCTACCACTAGCGTGTCGCCTTCCCAGCGTCCAATCGAATCACCCATCCACTTCTGGTGTACCTCGCCGGCTGGGTTTCTTTCGTCGGCAATCTTGATGATTCTTGAGTCGTGAGCCATTTCGACGATGATGTTTACATACCCAGGTGACTGCACGATCTGCATATGGCTGTTATACATTACCGGGGTCATAACCGGCCCCGATGAGTTACCGAAGGCTACCAGACAGCGCTCTCCAAGGCCGCGACCTTCCGGGCCTGCATTTCTATCAGGTCGATTCGCTCGTAACTCCTGCATTTTTTCTCTAAAACCCGCTACTCGCTCGGGGATACGACCATTCGGTGGATCGATGATGGCCGATGTTCGAAATTCGCCGTCGATCGTAGGCAGGAACATGCCGCGGTCTGTCCAGAATAGGTCGTAGTTACCCACCGGAGGCAGGGCTTCGAGTGCGGGAGCGGGGCGATTGGGGTCTAAGGGCTCGTTGTCTTCTTCTACCGCTTGCTGAGCCTGCTTTTCCAAGAGCGTGGCTTCTTCTTCGGTATAGGCTTGTTTTGTGCCTAATTCGCTAGGCCGCTCGAAGGGCATTACTGTGGCGTTCTTCCAGTTCCCTTGCAGGTCGGGTACGCCCCATTCGGTATAGGGTGTCTGAAATTCTTGCCCAAAACTAGCACTAGCCAGGCTTAGCGTAATGCTGGCTGAAAGAACGGATAGTAAAGAAATTCGCGGCTCCATACCTTGTCTCCATATTAAGTAACATATGAGCTATGTTCTTTAATATATTGTTATATATTGATAATTATATTAATTTATGGTTTTGCTATGGGTAATTATAAAACAGCTTCCCAGCCCTGTGCGTCATGAATTGTGACAGCTTCTGCGGGCAGTCTCCAGCCTCTAGGGAGCTGCAAACAGAAGCTAGCTCTGCCTAGGAAGCTGCCTTAGCCAAGCCAGACCAGGGGGCGGCGATTTCTAGATCAGCGGCCAGCCTCAGCAATACTGCGTCGTTACCCCAGGCGGCAGTAAACATGGCGCCCACCGGCAGGTTCTCTGTTGATGTCGCTATAGGGACAGACATGGATGGCTGGCCGGTACCGTTGGCGAGAGCGGTAATTCCGCTATAGGACTTGAATCTGCCACCGTAGCTTGCCAAATCTTCGCTATTCATATCCAGCCAGCCCAGTTTTGCAGGCACCTTGTTCAATACTGGTTGGATAATGACGTCATATTGCTGATGAAAGTCCCGCATCTGCCTCTCTGCGGCTAGCAGGCTTTCTCTGGCCTGCAGATGATCGACGGCGCTAACCGCCGCGCCGCGTGAGGCCATGGCTAGAGTCGAGGCCTCGAGAGGGCAGTCCTTCAGTTCTAGCTGTAACGCCTCTGCGCGCTTTGCCACAGACTTATAGATGAAGGTATTGATTAGGCGCGACATGGCTTTGCCGGCGATGGCATGATCAATCGGGTGCGCAGCTTCCTCTACACGGTGACCCAGAGACTCGCAGAGCCTCGCTGCCTGTTTCACGGCTAGCAGGCACTCTTCGTCGATAGTTTCGCCGGTGGGGTGTTCATATTGCACAGCAATGCGCAGTTTCTTCCCGCCAGAGGGATCTTCTGCCAGGGTATCGAAGAAGGAATCTGGGCTAACTGGCAAAGGATATAAATGTGGGCTATGTAGTTTGACGACGTCGAGGAACGCGGCACTATCGCGCACACTGCGGCTGACCACGTGTTCCACGCTCATGCCTTCCCAGGACTCGGTATGTGTATCTTCAACTGCCGTTAGACCGCGGCTGGGCTTGAGGCCAAACAGGCCGCAGCAAGAGGCGGGAATACGTATTGATCCACCTCCGTCACTGGCGTGTGCTACCGGGACTATGCCAGCCGCCACGGCGGCCACCGCGCCGCCGCTGGATCCCCCGGTGGAATAGTCTAGATTCCAGGGGTTGCGACAGGGTCCATTGGCTGCTGACTCGGTAGTAAGCGTGAGTCCAAATTCCGGTGTGTTGGTTTTTCCAACTATGGGCAGGCCAGCTTCAACATACTTTGCAACGATGTTGGAATGCTTGTTCGAGATATAATTCTCGAAGAGCCTGCTGCCATAACTTGTCCCCAGGTCTTTAACCTCGGCGAGGTCTTTAATTAAGAACGGAACCCCGGCGACCCTGCTTTTCTCGAATAGGGCGGGCTGCTCATCTAGGTCCCTGGCCTGCACTAGAGCCTGCTCGAAGTTCTCAAACACGATAGCGTTTATGCTGGGGTTGATCTCGATGGAGCGATTGATCGATGCTTCCGTCAGTTCTGCGCTGGTGAAATCTTTGTTTCGGATTCCCTCAGCCGCAGCAATAGCGTCGAGCTTTTTGTAGTCAGAATAATCAAGCATGGTTGAGTAGGGTATCCCGTTTAAAAAATTCTATCGTTATCGTCGTCGGACTGAACTAGCGACAAACCGCCTGCGTCTTCATCAGCGTCGATATCGGTCTGGTCAGCACCCTTGCCTTCGGACAACTGAATGCGCAGCCGCAGGTTGTTCTTGGAGTCGGCATTCTTTAAGGCTTCTTCGTAGCTGATCTTTCCGCTCTTAAAGAGGTCATAGAGTGCGGAGTCGAAGGTCTTCATGCCTTGCTGTTCGCTCTTCTCCTGTGAATCCTGTCGTTGGATTATTAGAATCTGCCTTCGGTATACCAGCCTACATCGCTGGCCGTATCGTCTACTTTTTCAGCAACATCCAGTACCAGTGCGAACAGGGCCATGCGCACCAGAACGCCGTTGTCGGTCTGACGGAAAATGGCGAGGCTGGGATGTTGGTTGAGATCATTGTCCAGTTCGTTCGCTTCCTCTCGTGAGTCTCGAGGTAGCGGATGCATTATTACCGTATTGGGTTGGCAATAACGGGTATAGATGGATTGGTTTAATCTAAATCGGCCCCGATAGATATTGGCTTCAAGTTTGGTGGTAAAACGTTCTTCCTGTATGCGAGTCAGATAGACCGTGTCTATGTCATTCAGGCCGGTCTCCATTTCTTCGGTTTCGATAACCTTATGCCCAGCATCCTTTAACTCGGAGACAATTTCAGCGGGCATCTTCAGTTCTGCGGGGGAGATCAGCTTGAAGGTTATATTGTCATACAGCGACAATACTTGTGAGAGGGAGTGTACAGTTCGTCCATGTTTCAGATCCCCGATCATGGCTATATGCATGCCATCAATTTGACGATTATTGGACAGTAGTTCCTTCTTGATGGTGTAGAGGTCTAATAGAGCCTGGGACGGATGCTCGTTCGGCCCGTCGCCTCCATTAATCACAGGCACCCGGCTAGCCTTGGCGAACTCGCTAACTGAGCCGACCTGCGGATGTCGCATGACTATGACATCGCTATATCCGCTAATGACTCTTGCCGTATCATAAAGAGACTCGCCCTTGGAGATCGAGGAGGTTTTTACATCGGTCGTTTCCCGTACCTGTCCGCCCAGCAGATTGAAGGAGCAGCCGAAGCTAACTCGAGTTCGCGTGCTAGGCTCAAAAAACATATTGCCTAAGATTGCACCCTGCAGGGCTTTTGTAATCTTCTCTCTTCGGGCGTAGGGAATCATGGTATCCGCTACTTCGAAGATTCGATCCACATCAGATCGCTCGAACTGTTTTACGCTGAGTATATGGGCGCCTCGAAAATCCATGCTTGCTGAGCTCTATTGTCGTTTCTATGTCTGTTTAGTGTCTGGTCAAAATTGCGCGGAAATACTGCAATTTGATCTGCCGTAGGGATTTAAGCCCGCTGCGATCAAAATAACCAGTCAAACGATAGGGATACTACTACAGATGGGCGTTTAGAAGGAATTGCTAAGTCAATATTACCAATCCTGCAGCGCGCTGAATTATTGCCATACGCAGCGGGTAGAAATCGCTATAATCATGGCTAATCAGGCCATGTTTTTGGCAGCAGCGGCAAGGCCCAAACCAGAATAGGGTAGCGAGATGTCAGGAAATTCAATCTATTGGTATGACTTCGAAACTTTCGGCAGAGATCCCCGCCGAACTCGAGCTTCCCAGTTTGCGGGAATTCGTACGGATGAGGATTTGAACATCATTTCCGAGCCCTTGGTGTTCTACTGCAAGCCAGCGGACGACTTCTTGCCAGACCCTATGGCCTGTCTGATAACGGGGATCTCTCCGCAGAAGGCATTGCAGGAAGGTGTCTGTGAATCTGAGTTTATCCGGCGGATCGAGAGAGAATTCTCCCAGCCCGGCACCTGTGTTGCTGGCTACAACAGCATCCGTTTTGACGATGAGTTGACGAGACAGCTGCTGTATAGAAATTTCTACGATCCCTACGAGCGGGAATGGAAGAATGGAAATTCTCGCTGGGATATTATCGATATGCTGCGGCTCTGTGCAGCGACCCGCTCAGGGGGCATTGTGTGGCCACAGCGGGAAGATGGCAGCACCAGTTTCAGACTGGAACAGCTCACCGCGGCAAACGGGATCGAGCATGCCGATGCTCACGATGCGCTTTCCGATGTCATTGCCACCATAGAGATGGCAAAACTAGTGCGGCAGAAACAACCCAAGCTATATGACTATGTCTATAAGCTGCGTAACAAGAGGGTTGTGCAATCTGAAATAGACATGGTGACTAGGAAGCCGGTGCTGCATGTTTCCATGATGTATCCGGCTGTACAGGGTTGCCTTGCACTAGTCATGCCTATCTGCCCACATCCAACAAATAACAATGGAATCATCGTCTATGATCTACGTGTAGATCCGGATAGTTGGACTGCGCTAACGGTCGCTGAGATACGAGAGAGAATCTTTATCGCCCGCGAAGACATGGCCGAGGGAGTGGAGCGTATCCCCCTTAAGACGCTACATATTAATAAGTGTCCAGTGATTGCTTCTCCAGCGGTCTTGCCGGCTGAGCGTGCAGAAGAATTCGGTGTTGATCTCGAAGAATGCCGTAAGCACTGGAGCATGCTGCAGAACAATCAGGACCTCGTGGCTAAGGTCGCGGAGGTATTCACAGAAGAGATGGGGCGAGGGGAGCTAGATCCGGACTACATGATTTACAGTGGAGGTTTTTTCTCAGAGTCTGATAAGAGTTTGATGGCGATGGTTCGCTCCACCTCCGCAAAAGACTTGGCGCGGTTAGACCTGCCATTCCGTGATACGCGATTGGCTACTATGTTACAACGATATAGGGCGCGTAATTTCAAGGACACGCTAAAGGATCAGGAATTGGCAGAATGGAACAAGTTCAGGCAGAAGCGACTGTCCTCACCCGGTGCGCTTGCCGCGTTTGAGGAAGGTTATGGTCAGGCCAGAGAAAGAGCGGGTGGTCAGAATGAGGAGTTATTTATGAAGCTCGACGAGTACGTGGCTGCGCTTACTGAATTCGAAGAGAAGGCTGCGGGCTAGGGGTCGTTCGTGCGGGTGCAATGGGGCTCCAAAGCGGATAGAATCCGACACCAAAAGCCGGCCTGCAAAGGCTGTAAGAAATCCATAAGCTATTGATAAAAATCAGAATATAAATGGATAAATTTAAAGAGATACGACCCTATCACGATGATGAGATTCGTCCTGTCTTAGATCGATTGATTACGGATCCAGAATTTCCTTCCAGTGTAGCAAGTTTTTATGCGCCGAAATTGTCACGCCTTTTTCCTGGCCTGATGCGACTGCTTGCCAAGAATAAACTTAAGGGCCAGGTTGCATCCGTACATGATGTGGCCAGCATGCAGGACGTTATAGCTGGCTACATGTATAAGATGATCGAAGACACGACTACAAGCTTGACCCATTCGGGCTTAGAGAATCTGGATAGTGAGAGAAGCTATCTTTTTATTAGCAACCATCGTGATATCACGATGGATCCGGCCTTTGTCAATTACATGCTGTATCACGCAGGAAACCGGACAGTGCAGATAGCGACCGGAGATAATTTGCTCAAGAAGCCTTTTGTATCCGACTTGATGCGTCTTAATAAGAGTTTCATTGTGCGCAGATCGCTAAAAGGAAGAGAGTTATTGCAGGGCTTAACTCTACTTTCAGAATATATGCAGCATTGTATCGAGCAAAACAGCCATGTCTGGATAGCTCAGCGCGAAGGTCGTGCCAAGAACGGAATCGATAAGACCGAGGCCGCACTTCTTAAGATGTTAGCCATGTATCAACGCAAGAAACCGTTGACCGAAAGCTTGGGGAAACTCCATATAGTGCCGGTCTCAATATCCTACGAGTATGATGCCTGTGATGTGCTTAAGGCGGAAGAGCTCTATCAGCTAGAAACTACGGGTGCTTTTACGAAGACCGAGGAGAGTGACATCGAGAGTATAGTTGCTGGCATGATCGGTTATAAAGGAGCTGTGCACGTAGCCTTTGGGACAGAGATTCAATATGAGAGCGACGACCCAGACGTCATAGCGGCAAGCATCGATAAGCAGATACTGGCAAACTATAAATTACGTGATAGCAATTTCATCGCTTTAGAAATGCTTAAGAATAAAGGGCTGTTGCCAGAGGGTGTTGCAGAGCTCGCTATTGCAATGCCAAAAATAGCAGACCAGTCTCGGGAAGTGTTTATGAACCGGTTCAAGCAAGTGGACTCGAGGCTGCACCGCCACTATCTGCTAAGTTATGCCAACCCGGTTATCAGTTACTACCGAATTGCGCCTCTAGCGTAGTTTTTGTAAAACCTGGCCGAGGCGATCTTTGAACTGTTTTCTCGTGGCATCTGCAATGGGACCCATTGCGGAGAATCGAAATTCGGTTGCCATCGCGTATTTCAGATTTTGCTTCGGGTCCGGCTTTGCCTGACCAAATCCACTTTGTAGCTGCTCTAACTGCAACTTCATCCGTAGTGCTTTATCTTCAGCGGGGGAGTCGATGTTTGCTCGAATCTCTGCCTGTATGCACAGTTCTCTAAACTCATCTTCGCATTTCTTGCATAGCTGCATTAGCTCGGTCATGGAAGCGGCGGAAGCTACAGAGTTGTATCTGGCATGCAGCACATCGTCTGCTTCAGCATTTCCGCTCTTCCCGATCTCGTTCCAGCTATCTTTGTCGAAAGCCTGCTGCAGGGCAGTAAACTTTCCTGAATCATCTTCTTTGAGCAACGCGTTCTCTAGCGCTCGCAAGCGTTCTGTCTTGTCCAGAATTACCTGCTGTGTTGCCTGTTGGCGTTTGTCTGGCAGGGCCCTAAACCTGGAATCGATCAGTCGTTTAGTGGAATTAAATCGGTCTAGCAAGCGCTTGCGTTGTGATTTGATACGCGGGTCAAGCGAGTTTGAAAATTCTTGAGCTAGGTCTTGGTAGGCGGCTTTAGACTCGCGAAATTCAGCATCGCTTTTCTTGGAAATTCCCTCTAAGTCACTGAGAATCTGGTTAAGGCGGGCTTCGATTTTCTTTAGGTCTTGCTTGATCTCGTTGCCTGCCTGGCTGCGCTTACTAAAAATTGTATCGCAGGCTGCTCTGAAGTCTTGCCAATACTTGTTGTCTTCTTTGTAGGTGGTGGGGCCTATCGTCTTCCATTGCTGCTGTAGGCGTTTGGCTTCATCCATTGTCAGTTTATTATCTTCCTGTGTTGTCAGCTCTTGCGCCTTCTTGATCAGCTCCTGCTTCTGTTTGGCGCTATTGGAAACCTTGCTCCTGCGGAGCTTGCGCAGTTCGTTAACAGTTGCATAGTATCTTTTCTGTAGTGCCTTAATCTTTCTCTGTTCTATTGGGGCGTGCAACTTCCAGTTCTTATCTGCTTCGTTGAGAAGCTTGTTTAGTCCAGAAAGGTCGAGCTCTGCCTCTGAATCTTTTAACCGACCATGCTCTGCTTCGAGTGCGTCGCAAATCTCTCTGCGTTTGAGCAGGTTGTCATTCATCAACTGTTTTCGTTGTTTGAAGTGCTCCTTGCAGGGCTCGTAAGCCTGATCCGAAATTTTCTTGAACTCTTTCCAAAGCTGTTCATTCTGGTTGGAATGGCCTAGGGCCTTCCATTCTTGATGCATCTTGCTAATGCTCTTGGATCGGTCGGATACATGCATCTTTGATTCTAGAAGGTGCTGCATCTGAACTATCAATTCTTTCTTCTTCTCAGTAGCGGCGAAGACCTTCCAGTTGCGAAGTTCGGTAACTTTTTCTTTGTGTGTGTTAGCTGTCTTCTGTAGCTCCGCTCGTATTTGGTTTTGCGTGTTGCTTATGTTTCCTTGTATCTTGTCCCAGCACTTGCCCGCATTTTCTGAATTTCCTGATTCGAGTGCTTCCGCGAGGGAGACAAGCAATTCCTCAGTTTTCGCTTTCAATTCATTCTGGTATTCATCATTCTTGACAATCTTGCTGGCTATGTCGGCTTGTAAGGTTTCTATATTTCCACGTAGTTCTATCTCGGCATCTGTCAGCCTGGCTTGCAATTTCCTTAACTGGGAGCGGATTTCAAAGAGCCGGGTGGTGTTTTTGTAACTTACCATAGAAGCCTCTTTTTCTACGGCGTCGAATTCGATCTTGGGTTCGACTAGAGGGGGCTCAGGCTCTTTGTCCTTGATCGGTTTGGGTTCAGCTTCTTTAGGAGTTGTCGTGGCTGGAGCTTCTCCACTGGCTACGGCTGGAGTGGCCGGTTTTTCTTCGCTCTTGCTAGTCGATTCCTGCTCGAGACGACTGGCGATGGTCTTGGTAACCGTTTTATCTTTGCCGGCGACTTTGCTGTGTATCTCCTTAAGCAGTTGCGTGTCTTCTATGAGAAGGGCTGCAGATTTTCGAACATGGACGCTAGCGGCGAATAAACACAGGTCCGCAAGTTCTTCATTCTGCTTTACAGCTGAGGCCGCTAGAGTGCCAATGCTTTTTGTTTTTGTAATTAGCGCGACCTGCTTAACGCCGGCTACTGGTAGCCGTGCCAATCTCTCGGTTCTCTCTTCCTCGCTGTGCGCGGAATCCACTGTGCCGGCGATGATCTGACAACTCTGCTGCTGGGCAGCTTCTTTTGCCTTGCCGCCTGCCGTCTTTAACTTTGCGAGCGCTTCGAGGTCAACTATTCGTGAGATAGCTGAGCTGCGGACCTTCTCAAAGTCGTCTTCAAGAGCCACTTTAAGAAGGAAGTCGGCTGTACTGGACTCTTTGGGATCCAGTTTTTCTAAGGTTAACAGCCTTTGCTCGCAATCTTGGTTGAGCCAGGTGTTGTCTCTAGTTGAGGGTGCTGAGATTGAGGCAGTTGTCATGTACTACGAACCGAAGGATTTGACTGTGATTGAGGGCTTCCATTGCTTTACGCGCTGAAATTGAAAGTAATAATACTGAGATTTAAGTGTAGCAGATGTTGTTTCATTCAAAACAGAAAAGAATTATAGGAATCAGACGATTTCCGATAATTTTTCTGGTAAGCAGCCCACAGATGCTATGATTCATCTACTATTCAGCAGTATTTAAACTGCACTCTGAGGAATGATGTGGATGTTGGCGGATGATGTAAAGGACAGTATTCAATCCGCCTATCGCCAATTGCTAGAGTCCCGCGAACTCACTCCGCGCTATGGTCAGCGTCTTATGATCGCCGAGATTGCGAAGACCTTGTCCAGCCTTGCAGAGGAGGACTCCTCACCCCCAATCTGCGTGGTCGAAGCCGGGACGGGTACCGGAAAAACGCTGGCCTACGTTTTAGCTGTAATACCATTGGCTAAGGCGTGGGATCTCAAGGTGGTGATAGCCACGGCTACTGTAGCGCTTCAGGAACAGGTTGTGCACAAGGATCTGCCAGAGATATTAGCAGGCTCCGATCTCAGCTTTAGTTACTCCTTAGCCAAGGGGAGGGGGCGATATCTGTGCCTGGCGAAATTGGATATGCTGCTCAGAGGCAACGACAGCATGCAGGCGATGATGGACCTGTACGGTGAAGAACTGGATGATCCAGCCGGCGGAGACCAGGCCCTCTACGAAAAAATGCTAGATAAGCTGAGCATGGGTAGCTGGAAAGGCGATAGGGATGACTGGGAAAGCTCTATTAGCGATGATGATTGGAGGCCGGTCACCGTAGATAACGCCCAATGTATGGGGCCCAAGTGTAGTCACTTTAGAAACTGCTGTTTCTATCAGGCGCGCGATTCCATGGATAAGGCAGACTGTATTGTGAGTAATCACGATTTGGTGCTGTCTGATCTGGCGCTGGGAGGTGGCATAATTCTTCCTGAGCCTGAAAAATGTATCTATATCTTCGATGAGGCTCACCACCTTCCACATAAGAGCAATAATCATTTCTCTGCGTTTACTCGTCTAAAGGCTGCCAGTAGCTGGTTGGAGCGTACTGAAACGATAACCCTTCGCCTACAGAAGGACGATTTTATCGATGGAACGACGCAAAAATCCTTGCACAAATTACTCCTGGACACACGAGAGCAGCTTGATCACGCCTGGTTAGTGCTGGAGCAAATCCTCGAGTCTCTGGATAAAGCCGACAGCTATGACAACCGCATCCAACATGCTTTCGAGTTAGGCGTGGTGCCGGTAGAGGTGCAATCTCTTGCTGCAAATCTAGCAAACCTCTTTGCCCGCCTGGCCGCCGCGTTTCAGAGTACTGCCGATGATCTGAAAGAGGCTATGGAGGATGGGGGTGATGTAAAACGAAGGCAGCTTGCTGAGCAGTGGTTTCCTCTCATAGGTTCGCAACAGAAACGCGCAGAATCGAACTTGGGACTCTGGTTGAGTTATGCTGCCGTGGACCCGCAGGGGAAGGCGCCATTGGCGAGATGGCTCAGTTACACCGCGAACGAAAATTTCACCGACATCGGCTTGTCATCCAGTCCAGTTTTAGCTGCGGATAATCTTCAGCAGAGACTCTGGGACAACTGTGCCGGGGCGGTACTAACTTCGGCTACGCTTTCCTCTCTTGGCAATTTCGACATGCTGAAGATGCGTGCTGGTCTGCCGGAATATACACACTATTTAAGTATTCTCAGCCCGTTCGACTTCGCGAACTCTGCAAGTTTGGTGATTCCCAAGATGCACTGTGACCCTTCTGACTCGGAAAAACACACGGATTTTATCGTCAAGGCGATTCCACGCTTGGTGGATGAGACTGGGGCGTCGCTGATGTTATTTTCCAGTCGCAGGCAAATGCAGGATGTTATGCAATTGCTGCCCCCGGCTTGGCGCGACCTGGTCTTGTGTCAGGATGATTTTCAGAAGTCGCAACTTATGAAATATCATCGACAACGAATAGATAAAGGAGAGGGGAGTATCATTTTTGGCCTTGCTAGTTTTGCCGAGGGGGTTGATCTGCCAGGCAAATATTGCACCCATGTTCTTATTGCCAAGATCCCATTTGCTGTACCGAACGATCCCATCGAACTGACTCTCTCGGAGTGGATAGAACAGCAGGGATTAAATTCCTTTATGACCTTAGCTGTGCCCGACGCAGCCTTCCGCCTCGTGCAGGCGAGCGGAAGGTTGCTGCGTAGTGAGTCAGATAGCGGAACAATAACGCTGTTCGATGAGCGCATTGTGAGTCGGCGCTACGGGAAGACGATATTGGAATCTATGCCGCCCTACAGGCGTGAAATATTTGCCGAAGAGGCGGGGTAGCAGCCTCGCGGTGACGGCAAGCCTTTGTTGCGGCTAGGTCTTACGTTTAGTCTTGGGGTGGTTGATAAGGTAGCCCACGACGCCGCCTATAAGTACGCCGGATACAGTGGATACAAGGACACTACCCATGATCGCGCCTAGCCCAAAGCCCAGGATCAATCCGCTGCTTAGGCTGAGTGCATAGGTGCCTTGCATTGAGTTCTTCTTCGCTTTCTTCTTCGACATGTCAGCTCCACAATAGCTGGGGTTGTCTGCTCAGTTTGCCTTACGCACGGAGTAAATCAAGGTGCTAAGGCTAGAGAATTGAACCGGATCAATTGCCGTACTGCCTATAGTGTCCATCACCGACTGACCTTCGATGACTTGTCCTATTACTGTGTATTTTCCCGTAAGCTGGGGGGCATCGGCGAGGCTGATAAAGAACTCGGGGCCATTGCTGTCGGGGCCCGAATTGGCCAGTGCCACCGTGCCCCTGACGATGGCTCGGCTGCGTAGTGACAAGTCATAGCGGTAGCCCTGACTCTCATATACCGATTTCACCGTTAGTTCTTGTAGCTCAGCGAGTGTCTGATATTGCCTAGATAATGCCGTGTCAACGTCTGCAATATTCCTTCGGGAGTACAGTGGTGCCAGGATTTCGGTATGAAAGTCCTGCTTCGACTCGATATTGAGTTCATCAGCGAAGCTGCCGTCGGGATTGATAGCCTGAATCTGATCCAGGCCCAGGGCATCTGCATTTATCTCATCTGGTAGAAGCTCTACCTGCAGCCCTAGGGGATTCTTAGCCTGGCTGCCCGCCTGAATGACGAAGCCGGGTACTACGCGATGAAAGCGCATGCCGTTATAGTAGTAGCGCGCCTGAACTGGCTGGCCTGTGTCTGGATTGGTAAAGTCTTTCTCGCCTTGTGCAAGGGCAATGAAATTCTGCACATTGTTAGGTGCTTCGTTAGGGAACAGTTCTAGATAGATCTCGCCCCTAGAAGTGCTGATTAGCACCAGTGGGTTCTGTGGATCTTCCATGGCGAGTAACGCCGAAGAAGTATCGGCAAATGCCGTGTTTAGCAAACCGAATAGCAGAACAATTAGTGGAAGCAGGCTGTGTCTGTAGGGCTGATGCATGATTAGAATTACTGCAACAAGTGATGATCGGCGGGAAGGTTTTTGGAGATCCAAATTGCCAGTTTGTGGCGCATATTTACTGCGTTTTCATCTTGCGTTGCCAGTGCCTGTATTACTCCGTCCTTGACGAGTAATAGGTAGATCGCACGCACTTTTATGTCGACATGATCGGTGTTTTCAAACTTTCCCGCACCCCGAGCTTCGAAGTAGCGCGTGCCAACTCGAATAGCCTCTTTTAACAGTTCACCTTCGTTCTTAATTTTTTTCATGTTTACCTGCGCTTTTTGACGCGAAGATTGTAGGGCGAAAGCGACTCCTCATGCAATACAAGGTACAGGGGCGCGCTTAGAGTATCCGATGCTGGCGTAGTGACCCTTGCCTAACTTTCTTGGTAGCGAGCAAGGTCTTCGGGTGTGTCTATATCTTGCAGCACGCCAGGGTCATCAACTGACAGTTCACGAACAGCATTTTGGTGCAGTGTGGTGAGCTTCCGTCCCCCGGTATCTCCCTCGAGCTTCACTAGTTCGTCAAAGTAGGCGCTACCGAACGCGACTGGGTTGCCTGTTTTGGAGTCTAGCACCGGGATGACGATGCTGTCCTCTTCGACCTGCTCGGCTATTAGTCTATAGGTTGAAGCTTCGATGAACGGCATGTCCCCGAGGCAGACCAGACATGCTCGCCAATCACCTATGTGCTGTGCGGCGAAAGCGAGTGTTGCTCCCATGCCTTGCCCTGCATGTTCAAAGGCTAGAAATGAGGTTCCCGGCGCCAGGGGCAATAGCTGTGGCATCAGTTCGGGACGAGTGACTACTATGCGGTGGGGAAAGACTTCAGCGATTCGCTCCAGCGTCTGTTGCACCACGGTATTCCCATTGTGCAATTGGGCGAGTAATTTGCTGTCGCCGAAGCGCTTGCTAAATCCTGCAGCCAAGACGATGGCGCCGATAGGTTTTGTCATATCGCGTCTGCCTGCACATCCGCCTGTATTAAAATAGGAAGATTAATGCAGAATCTTTGTGGACTTGCGGGTGGGTTCAACCTCTTGTTGAGATATCTCCACAACGAAACTCTCACGCTTTTTGTCATGAGATTGTTGGGCTGTTGCGGCATCTTTCTCTGTGGCAGGGGTGCCGGTGTTTGCTTGGTCTTCGGAGTCGGAGCGCGCGGCCGCTAGAGTGTCCGCCGCTTCTTGCTCCTCTAATTGAGCCTTTATCTGATCGCTCAGATGACGGCGCAGTCTATTGACCACGCTAGTCATCACTTCGATGGTCTGACTCAGCTGATCCAGAGTGACGAGTGTGCGCTCTGGATCGTCGTCAGCGTACTTCTTATCCTTCATTCATTTGCTCCAGTTGGCGCCAAGCTCTTCGAGCTGGCACTTAACCCTCAACCGTGGTGCGATAGTTTAATCCCAGGTTAGGGCGCCGCCCGTTTGATACTCGATAACTCGCGTCTCAAAGAAATTTTTCTCCTTACGCAGGTCCATAATCTCAGACATCCAAGGGAATGGGTTCTGAACACCTTCGAATTGCTCTGGCAAACCGATTTGGATAAGCCTTCGATTCGCTATGAATTGTAGATACTCCTCCATCATAGCTGCGTTCATACCGAGCACGCCGCGCGGCATAGTATCTCTAGCGTATTCGATCTCCAGGTGCGTGGCTTGAAGAATCATCTGAGTAGCTTTTTCTTTCATCTCGTCGGTCCACAGATTCGGATTTTCCAACTTGATCTGGTTGATCATGTCGATACCGAAATTCAAATGCATGGATTCGTCGCGAAGAATATATTGAAACTGTTCAGAGGTGCCGGTCATCTTATTGCGTCTACCCATGGATAAGATTTGGGTGAAGCCACAGTAGAAAAATATTCCCTCTAGACAGCAGTAAAACGCGATCAAGTTCATAAGCAGTGCTTGATCGTTTTCAGTTGTACCGGTGTTAAATTTGGGGTCACTCAATTCCTGTGTGTACTTAAGTCCCCAGGAAGCCTTCTTGGCGACAGAAGGTACTTCGTGATACATATTGAAAATTTCGCCCTCATCCATGGAGAGTGACTCGATACAATACTGATAGGCGTGAGTATGGATCGCTTCCTCGAATGCCTGGCGCAAGATGTATTGTCGACACTCAGGATTAGTAATCAGTCGATAAACAGCCAAGACAAGATTGTTGGCAACAAGTGAGTCTGCAGTAGAGAAGAAACCGAGGTTCCGTTTGACGATAAGTCGCTCGTCATCGGTTAAGCCATTAGGATCTTTCCACAGGCCGATGTCTGCCGTCATATTAACCTCTTGCGGCATCCAGTGGTTGGCACAGCCATCCAGATATTTCTGCCAGGCCCAGTCGTACTTGAAGGGAACTAACTGGTTTAAGTCGGCGCGACAATTAATCATACGCTTATCGTCAACAGCTACTCGATTGGCAGAACCTTCTAGTTCTTCGAGTCCGGCATCGACATCTAGCTCTTCCAGACCTTCGATAGCCTGCTGCAAAATGTCAGAATTTTGCTTCTCTTCCGAGACATCTAGATCCGATTTAAAGTTAGCGACTTGCTCGCGTGCGCTAGCGACAGGAGCGGGTGGCTCAACAACGGCAGCAACCGCTTCAGTAGTGGCAGGCTCTTGGGTGGTGGTTTTAACTAATGGTAAAGCCCCATCTTCCTGCTCGAATTCATCCCATGACAGCATAGTAATTCCTCAATCTCGTTTCTGCTTAATCTATTTGTACTGGTTGTTCGTTCTATTCATTCGCAGCAGCGAGTCCGCCGCTGCTGTACCTGGCATAGGTCGGCACCCGAATAGCGGTGCGGCCTATGCGTGCAAGTATTACTGGCAGGCTTCGCAATCTGGATCATCCAGAGAACAAGCCTGTGGTACTGGCGCTGCTTCGCCGCTAGCTACCTTGTTAAGACTATTGTCGGACACTGTAGACTTCTCAGTGGTTGTCGCTGCAAGAGCGCGCAAATAATAAGTAGTCTTCAAGCCTCTGAGCCAAGCCATACGGTAAGTGACATCTAGCTTCTTGCCGCTAGCACCAGCTACATACAGGTTGAGTGACTGAGCCTGATCTATCCATTTCTGGCGTCGACTTGCCGCATCAACCAGCCAGCGGGGTTCAACCTCGAAAGCGGTGGCGTAGATGTGCTTGATTTCATCAGGAACTCTGTCGATCTTCTGCACACTGCCTTCGTAATATTTAAGATCATTTACCATCACGCTGTCCCAAAGTTTTGCTTTCTTCAGGTCGCGCACGAGGAACGGGTTCACTACGGTAAATTCGCCAGACAGATTCGACTTAACATATAAGTTTTGATAGGTCGGCTCGATGGACTGGGATACGCCGCTAATGTTTGCGATCGTGGCCGTAGGTGCAATCGCTAGAACGTTCGAGTTACGCATACCGGTCTGTTGGATGCGTGCTCTGAGGCTTTCCCAGTCGAGACGCTGATCCATATTCACTTCTAGATATTCTGCGCCACGCTCTTCTTGTAGAAGCTTTAGGGAATCTATAGGAAATTTGCCCTGATCCCAAAGCGAGCCCTCATAAGATTCGTAACGGCCTCGTTCTTCGGCAAGATCGCTAGATGCCTGAATAGCATGGTAGCTAATCATTTCCATGGATATGTCAGCGAACTCCACTGCCTGTTCTGAAGAGTAAGGAATGCGCTGCATATAAAGAGCATCCTGAAAACCCATGATGCCCATACCGATTGGTCTATGCTTGAGGTTCGAATTCTTCGCCTGAGGTACAGAGTAATAGTTGATGTCGATTACATTATCGAGCATTCGAACCGCTGTCTTAATAGTAGACTTTAATTTCTCTTGATTCAGACCTGACTCGGTGACGTGGTTTAGCATATTCACGGAGCCTAGGTTGCAGACAGCAATCTCGTCTTTGTTTGTGTTCAGAGTGATCTCTGTGCACAGGTTCGAAGAGTGGATTGCACCTATGTGCTGCTGCGGTGAGCGCACATTACAGGTGTCTTTAAACGTAATCCAGGGATGTCCGGTTTCGAACAGCATGGAAATCATCTTGCGCCATAGATCGCTTGCTTTGATAGTCTTATAGACCTCTATCTCGCCGGCGATTGCCTTACGCTCATATTCCTCGTAAGCAGCTTCAAAAGCGCTGCCACTCAGGTCGTGTAACTCGGGCACGTTGTTAGGAGAGAATAGCGTCCAATCCTGATCGTTGAACACACGCTTCATGAATAGGTCGGGAATCCAGTTGGCTGTGTTCATATCGTGCGCTCGGCGTCTTTCGTCGCCGGTGTTCTTGCGCAGTTCCAGGAATTCCTCGATGTCCAGGTGCCAGGTCTCTAAATAGGCACACACGGCCCCCTTGCGCTTGCCGCCTTGATTCACGGCTACAGCGGTGTCGTTGACTACCTTAAGAAAAGGGACGATTCCTTGTGATTTGCCATTGGTGCCCTTGATGTGAGCGCCTAGCGCACGGACCGGAGTCCAGTCGTTGCCGAGTCCGCCAGCCCATTTGGAAAGCATGGCGTTATCTCTGATAGCCGAGTAAATACCGTGTAAATCATCTGGTACAGTAGTCAGAAAGCAAGACGACAACTGCGGGCGTAGTGTGCCTGAGTTAAATAGCTGTGGCGTCGAAACCATATAATCGAAGCTAGAGAGCAGATTATAGAATTCTATTGCGCGCTCTTCACGGTTCTCTTCGTTGCTGGCAAGTCCCATTGCTACACGCATAAAGAACACCTGAGGTAGTTCGAAGCGTATGTCATTGCTGTGAATGAAGTAGCGGTCGTAGAGTGTCTGCAGGCCAAGATAGGTGAACTGTTGATCACGATCCGCCTGAAGGGCTTCGCCAAGAATGCCTAAGTCGTATTCCAGAAGGTGAGGCGAGATCAGGCCGAGTTCGACGCCTTTCTCTATATAGGGCTTGAGTGTTGCCGCATAGCGATAGTGCATCTCTGATTGGGTCGCGGCTTCTGCAATGCCTAGAAAGCCAAGCGCCTCTGCACGGATGGTGTCCATAAGCAGTCTGGCGGTGACATAAGAATAATTTGGATCTTTCTCTACCATGGTGCGAGCGGTCATCACCAAGGAAGTGCGCACGTCCGCCATCTTCACACCGGGGTATAGATTCTTCAGCGTCTCTTGGTAGATGTCGTCAGCGGAAACGTCTTCCAGGCCTTCGCAGGCTTCACTGATGACTACCTGCAGGCGTTGTGTGTCGAGGGGGCCTTGCTCGCCATTATCCAGAATCACATTGATGGCGTTCAGATCGGGTTTTTGCTCTTCAATCTTCTGCTCTCGGATACGCGCGTGATCTGCACGGTAAATAACATAGCTTCTTGCGATCTTGTGTTCGCCGGTACGCATTAACGCCAGTTCTACTTGATCTTGAATGTCTTCTATATGAATCGTGCCGCCAGAGGGCATGCGACGGCGAAAGATATCGGTAATTTGGCGCCCTAGCTGCTGTACCGATTCATGGATGCGCGACGATGCAGCTGCATTTCCGCCTTCAACCGCTAAGTAAGCCTTGGTGATGGCGACGGAAATCTTGGATTCGTCATAGCTCACTACGGCGCCGTTACGTTTGATTACACGCAATTGTCCGGGCGCCGTTGCTGAAAGAGTTGCTGATTCGTTGCTAGTGGGGGTGGCGGGGGAGGCAGGGTCTACTGCTGTCTGTACATCTGTCTGCATTATGTGCTCCGAATTTGTGGCTACTGCTTAGTATTCTTAATGGACTGTCTTGTTATTAGCGGGTCAAACTAGTTTAGTGCTCTGGGCAACCACTTGCTAAAGGCAACTATCCGTCGGTCTAACTCTCGCTACTGCAATTTTTGCAGCGAATAACATCCCGTCTGGCCAGATTTGGCAGCGAAATCGATACAAACTGATCTCGTGGCCGAAAATCGGTAAGCCATACACTATATATTGTGTTTTTGCGGCAAGACTTTAACTGTTTTTCTGATTTTTATTGGGAACCCAAAAAACAAGTCCAAAATAAGGGCCAAAATGTCCTTATTGATCAAGCGCTTTCTTATTATTGGACGGTGTGGCATTCGTTACCACCCGGCTTTGCAATAATTTTTATTAGTATCTCTGAGAGATTCAAGCCCTTGATTAACGCTTAACTAATACAATATATAGACAAGCTATAAATCGAAGGCACAAGATAATGCGCTTGGCGTGGGAATGCAAGGGATTTCTCTGTGAGTAATATGTGGGTAAATTGTGAGTAGGCTGTTGTTGTAACTGGAAAAAGTAAGAGTTGGGCCAGAGTGGCTCACAGCTTCTCAAAGTGCCGCAAAATGAGGCAGGAGATGAGCCAAAAGTCGTGCAAAATCAGGCGATTGTCGCATTATGATGCACCACTACATATAGTGGTGCATGATTTTCCCTAAAACCGCCTGATTAGGGGGTGAGGAGGAACTCGATTAGCGCTTTTTGCGAATGCATGCGGTTCTCGGCCTCATCCCACACCACACTATCGGCGGCATCCAGAATCGATGCGCTTACTTCTTCGCCTCTGTGTGCAGGCAGACAGTGCATAAAAAGAGCATCTGACTGTGCCAAGGACATCAGCTCCTCATCTACCTGATAGCCCGCGAAGCTGGCAATACGCTGATTCTGTTCCTCTTCCTGGCCCATGGATGCCCATACGTCGGTCACCACCAGGTCTGCATCTTGTACAGCCGTCTTGGGGTCTCGGCTGAGTTGGACGCGGTTTTTGTGGGTGTTGAGCAGATCGGCGTTAGGCTCGAATCCTTCTGGGGCGGCAATCTTTAATTGGAAATCAAATTTATCCGCCGCATTGATGTAGGAGTGGCACATATTGTTGCCGTCGCCAACCCAGGCTACGGTCTTTCCACTGATACTGCCTCGGTGCTCGACGAAGGTCTGCACATCGGCGAGCAGTTGGCAGGGGTGAAAATCATCGGTAAGCGCATTGATGACGGGCACCGACGAATAGGCGGCAAATCGCTGCAGTTTTTCATGCTCAAAAGTCCGTATTGCCACGCAATCGACCATGCCGGCTAAAACACGGGCGCTATCCTCGATAGGTTCCCCTCTGCCTAGCTGAGAGTCGGCGTTCGCCAGGAACACGGCGGAACCGTCTAGTTGGTTCATTGCGACCTCGAAGGCGAGCCTGGTCCGGGTAGAGGATTTCTCAAAAATTAGCCCCAGAGTCTTACGCGGTTGGGCAACTGCCAGCTCCGGATTCTTCTTTAGTTCTCCAGCTCTTTGAATAATATGATTCAATTCGTCGCTACTGAGGTCCTGAAGGGTAAGAAAATGTTTTACACTCATTATCGCAATCTGCTCTTTGTTCAATAGGAGGGATGACCTTTGCCGACTCTATAGAGTCAGGACAAGGCACTAGGCTAGAATTAAATCTGCATGAAAATTGGAAATAAACCAGAGTTGAATTCGGAAACAAAAAAGGCAGCTCGCGCCGCCTAGTCAATGTGCCCATATTAACCAGAACTGCAGGGCGGAGCAATCGCCGCACGATAAGGAGTCGGAAAGCCCGAAATGAACGCTATTGAGCTCAAACTGTTTTCCAGTCGCGTCTCGGCGATATGCGATGAGATGGGTACCGTACTGCGGCGCACGGCGTTCTCGCCCAATATTAAGGACCGCCTCGACTTCTCCTGCGCCCTGTTCTCAAGCGATGGCAAGCTCTTTGCTCAGGCTGCACATATACCGGTGCACCTGGGGAGTATGGCTTTCGCCATGGGTTCGATAACCGAAAACCGGGTTTGGCAGGAAGGCGATATGCTTGTTCTGAATGATCCCTATCTGGGAGGCACTCATCTGCCCGATGTCACTCTCGTGGCGCCAGTGTTCATCGATCAGGGCAGGCGCTTGATTGGGTTCGTTGCCAACAGGGCGCATCACGCAAATATTGGCTGCGACACGCCAGGCTCAATGCCGATATCTTCGCGTCTGGATGAAGAGGGGCTAATCATTCCGCCGACTCTGTTGTACAAAGCCGGGCTAGTGCAGGAACAGGCGCTTTCCTTATTAGGAATGGAAGAAGAAAAGCTGAGCGGGGATTTTGCAGCGCAAGCCGGTGCCAATACCCTGGGTGTGAGTAGGTTAAAATCCCTAGTACAGGCGACAGGCTTTGAGCGCTACACGCAGGGCATGAGGGAGCTTAATGATTACGCGGATCGCATCACGGCAGACAGCATAAGCGGTTTGGAAGAGGGGGAATATTGCTTCGAAGATTTTCTTGATGATGATGGCTGCGGGCAAGAGGATGTGAGGCTGGCGCTTACGCTGCGTATTAAGGCGGACTCTCTTGAGTTGGACTTCAGCGAGAGCTCAGAGCAAGTAAGCGGCAATCTTAACTGCCCGGAGTCGGTAGTGGCCGCTGCGGCATTTTACTGCATACGCTGCCTATTGCCTGGAGACCCTCCAGCCTGTGAAGGCTTGTTCAGGCGCATTCGTCTGCAGACTAAATTAGGCTCGATAGTAAATGCTATGCGACCGGCGGCTGTCGCGGCGGGCAATGTCGAAACTTCCAGCCGTCTGGTCGATCTTGTCTTTGGCGCGTTGGCTCAGGCACTTCCGCTACGGATTTCGGCGGCCAGTCAAGGCACGATGAATAACGTCGCTATGGGGCGCATAGACAGTGAGTCCGGTGAGCGCTGGGATTATTATGAAACCCTGGCGGGAGGCATTGGCGCTGGGCCAAACACGCAAGGCCGTGATGCTGTGCATAGCCATATGACAAATACCCTAAATACTCCGGTTGAAAGTCTGGAAATGCACTATCCCTTGCGTGTCCACCGCTATGCAATTCGCAGAGGCAGTGGCGGCAAGGGTAAGCACTCAGGCGGCGCAGGGATTGTGCGTGAATATGAATTCCTGGAGCAGGCGCAATTGAGCCTGCTTAGTGAGCGGCGCCTGCTTTTGCCCTGGGGCTTGCAGGGTGGGGGTCCGGGCAAAAGCGGCAGAAACTCGTTGAATGGCGCGGCTCTGCCCGGCAAATGTTCTGTGTCGGTAAAAAAGGGAGACAGACTGTTGATAGAAACCCCGGGCGGTGGTGCGTGGGGGAAGTGTTAGCCACTTGAATTCCCGTGATTAACCACCATTCATCAGATGACTGGACGGGGAAAGCCCTGTCGATATTTCGGCAGGGATGTAGGCGGCATTGCTGACAAATCACTAGTGGCGTTGTAAACTCCGGCGCTCGCCATAAGACATATCAAACTCGGTCGCTGTGGCAAGCAAATCAATTAGGCTAGCGAGGCACTATAAATGAGCATTGAAGAAACTATTAAAGAGCAAATCGATTCAAATAGCATTTTGCTCTATATGAAGGGAAATCCAGAACAGCCGCAGTGTGGCTTTTCTGCACAGGCAACGCAGATGCTAATGTCCTGTGGCAAGCGATTTGCCTACGTCGATATTCTGGCGAATCCTGATGTGCGTTCCACGCTGCCCTCAATATCAAATTGGCCAACGTTCCCGCAACTATTCGTGAAGGGCGAACTCGTTGGCGGCTGCGATATCATTACCGAAATGCATGAGAAAGGTGCGCTTCAGGCCCTGGTCGATACTGTAGAAGTCGAAGCTTAGTAGCGATGTCTAGGTTGGGCGTGTTGGCTCTATGCATGAAAATTCTCGCAGGATTAGGGGCTAAAGCCTCAACTCTTTTGAGTCGTACCAAGAGGCCAACCGCCAAGCGCCTGCCAAGTATTTACGATCTTACAATATAACTCCGCGGTTTTTTGGGCATCATACCGGGCCGAGTGTGCCTCGTCGTTGTTGAAGTCTATCCCTGCTGTCTCACAGGCTCTTGCTAACACAGTTTGGCCGTAAGCCAAGCCGCTTAATGTGGCGGTATCGAAGCAGGAGAACGGATGAAATGGATTTCTTTTTAGGTTGTGCCTCTCGCTAGACGCATTGATGAACCCTAGGTCGAAATGTGCATTGTGCCCGACTAATATCGCTCGTTTACAATGGTTCGCTTTAATCGCATCACGAACCACGCCGAACATTGTCTGCATCACCTCTCTCTCTGGTCGCGCCACGCGCAGCGGGTGAAAAGGGTCGATGCCGGTAAACTTCAATGCAGCTTCCTCGAGTTTTAGTCCCTCGAACGGGATGATGCGTTGAAAATAGGTCTGTTCGATCCCCAGAATTCCATTGTCATCCATGCCCAGTATCACCGCGGATATTTCTAGCATGGCATCGGTCTGAGAATTAAATCCCCCGGTCTCGATATCGACAACCACTGGTAGGAAGGTGCGAAACCGGTTCGCAAGCAAATAGTTGGATTCTTCTTGAGAGTCGAAATCGCTCATTAAGTAGTTTCTTCGATAGACCAGGAGACGGTTTCGCCTGCTCGCATGGGAATCACAGTGCTGTCGCCAAAGATATATTCGGCGGGCACACTGAGGGGTGTCTTGCTGAGAGTTATCTGTGCAGAATTACGTGGAAGCTTATAAAAGTCTGCGCCAAAAAAACTGGCAAAGCCTTCAAGTTTGTCGAGCGCGTTCGCCGCTTCGAAAATTTCTGCATAGAACTCAAGTGCAGCATGGGCAGAATAGATGCCTGCGCAACCGCAGGAGGTTTCCTTGGTTTCGATGGCGTGAGGTGCCGAATCCGTGCCGAGGAAAAACTTTGGGCTTCCGCTAGTAGCCGCTTCGATAAGCGCTCTGCGATGGCTGCTTCTTTTCAGAATAGGCAGGCAGTAATAATGTGGCTTGAGCCCGCCGACTAATAGGTCGTTTCGGTCCAGCATTAGATGATGTGGCGTGAGAGTGGCGGCAACGTTGTCGCCCTGACTATTGACGAAGTCCACGGCCTCTTTCGTGGTAATGTGCTCGAGCACGATCTTCAACTTGGGAAATTTTTGCGTTAACGGGCTTAGAACATTGTCGATAAAGACGGGCTCTCTATCGAAGATATCGACATGCTCGTCTGTTACCTCGCCATGAATAAGAAGAGGAAGTCCTAGTTCAGCCATCTTCTCGATAGCTGGGTAGACGCATTCGAGTTCGGCTACACCACTTTCTGAATTTGTCGTGGCTCCTGCAGGGTAGAACTTGATAGCGTGAACGCATTGCTCGTCATGGGCGCGCTGTACTTCTTCTGGGTCTAGTTTGTCTGTTAGATAGAGGGTCATCAATGGCTCGAAGCTGCGGCCCTCGGGTATATGAGAGATGATTCTCTGCCTATAGGCTAGAGCTTGCTCGACAGTAGTCACCGGCGGTTTTAGGTTCGGCATGACTATGGCTCTGGCGAAGGTACGAGAGCTGTGAGGGACAGTGGTAGAGAGTGTCTCACCGTCTCGCAGATGCAAGTGCCAGTCATCGGGCTGGGTAAGTCTGAGAGTTTTGGAGCTCATTGCAGTGTTTCTATCGATTCCGAGGTGTGATGGCTGCGCTATTGTAACGGAATAAGGCTTCCAGCTGAATTGCCCATTTGTATTGATTCGGAGCGCTCTGCCACAAAAAATTCAATTGCCATCGTGGGTAGTGATCAGAAGCGTCGGTTGGTGCTAGAATACGCACCTTTTTCGTGCCGGGACTTGTAAACTCTGTGTTTGGCACATTTACGAACTTTTCGACTTTTTGAGCGGTTTTTCAACGCTTTATTAGTTGAGCGATACTAGTTGAGTTGCTCTGGGTTTAACCAGAGTATGGTTGGCTTAGGAGCTGGGTTATGTCAGATATAAATAAGGTGGTTTTAGCTTACTCGGGGGGTCTCGATACCTCGGTTATAGCGAAATGGTTAACGCAAACTTACGTATGTGAGGTCGTAACTTTTACTGCCGATATCGGTCAGGGGGAAGAGGTAGAACCGGCGCGAACGAAAGCTGAGGCGATGGGTATCAAGGAAATCTACATCGAAGATCTGCGCGAGGAATTCGTGCGTGACTACGTTAATCCGATGTTTCGTGCCAACGCCATTTACGAGGGCGAATACCTGTTAGGAACATCTATTGCGCGGCCACTGATCGCAAAACGTCTCGTGGAGATTGCAGCGGAAACGGGTGCGGATGCCATATCTCATGGCGCTACGGGCAAGGGTAATGACCAGGTGAGGTTTGAATTAGGTGCCTATGCCTTGAGCCCCGGTATCAAAGTTATTGCGCCATGGCGCGACTGGGATCTCAACTCTAGAGATAAATTGTTGGCGTATTGTGCTGCGAATGACATTCCAGTGGAGAAGAAGCGCGGCACCAAGTCCCCGTACTCTATGGATGCGAATCTATTACATATCTCCTATGAGGGTGATGTGTTGGAAGACCCGGGCGCGGAGCCCGAAGACGCTATGTGGCTCTGGTCTGTGTCACCCGAGAAAGCACCGGATACGGCTACTTACATTGAGCTGGAATATGAGCGCGGCGATATTGTTGCTATCGATGGTGAGAAGATGTCGCCTGCCAAGGTTCTGGAACAGCTTAATCGTGTAGCGGGGGCGAACGGAATCGGTAGGGCAGATATCGTAGAGAATCGCTATGTTGGCATGAAGTCTCGCGGCTGCTATGAGACACCTGGTGGTACTGTCATGCTCAAGGCACATAGAGCTATTGAGTCATTGACACTGGATCGTGAACTGGCTCATCTGAAAGACGACCTGATGCCTCGCTATGCCACTCTGGTCTATAACGGTTATTGGTTTGCCCCGGAACGCTACGCGCTACAGGCGATGATCGACGAGTCGCAGAAATTTGTTAACGGCAGGGTTCGCTTGAAGCTGTACAAGGGCAATGTAATTGTAGTCGGCAGGGATTCTGAGAATTCACTGTTTGATGAAGATATCGCAACGTTCGAGGACGATGCCGGTGCGTACAATCAGGGTGATGCAGAAGGCTTTATTAAGCTGAATGCATTGCGACTCAGAATTGCGGCACTGAAAGGGCGCCTGTAGGAATTAAGGCTCTTCCTTACTCATAGACCTTCTTGCGAAATTCGCAGAGGTCTTCAATTACGCAGGCTCCGCAACGGGGCTTGCGCGCCAGGCAGATATATCTGCCCTGTAGAATCAGCCAGTGATGAGCGTCGAGCAGAAATTCCTCGGGGACGAGTTTTATAAGTCGGCGCTCTACTTCCAATACGTTCTTTCCAGGGGCGATGCCGGTGCGATTCGATACCCTGAATATATGCGTATCTACCGCCATGGCTATTTGACGGAAAGCGGTATTCAACACTACGTTAGCGGTCTTCCTTCCTACGCCGGGTAAGGCTTCGAGAAGCTCACGCTGATCCGGCACTACAGAATCATGCTGTTTGATTAGCATTTCGCAGGTCTTGATGACGTTCACCGCCTTGGTGTTAAACAGGCCAATTGTCTTGATGAACTTCTTTAATCCGGGCACACCGAGCGCAAATATTTGTTCGGGTGTGTTCGCGACTGCGTAGAGTTTTTCCGTAGCCTTGTTGACGCTCACGTCAGTCGCCTGGGCGGAGAGAATTACCGATATGAGTAATTCGAAGGTGCTGTTGTATTTTAACTCCGTTCTTGGTTCCGGGTTTTCATTTCTGAGACGCGTGAATATCTGCGTTCTTTTTTCTTTATTCATGCTGTGTGCTTTCCCGGGTTCTGCTCAGTCTTTCGAATCGTTTTTGATTAGGCGGCCCGTAACTCTGGCGCGTCGCGCCGGTATTACAGCATTTGCCTCATCGGCAGTCTTGTTGCCTGTTGAATTACGGGTTTTGTTAATTAGTGCGATCAATAGGCCCAGCACTATAAAAGCGCCTGCCTGGGTGTCTGCGAATCGAAAGTAGTTAGCGCCAGATTGGCCGCTGCCAACGAGGGAGAGCTCGCCATTCGTTGGCAACAATAGTTGCCAGTTCGCAAGAACTGTTCCGTTTATAAGCAGTTCTCTACAGCCGGAAAAAAGGAGCAGTGCAATCAGAAAGCCTAGGCCGGTTTTTAAGCTATCGGGCAGCGCTTCGGTCCACTTGGACTTAGAGGAAACTAACTCCATCCGAATCAAGATAGATATATTGCAGCAGATTAGCGGAATATAAATACCCAGGTTTACGAACAGGGGATAGAAATACAGGGCGGAAATGGTTTCCGCCAGTGTGGTAAAGCTGGCCAGGATCAGCATGAACCAAACTAGGCGCCATTTGTGGGAGAACTGGCTCGCCAGTAATGAGGTGGTGACGCAAGACAGGATGCAGACGAGCAGGGTTGCGATGCCCAGGCCTATCCCGTAGACCAGGCTGCTGGAAACGGCGAGCAGGGGGCTTAGCCCAAGCAGTTGCACGAGCACGGGATTGTTTGTCCACATCAGGCCCGGTTTTTCTGCCTGTAGTTCAAGCTCGCTCATGGCTTTGTCGACTCGTTACTGGCTTCGACTAGCTTGATGGCGCGGGATAAGCCCCGCCCAAAGATCCGTGGCCTACAGAATTGATCCAGAGCCGGAGCACAGAAGTTGCCGAACAGTACGGCAAAGGCTACCGAATCGAGATAGCTGCCCCACACCCTGATTGAGTAAATGGACAGGCCAATGATGATGCCGTAGACGATCTTGCCTGGCCGCGTGGTAGCCGCACTGACGGGATCTGTAGCGATGAAAAATGCGCCGATCATGGTGGCACTGCCGAATAGGTGCAGATAGGGCGTGCCATAGATCGATACACTGCCGGGTGCATAGAACAGCACGGAGACAACGAGAACGGTAGCGATGATAGCCAATGGAATATGCCAGCTTATTATTCGTTTATAGAGTAGCAACAGGCCGCCGCACAGGTAGCCGATGTTGATGACTTCCCAGGCTGTTTCGGATTCGCGGGAGAACAGGGAGGTCCCGGAGTCCCGTGCCGCTAGCAGAGCGCTGTGTCCGGCCATCTTGAATTCGATAAGGGGCGTTGCCATGGCTAGGCCATCGGTAAATGCCTTAATATCGAAATCGCTAGACGCAGCAAATGGAAAGCTGAGTAATAGCGCCTGTTTAAAACCACGCCAGCTTAGTGGGCTTAGAATTTCTTGTTCGGCGCCAGCTATGGGTATACCCAGGTTGTCGACGAAGAGGACTCCCTCTACGACCTCGTTGGGGAGGTGCCAGCTCGTCATCTGCAGAGGGAAAGCCAGGAGCAGCATCGCGTAACCACACATCGCCGGGTTAAATGGATTCTGCCCCAGACCTCCGTACAGGTGTTTGGCCACTACGATCGCAAAAATTATACCTAGCGCTACCAGCCACCACGGCGCACCGGGTGGGATGCCTATGGCAAACAAGGCCGCACAGACAAGAGCGCTTCGGTCAGCCAGATGCAGCGCGATGTTCTTGCCACGCAGGCGCAGCATTGCGGTTTCGGCTGCCAGAGCAAAGAATCCGGCAATCAGGACGTTAAGCAGAATTCCATAACCAAAGAACCAGAGTGAGGCGCAGATACCCGGCAGCAGGGCGAGCAATAGCGTCTGCATAAGTTGAGCAATATTCTTGCCGCTATGTTGAAAGGGGGCTCTGGTATCCATGCTGCTCATCTATTTAGACTTGTCCTGCTCTGAGGTGGCAGTCTTGCTCCCGGCTCTGCGTGCCTTGACTCGCGCCACGGCTGCCGCGATCTCTCTACTCGCTTTCTCTTTCGAGAAAAATTCCTGCTCGTCGCCATTGCTACTCACGGACACTCCTGCCTCTCCAGACTCTGCTACCGGCTTCTTTGCTGGCACGGCCTTTGTCCTCGTTGGAGCCCGGTCTTTCTCTTTCTTTATTCGATACTGATGATATTGAAAGCGTTGCTGCCAAACCTCGCTGCGCTCATGATTGATTTGGCGGGCTTCTATTGCTGCCTTGCTGTCCTTATATATACTAACTAATGGTATATGGCTTGGGCAGACGTAGTCGCAGGCGCCGCATTCGATGCAATCCATCAGGCCATGTTTCAGTAGCTGGCTGTTGTTTGCGGTCTTGCTGAAAGCTAGCAGTTGCTGTGGAAGTAATCGCACGGGGCAAGCATCTGCGCAGAAGCCGCAGCGTATGCAGGCCTGTATGTCGGCTGAGGGTGCGAGCTCGGCAGAGCCTGCGGCGATTAGGCAGTTTGTGGTCTTGCCCACAGCGGCATTGTCACTGGGCAGTTGCAGCCCCATAAGTGATCCCCCCAAGACTGTCTTATGGCTGAGGCTCTTATCGATTCCACAGATATCGAACAGAAACTCAACAGAACAGCCGATCAGAGCCTCGAAGTTCTTTGGGGTCTTCAAGGCCTGGCCGCTCAGTGTTGTGATTCGGCTGATACAGGGTTTTCCCTGGGCAAGGGCTTGGAAAACTGCATAACTAGAACCGACATTATGCACTAGCACGCCATGCTGCGCAGGCAGTTGACCTGACGGTATTTCAATGCCCGATACAGATTGAATGAGTTGCTTCTCGGAGCCCGCCGGGTACTTGCTCGCTACGAGTATGAGTTCACAGCTTCCGGAGATGTGACTCTGAGCTTCTATAGCCTGTTCAAGAGCCTGTATCGCATCTGGCTTGCTTGATTCGATAGCGATTACGCAGCGGCGGGCAGAGCTCGCTCTTTGCAGGATCTCGGCACCGGTAACGACTCCTTCTGCGCGCTCCCTGATTAGCGCCTCATCTGCGCTTATATAAGGCTCACACTCGGCCGCATTGATTATGAGGAGATCGACAGCTTGATGCGCTGCCGCGTCAATTTTGTCCGCCGCGGGAAATCCCGCTCCGCCCATTCCTACTATTCCGGCACGACGAATCGCCGTGACTAGTTCCTCGCAAGTGAGTTGTTTGTAGTCTACAGGAGGCTCGAGCGGAAGCGGCGTATCGAGACCGTCTGTTGTGAGGACTATGCAAACTTGTTTCTGTTGGGAGTGATCGGCAACGTAGGCTTCTTCAATCGCGCTGACTATTCCCGACGTGGGGGCGTGGACGGGAATGCAGGTGCGCCCTTGTGCGCTCATCTGAAGCTGTGCCAACTTCTGATACTTATGTACATGATCCCCAGCTGCTACGTCCAGGGTAATTGTTCCATTTTCAGTCGCACCAACTGGTATCTGTAGCTGCGGCGGTATTGGCATAGGCATGATGCGCGAGCGCAGGCTGTGTTCTTTGTATGATGGGGGCTTGATGCCGCCGGCAGTGCGCCTGGTGCTCTGTGATGTCCCGACTCTTAGCACCGATTGAATTCTCTGCAATGGGCTCAAGGTCTTGCACCTTGCATGTCGTGACTGTTCGAGAATATAACGGCTGCGTGGCTAGGCGCAGCTTCGTAGTGCTTAAGCATGTCGATGCAGTCAACAGGACAGGGCTGAACGCAGAGATCGCAGCCGGTGCATTCGGCTTCGATTACCGTGTGCATTAACTTAGGCCCACCAAGGATCGCGTCAACGGGGCAGGCTTGTATGCACTTGGTGCAGCCTATGCATTCATCCTCTCGAATCACGGCAACGCTAAACTCTTTAAACTGGCCGTGGGATGGATCGAGATCAAGTATAGGTTCGTTGAGTAGCTCGGCGAGCTCCAGAATCGTCTCATGACCGCCGGGTGGACATCTGTTACTCGCCTCACCCTCGCTTATTGCCCGAGCATAGGGGAGGCAGCCGGGGTGACCGCACTGACCACATTGAGTTTGCGGCAGGATGCGATTGATCCGTGTCACCAGAGATTTTTGTGCAGTCAGCTGATAACACAGGTACTGGTAGATTTTAAGCAGCAGTAACGAAGTTGCGAGAATCAGAGCGCCGCTAAGGGAGAGTTGCACCAGCCAGAATGTGTTGAGGGGAAGCATCGATTTAGGTCAGTCCTGCAAATCCGAGCAGGCTGATTGTAACCAGTCCAGCGGTGATTAGGGCAATAGCACTGCCTCGAAATGGAGCGGGGATATCGGACGACTCCAGGCGTAGGCGCACAGCGGCGAATCCCACTATCATCAAGGAATAACCTAATGCAGCGCCGAAGTTCTGCGCGATATTCTCGCTAAAACCTAGAATGCTATTGCTGCTGAGCAGGGTGGCGCCAAGGACGGCACTGTTTCCGCCAGTCAGGAAGAGCAACAGGCCCTGCTGCCTTGCAGTGATAGGAAGCCTGGCTGAAATTATTCCCAGCAGCGCGGTAGTTAGTAATGCACTAGTGCCGACAAAGATCACTAGCCGCAGAAATTCGATATGCAGTGGAATTAATACGAAGCGATAGAGGAAAAGGTTTGTTATAGAGGCGGCGAACAATACGACGAAATTGAAGAGGGCGAACTCTATGGCCTGGGAAAATCGTTTCGTGGAATAAAAAAGTGAGGAAACGCCTAAAAGCTGAATCAATATCAGGTTGTTGACCAGTGCGGCGGCAATGATAATGCTAAGAGTGTTAGTCACGAAGCGATGCTTCTCCAACGGTTGCTATAAGGCGCCCTTGTGAAGGTTCGGCGCTCAGATAGTTAGCGATATAGTCACGAATTCTATCATGCCGGCAACAGCAGAGCAGCTGCGTCGAAGAGTGTATTCGCGCCGCTGCTGTTCTCGCTGAAGGGTTTTATTCGTCGAATAAGTCAGCCGAATGTGCCGCTGGTATTTGATAGCGTGCGAGGATGGCCGCCTCGCTTGCAGCAGCCTGTTCATGGTTAATTACCAGCTGATAGCCATTCTTGTTTTCCATCACTACATTGTCGTTGTCGTTGTCTCTTATCAAGTTGGCGAAATGATCAAAGTCTCTTACCGGCTCGCCGTTAACGTATTCCACAATCCAGTTGCGCCAATCGTGGTAGCCAAGATTAACGTCGGCGGCCATGACCTGAAGTGCGACGACTAATTGTCGACGCTCGGGAGAGCTCCATTCGTTGCGCGCCTGCAGAAGACTCACCGGTGCTGTGCGACTCCAGTCGTTGCCCCAGCGTTTGATGAGATTCATGTTGAGGGGCACGAACAAGATGCCTCCGTAGATATAATATTCAGGTATCTTATCGAACTGTTCTCCGGTGACGAGGCTGTAACTATCGAGAGCCTCGCGCGCATCGAGCTTGGTGGTTTGAACCTGACCGTGACGTGCATAGGTTATGGCGACAGATTCACCCACATGGTGCAAGTCAATGGCGTGTTTGTAGTCGGTGAGTATATCGTCTGATAGACGTATGCTGCCGTCCTCTGCGATATCGAAGTCATCGATCTGCAGAATGACGTCATTCTCTTCCAACATGCCTTGTGCCGGTGCGTCGTCGAATACCTTGATAACCAGCACGCCGTTCTGATCATCACTCAAGCCATAGGCTTTCTTGGCGGCAGGGCTATCGAGGGTCTGCGTGCGAAAGCCCAGATCGGGAAAGCCGTCATAGATCCCATCTTCGCTATCGGTGAGCACGTGACGGATCATGCTTGGGGGAACAAAGTAGCCAAGATTTTCAGCCCGTCCACCACTATTTGCTTGCATGACAACGCCAACTATCTGTTGGTCGACTATGACAGGCCCGCCGCTATTACCGGGGTTAATTGCGGCATCAATCTGGCCGGCGAGAAGATAGCCGCCGGCATGGGCATAGACTTGCTGCTCTACTCGAGACAGTATGCCCTTGGTTATGCTCAGGGACTTGCCGCCTATTGGATAGCCGTACACAGAGACTTCCTGTAGGGGCGCGGGTAAATCACCGATGCTGAGTGCCTTCAGGTCGCTAAAGAAGCCAGGCTCGTCAACGGTGATAAGAGCTAAATCGGCCTTATGGGATATAAAGGTAACTCGTGCAAGATAGCGGCGCGGATCGTTGTGCTTCTGTGCCTGCACATAGCTGGCGTTAGCCACTACGTGTGCGTTAGTCAGTATCTGATTTCCCGATATCACAGAGCCAGAACCACTGCTCTGTCTTGGTGAAAGCAATCGCCAGGGAGTGAAGTAGTCGGGGGCGGATTGAGTGGTGTAGATCTTTATTACGGAGTCTTCGATCGCTCTGATTTCGCTGTTCTGTGCCTGGGCGATACTCGTGCCGGTGAAAAAAAGCAGGGACAGTAATATCGTCTGCGATGGTTTGCCGAGAAGACTGTTAGGGAAACGCATAGCAATAACCTCTGGTTCAAAATTAGGACAGCCACTGGGGCGAGAAGCAGCACGGCGGCAAGCAATAAAGTGATGAAGCTTAATATGTTAGCGATGACAGTGCCAGTAGCCTGATTGCTGACCGTGACACTGTTAATACCTGCGCGCTATGAGAATCCACGGCGGAAAGACCAGATCAGGTAATGCGCATTCCCGGCTGTGCACCAGTATGGGGTTCTAGCAACCAGATTTCCTTACCACCGGGGCCCGCCGCGAGAATCATGCCTTCGGATAGGCCAAATTTCATCTTGCGCGGTTTGAGGTTGGCTACGACAACGGTCAACATGCCGACCAGCTTCTCAGGCTCGTAGGCTGACTTGATACCGGAAAACACGGTTCTGCTAATTTCTTGTCCGAGTTTGTCTGGGCCCAAATTTAGGACTAATTTGAGCAATTTGTCCGCGCCCTCGACGTGTTCGGCGCTAGTGATTTCCGCGATGCGCAGATCCACCTTCGCAAAGTCATCGAATTCGATCTCGTCTTCGAAGCCGGTCGTATTTTCAGCTGCCGGCGCAGGATGCTCTGCCTTGGTTTGGGCGAGTTCTTCAAATTCTTTTTGTGTAGCATCTACCATGGCCTGTACCTTGTCTGTTTCAACCCGGGTCATCAGTGGTTTGAATTTGTTGATCTTGTGTCCTATCAGTAGCTGATCGAGGTCATCCCAGCGCAGGGGATCGATTGCGAGGAATTGCTCGGCGCTTGTGGCCATGGCTGGTAATACCGGTTTTAGATAACACATGAGTAAGCGAAAGGCGTTGATACCACTGCTGCAAATTGCCTGTAGCTCGAGCGACTGCTTGTCAGCCTTCGCAATTATCCACGGTTCTTTGTCGTTAATATACTGATTGGCCTTGTCGGCGAGGGCCATGATCAGGCGAATCGCTTTACTGTATTCTCGAGCCTCATAGAGGTCGCCAATCTCGTCTTTGAAGGATTGGATCTGCGCGAGTAATTCGGGATTGTCCGGCTGTTCTGCCAGATAGCCATCGAAGCCCTTACCAATAAATCCCGCGCAGCGGCTGGCGATATTGACTACTTTTCCGACAAGATCAGAATTTACTCGCTGCGCAAAATCTTCCAGATTCAAATCCAGATCGTCAATGCCGTTAGAAAGTTTCGCGGCGAGGAAATAGCGCAGGTATTCCGGGTTCAGATGATCGAGATAGGTGCGGGCGTTGATGAACGTGCCGCGGGACTTGGACATCTTAGTGCCATCCACGGTTAGAAAACCGTGCACGTGAACAGCGGTCGGGGTGCGGTAACCGGCGCTGGTAAGCATCGCGGGCCAGAACAGAGTGTGGAAGTTTATGATGTCTTTGCCAATAAAGTGGTACAGCTCGGTGTCCCTGCCTTTCTGCCAGTAGTCATCGAACTCATAGTCGCTGCGATCACAAAGATTCTGAAAGCTAGCCATGTAGCCAATCGGTGCGTCCAGCCATACGTAGAAATACTTTCCTGGCGCACCCGGAATTTCGAAACCGAAATAGGGTGCATCGCGGCTGATATCCCATTCTTGCAATTGGGTATCCAGCCATTCGCGAAGTTTGTTCGCGACAGCGTCTTGCAGGGTGCCGCTGCGAGTCCAATCGGAGAGCATGTCTCGAAATTCGGGCAGTGCAAAGAAGAAGTGTTCCGACTCTTTCTCTATCGGTGTTGCGCCAGAGATTGAGGAACGGGGGTCGATCAGTTCGGCGGGGCTATAGGTAGAGCCGCAGGCCTCGCAGTTATCTCCGTATTGATTCTCTGCCTTGCACTTGGGGCAGGTTCCGGTGATATATCTATCCGCGAGGAAGAGCTTTTTCTCGGGATCAAACAGCTGCGTAATATTTCTTCTATTTATATGTCCATTCTTATCCAGAGCAGTATAGATGTGCTCTGACAGTAATTTATTTTCGCCAGAGTGAGTCGAATGGAAATTGTCGAAATGAATGAGGAAGTCAGCAAAGTCTTTCTGATGCTCTCGGCTTACGTTTTCAATCAGCTGTTCCGGCGTTATGCCTTGCTGTTCGGCGCTTAACATTATCGCCGTGCCGTGGGCATCATCGGCACAGACGTAGACGCAGTCGTTGCCTCTAAGATTCTGCAGGCGAACCCAGATATCGGTCTGAATAGCTTCCATGAGGTGACCAAGATGGATGCCTCCATTTGCATAGGGCAAAGCACTCGTAACCAAGATTTTTCGTTGACTCACGTTAACTACCTGCTGGTTTCTATCGTTCTCGATTTAGATTCTTTGATAGGACTGTCGCGATTCTGACGCCTGCTTCCTACCTTACTGTATGTTTTGGATATTTGCGGTCCTATCAGATTTCGATCATTTCGAAGTCTTCTTTGCCTACGCCGCACTCGGGGCACATCCAGTCATCGGGTATATCATCCCAACTGGTGCCCGCGGGAATGCCATCTTCAGGTAGGCCTAGCGCCTCCTCGTAGATAAAGCTACATACTAAACACTGCCATTTTCTCACCGATTTACCTCCGGGATAGTGGGTCTATATTTTTCTCTCAGGCCGAGAATTATTCATTCTACTGCCAGTTGTTGGAAAGGCTGCAGCTGCTCTGCACAGAGTCGAATCTGCGACCAGAGATCGATTGAAGAAAGTCATCGCGACAGGCGCCGCATAATACTGCAACCGCTCAATTTTTTCAGCCTGTTTTTGTGCTTAGCGAGAAGCTTGTTCCCAACAATGGCAGCGGACTAATAACTAAATAAGGGATGATTCTAGGGTGAATAGGCTCTATCATTCGCGTTCTCTTAATCTTGTGGGTTCGAATAGAGTCATGAGTGAGAACTCGAAGCCGCGCGTAAAAAACAATTCTGGATATACATTATGAGTATCAAGTCCGACCGCTGGATCAGGGGAATGTCGACCGAGCAGGGAATGATTGAGCCTTTCGTTGCCGATCAGGTTCGCTATGTGGACGGAGAAAAAGTAATTTCGTTCGGCACATCCAGTTATGGTTATGATGTGCGCTGTGCGAGTGAGTTTAAAATATTTACCAATGTGCACACTACCAGTGTGGTAGATCCAAAGAACTTCGATGAGAGCAGCTTCGTGTCCATCGATGAGCCATATTGCGTTATTCCGCCCAACTCCTTCGCGCTAGCGCGAACCATTGAATATTTTCGAATCCCCAAAGATGTGCTGACAGTCTGTCTCGGTAAGTCTACCTACGCGCGCTGCGGCATCATTGTTAACGTGACCCCCCTGGAGCCAGAGTGGGAGGGGCATGTTACGCTTGAATTTTCCAATACCACGCCATTGCCGGCTAAGATTTACGCGAATGAAGGCGTAGCGCAGATGCTGTTCTATCAATCGGATGAGCAATGTGAAATGACTTACAAACAGCGCGGTGGAAAGTATATGGGCCAGACTGGGGTGACCCCGCCAAAGGCCTAACTAGCACTAGCTGCGCCGCCTCCAGACGTCGGCGCAGACCCCGCACGGATCCTGCGCAAGGCCCTGCGCGCCAAATTTCACGCCCTAGCACGATGGTTTTCTGGCGCATTTCCACTGTCGTGCCGCAATAAGTCAAATTTCTGGCGCTCCGAGACTGTGCAGCGCAATCGCTGCGCTTCTCTGTTTAGCCCTGCAAGCCTCGTAATACCTGCACTAGTAAAAAAAAATAACGAAATTCAATACCTTGGAACAGATATTGCTCTGTATACATGCAGCAGTCCGTCTTTAATCAGTACGGACAGCAGTGCTTATGCAAAAGAGTTGGCTTTGGGAAGACTTTGCGTGGGAGATTTTGGAGGCAAGGAGAAAATCTGACCGACGGCACCGTGTAATTCGTTGCGCCGTATTTGTCTAATTTGAGTAGATCGTCAGAATTGATATTAAGTTTAGAAAGTAAAATTAAATGGAATTGCAGAAGTAAAACAAAAAAATGGGATGGTAGTCATGACTTCGGCAACTGAAGCTAAAGTTTACGAGCAGGTTTTACCTAATGGTGAAGCAACAGATGAGAATCTAACGGCAGTAGTAGAGCGTTATGCGCCGCTGGTAAAGCGCATCGCGCATCATCTACTGCTAAGAATGCCAGCTAGCGTTCAGATCGACGATCTGATTCAGTCGGGAATGATTGGTCTTCTCGAGGCGGCGAAGAAATATGATGTCTCTAAGGGAGCCAGCTTCGAAACCTATGCCGGCATTAGAATTCGTGGCTCAATGTTAGATGAGGTGAGAAAGGGAGACTGGGCTCCCAGGTCTGTGCATCGCAAATCGCGTAAAGTCGCCGAGGCGATAAAGGCAATCGAGGCCCGAACGGGCAAAGATGCGAAGGATCAAGATATCGCCACGGAGCTTGAAATCGACCTGAATGCCTATTACGCGATCTTACAGGATGCCAGTGGTAGTCGATTGTTCAGTTTCGATGACATCATGGAGGGCGATGATTCCGCCATCGAGTTAGCAGCCGGAGAGCTCCCGGGTCCTTGCGACGGCTTACAGCGGTCCACGTTCAAGGCGCACCTGTCCAAAGCTATAGACGGTCTGCCTGACAGGGAAAAACTGGTGCTAGCTCTTTATTATGACGAAGAGCTCAACCTGAAAGAGATAGGTGAAGTCATCGGCGTTAGTGAGTCTCGAGTAAGTCAGATTCACAGTCAGGCGGCTATGCGTCTAAGGTCACGACTCTCTGATTGGCGCTAGGCCTTAGGCGTTGCATATCGGCATTCCTCATTCTGCGTGACTACTGCTGTATTAGGGCAGAAATAGCTCATCTTCTCCGTTATAATCCTCGACCCATGTAGCGGGAACACTCGAGTTCATGTCATCTGTAGCTTCGAACAACTCTTTAGACGCCAATAGCGAAGGGATTATGCTTTCCGCGCGCCAGCTTTTTTGCGAGCGTGATGATCGTGTTTTGTTCAAGAATCTGGATTTCGACCTGGCCGAAGGTCAGGTACTGCAGGTTCAGGGCAGCAATGGCAGCGGTAAAACTACGCTGCTGCGTATACTCTGTGGGCTGAACGATAGCTATGCCGGCTCGATTAGGTGGTACGGTCAGGAAATCGAAGAGCAGGCGGCTGCATTTTTCGCCTCATTGCTCTACATAGGCCATAGGGTGGGGGTCAGCAAGGTGCTTACTCCGATTGAGAATCTACGCTTCAGTTGTAGCCTCAAGCAGGCGGTAAGTGACGATCAGATCATGGGCGCTTTGAAGAAAGTGGGTCTGCGTTGTTTCGAAGAATCGCCTTGTTACACCTTGTCCGCGGGACAGCAGCAAAGAGTATCGCTTGCGCGCTTGCTGATAAGCCCGGCGAAATTATGGGTATTAGATGAGCCGTTCACCACTCTCGATACGAAAGGGGTAGCTCAGCTGGAGAGTATTTTGCAGGATCAGGCGAAGGCGGGCGGGTCGGTGATGGTAACTACCCACCATCAACTGACCATACCTCAGTTAAGCCTGTTGAGTCTGGGTTGAGATGGAAGCTATGAGCGAAAAGCAGACAACGACCTCGGCCGCATTTCTAGCCACGCTAAAGCGTGACCTGCTGATTGCCTTTAAGAAGAAGAACGACATAGTCAATCCCTTCATGTTCTTTATCATCGTCGTCTCTCTGTTTCCCATAGGCATTAGCCCGGAAAGCGACAGGCTAACTGAGATTGCGGCAGGCGTGATCTGGATATCGGTACTACTGGCATCTATGCTCTCGATGGATAATCTGTACCGGGCAGACTTTGAGGATGGCTCTCTGGAGCAGCTATTGCTCAGTCCGCATCCGTTATTTTTTCTGGTTTTGGCGAAGAACATTAGTCACTGGCTTGTCAGCGGGCTGCCAGTGGTGTTGGTCTCTCCGCTACTGGCTTACATGTTAGCGCTGCCGGATGAGGCTTACCTGACTCTGGTGCTGAGCCTGCTATTGGGTACGCCAATAATGAGTCTTGTTGGCTCGATTGCCGTCGCCCTGACTGTGGGGCTTGGCAGCAGGGGGTTAATACTCGCGGTTATCACCCTGCCGATGAGCGTTCCCGTTTTGATCTTTGGCACCCTGGCAGTTCAGTCGACTTTGAACAGTCAGTCGCCGTTGGGTTACCTGAGTCTCATGCTGGTCATGCTCTCTGTTTCGGTCAGTCTGGCCCCACTGGCGTCGGCTGCAGCTCTAAAGATCAGTGTGAATTAGCCCGAAGCAGTGAAGATTGGTCCAATAACGGTATTACCGCGTAATTGCAATGAGTTACAATACGTAACACGGTGGGTTTGGAGCGGCGTGATAAATTTGCACTGCTGTGCGATCTGCCAAGAGATAAGAGGATAGTTGTTTGTCATGTGGTTATGGTTTTCCAAACTCGGTTCCCCCAAATGGTTCTATGAACTAAGCGGGAAATGGCTGCCCTGGCTGGTCGCTGCGATGGTGGTTTTCATGACAGTTGGCCTGGTATGGGGGTTGCTGTTTCTGCCCCCCGACTATCAACAAGGTTTCACTTCAAGAATTTTGATCGTACACGTTGCTGTGGCGGGAACGTCTCTAGCGTTTTTTCCGCTGCTGTTGGTCTCTGGCACCATTACACTGGTCTGGCGCATGAAGCTGGCGGATATGGTAGCGAAGAATGCAGCCATACTGGGTGCATGGTTTTCATTCATTACCCTGGCAACCGGATCTCTGTGGGGTAGCGTAATGTGGGGAACCTGGTGGGAATGGACCGACAGCAGGTTGGTATCTATGCTGTTTCAGTTGTTTCTCCTGCTGGGCGTAATTTCTCTTCGCTCGGCGCTAGAGGATTCGGAAACAGCGGCGAAGGCTTGTGCGCTACTGTCTATAGTTGGTTGTATTAATGTAGTGATAATCAAATATTCCGTAGAGTGGTGGAATACGCTGCATCAGGTTTCCAGTCCGGTTTCAATGGATACCCAGAGTCCGAATGGCCCAGAGTTCTGGATAGCAACATTGGTAATGATTGTCGCGGTCTATCTGTTTCTGTCTGTCAGTCTGATTCTATCAACGCGCAATGAAATTCTAGAAAGAGAGCGCAGGTCACAATGGGTTCAAGACCTTGTGTCGAAGAGTTAGCTCTTAGGTCTGCTTAGGTTTATTAGGATCTTAAATGTTAGATGCAATACAATTTTCAAGCTTTGCCGATTTTATCGACATGGGTGGTTATGGGTTTAATGTGTGGTCGGTGTATGGGCTCTTCGCAATCTTTGTTGCTGTTAACCTGATACTGCCACTGCGCAAAAAACAGAGGATACTTCGTCAGTTGAAGCGTCGCATGACACTGGATGAAGAAATTAATAGTGAAGATAGTCAGAGTAGTTAGTCGACCTTACTAGAGTAGTTATCGTTTTGGAGTAGTAGATGAAACCTCATAGACGCAAGAAGCTCGGAATCATTATTTTTATAGCCGCCGGTCTAAGCGTTGCCGTGGGCTTTACCGCCTTCGCACTTAAGCAAAATATCAATATGTTCTATACGCCAACCCAGGTTGCCGAGGGTGAGGTAGGCTCGGGGCAGCACTTTAGAATAGGTGGCATGGTAAAGACGGGAACGGTACTCGGCGCGACCAATAGCCTGAAAGTTAATTTCGTAACCACTGATTTCGTAAGCGACGTGCCCATTCAATACGAGGGCATACTGCCCGATCTGTTCCGCGAGGGGCAGGGCATCGTAGCCGAAGGCGAGATGGATGCTAAGGGTGTTTTTCAGGCCTCAAGGGTGCTGGCGAAGCACGATGAAAACTTCATGTCGCCGGAAGTGAAGGCTGCTCTCGATGCATCCGGCGCCTCTGCCGAAAACCATTCTCCCGTGGCAACTAACTAAGGCATGTAATTAGATGATTCCTGAGATTGGTCAATTTTCTCTAATACTGGCGCTATGTCTTAGCGTCATTCTCGCTTCACTCCCAATTATTGGTGCCTATCAGAATAATTTTCTGTGGATGAGCATGGCGCGGCCGCTTTCCGCTGGCGTGTTCGTGTTCCTGGCTGTAAGTATCGCCATTCTGGCTTATGCCTTCGTCACCGATGATTTTTCAGTGAAGTTTGTTGCCGAGCATTCGAATTCCTTGCTGCCTGATCGTTATAAGCTGACAGCAGTCTGGGGCGGTCATGAGGGCTCATTTCTGCTTTGGACATTCATGCTTTCAGGGTGGATGCTAAGCGTCGCTATTTTTACTAAGAGCATGCCGCTGGAATTTGTGGCGCGAGTTCTAGGCGTGCTGGGCGTTCTAATCACCGGTTATATTTTGTTCATGCTGGCGACTTCGAACCCCTTTGCTCGAATCGTTCCGTTGCCTCCGATTGATGGCGCAGATCTAAATTCCGCTCTGCAAGATTTCGGTTTCATTATTCATCCCCCGACACTCTATATGGGTTATGTGGGTTTTTCGGTGGTCTTCGCCTTCGCGATGGCGGCGCTGCTAAGCGGAAAGATGGATGCAGCATGGGCGCGTTGGTGCCGACCCTGGGCAAATGTATCTTGGGCAATACTAACTCTGGGTATCGCGCTGGGCAGTTGGTGGGCCTATTATGAATTAGGTTGGGGAGGTTGGTGGGCTTGGGATCCTGTTGAAAATCCACCGCTAATAACCTGGCTGTTTGGGACCGCGCTGATTCATTCACTCGCGGCCACTGAAAAACGCGGCGTATTTAAATCCTGGACGGTATTGTTAGCTATATTGGCATTCGCGGGCAGTTTGCTCGGTACCTTTATTACACGCTCTGGCTTGTTGACCTCGGTGCATGCATTCGCCAGTGACCCCACTAGGGGATTCTTTATCCTCGCAATACTTGGCATTACCGTTGGCGGTGCTCTTCTGCTCTTCGCCTTTCGAGCGCCATTGATGAAGAGTGAGTTTGGTTTCGATTTAGTCTCGCGGGAGATACTGCTGCTAGCGAATAATATTATCTTGGTGGTATCGGCAGCCTCTGTATTTCTGGGCACGATGTTTCCAATGGTTTACCAGGGGCTGACAGACGACCTGATTTCGATAGGGCCTCCCTACTTTAACGCAATCTTCATACCTTTGATGGCCTTGCTAACGGTAATACTGGCAATCGGTCCCTATTGCCGCTGGAAGCGCACATCGGTCGCTTTTTTAGTAGAGCAGATGGGCAAGGTGGCCTTGGCCTCTCTCGCATTGGGAGTGGTGGTTCCGCTGATCGTCACCCTGGAATTTTCCCTGGCAGCGACAATCGCGGTAGCGCTAGCCTCGTGGATAGTCTTAGCGATGCTGCAGGATATTCGAAACAAGACCGCTAACAAGGCGAGCCGATTAAAAGGGCTTCGGTCTCTACCGTTTAGCTATTACGGCATGCAGACCGCGCACCTTGGCATGGCGGTGATGTTGATCGGCGTGGCGTTGACCAGTGCTTTTAGCACCGAGCGCAGTGTGTTGCTTGCTCCGGGGCAGGATGTGGGGTTGGGCAATTACGTTTTTCGATTTGAGGGCGCAGCTCCTATCAATGGGCCAAATTATGTGGGTGAAGAGGCAAGCTTCACGGTATTGAAGGGAGGCGAGGAAATAACGACCTTGCATCCCGAGAGAAGAGTCTATCTAGCGACGGGAACCCCATCGACAGAAATGGCCATAGACGCTGGCCTTTTTCGAGACCTGTTTATTACTTTGGGCGAACAGAAAGAAGGTGAGTCATGGTCGATGACTATCTATGTTAAGCCGTTCGTTCGCTGGATTTGGCTAGGCGCGATCTTTATGACCCTTGGCGGCATTCTCGCGGCGGCAGATAAGCGTTATCGGCGTCTGCGCAGGCGGCATACAGAGCCCAGTCGGGAGCAGAGCAAGTCGAAGCCACTAGGAGGCGAGCTGCAAGCAAGCTCCTGATAAAATGCGATGAATAAGTTGAAATTCTATCTTCCTGTGCTCGGGTTTGTTGTTGTTGCCATAGCCCTGTGGCGCGGTCTCTATCTTGACCCAAAGACATTGCCCTCTATGTTAATCGACAAGCCGATGCCGTCTTTCGAGCTCATTTCGGTGGATGGTAAGCAGGTGAGCAACGCGGATCTACCCCCTCAAATATTCCTGCTCAATGTCTGGGGATCGTATTGCCTGCCTTGTCTGATAGAACACCCAACTCTGATGAGGCTGACTGAAGCAGGCGACATTCCAGTGGTTGGGGTGAACTATCGTGATCAGCAGGACTTAGCGATCGATTGGTTGGAGGCGAATGGAAATCCTTTTTCTTTTAGCATCTTGGATGAGAGTGGCCGATTTGGAATAGATTTGGGCGTCTACGGTGCGCCGGAGACCTATTTGGTAGATGAAAACGGCGTGATTCGATTTCGTCACGTGAGCGTACTCGATGAAGCTGTATGGCAAGAGCAATTTCTTCCTGCTATCGCTGAACTGCGCGCCGAAGGAAGCTAGACAGATGGCAAGCTCGGTAACCTTCTCGAACTCAAAAATGCGGTTGTTTGCAATAAGCTTACTCTTTGCGCTATGCGCACTATCCCTGCCTAGCTCATCCTATTCTCAGGTGGATACTTTCGAATTCGATACTGACCAACAGCAGCAACGCTTTCGCTCGCTCTCGGATGAGCTTAGATGCCCAATGTGCCAAAACTCTAGCCTCTCGGGTTCGTCAGGTGGTGTAGCCGAAGATTTGCGCAGAGAAATACATCGCATGATTATGGAAGGCATGAGTGACGCCGAAATAATTCAATTTATGTTCGAGCGATATGGCGACTTTATTCTATTTCGCCCGAGGTTGACGGCGGGAACAATATTGCTCTGGTTTGGGCCTTTACTTTTTTTGCTGATAGGCGCTGTAATCGCATTCGGTATCTGGCGCAGAGCTCGAAAGATTAGCGATGATGATGCTGAGCTAGACAAGGCACAGCAAGAACGCCTACAACAGATGTTAGGCGACAAATCATAATTCAAATTCAATTCTACTTGGAATAATCCCTTGTTCTGGATATCTACCGTAATACTCTTCGTAATCGCCGTCGGCTTTGTTCTATTGCCATTGTGGCTACGAAACCGTGCAGAATCGTTTGCCGTGGATGCTTCGCGTAAGAATGAAAATATCGCGCTATTTCATGAACGCAGCGACGATCTCGAGAATGAATTGGCGTCGGGGAATCTAGATCAATCTGAATTTGATGTGCTTATTCTTGAATTACAGCAAAGCCTGTTATCAGATGTTTCCGAAGAAGAGACCGCAAGCGAAAAGAAGCCCAAGACCAAGAAAGCTGGCGCTGCCAATTCTGGCGCCTATAACTTGATCGTTCCCTTGGTTCTTTGTCTTCTGATGCCCGCTGCAGCCTATACCTTATATGGCGAGTGGGGGTACAAGCGCGACGTGGAATTGATGGGCCTGTTTCAGCGCACCGTGAATAATCGCGATAACCCGCAAGAGTCGCAGGATCTTATTGTTAGCCTGGGCGAGGTGGTTCAGGCCGACGACGACCGGCCATGGGCCTGGTATTTCCTGGCTGAAAATTTCGCCAGTATTGGTATGTTTGCAGAGGGAGAAATAGCGTATACCCAATCTGCCGGGCGCATGGACGAAACACCAGAGAAGGCATTGGTGCTCGGTAGAGTGGCAATGGCAAAATATATTCTTGCCGACTTTAACTTTACCGAGGGTGTACTCGAGACCATAGAACAGGCTCGCGCGATCAATCCGAATGAGATGTCGATATTGCAACTTATCGCCGCCGATGCCGAAGAGCGTGAGGATTTTGAGACAGCTATCGAGTATTGGCGATTGATCATTCAAAATAACCCGAACAGTGAGCAGGCACAGGTTCTTCGTCGTAGCATTGCTGTTGCACAACAACGGCTAGCGGGGCAGGGACAAGATGGGGCTGTTGGTCCTACCATCGAGATAAATATTTCGCTCGCAGAAGGTCTGGATCTCGATGCGAATCTGCGAGTTTTCGTTGCGGTACGCAATGCGGCACAAGAGGGCTTGCCTCCCTTGGCAGCTATCGATCTTACGGTTGCCGATCTGCCAGCGAACATTCAATTAGATAATACCTATGCGGTGGGGCCATTCAATATTTCATCTGCAGATACGGTTTTTGTTTCAGCCTCAGTTTCGTTTTCTGGATCGGCGACACCGAACTCCGGAGACTATCGCTCTCAGTCAGATAATTTCGCGCATAACGGCCAGCGAGCTGTTATTAGTCTGGAAATAGCTGATCGAATTCCGTAATCGATTGCTGATAGGCGTATCCGTTAGGCAGAGTAAAAATGTATTGGGCTGAATTTTTAACTATTGCCGTGGCGCATCTCTTTGCCGTCGCCTCTCCCGGTCCCGATTTTGCCGTGGTTTTACGCCAGAGTGTTCTCGGTGGTTCTCGCACTGGTATATGGACGAGTTTTGGCGTGTGTAGTGCTATCCTGGTGCACGTGGCTTACTGCCTGCTAGGCGTCGCGCTGTTGCTGGCTCAATCACCGTCGCTGTTCAATACAATGAAGCTAATCGCAGCGGCCTATCTATTTTTCTTGGGAGTCCAGTCGATACGTGCCTCACTTGGCTTGCCTCGGGCAGGAGCCAGCTCTCCTGAGGCTGTAATTTTATCTCCGCGTCGAGCCTTTGCGCTGGGGTTCTTAACCAACGGACTAAATCCTAAAGCCACGCTATTCTTTCTCGCACTGTTTACGGTAGTAATCGACCCGAATACACCACTAACTATTCAGCTTTTCTACGGCTTTTATCTTGCCCTCGCGACGTTTATTTGGTTTGCCGGGCTTTCCATTGTCCTTGGCAGGCCCCGAATTTGTGAGTTTGTTCTGCGCTCGGGGGTATGGTTGGAGCGGGGTATGGGGGCGATCTTGATATTCCTCGCTCTGCAGATAGCGCTTAACGCGAGCTGAGCCTGTATCGGAGCGTCAGGGCCGGGTCTTTACCGCATTGTAATCGCTATAGTGATCAGTGCAATTCGCCCATATTCTGCGGTATAGTTGCGCTCGGAGAATTCATATGACAGAAAACAAGCAGGTGACAGAGCTAGTTGATAAGTTCGGTAGACGGGTGGATTATATCCGTTTGTCCGTTACCGATCGTTGTGATTTCCGCTGTGTCTATTGCATGACCGAGGACATGACTTTCCTCCCTCGGGATCAGATTCTTTCATTGGAAGAGTTATACCGGGTGGCCAAGGCTTTTACGGAGTTAGGCGTAAAGAAGATTAGGCTCACAGGTGGTGAGCCAATGGTGCGCACAGACGTGATGTCGCTAATCGAAAAACTCGGTGCGCTTCCCGGTCTTGAAGAGCTGCTATTAACCACCAATGGCGCTCAACTTGAAAAGTATGCTGTGCCGCTTAAGGCTGCAGGGGTAAATAGAGTCAATATCAGTATCGATAGTTTGGATGCCGATCGTTTTAAGCGCATATCGAGAGTTGGGAAGCTGGACAAGGTGTTAGCCGGAATCGATGCGGCTAAGGCTGCCGGCTTCGAGCGAATACGACTGAACTCAGTTGTAATGAAGGGCTACAACGAAGATGAAGTTTTGGATTTGGCTGACTATGCCATCGAGCGCGATATCGACATCGCTTTTATCGAAGAGATGCCGCTGGGGGAAGCTTCAGATCATGCGCGAGAAGATACAACCTGCAGTAACGCCTGGGTAAGGGGAAAAATCGCTGAGAAATATCAGCTTGTAGACAGCGCAGAGACTACCGCGGGCCCTTCACGCTATGCAAAAATTGCCGATCGTAAGAGTCGTATCGGTTTTATTTCGCCGGTTACACACAATTTCTGTGAGGATTGTAATCGCGTGCGGGTGACGGTTGAGGGGCGATTATTGCTGTGTCTAGGTAATGAGCATTCGGTGGATCTGCGAGGCTTATTGCGTGACCCGGGCAATGACGATACCGTGCTCAAGCAGGCCCTGATCGATTCTATGGAAATAAAGCCAGAGCGTCATTTTTTCTATGATAAAGATCACGCGCAGCCGGTTCGCCTCATGAACATGACCGGTGGCTAAGCTCGGATCTTTGTGCCTTTCGTGTTACTTGCATCAGAAGTATAAATAAACAATTTTAGAGAGTACTAAATGTCTTCCCTAATGCCATTGAATATTGCTGTTGTGACGGTCTCCGATACGCGCACAGCCGAAACAGATAAATCCGGAGCAGTGTTAGTCGAGAGGCTAGAGCGCGCCGGGCATCAACTCTATGCCAAAACTATCGTCAAAGATGATATCTCTTTGCTTCGAGCAGAAGTCTCTGCGCTGATTGCTGACGCGAAAGTTCAGGCTATCTTGTTAACCGGTGGCACCGGCTTTACCGCCAGAGATAATACCGTTGCGGCGATTAGTCCTCTATTAGATGCGCCCATAGAGGGCTTCGGAGAGCTGTTTAGGCAGCTATCCTATGAGGAGATAGGTAGTTCCACGATACAGTCGCGCGCCTTCGCTGGGATGGTCAGTGGAGCGATAGTATTCTGTGTGCCCGGATCGCCGGGAGCCTGCGCGACGGCGTGGGACAAGATTATTTCGGAGCAGCTGAATAGCCGTCACAAGCCTTGTAACTTCACTGATAAGCTACGCAAAGTCTAGGTAGTAGGCTTTGGGGTCTGGTTCTAATACGAGGTTGGACTGGGGCACGGGTTTTGGCAGGCCACATAAAAAAACACCAGTCTAAATCTGTTATTTAAACTGGTGTTCACTTAGTGCGTAAATCAACTAAAGGGCTCTGCATAAAGCCTCCTATTCGAAATAGATTATACGGCTGCGTATACGATCGCGGCTGGCACTGCTAATGCAGCTATTACCAGTAGTACACTGATAACTGTCGCTTCGATAACGGGCCGTACTCGTGTGAGTGCCTTGCTCATTACTGTCTCCTAAGTTTGCTGGTAAGTTCAGAGTTGATTGGTTACCCTCTCAACAACGGGGCGTATAGTAACACATTATGAGTCTTTGTGTAACATTTAGCTGAAATTATATCCATAACGAGAAATATAGTAACAAATTTATTTATTCTATATAAATACGCTATATATCATATAGTTAAGTAAGTAATTTGGCTTAATACCGCTCCAATAGGGCGTATGTGCCTTCAGTTATTAGTAACAAAAATCCTCTAAGTCACTGAAATATGATGGCAATCACATATGTAACCTTGGGTAACAAAATGACTTGCTGTGACAGGTAAGCGGCTCGCCGACACGGGGTTGGTCGTAGTGACCGGCTTGTCTTACACTAGCTCACCGCCATCCGCTCAATCAAAAATAAGGAATAGTAATGCGCATCATGACATTCAACTGCAACGGAATTAGAGCTGCAGCGAGAAAGGGGTTCTTCGACTGGCTACCTAAGGCGGATGCCGATGTGGTCTGCCTGCAGGAAACCAAGGCGCAAATAGATCAGCTCAGCGACCCCGTCTTCCACCCCGAGGGCTATCACTGTCATTACTACGATGCCGTGAAGAAAGGCTATTCGGGTACGGCGCTCTTCTCTCGTGAGAAGCCCAAGAAGATTAAGAGGGGGCTTGGCTTCGAGCTAGCCGATACGGAGGGGCGCTATATTGAGGCAGACTTCGATGGTTTAAGTGTCGCGTCACTGTATCTGCCCTCGGGTTCTAGCAGTGACGAGCGGCAGGCGCGAAAAGTCAGCTTTATGGGCGACTACATGAAGCACATGAAAAAACTGAGGAAGAACAAGCGCGAGATTGTAGTCTGTGCAGATTGGAATATCTGCCACAAGGAAATCGACCTGAAAAATTGGCGTGCAAACAGAAAGAATTCCGGTTTCCTGCCCGAGGAGCGGGAGTGGCTGGATGTCCTTTACGACAAGGTAGGCTATGTAGACGCGTTCCGTGTTGTCAATGAAGAGCCCGATCAGTACTCCTGGTGGTCAAATCGCGGGCAGGCCAGGGCTAATAACGTTGGGTGGCGACTGGATTATCAGGTGGTTACTGAAGAGATTGCCAAACAGGTTAAGTCCGCCGAGATTTACACGGCGCAAAATTTTTCAGATCATGCGCCAGTTATTCTAGAATACGCTATGTAGGATGCTCAGAATCATGAGCCCTCACTGATTGTCCACTTGGATGGAGTAGAAGGATGAAGTTCAAAACACGCTACGTGAAGCGCCTTAGATGTGCCCGGCAGTTATTACTGGCACTTGTACTTTCGGTTGTTAGCATTAACGCAATCGCGCAGCCGCTGCGGGCTGTTATCGATACATCGAAAGGTGAGATCGTTGTGCAATTTAACGAAAGGGCGGCGCCGACTACGGTTGCCAATTTTGCTAATCTAGCAATGCGCGGTTTCTACGATGGTTTGACGTTTCACCGTGTGGAGAGAAACTTCATGGTACAGGGCGGCGACCCAAGGGGTAATGGTACTGGCGGGCCCGGTTATAAGTTTGCCGGGGAGATAATACTGCACCACAATCAGCCGGGAATTATTTCAATGGCGAACTCTGGGCCAGGTAGCGATGGCAGCCAATTCTTTCTGACGCATCTTGCGACACCGCATCTGAACGGCAAGCACTCTGTTTTCGGAAAGGTAGTGAGCGGTATGCCGGTAGTGAATCAATTACGGCGCAGAGATATCATAAACAGTATAACGATCGAGGGTGATGTCAGTGGCTTATTTGAGCGCAGGCGCGCGCGTCTCGATGAATGGAACGCGATTCTTGATGCCGAATTTCCTGATCTAAAGCCTGCGATGTGAGCCGGCAAGAGGCGAGGGTTGATCGTGGGTTAAGTCTTTAGCGTCTGGATCTGTGCCTAGAAAACCCGCTTAAAAGGCTTTACGGTAACACGCTCATAGACACCGGCTTCCACGTAAGGGTCCGCATCGGCCCATGCCTGAGCCTGTTCCAGGCTGTCAAATTCCGCGACGACAAGGCTGCCAATAAACCCAGCCTCTCCAGGGTCCGTTGAGTCTATTGCGGGGTGAGGGCCGGCTAATAATAGACGGTCCTGATTTGCGAGATTCTCGAGTCGCGCTAAGTGCGCGGGTCGTGATGCTTTGCGTTTAGCCAAGCTGTCGGCTATATCTTCGCTTATGATTGCATAGTGCATCTTCCCCCCCCCTAGGTGGATTCTTCTTTAGCTTTTTCATTTTCGCTTTCGTCTTCCACCTCGATGTATTTCGCCAGTATTGGCATCTGCGCAAATACAAATCCAAAAGTAAGAATCAGGTTTCCGAAAACCTTGAACTTTATCCAGAGGTCTTCGCTGAGAGTAAATGCCACGATCAGATTGATAGCCCCCAGAACGATGAAGTAAAAGATCCACATCGTGTTTAGCTTATACCAGACTTCTTTCGGTGCGCTTATAGCATGTCCCATCATATGTTCTATGGCAGGCTTGTCCCCGAAGAAGCGTGAAGCGAGGAATATTGTAGCAAATATCCAATTCACTATTGGAGCCTTCCATTTTAAGAAGTCAGTGTTTCTGAAGATGATGGTCGGTATGCAAAAAAGCACCACCGCGACCAGTGTGATCCACTGAAACTTATCTAATTTTTTCTGATAAATGAATAGAGAGCCATATACCAACAGGGAAGCGACGAGCAGGAACTCGGCGGCAGAGAATACCCCTCCGATGCTGTGATCAAAGCCGGCAATATTGATTGCGCGCTCGTCCATCGCCCACACGCTAAAGAATACGAGTAATGGGATGTAGTCTATAAATTGCTTCATTCGGGAATATCTTGAGAATACTGAACGCCATGGTAATCGATTTGCAGAAAGGTGTCTGCTTTTGTAAGTCAATGTAATAGAATCACGTGTTTTTGATCGTCTGGGCTAGCTCGTTGAGAGAGTCGCTGGGTATGTGAATACATGACCGAATTCTTGCAGGTACATCCTTCCAATCCGGAAGATAGGATCATCAAGCAGGTGGTGAAGGTGCTGCTTGCCGGTGGTGTTATTGTCTATCCTACAGATTCAACCTATGCGCTGGGCTGTCACATAGGTGATAAAAATGCGCTCGATCGTATCCGCCGCATTCGTCAACTGGGGAGCAAACACAATTTTACCCTGGTGTGTAAGGATCTGTCGTCTATTTCTAGTTATGCTCAGGTACACAATAGCGCCTACCGCATACTAAAGGCTTATACGCCTGGGCCTTATACTTTTATTTTAAAGGCAATGCCGGAAGTTCCGCGTAGGCTGCAACACCCCAAACGGAAAACTATCGGCCTGCGGGTGCCGGATAACGCAGTGGCGCAGGCTATCTTGGATAAGCTGGGCGAGCCAATTATGAGCACCAGTCTCATTCTCCCGGACGAAGAGGAGATGTTGCTGGAGCCGTATGAGATGCGATCTAAAATAGGCAAGCTCGTGAATCTTATCGTAGATGGCGGGCCTTGTGGAATCGAACCGACCACAATGATCGACTTAGTCGATGGTGTGCCCGAGGTCATTCGCGAAGGTAAGGGCGATTCAGAACCTTTTCTGTAGCCGCCGTTTTGCAGGTTATAATCCCAAGTAAATAGAAGAACATTAGATAAGTTAAGGAGAGCAAGTTGTCCAAGGTGGATTCACAACAGCGAGTACTATCAGGCATGCGACCTACGGGGCGCCTGCATCTGGGGCATATGCACGGGGTGCTCAATAACTGGGTAAAGTTACAGCACGAATATGAGTGTTTCTTCTTCGTTGCTGACTGGCATGCGCTGACCACTCATTATGATGACTCGGTTAGCCTGGAACAGCATGTCATCGACATGGTTATTGACTGGCTGGCGGTGGGTGTGAATCCCGGGTCTGCCGCGCTCTTCGTTCAGTCTCGTGTGCCGGAGCACGCTGAATTGCACCTGCTGCTGTCGATGATAACGCCGTTAGGCTGGTTGGAGCGCGTGCCTAGCTACAAGGACCAGCAGGACAAGTTGCAGGAGAAGGATCTGGCCACCTATGGCTTCCTTGGCTACCCACTGCTACAGGCTGCAGATATTCTGATCTACAGAGCGGGCTATGTGCCGGTGGGAGCCGATCAGGTGGCCCATGTTGAGCTTACGCGGGAAACGGCCAGAAGATTTAATCACATCTACGGTCGCGAGCCTGGTTTCGAAGAGACCGCACAGGCCGCTATCAAGAAGATGGGCAAGAAGGCTGCAAAGCAATACAGTAATTTGCGTACGGCCTATCAAGAGCAGGGTGATCACGAGGCCTTGGAAAAGGCCAGGGCCTTATTAAAGGAACAGCAAAACATATCTATCGGCGATTCAGAGCGTTTATTCGGCTATCTGGAAGGTGGTGGCAAGATGATTCTAGCCGAGCCACAGGCCCTATTGACCAAGTCGGCAAAAATGCCGGGGCTGGATGGGCAGAAGATGTCAAAGTCTTATGACAATACGATCGCGCTACGGGAGCCTCTGGAGCAGATTGAGAAGAAGATTTCGACTATGCCAACTGACCCGGCCAGGGTGCGGCTAACAGACCCGGGCGATCCAGAGAAATGTCCAGTTTGGCAATTACACCAGACCTATTCAAGTCAGGATACCAAAGACTGGGTCGTGGAGGGTTGCACAACTGCGGGAATCGGTTGTCTGGAATGCAAGAAACCTGTCAGCGATGCCATAATTGCCGAGCTGGAACCGATACGGAAAGAGGCGGAACAATACGAGAGAGACCCGGATATCGTCAGGTCTATCATCGCCGAGGGCTGTGAGACGGCCAGAGAAGCGGCCAAGGAAACCCTGCAGGATGTGCGTGAGGCAATGGGCCTGGGCAAATGGTAGTTGAATTAGCAACTAGGGACCTCAGGGGTGAGCAATTCCTGCCTACTTGAGGTAAAATTCGGCCCATTATAAGAACTCAAAGTAGACCAGCAGATTGACCATTATCGGCACCGAAGCAGATCCGGAAAACACTGAGCTACAGGGGGTTCCCGCAATCCCCGAGGTGCATGACCCTAACGCTCCGCAGCAGCAGGAGTTGCCTTTCGCCATCGTAGCTGGCGAGGCGATGACGGAAGTACCCAAAGACCTCTATATCCCACCCGATGCGCTCGAAATATTTCTGGAGGCCTTCGAAGGTCCTCTCGATCTGCTGCTATACCTCATTCGGCGCCAGAACATCGATATACTCGAGATCAATGTCGCCGATATCACCGATCAGTATATGAACTATGTCGATCTGATGGAGTCCTGGCAGTTTGAGTTGGCTGCAGAATACCTGGTAATGGCGGCGATGCTCGCCGAAATTAAGTCGAAGATTCTGTTGCCCAGACAGGTGGAGGAAGAAGCAGAGGAAGATGATCCGCGCATGCAGCTTATTCGTCGCCTGCAGGAATATGAGCGTTTCAAGCAAGCCGCTCAAGATGTTGATGAGTTGCCGCGTATGTATAGAGATATTCATCGCGCAATTGCGGCCTTGCCTGAGATTGAGCGGATCACGGCGGAACCGACCATAGATCTCAAGGAAGTCTTGATCGCGCTGTCTAGCGTATTGAAGCGAGCGGACAATTTCGAGCACCATCATGTGCAGTTAGAGACGCTTTCGACCCGTGAGAAGATGTCTGAGATCTTGGTGCGTATATCGAACCAGAAGTTCGTACCCTTGGTGTCACTTCTGATTCGGGAGGAGGGCCGGCTGGGAGTGGTTGTGACCTTCCTTGCCATAATGGAGCTAATGAAAGATTCGCTGATCGAGATAGTCCAGTCGGAAGCTTTCGGGCCTATTCATTTGAAATCTAGAAGTTAAAAGAAGTGCAGGTAATAGCGCAGCATGAGTGATGTTGATAACAAAGTAAAAATGATCGTAGAAGGGCTGCTGCTTGCGGCCGGTCGACCATTGACGCTGGACAATATAATCCAGGTGTTCAGTAAAGAAGAGCAGCCAGATCGCAAGGAACTAATTGCGGTAATGGATAGCATCGCCGAAGAGTGCGATGGCCGCGGCTTCGAGCTAAAGGAAGTGGCCTCTGGATACAGGTTTCAGGTAAAGCAGGAGCTTAGTGAGTGGGTTGCAAAACTCTGGGAGGAGCGACCTCCACGCTACACGAGAGCCTTGCTAGAGACCTTGGCCCTGGTTGCCTATCGCCAACCTATTACCCGCGGGGATATCGAAGAGATTCGTGGTGTGGGCGTAAGTTCGAATATTATCCGTACGCTGCTAGATCGAGAGTGGATACGGGTCGTTGGACATAGGGATGTTCCGGGCCGTCCTGCGATGTTTGCGACAACAAAGCAGTTTCTGGACTATTTCAATCTTAAGAGTCTGCAAGATTTGCCGCCACTCTCTGAGATTAAAGACCTGGCTGAAGATGAGCCTGAATTCGATCTTGAAGACGATCTAGCTGGACAGAGAATCCTCGAACTTCCCGAAGAGGTTGTCGATGAGAACAGTATTGAACTAAGTGAATCCGATAAGGCTGAGCTGATCGCCGAAGAAGAAGCTGTGGCCTTGGCGGCGAAGCCTCTGGATGAGATTCTCGAGTTGCCACCGGAGTTGCAATACCCTGTCATCGAAGAAGAGGATGAGGAAGACCTTGAGCCCGATGCCGAGGAAACAGAATTCGCAGAAGAATTTGGACTCAAGGAAGTGGACGAGGCTCTAGATTTGATAGAGGCAGTCGAGATCACATTTACTGAATCTGAATCTGAATCTGATGTGGGTTCGCAGACTGATCCGGCAGCAGATGAAGAAGACACCGCGCAAGCTGAATCCACTGAAATTGACTTTAGTGTGGACGAAGATGACTCTGAGATACAACATTGAGTGATATATTCGCAAGCTTGAAAATACCGCTACATCAACAATACAAACTGACTACAACATGACTGAGAAGCTACAGAAGGTTCTGGCTCGTGCCGGGTTTGGCTCGCGCCGCGAAATCGAAACCTGGATCGCGAAGGGGCGAATTAAGGTCAATGGCAAGGTTGCCGTTGTCGGCGATCGCGTGGGTGATGACGATAAGGTCGTTGTTGACGGCAAGAAGCTAGCGCCGCAGAAAAGTATTCGGGAAGAGCGTAGGGTTATTCTGTACAACAAGCCCGAGGATGAGGTGTCTACTCGTGACGATCCCGAGGGTCGTCGTACAGTGTTTGATAGTCTTCCACCATTGAAGCACGGTCGTTGGGTTTCGGTGGGTCGTCTCGATCTTAACACCAGTGGTCTGATGCTGTTCACCACCGATGGAGAGCTTGCGAATAAATTAATGCATCCGAGTTCGCAGATCGAACGTGAATATGCGGTGAGAGTGTTGGGCGATGTGACTCCCGGGATGGTGGAGCAGATGCACAAGGGCGTAATTATCGAAGATAATTTGTGCCGTTTCACCGACATACAACACTATGGCGGCGAGGGTGTAAATCAATGGTATCACGTGGTGTTGATGGAAGGTCGAAATCGCGAGGTTCGCAAGCTCTGGGAATCACAGGGTGTGAAAGTCAGTCGCTTAAAAAGGGTGCGCTTCGGGCCGCTGTTTATTCCAAGCTCGGTGAGCAGGGGAAGATACAACGAGCTGGGCAAAACCGAGGTCGAGAAGCTCTTGAAGCTGGTAAACAAAGAGGACGAGCGCAAAGGGCGTAAGAAACCAGACTAGAGCGCCTCGAAATCTCTCACATTCAGCGCCTGCCCATGGATGCTTTGGGCTTCCTTGCTCATCAGATACAGGTAAACAGCCATCAGCGACTCAGCGCTTGGTAGTGTCTCTGGATTCTCGGCAGGAAAGGCATCGCGGCGCATATTGGTGCGAGTCCCGCCCGGGTTGAGACTGTTAACTCGTATCGATGTGGTATTTTCGACTTCATCCGCCAGGGTCTGCATTAACCCCTCTAAGGCAAATTTTGAAACCGCATATGCTCCCCAGAACGCGCGACCGACGCGACCCACACTCGATGAAATGAATAGCATTCGTGCATCAGCAGACTTTGTCAGAGCGGGCAGGAGAGCCTGGGTAAGCTGGAACACTGCGTTGACATTAACCTGCATCACATCGACCCATTCCTGCACAGGATAAAACTCAATCGGTGTGCGAGCGCCCAGTAAGGCCGCATTGTGGATAAGCCCGTCGAGACATTCGAATTGCTCGTTCAAGGAATCGGCAAGAAGCTTGAAGTCTTCTATAGATGCCGTTTTAAAATCGATAGGGTGAATAATCACCTTGCCGGGATGTGATTGTTCAATCTCATCGTAAACCTGTTCCAGTTTTTTCTGATTCCTGCCCAATAAGATAACGGTGGCGCCGCAGTCAGCATAGGTTTTTGCACAAGTTTTACCGATGCCATCGCTGGCTCCGGTGATAAGAAATGTTTTGCTCTCTAGGAAGTTTTCTTCTGTGTCGTAGGTAAATGTCATATTTTAGGCAAATTTAAGCAAGTTCAGGAGTGATGTGGTTTGTTCTGGGGATCGCAGAATAAAGTCTGCATACCATTCTTCAACCTTGGCGTCGGCCGCCAGATACCCGTATGCAGCGGCAATGGCAATTACGTCTGCGTTCTTCGCAGCCTGAATATCTCTAATGTGATCTCCGAGGTAGACGGTTCTTTCCGGGCCGCGGCCAAGCTTTTCAAGGGCTAGAAATATAGGCTCCGGATGAGGCTTGGTATCAGTTACATGGTCCGGGCAGATTAATACACTGCAACGCGTATCGAGTTGCAACTGTTCCAGCAGTCGCACGCTGTATTTCTCCGGTTTGTTTGTAACGATTCCCCAGGGAATATCCTGAGCTTCCAGTTGCAGCAGTAAACAGTCAAGGCCGGGGTAGAGTGTGGCTATAGTAGAGTTGAGTTGCTCATAGTAGAGATCAAGAAGCCTTTGTAATAGTGCCGCAAATTCTTCATGGCCCTCGTCGATTGCAAAGGCATTCGTTACCAAGGCTCTTGCGCCATTGGAGACGTTAAGATGAATCACTTCGTGTGATAGAGCCTCACGATCATGTTCTGCGAGAAGCTTGTTAACGACTAGAGTAAAATCCGGTGCGGTATCTATCAGGGTACCATCCAGATCGAATAGGACGCAGTCTATTGAGGTTTCTAATTTTTCTGCCATTACTCTGTCTCGCTCCGGGTATAACAAGCGATATAGTTTACGTCGACATTCGCCTCTAAACTGTATTTTCGTGTGAGCGGGTTGTAGGCCATGCCGATTTGATCTTGAAGGTCCAGTTTGCTTTCTCTGCCCCAGGCAGCCAATTCCGAAGGCTTGATAAACCTGGCGTAATCATGGGTGCCTCGGGGCAGGAGATTCAACACATACTCTGCGCCCACTATGGCGAATAGGTAAGACTTCGGGTTTCGGTTGATAGTTGAGAAAAAGACGGTGCCGCCGGGCTTAACCAGATCGTGACAGGCCTGGATGACTAAGGACGGGTCGGGCACATGCTCCAGCATTTCCAGACAGGTGACGATGTCGAATTGCTGGCTATGACTTTGCGCAAATTGCTCGGCAGAAGATTTCTGGTAGTTGATTTCAAGCTTGCTCTCCAATTGGTGCAATCTTGCTACACAAAGAGAGGCGTCTGCCATGTCGATAGCCGTTACGGTGGCGCCGTGGTGGGCCATCGCCTCGGCTAAGATTCCGCCACCACAGCCTATATCCAAAACTCTCTTGCCAGCCGGATTTACCGTGCGGCTGATATAGCTCATGCGCAGCGGGTTTATCTCATGTAACGGCTTGAATTCACTGTCCGGGTCCCACCAGCGAGCCGCGAGGGCTTCAAATTTTCGGATTTCCAGTTCGTCTACATTTTCCATAATTGTAAAAAGCCTTTTGCTTGCTATTCTTCAGCGTCTGCCAGTATTGCTTGCCATTTTGCACTATCAGATTTTATCGCTGCGCTGTCCAGCTTGGTAAATCTGCCTTCATCCAGCAGTAATTGCCCGGCACACCAAACGTGTGAAACCTGTGATGCCTGAGTTGAATAGACCAGGTGTGAAGCCGGGTTGTACAGTGGTGTGCTATTCAGAGAGTCGAGGTTGATGGCGGTAATATCTGCATATTTGCCAGCCTCCAGGCTGCCGATCACATTTTCCAGCCCCAATGCCTTGGCTCCGTTAATTGTGGCCATCTCCAGCGCCTGATGAGCGGGGAGTGCGCTGGCATCTTCGGCTAGGGCCTTGGCTAGCAATGCCGCAGTTCTCATCTCCGAAAACATATCCAGATCATTATTGCTGGCACAACCATCGGTGCCCAGGGCGATATTAATCCCTGCCTTGTTCAATTTGGACACTTCACAGAAGCCGCTCGCCAGCTTTAAGTTTGACTCGGGGCAGTGAGCGATATGGCATCCGGCCTCGGCTAGAGAGTCTATATCCTCATCGGAAAGTGACGTAGCGTGGACGCAGACGAGCCTTGGGCTTAATAGGCCGAGTTGCCGCAGTCGCTCTATTGGCCTTCGGCCGTCAGCGGCTAGCGCGTCAGAGACCTCTTTGGCGGTTTCGTGTACATGCATATGGATAGGCAGGTCCATCTCCTCGGCAAGTATCGATAGCTTCTGCAGAGGTGCGTCTGACACGGTGTAGGGTGCGTGGGGTCCAAATGCGGTATGAATAAGTTCGCTATGACGGTAGTCGTCATGAAGCGTCGTTGCCTTGGCGATGTATTCGTCAGCATCCTGTGCCCAGACAGTAGGGAAGTCCAGGACCGGGCTCGCTAGCTGCACTCGAATATTCGCATTAAGCGCGGCCTTGGCTACCTGGTCGGGGTAGAAGTACATATCGGCGAAGCAGGTGGTGCCGGAGCGAATCATCTCAGCTATTGCCAAGTTGGCGCCCGCAAGAACAAAGCCTTCGGAAACATGCTGCGCCTCTAGCGGCCATATCGACTGTTCCAGCCATTGTTCCAGGGGTACATCATCGGCAATGCCTCTCACCAGCGCCATTGCGCTGTGGCCATGTGTGTTGATAAGGCCTGGTATTAATACATGCGTGGGTAATCGCAATACTTCGCTGGCATCGACGACTGTATCGGCCTCGATCTGACTGTAAATGCCGATAATCTTATTGCCGGAAATGGCGAGACAGTGGTCCTCGAGAACCACTCCTTCGGGTTGTACAGGAATGATCCATTTTGCCGAAATTAATAGGTCGGCTTCAATGCGCGGTTTTGCGTTCAAAATTGCCTCGTTCTTTTCTGCCCAGGAGTCGCTATTGAAGTGAAAATCAGGGTCGGGATTATACCTAGAAAAAATAGAAATAGCGCGTTGCAAAAATGACTGTATTTTTGGGTTGGAAATTATTGAAAAAACAGGCTTTTTACCTGCAATTAAAAGCCATTTTGTCTGTCATAAAAGTAGTGAACAGTGGTATAGTTTCTGGGTTTTATGGCTACTCAAAACAACGTCATAAAAACAGTAAATTAGTTATCAAAAGAGCGGCAAGTCGGCCGCTAAAAAGGGTAAGGGAAAACAATAAAAAAACAGTGTTTTCATGCAAGATGCCGAGCCCCAAATTTCACTAGTTATCCCACTATTTAGGATGTAGTAAATCTATGACCGAGTTTGCTAAACAGGTCCTGCCTGTCGCGTTAGAAAGTGAAATGCGGGAATCCTACCTCGCTTATGCAATGAGCGTTATTGTGGGGCGGGCTTTGCCTGATGTAAGGGATGGCTTAAAGCCTGTACATCGCCGAGTGCTTTTTGCGATGAACGTGTTGTCCAACGATTACAACAAGCCCTATAAGAAATCTGCGCGTATCGTGGGTGATGTTATTGGTAAGTATCACCCTCATGGCGACACCGCTGTCTATGACACGATAGTTCGTATGGCCCAGGACTTCTCTCTCAGGTATCCTCTGGTAGACGGGCAGGGCAACTTTGGCTCGATAGATGGCGATTCCGCAGCTGCGATGCGTTACACCGAAATTCGCATGGAGAAGATCGCTCACGATCTTCTGGCTGATTTAGACAAGGAAACGGTCGACTTATCGCCAAACTATGACGGCACCGAGCACATTCCGGATGTTATGCCGACTCGCATTCCAAATCTTCTGGTTAATGGCTCTTCTGGCATCGCTGTGGGTATGGCGACGAATATCCCGCCACACAATCTGCATGAAGTCATTGGGGCTGCAATAGCTCTGCTAGACAACCCCGACATCGATATAGACGGTCTTATGGAGCATGTTCAGGGGCCGGATTTTCCAACGGCGGCAATCATCAACGGCAAGGCCGGCATCGTTCAGGCTTATAAGACTGGCCGTGGTCGCATCTATATGCGTGCCAAGGCGGAGGTCATTGAGAACGAGAAATCGGGCAAGCAGACGATTATTGTCAGCGAGATTCCCTATCAGTTAAATAAGTCCAAGCTCATTGAGAAGATCGCCGAGCTGGTGAAAGAAAAGAAAATTGAAGGCATTACCGAACTGCGCGATGAGTCGGATAAAGACGGATTGCGCATAGTTATAGAGTTACGCAAGGGCGAGATGGGTGATGTTGTGCTCAATAATCTTTATGCTCAGACTCAGATGCAGTCAGTGTTCGGCATCAATATGGTAGCCTTGGTAGAAGGCCAGCCGCGACTACTCAATCTGAAGGAAATGCTGGATGCCTTTATCCGGCATAGGCGCGAGGTCGTATCCAGGCGTACCAGTTATTTACTGCGCAAGGCTAGAGATCGCGGTCATATTTTAGAGGGTCTTGCTGTCGCTCTTGCCAATATAGATGAGGTAATCGCGCTGATTAAGAGTTCGCCGACTTCTGCAGAGGCGAAGGAGAAGTTGTTAGCGCGATCATGGCTATCCGACAGTGTGTTAGAGATGTTGGGCGAGGTTGGGGCCGATGCCTGCCGGCCAGAGGGACTGGACGCGCAATACGGGCTAAAAGATAAAGAGTATTTCCTGAGCCCCGAACAGGCGCAGGCCATTCTCGATTTAAGGCTGCACAGACTGACCGGTCTGGAGCACGAGAAGTTAATCAACGATTACACAGAGTTGCTCAGGCAGATTGCCGATTATCTTGATATTTTGGAGAATGAACCGCGTCTTCTCAGCGTAGTGCGTGACGAGATGGAACAGGTGTTGAAAGAATATGGCGATGAGCGCCGAACAGAAATAGTAGGGTCGCAACTCGATCTCACTATGGAAGACCTGATATCCGAAGAGGACCGCGTAGTCACCATATCCAAGACTGGCTATGCTAAGTCGCAGCCACTGACCGACTATTCTGCACAGAAGCGCGGCGGTACCGGCAGAGCGGCGGCTTCGGTTAAGGATGAAGACATAGTCGAGCACCTGCTAATCGCGAATACTCACGATACCTTGCTGTGCTTTAGCAGCCATGGAAAGGTGTATTGGCTGAAGGTGTTCATTATTCCTGTGGCCAGCAGAACGGCCAGGGGCAAGCCCATTGTGAATATCCTGCCTCTCGAAGAAGGAGAGCGCATAACCAATATGCTGCCAGTACAAGACTATTCTGAAGACCATTTTGTGTTCATGGCGACCTCCAATGGCACGGTTAAGAAGACAGGACTTATAAATTTTGCGCGTCAACGCAGCGTCGGCCTCAGGGCTATTGAGTTGGACGAAGGCGATGAGCTGGTTGGCACAGCCATCACCGATGGATCAAAAGATGTGATGCTGATCAGCAGCAGTGGAAAGACGATTCGCTTTAATGAGAACGATGTGCGCGCCATGGGTAGGACGGCTAGAGGTGTTAGAGGCATCAAGATGGCGGATGAGTTCAAGATGATTGCGCTGATCATTCCAGATCCGGAAAAACAAATACTTACTGTCTGCGAGCAGGGATATGGTAAACGCACCCTGGTAGAGGATTTTCCTGTCTACGGTCGCGGCGGTCAGGGCGTTATCGGTATTCAAACCAGCGAGCGCAACGGGCCTGTAGTCGGTGCGGCGCAAGTTACTGAGGCCGACGAGATCATGCTGATATCCGATAAGGGTACAATGGTTAGGACTCGGGTCATTGAGGTTTCGGTTCAGGGAAGGAACACGCAAGGCGTGCGTTTGATTCGTCTTAAAGACGGTGAGAAATTAGTCGGTCTTGAGCAGGTCGATGAGCCGGACGAAGTTGAAGTGTTCGATGAGCAGTTGCAGGAAGAGGCAGGTTCAGTAGAGGTAGATCCTGAGGCAGGCGCCGTTGTCGAGACCGACGATAGCGTTGAGCCAGATACCGACGAGCCTGAAGAGTAACAGGGCATACCGACAGTCAATCTGCCCATGATGAACTCATGGGCAGGTCGTAATCTCAATCCTATAGTGTTCAAGACACCTTATTGTTAAAGACTTATGAGTCATAGCACAGACACAAGCGCGCTGGGAAAGGTCGCTTATTTAGGCCCCGAGGGCACCTATTCTCAATTAGCGGCGATGGAATTTTTTAGCGCTGGCATTGAGCTTGTCGGTTGTGCGAGTATAGATGATGTCTTCGTCGCCGTAGAAGAAGGCAGGCTAAGTTATGGCATAGTGCCGGTAGAGAATTCGACCGAGGGCGCTATCAATAACACGCAAGATTGTCTGGTCGATAGTACGGCAAGGATTATTGGAGAGCAGGTTGTATCGATCGAGCACTGCCTGTTAGTGCAAGAGGCTTCCTCGAAAGCAGATATCAAGAAGATTGCCTCTCACAAGCAATCGCTCGCCCAGTGCCGCGCCTACCTCACGAAAAACTTTCCGAATGCGCAGCAGGTTGAGTGCGCTAGTAATGCGGAGGCTGCCATACTGGCTCAGGCCGATGAATTTACAGCAGCAATAGCTAGCGAGCTGGCAGGGCGACTGTATAACTTGCACTGCTTGGAAAGTCGCATTCAGGACAAATCGAACAATCGAACCCGGTTTTTAGTGCTGGCATTAAAAGAAACCGAAGCTAGTGGCTATGACAAGACGAGTATATTGGTCTATACCGAGAATAAGCCCGGCGCTCTGTTTCGTGTCTTGGAGCCCTTCGAAAAGCTTGGCTTAAGTCTTACGAAGATAGAAACGCGCCCGTCTAAGAAAGAGGCCTGGGAATACGTGTTCTTCATAGATTTCGAGGGGCATGTCGATGACGAGGCGACGAAAAGCCTGTTTTCTGCGCTTAAGCTGAGTCGCGTGGAAGTAAAAGTCCTCGGCTCGTACCCGCTTTGCAAATAGTCCACTACCATCCTGTCCACATTAAACAATGAATAATTCAGTAGATAATACAGTCCTAATCATCGGTCTTGGCATGATCGGCGGTTCTATCGCGCGCGGCTTAAAGAAGGCGCAGCCCGAGAGAAAAATTCTTGCCTGCGACATCAACGTGTCTGCCTTGAAACAGGCGCAGGCTGATGGAATAGTTTCCGAATGCGGAGACTTGGCTGCACTCTGTCCGCTCGCCGACATCATTATTCTGGCGGTGCCGCCACTAAGTGTGGCAGACATTCTTTCTGAAGTGTGCACACACATGGAGCCCACTGCTATCATTACGGATGCGGCCAGTGTCAAGTCGCACATTTTCAGCGATGAACAAAGATTCACAGAAAAAGACATGGCAAACTTCGTGCCCGCACATCCCATAGCTGGCTCTGAGCGCAGTGGCTATTCTGCTGCGGTCGATGATCTTTTTGAGGGAAGAAATGTAATTTTGACCCCTCATTCTGGAAATTCTGCAGTCACCGTTGGGGTCGTAAATACACTCTGGCGCGAGCTAGGTGCAAATGTTCTCGGAATGACGAGCGTGCGCCATGATGAAGTCCTCGCTGCTACAAGCCATCTTCCGCACCTGCTCGCCTATGCCATCGTCGATGTGCTGGTCAGACAGGAACAGAGTGAGGATATATTTCGCTATGCCGCGGGAGGCTTCGCCGATTTTAGTCGACTGGCTTCTAGCGATGCCAAGATGTGGTCGGATGTATTCGTGGCAAATTCAAGCGCGGTGGAAAAGGTTCTCGATGACTATATACAGAGCCTGTTAGAATTTAGGGAAGTAATTCGAGAGCGTGATCGCGAGTCTCTAAAGGAATCGTTCAAACGCGCTAAGCAAACTAGAGAAAATTTTATCACTCAACATTTTAAGCCTAAGAAACAAGTAGAAACGACAAGTAATCAACGAATTTTCACGGTCCAACCTGGCGGTAGTGTGACGGGGTCTATTCGAGTCGCCGGGGATAAGTCTATCTCTCATCGCTCGATTATTTTAGCGTCAATTGCCAATGGTATAACGCGAGTAAGCGGTTTTCTCGAGGGTGAGGATGCGCTCAACACGGTGGCCGCGTTTCGCGAGATGGGAGTCACCATCGTTGGCCCTGAGAATGGCGAGCTCACCATCTATGGAGTAGGAAAATTAGGCTTGCAGGCTCCACGAAAGCCGCTCTACATGGGTAATTCAGGTACGGCGATGCGTTTGCTCGCTGGCCTGTTAGCCGCACAAAATTTTGACAGCGTGCTAACGGGTGATGAGTCTCTAAAACTGCGCCCAATGAATCGTATTGCCCAGCCCCTGCGTGAAATGGGGGCGAGCATTGAAACCGGAGATGGCGGAACACCGCCACTGGAGATAACGGGCTGCGCGCTCAACGGAATTAACTATGTAATGCCAATGGCCAGCGCGCAGGTCAAGTCTTGTCTCTTGTTAGCCGGCTTGTACGCCGAGGGTGAAACCAGAATTATCGAGCCCGCTCCATGTAGGGATCACACAGAACGTATGCTGCAGGGCTTCGGTTATGCCGTGGATGTTGATTCTGCGCAAAGCAGTAGTTCAGTTTCTGGTGGCGCCGACCTTGCAGCGAATGAAATCGATGTTCCCGCCGACATCTCTTCGGCGGCATTTTTCCTCGTAGCGGCGGCCATTACCTTAGACTCAGATCTTACTCTGCGGCATGTTGGTGTTAACCCAACCCGTACCGGTGTGATAAACATTCTGCGAGATATGGGGGCCAATATTGAGGCCAGCAATGAAAGGCTGGTCGGCGGAGAGCCGGTTGCCGACCTGCGCGTACGCTACCAAGCGCTTAGCGGTATCACTATTGCCGAGGATCAAATACCTCTAGCGATAGACGAATTCCCAGTGTTATTTATAGCCGCCGCCTGCGCCGAGGGCGAAACTCTCCTGCGCGGCGCCGAAGAGCTGCGGGTTAAGGAAAGTGATCGTATCGATGCCATGGCGCAGGGTTTAGAGCGACTAGGGGTTAAATTCGAAACCTTTGACGACGGTATCAAGATCGTAGGCGGCAGATTAGGTGGCGGTAGCGTCGATAGTTTCGGAGATCATAGAATCGCCATGGCTTTTGCTGTCGCAGGGCTTAGAGCAGAATCGCCAATAATAATCGCCAATTGTGCCAATGTGGCTACCTCATTTCCCAACTTCGTAGAATTGGCGAGTGAAGTTGGCATGTTGCTTACAGAGTCAAAGTAGCTTAAGCATTTCAATGAATAAATCTCCAGTTATTGCAATCGATGGTCCCTCCGGCTCCGGCAAGGGAACAATCGCCACAAGAGTCGCTGAGAAGCTGGGCTATTCCCTGTTAGACAGTGGTGCACTGTATAGAGTGTTGGGCGTAGCCTGTCATCTGCAGGATATCGACCTCGCAGACACCGCCGCCGTCGCGAACCTGGCAAAAAACCTGGATATTGAGTTCGGCCGCAGCAGGGAGGGCAGTGTCTGGCTTGACGGCAAAGATGTTAGCCTCGTTATCCGTACTGACCTTGGAAGCGACATGGCGTCCAGGGTTGCGGCTATAGGCCCGGCCAGAGAGGCGCTATTCGAACGCCAGCTGGCTTTTAGAAAACCCCCGGGTCTGGTCGCAGACGGCAGAGACATGGGTACCACGGTATTCCCCGACGCCCAGCTCAAAATATTCCTCACGGCGAGTGCGCAGGAGCGCGCCGAGAGGCGATATAAGCAGTTGATAGGTAAGGGTATTGATGCTATTCTGCCCGACCTTTTGCGAGACCTAAAAGAGCGGGACAGACGCGACAGTGAGCGCCCCATCTCTCCACTTACACCCGCTGAAGATGCCATCGTCATAGATACAACGGATTTGACTATCGAGCAGGTAGTTAGCCAAATCCTTGAACACTACGTCTCGGCATAGCGGAAACGCGCATTGGGAAAACGTTGGAAACTGTTTCTAGGCTGTTCCTCCAGAATCGGCAGTCGTGAGATTGAACTTAATAACCCCGCAGAACTGGTATGCGGCTAGTTATTCATCACCCTAGATGTGGTTTATAACTAATTGAAAATATTGGAATAAATAATGAACGAAAATTTTGCAGAGCTTTTTGAACAAAGCTTAACTGAAATAGATATGACGCCAGGTGCCATCGTTACTGGTACCGTGATAGAAATCGATTCGGATTGGGTAACAGTCCATGCAGGCCTCAAATCTGAAGGCGTTATAGCCCGCGAAGAATTCCTCGATGAACAAGGCAACTTCTCCCTAGAGGTTGGCAACGAAGTCAAAGTCGCGCTTGAGACTGTCGAAGACGGTTTTGGCGCAACGAAACTATCGAGAGAAAAAGCCAAGCGTGCTGAGTCATGGATGGAGCTAGAAGCTGCCCATGAGAAGAATGACATCGTTACCGGTATTATTAACGGTAAGGTGAAAGGCGGATTTACCGTTGATTTGAACAATATCAGAGCTTTCTTGCCAGGATCCTTGGTCGATGTACGACCAGTAAGAGACACTCTGCATCTTGAAGGCCAGCTGTTGGAATTCAGGCTGATTAAACTAGATCGCAAGCGCAACAACGTGGTTGTTTCCCGCCGCGCGGTACTTGAGTCAGTTAGTACAGAAGAAAGAGATGCTCTGCTAGAGAAGCTGCAGGAAGGTATGTCTGTTAAGGGTATCGTTAAGAACCTGACTGACTACGGTGCCTTCGTAGATCTAGGCGGTGTAGACGGTCTCCTGCATATTACCGATATGTCCTGGAAGCGCATTAAGCATCCAAACGAGATTGTGAACGTTGGTGATGAGATTGACGTTAAAGTATTGAAGTACGATCGTGATCGTAATCGCGTATCTCTCGGGCTTAAGCAACTGGGTGAAGATCCATGGGTTGCTATCAAGGCGCGTTACCCAGAGAACACACAGGTTAAAGCTGTCGTTACTAATCTTACTGATTACGGCTGTTTTGCCGAGTTGGAAGAGGGCGTCGAAGGCCTGGTTCACGTATCTGAAATGGACTGGACTAACAAGAATATCCACCCATCTAAGGTGGTTAATCTTGGCGATGAAGTTGATGTTATGGTTCTGGATATCGACGAAGAACGCCGTCGGATCTCACTGGGCATCAAGCAGTGTTTCCAGAACCCTTGGGATGGCTTTGCTGAGAACTTCCAGAAGGGCGACAAGATCTCCGGTAGCATTAAGTCCATCACTGACTTTGGCATCTTTATCGGTCTCGACGGAAACATCGACGGCTTGGTGCATCTTTCAGACATTTCTTGGGACGAGGCCGGCGAAGAAGCTGTGCGCGAGTACACGAAGGGCGATGAGATTGAAACCGTTATCCTGTCTATCGATCCAGAGAGAGAACGTATTTCCTTGGGTGTTAAGCAGCTAGAAGACGACCCTTTCATGAACTACGCAAGTGAATTCGAGAAAGGCAGCATCGTCAAGGGTACGATTATAGCGCTAGACGCCAAGTCTGCCACTGTCACACTGCAAGAGGGCGTTGAAGGCGTGCTACGCGCTTCAGAAATAAGCCGCGACAAGGTTGAAGATGCTCGAAATGTGCTAACAGAAGGTGCAGAGATCGAAGTTAAGATCGTCAGCATCGATCGCAAGAATCGAGTGCTTAGCCTCTCGGTTAAGGCGATTGAAATTGATGATGAGAAGAGCGCCATTAAAGATCACAAGACGACTGATGCCGCGGATGTTTCGCCAGGTACTATCGGTGATCTGATTAAGGCCGAGATGGATAAAAGCTAGAAGCCAGAAGCTATAAGTTTCTCCTATGTCGCAGCCGCAATCATCTGGGCTTCGAAATAGGAGAACATTCTAGATTTATCAATACTTTGCGCCATTTCCTGATTCAAACTGGCTATAAGTTTGTGTTAGGCTGCGTAAAAGAAAGCGAAATCCCGTAGATACTGATTGTGTCGCACTAGGACAAGGGGCAATTATGACTAAATCCGAACTCATTGACCGCATTGCTGGAAAGCAGACCCAGCTCTCCTCGAAAGACGTCGAGCTTGCGGTAAAAGCGGTTATCGAATATATGTCTCAGGTCTTGTCTGAAGGCGAAAGAATAGAGATTCGCGGCTTCGGCAGCTTCTCCTTACACTATCGAGTTCCACGCATAGGGCGCAACCCTAAGACAGGAACACCGGTGGCGCTGAGCGGCAAGTACGTTCCACACTTCAAGCCGGGTAAAGAATTGCGCGATCGAGTCAATACAAGCATGCTGGTAGAACAGCACAGCTAAGATCACGCAGCGACTTTTGCAAATTCTACGGCATGGCCATTCAGGTTATGCCGTTTTTGTTTGTAACTGGTAATTTTCCGATCCTTAAATATTAAGCACTAAGCTTGGATAATACTTTCGATGCGCCAGCTGACACGACTACTCTCAGGATTCTTCCTACTCTTGGTTTTCGCAGCTAGTGTTACGTTTTCTTATTACAACTCCACTGAAGTCGTCATCGGAATAGGTTCTTGGCAGCTACGGCCATTGCCTGTTTCTGTTTGGATAGTTGGCGCATTCGTTTCTGGTGGATTGCTGGGGCTGCTTCTAGGCCTGGGTCTATTCAGAAATCTAAGGTCGAGGGTTGAAATACGACGTCTTAGCAAAGCGTTAAAAGAGGCAGAAGATGAAGTGTCTACTGTTAGTTCTCTATCGCTTCGCGATATAAAAAAGAAGTAATAGTCATGGATAGCATCAGTTTCTATGTGCTTGTACTCGTCGCTGTCATAGCTAGCTGGTTGCTAGGCAGGTTAAGCGTTGCAAAGTCTTCCCGTGAGAAAAAACCGAGCTCGGCCCTGTTTCAGAATTACTTCGTGGGATTGAATTATCTATTTAATGATGAGCCCGATGAGGCCATAGATACATTCATAAGGGCCCTGGAGATAAACAGTGAAACGATAGAAACCCATCTCGCGCTCGGTGCGCTACTACGGCGACGTGGCAAGGTAGATAAAGCCATCAATGTGCATCAGGCTTTGCTCGCCAGACCCAATCTAGAGCCAAATTTCACGAACTCAGTAAGACTGCAGTTGGCGCTGAATTATATTGCTGCAGGGCTTCTGGACAGAGCCGAGCGGCTGTTACAAGAGGTGCTGGAGGACGGCGCCGAAGCAAAATGGGACGCGCTTACCCAGTTGATTACTATTTACCAGACCGAGAAGGAATGGGAAAAAGCCATTGCCAGTTCTACCGAATTACTAAAGAGACCGCGCCATAAGAAAGACGTGGAGCTATTAGGGAGCGCGGCGCATTTTTGTTGTGAGCTAGCCGAACAGTATTTACAGAATAACCACGATTTACAGGCTAGAGCAGAGATAAAGCGTGCTTTTACTTTTGAACGCAAGAGCGTTAGGGCGATGCTACTGCTGGCGGACATTGAGCAGCATGAAGGAAATTACAAGGCAGCCATCAAGGAATTGCTGCGCATCAGGGCGGCAAAGCCCGAATTTATTCCGCAACTCCTTGCGCGTATGAAGAATTGCTACAAACACCTTGGGTCTGAAGACGAACTGGAAAAATTGCTGAAAGCAATGGTTGCAGACGACTCGAGTACCGAGGCTGCACTCTTGCTAGCAAGAATAACTAGCCAAAAATCTGGAAATAATGATGCCATAGAGCTGCTGCAGAGGCACCTCGAGCGATTCCCTTCGTTGACTGCGTTGATAGAACTTCTCGATCTGCAGTTGGGCGGCGTGGATGAGGACGTTGCCACTGGTCTTAAATCATTGTTAAATCTGGTTGAGGCGCAGGCGCAAAAGAGTTCAGAGTATCAGTGTCATCACTGCGGGTTCGAGACAAAAAGTTTTTTTTGGATGTGTCCAAGTTGTAAGAAATGGGACAAGATTCACCCTATAACCGTATTGCCAAGCAGGCAGACAAGAATTATCAACAAATAGAAAGCAGGGATGGAGTGTCAGTGGAAAAAAGAGTAATTGTAGCTCTGGACTTTAATTCGGCGGATGCGGCCTTGGATCTTGTTGATAGTCTGGATGCCAGTCTGTGTCGATTAAAGATCGGTAAGGAGTTGTTTACTGCCTGTGGGCCCGATTTGGTGAGGCAGATACAAGATCGCGGCTTCGAAATTTTTCTGGATCTTAAGTTTCATGACATTCCGAATACGGTGGCGAAGGCAGCCAAGGTTATAGGGGATATGGGGGTCTGGATGTTTAACGTTCATGCCTCTGGAGGCCAAGCTATGATGGAGGCTGCGCGGGAGGCCCTGTTGCAATTCGAAGAAGGGCGCCCGAAACTTATTGCAGTAACTGTACTCACCAGCCTGGCCCAGGAAGACCTCAATCAAATAGGATTCGGGCGTACTCCCGAGGAGCAGGTGAGTAAGCTGGCCTTCCTGACGTGTGATGCGGGTCTAGATGGTGTGGTGTGTTCTGCTGCAGAGACGCGTTTGCTAAGGGCTCAGTTACCTAAAGATTTCTGCTTAGTAACCCCGGGCATCCGTCGAGCAGAAGATGCGGCGGGGGACCAGAAGCGTGTTCTAGGCCCCGCGGATGCGATACACAGTGGCAGTAATTTTCTGGTAGTTGGCCGGCCAATTACCCAGGCTGACTCTCCGAACGAGGTGCTCAAGGAGTTTAATTCCGCCATAACTAGCGTCAGCTAATTTCTTTACTAAGCTATTGTGTACAGCGCAATGCTGTTTACACCTACATTTGTTAAATATAGCGATAAGGAAATTACTATGAGTAGATTTACGGTTCCTAGACTGGCGATTGCCGCTTTACTGTTGGCGTTTTCAACAGTTAGCTTGGTAGTTGAAGCACAGCCTGGCACCACCCAGCAAGTTCAAGTGCTAGACATTAATAGTGCAGATGCTACGGCGATAGCCGCGGCGCTGGATGGCATTGGTTTGACCAAGGCGCAGGAAATTGTCGCCTACAGAGAAATGGTTGGCAGCTTCCACTAGCTGGAAGAAATGGCTGAAGTGAAAGGTATTGGAGCTGCTACGATTGAGAAGAACAGGCAGCGCATAATAGTCGTAAATAAGTAGCGGTACTCGCTCGACAAGGCACTTTCATTATGTTTTGAAAGTGCCTGATTTTATTACTGAAAATATTTAAAAGCCCGCTATAATAAGCTCTCTGGACTGTCTGCGAACGAGCTTGTATTAGATGTCACTCCTGCTATTGATTAGCCTGCTGTTTATTGGCTCTGCACTCTTCACCGGGCTGTTTCGCTTAGCGGCGCAGCGGACTAGGCTTAATGATGTCCCTGTCTCCAGAAGCGCCCATTCTGCACCTGTTCCCGTCGGGGGAGGGCTGTCGATAGTTGTGTTGCTTCTGCTTGTCGCCGGCTATGGGTATTCTGTTGAGATTATTCGGATAAATGAGTTAGCTGCTCTCATGGCCGGCCTGGTAATTGCCTGCATCGGTATGGTGGACGATGTGAAGCAGCTAGATATCCGCTGGCGAATACCGGCGCAGTTTCTGGCCGCAATCTATGTTGTTTATTGCCTGGGCGATGTTCCTGCTATCGATTTCGGCCTCTTCGTGTTTCCTGAGTCTTTATTGCTTAACGTAATTGCCGTATTCGCGCTTGTTTGGTTGCTAAACTTATTCAATTTTATGGATGGAATAGACGGTATAGCGGCGACCGAACTTATCGCCGTGAACCTGATTTCGATAGTGATTGTTATAAATACCGATGAACTCATAACGTTACTCTCCGCGGGTTTAGCCGCTGCAGCAGGAGGGTTCCTGCTCTGGAACTGGGCTCCCGCTAAAATATTCATGGGCGATGTGGGTAGCAGCTTTATTGGCTTCAGCCTGGGGGTCATGGCGTTGCTATCTATGCACCATGGCAGCATGACGGTATGGGCTTGGGTGTTACTGGTAGGAGTGTTCATAGTGGATGCCACCTTGACCCTGTTCAATCGATTCAGACGAAAACAACGCTGGTTCGAGGCGCACGCATCACATGCCTATCAAAACGCAGCCAGGCACTACAAGAGTCACGCGAAAGTGACGATAACGGTATTATTGATTAACCTCTTTTGGCTGGGGCCCTTGGCGTGGCTGTCTATGCAATACCCCGAAATGGGGCTGGTCATCGCAATCGTTGGCCTGCTACCTTTGGTATTACTGGCCAGGCGCTTCGGTGCAGGGGTCGAGCAATTTATGCTTTAGCTAATAAGCGATTTTACTACTGAATTAAATTAGAGATATGAAAGGAATAACATGAACTTGAAGACCATCCCACTCTCGCGATCGGTTAAGCAGATACTAATGATGCTTGCCGATGCGTTCATGATTGTGGCGGCTTTGGCGCTCTCCTACACATTGCTTGGTAAAGATTTCTTCGGCCAGGAGCAGCGCTTCTATTTCTACCTCTGTCTCGCTACGACGGTTAGCATTCTGGTGTTTATTCGCATAGGGTTGTACAGGGCTCTTGTGCTCTACATGGGGCTGCAGAGTGGTTTTCTAATATTTCAGGGTGTTACAGCAGCTAGCAGTCTGTTTGCTGCCTCCTATTTCTTTGTAAAAACACCGGAATCTTCCGACTTATCGATCCTGCCCATTTTCTGGATGATTGCGCTCTTGTTGATTGGGGGCGTGCGCTTCCTTGCCAAGGTTCTGTTACAAAGCCTCATTCAGAATTTTCGTCCAAAAGAGCCGGTCATCATCTACGGCGCCGGTAGTTCTGGCATGCAGCTGTTGGTTGCGCTGCAGAATGGAGATCAGTATCTGCCAGTCGCCTTTGTAGATGATAGTCATAATATGCTTGGCAATACGGTCCATGGCATTCGCGTTTATAGCCCGAACTCCCTGTACGAACTGATAGAGAGTTATTCGGTACGACAGATATTTTTAGCGATGCCTTCGGCGACTCATTTGGAGCGTAAGGAGATTTTGAATCGTCTTGAACATTTGCCGGTTCATGTGAAGACAGTGCCGGACCTGTTCGATATGGTGTCCGGTAAGGTGGGCGTCGATGAGATTCGAGAGATAGATATAGAAGATCTCCTCGGTCGCGATATCGTTCCTCCTAACCCGGAACTGTTAGGTGCCTGTATTACAGATCAGTCAGTTATGGTGACGGGAGCGGGGGGCTCAATAGGGTCAGAGCTATGCCGGCAAATAATAGAGATCAATCCCTCCAAGTTGGTCTTGCTGGATTCCTTTGAGTTTGGTCTTTATAAATTGGAGGCAGAACTTGTTAAAAAACTGCAGAGCATCGAAGGCGGCGATAGCATTGAGATAATCGCATTGCTGGGGTCAATCGGGAACAAATTGCAGATGGAGAATGCAATCAAGACATTCGAGGTAGACACCATCTATCATGCGGCGGCGTACAAGCAAGTTCCTATGGTCGAGAAGAATGTTGTTGAGGGAGTGCAAAATAATATATTTGGCACTTTAATCTCGGCGCAAGCGGCGGAGAAATTTAGAGTCAAAAATTTTGTGCTCATTTCTACGGACAAAGCCGTGCGGCCGACCAATGTCATGGGTGCGACAAAGAGATTCGCCGAACAAGTTTTGCAGGCGATGGCGGTTCGCAAAAGTTCAACAAAATTTAGCATGGTGCGATTCGGTAATGTCCTGGGCTCTTCGGGCTCGGTGGTACCGTTGTTTCGACATCAGATAAGCATTGGCGGGCCGGTTACCGTGACCCATCCGGAGGTTACCCGCTATTTCATGACGGTACAGGAAGCTGCGCAGCTGGTTATTCAGGCTGGTTCGATGGCAACCGGTGGCGACGTCTTCGTTCTCGACATGCTTGAACCGATTAAGATCATCGACCTGGCAAAGAAGATGGTGCATCTGATGGGCTATGAAGTTAAGGATGAAAACTCCTATAGGGGAGACATTGCGATCGAATATACGGGATTACGCCCTGGTGAAAAACTCTACGAGGAGTTATTGATTGGTGAGTCGGTAAGCGGCACCGAACACACGAAGATACTGCGAGCGGAAGAAGAGACTCTGCCCTGGGGTGATTTAGAGAGTCTGCTCAACAAGATGGACCTTTCCTGTAAGCAGATTGACCTGCAGGAAATCCGCAACTTACTGAAGGAAGCGGTTCCCGGCTTCGAGTCGAGCGAGAAAGCTAGCGATCATCTACTGTATGAAGGTGTAGCGAAGGTCGGCGTAGAGGGGGAGGCATTAGCCCAAGAGAGCGATGTGAGGAATACTAGGAAAGTTACGCCTTTGTTTAAAGACTAGTTAAGAGCTAGTCTCAGGAGCCAATAAGTTCGACACCCCCACACGCCTGAGATCGTCACGAAATTCGAACCCGTCAATCTCCTCTATCAGACGAGAACGAGTTCGGACTCCATGACTACGATCACGTTAGTCGCTGTCTTACTGACGCCTTGCCGATGTGATTATAACCGGCTCTGTAGGGACGTTCTGGTAGCCTCTGCTAGTCGCAGTCTCAACGGCTGCGATCTGGTCGACCACATCCATTCCCTCTATGACTTCTCCAAATACGGCATAGCCGAAGCCTCGGGATGTCTCATTAGTATGGTTGAGGAAGTCATTGTTCGCCAGGTTGATGAAGAACTGGCTGGTAGCACTGTCAACTACGTTGGTTCGTGCCATTGCCAGAGTACCCCGGTCGTTCGGCAGAGAGGCCGAAGCTTCGTTCCTGATCTGCTCATAGGTGGATTTTTGCACCATGTCAGTGCCAAAGCCGCCGCCCTGGATCATGAAGCCAGGAATTACGCGATGAAAAACTAGCCCGTCGAAAAAGCTGTTATCTGTATAACGCAGAAAATTCTCAACTGAAATTGGTGCCTTGTCTGCCCAAAGTTCGATCTTGATGGTGCCTTTGTTTGTCTCCATGACAACGACTGGGTTGTCCTGAGCCTGAGAAAGCGAGCTCATAAATAGTGGTATGACAAGAAATAGAGATAAAAGTGTTTTTCGCATAGGTTGCCTCCAATATAGCGGGTATGCCTGAATTTCCAAGCCGCTAACTATACATTAACTGGCCCGGGCTTAACCACAGGTGAATCACGCCAGCGGCAAGGGGCTTGCTAGCTTTAGCCTGGCTTGTCGTTTGTGCAGATTTGCTGGTGCATCGATGGGTTAATGATGGGTTGAAGCTACGGCTATTGGGCCTATTGTGTGCGTGCTGTCTAAATACCCTGTTATGAAGCGTGTTAAAGAGGGTCCTGCAGAAAGAGAAAACCCGCGTAGCTGATGGGCTACACGGGTTTTTGTTTGGCTGCCCAACCAAGACTCGAACTTGGAACCAAGTGATTAACAGTCACCTACTCTACCATTGAGCTATTGGGCATTATTTGCGGCTATACATATGGTTTTCAGAGTATAGCTGCGAACCGCGCGTATACTAATGACAAAACCTGACTTGGTCAATACTCATGGCCGCCTAAGTCCCCATCTGTCTTAATCGGATTGGCTGTTGTAACCTTAGGGGTTTACTTCGCGCCGGAAAATCTGTCATGCCAAGCCAGTTCATACTACATTCGAATTTCAAGCCAGCAGGGCATCAGCCGGAAGCGATAGAAGGTCTTGTTGAGGGGTTGAACGACGGTTTGCATGCCCAGACCCTGCTCGGTGTGACGGGCTCTGGAAAGACCTTCACCATCGCTAATGTTATAGAGCGTATGCAGAGACCTGCTCTGTTAATGGCGCCAAATAAGACCCTAGCCGCCCAGCTGTACGGTGAATTCAAAGAGTTTTTCCCGAAGAATGCGATTGAGTACTTCGTCTCCTATTACGACTACTACCAGCCCGAGGCCTATGTGCCTTCGTCGGATGTCTATATTGAGAAGGATGCATCGATCAATGATCATATAGAGCAGATGCGTCTGTCGGCCACCAAGGCCCTGCTGGAGAGGGACGATGTGATCGTGGTGGCCACGGTTTCTGCCATCTACGGTCTGGGTGATCCGAACTCCTACCTGAAGATGGTCGTGCACCTGGATAGAGGAGACAAGATCGATCAGCGCAATCTGATCCGGCGGCTAACCGATCTGCAATATACGCGAAATGATATGGAGTTGCGGCGGGCCTCCTACCGGGTGCGCGGCGACGTTATCGATATCTATCCGGCAGAGTCCGAGCGGCACGCGATACGAATCGAACTGTACGACGATGAGATAGAGAAGCTCAGCTTCTTCGATCCGCTCACAGGCAAACTAATTAAGGAGGTTCCGCGCTTAACCGTTTTTCCGAAGTCTCACTATGTGACGCCTCGAGAGACTCTATTAGGGACCCTGGACGACATCAAGGCGGAATTGAAGGAGCGGCTGGAACAGCTACGCAGTAATAATCGCCTTGTGGAGGCGCAGCGCCTTGAGCAGCGCACAAAATTTGACCTGGAAATGATTCAAGAGTTGGGCTACTGCACGGGTATCGAAAACTACTCGCGGTATCTGTCGGGTAGGGGGCCGGGAGAACCGCCTCCGACGCTGTATGACTATCTGCCCAGTAACGCGCTTGTCGTTGCCGATGAGTCCCATGTTTCGATTCCCCAGCTTGGTGCCATGTACAAGGGGGACAGATCCAGAAAGGAGACGCTGGTTGAATACGGCTTTCGGCTGCCCTCTGCAATGGACAATCGGCCTCTGCGATTTGAAGAATGGGAGCACCTTACTCCACAGATTATCTATGTGTCTGCCACCCCTGGGGTCTATGAGGCAGAGCATGAGGGTAACAGAGTTGAGCAGGTGGTTCGGCCTACGGGCTTAATCGATCCGGAATTGGAAGTGCGGCCAGCTATTACCCAAGTCGATGACCTGCTTTCCGAGGTGCGTCGAGTCACCGCCAAACAGGAGCGGGTGCTGGTTACCGTGCTCACCAAGCGGATGGCGGAAGACCTGACGGATTATCTTGCTGAGCATGATGCACGTGTCAGGTACTTACACTCAGACATAGAGACCGTTGAACGGTCGGAGATTCTGCGCGACCTCAGGCTCGGACATTTCGACGTGTTGGTCGGTATTAATCTGCTGCGGGAAGGCCTGGATATTCCAGAGGTTGCGTTGGTAGCGATTCTGGACGCCGACAAGGAAGGGTTTCTGCGCTCAGAGCGTTCACTAATTCAAACCATAGGCAGGGCTGCCCGAAACCTAAATGGTCAGGCTATTTTGTATGCGGACAGGATCACCGGGTCTATGGAGCGTGCTATCGGGGAGTCGAAGCGTCGCCGTGAAGTGCAGTTGCAATACAACGCCACGCACAACATAACGCCGATAGGTGTTAAGACCAAGGTATTGGATGTTATGGAGGGAGCCTATGCCAGCCCAACAAACCGGGTACGGCAGAGGGGTAAGGGCCCGGCGGAGAAAGGTGGTGCGTATTCCCGTATAGACTTTAATGACCCGGTAGCGGTTACTAAGGAAATTGCTATACAGGAATCCAAAATGTATGAGTTCGCGAAGAATCTTGAATTCGAGGCAGCAGCCGATACCAGAGACAAGATTGCAGAGCTTAAGAATCAACTGTTAAAGCAATAACTTAAATGCTTTTTTTCACATAAAGCGATCGACACCTAGCCCCGTGATTCCGTATAATCACCAGTCTTCTCTATAGAGTGAAATAGGCGCGTAGCTCAGCTGGTTAGAGCGCTGTCATGACATGGCAGATGTCGGCGGTTCGAATCCGCCCGTGCCTACCATTCCATAGAAGTTAGTCAGTAATAAGAAGTTAGTCAGAAAAATCAATCAGACGAAATATCATGGTGAATTAGAGGCTTTTCTCTGATTCCGGTGGTTGGTTATTGGGAGCCCAAAAGACTCCTATACTTTAACAGAGCGTAGTGGACGTAAGATGCCAAAAATTACCTTACCTGATGGCAGTGCACGGGAGTACGAGAACCCGGTCACTGTTATGGAAGTTGCCGAATCCATAGGCCCCGGCCTGGCAAAAGCGACGCTGGCTGGTCGCGTGGACGGCAAACTCGTCGATTCCTCCACCGTGCTATCTGCCGATGCGGACCTAGCTATCATCACGGAGAGGGATGGCGATGGGCTTGAAGTAATCCGCCACTCCTGCGCGCATCTAATGGCTCAGGCCGTACAGCGTCTCTTCCCAAAGGCTCAGGTTACTATAGGCCCAGTCGTCGAAGATGGATTCTTCTATGATTTCGCCTTCTCCCGCGCGTTTACTCCCGAAGATCTGCAGGCGATCGAGAAAGTCATGGGAGACATCGTTAAAGAAAACCTCACCGTAGAGCGTTCTATCATGAGCCGCAGCGATGCTGTCACCATGTTCAAGGAGATGGGCGAGGAATACAAAGTACAGATTATCGAATCCATTCCCGGTGACGAGGATCTCTCGTTCTACCGTCAGGGAGACTTCATCGACCTCTGCCGCGGGCCACATGTGCCAAGTACTGGTGCCTTTAAGGCATTCAAGCTGACCTCGGTAGCCGGAGCCTATTGGCGCGGCGATGCCAGCAACGAGATGTTGCAGAGAATCCATGGCACGGCCTGGGGCTCGAAGAAGGACTTGAAGCTGTTCTTGCAGCGCCTGGAAGAAGCCGAAAAGCGTGATCACCGCAAGCTGGGCAAGCATCTGGACCTATTCCATTTTCAGGAAGAGGCGCCAGGCATGGCGTTCTGGCACCCCAAGGGCTGGTCGATCTATCAGACCGTTCAGCGTTATATGCGCAAAGTGCAGGATGAGCACAATTACAAAGAAATCAATACACCGCAGTTAGTCGATTACTCACTGTGGGAAAAGTCGGGGCACGCTTCAAAGTTCTCTGATGAGATGTTTAGCGTCGAATCAGAGAATCGCATGTATGCGATCAAGCCGATGAACTGCCCCTGTCACATTCAGGTCTTTAATCAGGGCTTGAAGAGCTATCGCGATCTTCCGCTGCGATTGGCCGAGTTCGGCTCATGCCATCGCTATGAGCCTTCGGGCAGCATGCACGGGCTCATGCGCGTGCGCAGCTTCGTGCAGGACGATGGGCATATTTTCTGCACCGAGGAACAAATTCAGGCAGAAGTGGCGGATTTCATGGCCATGCTGTTTGCCGTCTACAAAGATTTTGGCTTCGACGAGGTGATTCTGCGCCTGTCGACTCGCCCAGAGAAGCGGGTGGGCTCAGACGAGGTGTGGGATAAGTCCGAGCAGTCCCTCAAAGACGCACTGAATGCCACAGGTTTGCCCTGGGAATTAGTGCCGGGTGAAGGCGCCTTCTATGGCCCCAAGATTGAATGCTCTCTGAAGGATTGCATGGGCAGAGTGCAGCAGTGCGGCACGATTCAGGTGGATTTCAGCACCCCGGGCCGACTCGGAGCGCATTATGTCGCCGAGGACAGCAGCAAGAAGGAGCCGGTTATGCTGCATAGGGCAGTTTTGGGTTCTTTTGAGCGGTTTTTGGGCATCCTGATTGAGCATTATGCGGGCGCCATGCCGACCTGGTTGGCTCCCGAACAGGTCGTGATTCTGAATATAACGGACAAGCAGGGCGATTATTGCCTGAATTTCGAAGAATCCTTGAAAAATAAAGGGTTTAGAGTGTCTACGGACTTGAGAAATGAGAAGATCGGCTTTAAAATCCGCGAGCACACTTTACAGAGGATTCCCTATCTGGCGGTAGTCGGAGATAAAGAAGTAGAAAGCGGGACTGTGGCAGTGCGCAAACGCGGAGGTGAAGACCTGGGAACGATGACATTTGATGACTTTTGCACACTCTTAAGCCAGGATGTCGCCCGTTTTGGCCGAAGCGAGCAGTTGGACAACAGTTAAACTAAATTAAATGAAATCGAATACGAGGAATAAGCGTTCGCGCATGTCATGAGGAGCAGTTCTAAAAAGCCAATCATCAATGAGTTTATCGAAGCCGATGAAGTACGTCTGGTCGGTGAGACCGGCGAACAACTCGGCATTAAGTCATTGGAAGAAGCGCGGGCGGCTGCGGCCGATGCCAAACTTGATCTGGTGCTAATAGCGCCCGATGCAGAGCCAGTAGTCTGCAAGATCATGGATTATGGCAAGCATATATTCGATCTCAAGAAGGAAAAGGCTGCCAATAAAAAGAAGCAGCGAAGAACTCAGGTTAAAGAAATCAAATTTCGACCAGGGACGGAGGTGGGGGATTATCAGGTAAAACTACGCAACCTGATACGTTTCCTTGAAGATGGGGACAAGGCCAAGGTATCGCTTAGATTCCGTGGCCGGGAAATGGCCCATCAACATCTTGGCATGGAGCTAGTCACCAGGATCCGCGGGGATCTTGTTGAATACGGCACCGTGGAGCAGGAGCCTAAGATGGAAGGCCGACAAATTGTCATGGTATTGGCACCGGTCAAAAAGCGCTAGCGAGAGTAAGGGTCAGCCTCCAATTATCCATTTTGGATCCGAGTGGTTCATTGGAGGCTGGCCTTTTAAACTGTTAGGTATTTTATAAAAAGCATCCAATTGTTAGTGAAAACATTGGAGCAAATGCGGAGTTTTATGTAATGACTGGAAAATTAAAAACCCATAGTGGTGCTGCGAAGCGTTTCAAGAAAACGGCTTCCGGTTTCAAGCGCAAGAGCGCCTACAAGAGTCACATCCTGACTAAGATGACGACCAAGCGAAAGCGACAGTTGCGTGGAACGAGTGCTGTGCATGCAGACAATGTTCCTGCAGTTAAACGCATGCTACGTGAAGTCTAATCGCTAAATAATCAGGAGAATTTAAAATGGCTCGAGTTAAACGCGGCGTCACAGCAAATCGACGTCACAAGAAAGTACTAAAGAAAGCAAAAGGTTATTACGGTGCAAGAAGCCGTATCTATCGAGTTGCCACCCAGGCAGTCACTAAGGCTGGTCAATACGCTTACCGCGACAGACGCGTAAAGAAGCGTGTATTTAGAGCGCTTTGGATTACGCGCATCAATGCTCAGGTACGCGAAAATGGTATGAGCTACAGCCAGCTTATCGCTGGGCTGAAGAAGGCAAATATCGAAGTCGATAGGCGCGTATTGGCGGATCTAGCCGTACACGACAAGCCAGCATTTAATGCGGTTGTAGATCAGGCGAAAGCTAGCCTCGCAGCTTAATCCTTTTAGGGTAAGTTAGCTCATGGCAGATCCAGACTCCCTACTTGCAGAAGCTCTGCAAGCTATCGAAGACTCTAGCGACGAAAAATCGCTGGAGTCCTTGCGTGTTCACTATTTAGGCAAGAAGGGAACACTTACGGCGCTGTTAAAATCACTTGGTCAATTGCCCCCCGAGGAGCGTCCTGGGGCGGGCGAACGCATCAATATAGTCAAGCAGCAAGTTCAGCAGGCCATAGAGACCAGGAAAACCTCTCTCGTTGAAGAGAGTCTGAATGCTCAGCTAAGCAGTGAGGCGATCGACGTGACCCTTCCGGGCAGACGTCAGAGTCAGGGTGGCTTGCACCCCATTACCATCACCATAGATCGCATTACCTCCATCTTCGAAACCAGTGGCTATGATGTCGCCGAGGGTCCGGAGGTCGAGGATGACTACCATAATTTCGAAGCGTTAAATATTCCTAGTCATCACCCAGCTAGGGCGATGCATGATACCTTTTATGTGAGTCCTGGCTCCGTTCTTCGTACCCATACGTCACCGGTACAGGTGCGTGTAATGGAGGGAGGGGAGCCGCCTTTTCGCATGATCTGTCCAGGTCGTGTCTATCGATGCGACTCAGATCTAACCCATACCCCCATGTTTCATCAAGTGGAGGGGTTGTTGATCGATGAGGGCGTAAGCTTCGCCGATCTTAAGGGCACGGTAATCGATTTTCTTCACGCCTATTTTGAGCAAGACATGCCAGTTCGATTCCGCCCCTCCTATTTTCCCTTTACCGAGCCATCGGCCGAAGTGGATATGGGCTGCGTGAGCTGTGCAGGGGATGGCTGCAGGATTTGCGGTCACACCGGTTGGTTGGAAGTGATGGGCTGCGGAATGGTCCATCCTCGCGTGCTGGATATGTCTAACATCGACTCTACAAAGTTTAACGGCTTCGCATTCGGCATGGGTGTAGAACGTCTGGCAATGCTGCGCTACGGAGTGGGCGATCTGCGTACCTATTTTGAGAACGACCTTAGATTTTTGCAGCAGTTCAATTAGTTTTTCTATTTTAATGTGTTGATATAGATAATGATATTTAGCGAACAGTGGCTTCGAGAGTGGGTAAGTCCCAATCTTGAAACTCAAGAACTTATCGATGAGCTAACCATGGCCGGCCTCGAGGTCGATGGCTCTTCGCCAGTTGCGCGCCAGTTTCAGGGGATAGTCGTAGGGCTTATTGAAACCGTGGAGCCTCATCCCGATGCCGATAAGCTGAGCCTGTGTTCTGTCTCAGACGGAGCGGAATCCTTCCAGGTAGTTTGTGGTGCGCCGAATGTTCGTGCGGGCCAGAAGGTTCCTTTCGCAAAACTCAATGCAAAGATAATCGAATCTACGGATGCGAAGCCTTTCAAGATAAAGAAGGCAAAAATTCGCGGTGTGGAATCGAACGGCATGCTTTGCTCTAGCGAGGAGCTGGGTTTAGAGGAGAAATCTGACGGATTGTTGGAGCTTCCAGAGCAAGCGGAAGTAGGAATGGATATTCGTGACTATCTGCAACTCGATGATACGAGTATAGAGTTAGATCTGACGCCCAATAGAGGTGACTGTCTGGGCATGATAGGTCTTGCAAGGGAAGTCGGCGTGATCGGGCGTCAAGATGTAAAGTCGCTTGAATTTAAACCAGCTAGTATATCTATCGAAGACAAATTTGAAATCAAGATCACAGCACAAGATGCCTGTCCCAGGTACCTTGGCCGCGTTATTCGCAATATCAACTTGAATTCCGAGTCACCGCTATGGATGCAGGAAAAGCTGCGCCGCTGCGGGCTTCGTAGTATCGACCCAGTAGTAGACGTTACTAATTTCGTGCTGATGGAGTTAGGTCAGCCCATGCACGCGTTCGATCTGGCTAAATTAGAAGGGCATATCGATGTTCGGCTGGCCACTCAGGATGAGAAACTGGAGCTTCTAGACGGAAAAGAAGTAGAGCTGACCCCCGATACTCTTCTTATCACCGATGCCAGGAAGCCGGTAGCTATGGCCGGCATCATGGGTGGTATGGCAACCTCGGTAAGCGATCAGACTCAGGACGTATTTCTGGAGTGTGCCTTCTTCGCACCACTGGCTATTGCTGGCAAGGCGAGAGCCTACGGCATGCATACCGATGCATCCCATCGCTATGAACGGGGGGTAGACTATCAACTCCAGCAAACGGCTATGGAGCGAGCTACGCAGTTGCTTCTCGATGTTTGCGGAGGCGAGGCGGGCCCCATAACAAGCGCTGTGGGTAATCTTCCCGAGCCGGTAGAGGTCGCCCTGAAGTATGGCTCCATCAACAACTTGCTTGGTTTAGAGATGGAGCAGGTGGAGGTTAAGGACATATTAGGCAGGCTGGGTTTCGCTCTAGCTAGTGACGACGGAGAGGTATTGACGGTTTCTGTACCTTCCTTCCGGTTCGATGTCACTATCGAGGCAGACCTGATCGAAGAGCTGGCTCGCATATACGGCTATAACAAGCTCCCGCAGACAGGGGGGCTTGGCAATCAATCCCTGGTATCTAAGCCGGAGTCTCATATAGCGCTAAGCCAGATTAGACAGCAGCTTGTTGCCCAGGGCTACCAAGAGGTCGTGACCTATAGCTTTATCGAGCCCTCTCTGGCCGATACCCTGTTTCCGGAGCAGCCCGGCGTGGCCCTGCAGAACCCTATCTCGGTAGACATGGCCGTCATGCGTAGCAGCATACTTCCCGGTTTGCTTAGCACGCTGAAATACAATGAGAATCGTCAGCAGGATCGCATTCGCATCTTCGAAAGCGGGCTTGTTTTCAAGCTGAAAGACAATGATATAGAGCAGGCGCCGATGCTGGCCGGTCTTATATCCGGCAGTAAAATGCCAACAAATTGGTCTAATAACAAAGATTTATCCGATTTTTACGATGTAAAAGGTAATGTAGAGGCCCTGCTATCTATGGGCTTGGAGTCAGAGCGCTACGACTTTGCCCCCGCCGAATACGCCTGTTTTCACAGTGGTCAATGTGCGAGCCTGAGTAAGGATGGGAACATCATCGGCTATATAGGCGCTCTGCACCCGGCACTACAGCGAAAACTGGGGATTACAGCCAGTTGCTACCTGTTCGAGCTGGAGCTAGGGCCATTGCAGCTACGCAAGCTACCAGCAGCCAGTGAGCTTTCCAAGTTTCCAGAAGTTAGCCGAGATTTGGCTATACTCATCGATGATGATTGCTCTTCTGGTGAAATATTGAGCAACGTCCGCGGTAATGCGGGTGAATACCTCACCGATCTTCGAATATTTGATGTTTATCAAGGGGATGGCGTCGCAAAAAACAAAAAAAGTATCGCTTTAGGCTTGACGTGGCAGCATCCTTCACGCACTCTTAGCGAAGATGATGTAAATACAATAATTAGTAACTGCGTCAACGGGCTACAAGATAAATTTAATGCAAATTTACGGAATTAGTTGGGGGTTTTGATATGGCGGATGGAGCACTCACTAAGGCCGATATGGCTGAACGCCTCTTCGAAGAACTAGGGCTTAACAAGCGCGAAGCTAAGGAAGTTGTAGAGCAGTTTTTCGAAGAAATCCGTCTCTCACTAGAGCGCAACGAACAGGTCAAATTGTCTGGATATGGCAATTTCGATTTAAGAGACAAGAAGCAACGACCGGGTCGCAACCCTAAGACAGGCGAAGAGATACCGATAAAGGCGCGGCGAGTTGTTACATTTCGTCCAGGACAGAAACTTAAGGCAAGGGTAGAGGGCTATGCTGGAACCGAAGAATAACGGCGAATTACCTCCTATACCCCCTAAACGCTACCTCACTATCGGTGAGGTGGGCGAATTATGCGCCGTGAAGCCCCATGTGCTGCGCTACTGGGAGGCTGAATTCCCTCAGCTGAAGCCTGTAAAGCGCCGTGGTAACCGCCGCTACTACCAGCGTCAGGACGTTATTTTAATTCGACAAATCAAAAGCTTACTCTACGAGCAGGGCTATACGATTGGCGGTGCCCGACAGAAGATGAGTGATGATCCAGAAGAGATAGCAAAATCCAATGTTAATGCCAGCGAGATTCGCTCTCTGGTGAAGGACCTGGAAGGCGTTATAGCTATTCTATAGATGACTCTGCAGTAGGTAATTCCGCAGTAATCTCATTTCAGTCTCTATTTCGTGGCGTAGCCTAGTCTGATAGCGCACTACACTGGTGGGATTCGATATAGAGTAAATCTGGGAAGTAGGCCGTTTCAAGCGGTCTATTTCAGTTAAAAGAAAGGTTTTCGGGGCGTAGCGCAGTCTGGTAGCGCACTACACTGGGGGTGTAGTGGTCGTCGGTTCAAATCCGGCCGCCCCGACCAATATTTACCCGTAAAAACAACCATGTATGTTAACCCCCATATTTTATACTCCCTGGTGAGTAGTCTGTTTACCCAGTTATTTCAATGATCACTATTTCTTTACCCCTCTCGCTGAATACAAGTTATCCGCATTGATAA
>JAQWZF010000040.1 GCA_029253585.1 Gammaproteobacteria bacterium
TAGGTGGGCAAAACCCCAGGACGCATATGGGGGCGACAGGATTGCTGTTTACCAATGCCGTTACCGATATTACTCCTCTGGCGAAACTAACCAAGCTAGTGGATCTTAATATTCATACGCAAGACATAAGCGATCTGACACCATTGAGTGGCCTGACATCACTGATTGAGCTGCGACTGGCGGCTAACTCATTCACCGATCTCAGCCCATTGCGTGGGCTCAGCACTCTCGAGTATCTAGAACTTACTGGCAATGATATAACCGATATAACGCCACTGAGTGGTCTGACAAACCTGACGCAGCTCGATCTTCGCTTCAATCCTGATTTAACTACTATCCAGGCGCTCTTTGAAAACCCAGGCATTGGGGCTGGAGATATCGTCGAGCTGAGACATACCAATGTGTCATGTGCAGATCAGGCGCGGCTAGCAGAAAAAGGGGTGGAAGTTCGAACCGAATTATTCTCTTCTTGCGCCACTGCTACCAGGCAGAGATAACAGCTGACATAGATCTGAGATAGGCGCCTGAAATGGCCCCAGGGAACATTATGGAAGTCAATAAATTTCAGAGACGGCCAAGCCAAGTCGCTTCAAGTTTACTTGGAATCGTGCTGCTAGTATCGAGTGGTCTTGCAATCAATGCATTCTCCCAAGTCACGGATGCCCGTTTCACCCCCAGCGATGAGTACGGCATCGACGAGGCTTTCTTCAAACTGCCGCGGGGTAGGTCCATCGGAGCCACCTCAGGTCTGGGAATTCATCCGGATGGTTCGTCTTTCTGGGTCTTCGATCGCTGCGGCGGCGAAGATTGCCGAGGATCAGATCTTGCCCCGATAATGAAGTTCGACATTGAAGGCAATCACCTACTCAGCTTTGGTGAAAATTTATTCCAGCGTCCCCATGGTTTGTCTGTAGACAGAGAGGGCAATGTCTGGGTGACGGATGATGTCGGCTCACGTGACATCGATACCGTGAGCGAAGCCAAGGGGCATCAGGTCTTCAAGTTCAGCCCCGAAGGCGAATTGCTCATGACCTTGGGCAAACCCGGTATCCCGGGCGACGGCGCAGACACATTCAATATGCCATCGGCAGTAGTCGTTGCGCCTAATGGCGACATATTCGTTGGTGACGGGCATGGCCCTCGATCCAACGCCAGGATCGTGAAGTTTACGTCTCGTGGTGACTATCTCATGACATGGGGATCGTTCGGCGAAGGCCCGCATCAATTTCATACGCCCCACGCACTGGCTATGGATTCCGCTGGCAGGTTATTTGTTGGCGATCGCGGTAACAAACGAGTACTTATTTTCGATCAGTCCGGCAACTTTCTTGACGAGTGGACGCAATTTGGTCGACCTAGCGGCATGTACATCGATGACAATGACCTGCTGTATGTCGCCGACTCCTCATCTTCAAACACAGCACAATCTAATCCCGGTTTTGAAGAAGGCATTCGCGTCGGGAATGTGACAGATGGCCGTGTGCTGTTTTTTATTCAGGACCCCGATGCAAGCGGGAGTCAGGAGGGTGTGGTTGCGGACAGTGATGGGAATATCTATGGCTCACTCACAGCAGGCATGGCTTTGCGAAAATATTCACTCTCAGAGTGATCGAAAGTAGGGGGCACAGCTAGCTTAGCTAACCAAAGGAGAAGGATTTGCCAACTTCGCTGGATAAATAAGCACCTTGAGGTGTAACCAAAAAAATGAAAGGACGAAAATGAAAATGAAAGTTAACAGGCTCCGTACAATTTTATCATTCGCTGCAACGGCACTCTCTTTATCCGTTGCTAGCAGCCTCGCTTATGGCCAGGGCAATTTCGCCGGTGTGGAACTCTCCATTACTCCCGTCGCCGGCAACGTCTACATGGTGCAGCGCCCGGGTGGCGGTGGCAACATCGGTGTTCAGGTAGGTCCAGATGGCGTGCTTTTAGTGGACTCCTTGTTTGCTCCGCTTGCGAATAAGTTGGTTGCAGCGGTAAAGCAGGTAACCGATGAGGAAATCCGGTTTCTGGTGAACACCCATATTCATATAGATCATGTGGGAGGTAATGAAAATCTGGCCGAGATGGGTGTGCTGATATTTGCTCATGACAATACGCGCCTGCGCTTCTTCGAACAGAGAAGTCGTTTCCCTAGGGCTGGGGGCAGTTTCGTTCCTCAACAGCCCGCTGCAGCCAGGCCTCTAATCACTTTCAACGACACTATGAGCTTCCATCTCAATGGCGAAGAGGTTCGTGCTTTTCTGGCCCCTCCGGCTCACACAGACGGAGATAGCTTCGTCTACTTTTCCGAATCTGACGTGCTTCACCTTGGTGATGTCTACCGCACCACCAGCTATCCTATTATCGATGTCTACAACGGGGGTAGCCTCAGAGGCACAATCGCGGCGATGGATAAGGCAATCGATCTAGCCGGCCCGAATACAAAAGTTATACCTGGTCATGGTCTTGAAGTGGTAGGTCGTGACGAGATGATAGAATTTCGCGACATGATTCTCGATATTCAAGGCCAAGTGCTCACCATGATACGCGAGGGTAAGAAACTGGACGAGGTGATGGCAGCACAGCCGACTGCTGCCTATGATGCCAAGTGGACCGATGACCCAGGTTGGGGCCCGCAAGATTTTGTCCCTGTCGTCTATTATGAGCTGGGTGGTTCCGGCCGCTTGGCCGACCGTTAATACTCTTTGTCGAACGACTGCTAACAGAGCCTTTGGTAAAAATTATGAGTGATAAGAAGCCTGAGAAGAAAACCAAGAACAAGTCGAACTGGTATTTGCCGCCTTTGAAACGCCGGGAATTTCTGCGCGGCAGCGCGGGGGGTATGGCAGGGGCATGGTTATCCGCCTGGCCCTGGCAACAACTCTCTGCACAGCAAGACCTGAATCCTGTAACCGACGATTGGGATGCGGGGATCGTACGGCATCTATTGCCTGCAGTGAACGAATCGCAGTTTCTGATAAAGACTTCATTCACCAGGGCCCTCAGGGAAACACCCCGGCTGCGGATCCAAAATGGCGGCAGCGGCAGATTTATCGAAGGTTATTTGAACGACACCAGCGGTGAGTTTTGGCAGTTCTATGCTACCGAGCTAGAAGCCGATACCGAGTATCAATTGTCTCTACAAGACAGTAGCGGCAACGCCTTGTGCGAGCCGTGGCCCTTATCAACTTTCCCGTCGCCGCAGCAGAACCCTGAACGGGTTCGAGTGCTATTCTATACCTGTGCCGGGGGTCCCGAAGGGGAGTATTTCGGCATTAATGACAGGCGCGGGAATCTGCCGATCGCTATACGCCAAAGACTGTTGAGAAGAGGGCTGTCATTTTCACCTCAGGCTGCGGTAGCCAATGGCGATCATATCTATTGGGATCTTCATACCTGGCAGGGCGATCAAGCCGGAGAATTGAGTCCAGCCGGACAACAATCAAACTTCGATTTTGCTGCCAGGGTAATGGGTGGCAGCAATGAGGAGGCCATGAAGCTCGCCGCTGGCCCTCAGATAGCGCCGCTGTATGGCACAGCCTTTAGATCTACGCCTGTGTACTTTCTGCAGGATGATCATGATCACTGGGAGAATGATTCGCCGCTTACCTATCCAGTTCCCTGGTTTCAATTGCAGCTTGCGCGGACTACTCAGCAGCTGTACTACCCCGAGTTTCTTCCCGATGCCATACGCTCACCAGGGCTGCCTTATTCCACCAGCTCAGAGCGTGGCGAGATTTCTGAGAGTTTCGGCACAATGCGTTATGGTAAGTTGCTAGAAGTGTTGCTCTATGATGTTCGTCGCACAATGAGTGTTGGCGAACTCAATGGGGTTTTCCTCGACAGCAATGTTGAGAACTGGCTAGTTCAGCGTACAGAATCAAAAGACACTCGTCATCTGGTCCATGTGCCGTCCAATCCGCCGGGGTGGACAGCCGGCAAGTGGGGCGAGTGGTATCCCGATATGTTGCATCCGGAGACAGGTCAATTGACTACCCAGATTCCCAAGCCTCATTGGCAACGAGGTTGGCTGAATCAGCATGACCGCATCATGCAGTCATTGGCAGATATGAAGCACCGAAACCCGCTAGTCATCGCCGGAGATCTTCATGCAACCGGTGTTGGCACGATGTATGGCGCTGGCAATCTGGATTTCAGTGACAACCCCATTACCAATATTCTCTGTGGGCCTGTTGGCACATCGATTCGCGGTTTTCCCTCGGTGGTGCGCGGTGTGTCCGCAGCGCCGTCGCAATATTTGGATTTTCAGGAGCAAGTACCGCCTATCGAAGAACATGGCTTTACCATTGTAGATTTCGAACAAGACCGAATCGTAGCGAAGCTATTTAAATGGGATGTAAAGAGTCAACCGGTGGATGCCATTGATACACTAGAGCCTTATCACACAGTTGAGTTAGATCGACCTTGATGCATAGTTAGATTATAGTTAGGTATTAGTTAGATAATAGATAGACCATAGGAATTCATCATTAGAAAAAAGTTAGTTAACAGAGGAAAATATGCAAACAAAAATTACCAGGATGCTAAACATAGAGCATCCAATCATTCAGGGCGGAATGCACTATGTAGGCTTCGCCGAGTTGGCAGCAGCGGTATCCAATGCGGGTGGGCTTGGTATTATTACGGCGTTAACTCAAGGTACTCCCGAAAAACTTGGCAACGAAATTGATAAATGCAGGGCACTCACTGATAAGCCTTTTGGCGTAAACCTGACTTTCCTTCCATCGCTTACCCCGCCTGATTATCCCGGGCTTGTAGAGACACTTATCAACAAAGGGGTCACCGTTGTCGAGACGGCGGGTAATAACCCGAAAGCGTGGTTGCCTATATTAAAAGAAAACAATATTAAGGTTATCCATAAATGTACCTCCGTTCGGCACGCTCTCAAGGCGCAAGACATTGGCTGCGATGCGGTTTCCGTTGATGGATTTGAATGTGGCGGGCATCCGGGCGAGGATGATATTCCCAATTTTATATTACTGCCCCGGGCTGCAGATGAATTGAAGATACCTTTTGTGTCGTCGGGCGGCATGGCCGATGGTCGCTCTCTGGTAGCGTCTCTGGCAATGGGTGCGGAGGGTATGAATATGGGTACGCGATTCATCGCCACTAAGGAGGCGCCGGTTCACGAGAACGTAAAGCAGGCCTTGCTTGCGGCGACAGAGCTAGATACTCGATTAGTCATGCGACCGCTGCGTAATACCGAGCGCGTGCTGAACAACACGGCCGTAGAACGCTTGCTGGAAAAAGAAGCATCGCTAGGCAAAGACATTAAGTTTGAAGATATTGTCGCCGAGGTCGCTGGCGTATATCCAAAAGTGATGATGGACGGAGAGGTGGATCGTGGAGCTTGGTCTTGCGGAATGGTGGCAGGACTCATTAATGATATCCCTTCGGTGCAAGAACTTATGGATAGGATCATGAATGAAGCCGATTCGATTATTGCCGAGCGTTTAGCTGGGCTGCAGACATAGTTTTAAAGGCGGCGCGGCCCGCGCTAGTCATCGGGTGGCGGCTTAGTGCCGAAGCATTCGCTGTAAATTACTGGAGTACACTTGGCACACCCCCGCAAAGATTTTCAGTAGAGCCGGTTAAGGAAAATCACTGCGCATGCGAATTGCCTTGGCAGCACTCGCTCTGGCGGCAAGTTTGCCGTTCTCCTGGAAAAAGTCTGCTTCGACAAAGCCGGTTGTGCGGCCACGATTAACGAGGCGTCCCTCTATGCGGATAATGCCGCCTTGCATGGGACGGAACATGCGCGTGGTGAGTTCCGTGGTAGTGAACCATTCACCATCTTCCAGCGCGCTAGCCATGGTCATCGACACAATATGATCAGCTAACGCTGCTATCCATCCACCAAAAACACGTTCATCTTCAATATCTCGGCTACCGTCATTAGGCCATTCATAGACAACACGCCCGTAAGATAACTCCGTCAGCCAAAGGTGGGGCTTTATTCCTAGGTTGAGAATTCCCGGAGGAAGCTTGCCGTCTTCTGACCTTAAGACTTTAAAGAATTTCTCTTGTTGTTGGGATAATTCTGTACGCTGTGTTTTGTTCATTGTTTTCCAGTCGGTTTTGGCTATACTTCAATTTAGTTCAAAGTGGTAAAGCTAGGAGAATTTTTGTATTGCTTATTCAGATCCCTGGTTGCAGAGAACCTATAGAAAGACCGAGATACGACGAATAGGATGCCCCAGCCAATAATGCCGAAGCCAAATAGCAGGGCAATAAAGGATGCAAACCCAAACGTGAGAAACTCTCCATTAGAAACACAGTTGTCTGTATAGCGTTCCGGTCGTGCTTTTGTGCTAATCATCAATAATCCTGCCTAGCCGCGCATTGATACGATATGGTATCAAATTATGGGCGCTCATTGCTGGTGCTGGCGTACTGGTGTCCAGTCGAACCACCGAGATGGGGGCCGCAGGCCTTGTGAGCGATTCCTGTTTAGAGTCCACCAGTTAAAATTGCTAGATCAGAGTGTTTATTCAATTTGTCACAAGAGATAGAACAGAGGATGCCATTATGAAAATCAGGTTCATTACAATAGCACTCTGCGCGTGTTTTGTCGGCAGCGGGGGCTTCGCCCAGTCAGGTGATACCTACGAAATGCCAATAACTGAGCACGGCCAACCTGATCTGCAGGGAGTCTGGGGTACGCGATTCAGCACCATGTTGGAGCGCCCCGAAGGAATGCCTGCGGTGTTACCGCCGCAGCAGGCTGCAGGATTTGCCCAGGCAATAGCTCAGGTGGGCGAGGGAACGAATACGGATCCAGATATAGAGAGATTTGGAGCTCCGGTTCTAGCTGTCGTGAACGGAGAGCATCGAACCTCCGTTGTCGTTTATCCAGAAAATGGCCAGTTGCCCTACAATGAGCTGGGCGTTCAACGGTCTTCTCACGTTTACTTTGAAGGTATTGGCTATGATGGCCCTGAACAGCGACCCGGAACAGAGCGCTGTATAGAGGCGTGGGGTTCTCCGCCAATGCGTGCTTTTATGTATCAGCTGTATCACGGTATTGTTCAAACCCCTGACATGATAGCGATCGTCAGCGAAGAAGTCTCTCCTCTAAGGGTTATTTATATGAATGGAGAAAGTCGCCCTGATGCGCTTGAAAGTATGGAAGGGCATTCCATCGGCCACTGGGAAGGTGACACGCTGGTGGTGGAAACTACTCACTACAGCGATGTGAATCCTGAGCGGGCTACAATTGGCCGCCCAATGTTAATAAGCAGTGCAGCGCGCGTGACTGAACGCTTTACTCGCTTATCCGACACTGAGTTAAATTATCAGTTCCGAGTGGATGACCCCACATATTATACGGAACCTTGGGAAGGTGAATTTTCATTCACCCGCGATGATTCTGGTCACATTTATGAGTATGCCTGCCATGAAGGCAATTACAGCATGACTGGTGCGCTCAGAGGCGCTCGCTATGAAGAGACGCAAGTGAATCAGGAGGTAGATGACTGATTCGAAAATATAGCTAGTAGAAAGTAATCCACTTGCAAAGTCTGTCTTTGGACAGACTTTGCAATACATAGTTAAGAAATCGCAATGAGTAAATCTCCAAGACTATTATTTTTGCTTCCCTTCATCGCGCTGATTGCCACCAGTGCGCACGCCCAAACTCTCCCGGAAAACCAGTACTTCGATTCCGATGGAGTGAGAATTAGATTTATTGAATTGGGCTCTGGTGAGCCTGTTATTGCTATCCATGGCTATACGCGAAACAGTGATACCTGGTTGGAGACAATTGCCGATTTAGCCGAAAGTCACCGTCTTATACTCTTTGATCAAAGAGGGCATGGTCTTAGCGATAAACCGCATTCGGTGTCAGAATATGGCCGAGAAATGGGACATGATGTAATACGTCTTATGGATCATCTCGATATTCCCAAGGCTCATATCCTCGGTTACTCACTTGGAGTAGCGCCAATAGGAATGCTTATAACTGAGAACGAAACGAGGTTTATTTCTGCCGTATTCGGCGGAGGAGCGGCCAGATGGGAATGGGGAAGCCCCACGGATCTATCAAATCAACACGGGTATGAGAGAATGCTAAATTCTTCCCGGCAATTACGATCACGAGCTGCTTTGGGTGGCCAAGATCAAATAGCTCTTACCAATCTTCGATTGGCAGAAAAAGAATTAGTTGTAGCTAATGGGAGTCTGTCAAATACTGGCATACCTATCTTGTCTATTGTGGGTAGTGAAGATCCTGCAATGGACGCTGTGCTGGAATTTAAGAATGTGGTGCCGACTATGGAGTTAGTTGTGATTGAAGGCGCATCCCATCTATCGACACCGGAGCACCCCGAATTTGTTCGCAGCATCCGAAATTTTTTGGGCAGAAACAGGCTGAAATAACACTGGCGAGCTCGTTCTCCGGACACTACTGTAGATGGCTGGTCGGGGCGAAAGAATCTAAACAGGCTTTGGGCCGATTACCCCTGCGGGCTTTGCTTACTTGATGCAATATTGTTAGATTGTTCAGTACATCGCACAATGAAGTATCGCTGAACTAGCAAACTTTAGGTGACCGTCAGGATGGCGTTGAAACAGTCTGGAAATTGGATACATAGGCACAACTACAATGTGCGAATTTGTCATTGGATAAACGTCATTTGCTTTACGTATCTATTGCTCAGCGGCATCATGATGTTCCTGCAATTTCCCGAACTTTACTGGGGGGACGTAGGCTTCCGTGGTTACGAGGCGATATTCAAGCTGTCCAATTGGGGTCTGACCTGGGAAGAAGCCGACGCACTAGGCAACCGGCAGTGGGGGAGAAATTATCACTTTCTCTTTGCTTGGGTATTCCTTTTCAATAACCTCATTTATGTCGGATGGAATTTAAGAAACCGTCATTTTTCCAAGCGCATGTGGCCTGGTCGGGGCGAACTGCATAAAGACAATCTAAAGAAAGAGCTCAATCAGCATCTGCATTTGCGCGCTTCGAAAGGGGATGCCGCCAAAAAATACAATGTGTTTCAGAAATTATCCTATCTCATCGTGATTTTTGTGCTGTTCCCTTTTATGGTCATCAGCGGAGTCGCACAGATGCCGGCTTTCACCGCAATTTCGCCAGAGTTAATCGATCTATTCGGTGGGCGACAGAGCGCTCGAACGCTGCATACAATTTCCACTTTACTACTTGTACTGTTTGTTGTTATCCATGTGTTTGAGGTTTTCGTTGCTGGAGCCTTCAATCACATAAGGGCGATGATTACTGGAAAATACTATCTGCCGGAAGAGGAGAAGATATGAATAAAAAAACTGGAACTCTCTCGCGCAGAAAGTTTATCGCTGGCGCTGGAGCGATGAGCGGCATACTCCTTACCGGCTGTGACACGGATATCTATACTCCACCGGCAATACGAAGTGGCTTGATGGGCGTCAGCGATGTGCTGACGATGGCCTCGCAGCGACTACTGATGTCTGGCCAAGGCTTGGTGAAGGAATTTGAGACAAGCGATATTACTAAGGACTTTCCGGCTTGGGGCGGAACTAACCCCGAAGATGAAAATTACCAACGACTGGCGAGTACTGGTTTCACTGACTGGAGTCTTTCCGTAGGAGGGCTAGTTAATCGGCCCTCCTCATTTTCACTGCTAGACTTGAAACGTCTTCCTCCACGAACGCAGACGACTATGCATATCTGCGAACAGGGCTGGTCCGCGATCGCACAGTGGACCGGAGTGCCTCTCACGACGCTTCTAGAGGCCGCAGGTGGCGTTAAGCAGGAAGCGCGCTATGTTGTAATCGACACATATGATGGCTGGTATGATGCCTACGATATGTTCGACGTAGTTCATCCGCAGACGATTCTCGCTTACGGCTTGAACGGAAAGGACGTGCCACAGGGAAACGGGGCGCCGATTAGACTGCGAGTCGAGAGGCATTGTGGTTACAGGAATCTGAAGTTCTTGAAGTCGGTACAGGTCGTCGCCTCCGTGGAAGATATTGGTCTTGGCAAGGGCGGGCTCCTATCGGATTACAACTGGCACTGGTACGCCGGCGCCTAGTGAATAAATTTGGTCAGAGAAATAAAAGTGACGCTAATAGCTTAAGATATGGAATCAATGGGTGTAGATTGCTTTGCTCCGAAACGAATCTGATTTCTATCGCTGTTACTTTGACCTATGGAGAATTCTGCAGGGGAGGAAGAATCCAAACAGGCTAAGGCCTGTTTGCCCCCTTAGCGCTCGTTGCTTGTGCTGGCGCAATTAGTGATTCGAATTTTGATTAAATCAAAATTCTCACCCTACGGGTGGCGTTCCTCCGTCTGCGCTGCTGCCGCAGCTTTCGAACCACCGATATAAGAATTTTCAGTTGACAGCGTGAGCGATTCCCTAGTTGAATCAACTAGTTAAAACTGGAAAGCCTGAGTGTGCTGAGAGAAGTGCTAAAAGAAGTAAGAGAAGCGTTATGAATTCCTAGTAAATGTACCCTAAAACTACTGCAGTTGTATTCTGCTCCTTGATTAAGCAACCCTACGAAACCCCTTGCTGCTATTATTAGCACTGCCCCCTGACCGAAAGTCTACCGAGATTCTATGCCAGTTTTAAAACTTGGATTATCTAATCCTATTGTACAAGCGATTGACGAATTGGGTTATACAACTCCTAGCTCGGTTCAGAAACAAGCTATCCCCATCATTCTTTCTGGTAAAGACCTCATTGCCACCGCGCAAACGGGGACAGGTAAAACCGCCGCGTTTGTTCTACCGCTATTAACCCTATTGAAAAAAGAGGGAAAAGAGAAAAAAGGGAACAAAGAGCGCACCCTGCGAGGTAAGCGTATACGCGCCCTTATCCTCACTCCCACACGGGAATTGACGGTGCAGGTAGCTGCGAATATTGTCCGGTACAGCAAGCATGTAAACCTAAATTCTATGGCTGCTTATGGCGGTGGTGATAGCGAACCACAAAAACAGCGTTTAATTGAAGGCATTGATATTTTAGTGGCCACTCCGGGCAGGTTGCTGGATTTGGCCCGTCAACGTGCGCTGCATTTTGATGAGCTTGAAGTGCTGGTGCTAGATGACGCAGACCGAATGGTGGATATGAGTTTTGCTGATGATATTAAGAAGATTATTGAGCGTTTACCTGCAGACCGTCAAAACCTATTGTTTTCGGCTACAGTGAACAATGGCGTTCGCATCTTTGCCGATCATTTCTCAGCCAGCAAAATGGGTCGGCGCGCTGTTGAGATATCGATTTCACCAGAAGACACTGCGGCACCCAATATTGACCAGTGGTTAATTACCGCAGATAAAGACACAAAGTCTGCCTTGCTGAGTCATTTAATCAAGGAGCAGAAGTGGGATCAGGAGTTAATTTTTGTCGAAAAGAAACACGCTGCTGCCAAACTGGTGGCGCAACTTGCAAAACGCGGCATTGAAGCAGATGCCATTCACGGTGATCGAAGCCAAGCCATGTGTGAAAAGATTCTGGCTGATTTTTAATCTGGAAAACTAAATACTTAGTTGCCACAGGCGTTGCCGCCCGCGGTTTAGATATTGGTGAGCTGAGTCGCGTAGTTAATTATGACCTGCCCCTTAAGCCTGAAGAATACATACACCGCATTGGTCGAACCGGTCGCGCTGGTGCGACAGGTGAGGCTGTATCGTTTGTGGCAATGGGCGATTTTAAAAATTTATGCGCTATTGAAAGCCGTTTAAATCATGTCATCAACCGGAAAGAGATCGAAGGCTTTCCGGTTAGAAAAATCGTTCCGGTTTCAATTTTAATTTATGTGCGCAAGAGCAATCGGTAGCGGCTTTTATTGGTCATGCATAACGGTCTCTAATTCTTGAGTAACGAAGAGAAAAGTTCTATTCAGGCTTCTCGAGTTTAAGCACGAATCTATCAGTACGTCTTTCCATGCTAGGATCAAATGGTGCTAGAGTATGATCGTCTTCCGGGTTTTCAAGCAGATCGCTTGTGCCCACCAGAGCGAAGCCTGCATCTACTGCAGCCTTAACAGCATCCTCAAAAGCGACTCGGTGAAGTGTGGGATTGTCCGCGCCTTTAGTGCCTTCGTGATCCAATATCGCTAAGACCCCGCCTGGTTTTAATGCGCGCAGGACACCCTTAAGCATGTTGTCAGCATCAGTTGCTGAGCGATTATAGACATCATGAAAATTCAATGCGGTCATCGTAAAGTCGATTGAGTTTGGCGGGATGTCAGCAATCGACCCTATCCAATTCTCGACATTGGAAAGGCGACTCAAGCGTTCGTTCCTTTCGTCAGCACTTCTCTCAGTAATGGGGATGGGATTGTTTTGCATATACACTTTGCCGCTATCGCCAACTGCGTAGGAAAGAACTTCTGTATACCAGCCGCCCATCGCAATTACGTCTAGAACAGTGTCTCCTTCCCTCACTCCCATAAATTGTAATATCTCTGGGGCTTTGCGGTTAGCATCTCTGGTTTTGTCTTGGGCTGGTCTGTCGGGGCTTGCCATAGCTTGTTGTAGTGCGCTGGAAGTCTGACTATTGGCGTAGCTGCAGAGTAGTGCGAGTGTGAGTGAGGTTAGAAGTAATTTCATTGTGAGTCCGAGATCTTTGGATAAATAAGAGTGTGTCCAATAAAGTTATCACGTTGAGAGATCATGTTGCCATATAGAAAAGCTTGCAGAATTTAGTGCGGTTTTAAATGTGAATGAGCAGATCGTAGTCCATAGATTGCTTCTATTTCAGCATATGCATGATGACTTTTATCACATCTTTGAGTTGGCTCAGGTCATCCGTAGAACGCTTGACCAACAATGTGCCTTGCAGTGTATTGAACAACATGCGAGAAAGTCGAGCTGGAGTTTCCTTAAAATTTAGCTCGCCATTTTTGCGTCCAGTGCGCAAAATTACTTCTAACCACTTCTGCTGATCTTCCATAAATTGCTTAACTTCTGCGCGCATTTTCTCCGGCAAAGCTGGAACTTCGCCTGCGAGTGCGCCACACAAACACACAGTATCGGGCGTCGATGCAAAGTGCAGATACGGTGAAAAGTAAAATTCCAGAGCCTCCCAGCTAGTTTTTTCAGGATCGTTTTTGATTGCTTCGAGTTGCGAGGCGAAGGTGTCGCGATAGCGTTGGATGATAGCGACACCCAAGTCCGCTTTACTCGAGAAGTGGTGAATGACACTTGGCTTTTTAATGCCCACTTGCACAGCGATGTCTTGGAAGCTCATCGCCGTGTATCCGCGTGTCTGAATCAGTTCCTGACCAACGTCTAGAATTTTAGTCGCAGTTGCTTTCATTGCTTCAACATAGGCGTATGCATTTTTACAAAGGGTAGCAGAGCATCGAGTATATCAAGAAGGTAGGGAGCGAATGTAAAAGAAGAGTTCGGGATTAACGTAGTTGCGGCTCTGGTATTGGTGATGGGGTGCAAATTATCAATGTAAGAACCGTGGTGGATGATGAGAGTGGCGGGAATTTTTAGTGCTGCCAAATCTTTGTCATCCATGCCTAGCGCCGTTTGTTCGCCCGTGGCCTGCAGATGTTCTGCAGAGGTTTTCATTGCGGCTCGAAAATCGGCAATGTCTGCATCGAAAAAGCGTTCTCGTTTTGCTGGGGTATTGCGTTCCAAATAAGCACTCCATAGTGGTGTTTCGCCTAGTGCCTCCATGGTCATAATCGGTGAGGCGGTTTCGTGCTCCCTTGTGGTGAGTTTTTCGTCATGGAGATATTTGAGGAAGTAGTCCTCTGACAATCGGGTTGCTGCGTATGTGCCGCCGGTCAGAGGCGCCAGTACCAGGGCTGCTACATCTTCAGGATAGCGAGAGGAAACTATCATGTTTGAACGGCCACCGGAGGACATGCCATAAAGTGCTACAGGAGCAACGCCAAGACGATCAATCAAAACGTGCAGGTCTTCTCCCTCCTCGACCATTTGAGGTTCACTACCGAAAGTGATTTCTGATTGACCTATATTGCGCCGATCATAGGTGATGACTCTAAGTTCAGGTGCTAAAGCTGCCACATTTCGTGCAAAGCCTCCAAAGCCAACGGTATCGCCGTTACCGCCTGGTGTAATGATCAGTGGAATGGTGCTATTGGGATTAAATATTTCAACGTGCAGGGTGACGTCGCGCTCTGGTCTGAGGTTGATGGCGTAGGTCCGCATCTCCACATTTTCGGCGCCCGCCACCGGTAGAGCATTGAAGTACACCTCGAAATAGGTGTTGTTCGCAGCGCCCCGAAATAGAGTGACATCTACTTCGTCATTATGGATATCGATATCAGTTTCCTCTTCCGCCGCGAATAGGTTTGGTAGGGAAATAAGAGCTGCCATAAGTGCCGCTGTGATTAGAGTTGCTAGCTTAATGTGATTGGTCATAGGTTTCCCGTGCAAGTGTAGTTTTGAATTGATGCTACCTACCGTACGGTAGGTTGTCAACCTGCAGAAAGAAAATAGATCCGCTTGCTAGCGTGTCCGATTTCCTAATTGGATATTAGAAGCTAAAACTCCGAAAACAGAGTGTGCTAAGAAGTGTGCTATGGAATTCGATGAAATCTCGGTTAATCCTGAGAACAAATAGATCTGCCCCCATTAATTCAAGCCAATCAGCAGCACGGCAATAAGAGTTTTAACAGTTACTTTTGCAAGTTTTTGTCATGGGGCGGATATCACCGCTTAAGTTTTCCGACCAGCGTTTCGCAAAGGCCTTTCAGTTTCAATGCGTCCTCAGCTGGCATATCGACTGCACAGGCGATCTGACCGGGGACTTTCTCTGCTGACTTTTTCAGGGAACGACCCTGTCTTGATACAGAGACTATCTTGCGGCGCTCATCACCTTTAGCCACCTTTACATCAATCAGGCGCTTGTCTTGTAGACGGCGCAACAAAGGAGTCAGGGTGCCTGCGTCGAAGCGGGTATGGGCAGACAGATTCGAGATACTCACACCATCTTTTTGCCAAAGGCTCATCATCACCACATATTGCGGGTACGTGAGATCGAGCTTTTCCAGCATCTGTCGATAGGCGCGAACCAAAGCGTTAGCAGCCGAGTACAGTGAATGACAAACCTGGCGGTCCAGATCCAGTGCTGAAGGCTCACCTTGCTGATCTTTGTTCTTTTTCATAGGCGTCATTTTGCACGCAAAGTAATTGACATGGCAAGTCTGTTTCCTTAAGCTCTAAAAATTACTTTGCGCACAAACAAATAATTGGAGCTAGTTATGAAAATTCACCCTTCAGCCGCCATCCTTTCCCTTCTGTGCTTATCCTTCGGTGGATTTAGCCAGGCTGAGAATAACGAGCCTGTTGTCGAGATAAACAACGAATCCTTCCAGTGTGTGCAAGACATGACTCCAGTGAGAGGCTTTTTTGTTGATAATCTGCTAGGTAATTTGGAAGAAACACTTTCTGTTGCTAACTCTGCCGACGGGGGTAGCTACCCAACGGGATCTGTAGTTCAGTTAGTCCCAAGTGAGATCATGGTCAAACGTGCTCCCGGTGTCAGCCCTGACACCAATGACTGGGAGTTTTTTATAATGGACACCACGACTACCGCATCCAAAATTCTCACACGTGGTTTCGCTGACGTAGTTAACCGTTTCGGCGGAAACTGCCTGTCTTGCCATGCAAAGGCAGAGCCCAAGTGGGATATGGTTTGCGAGTCCACTCATGGCTGCGATCCTATTCCTCTAACCCGTGACATACTGACTCTATTACAAAAAACCGATTTGCGCTGTCAGGACATGCCTCCACTGAGCGCTGAAGAACAGGAAAAATTAGCGGCATTGCAACAAATGATGCAAGCGCAAAACTAGGGAGAACGTACAAATGACAACAGGAAAGCAACTTTTTAGCACACTGGCCGACGGCAAACTAACCGTTGAAATCGCAGCAACAAACTATTCTGATCCTACTGGAAATCAGGTGCTGGTTCAGATGGAGGCCGCGCCCATAAATCCCTCTGATCTTGCTCTCCTTACCGGTGCCGCAGATTTGGAAAATGCGGAATATTCAGACGGGAAATTAGTCGCAAGCATGCCAGAGCCTTTTTTCAGTGCTCAGAAGGGGCGCCATGGATCACGCCTTCCTGTAGGTAATGAAGGCGCAGGCACAGTGATCGCTGCAGGTGAAGGCGAAGCTGCACAGGCTTTGATTGGTCAGCGAGTTGCCTGCGTGCCGGGATCTGCTTATTCACAGTATTGCGTTGCTGATGCCACTATGTGTCTTCCTCTTGGAGACATCTCCTCGGAAGACGGCGCATCTGCTTTCGTTAACCCAATGACTGCACTTGGCTTCGTGGAGACTGCAAGAATGGAAGGGCACAGTGCTATTGTTCATACCGCTGCCGCCTCAAACCTTGGCCAGATGCTGGTCAAGATATGTCAGGAAGATGATATTGCCCTGGTCAACATCGTGCGCAAGGCTGAGCATGTCGAGTTACTTTCAAACTTGGGTGCAAGCCATATCGTCAATTCCTCTGATGAGGATTTTGCCGAGCAGCTGCGCGCTGCTATCGCCGACACCGGGGCCTATCTGGGCTTTGATCCCATTGGTGGTGGAAAAGCAGTAGATAGCTGCTTCAGAGTAATGGAGCAAGTTGCCGTGGGGAAAATGGATGAATATTCACGTTACGGTTCAAATCAGGAAAAAAAGATGTACATCTACGGTCGACTGGACATGGCGCCAACTATTCTGACCCCAGCCTATGGCTTTGGCTGGACTTTGTCGGGCTGGCTATTATTTCCTTACCTGCAAAAAGCTGGCATGGAAACGACGGCGCGCATGCGTCAGCTTGTGCTGAATGGTCTGACTTCTACATTTGCCAGCTCATACAAGAGCAAGGTCAATCTGGAAGAGATGCTAACGAAAGATGCTGTGATGGATTATCGCTTAATGAAGACTGGCGAGAAGTACTTGGTTACACCACAGGGATGATTAAGTTGCCTAGTCAGTGGGGGTAGAGTACTTCGATCTCGTACTCACGACGGAGACTTAGGGCGGAAGAATCCAAACAGCCTTAGGGCTGTTTTTCCCCTGCGGGCTTCACGGGTTGCTAACAGCTAATGCACAGTCGAACCCCTGGCGCGAGGATTTTCTGAAGAGCGGGTGTTTGATTAGTTATATGAGCCAGCGAGTTAAAACAAGTGAATTAGAGCGTAATATATAGGGCCATTTAGCAATGGCCTTTTCCTTGCTCAATTTCTTCTTATGTACGTGAGCCTCACATCAGTGTAAATCTTGTCGACCTTGTCGCCATCGCTTAAAAAAATGGTAATTAAATTATCATCGCTGATAAAGTACCAAATATTACCCTTTTCAAAAAATTCGAGCACCTCATCTCTGATTTCTTTATTGTTTATCCTGAAACTATCAGTCTCTGAAGGATCTATCTCAGTTTTATCTTGATCAATTGTTCTGGCTTGGCTTTCGCTTGTTTCTCCAGGTGCTATAACTTTGACATCAGAGTCGCAGCCCAGTAGAAAAACTATTATGATTAGTGCTGGTAAAAATCTCATTTGACTCACTTCCTCTGGCTTGGGTCCGATTTTATACTCGTGTGCCACTAACAGGTTCACTCCAAAAACTGTTAGAAGATGATCACTAATTCTAGTAAAAATTACAATCGGCACGGGCTTTATTCTGAATCATGAGGATTTTCAGTACACTGTGTGACCAATTTACTAATTGGATCAATAAGTTAAAAATGCGAAAACAGAGTGTGCTAAGAAGTGTGCTAAAAATTTCGGCACTTGTTAGTCTAAAGCTACTCTATTAATATTCTGACCCTATTTAACTCTCTATTTAATCGAAAGAGGCGCTGGGTATTGAACCAAAGCGTATCTTTTTACGACTTATCTGTATTCTATAAAGCTCAACTTGTATATGGGAGTCCTATCTTTGCGCATACTAATTTTTTCCTTACTCTGTATTGTATTGTCACCTCTCTTAATAGCTGGTGTGATTATTTATACCTGGCGCGTGCGGCGTATCAGCGTACGTCAGAACATATCAGGCACTGCCAACGAACCGCTCGGCGGTCGACTTGGAATGCACGTAGCAGGGACCCGAATAGATGAGGCTGCCTATAGGCTCGCTGGTCATCTTCCTTCCTACACCAAATTGTCGAGGTTTTTGCTCTTAGATGTCCTTGGGTTCGCCAGCAAAATAAGCGGCTTTAAAGGTGGATTCTTTGCTTACCCAGGTGAGCGACCATCCAAATTAATGTCTATGATGTCACATCGGACAGATTTTTTTGATCGCTCGATAAGGGATTCATTGAGCAGGAACGAGAATTCGCCAAAACAGTTTGTGGTGTTAGGCGCTGGTTACGATACGCGCTGCTATGACTTGGACTTGCCAAAAGATTTGGATATACAGTGCTTTGAGGTGGATATGGCGCCGACGCTAAACGCTAAGAGAAAGGCTTTGGAGCTAGCTGGCATTCCTCATGATCACGTTATTTTTGTCGAAACTGATTTTAATCAAGGAACTTGGATGGAGACCCTTCTCGCTTCCGGCTTTAATCCGAACCTCACCACTTACATCCTGTGGGAAGGCGTCACCATGTATCTTGTTGAAAAAGCGGTACGGGACACCTTAAGTCTTGTTTCTACTCTACCTAGGGGAAGTGCAGTGGGTGTTGACTTTTTCTCTGAGGATATGCTGAAGGGTAATGGCCCATACGAAAAAATGAGTAAGGCTATGCACAGGGCGATCAGGTATTACAGCGAAAGTCTAATATTCGGAGTACCGACTGGCGAACAGTTATCAGCCGGGGTGGAAAGCTTGGCTCGGGATTCAGGCCTAACGCTTTCTCGATTCGAACACACAGGGTCCAAAGAAGACAAATTACCTCCCTGGTACTTCTTTGCCCATATTGATAACTTGTAATTGGATAAGAGGGGGCAGATTTATTTTTCCGCAAAGAGATAGCTGAGAATCAAGGGGAATCAAAGGGGGTGGAGTTCTTTGATTTTATTGTCGTTCAGGTGTGGGGCTCGGGACTGAAGAATCCAAACAGGCTTAGGCCTGTTTGCCCCCTGCGGGCTTCGCGCTGGCGCGCTTCGTTGCTAACTGCTTCGCAGTTGGTCGAACCAGGTTGATGGTGCTCAGGGACGGAATCGAACCATCGACACGAGGATTTTCAGTAGACGTGCCCACCAATTTTACAATTGAATCAATGAGTTAAAGCAGCGAGATCCGAGTGTGCTAAAAAGTGTGCTATGAAATTCTTCCAATTCAGCCTTCATCGTGTCGGAAAATCGATTCGTTTATCCTTAGTTAGTCTCTGTAAGGCGTTTAAGTATGTGCCTCAGCGACGGGTTTTGAACGGTTTAACGTATAAGATTATTAAAGAAACGTCACATCGAATTGAGCTATCAAATAGAAAATACTTAGTTCTGAGATTATGTAGTGTGTCTCTTTCATTTCTAAAGTAAGGAGTAATAAAGTTGAAGAATTTCAAGGTGAATTTAAGTCAACTTATGTTTCTAATAGGGACAATGCTCGTTGTTGATAATGTCATTGCCCAGGATAGCGAGCCAGTGATTCAAGCAAATACGACGCTCAAATTGACCGATAGTGTCTATGTAATACCAGACAATTTCGTCAGGTTGGTTCCGAATGTAGGAATTGTTGTTGGAGAAGAGGCAACTCTGATTATCGATACAGGCCTAGGGCCGCGTAATGGCGCTACCGTATTGGAAGAAGCTAGGCGCGTCAGCAATAATAGTACGCTCTATGTTGTCGCTACCCATTTTCATCCCGAACATACTCTGGGCGTAGAGGGTTTGGGCCCAGAAGTGATATTCATCGCCCCGAATATTCAAGCTGAAGAAATGAAAAATGGTGACCGCTTAAAGAATCAATTCGCCAGGCGTTCAACTGTTGCCGCTGAACTTCTTCGAAATGTTAGCTATCCGACGCCAGACATATTCTTTGACAATGATTATGTATTGGATCTAGGTGGGCTAACTGTAAGGCTGATTCAAACTGGACCGTTGCATACAAGGGGCGACACACTGATTCTGATCGAAGAAGAATCTGTGCTCTTTTCAGGTGATGTTCTTATGCAAGGAGTTTTTCCTTCTTTTGATGCAGAGAATAGTTCGTATGCTAATTGGTTACTAGCGCTTGACGAGATTAGTGTTCTCAACCCAGAAATTATCGTAGGCGCTCACGGCGGTGTAGGTGAAAAGACCTTAATATCGGATTGGAAACAATTACTGACTAGTGTGGCTGAATCAGTCGGCCAGCTCAAAGCTGAAGGACTCTCTCAATCTCAGGCTTCACGAAGGTTGTTGGATGAAATTAGCGGAAAATATCCGCAATGGAGAAGTGATGCTCGACGTATAAATGCTGCCGTGCAGGTGGTATATCGAGAGCATTAAAAAAGAGAATAAAAGAGGGGGGCAGAGTAGAAGATTGGTTCTCCGCAAGCGGTAAGGCCGAGTAGTGCCAGGCAGAGGAATAGATTTCTGAACTTCGCTTGCTTAATTTTTTTGCATTTTTTGAATCCGGTTTTATTGATTGATCCCTTTGCTTTAGGGAAGAAAGCCAACACTCCGCATCGGCGAGCGCAACGCCTCTTCCCATTTAGCATATCCCAGTTCGTTAGGGTGCAACAGATCTGGGAATTCTTCCGGCTTGGCATCGCCTTCACCGTTGTCGAACAGGGTAAAGGTGTCTAGTCTCACTAATTGCGGGTATTCGGGGACTAACTCTAGATAGAGCGCGTTCACCTGTTGTATTTGTTCAGTGGGTCGCCGCATAGTCTCAGAGCTGGGAAATACATCGCAGAAGATGATGGGTAGTTCGGGGTCGAAAGCGGTTAGCGCATCGAGAACTAATTTGACATTGCCGGCGATAACATCGGGTGTTGCGTTCTCCTCGAGATCGTTGGTGCCGATTAATAATACAAGCCCGCTGGGATTAAGCGCGAAGACGTCTTCTTCTAATCGAATCAATACCCCTCGAGTAGTATCACCGCTGATGCCGCGATTGGCCACTTTCATGCCTGGGAAGGCGGCGGGCAACCCTTCTCCCCAGCCCTGAATTATGGAGTCGCCTAGAAACACGACCGCGCCCTGGTCCTCGGTGACTGATTCCGCCCAAGTCGAGCGACGGCTTTCCCAGAGGTTTTGAAACCACTCGTAGCGACGAATCGGTCCTGCTCCGGGTAAGCCTTCGTTTGTTGCTGGAATCGCAAACGGCGAAGCAGTTTCTGCAGAATAACTTGCAGCACTGGGCAGCAGCAAAACCACAAGCAAAGAAAAACAAGCTAATGTTCTTCTTGAATTATGCGATAGCACGGGGTGTATCCCGATCTTTTCAATACTCATTTTGCAGGATTCCTCATTTTATCGAGACTCGCTATATCGACAATAGTATCTGGCAGCGGGGCAGGGCGCTCGCTAAGCTTTCGATCTTGTGTGCTGAGATCCCTGTTTCACCGATATAAAGATTACGCAGGGATCGAATCTGGGCGAGGTGCTCGGTCGCCTCATCATCGAGGGGAGTAGAATAAAGATTCAGTGAGCGTAGCTCTAATTCGGTCAAGAACTTGAGTTCCCCAACGGCGAGGCTGGCATTATCTAGCACTAAGCGGTCGAGGTAAGTAAAGTCGGCGATGGCCGCAAAATCTCCGGCTTCGAATTGCGCCTCGCCTATATCCAAGCTACGAATATAGGCAGAAATCGGCATAAGCGCCTGCAATATTTCGCCATCGAACGGCCGCGTAATATTCAAGCTTTCGACGCGTAAACCGTCACTAGGGTTCTGCGATAAGGGATATACATCCAGGCCGAAATCGGACTTTAAAGACTCGGCGTAAGCTGCAATAGCCTCTGGGTCGTAAGCGACGCCTGTCGGCGACAAGTCGCTGGAAAGATCCATTAGATCATCGACAATATTGGCGATTTGCTGGGGAAATTCTTCCGTCTCTAAATCGTTTATTGCGCGATCAGTGGGTGTGCCCAGATCGATCCACCAAGCGAGCAAGGCTATTTCAGATTCAGCCAGGGGCGTGTTCTCCGCAGGGGGCATTATGTCGTCATCGCTGTTGTCCAGCACAACCCGGCGGTAAATGCCGCTGCGTTCATGGTCTCCCGGCTCGATCGCCGCTTCATCACTTTTACCGCCTTGTAATAGGCTCGCATAAGAGCTCATGCTGAACTTACCCTTGTACTTCTGGTCGTTATGACAGCTATGGCAACTTTCTTTTAGGATCGGTTCTATGATTGCTGCATAGATCTCCGCATCGTAGTCGATGGCTAACGCTTCCTGGGTGGGAATATTCAAAGCCTGTTTGATGCTGTTTGGTAGTCTGGCAGTAAGATATCCCTCTCCTTGCACCAAGCTGCCGCCTAGATGCCCGCCTAGAGTTACAGTGACTAAAGAGGCGGCAAGCATCACCGGGTAAGCTTGTTTTGCTAGTAATGGGGTAGGGCCTGATTCTCGCAACTCTCTCGCCAATAGAGCGATGATGGCGAAGCAGGCGGTGGCGATGCCAAACCACATATGAGCAGTAACGGTTGAACCAGCATAGGCGTCGGCGACGGCCAAGCTAAATCCCAGGGTGGCCGCTACTACAGCCGAAAGGGCCGCTAACAGCAAGACAATGCCGGCAACTGCTCGGATATTATCTAACTTCCACTTCCAGGCCACTATTTCCAGCAAGGGGACTAGTAACAGCCAAGCTATGGGGAGGTGCAAAACTACGATATGGAAGCGACCAAAGAAAGCTAGTAATGCGGGTCCTTCCTCACCATCAAGTTCTGCAGTTAAAGGTAGTAGACAAAGAAAGGCAATGACTGCCATGGCGGCAAAGACAAACGCTCGATGCCGAGTAGGTAAATTCTTAAAACTGTTGTGGACATTCGATGACGGCATGGGTGGATTCCGGCTAGGCCAAAATGCCTTTTATTACACGGGCTTCTTCGACACCTGTGAGTCGTTGGTTCAGTCCACGAAAATCAACTGAAAATTTATTGTGATCGATACCCATCTGATGAAGTATCGTCGCATTTAAATCGCGAATATGAACTGGGTCTTTGACGATATTGTAGGAGAAGTCATCGGTCTCGCCATAGACTGTGCCGCCTTTTATTCCTGCTCCCGCCATCCAAGTAGTGAAGCAGCGTGGGTGGTGGTCGCGGCCATAGTTATCTCGAGTCAGCGTGCCCTGGCAATAGATGGTGCGGCCGAATTCTCCCCCCCAGACTACTAGTGTGTCCTCAAGCAGGCCGCGGGACTTTAAGTCGGTGATTAGGCCATAGCATGCCTGATCTATGTCGCGGCACTGGTTCGGTAGGTCGCCGGTTAGATTGGCGTGCTGGTCCCAGCCGCGGTGAAAAATCTGTGTGCAACGTACGCCGCGTTCGGCAAGCCGGCGTGCCATTAAGCAATTGCGAGCAAAGGTGCCTGGCTTACGCACATCGGGACCGTATAGGTCTAATGTCGATTTGCTCTCTTTGGAAATGTCGGTTAAATCAGGCACCGAAGCCTGCATGCGAAATGCCATTTCATATTGAGAGATGCGGGAATGAATTTCCGGATCACCCACTTCTTCAAAGCTTTTTTGGTTTAAGGCTTCCAAGCCATCGAGCATGCTGCGGCGGACATCGGTGTCTACTCCCGGCGGATCGCTCAGATACAAAATAGGATCGCCGGTTGATTGAAAGGGGACGCCTTGATGATTGCTCGGTAAAAAGCCGCTACCCCATAGGCGGGAGAATAATGCCTGTGCATCTTTTCTTCCGGTCCAGGATGAATTCAAGACGACGAAGGCGGGTAGGTTTTCATTATCGCTGCCTAGCCCGTAGCTAAGCCAAGAGCCGAGGCTCGGTCGTCCTGGTATCTGGGAACCGGTCTGGATATAGGTGATCGCAGGGTCATGATTAATGGCTTCGGTCCAGGTTGAGCGCACAAAGGCTAGATCATCAACCATTTTCGCCGTATGGGGTAGCAGCTCACTCACCCAAGCGCCAGATTCGCCATACTGTTGGAAGTCGTAAATACTCGGTGCTATAGGGAAGCGGGTTTGGCCAGACGTCATCGTCGTCAGTCGCTGACCCGCTCGAATCTCTTCCGGTAGGTCTTTGTCATACCAGACTTTCATATAAGGTTTGTAATCGAAGGTGTCGATTTGCGATGGCGCGCCCGACATAAAAAGATAGATGACCCGTTTTGCCTTGGCGGGGAAATGCGGCGCACCGAGAGCTCCTCGGCCGGCAAAGAGCCCGCTTTGAGCAGACGCGTTGTTTGCGCCGAGACCTCCGAGCATACCTAAGGCAACACCGCCGAGGCCGTTCGCCATCTTGCCGAAGAACTGCCTGCGGGTTTCGAGCTTTACGTAGTCTTTCGTCGGTTTAGATAACATTTTTGATTCTTACTGGCTGTTTAATTTATAGCGTTAGTGGTTAGTGGTTAGTGTTTAGTGATTAATTCATCCAGGCTGAGGATTTGGCTGGCGAGGATAGTCCACGTCGCCAGCTCTGTTTCGTCCAGCTGTTGATCCCAATCTGACTCGCCGACTCGCAAGAGCGCAGCTGCTGCTTCGGGGTCGTTTCGATAGCTCTCATTCACATCAGCGTAAGTATTCTCGAGTATCGCGATCATCTCTTGGTCAGGTTCACGCAGCAGGGTATTTTCTAATAGATAGGCGAAGCGGTTGCCGGTCTCGGCTAATAATACCCTTTGCGCAAGATTGCGGGCCGCCTCTACGTACTGAGGATCGTTGAGTAAGACCAAGGCCTGCATGGGTGTATTGGTGATGCTGCGGCGTACGGCATGGCTCTGCCGGCTGGCCGCGTCGAATACTGCCATGGATGGCGGCGCTGCGGTACGCTTCTGAAAGGTGTAGAGACTCTTGCGATAAAGATCTTCACCGTGGTCCTGAGAGAATTGCACGGTGTTGCTGGTGGAATAGCCGACCGCCCGCCAAATACCATCTGGCTGATAAGGCTTAACCGGAGGGCCGCCAACTCTGTTGACCAATAATCCGCTGAGCTGTAAGGCTTGATCTCGAATAACTTCGGCATCCAAACGATAGCGAGGGCCACGGGCCAGCAGACGATTATTCGGGTCAACTTCCCTAAGCTGTTCGGAAACGATGGACTCCTGCCTATAGGTTGCAGACATTACCATGAGTTTAAAAAGTTGTTTGATATCCCAATCGCTCTCGATGAACTCGGTGGCTAACCAGTCCAGCAACTCTGGATGACTGGGAGGTGAGCCCTGGGAGCCAAAATCTTCCGCTGTCTCAACCAGTCCGGTGCCGAATAATTCCTGCCAAAAACGATTTACCGTAACCCGTGCTGTTAAAGGGTGAGCTGGATCGACCAGCCAGTTTGCCAAGGCCAAGCGGTCGGCTATCTGCTCTGTCGGCAAGCTAGAAAATACTGAAGGAACCCCGGCCGCTACCTTCTCACCAGGTTGGTCGTACTCACCGCGATTAAGGATATAGGCTTCGGCTATGGAGTCTGCTTTTTCTTCCATGATGAGGGTGATGGTCGAGCGTCGATCGATAATTGCCAATTCGCCGCGCAGCTTTCTCGATTGCGACAGTATGTCGACCCCCGCCTCGGCAATTTGACTGAAATAATAGTCCTCGCGTAAATTGCTGCTAGCAGTTTCAGCTTTTCGTAGTTGCGGAGCGCGATAGAGCTGACGGATGTCTTCATTAGTGATGATGTTATTGAAAATGCGAATATCCCTGAGTGCGAGATATTTTGCATCCGCTATGGGGGCAATTTCATCGGCGCTAGATTCTTCCGCCGAGGCATCGTTAGATTGTTGGTCGGCTTGTTCTTGTTCGACGCGTGCGCGTTCCACATCGGCAGCATTCTGCCCACCTATGACCAAGCCCCGTGGTACAGCTTCAGCAGCATTAAAATCCGAAACGCCGAAGCCAGCCGAGATAGAAGTCATCTCCACCAATTCGCCATTGATATAGGTTGCAAGTCCGCCAGGTGCTCCCGAACCATTGTAGATCAGGCTGACATGTTGCCAGCTTTCTCGCTTGAGTGGCTGCTTCGTGTAAGCATAGAAGGACGTATCCGCATCGCCGCGAAGATTGAACAGCACGCTGCCGGCTCCAGTGGTCGACACCTTCCAACCGATATCAGCATTAGTGTTATCGAACCTGCCGATGATTGGATTAACGGCGCGAGTTTCGGCGGGGAGACGCATCCAGAAGCTGACAGAAAAGCGATCATTTAAATTGAAGTCGGCAATTTCTGGCAGCTCGATGCGCGTGTCATTAGTAATGGCTAAGGCGGCACCTTCTGTGTCGTCTGACCACTGATGATCACCTTCGATGAGGCCGCGCCAGGTGCCCGATACACTTTCGCCGGTAAGCTTTACACCATTGCCTTCGCTTAGTGTGGCACTAAACTCTAAGACGCTAGTTGCCACCGGTATGGCCGGATCGATAAGGCCATCGGTCGCCGACCAATCCTCAAATTGCTGGCTAGCTTCTGTTCGTTGAGCCTCGAATCTTGCCTGCAGTGTTGCGAGCTCAGTCTGAATCTCAGCTTTGCGTTGAGCGTCTTGCTTAGCAGGCACCAAGAGATAGGGTGGTGAATCGCTACGATTACCATCCATCGCCGGTTGAGTGGTATTGCGGAAAAAGGCGGCGAACTGATAAAACTCGCTCTGTTTTAAGGGATCGAACTTGTGATCATGACAGCGGGCGCAACCGAGGGTGAGTCCCATCCACACTGTGGATGTTGTTTCGGTACGATCGCCCGCATAAATTGCCAAATACTCTTCGTCTATCGCTCCGCCTTCGCTGGTGGTTGCATTGGAGCGATTAAAGCCGGTGGCAACCAATTGTTCTGTTGTCGGGTTCTCTAACAGGTCACCGGCTAACTGTTCGACGGTAAATTGATCAAAGGGCATATTGCTGTTAAAAGCATCGACAACCCAATCTCTGTACGGCCAAATCGAGCGATAGTTATCCAGATGAAGTCCGTGAGTATCGGCATAGCGGGCCGCATCTAGCCAATAATGCGCTCGGTGCTCACCGAAGTCTTGCGTCGCCAGCAATTGATCTACTAAGTTTTCGTAGGCTTGTTCGGAAGTATCTGCAACAAAGGCTTCTACTGTCGCAAGAGTGGGCGGTAAGCCGGTTAAATCGAGAGCGAGGCGTCGCGCCATAGTGCGTTTGTCAGCCTGTGGCGATGGTTCTAGATCTGCTTCGGCGAGCTTTCTCGCTATAAAAGCGTCGATAGCATTCTGCGTCCAGCCCGAAATTGCAATGCTGGGGGCGGCGCGCTTTTTAATTGGCTCGAAAGACCAGTGTTGCTGCCATTCGGCGCCTTCGGCAATCCACTGTCTTAATAAGTCGATCTCGGCTGTGCTTAATGACTTGTTCGACTCCGCCAAGGGCATACGTTCTTCGGCATCATTATGAATAATGCGCAGGTATAGCTCGCTCTTATCAGGATCACCTGGCACAACCGCTTGATAGCCACCGAGATCGGCGATAATACCGGCAGCGGTATCCAGGCGAAGATCGGCTTCACGGGTTTCGGCATCGGGGCCATGGCACTGAAAGCAATTATCGGAAAGAATAGGGCGGATATGTTGATTGAATTCAATCTTATCTGGCGTGGCTGCTAAAACCAGTGCAGAGGGTGCTAAACCACAGATTAGTAAGCAGGAAGCTACGTTTTTGAGCATTTTTGTCATTGTTCTCTTGCTCGATATTAATTAGGTATTCTGGACTATAGATTTTTGAGTCTAACAGGATAAGTAGGTAAAGGGGAAAGACCACGTTTTACGTTCGATACTTTAAAGTTTGTGCGGCGGCTGGAGCAGGTGGGCGTGCCTTCTGAGCAGGCCGAAGCTCAAGCTGAAGTGTTAATCGAGGCTTTTAATGTGAATCTGGAAGAGTTGGTTACCAAAGACTATCTAGCAGCTCGTTTTGCTGAGCAAAAAGCTTATTTCGATACCAGATTCGTAGAGCAAGATGCGAACTTCAAAATTCTGTACTGCATGATGGGGGTAGTTATTACCCTATCAATCGCACCCTATCTTGAAAGGCTGATAAGTCTTTAAAAACGTTGAAAATAAAAATAATAGGGACAGATTTATTTTCTAGTTATGAGATGGCCGCTCGGGGCGGAATAATCCAAAAAGGCTTAAGCCTTTTTGTCCCCTGCGGGCTTCGCGCTTTGCGCTCGTAGCAAATTGCTGGCGCAATTAGTGATTCGAATTTTGATTAAATCAAAATTCTCACCCTTCGGACGGCGTTCCGCCGTCTGCGCTGTTATCGGAGCTTTCGAACTAGGTTGATGATTCTCATCTGGTCACTAAACGCCATACATAAAAAAGCCCAGTTTGTGCTGGGCTTTTTTATGTATGGTGCCCAGGGGCGGAATCGAACCACCGACACGAGGATTTTCAGTCCTCTGCTCTACCGACTGAGCTACCTGGGCGTTTTTTGATCTGCTGCGCTCGGTCTTACTTCGCTAAAGTCCGGAATTTCTCTCGGTCACGTACTTCAATACGCTCCCTCATTCGATTCGTCCTTTGCCTCGTCCTACCTTCGCTCGCGACGCTCAAAATCTAGGATAGACTCTGTGAGTCGCTACTTTTCGCAAGCCGCGTATTAAATAGAATTTGGGCTTTTTAGTCAAGAGAGGCGGCGAATTTACTCGCTTTCGGGTACGAAGCCCTCGGCGCGGTCGAAATCTTCGTTGTTGAGGAACCTGTCCATCTGGTTCTGCAGGTATTTACGATCGTCGGCGTTCATCATATTTAGCTGTTTTTCGTTGATTAGCATGGTCTGGTGGGCTTGCCACTCGCCCCAGGCCTGCTTTGAGACGGTTTCGAAGATCTCCTGGCCCTTGGGGCCGGGATAGGGGGGCGCTGCCAGGGCAGGGAGCTCCGTGTCGTATTTCTTGCAGTGGACCGTGCGTGACATAGCTGTTCTCGTCTTCTATTGCGTGAATCTAGAGTTGTAGTTAGGAATTCTTGGCTAACTTGGATAGCAGCTTCTTAACCGGTGCTGCCAACCCGACTTCCAGTGAGTGGTCTAAAGAGTACCAGAGCCAGCGATCGGTTTCCCTTATTTCATCCTGTTTGCCGGCGTGCAGACATACCGGGGTGATGTCTAGATGATAGTGGGAGAAGCTGTGTCGGATTGTCTCGAGTTTCTCTCTCTTGCCACCTTTCGGTTCACTGATACTGATGCCGCCCAATCGGGGGAGCGAGTCTGTCTCGGGTGATTCCGGCAGGCTGTAGAGAGACCCCCAGATGCCGGTATCCGGTCTCTTCTGCAGCAGTACCTCGCCCGCGTCGTTGAGCACTACAAACATGGCTACGGATTTAACCGGTAGCGTCTTCTTCGCCTTGTTGCCGGGGAATTCTGTTGTGCGCTTTTGCTGGTAGGCAGCGCAATCGGAACGGAAGGGGCAACTCTGGCAGGCGGGTTTGCTGCGGGTGCAGAGGGTGGCGCCCAGATCCATGATCGCCTGGGTATAGTCGGCGACACGCTCCAGCGGCGTTAGTGACTCTGCAATTTCCCAGAGCTGTTTCTTTACGGCGGACTGTTCGGGCCAGCCTGCTATGCAGTGATAGCGCGCCAGCACGCGTTTCACATTGCCATCCAGGATAGGTGCGCGCACTCCCATGGAGATTGCCGCTATGGCACCGGCTGTGGATTGGCCGATGCCATCCAGTTCCATTAGGCCCTCGACGGTTTGCGGAAACACGCCTGCATGAGAGTTCACTACCGTCTTCGCGGCCTTGTGCAGGTTGCGTGCCCGGGCGTAGTAGCCAAGACCGGTCCACAGATGAAGAACCTGATCGGTCTGTGCCGCGGCGAGTGCATCGACGGATGCGAAGCGCGCCATGAAGCGTTCGAAGTAGGGTATGACGGTGGCGACCTGAGTCTGCTGCAACATTATCTCAGAGACCCACACGCGATAGGGAGTGCGATCGGTTTGCCACGGCAGGTCATGACGGCCGTGTTGATCGAACCATTCCAGAAGCTGTTGCGAGAAGAGAATTTTATAGCTTGCCATAGGTCGAGAGATCGACGTTCTAATTCAGCAGGTTTCGAAGCAGGCCTCTGGCGCCGTCTCTCACTTCCTCAGGAAGCTGATCGGTGATGGCCTCATTCAAACGATTTCTCACGGCGTTGGTGCCCAGCTGTGTAAATATTTCACGCACCTGGGTGAAGTCGGGCCTGCAGTATTGGTTAACTTCGTCTTCAAAGTTGGCCGCGCATTCTACCGGCCAGGATATATCGTGATAGAGCTCATCTACGGATATGGTTTGCAGATAGGGCTCGCCCAGAATGGTGAACAATAAGTCATAGTCAAAGTTCTGCTGCGTCAGGTCGATGCCGCCAGTGCCTGAAATGTCGAAGTTGTCCATGCGCAGATTGATCTGCGGGTTCTCGGTAACGCCGCCATTAAACAGGATAAAGCCGCCGAGTTCGGCGAAGCGAATTACATCCGGCCATTGTTCTATGGTGCTGCCGGTAGGGCTTAGGGCGGAGATAGCGGTAAATACCTGTTTGATTACGCCTATGTCTACGCTGTTCTCGGTGATGGCGAAGGTGGTGGAGCCGGTCAGCGAATCCATCAGCTCATTGCTGTTCTGTCCGCTGGCGCTGAGGTCAAGCTCTACGTCGAGATTGCCGGTGACCGAGTTGAGCCTGGAGACACTGGGGGCAAGGTCGATCACGTTGAGCTGACTAACAGACAGCTGTGTACTCAGCGCAGCGTCTTCATTGCGGCCGTCCAATCGAATATTACCAACGATGCTTCCCTCGAATGCGGAAACCGGTTGCAACTCGACATCCAATACGCCGTCTTCGATATTGGTAAATATATTGATACCGGTAAACTGAAACTCGTTGGACAGCAGAGATTCGATCGCGATTGAGCCAATCACATTAAACGAGTTGAGTAGCTCGCTAGGTATTGGAGTTCCCGCTGCAGGGAGAGGGGCAGGTGTAACTTTATCAGTGGGCTCGATAGCGACATTGTCGGCGCCGGCTGTCACTTCGTTTGTGGGAATTTCCTCTGAGGTGCTAGACGCCATGAATGGGGTTAAGTCGATTTGATTGCTTACAATCTCATAACTAATGTTAGCGGGTCGCAGGCCGCGTGCGAAATTCACATTCGCCTCGGCCTCTATGGTGCTATTGGATAGTTGCAATATCATCTCTGGAATTTCTATGCTGCCCTCATCGCCACTGAAGTTCAGGTTAATGCTTGCCAGTGGATTAGCAGCATCTTGCACGAGTGAGCTCGAGGCATCGAACTCGTCCTGTGTCTCGCGTGCCCCAATTGTTTGCATCAGGCCAAAGACATGAAATTCGTTGGAAGATAGCGAACCCTGATAGGTAAGGGCGTCGTGTAGGTTGCTTATGCTAATCTCGCCCTGCAGCAACATCGGGGTAAGATTGAAGTTAATATCCCGCACGTCGATGTTCCCCGCGTTGATGTCTGCAGTTACGTTTCCTCTGAAGCCCATGGTCATCGGCTTGGTCATGCCGTTGTTCAGAAAATTAAAATCCATTTCGACATCGAAGGGCAGTCCTTCGATGTTGGTGTTCTGGCTGCTCAGATTCAGATTGTTGACGCTGTAGCGCAGGCCCTGGGAGAGGTCTTGAATGTCGACGCTGGCGTTCTCGATGCGCAGCTGCTCAAAAGATACGGTGACGATGTCGGGGCCGTTTGCCGCTGCACTAATATTCTGTGGCTGCGTGGATGATGATGGAGTAGGGGCCGGTGTCGAACCGACGCTGAGACTAGGCGCCTGGGTGTTCCAGTTGCTTATTCCCTGCGCGTCAATGTAATAGTTGATATGAAAATCATCGGTAGACAGCTCGCGAATAAAGATCTCGCCCCCGATCAGTGCGCGCAGGTCTACCTGCAGCAGGGCTGCCGATGTCGAGGCAAGCTCCAAAGGCGAAGCTTGATTCTTCAGGCGTACGTCGTTGAGCGTGAGGCCTACAGACGGAAAGAAGGAGATGTCCATGTTGCCGGCGATGGTGAGCTCGTAGCCGGTGCTGGAGAGTACGGCGGCCTGAATTGCCGCCTTATTCTGCTCTGTATTCACAGACATGAGCAGAATCACACCCGCTACGATCAATAGCAGGACTAATCCAAGAAGTAACCTGGCGAGTTTCTTAATCATTTCTACCCGGTCAGTGTGATTTGTGAGGGCAAATTTCTAATATTAAGTTACGAATTCGTCCAAACCCCGCGGGCCTAACAGTCTAACGGATTGGGTTATCACTTGCACGAAGGTCAGCGCTAGCTCGAATTGCCCGTATCTGCTGCTTTCAATGCGCCAGAGCGGGCATTATAATGCGATCTTTCCAGAGGAGCCATAATCCCTTCTCTATCTAGAGCGGCTATAGCGATCAGGCATGCCAAATAGCTCCTATTCTAGCAATCTCAACTACAGTGACCGACCATGAGAACAGCATCAGTAGAACGTAATACCAAGGAAACCCAGATTTCGGTAGCCGTGAACCTTGATGGAACGGGCGAGCTCGAGGTCGAGACGGGGCTGCCTTTTCTAGACCATATGCTGGATCAGATTGCGCGTCACGGCCTGATCGATATCTCGGTCAAGGCGGTGGGCGATCTGGAGATCGACGCCCATCATACCGTCGAAGATATCGGCATCACACTTGGCCAGGCCTTCGATCAGGCACTGGATAAGACAGGGATACGCCGCTACGGCCATGCCTATGTGCCTCTGGATGAGGCGCTGTCTCGAGTAGTGATCGATTTTTCAGGTCGGCCGGGTTTGGACTATCACGTTCAGTTCGTGAAGGGCACTGTGGGTGCGTTCGACGTGGATCTGTTCCACGAGTTCTTTCAGGGCTTCGTCAATCACGCCCTGGTTACCCTGCACATCGATAATCTTCGCGGCAATAACGCACACCATCAGATCGAGACCATTTTCAAGGCCTTCGGAAGAGCGGTGCGCATGGCGGTCGAAGCAGACCCACGGCAGGCGGGTGTCATTCCGTCTACCAAGGGAACACTCTAGGGGCAGTGAAACCGGCGGGAAGTTTTGCTGCCTGGCCTTGCTGCTTTTTTCACTCCGGGCACTTTAATTCGAGCTACAATTCGAGCTACTTTTTAGAATATTCCTCAGATGAATAAGATCGCAGTAATCGATTACGGCATGGGTAATCTGCATTCAGTCGCCAAGGCATTAGAGCATGTCGGCAGCGAGTTGAATCGGCAGGTTGAAGTCAGCGTGACCGCCGATGCCAACGAGATCGCCGCGGCCGATCGCGTCATCTTTCCCGGTGTCGGCGCGATACGCGACTGTATCGCGGAAATTCTGCGGCTAGACATCGATCAGATAGTGAAAGAAGCTATTCAATCCAAGCCCGTTCTCGCCATATGCGTAGGCATGCAGGCCCTGATGAATTCCAGCGAAGAAAACGGCGGCGTCGACTGTCTTGGATTCCTTGACGGCGAGGTTCGCTATTTCGGCGATGACTTGCGCGATGCAGATGGGGGGCGTTTAAAGGTTCCGCACATGGGTTGGAATCAGGTAAGCCAGACTATCGATCACCCGCTTTGGCAAGACGTGCCGGACAATAGTCGCTTCTATTTTGTGCACAGTTACTATGTGCAAACTGACAGGCGCGACATAGTCAGTGGTATCGCAAACTACGGGACAGACTTTGACGCCACGCTTGCCGATGGCAATATTTTCGCAACCCAGTTTCATCCCGAAAAGAGTCAGACGGTAGGGCTGACACTGCTGCGTAATTTCTTGCAGTGGGATGGCTTGGTATAAATTTTTGTTTTCCCGTCGCGACAGATTAAATACTATTTAGGCAATAGTTAAATAATAGTTAAAGAGTAAGTGAAGAGTAATGACATGTTAGTTATACCAGCAATTGATTTGAAAGATGGGCAGTGCGTGCGCCTGCGACAGGGGCGAATGGAAGACTCCACGGTTTTCTCCGACGACCCGGCAAGCATGGCGGGTATCTGGCAGGCGAAGGGTGCGCGACGGCTGCACATCGTCGACCTTAACGGCGCCTTTGCCGGCACTCCGGTTAATGCCGAGATTATTACCAAGATTGCCGCCGCATACCCAGATCTGCCAATTCAGATCGGTGGAGGCATTCGCAATCTTGATAGTGTTGGATTCTATCTAGATGCCGGTGTCAGCTATGTGATTATTGGAACGCAGGCGGTTAAAAACCCCGAGTTTGTAAGAGAAGCCTGTCTGGCCTATCCGAGCAAGATTATTGTTGGCATCGATGCTATCGAGGGCATGGTGGCTACCGAGGGTTGGGCAGATGTGTCGGATGTTTCTGCCGTGACTCTCGCTGAAAAATTTGCCGACTTCGGTGTCGAGGCTATCGTCTATACCGACATAAACTGCGACGGCATGATGCGTGGTGTAAACCTCGAGGCGACGAAGGAATTGGCAGACCATTCGCCAATTCCTGTTATCGCCTCTGGTGGCGTGAGCAAGCTGGCTGATATTGCTGCCATACGCGAACTCTCTGAAGAATCTTGCGGCGGTGGAATCATGGGTGTCATTACCGGGCGCGCCATCTATGAGGAGTCTCTCGATCTAACCCTCGCTCAGCAACTCTGTGACGAATGACTGGAACTTAGGGAAACTCACCAACATGGCGTTAGCTAAACGAATAATCCCCTGTCTGGACTGCGAGAATGGACGCGTCGTAAAGGGCGTTAAGTTTCTCGATATACGCGATGCGGGGGATCCGGTAGAGGTTTCCAAGCGCTACTGCGATGCTGGTGCCGACGAGATTACCTTTCTCGATATCACTGCCAGCCATGAGGGAAGAGAGACCACCGTGCACACGGTCGAGGCTATCGCCAGTCAGGTGTTTATTCCCTTGACGGTCGGTGGTGGCATTCGCACCCTGGAAGATATTCGCGCAATGCTTAACGCGGGGGCAGACAAGGTTGCTATCAATACGGCGGCGGTCACCAACCCCGAGCTCGTGCGCGAGGCAGCGCAGCGTTTTGGCTCGCAGTGTATCGTGGTTGCCGTGGATGCCAAGCAGGTATCGAAAGAAGGCGAGCCCCTGAAGTGGGAGATATTCACACATGGTGGGCGTAAGCCAACGGGTATCGATGCGATCGAATGGGTTAAGCGCATGGTGACGTATGGCGCCGGCGAGATATTGCTAACCAGCATGGACAGAGACGGCACCAAGATAGGCTTCGATCTGGATCTGAATCGCGCGGTCAGCCGCGCCGTGCAGGTGCCGATTATCGCCTCCGGTGGTGTGGGTAACTTGCAGCATCTGGTCGATGGTGTCTTGGAAGGGGAGGCAGATGCCGTGCTTGCGGCTAGCATCTTTCACTTTCAGGAATATTCTATCCAACAAGCGAAACAATACATGGCCGACAAGGGAATCGAAATTCGAATCTGAAGTTTGATCCCCAGAGTTCTGGCCTTAGTCCTTGTCTTATCCCTTGTCTAGAACTTGTCTTAGTTTAGGTTACTCTGCGCGAACGAGCCCGTGCTGTTGAGCGGACGCGCCGGTTTGAATGCATTAATTCCCTTCAGAACATTTAGCGCCTCGTTTAGGGGGTAGTCGCTAACCAGTACCTCTTCTGCCGAGATTAGCGCCTCCGCCAGCCTATCGTTTTCCGTCGCAGTGCCATTGCCATTTTCCAGATGGCCAGCGAGATCGGACTCATTGTATTGCATGACATTGCGCGAGCGCCGGGTAACCAACGCCTCGTCGACCTCGATGTCAGGCTCAATGCCCTGGGCCTGAATAGAGCGACCGCTTGGCGTAAAGTAGAGCGAGGTAGTTAATTTTATTGCGCGTCGCTCATCCAGAGGCAGCACGGTCTGCACCGAACCCTTGCCGAAGCTACGCTTTCCCATGATGATGGCGCGGCCATGATCCTGCAGGGCGCCAGCGACAATTTCAGAGGCCGAGGCGGAACCGTTGTTGATGAGTACTACCAGAGGTACATCTCCCGCCACGGTCTTGCGTGTCGCCGAGAAATCGAGACCAGTCTGTTTGAGTCGGCCTTCGGTGTACACGATGCGCCCCTCATTGATGAAGGCGTCTACTACGGAAACCGATGCCTGCAAAATTCCACCGGGGTTGTTACGCAGATCCAGCACCATGCCTTTGATGGGCTGATCGATGGCTTCGTTTTCTGCATACAACTGCTCTATCTCTTCTTCGAGTTCGGTGCCGGTGTTGACTCTAAACTGCGAGATGCGCAGGTAGGCATAGCCAGGGGCGATAATTCGGCTGCGCACACTGCTAAGGGCTATCACTTCGCGGGTGATGGTAAGGTCGAAGGGTTCTTGTCCTTGTCTGGCAACGGTGACAGTGACATCGGTGCCGGGTGCGCCACGCATCATCTGCGCCGCTTCTTCGGGCAACATCTCTCTTAGAGGTTTATTGTTTATCTGAATAATGAGGTCACCTGCCTTGATGCCGGCTCGATCGGCGGGTGAGTCATCGATGGGGCTGATTACGCGAATGTAGCCATTCTCTCTGCCTACTTCGACGCCGAGTCCACCGAACTCGCCGGTGGTTGTCTCTTCGAGTAGATCGAATTCATCGCCGGCCATATAGGCGGAGTGTGGGTCCAGCCCCGCGAGCATGCCGCGTATGGCGTTCTCCAGCAGTGTCTGGTCGTCAATCTCGTCCACATACGACATGCGTATTCTATCCAGGGCCTCGGTGAACATTCTGACTTCGTTTAGGGGTAGCGGAAGAACCGGTTGCTGTGCCTGTTGTTGCTGTGTTTGAGCACTCGCTGATGTCGAAAGAGCCAAGCCCAGAAAGATTGACAGGGAAAGACTCGCGGCTGTAGAGCCAGAAAATAGCTGCTTTGCCGAGAAACGTGAAAAGGTGGATGGAGTAAAAGTCATGGCTAATTCCTGATAATTCTCTACTTGCCCGAAACGGAAGAGTGGGCGGTCTTGACTTGTTTATACGACGATTCCTAGTGTTTCAGTTTATGTCTTAATACGCAAATTGGATGGGAGAGCCTCGGGCGTTTATCTGGGGGGCTAGATAAGGCTCTATCAAGAGGGCTTTCTGGAATCTTTATAACGGTATATCTGGGCGTTAGCTCAGGCCCATGGTTAGGCCGACACGATGGAATAAGCCTGTTACTTCGCGAACCAATTTGCCGGGTTTTGGGCCTCGCCGTGATGACGGATTTCGAAGTACATGCCGGGGCGGGTCTCTGCATTGTCCGGCCCCCCTGTGGGTTCATTGGCTAATCCCGAGGTTGCGACAATGTCGCCGGCATCGACCCAGTCGCCGGCCTGTTTGGACAGTGCCTGATTGGCGCCATACAGAGACATATAGCCCTCGTTATGGTCGATAATCACTAGCAGCCCCGTGCCTCGCAGCCAGTCGGAGAATACCACGCGCCCCGGATGAATCGCCTGCACCGGGGTTCCTTCGGCAACGGCAAGTGTGACTCCCTGACGACGCAGGGCGCCCTCGCCGTAGCGAGACCCGAAGCTGCTGAGCACCTCGCCCGCAACAGGCATCTGCAGTTTGCCGCGCTGCGCATCGAAGGGGGCATTTCTCATTGCGCTGGGAATATCTGCAACGGCGCGATTGATCTGTTCAATTAATTCTTGCAGTTGCACCTGGTCCATTTCCAGCTGTTCCAGTTCTGAGCTGCGTGCGGCGATATCGCTGCGTAATTTGCGCAGGGCAGTCTCGCGCTGCTGTTTCGATGCGTTGAGATCCTGCAGGGTGCTGCGTAGAGTTTCCTGTTCGGCTTGCAGAGTTGTGGCCTTGATTGCCAGGTCTTGATTTACGGTTGCTATCTCATCCAGGGTTTCCTGAAACGATGCGATGCTGTTCAGCTGTGCCTCAGTAAAGAGGCGATGATAGTGAAGCATGCGTGTGGTTCTGGTAATATCATTCTGGTTAAACAGAAATTCTATGGTGCTTTGATTGCCCGATAGGTGGGCGGTACGAATAGCCTGTTCGAGGATTTTGCTCTGCGCGGCTTTTTCGCCATCCAGTGTTTCAGCCTGTCGCAAGAGGGCGCTGATCTCAGACTCTATGTCGGACAGCGCGGATTCGGCTCTGCTAACCGATTGGCTGAGATCTGAAATTTTCAGGTCTGCCTGCTGCAGATTTTCGATCTCGTTGGACTGTGTAGACCGTGCCTCTAAGAGCCAGGATTGAATCGCGTCTATGGCGCCGCCTAGCGCGACAAGCTCCTGCTGCGCGGCTTCGGCATCGGTCTCTGCCGCAAGCAGAGAAGAAGAGTTAGACACGCTCGCGGCTACAAGAGTTGCCAGCAGAGCGATCCTGAAAATTAAAATTGAATTGCGCAGTAACTCATTCATCGCAAAAACCTTGTTGCCTTTAGAGTTTGCTGACTCGCTTTTCGTCTACTCTTTATTACGTTTCTTCTGCTTCGTCTACTGTTTCGTCTTCTGTTTCTTCTGTCCGAGAAGAACTTTGCCGGTCATCTCTTCGGGTACAGGCATGTCCAGAAGTGAGAGTAATGTGGGTGCTAGGTCCGACAGGCTGCCCGCGCTTATGAACTGCCTGCCACTATGGCCAACATAGACCAGGGGCACGGGGCCGCTGGTATGGGAGGTAAGTGGCTGATTGGTTTCGGGGTCTAGCATCTGTTCGACATTGCCGTGGTCGGCGGTGATCAATAGTTCCGCGCCGGAGTCTTCGATGGCGGCTACGATCTGTGCCAGACACTTGTCGACGGCCTCTACGGCCTTTACTGCCGCATCGAAATTCCCCGTGTGCCCAACCATATCGCCATTGGCGTAGTTGCAGATGATCGCGTCGTATTTCTGCGAGCGAATGGCGGCGACAAGATTATCGGTGAGTTCGAAGGCCGACATTTCTGGCTGCAGGTCGTAGGTCTTCACATCCGGGGATTGAATCAGTGTGCGCTCTTCATTATCGAAGGGAGCCTCACGTCCGCCATTGAAGAAGAATGTCACGTGGGCATACTTCTCGGTCTCGGCGATGCGCAGCTGGGTCTTATTTTGATCTGCCAAATATTGGCCAAGTACGTTGTCGAGTTTCTGCGGCGGGTAGGCGCAGCTGGCGGCTATGTCGGCGGCATATTCGGTAAGCGTGACGAAGTCGCCGAGTAGCGGCATGGCATTGCGTTGAAAGCCATCGAAGTCATCATCGACGAAGGCGCGGGTTAGTTCGCGCGCGCGGTCTGCTCGAAAATTCATGAATACGACTACGTCGCCATCGGTAATCGTAGCCGAGGCATCGTCTTTCGCTCCGACCAGGGTGGCCTGCACAAACTCATCGTCTTCGTCGCGCTGGTAGGCGGCGGCAAGCGCAGCGCTGGCATTGTCATACTGATGATCTGCCTTGCCCTCGGTAAGCATGTCGTAGGCTGGCTGTACCCGGTCCCAGCGATTGTCTCTGTCCATG
>JAQWZF010000006.1 GCA_029253585.1 Gammaproteobacteria bacterium
CATGCTGGAAGACATCGCTATCCTAACCGGTGGTACTGTTATTTCTGAAGAAGTAGGCCTCAGTCTTGAAGGCGCTACTATCGAGGACCTTGGTTCTGCCAAGCGTGTTCAGATCAGCAAGGAAAACACGACAATCATCGACGGTGCTGGCGATGCTAAGGCGATTCAGGGTCGTGTCTCTCAAGTCCGTGCCCAGATAGAAGAGACTTCTTCGGATTATGATCGCGAGAAGCTGCAAGAGCGTGTCGCTAAATTGGCTGGTGGTGTAGCGGTAATCAAGGTTGGCGCAAGCACAGAAATGGAAATGAAAGAGAAGAAGGCTCGCGTAGAAGACGCGTTGCATTCAACTCGCGCCGCCGTGGAAGAGGGCGTCGTCCCTGGTGGCGGTGTTGCTCTGGTTCGAGCTCTGCAGAAGGTTGAGGGACTTAAGGGCGACAATGAAGATCAAAACGTGGGTATCGGCTTGTTATTGAAAGCTGTGACTTCACCTCTTCGTCAGATCGTATCGAACGCGGGTGAGGAAGCCTCCGTTGTATTGGATAAAGTTAAGGCAGGCAAAGGCAACTTTGGCTTCAATGCTGCAACTGGTGAGTATGGCGACATGATTGAGATGGGAATTCTTGATCCTGCGAAAGTTACTCGTACAGCGATTCAGGCAGCGGGCTCTGTAGCTGGCTTGATGATTACTACCGAGGCAATGGTTACTGAGTTACCACAGGAAGGTGGTGGTGCTGGCGGTATGGGTGGTGGTATGCCTGATATGGGTGGGATGGGCGGAATGCCCGGCATGATGTAAAAATCGACCGTTGGGGCGGTCTTGAGCCTCCCTGGCTTCGTTGTCATAGGACTTCCGGTGCTCATGTATGGTATATACACTGCGCTTCGGATTCCTAAGACGCCTCGCCAGAGAGGCTCAATCCTCGCCCCAACGATCGATTATAAAGACTGATAGATCGTAATTTCGATTTATAAAAAAGGCAGAGCTTTTTGGTTCTGTCTTTTTTTTGGATTTGGATTGGGGGGTTTGTGATTACTTGGGATCTTTAATGGCTTGTCCATTGCACTTCGGATTTCTAAGAGTCCTTGTCAAGAAGGTTTCATTCTTGCTCCAGTGATCGATTTTGAAGACGGGTGGATTACAACTTTCATCCATAAAAAAAGGCAGAACCGGAAGGTTCTGCCTTTTTGCTTTCCGGGTATAACTGTTTGCTATGCGTTCGCTAGGTTTTCGCTGGCGAAGTCCCAGTTGACCAGGTTGTCCAGGAAAGAATCTAGAAAGTCTGGTCGTCGGTTTTGGAAATCCAGGTAGTAGGCGTGTTCCCATACGTCGCAGACGAGAATAGGGGTCATGCCATCGGTTAGCGGGGTCTCTGCGTTGGCAGATTTGGCAATCTTAAGCGTGCCGCCATCGCTGACTAACCAGACCCAGCCGCTGCCAAATTGGCCAACGCCGCCTGCAACGAATTCAGACTTGAAGTTCTCGTAGCTGCCAAAGGCCTCATCTATCTTGGCTTCAATGTCTCCAGTTGGAGCACCGCCACCGGATGCGCTCAGGCTATTCCAGAAGAAGCTATGGTTGTAGTGTTGTCCCACATTGTTGAACAACGCTCCGCCTGCTTTAGCAGTTTCTTTTACCAGTTCTTCCAGGCTGTCAGCGGTGGTGTTCGCAGCGGCCAGTAGTACATTGCCTTTTACTACATAAGCGTTGTGATGTTTGCCGTGATGAAAGTCTAATGTGTTGGCAGACATATGTGGTTCTAACGCTTCTTTTGCAAAAGGAAGCTCAGGTAATTCTAGATTCATAATTTTCTCAATCCATTCTTGATTTACAAATGCAAGGCAAAGACTCGCCCGCTCGCTGAGTTTTTTCAGCAATGACGGGGCGTCCTGCAGTGCAACGAAGCCGCTATTCTAGCAGAAAACTAGTGCAGGAAAGTGATGGAAGTAGAATTGGGGAGAAATTTTTGAAGCCAAATCGAGTGCTAGTTGGAAGTCTGCACGCACCGAATCGGGTCGGCCATTCGGGCGTGCAGAGTTTTATCTTTCTGTTGTCTCGGTTAGAGGAGCTGCATAATGAGCAGCAATACGGCGGTAAGAGCAATACCGCAGTGTATGACACCCACTACGCTTGTCATTGGGCCCTGCTTTCCCTTTATTGCATTGATCTCGAGGCCAATAATGATGACGAGGCAGAGGATCTGAGCGACGCTGCTGACGCCATCTTCCATCGACATCGGCAGGCGGCCTGCACCGCTTAGATGGGCGGACGCACCCATGAAGAACAGCATTGGCAGCGAGAACAACGTATTTGTTCGTGAGGCTAGACCGGCTTTCGCGAGGGCTCCAGCGGCCGCAGGATCGGCTTCACCACCAGCAATGACAGCATCGGTTGAGGCAATAACAATCTGTTGTGCCGGCCAGATGATTAGCCAAACATTGAGGAACATCAGCGTGCCCATCAGCATGCCAATCATAATGTAGAAATTTACAGCAGCGCCCAGGAAGCCCGCTAGCGCTAAGCCTGACAAAAAGGTGAGTAGCGCGCCGTAGCGAAACCACCATAGGGCCCTGGGGACTAGCTTGGAGATAGCGTTAGATTTCGTGGCGGCATCGGCTTCCTTGAAGAACTCGGTCTGCACGAAATTGAAGTAGTAGAGAATGCCTATCCAGGTCACTCCAGCAAAAAAGTGAATCCAGCGAAACAGATAAGATAGTAGATTTTCTAATTCCATAGCGGGGCTCCAAGGTTCGTTAATTTAATTATTGTTATACCCCCAGTCAGCTACTGGCAGATGCCAGGGGCTCGAAACGCTCTGCAGGTAAGCAATTCGCAGTCTACCATCGGCTATATTACTTTGCTATCAGGTGATTGCGGGATGGAATGCGTCGGTAATTTCTAGGATAATGAGCAACTATGAGAGATGATCACGAGATAAGCAAAATACCTCCAATTGTTCCGGATAGGGATGATGTAGATACCCATCGGAGCAATAAACGTTCTCAGGGGCAAGATATCGTGCGCCCTGGTTACTATGCCGAGAAGGTAAAGGTGAGTACCTGGCCGGTTCGTATCATGCTGACCCTCATCGTCTTGGTAATGGCCGGCGCCGGCTATGCTGCCTATACAGGCTATGGCATGTACCTGGATGAAATGGGTCAGGCAGAACTGCGCATTGTGGATCTGGAGAGACGTCTGGCTCTGGCCGGAGACTCTAACGAAGAATCCATGTTAAATATGATCGATAGAATGGATTTCAACTTCTCCGAGATCGACAAACTCTGGGCTGCGCGCAGGGTTATCAACGGTTCGCTAGAAGATGTGCAGTCTGAGATCGCGAAACTGGGTCTGGTCAATGAGGGTCAGGATGAGACCGTGGCGGCGAATAGTCAGCAGATAGCGGCAGGCAGCCAGGCTGTCATGGCAGCAGAGACCAAGATAAATGAGCTGAACAACGATGTGGCGACACTAACGGAGTCGATCAGTGGTCTCAATGTATCGGTGCAGGAGTTGGATGCGATGCGAGGCGATCTGTCGTCAATACGGCAGGCGCTCAATAGCGGTGGCAGCACGGTACTGGGCCTGGTGGGTAGGTTGGAGTATATGGAAGAATCCATGGAGTCCGTGAATGCCCACCGCTTACAGATCAACGAAAGTCTGTTCCGCCTGCAAGAAAATCTCGAGGCGCTGCAGATCTCCGCTGGCGTTCAGTAACAAATCCAGCCCTACTGCCCAGTAAAATTTGGCTCGCGTTTTTCTATAAATGCGGTCACGCCTTCCTTGAAGTCCGCTCTCGAGGCGCAGTCGGAAAAATATTCGGCCTCCGCCTGTAGTTGAGATTCGAATTCACTCTCCAGAGACCGGTAGAAAAGAGCTTTGGTGTTGCCATAGACGTGGGTAGGACCGCTTGCCAGCCTGCTAGCCAGTTTGTGGGTTTCACTGTTCAGTTCATCATTGGCGACGACGAAATTGATCATCCCTATGTCTTTGGCGGTTTGCGCATCAAAGCGATCCCCAAGCAGCGCGATTTCCATCGCTTTCTTGATACCAACAGCCCGCGGTAGATGAAAAGAAGAGGAACCATCGGGGCTTGTGCCTATCTTGCAATAGGCTAACGTGAAGAAGGCGTCCTCGGAGGCGATAACAAGGTCGCAGGCTAGTGCCATGCTGACACCGGCGCCTGCGGCAGCGCCACGGCAACTGGCGATGATAGGTTTGCGCATTCTACGCATCGCAAACATTATCGGATGAAGGTCATGTATGCGCAGCATGAATTCTTTGCCAATTTCCTTTGACGACTTCTTGATCGACTCTCCCATCCCCTTTACGTCGCCGCCGGCCATAAAATGATCTCCAGCACCGGTTAGAACCACGCAGCGCACTGAATTATCGCGCTCGATGTCGTGGAGGCTCTCACAGAGTTGCGTGCGCATATCCATGCTGAGTGCGTTTCGGGCATCTGGACGATTCATTGTTAGTGTAGCGATACCATCGCTGATTGAAGTTTCTAGGTGTGACATGAGGATTTCCTGATGTTGGGGGCTGTTCTGCCTGTCAAATAGTCAAAGATTGAGATCTGTCAGTATAACGCCAGAGTTTGGTGAATTAACAGTCAGACATCTTTGATCTTGGCAAGAGCGCTCGTTCAGGTATAATACGCGCGCTTTGGCGGCTAATAAGCTTCTTGATAAATGCGGATGTGGCGGAATTGGTAGACGCGCTAGATTTAGGTTCTAGTATCGAAAGGTGTGGGAGTTCAAGTCTCCCCATCCGCACCACTTTATAGTTTTACTGAGTCCGGTAAGGCCTTCAAACCCTTTAAAAACCTAGTTAAGCCTTCTATATAGGCGTTATTAGCGTCCACAGCCGTGCCACTTTTGAGTTGAATAACGCCGAGTCTTTTAGTCAATGGTAACCTCCTTTGAATTTACAACGGCTATGTCTTCGGTAATTTAATCCCGCGACGTTCCATCACTCGCTTGACTGCTAATTTCTGAAAGCTCTTCATTAACTCACTAGATTCCTGCGGGCCTGCCCTCAATTCCGCAAATTCCTCCGGTGTTAATCGCTTGGCTATCTCTGCTAGTTGTTTCGGTCCTTTCCTGCGGACATGCGTCATCTTCATAATATGTTTCCTCTATGTCATCAGATTCTTTCGAGATAAAAAATTCAGTCCGCTCATCACATGGGTCTTTACCCTCAATGAATACAGGCACTACACTGATTGTTAACTTTCGATTTCCAAGTATAACTCGGTCTATCCAGTCAAAAATGAGCAACCGTTTCGTTTTGATAAAACGCAAAAATTTATAACCTGTCGACATAGGTTTTGCTCCCCGTTCAAGCTAGTTACTGTTGCAACGCTAGGGAAAAAGAACTTTTAGTCACTAGCCCGTTCTTAGCATCAGCGTCCACGTTCGCGCCGGTATACAGCTTGGTTACTTCCTTCAGCTTGGCTTTTAAGTTGTACTAGCGTCTCTCTATTCCGCGGATCGCTATCACGGCGATAACAAGCGCAACAAGCACGAAGTCTAAGGCAGTGTAATCACGTCCGGCTAACTCAGTATTCACAGCCATCAGTAATAGCAGGCCGAATCCGTAATAGGCTATGGGCTTGATCTTCATGTTCAGTGTCTCGCATTGACGTGAATCTGACCAAACTAACGCAAAGTATCTAGTATCAGGTCCTAAGAAGAAAGAGCATCGTTGGCAGCCCTAACACTCACTTAATTTTCGCTAATTTATTGATTTTGTTATATAATATTCTTATTCTGAGACGATTAAGTTGTAGTTAATTCAGCAACTACCTAATAGGTTGCGGTCAGTATAGCCCGACAATGTTGGATTTTATAACTGGAGAATCAGATGTATTTGCACCGAACGATAGTTATCTTCGACCGGAAAACATCCATAGCCTTAGAGCGGGTCTTTTGGGATGCGATTGATCGTATCTCTAATGGGAATTGGAGGCGATGGGTACTCAACGCCATCGAAGACAAGCGCGAGGATGTGGGACGAGCCACTCATCTTAGAGGAGTGCTACTTGATGCAGCGATGCGAGGTCAGTTTAGTGCCTCCTGAGCCATCTGTGCGTCCTCTCTGCACTAAGAGAGTTGTCGCTTAGTAGAACGTGTGACCGACCCTTCAATTTAATCAAAGCACTAAAAACACAAAGTCGTAGAGTGCTGTAGATTTATCAGTAGAAGTGGTCAGAACTACTGTATATTTACTCTGACCCCATTTATTTAGCATTGCTGTTAGCGAATGGTCCCTCCAGCACCCTACCCTGGGTATTTTTCAGCTCACCTAATTCCTGAGTAACGCCTCGGGAAATGGCTGCAGTCTCACTGCCGGCTTGAAAACAAGTGAAATCAGGGCGATCGCGCCAGGCCAAAGAACCACAAAGACGTATGCCAGCGTCGATGGCGGCATCGTGAACAATGTTAATAATTCGTTCGTAGTCAGGTGTACCCTGTCGGTATCCCGAAAAATTACCCAGGTCCCCGCTGGCTGCAAAAATTGCATCGACGCCGGGAACCTTGGCAATCTGCGCAGCATTCTCTACGCCCTCCATGGTTTCGATCATCAACACCAGCACCAGGTTATCGTTTGCAGTTGCGCGGTAACCTCCGGGAACGCCACCCCACACCTCTTGGGAGAATGCCTGGCCGCCGCCATTACTGCGACGACCCAGCGGTGGAAAATAGGCCCAGTTCACCACCTCCTGCGCTTCTTCCACGGTATCTATAGTAGGAACCACAAGCACCATTGCGCCAGCATCCAGCGCGTGCTGAATTTCTCGCTCGTCGGTATAGGCAACGCGCACGCCAGGCACAGCAGCATGGGGACAGGTGCGCCACATGCGCGAAACTTCATCCCAGTTGTGCTGAGAGTGCTGCATTTCCATCCAGGTGAAATCGTAGCCGGCATTGGCCATAGCGCAATAAGTACTGGGGTCATTCGCTGAAAAAATGGTTCCGCCAGTAACCTTGCCGCCTCCGAGCAATTTCGCCATCACCGGATTCCAGATTTTAGATCCAGCGGGCGCGTCGTAAGCATTTCCATAGGTCCAGCTATCCGCGCTAAAACGGCCGGTGTTGGTTGCGCCTTCCAGTGGTGATCGAACTGCTCCGCTGTTTACGCCGAGAGGAGCAGCCAACGGAAAAACTGTTGCACCGGGATTTGGATTATTGGCATAGGGATCTGCAGTGGTCGTGTTTGTCTGCTGCGCCGATGCAGTGAGTGAGATTGCCGCCAACGATCCGCACAAAGCCACGATTAAAAGTAAAAATCTCAGTGTTATATTTTTCATTCTTATTCTCCTTTAAAATTCAGCTCTAGCAAGTCTGCACGGTAACTATAACCATAAGCTGTGTGCGTTAGCACCCCCCGTCCCATAAAAAGACCCCGCCCAGTAGAGGAGGCTAGGAAACAACCAATCCGGTTTCTGCTGGGTTAGCTAAATTAACCGGCTGGGTTAATGATGACCATTCGTCAGGATTCCTTAACGGTTGGTAGTGTTAATGCGTGGTTTTGTGAGCGTTAATGCGTAACGGAGATCAGCCCCAAATCTAGGAGCTGACCACAATATATAGTGTTTTGTGTTGGGAGTAGGTGCTGAAATCAGCTAAGTGATTGATTTAATTAAATTCACTATTACCGGTAACTATTATTGCTGGAAGTGATTTACCGTTCCGACGCGAGACCCCGGTTCATCATACTTAGCAAACAGAAACACAGTCACCATCTTCCGCACATGACTGGCCAAAGATAAGTCTCCGGGTTTGTCTGGTAGTACCCGCATGTAGAGGAAATCACGCCAGTTTTGCCAGCCGTCCTCATAGGCGAGGACTTCAAGTGCTTGCCAGTATTTACGCTCCAAAGCTAAACAGCTCCGCCCGCTGTCTTGGTCAATATGGCGTTGCTCTAAGTATCGCCTGAGCATCATTCGGCGCATCTATCAGGTAACGACCTTAAGTAGCTGACAAAGCTCTCAACATATTGAGCATCAATGTTGGGTCGTAACTCACAGTTGTTGTACCAACTGGCTATGCGGTTTCTTGTCTGCCTCCAATATTCCTCAGCAAATAATCCGGTACGGTATTGGTACAAGTTATTTTCTAGCATGACTCCTCTCCACTGGTGAAGCAGAATCGCCACTTGTTTTTCTTCTTCAGTCAGGGCAGCAAAACTATAATTAGCGTCTGTGAACAAAGTATAGCCATCGATATTTCCCTCTATCGAACTTAAAAGCCTGTCAGTTTGCATTTCGGCTCTCGCTTGCACCTGAGCGGCGAGTGCAATTCTTTGAGACTGCCTCATTTCAAGGCCAACAAATATGAGTGAGCCAATAATTCCCACCACACCCAAAAGTTGTATTAAATCCTCGATTGCTATCTTTCTCATTGCTCAGTTACCTCCCTTTTAATAGCCTGTTTTTCAGGCCGTATTGTATCGATAACTTTGTTTATTTTCTCCCTGCTAACTACTGCTTTTTCAAACATACTTGTAGACGGCAATCTATCCATCACTCACTTCTGAGTGATTACACGACCGCTGTCTAGGTTAACCTGACGCTGTTCTAGGTATCGTTTTAGCATCATTCAGAGCACACATCAGTAAGCGTGCTAATTTCATTTAAAAATCCTTCGGGGAAAAATTGTGCTCTCGCTGACCACAGCTCCCGCATGTCACATTGATTGTAGAAGAACGAAAGAGCCTTGAGCTTTGCATCCCAAACTTCTGTTGGCATCAGGCGCTGACTATACTGGAAGTAGTCATTCTCATACGTAAATAAATGCGCATGGAAGATATTCCTCCGCAGGATATCTTCGTTGCTGAACTTGTCTCCATAGTTAGAATTGGTTTCCATCACCACGGATTGCCAGTCCACTCCAGATTGACTGGTTGAGCCAAGCAAATTAAAGAAGTTCGAGGTTCTCTCTTGTTGCTGTCCTGCTTGGGCGATTCTCTGAGTTTGTCTTAACTCTAGTCCAACAAAAATCAGGGAACCAATTACTCCAAGTATGCCAAGAAAATTGGCCAATCCAGTAAATGATATTGCTACGGGTATTTTTGATGACATGACTGGACTCCTAGTTATAGCTCGTTAATTACTTTTTCGACCTTTATCGGAATAGTTGAAATGGTGATGTTGATTCTTTCTTTGAAGTCAGTGCCTTTGTCGAAGGTACTTATGGGAAGAATCCTATCCATAAGTATCTTCTGAGCTGCCGTTTGATTCTCGTGAGTGTCATCAAGGGCTGTTCTGACCACCGTCTCTATGACCTTGGGAACGTCTGGATGCTCTAAAAGCGTTTGCTTTAACTCAATCTGTCTAGCCACCATAGAAATGTTCTCTCACAGATTACTCACTGACAAGCTGCACCAATTTAGAACAGAATGAAGTTGTTTTTTATACGTGGCCGCACCAACTTGATACAGAACCCCAGTAGTTTTTTTAGAGGTGGCAAGTCAGTGTGTTTTTTTCACGTTTCACGCGATTGTAATATAACATTTCAGTAAACTAACAAAGTAAGCAGTCAACCTTTACGTTACAGATTCCTTTTGGAATAATGGAAGTGCTGATTTTTCTGGAAATTGGTAAAACTTACACGAAATATCAACTCACAGAGCGGCTGAATACGGGTCGCAGATAAATTTCTTATAAAAAGGAACTCATTATGGCGTTAGGCGAATTATTATTAGACGAAATTGGAACAATTACAGGTGTGAAGGTGCTCCCGGCAACCGCAGAGGGAGCGAACTACGAAGTTTGTCTTTCTGCGTCGGGTGAGATGCGTGGAACGAAATATAGTACTAACTGGACATATGCCCAAATTGTCAGAACGGACGGAAGTATCTACGGTGCAGGCGATGGAGTTATGACTACAGAATGCGGAGAAGTATTTTATATTAAGGGCAGTGGCTCCGCGCCCGGACCTGATAAGAGTGGGAATATACCTTTTCGCTATATTAATCATCTGCATACAACGTCCGAGAAATTTTCAGACCTTAATGGAGTCGCGATAGTAGGTGAGTATGACGTCAGCGAAGATGGGTCTACCGTTGCAAAGGGTTGGCATTGGAAGTAACACCAAAACCACAAATTTGATGAGGTCGCTTTTTAGTGCCTCATCAGTTTACGTTAACCTCAACGCCTACTCTTGGGAGCAGTCGAATGCAAGACTCAAAAAACCAAATCCAAGTTTTTTATGAACTCACAGTATTACCTGGCAAAGCTGAAGAACTCAAAGAGATTGCTTCAAAGATGGTCAACATGAATGCTGCAGAAGAACCAGGGACTTTGGTGTACAACGTCTACATGAATGAAGACGACACTCTTTTCACTTATTTAGAAACGTATAGTGACGCTGAGACCGGTCTGTTTCACGCCAAACGATTTGCTGACGGCGAATACGTCGGGCAAATATTAGAACGTACAGATGGAGGTCGCCTTTGCTTCTATGGCGCAGTATCAGATGAGTTTAAACAGTGGGCAGCAGACAATGGGTTTGAGCCTGAGTATTACAGTTTGATTGACGGGTATGTTCGCTAGTTTATAAGCAAATTAAGCTGAGTGCGGTCAAAGCCTGTGGCTATCCGCACTCAGTATGATGGCTTTTTTGATGGAACTTGCGCTCTTCAAGGTCGATAGAAGTGGGATTATTGTTGTTAGTAGTTTGTTCACAACGCCCAAATTTCCTCCACTCTCCCAGCATCATCAATTTTGAATATTTCAACGATGTCCAAAACCACTCCATCTTTATCGGAGATGTGAAGATAACAAGTTACGGCAGACCCAAATTCAACTATATCTACTAATTCTTGTTTTGCCTCAATCTCAGTTAACCACCCAAAAATCACTTCTTGAACCTCGGCCGGTCCTGAAACATCAAAATTCATTGAAGGAACATGCATTCTGTAATTTTGTGTACATGAAACCTTAGACCATTCGTCATAACCTCCACTAGCATTTAACTTATAATGGCGGATTGCTTCAGCAGTAGGCGATAGGTTTTTCATATTTGTATTCCTCTTTAAATTTAGCATTTCCGTGGTTCATTTCTTCGTAAATTCAACTCTAAGAAAAGAATAGCGTGGACAAGAGTCGTCCCATGCTCGGGTTTTATAGCTTAATTACTTCCTATTACGCAATCGTTTGCCTTCTTGTGCGCCAGAGCTGCGGCTAGTAGTAGAGTCTTCTTCATACTGCCTCCTTATTTGCTACCCAAGGAAAGAGTATCTTATTTCCAGTCGGTGAATCTTCTTCATTGATTTAGCCTAAAGCGACTTTTACCAATTTATCTGGGTCGTCATAAAAATCGTTTACTATTATATATCTATCGCGCATTCTCTGACTCGTCTTAGCTGATTAATAAACCTCGCCCGCTGTAAAGAGAGGTTTTACCTTATTGTAGTGGTGAATAGTTTAACCTTGCTTATCAAAAGCCTTTGATAAGAAGAATAAAAGATATCGCCGAAGTGAGCCGTTGTCCGGTTTCGTAACCGGCAAATCCGGTACCGCCCGTATCATCTGTCCTCCGCTGGCCGCTCGCAGAACTTATATGCCGCTTCTGGGAAACACTGGCAGTCTATTAATTTGACTGAATACTCACTCACGGGCTCGCTCCGCAAGTGCTTGAGAGACAGTGCTGGCTTTGGCCGGATATTAGCTTAGGCGAATCTCTTTACTATTCCTCTATCATTACTCTATATAAAACAATATGTTAAGCGATAGATTCAGCCGGGCCAGCCAAACCTTCGATTTCTTCGCTCGATAAGCTGCGACTAGGCTCAAGGCTGATTTTGCTGCAGCTGGGGCTGTGTCTTTGGCTCTTTTCAGTCCCGCACTATTACTTAGCCGGTTGAAGCTTTAGAATCTTTTATCGACTCTAATACAGCGACTCTATGTGGAAACCAGCCTTTGCCTGAACAACGTACACTTCTCTTACTAGCTGGTGTCCTGCTGGCCTCGGCCTTGGCTCCCCTGGGTTCTACCTCTATCGCTGTCGCCATGCCGCAGATTGCTCAATTTATGGAGATGGACCCCGGCACCACTACGCAACTACTGGTTGGCGGGTATCTGCTCATCTCTGTCATAGGCCAGGCCCCGGCTGGTAAACTAGGCGATATCATCGGCTATCAGAAGGCGCTCTATATTGGCTTAAGCGTGTTTATGCTCGGGTCGTTATTGGCGTATTTGATCCGCAGCATAGAAGTATTGCTAGTATCGAGAATGATAATGGCTGCTGCCAGTGCCATGATCGTGCCGAATGCTTCGGCCATGTTGAGAACACAACTACCCGAATCTATGCTGCCATTTGCCTACGGAATCTTCGGCGCGACGATGGGTGCAGCTGCGGCGGTTGGTCCGCTCTTGGGCGGTGCCCTGACTCAATTCTTCGATTGGCCTGCCATATTCCTGATAAATGTACCGTGGGCGTTGCTCGCGCTCGCTCTTATTGTGACGACATCGAAGCCGCAGACTGAAAAGTCCAAGGGTTGCCTCGATTTGCGCAGTACGCTACTGCTTGCGTTTGCTATTGCCGCTCTACAGTTAGGATTTATTGGCGACGCCCTCGATCTTCGTTTTTTGGTGCCGGGATTGATTCTCCTGTGTGGCTTTGTCTGGCTACAGCTAAGGGTTGATGAGCCCGTTTTTGACCCTCGCTTCTTTAAGCGGCCGGCCTATTTAGCGGCGGGCTTCACAACTTCTCTTGGTAATTTCACCATGTATGCACTGTTGTTCCAATTGCCAATTTTCTTTGTGGATATACGACAGGTGGCAGAGATCGAAATAGCTAGTGCGCTGTCAGCAATGACTCTATGTATGATGTTAGGCGGGCCGATGTCTGCTGCAGTCGGAAAACTAATTGGTATTCGCTATACTGCTGTGCTGGCTGCCAGCTTGAACTTGATTGGGCTCTATCTCTACTCTGATCTTGCGGCAGCGTTGGTGCCGATTGATATCATCCTGCCCATGGCTTTAATGGGCTTCGCCATCGGGATGTCTGGCCCCGTAGTACAGGCGGCGGGTATGCTGGCTATCGAAAAGGGGCGAGCCGGCATGGCGGCGGGGGGCTTGAGTACGATGCGCTACTTCGGCGGGGCGATCGGCATTTCTGTATTATCCCTGCAACTCGGTTCAGAATCGACAACGACTCTGGAACAGCATATGTCTGTGATCCCCTATTATGCAGGCGCATTAATAACTGTTTTTTTTGCGGCATTTCTATTGCCGACCTCAAATAATAAAGTAGCATCTACCGAGGCTTAGTTACGAAACAGCGAGTCCTGATAATAAGTAGGCGTGTCTGAATAACAAGAAAGGAGATTAAGATGGAGAGAAAATTCGAAGCACCGGGTCCTGGTACTTGGGCTTTGGACACAACCCACAACAGTGGTGCGATGACTCTTTACAGTACTCAAACTTGGCCTGGACTGCGGAGAGGCTTTCATGAGGGCTTGGAAAAGTATGGAATCTTATTAGATTATCTGCAGCCTAGTTTCGTTCATGGCTTTATCTATATGCAGCAGGTTGGGATAGTCGGAAAGCCAGGTGGAGGCCCTCCGCCTAAATTTCTCTTCCAGCTTATGTTTAAGATTCATCCAAAACTTAGGGCGCGGGTTAAGGCTGCGCATAGTTCGGTAGAGTCGCGAAGATGGCTGCAGGATTTAGAAGAATGGGATGAGTTAAAAAAGGATTCGATTGCCCGTAATACAAGGCTGCAGTCAGTCAATTTCTCGGAGATGGATAGGGCGGGGCTAATTGAACATCTTGAGGCTTGCTTCGAGAATGCCGAAGAGATGGTCTATCGTCATCACAAGTATTCCGTAGGATCGATTTTGCCCATCGGCAGATTTTTGGACGTCGCGACACGCACATCGGGTTTGACAGCTGTCGAGGTGGCACCGCTACTGAAAGGCTCGACCCCGGTCTCGAAGGGAATCGGGGGTGAGCAGCTTCTGAAGTTGGCCGCAACAATCGCGGCAGCCGGCTTAACTAAGGCGGAGTTAGAAGGTCAGCCAGCAGAAGCAGCGCTTGCCCGCCTACGAGAGCATGCCACTATTAGTGCAGCCTTGGATGAATACCTTACAGTTGCGGGGTATATGTTGATCGGTGGCTATTGTATCTCTGAGAAAACGCTCAACGAATCACCGAATATTATTCTTGCCAGAATTTATGATGCCCTGGATCCACGCGCCGAATCGGATTTAGATCAGGGCTTGGAGCGAAAAATTCGTGAGAAAATTCCAGAGGCAGACCGGGCGGAATTCGATCTGAGTTTGGCTGATGCAAGAATGGCGAATCGAATGCGCGATGAACGAGGGATATATAACGATATATGGGGCGCGGGAATCGCGCGCACGGCCATACTGGAAGCGGGGCGTCGTCTGTTGCATGAGGGCAAAATTCTCTCCAACCAAGAATTGGCTCTCGATGCCACCCATGAAGAGTTGCTGAGTCTGTTAAAAGGGGAGTTTTCGATTACCGAATCCCAGTTGCAGGAACGGCGGGATTGGAGGTTGAGTAAGGCCATCGACGAAGTTCCTGAGTTTCTTGGGCCCGAGCCGGCCGAGCCGCCGCCTATTGAATGGCTACCGTTGAAGATACAGCCTATGATGCGCGCTTTTAGTCTTGTGATGGGTAATGTCTTCGATGAGCCTAAAGAGGTCACTGAAAAAATTGGTGGTTTGGCAGTTAGTCCTGGCGTCTATGAGGGAACAGCCAAGGTTATTATCAGCACCCGAGATTTCGATCGTCTCGAGAAGGGCGACATCCTTGTAACTAAGAATACCTCGGCCGGGTTTAATGTTGTCCTACCTATAATAGGCGCTCTGGTCACAGATAGAGGTGGCATTCTTAGTCATGCTGCTATCGTGAGTCGTGAATTTGGTATTCCTGGAGTGGTGGGCACCAAGAATGCGAGCCAACTCATAAAAGACGGCGATAAGATTCGAGTCAAGGGCGATACGGGCGAGGTAGAAATCCTTTGAGGGATCAGGTGAGTGTGGCTGTGCCTCTCAGAGATGCAATCGAAGAAGATCGATTTGGAGGTAAGTGTGTCAGCCTAGGAACCGCGCTTCGCGCCTATCTGCCTGCGCCCAACGGCTATGCTTTGGCAGTCGACTTGGTCGATGCCATTGCAAATGGCGATGAGCAGTCTATATCCAGCGTATTGCCACTGTTCGCAGAGCTTGCGCCGGCCATAGCGGTTCGTTCTAGCGCGGTAGGAGAGGATTCGGTCGCAGCAAGTTTCGCAGGCCAGCACCTATCTGTGCTTAATGTGATGGATGCAGCGACGATGATTGGAGCGATAAAGCAAGTCCATGGATCAGCCTTCACGGACGAGGCAATTGGCTATAGGGCTAAAATGGGAGTGGACGGGGAGCCTGCGATAGCCGTAGTTTTGCAACAGCAGATTCTAAGCGAAGTAGCGGGTGTCATGTTTACGAAGAACCCACTCACTGGCGATACCGAGCGATACATAGAAGCGAGCTGGGGGCTTGGAGAGGCCGTCGTTGCCGGTATGATCGTGCCAGACAGTTTTAGGATCTCTGTGAATGGAGATCTACTTGAACAGGTGGCCGGAGACAAAGATATCGAACTAGTCGCCTGTTCAGAGGGCGAGACAATGGAGATAGAAGTCGAAGAGGACAAGGTTGCTGCATTCTGCCTTAACTCAAATGAACTCGAACGCCTGCATGGTCTTGCGCTAGAATGTGAGGCGGTCTACGGCGAGCATATAGACATTGAGTGGGCGTTCCATGGGGGGCAGCTCTATCTCTTACAGTGCCGCGCGATAACGAATTGAATTCAGTTACAGCTATTTTATTTGGGCTACTAGTGTCATGAAAGAGTTATTCAAACAGTCTAAGACTAAAGTGAAAGATGGGTCTCAAGATCAGCATCCCGTTTCCAGCAAGAACGACGTGCAGCAATTCCTATCCAAGGTTGCGTCACTGCCGAAGTCTGCAGGCGATGCGCGACTCATCTTTTCCCTGGATGCCACTGCGAGCAGGCAGGGCACCTGGGATGTTGCAAGTCAGCTGCAGAATGAGATGTTTCTGAGCACTCAGGCTCTAGGCGGGCTCAATGTACAGCTGTGTTACTTCTGCGGTTTTGCTGAGTTCTTTAGTAGTGACTGGCAGAGTAATTCCGATGAAATTCTGCGCATCATGTCCACAATTCAATGTCAGGCTGGCGCCACGCAGCTGCATAGACTCTTGCAACATACTATCGAAGAAAACCAGAGTAGAAAAATCAAAGGTCTAATCTATATAGGCGATGCGATGGAAGAAAACATCGATGTACTGGAACAGCTTGCTGGGAAGCTTGGGCTGCTCAATGTCCCTTTGTTCATGTTTCAGGAGCGCCATGACCCTGTGGCGAAGGCAGCCTTTACAGAGTTAAGCCGTCTCTCAGGTGGAGCCTATTGCCAATTCGATAGCGCAAGCGCAGACCAGCTTAAGGAGCTACTTAAGGCAGTTGCCATCTATGCCGCGGGTGGGCTTAAGGCTTTGCAGGATTTTAGTGCTGGCGCATCGAGTGGTGTGAAGTTGATAGAAAAGCAATTGCGGAAATAGGAGGCAGTTTGTGTTGTCGTCGGTTCGCTTAGATAGGTTTGTATGATCTTTCGATTATTACTGTTGATATTACTTCCACTGATGGCTTACTTCTTCGTCAAATCGATAAGTCAGCGCTACTCGTTATCTGCTCGTCAGAACACAGCTTTATTCTTCGTCGTGGCCAGTCTGTTGGTCGTCGGCGTATTGATCGCGATTGGCAGGCTGCCAGCGCAGTTCATACTTGCCCCAATCGGCATCGCCGCAACTTTTCTGCTGAGGATGCTGCCCACACTAATGCGCTTGCTACCTATGTGGCACCTGTTCAAGGGGCGCGCCACTTCGGCGGCAAAGCCGAAGGGTGAGCAGGTGTCTACCATCCGTACCGCCTACTTCGATATGGAATTGCAACACGACGACGGCAGCATGGAAGGTATCGTGTTACGTGGCAACTTTGCGCAGCAAAAGCTTTCCACTCTTCAGCTTCAAGACTTGCTAAAACTGTATGAAGAAGTCAGGCAGGATGCCGATTCGGCACAGGTGTTAGAAGCCTATATTGACCGGAACTTTCCCGATTGGAGGGAGCATGCCCAGGAGCACCATCATGACAGTCCCGCCCCCGAGAGTGGGACAATGATGACAGAATCCCTCGCACTGGAGATACTAGGCCTGGATGAAACGGCCGATAAACAACAGGTGATTAAAGCTCACCGCGGCCTCATGCAGAAGTTGCATCCCGACAGAGGCGGGAGCGACTATCTTGCGCAGAAAATTAACGCGGCCAGAGACTATCTGATCGAGAATCTCTAGCCGTTATCGTTTTGTATGCCTGTGCGATACTTCTGTAACGCTTCCTGGCTAGCTAGGCGCTCTTCTTCTTATCGAGAAAAGCCTGCACTATCGCCTGTGCATCTGGCGTTTGTAGCAGTCGGGCAAACTCATCTAATTCTAAACCGATGACCTCAGACACGTCACTGTGTTGCCCGCGTTTAATAAGCGCCTTGCTGGTCTGTACAGAGTCGGCAGGCAGTGCGGCGAGTTTCTGAGCTTTATTCATGGCGAACCCCAGGTATTGATCTTGTGGTAGCACTTCATTGATGATGCCGTACTCCTTCGCCTTACTGGCGGAAAATTTCTCGCCTAATAATAGTAATTCAGCTGCACGGACATGGCCGATCTGCTTGGGTAGCAAATAGCTGGAACCTGCCTCCGGACAAAGACCGAGGCGACTGAATGGCAGTTGCAAGAAACAGTTGTCGGAGGCGTAGATTAGATCGCAATGAAAAAGCAGGGTAGTGCCGATGCCGATGGCTAGACCACTAATGGCCGCGACGATGGGTTTCGCAGATTCATTCAGTGCATTCATAAAGGCTACGGAAGGGCGCTCGGCCGAAGGCGTGGCGCTAGCGATGAAGTCGCTCACGTCGTTGCCGCTGGTAAAGCAATCGTCAACGCCGCGTATCAGGATTACATTCACATCTGCTGTTTCGTTGGCTTGCCTAAGACCAGCGGCTAGCGCGGCATACATGCCGGGCAGTAGCGCATTCTTTTTCTCCGGCCTGTGAATCTCGATGATGAATACCTTGCCATCGATACTGTATCTGATATTTTCATCCGCGGATTTTTTCATGGTTTTCCTCTTTAGCTCAATTTATTCTCTCAGTGACCATTTTAGTAGATATGACATTCGAAGTAGAGTATTAATATTCTCGGAAATTGTATAAAAAAATCTGCTGGCCTTGCGGCCGGACTCTTCACGGGATCATAGAATAATAGGTGCCTATGGTGGTGCATAGACGTGCGTATACGAGACTGCTCAAGTCGATAACATTGATAGAGGCTTCTGAGCAAAGAGCCGTATTCATGTCCTTTCTTCTTGTCTTTTTGTTGATCGCAGCCTACTACATGTTGCGTCTCGTAAGAGACGCAATGGCAAGTGACTGGAGCAATACCGAGATCAGTGTGCTGTGGAATATCCAGTTTTTCCTGAGTCTGGCATTTGTTGCACTCTATGGCATGGCGGTATCTCTCTTTAAGTTTAGAAATCTGGTTTCTCTTGTCTATGGTTTCTTTGCGGCGAGCTTCCTCATCTTCTACTTTGCATCGCAGCGAGTTTCCAGTCCGGGGCTAGTGGATAAGAGTTTCTATCTCTGGGTAAGTCTATTTAGTCTATTTCATGTCTCTGTTTTTTGGAGTCTGATGGCGGACTTGTTTAGCAAGGAGCAGTCCAAGAGGCTGTTCGCCTTCATCTATATGGGTGCCAGTGCTGGCGCTATAGTCGGTCCCTTGATTGCGGCTATCGCGGTAAATCTGCTCGGCGCGGACGCTTTGATGCTCGCCGCGTCATCGATGATGCTGCCTCCCCTGCTGATAGTTGTCTATCTACAGCGTCTGAAGGTGACTGATCTTGGAAATGAGAGTCAATCTGTAGATCTAAGGCATTACAGGATAGGCGGCAATCCACTGCAGGGGTTCAAGTCTTTCTTCAGCAGTCCATTCTTGCTCGCGATAGCGCTCTTCCTGCTTCTCTACACGGCAATCAGTTCCTTCGCCTATTTTGAGCAGACTAATTTGTTGTGGGGTTTCGACAGGGACCGGCGCACCGAGATTCTGGCTTTTTTAGCGCTGGTCGTTAATGTCCTAACTTTCTTGCTAGGGTTTTTAGCTACCGGAAGGCTGGCCACGAAGTGGGGTATGCCGGTGACCCTCGGCCTGGTGCCGCTATTTATGTGTGCGGCCTTGGTGGTGCTGGCCTTCGCGCCGCTGCTTACTGTTTTATTGGCTCTGCAGGTCGCCAGGCAACTACGGTATTACCCGACCGGCAAGAGAGATGTTGTTCACGGCGGTGCCCAGAGAGAGTCGCTTCAAGGCGGAGCCGGTTGGAGGCGTCGCTATCGACAGAGGTGGAGATGCCATTTGGGGGTCGGCGTTTGCTTTACTCACCGACGGCGTGGGTCTGGGTGTGGCTGCGATGGCGGGCATAGGCGCAGTAATTGCGGCAATATGGGCGGCGACTGGGGCCGCTCTTGGCGCGGCCTTTGCGAGGAAGGCGGGTTTGCCTGCGAGCGATTCCCTCGCCGAGGGATTTAGAGAAGAGAGATAGATTAAAAGTTACCCGGCGCTTAGCGTGTTATTCGATGTTAGAATGCGCTGGGAGTTCACAATTTGAGGTGTAGTTTGGCATGACACTAATTCGCAATGAAGATCTAATTCAAAGTGTTGCAGATGCGCTGCAATATATTTCCTATTACCATCCGCTCGATTTCATTACCGCGGTCAATGAGGCCTACGAGAGAGAGGAGTCGCCAGCCGCGAAAGACGCGATGGCACAGATTCTCATCAACTCTCGACTATGTGCCGAAGGCAAGCGACCAATCTGTCAAGACACAGGCATAGTTGCCGTATTTCTCGAGGTGGGCATGGATGTTCAATGGCAAGGAGATATGGCTCTCGAAGACATGGTAAACGAAGGCGTGCGCCGCGCTTATCTGAACCCTGACAATGTCCTGCGGGCTTCGATCCTGTCCGACCCGGCCGGTGCGAGAATAAATACCAAAGACAATACGCCTGCGGTCATCCACACGCAGATAGTTCCCGGTAACACGCTAGAAGTGAAGCTGGCAGCCAAGGGTGGCGGCTCTGAAAACAAGTCAAAGTTAGTGATGTTGAATCCTAGTGACAGCATAGTGGATTGGGTCGAGAAGACACTGCCCACGATGGGGGCAGGCTGGTGTCCACCTGGTATGTTGGGAATAGGCATTGGCGGCACCGCAGAGAAAGCCGCCCTGCTCGCGAAAGAATCCTTGATGGACCCTATCGATATTCATGAGCTAAGGGCGCGAGGGCCCAGTAATCGTGTCGAAGAGCTGCGTCTGGAGATCATGGACAGGGCAAATTCTCTCGGTATTGGAGCACAGGGCCTAGGTGGATTGACCACGGTGTTGGATGTGAAAATCTTGGACTATCCAACCCACGCGGCCTCGCTACCGGTGGCGATGATTCCAAATTGTGCTGCGACCCGGCATGTACACTTTACCCTCGATGGTAACGGCGTTGCGGAATTTGAACCACCTAGCCTGGATCAGTGGCCGGAGATGGTCTGGGATGTGGGCCCACGAGCGCGTAAAGTGAACCTGGACACCCTCACCCCTGAGGAGATAGCGAAGTGGGAGCCAGGTGAAACTCTACTACTGTCAGGCGCGATGTTAACTGGACGGGATGCGGCACATAAACGCCTGCTTGCGATGTTGGCGAAGGGCGAGCCACTTCCAGCGGGCGTCGATTTTACCAATAAGTTTATATACTATGTAGGCCCGGTGGATGCTGTGCGCGATGAAGTCATTGGCCCGGCCGGCCCGACCACGGCCACACGCATGGACAAGTTCACCGAGGAGCTGCTGGCGAAGACCGGTCTGATCGGTATGATAGGGAAAGCAGAGAGAGGCAAGGTGGGTATTGACGCAATTAAGAAGCATAAGGCTGTGTACCTTATGGCAGTCGGCGGTGCGGCTTACCTGGTTTCAAAGGCAATCCGCAAGTCACGTATCGTTGCCTTCGAAGATCTTGGTATGGAGGCTATCCACGAGTTTGAAGTAGAGGAAATGCCAGTAACAGTTGCCGTAGATGTGAACGGTACTTCTGTCCACCAGACCGGTCCAGCACTATGGAAGAAAAAAATTGCCGAAGAGCATGCTCTTGAGGTGAAATAGCTGTCTCTAAACAAGCGTAGCTAAATGACGAAGGCAGAGGTCTCTAAAGCGGCTTCTGCCTTTATTTTTTCTCTTATTCACACATATCGCTGTAGGGATTCTCAAGTTCCAGTGATATCTCGGGTGTCAGGCCAGTTACCGCTAGCTTGCCATCGGCCAGGTCGATTGATTCGCTGCCTAGCACATTGTGGTTGAACTTATAGATCGTGCGATTCTCGCCTTCCTGAGTCGATGTGTCATATTCTAACGATGCCTGAGCAACAGCTTCGTTGCGCGACTTGTATTTACTTATAGCCTTCTCACCGTGTCGCTTCGTCAACATATTTTCCACGATGTGTGGGGCTAGCATTGATGCGCTGGCGTTATTTCCACCGAAGCCTTTCGAATTTATGATTACCGCGTCCATAGACTGTTTGCCTACGTCTTTATGCTGCAAGAGAAAGTCGACGTTGCTATGGCTAACGTCGTCGGCTATCTCATGAACTGTAAGAATGCCCGGAATAATCCCCTCTGCCCAGACACCGAGACTCGCGGCGATTTGATCCCCCGAAGAGGAGGCGAGAGAGTGGCCTATGTAGGATTTCACTGCAGCGACAGGCCAGTTCCCAATGCCGAAGCTCTCAGCTATCTGGTTGATGATATGAGATTCCGTCTGCCGGTTCTGTAAGGTTCCCGTGCCGTGGGCTTGCACGTAGCTGCGCTTGGCCAAGCCCTCTTGACCGATAATGTTTCTTGTGGCGGCGGCAGCTTTCGCCATGGAAATATAGTTGCCAAGCCCGGGGCTGGCAATAGACTTCTTGAACCCGTCAGCATTGATAAACACCTCATTGATCCCGCCATAAATATTTGCGCCTAGCTCCATAGCCAATTCATCGTCAAATAGAACGATGCAGTGTGCCGACTCGGCCAGGGTAAATCCTGCGTTGTTTCCAAATGGTCTACAGGCACGGCGGAAATCGGGGCGTTGTTCATCTGTGAGTCTGTCGAGTTGACGAAGAGACGCATCGTCGGCAAGCGCGCCCATGGTTGCAAAGCCATCGAATATTTCCGGCACCAGAGGTGCTTCACTTGTGCCAACCAGTACAACTCTATGGGTGCCGGACTGGATGTCGCGAATACCCTGGCGCAGGTTGTAGAGAAATGTCGCACAAGCCGCTACGTTGGTGCCAGTTGTTCCCAGATTACCGAGTAGGTAAGCATTAATAAAGTCGGCTGGCATCTCAGCATAGCCAAGCGCAAGTTGTTTCGAGGAAACTTTCTTGCCGAGGAGGCGGGCCTGCATCATGCCGCCAGAGCCATTGTAGTCGAGTTGACCCATGCCGCTGCCCGCATAGACAGCGATTTGATCGGCGGCAACCCTCTGTTTCACAACTTCCCAATCGATGCCCATGGAATTGATTGCATCGGATGCCGCGAATACAGTTAGCTGTAAGCCGCGTGGATGGTTTCGTGCAGGGTAGAGCTGCGCCGGGTCGAAACCGGAGGGTAGTTGCCCCGCGCTATGTACGGCTGTCTCGCGGGTACACTGCAGTACGACCTCTAAATTTTCAGATGCGCTTACGCTAACGCGACCCTTGGTCTGGGCATCGTTGACAGTCCACCCCGCGGGTAGTGGTGAGGGTAAGTCTTTTCTGCGCATTTCAAATTGTAGTGGTTGATCGGAAGCGGAGCCTAGGGAGGCATTGCGGTTGTAGGGCAAACGATTAGGGTCAAATAAGTTGTTTTCCAGTTCACGAATGAGCGAGCCCTGTCTTAGTGCCGGGGCGAGTTGAGACAGATAGGTGTCCAGTTGAATCTCGCTGCCGCTACGGTCCAGCCATTTCCCATCCTGCTTCTTGAGCTGCCCGGTAAGCGCTGCCAGATTGTGGTACGTCGCCTGCGTCTGTCTCTTAGGCAGGGCGTCGATGACCAGCCGCCTGTAACCATGATGACCGGAGCTGCGGCCAGCTGCATTGATTCCGCCGAACCCTGTAATTACCGGTAGTCTTGCCATTGTCCATTCCTTGTCTGGGAGTTATCTGTGCAATTGGGCTACAAGGACTATAGTGGGCTATTTGCCGAAAACTTTAAGTCATATTGGACAGTAAATACAATATATTAGCCATCGTGGCTTCTTGGCGCTGCAATCATCTCAGGGCTGCCCCTGAAGAGGCTAGGCAAGTAGCGAGATTTGAAGCGCTTGCATAAAGCCAGCACCCCACATAGCATGGTGCGATTAGGATCAATCAATCAGTCTTCCTCTGGAGGAATCATGGGTATTAAAAGACTAGTCACTGCAATCTTATTGGCAGGTGGTATGAGTGCCGCAACTTCAGCACTGGCGCAGAATGATAGATTTGCCAATGTGACTATCGAGACTGTGCCCGTCAGAGGCAATATTTCTATGTTGATTGGTTCCGGGGGCAATATTGGCGTCTCAGCAGGCACGGACGGTCTGCTTATCATCGACGATCAATATGCACCTCTGGCTGCGAAGATTAAGGCAGCGCTTTCGCAACTCGGTTCCGACACGCCAAAGTTTCTACTTAACACGCATTTTCACGGAGACCACACCGGCGGCAATACCGACTTTGGTGCGGCGAGTATTATCATCGCCCATGAGAATGTCAGGGGTAGACTGGTAGCAGGGGATTCACCAAGTTCGGCGTTGCCTGTTGTAACTTTCGATGACGATGTCACGGTGCATTTCAATGGCGAGAACATCACTCTAATTCACATGCCCAGGGGGCATACGGATACCGATAGTGTCGTCATGTTTGAAGACACGAACGTGATTCACATGGGTGATCACTTCTTTAACGGGAGTTTCCCGTTTGTAGATATCGCTAATGGTGGCACAGTTCAGGGGTATCTGGTTAATCTGGAAAAGGCTCTATCCTGGATAGACGATGATACGGCTGTTATTCCTGGTCATGGGACGCTGGGCACCAAGGCGGATCTGCTAGCATTCTACAATGTGGTCAAAGACACATCGACGGCAATCCGTGTAATGAAATCGCAGCAGCTGAGTGTCGAAGAGGCTGTTGCGGCAGGCTTGGGCGATGAATATGCTTCTTGGGGGCAGGGGTTTATCAACGAGCAGCGCTGGATCGAGACGGTATTTACTAGCTATCAGAGATAGTTGGGAAACACTAAGCAACGTTATTCTGGCCCTGTGGAGTAGACCTTGTCGGATAGACTGGCGAGCTTGCGTCTCTTATGACTAATACCGATGATGCAACAATAAACCTAGCGCGTCTGCACCAGGCGCTAGGTATACCTAGCGACTATGCGCAAAGCTGCAAGCTTCCCCTATGCATAGAGCCCGAAACGCTAGTCAACACCGAATTGGATTTCTATCAGCGAGAGCAGCGACTCACGCCCGCGGCATTCTTGGCCTGGTCTCGTATGCGCGAGGCGGCATTGAGACAGGAAATTTCCTTGTTCCTTATTTCCGCCTTTCGTGGCTATCAATATCAACACGATTTGATCGCAAAGAAGCTAGAACAGGGGCGGACTATTACAGATATTCTGCGTGTGAATGCCGCCCCCGGCTACAGCGAACACCATAGTGGTCGGGCCGTAGATCTGGGCACCTTGGGCTGCGATGCCTTGAGCGAAAAATTCGAAAATACCACGGCATATCAATGGCTTGCTGAGAATGCGGAGGACTTCGATTTCCGCTTAAGCTATCCCCGCGGCAACCCCTCTGGCATAGATTTCGAGCCCTGGCACTGGTGCTATAAAGACGAATAACTTCCTTAGACAAATGCTGGTGAAAGGGGTAGTCTAGAAGTCGAACTACTAAGGAGAGGGGATGTTCGCGAACCACCACCCTGGGCATTATCTAGTGCGTTTTCTGTCGCATAATCTGAATACTTCTGTATTTAGCTCCCTTACTCAAACTCAAATTTCTGCTCTCTTTCAGACACCAATATCCAAATGCGGTTCATACGGGCCTATGATGGTCATGGTCTTCAAGGCTCTGATTGATTCGTGCCGCTTGAAATTTGATCAAGAACAATTTCGCATTTATAAGAGGAGGTAATATCTAAGTCAAATAGTTGTTTTGCAATTCGCCATTTTGAACGAAATCAGGAGATAGTATTTTATGACTAATGAATTCCAAGTTGTTTATCACAATATCGATCAAACTGAAGCCATCAGCGACGCAGTTCAAAAGCGTATAGACAAGCTGGAGCGTTATTGTGATCAAATTATCAATGGTCGAGTAGTATTGGATTCTCCACACAACAATCACCACAAGGGCAAAGTGTATTCAGTCACTTTAGAGATTCATACGCCAACATTAGAAGTTCGTGTGAATCAAGATCAACATGACAATCATGCCCACGAAGATTTATATGTAGCAATTCGCGATGCCTTCAATGTTGCCGAGCGCCAGTTCAAGTCTGTCGATAAGAAGCACCGAGCGACTCCTTTGCATGAAATAGAGCCGATGGTGATGGAAGCAGATATTCTCGAGGCCGATAGTCTGGAAGACGAGGGCATGGAAGAGAGCCTTAAAAATATTAATAGCGAGGCTGCGGCATAGGGCGGTAGAAAACACATGGATGACGCAAGCAGGCAAGAAATTGAGGCCGCAACATTTAGAAGATTGTTGCAACATTTGGATGATAACAAGGATGTGCAAAATATTGACCTGATGAATCTGGCAAGTTTTTGCAGAAACTGTTTGTCGAAATGGTACATGGCAGAGGCCGAGGCACGAGGGATGGATATAGACTATGACTCTGCGCGAGAATTAGTTTATGGCATCCCTTACTCTGACTGGAAAGCTAAGTATCAGTCAGAGGCCAGCGCGGAACAGCTGCAGAAATTCAACGACAGTTCGGCCGAATAGTTCAACTAAATTTTTAAAATGAATAGTTTAAGTGAACAGTTCAACTGAAGAGTTGCTTGAATGCGACACACGGGGAAGTCTCTAGCTAGAGGTTTCCCCCGTTTTATTTGGCCTCTGCAGGTTTTTCGGCGAGGAATAACTTATTCCTGACTAAGCTGCGGTATTCGATAGGGGTTACTGCGGTAACTTTCTTGAATAGGCTCGTAAAGTAGCTGGCGTCTTGATAGCCGACCATGTCGGCGACTTCTGATATCGCCAGGTTACTTTGCTTTAGTAATTCCTTGGCGTGTTCTATTCTTAGGTTCTGCAAGTAACGTAGCGGTGAGGAGTTGGTAGCGTATTTAAAACGTCGGTTGAGCGACCGCACGCTTAGTCTGAATTGCTTCGCAACGGCAGCGATGGCGATTTCCTCTTGATAATGTTGCCCCAGCCATTCCTGTACTTTGATAATTACTTCGTCGTGATGGCTGCGTTTCTGATCTTCGTTTAATAGAAGCGATTCGTAGGAGCGTTTTAGCTCATGAGTGAAATGCCGTGCGATTTCTCTGGCGATGGAGTCGCCATACAGGTTCTCTATGAAATGCAGCATGATATCGCGAACAGCATTCACGCTTCCGGTGCAGTAAATGTTTTCACCATTGGTAATAAAGCGCTTTCGCTCCAATTTTACTTCAGGGTAGCGTTGTTCAAATTCATCGAAGAATCGCCAGTGGGTTGTGGCAAGCTTTCCATTGAGAAGGCCCGCCTCTGCCAAGATGAAACTGCCCGTCACCATTGAGCATAGCGTGCTGCCAGAGCTACTCTGTTCTCTTAGCCACCTAAGCATGGATGTCAGTCTGGGAAGCGATGTTCTAGGGTTGCCCCAGATACCAGGTATAAAGATGAGGTCGCTATTGCTTATATTTTTTAGTATTCTCTCGCAATTGATCTTAAGTCCGCCGTTGAGAGTCACCTGTCTGTTGTTTAGAGCTGAGGCGAGTTCGATAGTGACGAGTTTGTCCAGTTGCCTTCTTGCTCTGGCAATGTCATTGGCGGCACTGAGCATCTCTAACGGAATCGTGACGGTCGATCCCAGTGCTTTTGGTGCTGCGATAATGGTTACGTGCTTCATAAGCTATGCTCTAGCACTGCAGTTGCCTAATATTCGATCGCGAGAATTGTATAGCTGTGGTGGCCCTGTGGTGAATCGATCTCGACCTCGGTATCAATTTCCTTGCTAAGCAAGGCGCGACTTAGAGGCGCATCGATGCTGATATGTCCCTTCTGCGGATCTAATTCATCGGGGCCCACAATCTTGTACTCTACAGTTTTCCCATCCTGATCTTCCAGGGTCACGATGGCGCCAAAGTAGATCTTGTTTGGGTTTGAAGGTGGCCCGGATACAACTGTCATCTCCTCCAGCCGTTTGCTGAGGTAGCGTACTCTGCTATCTATCTCGCGCAGGCGTTTCTTTCCGTAGATATACTCCGCGTTCTCGGAGCGATCTCCCAAGGCAGCGGCGTCTGATACGGACTGAGTAACCACGGGTCGTTCGACCTTCCAAAGTTGATGTAATTCTGCGCGCAGCATCTTCTCACCTGCGGCGGTGATGTATTTCGCCTTGGGTGGCTGTGGTGGTCGGTATCTGCTCATAGGCTCAAGATTCTAGACCAAGACTGAGTTGATCTTTCTCGACTTCAGTGGTGCTGCTATCTGCCGCGGGTGTTAATCGAACGCCGATCCCGAGCAATCTCACTGGCCTGTTTCCTCGCGCGAAACCTTGTGCGCATAGCGCTCTGTAATTGTCGGGGTTAGTTTCTGGTGAAATCATTTCAACGGTGGTGCCGACAAAGTCATGAAACTTTATTTTTACAAACTGCTTCTGAACCTGATAGTTGCCTTTCAGGTTTTTCATTCTCTTCGCGAGCTGCAGTTCTAGCTCTGGAAGCGCGTCAAGGCAGCTCTCGAGGGAAGGCAGGTCTTTGGCATAGGTGTTTTCTACGCTTACCGATTTTCTGACTCGCTCTGTTTGTACCTCTCGGTTATCGATACCCAAGCTTAGATTGTACAGACGTTCGCCGAAACTACCGAAGTATTCGCAGAGTTTTTCTTGGCCTAGCTGTTTTAGATCGCTGCAATTCTCTAGCCCCAGGCGCTTCATTCTAGCGGCGGTGACTTTGCCCACGCCGTGTAATTTCTTTACTGGAAGTTTAGCCACGAAGTTGGAGACTTGCTCCGGGCGAATGACAAACTGACCATCCGGCTTTTCCCAATCGCTGGCAATCTTGGCGAGAAACTTGTTCGGCGCGACGCCGGCCGAGATTGTTATGCCTACTGTGTCTCGCACCTCGGCACGAATCGCCGTAGCTATCCGCGTGGCGCTACCGTCAAACTGGCTACATTCACTCACGTCGAGGAATGCTTCGTCGAGTGAGAGGGGTTCAATTAATTGGGTATAGTTCTGAAAGACTTGGTGTATCAGCAGCGAGGCTTGACGATACTTCTCCATATCGGGGCGAATAATGATTAGATCGGGACAGAGCTTTCTGGCTGTCGCTGCTGCCATGGCGGAGTGAATACCAAATCTTCGCGCCTCGTAGTTACAGGTTGCCACTACTCCGCGACGGTTCGGTGAGCCGCCAACGGCAATCGGTAGATTTGCGAGCTCAGGGTTGTCCCGCATCTCTATCGAGGCATAGAAACAATCGCAGTCGCAGTGAATAATTTTACGGGAGCTGTCCATGACGAATTCTGAATTGGCAAGTCTTGCCAAAACTACAGCAGGGCCTCTCCTAAGTAAATGCTACAGAGTCTGCTGTCGTATTCGATGGTTCTATACTGGATCTTTGCTGTCTAATTAGGTGTTGTTCTTTTCAAACTCGACCATGAACTCTGCCAAAGCTACACAGCCCTCTATTGGCATCGCGTTGTAAATCGAAGCACGCGCACCACCTACATCGCGGTGACCTTTGAGGGCGTAGAGACCTGCTTCGAGTGCTTGCTCGACAAATGCATCGAGTAGATCGGGTTTGGCAAGATTGAAGGTGACATTCATTATCGAGCGGTGCGCAGGGTCGGCTACGCCCAGATAGAAGTCACTCGCGTCGACTACGTCATAAAGGAGTTTTGCTTTGGCGTTGTTCTGCGCCTCTAGCTTTGCTACGCCGCCCTGTTCTTTGACCCACTCGAGCACTAGGCCCATCATATAGATAGCGAAGGTGTTGTTGGTGTTCGAGAGCGAATGGCTTTTTGCGTAGACGCTGTAGTCCAGCAGTGCAGGTGTCTCTTTTAGGGCATGGCCAAGCAGGTCTTCACGCACAATTACACAGGCGAGACCGGCGGGGCCCAGATTTTTCTGCAGGCCGGCAAAGATGATTCCGAATTGACTGATGTCGATCTCGCGCGACAAAAACTCCGAGGTCATGTCGGCGACGAGGGGGACATCACCTGTCTGCGGGAAGCTATGCCAGCGCGTCCCATAGAGTGTGTTGTTGCTGGTAATGTGCAGATAGGCGGTGTCCGCCGGCAGGCTCGCACAATCGAATTCGGGAATGCGATCGAAGCCGGTGTCAGCGCTGCTTGCCGCTGTCGTTGCATTCCCATAGCGCGCTGCTTCCTTGCGGGCTTTGACGCCCCAGGTACCTGTTTCTATATAGCTCGCCGACTTGGAGGGGCTTAGGCCGAGGAGGTTTAACGGGACGGCGGAAAACTGCATCTGGGCGCCGCCGTGTACGTAGAGAATCTTGTAGTTGTCAGGAATCCCGGCGAGCTCTTTGAGTAGTTCGTCGCAGCGATTCAATACGGAGTCGAATTCCTTCGAGCGGTGGCTGATCTCAATGATGCCGGCACCCATATCTTGAAAGTTCATGAATTCGCGCTGCGCGGTCTCCATTACATAAGTGGGAAGCATCGCCGGTCCTGCGCCAAAATTGAAAACTCGAGTCATTGTTTGATTTCCAGTTGTATTGTTAGTTGAGGTAATAAGCTGTACTGCACTTAAGTTGATGAGCTAAAGAAGAGTTACCTTAATAACATCTTCTATATGTGCGATTGCGGCCAAGGCATCCTCTGAGGGTTGCGACTCAAGGTCGATCAGATTGTAGGCAACATCGTTACGGCTCTTGTTTAGCATATCTAACACATTGATATTCTGGTCTGCCAACACCGATAGAATTTGACCGAGCATCTTCGGAACGTTGCGATTGCATATCGCCAACCGGGTGCAGCTGGCCGCATCCGAGCTCCGGTCCAAAAACAAATTCGGGAAATTTACTGAGTTCTTGATGTTTCCGTTTTCAAGGAAGTCCATCAGTTGGTCCGCGGCCATGATTGCGCAGTTTTCCTCGGCTTCATTCGTGCTCGCGCCTATGTGAGGCATGGAAATAACATCATCTCTGCCCATCAATTCAGGGCGTGGGAAATCGCTGACATATTTTCCAATTTTGCCTTCCTCGAGAGCGGCGAGCAGGGCCTTGGAGTCGATGATCTCATCTCTTGCAAAATTCACCAGACAAGCGCCTTTGCGCATAGCAGAGAAAACTTCGGCGTTGATGAGGCCGCTTGTTGAATCTAACACAGGCAGGTGCAATGAGATGAAATCAGAGCTGGCTACCAGAGCGGCAATACTCTCTTTGCGCTTAACCTTGCTCGGCAGACGCCAGGCGGCTTCAACCGATAGGGCTGGATCATAGCCCTGTACCTTCATGCCAAGATCGATAGCCATCTCGGCAACGAGGGAGCCTATAGCACCCAAGCCGATAACACCCAACGTCTTGCCCGATATTTCACTGCCTTTGAAGCGCTTCTTCTCCTGCTCCATCAGCTTAGACAGTTCGCCCTCATCAGTTATCTCTGTCTGCGTGCTGGCAAATTCAATACCGGGAACAATTCCGCGTGAGGCAAGTAGCAGGCTGCATAAGACCAGTTCCTTAACGGCATTGGCATTGGCGCCGGGTGTGTTAAATACGATAACACCGGCATCAGTGCAGGCATCCACCGGGACATTATTGGTGCCAGCGCCAGCTCGAGCAACTGCCCTTAGTCCGTCATCGATAGCGGAGGCATCTAATTTATGACTGCGCAGAAGTATAGCATCGGCATCAGTGAGGTCTGGGTCGACTTGATAGTTGCTAGCGGGAAATCGTACCAGTCCCTTCTCGGAGATCGCGTTATAGGTCTTGATTTTGTACATTGGGTTTCCTGAGCTGTGCCGTTTACCAGTAATTTCTTGCCGCGCCGATAGTAAAGCGCCAAAAGCATAGAATTTAGTTGGTTTTTACGTTGAGGGTGTATCATTTGTGGCGATTCGGCTGGACAATAAAACAGGCTTTTTGTACTGCGGAATCCTGGAAAATAAAGCGGGCAATTATGTCGCTAAATGATGCAAAACTCCAGCCGGATTTCCATAAATTGATGATGGCTTGAGCGGTATCAAGGCCAAAAGCCTAGACGTGAAATAATTAGAAGGAATTTTGCCAATGAAAGAGTCAGAAGCTGGGGTTGCTGTTTCAATTGCAACCGAATATGTGCCTGTGCGGCGTTTGCTCGGGCGTAACCCAGGGCCAATGACGGGGCCGGGAACTAATAGCTACCTTATAGGCAGGCAGAGGCTTTCTCTGGTGGACCCGGGTCCGCGTGACGAGGCGCAGCTGGAGGGCTTTCTTCAAGCCATTGGCGATGCCACCCTGGAGAATATACTCATTACCCATACTCACGCTGACCACTCGCCGGGTGCGTTGGCCTTGCACGAAGCCACCGGTGCCAGACTGATTGGGCTGAAAGCGCCCGATGTGGCGGGTCACGACAAGACCTTCGTTCCCGACAGGCTGTTTTCTGATGAGGACATTGTCGATTGTGGCGAGTACAAAATACAGCTGATTGCTACCCCGGGGCATGTGTCCAATCATATCTGCTTTCTGCTGTGCGATGAGCAGCTGTTATTTACCGGCGATCATGTGCTGCAGGGGACGACCCCGGTTATTCTGCCTCCAGATGGGGATATGGCAGCCTATCTAGAGGCGTTGGAGCGTCTCTTAACGATTCCGCTCAAGGTTCTCGCTCCAGCTCATGGCGATGTGATGTTCCAGCCCTATGCTGAAATTGAGAAGCTCATAGCTCACAGGCTGAAGCGCGAGCAGAAGGTGCTTGCCGGGCTCGAGAGTCTAGGCGCTTGTAGTCTGGATGAGTTAGTAGTTACGGTTTATGACGATGTTTCCCCTCAGTTGATACCCTGGGCAAAGAAGACACTGATGGCACATTTGATTAAGTTGCAGCAGGAGGGGCGTGTCAATGAAGATAATGAACTGTGGCAGACGCAGCAATAATGTCTCATGAGTAAAAATACAGAAGCAGCACCGCTGTGGTGGCTCTATCTTGTTCGAACTGCCGATGGCAGTCTCTATACCGGAATCAGTACGGATGTTCAGCGCAGGTTTGCGGAGCATGAAAACAAGGATAATAAGAATAAGGGCGCCAAAGCACTGCGCGGAAAGGCTCCACTGTGCTTGGTTTTTCAGATAGTTGTGGGAAACAGATCCGATGCGCTTAAACTGGAGTACAAGGTTAAACAATTGAGTAGGGCTCAGAAACAAGAGCTAATTGGCTTGGATACCGAGTTAGTGGAATTTGAAACGTGGTTGCAGACGAAGCGGTGAGAGAAAAAATTGAAATTGAAGAGGCAGTTGTGACAGATGAGATGGCAGGTGAGCACCATAAAAAGATACCGATAGGTATTAGTAGTTGTCTGTTGGGCGAGAAAGTCCGTTTTGATGGTGGGCATAAGAACAATTCCTATATAGCGAAGACTTTGGGGCAGTATCTCGAATTTCAGGCATTCTGCCCTGAGCTGGCTATCGGTCTTGGTATTCCCCGCAAACCGATTCGCCTCTCACGAAAAGGCTCAGATGTAATTCGCTGTATTCCTGTGGACAATCCCGAGCCGGATTTTACTGAGGCGCTGACGAAGTCTGCTGATGATAAGAAGCAGTGGCATAGCAGTCTTTGCGGTTATATTTTGAAGAAAGATTCTCCGAGCTGCGGTATGGAGCGGGTTAAGATTTGGGATAATGTCATGCCAATTCGAGAAGGTGTGGGCATCTATGCCGGGAAGATGATGCAAAATTTCCCGTACCTGCCTGTCGAGGAGGAAGGTCGGCTGGGAGATGCGGTGCTCCGTGAAAATTTCATTCAACGAGTTTTTGTGATGCGCCGCTGGTTTCAACTCGTTGAGGACGGGATGAAGCTGTCTGATCTTTTGGACTTTCATGCCAGGCACAAACTCATCATCATGAGTCACAATCAGAATTACAATCGTGAGCTTGGTCAGCTACTTGCGGGCGCTCGCAAAGACAATGTCGACGAGGTGGCGGAGCAATACATAGTGAAGTTGATGCGTACGTTAAAGATTCCGGCTACCATAGGCAACCACGTTAATGTATTGCAGCACATACAGGGCTATCTGAAGAAGCCGTTGGACAAGGATGACAAGTTGGAGCTGACCGAGACTGTGAGAAAGTATCGACTGGGACAGCTGCCGCTAATAGTGCCCATAACTCTGCTGAATCACTTTTTCAGGAAACACCCCGACGAGTACATCGCAAACTCCTGGTATATGAATCCCTACCCCGAGGAGATGAGTTTACAAAATCACATCTAGTCTTGCCGGCTGGCTAAAGGTGGTTCGGCAACCAGGGGTGCGATCTTAAAGTTTAAAAAGCCATAGATCACTGCAACAACCGGACAGATCAGGTTGAAGAAACAGTATGGCAGGTAAGAGAAAGTTGCCACGCCCAAAGTGCCTGCCATGTAGGCACCGCAAGTATTCCAGGGAATTAGCGGTGAGGTCATCGTCCCTGCGTCTTCCAAAGTGCGAGACAAATTCTTCGGGTCTAAATTTCTATTCTGATACTCTAGTTTGTACATGCGCCCTGGTAGCACGATCGATATGTATTGGTCAGAGGTGATGATATTGGCACCGATGCAGGTAACGATGGTCGTTGCTATCAAGCTTCCCGTACTGTGTACGAAGGAGAGTGCGTAGTTCACAAGGCATTGCAGCAGGCAGGTATGATCCATCACCGCGCCGAATACCATGGCGCAGAGAATCAACCACACCGTGTTTAACATGGAGCTCATGCCACCGCGTGTCATCAGGTCGTCAAGGGTTTCGTTGCCGCTGGAGAGAGAGAATCCATCAAATAGTGTCTGCCAGGTTCCTTTAAACAAGCCGAGGAAAATATTCGGAGTGTCACCGGCCAGGCTAAGTACTGCGCTATGTTGAAAAACTAATGCCAGGACTACACCGATCAGTGCGCCGGCCAGAATAGTTGGAATCGGTGGCAGCTTCTTCTGTGCCATAAAAAGCAGTGCGGCCACCGGCAGCAGCATAAATGGGTTGATGGTGAAGTTGTCGTTGATGAGTTGCATGGTCACGGCGAGGTCGCTTGCGCTGGCTTCGGTATCTATGCTGAGTCCTATGATAGCGTAGAGGATTAGTGCGAGGGCGATGCTGGGGATGGTAGTCCATACCATATGACCGATGTGTGAAAAAAGGTCTGTGCCAGCGACAGCGGGTGCCAAGTTGGTAGTCTCGGAAAGTGGAGACATCTTGTCTCCGAAATAGGCTCCGGAAATAATTGCACCGGCGGTAATCTCAACTGAGAGACCGAGGCCTGCGGCGGCGCCGATAAGGGCGATACCGACAGTTCCTGCGACCGTCCAAGAGCTTCCTATACTCAGCGCGATCAAGCCGCAGATGAGACAGCTGGCAGCATAGAAGATTGATGGGTCCAACATGAGTAGGCTGTAGTAGATCATGGTCGGCACGGTGCCGGAGAGGATCCAGCTGCCTATCAACAGGCCGACGCTCAACAAGATGAGGATAGGCTTGAGCGCAATGGTGACACCAGAGATGATGCTCTCTTCAATCTGCTGCCAGTGCTGCCCGTTTCTCCAGCCTATGGCTGAGGCGACAGCGGCACCTATACACAGTGCTATCTGGTTTGGCCCATAACTCGCGTCTTCGCCGAACAGATAGACCGAGAAGGAAAGCAGGCTGATTAACACGAGAACCGGGACCAGCGCCTGTTGGACTGTTGCCTGGCGCAGGGATGCGTTAGATTCCGATTCTTGTAGCGATTCCATTGGTACTACCCGCTGTGAGCTTAAGCTGAGCCATAGAGCATAATAGCTGGAGTTGCCGCCTGTCTACGCTATATCCATGCATTCAGCCCCCGGCAGCGTTATTTGGGTTATAATTCGTAGCTTTGCGCGCCAATGGCCATGAATTTCTTCCATTGGCCATTAATTTGAATACATACCCTTGTAAAGTAAGCAAAAATGACTGATATCGAAAACTACATGCTACAGCTGGGCCGCCAGGCGCGGGAAGCATCTCGCCAGATAGCGAAGGCCAGTACAGCCCAGAAAAATGCAGCGCTTTTAGCCGTCGCCGAGGCCGTCGATTCCAGTCGAGAGCAGCTCATGCTGGCGAACGAGCAAGATATGCAGGCAGGAAGGGAAAAGGGACTGGATGCGGCCTTGCTCGACCGATTAGAGCTGAACGCAGCGCGCATTGACACTATGATCGAGGGGCTACGACAGGTAGCGGCTCTGGATGACCCTGTCGGAGCCATTTCCGGTCTCAAATATCGCCCCAGCGGGATCCAGGTCGGTAAGATGCGAGTGCCTCTGGGAGTAATAGGGATTATCTATGAATCCAGGCCCAATGTGACCTGCGAGGCTGCCAGTCTCTGCCTTAAATCCGGCAACGCGACTATTTTACGTGGTGGTTCCGAGGCAATACATTCGAATCAAGCGATAGCGGCCTGTATCAAGACAGGCTTGGAGGCGGCAGGGCTGAGTGAGCACGTAGTTCAGGTTCTGGATAGACCCGATCGAGATGCGGTAGGCCTGTTGATTACAATGCCCGAATTCGTCGACGTCATTGTGCCCCGTGGCGGCAAGGGTCTGATTGCGAGAATTAGCACAGATGCGAAAGTGCCAGTGATCAAGCATCTCGATGGTAACTGTCATGTCTATATCGATGACAAGGCCGACTGCGAGAAAGCATCATTGATTGTCATTAACGCGAAGACGCAGCGCTATGGCACCTGCTGCACATTGGAGTCGTTGCTGGTCGCCGAGAAAATAGCCTCCGAGGTGCTGCCTGATCTGTGCGCGCAATTGCTTGAAAAAGGCGTAGAACTTCGTGGCTGTGAGAAGACGCGGGCATTGGTGGCAGGAGTCGATGTGGCTTCGGAGGAAGATTGGGCTACAGAATATCTGGCGCCGATCTTGTCGATTAAGATCGTTGCCGATGTGGATGCGGCAATCCATCACATCAACATCTATGGTTCGCAACATACGGAATCAATCGTGACTGAGGACTATACTCGCGCGCAACAATTTCTTCGCGAAGTCGACTCAAGTTCGGTGATGATTAATGCCTCTACCCGATTCGCAGATGGGTTTGAATATGGCTTAGGTGCGGAGATAGGCATTTCAACGGACAAGCTGCATGCGCGTGGTCCGGTTGGTTTGGAAGGTCTTACATCGCAAAAGTATATCGTGTTGGGAGACGGACATATCCGACAATGAGTTCGCCGTTAGTAGTGCTTGGAGGAATGTTTGACCCGGTGCACAAGGGGCATGTGAGTGCGGCGAATTATGCTCTGGAATTCTTGTCCGCACACCGACTAAAAATGGTTCCCTGTCATCGGCCTAATCATAAGGCCATGCCTGATACTCGAGCAGAGCACCGACTGGCGATGCTTGAGATAGCAACAGCAGTCCATCCACAAATAGAAATAGATACTATCGAGTTGCAAGTAGATCGAGTGTCTTACACGGTAGATACGCTTACTCAGTTCAAAAAGCAGCACGAGACCATAGTGTTTGTGTTGGGTGTCGATTCGTTTAATAGCCTGCCGCAGTGGCATGAATGGCAACAGATATTCGAGCTATGTCACTTGCTAGTATTGGCGAGGCCCGGCGCTATTTTATCGGATGCAATGCTGGCCGCTGTGCAAGGTGGCGAGAGAAGGGTCAAAACAGCGGAGCAAATGTTATCGAGTTCGCAGGGCAGATTTGTCTATTGTGAAAACTTTGAGTTCCATATGGCGTCAAGTCAGATTAGGAAAAAGCTAGCACGAGGCGAGGATGTGACTGCTGAGTTAGACACAGCGGTTGTTGAATACATAAATGAGAATAATCTCTATCAAGATTAGTAAACATAAGTGAGACTTCAGTTTGAATAGTACAGAATTGTCAGAATTGGTTGTAGAAGCATTGGATGATGTAAAAGGTCAGTCGATTCGCTGTATAAATGTCGAGAGATTGACGTCGATCACGGACTATATAGTCATTGTGACGGGTACCTCGAGTACACACCTAAAAGCATTGGCAGAGTCGGTCAGTAAATCTGTAAAAGACGCAGGGCAGGAAGTCGTGGGAGTGGAGGGTAAACTCGCTGCAGATTGGGTGTTAGTCGATCTTGGCAACGTGGTAGTGCATTTGATGTTGGCTCCAGTGCGTGCGCTCTATAACCTTGAAGAACTTTGGAACTTTGAGTCCAAGCCTCAAGAGCGGGCTGAACCGGAAGATCCTGCGGCGTGAAGGTAAGGGTTCTTAGCGTGGGCACAAAGATGCCGGCCTGGGTGCAAGAGGGTATCGCGCAGTACGAGAAGCGAATGCAGGGCCATCTCGATTTTTCGCTGATTGAGATACCCATGGCGAAGCGCAGCAAGAACAGCAATATTGAGCAGTGTATACAGAAGGAAAGCGAAGCGCTGCTAGCGGCGATTCCCTCCAGTGACTATGTAGTTGTGCTAGATGTGGGTGGCAAGTCATTCAGCACCGAGAGCCTGGCGCAGAAAATAGTAAAATTTCGACAGGAGGGAGACAATCTAAGCCTGCTTGTCGGTGGGCCCGATGGGCTGGGGGCATCATGCCTGGCCAGGTCGAATGAGCGCTGGTCACTATCGGCATTGACCTTTCCCCATCCATTGGTTCGCGTAGTGATTACCGAGCAGTTCTATCGTGCTATTAGCATCATTAATGGACATCCCTACCATCGAAGCTAAAACAGTGTTCGCCAATCGCGCGAAATTCTAACGGGCATCACTAAAAAACACCTGTGAAACGCGGTAAAATGTTCAGATACAGGTGAATTTGGCGTAGGACAAAACTATTTTAACTGTACGCTGTCGAAGAACTAAGGGCTACAAAGCCTTCAGCGGGGAACTCATTAGCCGATGTAGCTAGATGAAGCTGCGCGTAGCTAGGTAAACCAATTATGGCAGGAAAATGGCAGCTTAAAGATCACGAAGCAGAGCGGGCGATGTTCAGCCGCCGTCTTGTCGTGGCTGCTGTATTTGTACTGTTGCTGTTTGCTGCGCTGATCATGAAGTTAGTCATTCTTCAGGTCTCCCAGTATGACTATTTCTCTGCTAGATCTGATGGTAATCGACTCCATTCTCAGTATGTGCCACCGGCGCGAGGATTGATCTTCGATAATAGAGGCAAGCTGCTTGCCGACAATCAACCGATTTTTAATTTAACGATTGTGCGTGAACAGGTAGAAGATCTTGAGGTAACTCTCGACTATCTGGATACATTAATCGACCTGTCCGATGACGAGAGAGAGCAGTTTGCCAATCGACTGCGAAGAAACCGTGTGCCATTTTCTTCGGTGCCACTGCGTTATGTGCTTAGCGATGCTGAAAAATCCAGGGTTGCGGTTAATAGTTATAAGTTGCCGGGTGTGGCGATCGAGCCGCAGTTTGTTCGGCAATACCCCCTGGCCGAGCTTACGGCTCATTCGATTGGCTATGTGTCGGAAATCAATCGAACCGAATTGGATTCTCTCGACGATGAAGAGCGAGAGAATTATGGCGGTACAAACCACATTGGCAAAACTGGGATAGAAAGAACTTACGAAGACTTGCTGCATGGAACTGTGGGTTATGAAATCGTAGAGAAGAACAATAGAGGTCAGGTCATGCGTAGACTTGATCGCACCGACCCTATCGCGGGTAAGAATATATCTTTGTATTTAGACAGCCAGCTGCAAATTGCAGCCGAGGCGGCGCTTGGTGATTTTCGCGGTGCTGTGGTTGCCATCGATCCGAACACCGGCGGCATTCTGGCGATGGTTAGCAAGCCGGGCTTCGACCCGAACCTTTTCGTGACGGGAATAAGCAGCAAGAACTATGGTGTTCTGGTTACGGATAATATCAATACACCACTCTTCGATAGGTCTACGAATCCCTATCCACCGGGCTCAACTGTTAAACCGTTTCTAGGGTTGGGCGGCCTGCATCATGAGCTGGTTGACTATGAGTTTACTATTGAGGATCCAGGCTATTTTCGTTTACCAGGAGTAAGTTATCGCTGGGGTGACTACACTCTGAGAACTGCGATTGGGGGTGGCCACGGTCACACAGATTTGCAGAAGGCAATCTATCAATCCTGTGACACATTCTTTTACGATCTAGGCAACCGCATGGGCATTGATACCATGCACGGTTTTATGTCGCAGTTTGGTTTCGGCCAGAATTTCGCGGTCGATATAAATTATGCAAGAACCGGCGTACTGCCATCCCGTGACTGGAAGCGAGCGACCAGAGGCGAGCCCTGGTATCCGGGTGACACAATTAATTCGTCTATAGGCCAGGGTTATATGTGGGCAACACCGTTGCAGCTTGCGACGGCTGCCTCGATTATGGCTAATAAAGGTAAGGTGATTCAGCCAAGAATGTTGAAAGCCGTCGATGGCGTGCCCTATGAGCCGGTAATCAATGACCCTGTTGCCGATGTCGTAGTGAATGATCCGGACTACTGGCGCTATATCGAAGAGTCTATGTCCATGGTTGTGCACCGTGCATATAACGACGTGTTTCGTGAATACGGAACAGCCTATGAAGCCATAGCTATGGCTGACAGAGAGATGCCATATAAGATGGCGGGTAAATCGGGCTCTGCGCAAGTGGTTGGTATAAGTCAGGAAATTATGCAAAGTGAAGACATCAATGTGTCAGACCTAAACAAGGATCACGCCTTGTTCATATCCTATGCGCCTGCAGAAAACTTAAGTATTAAGCCACAGATCGCTATAGCTGTATTCGTAGAGAATGGTGAGCACGGCAGTAGTGTGGCCGGTCCCATTGCGAAGGCAGTTACAGATGCCTACCTACTGGATATTCTTCAAATTGACTTCGCAGCTCTGAATTCTGGCGGCGATGAACTGCTTTCACTGGTCGATGAATAGCCAAGACTTCTTAAGACAGTCCGATGGCCTCGATTCCAAGACCAGATACCATAAAACTATCTGGCGAACCATCCATACCGATCCTCCGCTTCTAGTCGGAGTTTCCCTGCTCTGCGGATTCGGCCTTTTCGTTTTGTTTAGTGCAAGCGGTGGCGATGTCCCCGTAGTGCAAAGACAGGCGCTAACGATGGTCGTCGGCCTGGTAGTCATGTTTATCGTCGCGCAATTCAATGTGCACTTCTTCCGACAGTGGGCGCCTACTCTTTATGCTGCGGGTCTTGGGTTGCTGGCTCTGGTATTAGTAGTTGGGGTCGAGGCAAATGGGGCGAAGAGTTGGCTGGACTTACCTGGCCTGCCTAGTTTTCAGCCCTCGGAGCTAATGAAATTTGTAGTGCCCATGCAGATGGCTTGGTATCTCGCGAGTCGGCCGCTGCCGCCGAGGTTCAAGCATCTGTTTTGGTCTGCCGTGATGATATTGGTTCCGGCGGGTTTGATTATAGTTCAGAACGATACCGGCACGGCGATCATGGTCACCATGTCGGGAATCTTTGTGGTATTACTTGCAGGCATACGCTGGCGTATTGTTATCGCAGGGTTTATAGCGCTGCTTCTAGCGTCCCCCGCGTGGTACATCTTTTTGGCGCAGGAGCACCAGAAGAACAGGATACTGACTTTCTGGGATCCCTATAGAGACCCTACCGGTGCCGGCTATAATATTATTCAATCGCAGATAGCTATAGGCTCGGGCGGTATCTATGGCAAGGGCTACGGTGAGGGCGCGCAGTCCCATCTGGACTTTATTCCTGAGAGTAATACCGACTTCATTCTCGCGGTGCTGGCGGAGGAGTTTGGCCTGCTGGGTATATTGTTTCTAATTTTGATGTACTTGTTCGTGCTCATCCGTGGCAGTTACATCGCCTACGCTGCAAACGACATGTTTAGTCGACTGCTTGCCGGTAGCATCACGCTTACCTTTTTCTTCTATGTGTTCGTTAATATGGCGATGGTCTCGGGCCTGCTGCCTGTCATCGGGCTGCCACTGCCGCTAATGAGTCGAGGGGGCACGTCGGTTGTCACGCTTTTTATTGGGTTTGGTCTATTAATGTCCATTCAGACTCATGGTCGCAGCAAATCAATCTAACGCTCTGATATAATTGGATTTAAATTATTCCTGCGTAGGTGAAATGGAACTCAAAGACTATTTTTCGGCTAATCAGCGGCTCAGATCCGTGGAAGTGGTTAAATGAATTGTCAGATCGGACGCTATTCTTCAGGTGTCCCTGATTTTCCAGACTATTTCGGCAGGGCTGCTATTCCGACAAATTAGTGATTAAACCCATACGGAATTACAAATGAATGCGAACTTACTAAAGGTTTCGATAGTCACTCCGGTTTTTTTGGCCTTATGGGCCTGTAGCTCGGCGCCTGCGCCGGCTCCTGAATCGCCGAATAAGGGCCGTTACAGCATACAGCAGGATCGGGCACCGACACGAAACGTCGATCTCTCGGCAATTCCGGATGTAGTGCCAGTACCTCTCAACCGCACAATGGCGGGCAATCGCAGCCCGTATTCGGTGCTGGGTAAGAGTTACCGTGTTCTGCCCACCGAAGAGGGGTATTCCGAGAGAGGCATAGCCTCGTGGTATGGCGAAAAGTTTCACGGGCAAAAGACGTCCAATGGTGAGGTATTCGATATGTATCAAGTATCTGCCGCACACAAATCTTTACCCATCCCCAGCTTCCTGCGCGTGACAAACCTGGATAATAATAGAAGCATTATAGTCCGCGTGAATGACAGAGGCCCTTTTCACGGAGACAGAATCGTCGATCTCTCTTATGCGGCGGCATTAAAGCTTGGCTATGCGGATAGAGGAACTGCCCGGGTACAACTTGAGTCGGTAGTAGCAAGTGGGATTTCTCGTGATCGCGGAGCAAGCGTCGTTAGTTCTAACGCAAGCGATACACTTCAGTTAAGTTCTGCCGCAAGCAAATATCTACAGGTAGGGGCATTTTCGGAACTAAGTGCGGCGCAAGAAGTCTCAAACCAAGTGGAAGAAATTACCAGTTTGCCCGTGTTTATTCGTACGGTGAATACATCGAATAACAAAGTTCTACACCGAGTTAGAGTCGGCCCAATTTCTGATCCTGGTCAAATCCGACGTGTTAGCCAAAGTGTTGTTGCTGCTAACCTGGGAAGTCCGTACACTGTAACTGAATAGCCATAAAACTTACGCTATATCCAGATTACAGCCGCGACCAGTTTCATCAATTGATTCGTCATTTCTCAACTCAACACACTTTAAATCGAGACGGATTTTTTATGTCATCTTTTTCTATTGCAACATCATCTAAAAATAATCAGCCGCGATCGAGAGCGCTTTCGCTACTCTTAGTGGTCTTCATGCTTGCCAGCAATTTCAGCTTTGCGGCCCCCGCTATAATTCCAAGGCCTCCGGAGATCGCTGCCACTAGCTATATTCTCCTGGATGCAAAGACTGGACAGGTTCTCATTGAAGAGAATGCAGATGAAGCGCTTCCCCCGGCCAGCCTTACCAAAATAATGACCGCCTACGTAGTCACGGAAGAAATTCTAAGTGGCAATCTTGCGCTCTCCGATGAGGTGCATATCAGTGAGAAAGCTTGGCGCATGGAGGGGTCCAAGATGTTCGTTGGTGTGGATACTCAGGTTGAGGTAGAAGACTTGCTGCGCGGCATCATAATCCAGTCTGGCAACGATGCCAGTGTAGCCATGGCGGAGCATATTGCCGGTAGTGAAGAAGCCTTTGCCGACATGATGAATCAGTACGCCGAAGTTTTGAGTCTATCGCAAACATTTTTCATGAATGCCAGTGGCCTGGACACCGAGCTCTACTACAACACGATGTCCGCGCGAGATCTGGCGACTCTGGCCCAAGCTACTATCACTCGACATGCTGAGTTTTATCCGATGTATGCGGAGCGCGAGTTTACCTACAACGATATTCGCCAATCGAATCGAAATACCTTGCTGTTTCGCGACCGCAATGTCGATGGCATGAAAACAGGGTGGACCGATGCCGCCGGTTACTGTCTGGTAGCCTCCGCCGAGCGTGACGGGATGCGTCTTATTTCTGTTGTCATGGGAACCGCGAGTGAAGAAGCGCGAGCGATAGAGACACAAAAATTGCTGACTTACGGGTTTCGTTACTACGAGACCCATAAGCTGTATGACTCCGATCAGGTGCTAACTAATGTGCCGGTTTACTCCGGCGCGTTAAACGCTGTAGATCTTGGTATCGAAGATGAGGTCTATATTACTATCCCCCGAGGGCAAGCTGAGTCGATGACGGCGACTGTAGACGTCGATGAGATTATTCGAGCGCCGTTGAGCGATAGGCAGATCATGGGGGAGGTGCGGGTAGTGCTGGACAATAACATCCTCTATCAGGGGGATGTGGTCTCCATGCAGGCGGTTGAGCAAGGCGGTATACTCAAACGTTTCGTCGACTGGATCACCTTGCTATTCAGTAATATGTTCTCGGGCTAGTTATATGTCAAAAGAGCCAGATGTACCTGAGGAGAAAGAAGCGCCAAAGATAGAGTTCCCTTGCCTATATCCGATTAAAATTATTGGTGTGGCGAGTTTTGAATTTCATAAGGAAGTTGTTACGACGGTTGAGAAACACACCGGCAAGATCTCCGAAGATCTCATAGAATTACAGCCCAGTAAGAAAAGCACGTATGTCTCTGTAAGAATCACGATCGCCGCCACAGGCGTAGATCAGTTGCAAAACATCTTCAATGACCTCAAAACTATCGAAAGTGTGAAGATGGTCCTATAGGGTGCTGCTCGCTGACTATAAGCACTTCAAAGCCGAAACCAAGCAGGGCGAGGATAAGGCGCAGCCACCCTTAGTTGTCCGCAGGCTGGGCTTGCAGGAATATCAGCCAATCTGGAAATCCATGCGTTATCTGGTGGAGCAGGCTGCGGAGGATCGCGCTGACGAGGTCTGGTTACTGAGTCACAAACCGGTTTTTACTCAGGGCCAGGCAGGAAAGGCTGAGCATGTCTTAAATCCGGCTCCCATCCCCGTAGTTCAGATAGATCGAGGCGGTCAGGTAACCTATCATGGCCCAGGCCAGCTGGTTGTTTACCTGTTACTGAATGTCAGGCGCCGTAATATGGGCGTGCGCGATCTCGTTGACCTCATCGAGCTGGCGATAATTCAGACTTTGCAGGAATTTGGTATAGCGGCGAGTGGCAAAGCGAAGGCTCCCGGTGTCTATGTTAATGATGCTAAAATAGCTGCCCTGGGTTTGCGTATACGCAGAGGCAGGAGCTATCACGGACTTAGCCTCAATGTGCAGATGGACTTGGAGCCATTTTCGCGTATTAATCCTTGCGGTTTTGAAAACCTGGCGGTTACACAGATTGCTGACCATGTGCCTGATACTGAGATGCTAATGCAGAGGGTGAGCAGGGTGCTCAGCAACAAATTGTTAGATGCGCTAGGCTATCTCGAACATAACGAATCCGATTGAGTGAGAATTAATCTACATGGCTGACAGAGAGCGAAGAAACGTTTTAGTTGAAGGAGAGAAGCTTCGAGGCGCTGACAAAGTTCGTCGCATTCCGGTGAAGGTGATCCCCACCACTGAGCTTCTCAGTAAGCCAGATTGGATTCGTGTAAAAATCCCTGCCTCATCTAAAATAAACCATATTAAGCAGAAGTTAAGAGAGCACAAACTGGCATCGGTCTGTGAAGAAGCGTCCTGTCCAAATCTTGGGGAATGTTTTAGTAACGGTACCGCGACATTTATGATTATGGGAGACATCTGCACTCGGCGTTGCCCATTTTGCGATGTGGCCCATGGCAAACCCAAACCTCTGTATGAGAATGAACCGACAGAACTCGCCGCAGCCATCAGTGAGATGGGTCTGAGTTATGTGGTGATCACCTCGGTAGACCGTGATGATCTGAAAGACAGTGGGGCGCAGCATTTCGCTAATTGCATAAGCGAGACACGCAGATTAAATTCCGACATCAAGGTTGAGGTGCTAGTGCCTGATTTTCGCGGCAGGATGGATATTGCGCTGGAGATCCTCAAAGACAGTCCGCCCGACGTATTCAATCATAATCTTGAAACCGTACCCAGGTTATACAAGCAGGCGAGGCCGGGAGCAGATTATGCCTGGTCGCTAGAACTGCTTAAGAGATATAAAGCGCTGAAGCCCGAGGTAACAACGAAGTCGGGCTTGATGCTAGGGCTGGGCGAGACTCTGGATGAAGTGAAACAAGTCATGGTCGATCTCTATGAGCACAACATTGACATGGTGACCCTCGGCCAGTACCTCCAGCCATCTAGAGATCATCTTAAGGTAGAGCGCTTCGTCCATCCCGATGAATTCGAAGAGCTGCGCGCCTATGGTGAGAGCCTAGGTTTTAAACATGTGGCCAGTGGACCCTTGGTAAGATCTTCTTATCATGCGGATAAACAGGCTCATGGCGAGCAAATTTAGATTCGCCAGCGCCGTTCAGTATTGCTCTTAGGCAGTCATGAATACCAATATAAGGAAAATAATTATCTGCATTGCAGCGCTGCTCGTCGCTGTAGCAACTATCGTGTTTATTGCGCAGAATCCTGCTCGAATTGGCAGTGAGCCCTTGTTTGTTCGAGCCGCGCTCTTGTCGCTAGCCATCGTTGCGGCGCTCATAGCGGCCTATCCCTTCAATCCCCTATTTTCAGACAAGCCCGGCACCTATGCCGCCGCTGTCTGCATACCAGCTATTGTGCCGGTTCTGGTTTACTATTTTGTTCTACTGCCCCAGCAAGCAGGAGTGGGAATTAGTGCGGAGCAGGTAACTAGTGAAATGATTACCGATAGCTCAAGTAATGGAATTATCGAGGTGGGGTTTAGCTACCCGATCTATACGCCAGCTCTGCGGGTTAGCAATCTTGAGCTGTTTACCAAGCAGGTTAATGTGTTCATGAGAATGACGGACGCCAACGGTGAGTCGGCCTTGTTTAGAGCGGTGAGAACCCGTATCCCAGGTTCAAGCCTGAGCGTCGAGTCTACGGTGCGGGGAATGTTGAGTGAATCTGATGGCTATAAGTTTATTCCCCTGCTGATACCCCCGGCCAGCAGCATTACCACGCGCGTTGCTTTCATTATCAGTAATCTCGACAACGGGTCTAATTTTACCGATGCCCTGAGCAGAGCGACTCAAGCCCAATTTGAGTTGCGCGACCCGGAAACCGAAGAGTTGCTCCTGGAGTTTCCTCTCAACCCGATCTAGTTCATTGCAAGATTTTGAGTGCGCTTCGAGCCTGCGATAAGAAGCAGGGGTAGTGCTAGCGCCGAATTGCCAATCAGCAGCGCCGTCATGACCGGGCCTAGATCAAGCAACAGCAGAAACGGCATTAGAAATACCAACCTGACTATTTCCAAGGTCAGGGCAAACTCCCTTCCCTCTAGGGAAGTCCCATGTACAAAGAACGAGAAGAAAAGATAAGTTACGACGGCGCCTAGCAGCAAGTAATCGAGAGACCCCGCGCTGAGCAAGACCGCAAGGCTTAGCGCGACGGTAAGCGTAAACTGGACCGCCGTATAGATCAGACTGAAGCGTGAGATTTCTGGGTCGAATTTCTGAGTGAGGTCGACCGACTTGCCCTCGAGTTTGCAATGACTCTGCTGCGTGTCGGCGCGCCAGCCCGGCGGTTTGACTAATAGTTTCAGCTTATTGAGTACCCCGGGCATAGCGTAGAAGTCCAGGATGAGGCGCCAGTAAACGTGTACATTAGCCCACACGGGGTTCCAGCTATTCAACGGTTTGCGTAAGCCGAAGGCAACGGGCTCTTCTGCCAGCTCCTCCTGAAAGCTGCCAAAAATTCTGTCCCAAAGAATGAAGACGCCGCCGTAGTTTTTGTCTACATAGACCTTGTTGCGGCCATGATGAACCCTGTGATTCGAAGGCGAAACGAATATCCATTCAAAGGGGCCGAGCTTGGGGACATGCTCGGTATGAACCCAGAACTGATAGATTAAATTCAGGCTCACGACGGTGAATAGAATTTCAGCTGGAAAACCCAGGAAGAAAAAAGGCAGGTAGAACAGGAAGCCATAGAAATCGATGCTGCTTTGACGTAGCGCTGTACTCAGATTGAAGTCTTCGCTCTGGTGGTGTGCGACATGGGAACCCCAGAATAAGGCAACTTCATGGCCCAAACGATGCTTCCAGTAGTAGGCAAAGTCGTACAGCAGGAAACAACTGATCCAAACCCAGAGTGCTTGATCCGACAGCTGTGCGAGTTGATACCTGGCAACAATAATTTCGTAGATTGTCCCGGAAAGGCCAATAATAACAAGGCCTTGGAGGCGACTTAGACTGCCCATAGAGATGTTGTTAATGCTGTCGTTGAGCCTGTAGGTGTTTTTGCCGCGCACGATCCCATAGGCTAACTCGATGAAAATCAGCAGAAAGAAAAACGGAATGGCTGCCAGAATGAGGTCCATAGGCCTTAGTTTACCTTAGAATAGGGCTGGATATTAAATGGAAGGCCACAATTTCTGCAAAACGCGGTATTATTTGCAGCTATTGCCTGGCACAAACCCACTTTGCATATACCTCCCTAGCACAGGCCTAGGACAAGCATAATTCAGGAGATCGGTCGTTATGAAGAGAACCGTCTTGCTAGCAGCAGCGATTACCGCGTTACTCATTAATTCCTTAGTTTTGGCACAAGGCATTCAACAGACGAAAGGATCGTTTCAAGACAAGTTTCGTCAGCTGAACGAAGTCTTACCGACTCCGAATGTTTATAGAAACGCCTCCGGCCAGCCGGGCCATCAGTATTGGCAGCAGGAAGTCGATTACGAGATCGATGTCGCTCTGGATGAAGAGTCGCAGCGAATCTCCGGTACCGAAACCATTAGCTATCAGAATAACTCTCCAGACACCCTGGGCTATCTCTGGTTGCAGCTAGATCAGAATCGTTTTCGCAATGACTCCATTGGCAATATGAGCTCTACCTTTAATAGGAGTAGCCCTGACTCAAATTCGCCTGCCCGCCTAAGCCTGGGCCAGCTACGCAGTATCCAATACATAGAAGACGTGGATCATGGTTACGAAATAAGCTCCGTCCGCGACAGCTCGGGCAATGATCTGCCCCATACGATTGTCGGTACGCTAATGCGGATAGATCTGCCGCGGCCCTTAAGCTCGGGTCAAGACATCGAATTCGAAATCGATTATGCCTATCACATCGTCAATGGCGATGTGCTTCGGCCTCGCGGTGGTTACGAGTATTTTCCAGATGACGAGAATGAGGACGGTAATTATCTGTTCGCAATTTCCCAATGGTTCCCCCGCCTGGTTGCCTATACCGACTACGAGGGTTGGACCAACAAAGAATTTTTAGGCTCAGGTGAGTTTACTCTGGAGTTTGGTGACTACGAAGTTTCACTGACCGTTCCTTCAGATCACATCGTAGCGGCTACGGGCGAGCTGCAGAATGCTAACCAGGTGTTAACCCGAGTTCAGCGCGATCGTCTGCAGGAAGCGGAGACGGCCGCACGCCCGGTGTTCATCGTTACGCCCGAAGAAGCCCTAGAGAACGAGAGAGAAGGGGTGAGCGACACGAAGACATGGCGCTTCGCTGCGGAAAACGTTCGTGACTTCGCCTGGGGTTCTTCAAGAAAATTTATTTGGGATGCCAAGGGGTATCGTCAGGAGGGTGCCGAGCAAGAGCTGGTAATGGCGATGTCCTACTACCCTAAGGAAGGTGGCACACTGTGGTCAGATCTGTCTACTGAAGTTGTCATTCATACACTGGAAGTGTACAGCCGCTTCTCATTCGATTTCCCTTATCCTACGGCCATTTCATTGAATGCGGGTTTTGTCGGCGGCATGGAATATCCGATGATCACATTTAACGGCCCGCGAACCACGCTGCAGGACGATGGTAGTCGTACTTATTCTCTTGCGGAAAAACGTTTCCTGATAGGAGTGGTGATTCATGAGGTGGGACACTTCTATTTTCCCATGATTGTAAATTCTGACGAGCGGCAATGGACCTGGATGGATGAGGGTATTAACAGCTATCTTGATTCGGTTGCAGGGCGTGAGTGGGATGCGGAGATACCCTGGGGTGTTGAGCCAAGGTATATCGTCGATTATATGGTTTCTCAGAATCAGGTTCCTGTCATGACGCAGTCTGACAGCGTGCTGCGCCTGGGGCCCAACGCTTATTCGAAGCCTGCTACTGCTATCAATATACTGCGCGAAACAATTATGGGGCGTGAGCTTTTCGATTTCGCATTTAAAGAGTACTCGCGTCAATGGGAGTTCAAGCGACCCACACCGGCGGACTTCTTTCGTACCATGGAAGAGGCGTCTGGTATAGATCTGGACTGGTTCTGGCGTGGCTGGTTCTACACGACCGACCATGTGGATATCTCCCTCGATCGTGTCTACCAGATGCGTATGGACACGGAGAATCCAGATATCGATTATTCTCGCCAGCGGGAGATTGAGAAAGCCTTGCCACCCTCCGTCTACATTGAGAGAAATCGTGAGGAAGGCAGGTTGCCCTGGGTTGAGCGCAATGCAGATGTTCGTGACTTCTATGACGACAACGATCAATTCACGGTCACTAACAAGGAGCGCAATAGCTATAACAGTTTCCTGGAAGGCTTGGAAGACTGGGAACGTGCTGTTCTCGAGCGCGCAGTCTCACAAGACCTGAACTACTATATCTTCGAGCTCTCCAATGCCGGTGGTTTGGTTATGCCGATAATTCTGGAAATGGAATATGCCGATGGGAGCAAGGAGGAGATGCGTCTGCCAGCCGAGATATGGCGAAGAAATGCGCGCCAGGTTAAGAAGCTCATGGTGAGCGAGAAGGAATTGCTAAGTATTGTTATCGACCCCATGCAGGAAACTGCCGATGCCGATATTGAGAATAACTACTATCCGCGCCGGATCATTCCTTCACGCATAGAGAGCTTTAAATCTGAAGGCGGTGGTAGCCTGATCGGTCGAGATATCATGCAAGATATTAAGACAGAGCTTAAGACTGATGACGATGATGAGCCTGAAGACTAAGCAGGGCCTACTTTCTTTGCGAGAAAGACCAAGAGCGCATGCTCTTGGTCTTCTATTTTTGCTGCTTAGTCTGCTATCAGGTTACAGCGTTGCCCATCAGCAAAAAATGGCCGTCACTCGTATCTTGTTCAATGCGAACACGGGCAATATTGAAATCATGCACAGGTTTTTCATTCATGATGCTGAGCATGCCGCGGGCGTGGTGTTTGGTGAGTCGCAGAACCTAATGGAATCAGATGTATCGCGGGAGCTGTTCAGTAATTACGTAATGAATCGTTTTGCAGTTGCCGCAGAGGACTCCCTCGGGAAGAGTGTTGAGCTGAGTCTGAACTATGTGGGCGCAGAGATAGATGGCCAGTTTCTCTGGGTCTATCAGGAGACCGAGCAGCTAGATGATGTGAAAGCGCTAAGTGTTGTGAATCTGGCGCTTCGAGATGTGTGGCCGGATCAGGTGAACCTGGTGAATGTTGAGAAAGAGGGGCAGATTCTCTCTATGCCATTCTCTGACTCTATCGAGTCGCTGCGCGTCGAACTCTAAGACCCATCGAGCCTCTCGTTGCGCAGCTGCGTCGCTAGGTATCTTCCTTCCTTTGTCCCAGCCCTTGATAGTCTGCTATGGCCAGGCCCGCAGCAACGCTGGTGAAAGGGTCGTGCTCTATGACCTTGCCTGGGAACTGGATCTCTAGTATTCGCTTAACGGCGGGTATGAGTGAAGACCCGCCAGTTCTTATGACCAAGTCTATATTGTTGCTTCGTAAACCTACGCTATCCAATAGATCGGATATCGACTGACTGAAACGATCGAGCAAATCGGCAATCATGACCTCGAACTGATCGCGGCTCACGTCAAATTCGATATCCAGTTCGGGTATGTCAAGCTTTGCGGTTTCTTTGTCGGAAAGCTCGGCCTTTAAATCCTTGATGCATTGGAATACCAGATAGCTGTAGTTGCTCTTAATCATATCGTATAGGCGCTGAAATTTTATTGAAGCCTCGTCCTTCTCATTAATTCTCTGCATAAGCGGTGTCGTGAACTTGTTCTGATTGAGCATGTAGCTGATGGCCCAATTTAGAAGCAGGTCCTCATATTCCTCAAACGGAAACAGGGTTTCTATTTCACGATCTTCTCCGGAGCGTTTCCAGCGTTCACCCTTGCCTAGAAGGGGGAATAACAATTTTTTGAATAACACCTGATCGATATGGTCGCCACCCAACCCTATTCCATGTGTGGCCACGACTTCGAAGTTGGATTGCTCATGACGTATCAAGCAGAGGTCGAGTGTGCCGCCACCGAAATCCACTGCCAATAGGATCTGTGACTGTGCGGGCTGTTCCTGATTCGTGTGCAGGTAGCTCAGCGCAGCTGCTATGGGTTCGGGGTAATAAGATTGCTGGATAAACTCTGCGTAACCACAGGCTTCGGACAGCATGTTGAGAGCCGCATGGTTTCGATTGTCAGCGCTGCCCTCGAAATTAACAGGGTGACCAATACAGGCATGGTTAGTTGGGACAGGGTCGGCGAACTGCCTAGATACCAATAAGTCTATGCTTTTTCTGATCCTTAGCAACAGTGGAGTGATTAGAGCTACCAATCGAAAGGCTCTATCGAAAACCATAAGTCGTGGAGCAGCTGCACTGCCTAACAGTCGTTTAATGCCTCTAAAGAGGCGCCCCTGTTGACCGCCGTCTACAAACGACTGGCCATAGAGGGTCTGGGTATTGGCTTCTTCAGGCAGGCCCTTATCACCGGTTTGGCCGGTGGTGGTTCTGGCTTCGCCCAGAATCTCGGCGCTAAGCTCGACTTTACGACCTGTGTTGCTCTGGATGTAGTTGTTGATCGCAGTCTGGCCGGTGCTGATTTGGAAGTCTCTATCTATATAAGTGGCCGACGGCATGATAGCCGAAAGCTGTTCTAGTTGAACGAGATGCACCTTGCTGCCATCGAAGATTGCAGCCGCGCTATTGCTGGTGCCGTAATCAATTCCGATGCCAACGGCGTGATGAGGAAGTGTTTTCGAGCTTTCTTCGTTGCCTGAAAAGGAGTTCTGATTAGGAACATCGAAGCCGGGGAGTGAATTTTGATGATTTGGCACTAGCTGAGCAGACCTGTTGATTTTACTGAACGATTAGACAAAAACTTCGCATCTAATCCGTGGCTGGATGCAATGGCATTATAGCTGCACGTTTGCATTGTTAGAGCTGCGTGAAAAGTCGCGTATTAGATCACATTCAGGCTATTGGTCGCCAGTGAATATTTCCCTGAGGGGCGACTGAAGGCGCCGAAAATTGGAGCAGAAGTGGGCTCTTCCGGACATTTTTCTCGCTACTTTGGAAGCGAGTTGCCTGACTAAAAGCAAGGTCCGAATGAGAGTTGAATCTTATCGGAACTTAACCTATGCTGCCTCGAACAGATAGATATAACAAAGGCAACATCGTAGTTTAGGAGTATTCATGACCGTAGTTAGTTGGCGCAGCCTTGGCAGAAATCTCAGCTATTCCTCGGTTCGACTTGTTCTGTGTTTCGTCCTCGTTCCCGTCCCGTCTGCTATGGCTGGAACTATAGTCCGTATTAGCACCGGAATCGGTGATTATTCCATAGAATTGCTGGATGACGTGGCACCAATCACGGTCCAGAATTTCCTCAATTACGTCAATCGTAATGACTATAACGGCACCTATATTCACCGAGCTGTCGATAATTTTGTGGTGCAGGGCGGCGGATACCGTTTTCGCCCGTTCGAAGGCCCTATCGATGTGCCCTCTGATGCCCCGATTCAGAATGAATTCAGTGTATCCAACACGCGCGGCACGGTAGCGATGGCTAAAGTCGATGGTGACCCAAACAGCGCCACAAATCAGTGGTTTGTAAATCTGGTGGACAATAGCGCGTCACTGGATGACAGTAATGGCGGGTTTACAGTCTTTGGCGTCGTTTTGGGCGATGGCATGATTACTGTGGACGCTATCGATAGCTTGCCGTTTATCTCGCTGGGGGTGAAAGCTTCTGAGGCGCCCTACATCACCCCTGAATATATCAATCCAAAAGACTTCCTCTATATTAATGCCGAGGTCATGCAGCGCTTTAGCTCAGCACCCCATGTGCTCGAGTCGGCGACAGGGCTGTTAATAACCTCGGTGAGTATCGACTCGGGTGCCGATCTGATCAGCATGAATTTTAACGCAGTGAGCTCCTCGCCAAATGTGGTAATTCGCGCAAACGCGGAGAGTGTCATTCCGCGCAAAGAGAGCTTCGATGGCATAGCCGAATATTCCACCATAGACGGGCGCCTTAGAATTCCCTCGCTGGAGGTAAATTTAAATGGCTCGGTAAGCATAGTTAGCAACGTGGTTTTTGTTCTTACTGACCTGGCGACGGGTAGCTTTACACTGGAATCGTTTGATCAGTAATTTGGAGAGGTAGAGGAAATAGTGTCAGCGGCGCGCGGGGAGTTTTCATCCAGGTTCGGCTTTCTCATGGCCGCGTCAGGTTCGGCAGTAGGCCTCGGTAATATTTGGGGTTTTCCTACAAATACTGCTTCCAATGGCGGTGCCGCATTTCTGTTTACCTACCTTATTCTTGCCTTTGCTTTGGGCTACCCGGCTTTGATGGCTGAGCTCATTATCGGCAGACATACGCGTTCCAATGCTTTGGCGGCGCTCAACAGCATTTCCACCGGCAGGAAGAGTCAGATTCTTGCCATGGGTATCGGTCTCGTGGGTATTGTGACGGTCAGCCTGATACTTAGCTTCTATGCCATAGTCAGTGGCTGGATGATGGCTTTCTTTTTAGACCCTCTTGCCAGAATTCTAGGCCTGACAGGATTCTCCGAGTGGCTGACTACCTATACAGAGATTCGAAATGCAATCTTCGTCGTTATATTCATGGCATTCACTGTTCTCATTATTACCGCCGGCGTAAAGGATGGCATAGAGAAATGGGCCACCAGGCTGATGCCATCGCTGATCGGGATACTGGTACTCCTGATTCTGTATGTGTTTACACTTGAAGGTGCTATGGATGGTTTGCGTGCCTATCTAGTGCCAGATTTTTCACGAGTTACCGACCCTCAGTTGTTGATCAATGCCATGGGGCAGGCTTTCTTCTCCCTCTCTCTTGGCGTCGGTACTATGCTGGTCTATGGGTCCTACATCAGCAAGGATGAGAATCTTCCAGTGGTGGGTGCTCTGGTGGCATTGTTAGATGTTGGAATTGCGGTGCTGGCGGGTTTGCTGATACTGCCGGCGATGTACGTAGCGTTAGCCAGCGGTGTGGAAATCTTCGATGATACGGGTGGCCTAATCGCGGGGCCTGGTCTGATTGTTTCGGTGCTACCGGCGCTGTTTAACAACATGGGTGCAATAGGTATTTTAGTAGCGCTAGCGTTCTTCGCATTGATGACAATAGCGTCACTCACTTCATCGATTTCCATGCTTGAAGTGCCGGTAGCTTATAGTGTTGAGAATAGAGGTATGCCCAGGCCGAAGGCGGCAATCATTATCGGTATTATCATCACGTTGACTTCTTTGGTTATCGTTTTTAATTTCGACCCTCTTTTCGACTGGGTGGTGAACTTCACCACGGAGAGAAGCCAGCCACTGTTAAGTCTATTCATCTGTGTTTTCGCGGCCTGGATCTGGCGTCGGAACGAGATCCTTGATGAGATTCGTCACGGCAGTCCAGAGGCAGAACATGGGCTCTTCTGGAAGGTCTGGCCCTTCTACGTTAAGTTCGTTTGCCCTATTGCGATCCTCGCAGTTTATTTCCAGTAGAGTTTCTTTTAGAAAATCCAGTATGCTAACGTAGATTAAAAAGAGCTGCAGGCTGTGCCCTGCTTGGAGAACTGCCATGACGAATGTCCCCACAAAATCGATACGCTCGCTTTCATTAGATACACCTAGCAGACGACAATTCCTGCGCACGCTTTCTGTGCTTCCGCTAGGAGCAGGCATTGGCCTGTTGCCTCTGGCCTCGCAGGCGGCGGATGGCTCTGTGGCGAATAATGTGAAAGCGCTGACCTTTGATGTTTTCGGAACGGTTGTCGATTGGTATGGCTCCATTATTCGGGAAGGTCAATTGCTAGCAGCAAAGAAGGGCTACGATGTCGACTGGGCAGCATTTACGCTGAGTTGGCGTGCAGGCTACGGCCCCGCCATGAATAAGGTTCGTTCTGGCGAGATGCCCTGGACCAAGATAGACGACCTTCACCGTATGATCCTCGATGACTTGGTTAAAGAATACGGTCTTACCGGCATGAGTGAGGCCGAACTGGTACATTTCAATGAGGCATGGCATCGCCTCTCTCCCTGGCCCGATACAGTTTCGGGGTTGAATAAGCTTAAGAGCAAGTATGTGATTACAACACTCTCCAATGGCAATGTTTCTCTACTGACGCATATGGCGAAGAACGGTGGATTGCCTTGGGATGCGATTCTCTCTGCAGAACTGTCCGGGCACTATAAGCCTGATCCAGAGGCCTATCTCAAGGCTGCTGATTTGCTCAGCTTGAAGCCAGAGCAGGTAATGATGGTGGCAGCGCATCCGGGCGATCTGCGTGCGGCAGCTCGTACAGGCTTGAAGACGGCTTATGTCATTCGCCCGCTAGAACGCGGCCCTGGGCGGCCGGTGAACAGAAATCCGGACGGTGAGTTCGACTATACGGCGGAGGACTTCAACGATCTAGCGCGGCAGCTGGGAGTCTAAGTTGGCGGATATCGAGCTCGATAGTAGCGTTAAGGTTGATGTGGTAGCGAAAATTCAAAAATATTTTCAAGACGAACTGCATCAGGAACTAGGCAGCTTCGATGCGGAATTTCTGCTAGATTTTTTCTCGAAGGAAGTGGGTGTGTATTACTACAATCAGGGCTTGGCAGATGCATTGAAAAGCTTTGAGCTGAAGATGGAAGATGTGAGTGATGCGGTCTATCAATTGGAGAAGGAGACTGACTAGGCGGGGCGCCAGGGTCAGAATCTTATTTCTTTAAAACACATAGCGGTAATCGAATAATGAATCGGCTGCCTGCATCGCGCTGCGGCTCAAAAGTAATCTCTCCACCTAATTTTTCTATCATGCGCTTCACTATGACCATGCCCAATCCTGTTCCCTGCTGATCTTTCTCCGAATAGCTTTCCTCGCGCGAGAACTCTCGAAACAACACTTTTTGAAATTCTTCGCTCATGCCGCGACCGGTATCCTCGATCGAAATCTCAATGCCTAGCCTGCGCTGAAAATATACGGCCTTGTAGGCGAGGAGTATGCTGCCGGTCTCTGTTTATTTAATTGCATTAGTTATTATTTTTATCAGAATGTGCTGCAGGCGTGATTTGTCTGTCTGTACTAACAGGTTTGCGGACGAGAATTCTGACCTTAGTTCTAATCCTTTTTCCATGACAGATGGCGACATCAACTTTTTGATTTCGCCAAGAAAATTTGTCATCTCAACCAATTCGAATTCTGGCTCGAAGCTATCGGATTCCAGTTCGGCCATCTCCAGCAAATCGGTTATTAGATTGTGTAAGCGATCGCTCTGTAGTACGACGTTTGTCATATGTCTTTTTGTAGGCTCGTCTAGTTTGTCCGACTGTGCGGCCATTAATCTCTACGAGTTTGCAAGGATGAGATCTACGGGGGTTAAGAATTCTCTAGATGGATTCTTCAGGAAGTCCGCCTTGGCCTTGGTGTCCATGCGAGCCTCGACGAGTTCGTCGCTCTTCGAGCGAACAAATTCAGCCATGGACATTAGAAGGAATATTCTAGCCGCGATCACCAGGGTCTGACCTACGATAGAGGAAGAGGCGAATCTTCCCACCAGCTCAAATTTGTAAACCAACAGCGAGCTGTAGGCGAGAGTAATCAGTACCCAGGAGGTTACGAGATAGATGGCGGCTTTTGCGCCCTGCACGGCTGTAATTGAAGCCATAATCAATACCGTAAACGCGACCAGTAGAGCTATAACCAAAACAAGTACGATGTTGTCGCTGTTAATCTGATCGAAGGGGATTATTATTTAGTACAGGCCTAGAGGGATCATCGCGTAGGTGAGAAATCGTAGCACTATGTTTGCCGAGTCCCGATATCTATTCTCGAATTGTAGCGCTCGGCCAATCAGGTACAGGCTGGCAACTAATGCTGTTGCGGACACCAAAGAGATACGGGTATTGGCGTCTACGCTCTCAGGCCAGAACCAAATTCTGCCAAGGCCAGTTTGGGAAAGCAGGAATATGGCGGCAGCGCCAAAGAATAAGGTTACGCCAAGGCTTTGAGGGTCTCGCGTATAGATAAAAAGGGTCACTGATATACCAAAACAGAACAGGAACATCACCAGTAGTGCGCCGTCAAAAATCAGTACTGATTGCTGAGCTTCTGCTAGTAGCGAAACGGTAGTAAGCGTTAGTGGTATCTCCACGCCAACAGACGATGTGGCGCGAAAGATGATCTTGGTGTACTGGCCCTGCACGGCGATCTGGAAAGGAATCACCGGTATTCGGTAGGGATAGTCTAGCTGCGACAGGGGAATCGTATCGCTCGCCACCGAGGTACGAAATACCTCGTCACCGTTAACAAAATAAAACTCAATTCGGTCTAAGGCAGGGGTGTCCAGTGAAAGCACCAAGTCCTCGTCCATCATATTCTCGCTGCTAATCACTATGCTGAACCAGTGTGCAGATTTGCTCAGGCCCATCGTAGGGATGGATTGCGTGGAGCGTTGCCATTGAATCGATTCAGATATCACCTGCTCAATAGTGAGCGCGCGCTCTGGGTCTTCAAAGCTGTCGAGGTAAGGGCCCAGATTTACCGGTAGTTGATTCTGCGTAATATTCAGCTCTGCAGCCCAAGCGTCAGTGCAGGGCAGCAGCAACAGTGCAACTGTAAGGAGGAGGCCGGTCATCGAAGTGTGAATCGATTTGAGATTCTTGGGCTGGGAAGTCAAAAAATTCACTCTGTATCTCTCTGCGCATCTACGCGCACGTTTGCGAAATTTTATATGATAACCCAACAGCTGATTGGGGTAAGATCAGGCTGTTATGGGCAAATTTCGACAATTGTTGGCTGAAATTTAGATCTAGGTGACGTTTTTACTCTATTAATTCAACTACCCCGAAATCGGAGGGAGTATGCATGGTTACGCAATCGAGCTTTGGGACATGTTTTACGCTAATGATTACTCTGTCTGTACTAACTGCCTGCTCAGATACGGGGGATAGTTCCCCCGTTGCAGATTTGGACAGCTCGAACAATCAATCCATGGCCAATACCGTTCAGTCTGCTATCAATCCTTTTTTTCAGGAAAGTCAGCTCTACCTAAACTACCCGCCTTTCGATCTGATAGAGAACAGCCACTATCTGCCTGCCTTTGAGCAAGGAATGGCCGAGCAGCTGGAGGAGCTCGATGCGATCGTAAATCAAGCAAATGAGCCTACCTTTGAGAATACTATCTTACCCATGGAGATAAGTGGCCAACTATTGAGTAGAGTATCGAGAGTATTTTTTAGTCTTGCTGGCGCTCATACGAACGATGCAATTCGCGAATTAGAGCAAGAGCTGGCTCCGCGCTTAGCTGCTCACAACGACAGGATACTTCTCAATCCAGCTCTCTATGAGCGCATAAGCTTTCTCCACGAGCGGCGTGAGCAGCTGAAATTGGATGCTCAGTCCCTGCGATTGTTGGAGCAATACGATGTCGATTATGTGAGAGCAGGAGCGGGGCTTACAGCTGATCAGCAAGAGCAGATGAGAAGCTTAAACAGCCAAATTGCTGTGTTGCGAACTCAATACAGACAAAATGTACTAAGTGAGGTAAACGAACTAGCGATAGTAGTTGATTCGCGCGAAGAGCTCACGGGGATGAGTGAGGCTCTCATAGCTGCGGCAGAGGACGAGGCAGAAGCACGCGAACTTCCGGGTAAGTTTGTCATTCCTCTATTAAATACCAGCGGTCAACCTAGCCTTGCTAGTTTACAGAATAGAGCTCTTCGAGAGCGTATTTATACGACGTCTCTATCGCGCGGAAGTCGAGGCGGACCCTATGAAAATACACAGATTCTATCCGACCTACTGCGCCTTCGTGCCGAAAGAGCGCAACTTTTAGGCTATTCCAATCACGCAGCATTCGTTCTTGAGGATACTACAGCGGGTACGGTTGAAGCCGTTAATCAGCGGTTGCTTGAACTCGCTCCACCGGCAGTGGCGAATGCGCAGGTGGAGGCCGCTGACCTACAGCAGATGATAGAGGATGATGGGTTTGATTTTGAGCTTAGAGCTTGGGACTGGTCGTTCTATACAGAGAGGCTGCGTTCCGCGAGATACCAATTCGATGAGAGTCAGTTGCAGCCCTATTTTGAGATCGACAATGTTTTGCAGCGAGGAGTATTTTTTGCTGCAGAGAAACTCTTCGGAATTACATTTCAGGAGCGATTTGACCTGCCGGTTTACCAAGAAGATGTCCGCGTATTTGAATTCTTTGATATAGGTGGTCAGACTCTAGCGCTGTTCTTGATGGATCCCTACGCGCGACCAACGAAGCGGGGGGGTGCCTGGATGAACTCGTACATCTCTCAGAATGCCATGATGGACACAATCCCCATCGTAGCTAATCATCTGAATATTACAGAGTCTCAGGCGGGTGATCCGACACTTCTTACTTTTGATGAAGTGACCACGATGTTTCACGAGTTCGGTCATGCCTTACATGGGATGTTTTCAGACGTTGAATATCCTTACTTTTCGGGGACTCGAGTGCCAAGAGATTTCGTGGAGTATCCCTCGCAGGTGAACGAAATGTGGGCTACGTGGCCCGAGGTCCTAGAGAACTATGCGATTCACTTCGAAACTGGCGACCAGATGCCACGAGCATTGCTAGACAAGGTGCTCGAGACGGAAAAGTTTAATCAGGGCTTCGTTACTACGGAGTATCTAGCCGCATCCATTTTAGATCAGTCTCTACACCAACTTTCCCCTGAGGAAATTCCCTCGGCGGATGAGATGGTCGATTTTGAGTATCGGGCGCTGGAGAGCGCGGGCATTGCTTTAGAGGCGGTGCCACCAAGATATCGGAGTACGTATTTCTCACATATTATGGGCGGCTATTCTGCGGGCTACTACTCCTATATCTGGAGCGAGGTTTTAGACGCTGACACCGTTGAATGGTTCAAAGGCAACGGCGGCTTGCTACGAGAAAATGGCGTCCATTTTAGAGAGACATTGCTTTCGCGAGGCGGGAGTGAGGATGCGATGGCTTTATTTCGAAAATTTCGAGGGCGTGATGCCAAGATAGCTCCTTTGTTAGAGCGCAGGGGATTAAACTAAGAAAGCTTACTTTGCTGCAATTTTTTGGGCAGCAAGAAGTTCAACGCCACTCAATCGCAACAGCAGCTGGCTGAGCTCGTCCCAGGTGTTTGCCTGGGACATTCCCTTGATGCTCTGGTCGATAATGCGGCTATGATCCAGTAGTTCCCAGACGGTTTGTGTGTCTAGTCTCGCCAATGCGGCGGCAACAGGCTGCTTGCGATTAGACCATACTCGCGCGGATTGGATGATTGCGTTTACACCCTGCCCCTGCTGCTTCTTCTCTAACATGGGTAGAAGCGATCTTAACTCACGGAAGATTGCGGAGAGGATAATCAGCGGGAAGAGCCCTTCATTCTTCAGGCCTGCCAGCATCTTCTGGGTGCGGGCAATGTCGCCGAGCAGGGCTGAATCAACCAACTGATAGACGCTGTAACGCGAGCTATCAGCTACCACCTGCAGTACCGTTTTCGCATCCAGATGAATAGTCTCGTTACTCACTTCTCCTGCCAGCAGTTTGAGTTTCTCAATTTCCTGCATGGCCGCGAGCAGGTTTCCCTCAACTTTGTCGACAAGAAGGTGTACGGCCTCGGTATCCGCCCGAATGCCATCTCTTAACAGCCTCTGTACCAGCCAGGGGGCCAAATTTTCTCTATTGATTGGCCAGATTTGTACAGCGGCACCATGTCTTTCGATCTCGGTGAACCATTTGGTCTTCAGTGTTTGGGCATCCAGCCTTGGCCCGCTAATCAAGATGACGAAGTCAGGGTTTAGATCACTTAGATAGTGCTGCAGCGCTTTCTTACCGGGATCATCTAACTTGGCTGTTGAGAGTCGCAACTCGATGATTTTTTTGTCAGAGAATAGGGAGAGGTTGCCGGTGGATTGTGAAAAGTGGCTCCAGTCGAAACTCTTGTCGACATTGAACACTTCTCTCTCTGCGAATCCTTTCTCTTTATAATGTTTGCGAATCGCGTCGGCGGCCTCCTGCATAAGCAGGGGCTCATCGCCAGTCAGCCAGTACAATGGCAGTTCGTCATGATTGAGAGTTCGAGAAAGCTGTTCTGGTTTGATTTTCATTTAGGCTTGAATGTCTATAGGGGGTCGGTAGCGGCCAGTCGTCTTATCATTTGATTGATTAACTCGCGGCGCATCTCCGTAGAGATGATATCAGCTTCTTCCTGATTGCCACTGATATTCTCGACATCCTGAAAATACGTTCTCTCAACGAACAAGGTCTCTGGAGCTATGAGTACCTGTTTACCCAAGGTGAGGCCTATATCGATCGAGAGCCGCAACTCTATCTGAGCGGCTCTAGCCCGGGAGTTGATAGTGACAGGTCTGGATACAAGCCGCTCACTGGCAATTCCCAGCATAGGCGTCTCGCTATCCGCCGCGTTTATAGTCACAGGGATAAGATTAACTTCGGCGCCTTCAAGACTGCGGCGCAGTAGGCGAGTTAGCTCACTATTTGGTTGCTCACTAAAGAATTGAAGACTGCTGAAGTTGGCTGAGAGAGTATCGCTTCCACGTAGGTTGAACCCGCAACTGCTGACGCTCAGGAGTAGAGTGAACAGACTGAGAGATCTCAAAAATGTCATGGATTTCCCATTGTTCAGTTGACGACGATATTGACCAGGCGGCCAGGGACGACAATAACTTTTCTGATGGTTCCATCTGCGGTAAAACGTTTTACCGCTTCATTGTCCAGAGCTAGTTTTTCGAGTTCGTCCTTGCTGATGTCCTTCGCCACTTCTACCGTGTCGCGCAGCTTGCCATTGACCTGAAGCACCACCGTTATCGAAGTTTCAGTGAGCGCCGATTGATCTACCTGGGGCCATGTGGCATCCATTACTGCTTCGTCGTGACCCAAGTGTATCCACAGGGCATGGCAGAAATGCGGCACTATTGGAGCAAGCATCAAAATGGCAGTCTCTAACGCCTCCTGTAAGACCAGTCGGTCGTTAGTGTCGTCGTGGGTATCGGCAAAACGGGTAACGGCATTCAGTAGTTCCATGGTGGCGGCTATTGCCGTGTTGAAAGTGTGCCGCCGGCCATAGTCATCGCTAACTTTTTCCAGAGTCTTATGGGTTTTTCGGCGCTGTTGAGCCTGGTCGTCGCTGAGCTCTATCGAGCCAAAGTCTTGCAACGCGATGGCTTCATGTTTGGCGACGATCTTCCAGAGTCTCTTCAGGAACCGATAACTTCCTTCAACTCCACTATCGGACCATTCCAATGACTGGTCCGGAGGCGATGCAAACATGGTAAACATGCGAACCGTATCGGCTCCGTACTTCTCAATCAGTGATAGAGGGTCGACGGTATTGCCCTTCGACTTGGACATCTTGCTACCGTCTTTTAGAACCATCCCTTGCGTAAGCAGGTGGGTGAATGGCTCGTTCGAGCTTACCAGGCCTTCATTGCGCATGAGTTTGTGAAAGAAGCGTGCATAGAGCAAATGCAGTATCGCGTGTTCGATACCACCAATGTATTGATCTACAGGAAGCCAGTAATCAGCTCTCTCGTCCAGCATGCTATTGGTTTGGTCTCGCGAGGCATAGCGCGCGTAATACCATGAAGACTCCATGAAGGTGTCAAAGGTGTCGGTCTCACGTTTTGCCTTGGCGTTGCACTTGGGGCAGTCGACCTCATAAAAATCCTTGAGCTTGCCCAGAGGAGAGCCGCTAGCATCGATTTCAACATCGATAGGCAGCACCACGGGTAGGTCTTCATCGGGTACTGCAACAGAGCCGCAGTTGTCACAATTTATTATGGGGATCGGCGCGCCCCAGTAGCGTTGTCTGGAAACGCCCCAGTCACGGAGGCGGAAATTGATCTTCTTCTGACCCTGATCACGCTCGCGAAGGTGCTTTTCGATCGCCGTGAATGCATCGAGAAAATCGAGTCCGTCAAAGTCGCCAGAGTTGATGAGTTTGCCCTTGACAACGAAGGCTTCTTTTTCCAAGTCACAGCTCTCGTCAGGGCTGTCAGGCTGAACGACCTGTTTGATAGGCAGCTGGTACTTTTTAGCGAATTCCCAGTCTCTCTGGTCGTGGGCAGGTACCGACATTACCGCGCCCGAGCCATAGCTCATCAGTACAAAATTAGCGAGATAGATTGGCAGTGTTTCACCGCTTATGGGGTGGATTGCCTTTAGACCTGTATCTATACCGGTCTTCACCATAGCAGCCATATCCGCTTCGGCGACTTTGGTGTTGCTCTGCTGTTCTATATACTTCGCGACGTTAGGGGCGGACAGTGCGGCCTTGCTTGCCAGCGGATGCTGGACGGCGAGTGCAACATAGGTAACGCCCATTAACGTGTCTGGTCTAGTTGTATAGACACTCAGCTGCTTCAGGTCGGCATCATTCTCGCCGGCGACTTCAAAATTCAGTTCGACTCCTTCTGAACGCCCGATCCAGTTCGCCTGCATGGTGCGGACTTTTTCTGGCCAGCCATCCATACCATCCAGATCATCCAGAAGCTCCTGGGCAAAGTCGGTTATCTTGATGAACCACTGCGGGATCTCGCGGCGTTCGACAAGGGCGCCAGAGCGCCAGCCGCGACCATCGACTACTTGCTCATTAGCCAGAACGGTCTGATCCACCGGATCCCAATTGACCTCCGATGATTTCTTATAGACTAGCCCCTTCGCAAAAAGGCGGGTGAAGAACCATTGCTCCCAACGGTAATAGTCGGGGTGGCAGGTAGCGATTTCTCTGCTCCAATCGTAGGCATAGCCCAATCTCTGCAGTTGCTCGCGCATGTAGTCGATATTGCCATAGGTCCACTTCGCTGGTGGCACTTCATTCTGGATGGCGGCATTTTCAGCGGGCAGTCCGAAAGCGTCCCAGCCCATGGGCTGTAGTACGTTCTTCCCGAGCATGCGTTGGTAGCGGGAGATGGCGTCACCAATGGAATAGTTGCGCACATGACCCATGTGCAGGTGACCGCTAGGGTAGGGAAACATTGAGAGGCAATAAAACTTCTCGCGAGAGTAATCTTCGCTCACTTTAAAGCATTCGTGTTCTTGCCAATAGGACTGTGCTTCGGCTTCAACTGCCTGCGGGGGATACTGTGGGTCGATGCTGCTCATCTGATCTCTAACTATGTGAATTAGCAAGATTTATTTAAGGTGTCGCGAGGTCTGCAAGCATACCGCAGACCGCTGCTAACAGGTAGTGGCGAGGGCTAAAAAACTCTGTAGAATTACTTATCCTGGCTCTGATATTGCGGTCGAGGTGACCTTGATCAGTTTTATCTGGCGGCTATCGGCATTCAAGATTGTGATTAAAAATGGGCCTATTCTGATTGTCTCGCCGCGCTCGGGAATATGTCCAAACTGCTGCAGTATAAGCCCTCCCACCGTGGTGAATTCCTGATCACTAAAATTTGTGGAAAAGTATTCATTGAACTCATCGACGGGAGTCAAAGCCTTGACAATATGGTTCTGTTCATCGAATTTCTTGATGTAGCTGTCGTCGTCTACATCGTATTCGTCTTCTATCTCGCCGACAATTTGTTCTAGCACGTCCTCAATCGTGACTGCGCCGCAGACGCTACCGTATTCGTCGATAACGATTGCCATATGTTGGCGGGTCTCACGAAACTCTCTAAGCAAAACGTTGAGACGCTTGCTCTCAGGCACAAAGGTGGCCGGCCGTATAACATCTTTAATCTTGAATTTGTCCGCTGCAGTATTGAGCGCTAATGGCAACAGGTCCTTGGCCAGAAGGATGCCAATGACATTGTCTACATTGTCTCCGATAACCGGAAATCGGGAGTGCGAGGCCTTGGTGATGAGTTCTATGATGTCATTTGCGGCGAGATCTGCAGGAACCGTGACCACCTGTGATCTCGGGATCATGATGTCGCGCACCTGCATGCTGGAGACCTGAAGTGCGCCCTCGATGATGCTGAGTGCATCGGCATCGAGCACTTGGTCCTGCTCTGCATTTCGAATTAATTCGAGAAGGCTTTTTGTGTCAGTAGGCTCGTCGGAAAAGACTTGCGCAATTTTATCGATCCAAGACTTGGGTCGAGGATCGATGTTAGATTGGTCGTCAGTCATTCTCTACGTTCTCTTTCTCCGAGGTGGGCAGGTTTAGGATAGCCAATGAAACCAGCATCCTTTGCTGTCTCTTGGTGATCACACTAACAAATAAGGGTTGGAGATTCCAAGCCTTTCCAGTGTATTAATTTCTAGCTTTTCCATTTCTGTCGCATTCGTATCGTCGTCGTGCTGATAGCCCAATAGATGGAATAAGCCGTGAACGGTCAGGTGCGCCCAGTGATCCAAGAGCTCCTTGTCCTGTGCCTTGGCCTCAAGCTCGACAATAGCTGCACAAATAACGATATCGCCCAGTGGGAAAGTCTCTACTTGATCGCGTAGCTGGTTAGGAAAGTCGGCGGGGAAGGACAGAACGTTGGTCGGCTTGTCTTTGCCTCGGTAATCATTATTGAGCGCCTGTGAGGCGGCAGAGTCTACGAAGCTGACGCTGATACTGCATTGCTCGTCATGGCCTGCAGTCTGGAGGCCGCAATTAAGCCACTGTTCACATTGTTGCTGGCTTGGTACCCAGTGTTGCCCGCAGTTATTGCTGATACCAACTGTCGGGTTCATTGATCTTGTGCGGAATCCTTGCTGTTAAGTGTGGAAACAGAGCTGCGATCGAACTCGTCGTAGGCTTCGACGATTCTTTGCACAAGGCGATGACGCACTACGTCTTTCGCTTCGAAGTAAGTAAATCCTATTTCATTGATCCCAGCTAAAACCTTACTTACATGGATTAAACCGGAACGGGTGCCCTTAGGTAAATCTATCTGAGTAACATCACCTGTTATTACCGCGGTAGAGCCAAAGCCAATACGTGTGAGGAACATCTTCATTTGTGAGGTCGTAGTGTTCTGGCTCTCATCCAAGATGATGAAGGAGTTGTTTAGTGTTCGACCGCGCATATAGGCTAGCGGAGCGACCTCGATTACATTCTTTTCTATGAGTCTGGCTACCTTTTCGAAGCCGAGCATTTCATAGAGTGCATCATACAAAGGGCGTAGATAGGGGTCGATTTTCTGCGCCAGATCCCCGGGCAGGAAGCCAAGTTTTTCACCCGCTTCCACGGCCGGTCTGACCAGCAATACTCGGTTAACTTCTTCTTTAAGAAGCGCCTCGACTGCACAGGCGACAGCGAGATAAGTCTTGCCGGTGCCAGCAGGCCCTATGCCAAAATTAATATCATGCTGGTGAATGCTGCGCACGTATTCACATTGGTGTTTGCCCCGGGGCTTAACCGAGGATTTCGGAGTCTTTATAAACAGTTGCTCTGTTTCGCCATCGCTGTCGCTGGCTTCTGAGGGCATGGTCTCCTGCAGCGCTAGATGAACCATACTCGGGTGCAATAAGTTGCCGTGGGCAGTGTCCTGATAGAGAGACTCAAGAATGTGGCCGCCATCGGCAATCGCCGATTCGCTTCCCGATAGCTGGAAGACATTGCCGCGCTGTTGAATAGTGAGCGTAAGGAAACTTTCTATTTGGTGTATGTGTTCATTCAGGCGACCGCAAAGATTGGAGAGGCGCTGCGCATTGTCTGGTGTCAGGGTCAAGCTGAGGGTGTGATTTGTCATGCAGTTAGGAAAAGACCTCTTAGTAGCAAGTTGTATGGATTCAGTATAGCAAGCACTCGATCTATCTCAAGCGGCTAAATGCTGCCGAGTAGAGAATTCGGTAGTGCGTCAGAGATTCGGCAACTTACGAAGTTGCCGATCAGTGAATGATCGTCACTCTTGAAATTTACTACTCTGTTGTTTTCGGTACGCCCCTGCAGGTCACCGGCATGTTTTTTAGACTTGCCAGTTACCAGGATGCGTTGATCCGTCCCTACCATGGCGGCACTGATCGCGTTGGCATGACTGACTATCTGAGATTGCAGTGTGGCTAGCCGGTGTTTCTTCTCCTGTGCAGGGGTGAGGTCGACTAGATCGGCTGCCGGAGTGCCGGGTCTGGCGCTGTAGATGAAGCTGAACGAGGTATCAAAGCCTATTTCGATAATAAGCTTCATGGTGTCTTCGAAATCAGCGTTCGACTCCCCTGGAAACCCTACGATGAAATCGGAAGAGAGGCTGATGTTTGGCCTGATAGCTCTGATCTTTCTAATTATGGATTTATACTCCAGTGCCGTATGGCCGCGTTTCATAGCCGCCAGAATTCGGTCTGAACCACTCTGAACAGGGAGATGCAGATGATCGACTAACTCGGGAATCTGGGAGTAGACATTGATCAGGGAGCTAGAGAACTCGATAGGGTGTGACGTGGTGAAGCGGATGCGGTCTATGCCTTCGATACTGGAGATATATTGAATAAGCGTGGCCAGGTCGACAATCTCGCCCTCGTGGCTTAGACCCCTGTAGGCATTCACATTCTGTCCTAGAAGATTGATCTCGCGTACGCCCTGATCGGCGAGATGTACCGCTTCCGCTAAGACATCATCTAGCGGCCGGCTGACCTCTTCGCCTCTGGTGTAGGGCACGACACAGAAGCTACAGTATTTGCTGCAGCCTTCCATGATGGTTAGAAATGCCTGGGAGGAGCTAGCGTCAGGTTGCGGAAGGTGGTCGAACTTCTCAATCTCGGGAAAGCTGATGTCTACGACAGGTTTGCCATTGCCGCTGGCATCCAGCATTTCAGGCAGCTTGTGCAGGGTCTGGGGTCCGAAGACTACGTCGACATAAGGTGCTCGTTTGCCGATAGCGGCGCCTTCCTGACTAGCCACACAGCCGCCGACGGCGATCTTCATGCCGGGCTTGGCTTCCTTCAGGCTGCGCCAGCGGCCCAATTGGTGAAATACTTTTTCCTGCGCCTTCTCGCGAATAGAGCAGGTATTAAGCAGCAATAGGTCTGCATTCGCAGGGTCATCGACAAGTTCTGCGTGCTGCGATTCTTTGAGCAGGTCGAGCATGCGATCGGAATCGTACTCGTTCATCTGACAGCCATGGGTCTTGATAAAGACTTTCTTAGTCTGGCTTGGAGAGCTTTTTGCTATTTCCGGCTCGATGCTGTTCTGTTCAGGTTTCACAGTAATTCCGTGTAGAAGGCTATTTTCAAAAGGGGGCGAATTATAACAGCAAAAATCAGCAGTACTTAACCACGAATTGACGCATAATGGCTTGAAATTCACGGTTGCAGCCTGAAATTAGCTCTGCGCGTTCATACCCGCTGCAAAGCAAACACTGAGCAGACAGTGGTGCAGCCCATCGAATACTATGCATTTTTAGGATAAGAGATTGATATCAATGGTAAATTCCTCAGAAATCTACAAGATAACCTTCCTCAACAAGGGCAAGGTATATGAAGTCTTTGTAAAACAGGTTTATCAGAGCGACTTGTATGGCTTTATCGAGATCGAGGATTATGTGTTCGATGAAAGATCACAATTGGTGGTAGATCCTTCAGAAGAGAAACTGAAAGCAGAATTTGCTGGCGTTAAGAGAAGCTTTATTCCCATTCAGGCAATAATTCGAATCGATGAAGTCGAGAAGACCGGCGTCAGCAAGATTTCCAGTGGTGATAATGTCTCTGCTTTTCCGGTTTCGATTTTAGGTGGCAAGGCCGATCGAAAAGATTCTTGATGTTAACTGGCCTCCACCTGAGCTGTGCGGCTCGCCTGAAATATGCCCTAGCGGTTTCCCTCTAGATGGAGTCTTCTAGCCATCCCTATGCTGATTTGTCTCCAGTCGCCGTATTTGAAGCCGTGGAGAGCCTCGGCTTTGAGACCGACGCGCGAATATTTCCCCTCAATAGCTATGAGAACCGGGTCTATCAGATAGGTTTAGTAGACAAGCCCTCAATAATCGTAAAATTTTACAGGCCCGAGCGTTGGACCACTGCGCAGATACTCGAAGAGCATAGCTATACGCTTCAGCTAGTCGAGCTGGAAATTCCAGTGGTACCGCCCATAGCGTTCGGCAGTGCGGGCACGCTTGTACAATATAAAAATTTCCAGTTTTCAGTTTTCGAACAGTTCCTAGGACGCCCTCCCGAATTAGACAACTTGGATAATCTGCTAGTGATGGGGCGTTTTGTCGGCCGCATACATTCCGTTGGGGCACTGCATGATTTCGAGCATCGAGTTGAACTTACGGTGGAGCGTTTGGCAGTGCACAGCAGGCAGTTCTTGCTGGAAAATAATTTTTTGCCTAAAGACTTGCGACCTGCCTATGAATCTCTATCTCAAGATCTGATCGACAAAATTCAGCAACGGTTTTCGGCCCATGGTGAGTTGCGCAAATTACGCATACATGGGGATTGTCACCCCGGAAATGTATTGTGGAAAGACGAGACACCAAACTTTGTAGATTTTGACGACACGGTGATGGGGCCTGGCATTCAGGATCTCTGGATGATGTTGTCGGGTGATCGTAATCAGCGACAGGCGCAGTTGCTGGAGCTAGTGGAGGGCTATAACGAGTTCCACGATTTCAGGGCGTCGGAGCTTGAGTTGGTAGAGTCTTTGCGGACCTTGCGTCTCATGCATTATAGCGCCTGGCTTGCGCGTCGCTGGGAAGATCCAGCTTTTCCGATGAGCTTTCCCTGGTTCAATACCGAGCGCTATTGGGCAGAGCATATACTCGAGCTAAGAGAGCAGCTCTATCTGTTAGATGAACCGACCTTACGTCTTGTCTAGTGAGTTGCATTCACTCCCGTACCACCAACAGTTTCCTTGCTGTCCATATAGACATGAGGCAGCCCGGAATCCAGCAACCATCGTTTCGCGCCGCTCTCATCTTTGAGCATGGCCATGGTCGCAACCGACCCTGCTACCGTGCACAGGTTTGCAGCAACACTCACGGCCCTTAGTCCCGCGCAGGGCCAGCCTGTAATGGGGTTCAGTATATGGCTGTAGCGCTTGCCTTCATGCATGAAGAAGCGCTCGTAGTCGCCGCTGCTCGCGAGCCCTCCCTGTGAGAGATCTATCTTGGCCATGATGTCCTGTTCTCGATCGGGGGCGATGATGCCTGTGCTCCATGGCCTGTTGTCCGGTTGCGCTCCGATGACACTGAAATCGCCACCGAGGTTCACCAGGCCGTGGTTAACGCCTAGATTGCGAGCCAAACGGGCAACCGAATCCGCTGCGTATTCTTTTACGATTCCACCAAAATCTATCTGCATGTCTGGGGGGATGCGCAGGCGTGAATCTGCCCAGGAGATCTTGTGAAAACCCAGCGTTGTTTGAGCGGCATCTATCTGCGCTTGAGTCGGTATCTGTGCATTCTTGAAATCCCAGATTTGGCTTAGAGCGGCAGCGGTAACATCGAATAGGCCGTCGCTGGTCTCGTAGCAATTCTTTGCATGATCGAGCAGTGATTGTGTTTCATTATCTATCTCAATGCCGCGCCTATGACCTGCCGATCGGTTTATCTCCGTTAGAAAACTATCGCTCCTGAAGCGAGAATATTTCTTTTCCAGGCGAGCAACTTCCTCAGTCAATTGGCTCAATATTCTCTTCGCGTCGATGCGCGATTGAGCAAAGAGTTGGATCTCGCAGAAACTTCCCATGGCCTTGAAAGAGGAGCTTTTTAAAGAAAGGTGCATAGCCAAATAGTGAAGCGCATTAGATTGTTAGAGTGGAGTGGCTGCGTAAAAACGGCGCAGTAGCTTAGAAACTAAAGTCAACGCCAAGAGAGAGTCGATTGTATTTAACAAGGGCGGTACTTGGCTGTGAAACATCATAGGCGGAATACTTATCGTTTGCTAAATAGCGTTCCGCGGTGAGTGTTGCCTTCCAAGAGCCCATATCGGCTATTAGGCTAAAGCCACCGCTAACAGCACCGAACGCGGAGAGTCGGTAATCGCTAGACTGATACTCGCTCAGAGGATTCAGGAAATTGTCGACGTTACTGAAGAAGTCTGCGGCAGATTGGCTGTAGTAACGCAACTGGGGAACAATTTCAAATTGGCGACCTAGATTTTGATGCCAGGAAAAGTCGCCGGTGTGAGAACTAATACCAAAATCATCGTGGTAGAAGCGGTAGTTGACATGCATTGCAGCATTCGCCGCTACAAAAAACCTTCTATAGGAATTGCTCCAAGCTATTTGTGTCTTGTCTTCGGGGCGCACGTCTCTTAGTTTGTAGGGATCGCTTAGAAATCCCGATTGTTCGGTAAAGCTCAGGGCGGTTTGAAAACTAGATACTTGATTAATGATTTGCGTGAGAGATACAAAAACAGAACTGCTCTGTTTGTCTTCTTCACGGACTCGGTTGAAGAGGGCGGCGTCGGTGGGAAAGATATCGTCCGAGGAGTAACTGAAGCCCCCGGCGAGCGTAGTTAGGTCGTTGTTATAGTGTCTCTCGCCGTTGAGTCCGAAATAGACAGCCCTATAGTCGTTTTCTTCAGAATATCCGATGTTGCCTGCGAAGCTGCCGTTGTCAAGGTAGTAACGAGTTCCTGCGCTGAGTTCCGAGCGGTTATCGCTGATGCCACTGGCACCGCTTAGGTTCACCACCGGTTTTCCATCAAGGCCAAGAGTGGTGAACCAGGGCGATGCGCCGCTCAAGGATTCGTAATTGGCATCAACATGCACAGACATATTGCGCCCCATAGGCGCGACCAGCTGAAACTGTTGTACGTCGATGTCGTAACGCTCCAGCTTGCCAAAAGGCAACTCGGAGCGAGGCAGGTCGTCTTCCTGGTAGTTGGATAACTTATAAGAGACTGTGCTTTGTGTAGGAGGCGCGTCTGCCAGGGCTATTCCAGGCAGCGCCAGAGCGGTGCTGGACAGGGCGATGATATTGGCAGAGGCGCTATTCTTCACAGTTGCGCTAGCGGCTAGTTGCAGCCACAGCCGCCACCGGCTGCGCTATTGCCGCCAGAGGATGCTTCTTTACTGAAGAAGATATGATCATTTAGAGCACTCTCCAGAGGGTCTGGATCCCAGGTCATTTCGTCCCTAGCGAGATAGCCGCGCTCCCATGCTCGCACGTCTGCGCAGGAGATAAGAATAAGGCTGCAAGTTAGCAGTAGTAAGGCCGTACGCAGTTGTTTCATGGAAACTATCTCCCGCTATGCGCCTCAGCTGACTAGTTGCCAGACAGTGAGGCCTGAATTGCTTCCTCTATCATGTCGATATCGCCAGACCGAAAGCCCATATGGACCAAGGTTACTGTGCCATCGGGCTGAATCAGGTAGGAAGTCGGCATGCCTATCACCTCAAACAGCTCGGCCGCATCACCCTCTGGGTCTGCCGGAATCAAGAAGTCTAGCGGCGCATCTTCCAGGAAGTCCAAGCCATCTTCGATTGGGTTGTCTACGTTGATGGCGACTATCTCCAGGCCCTGATCCTTGTACTTGTGGTACATGTCGTTATACAGAGGCAGCGAGGTGAGGCAGGGAGCACACCAGGAGGCCCAGAAGTCGACATAAACAGTCTTTCCCTCAAGGCTGGCTGTACTAATAGCGGGCTGATCGCTGTAGATCGAAGGAAGGTCGAAAATTGGTACGGTATCACCTTCCTCTAGAGCCGCGGCGAGCGTGCTCACTGCGCTAAGTGCTAAAAAAGCTAATATCTGTGATTTCTGCTTAAATTTCATGTTGTTCCCTATCTCGTGAGTTAGTTGCCATTCTCAAACTTGAAGACCGTTTTGTCTCAATTCTGCCAGAATCTCGATAATTACGATAGGCGCATGAGAGTTGGATCATGGGTCTCGTCCTTAAATTGCAGTCAAGTGGCTTAACTCTGCAGAGTAGAACGCGCTGCGGATACTTCCGTTTACACGGTCAGTAGTAATAATTAGGTAAGCTGCGGATTGGGCTCTGCGAGCCTGCGTAGTAGATACTGCCAGCGCCGTTTCTGAGTCTTTAGTCGAAATTGCATCTCACGGTAGCCATGCTTGAGCTGGAGTTGATCCAATGAATGAAGGCTTTCCTGCAGCTGTTTGCCTTTAGCCTCGTACCAGGCCTGTCTGTGTTCGGTCCACAGTTGCAGGGTGTGCAGGAACTGCTCGTATTCTGACTCCAGGCGAAGTCTCCAGGTTTCAGAAATATCGAAGCGTTCGCATTTCTCCGTCGCTTTACGGTATTGAAGTTCCAGTCTAGCCTTCTCGATCTGTGCTGTATTGCAGCGCTTTAAATCGTGGGTCAGGCCAACCAGAGCAAGCAGGCTTATGATCCATTTCGTTGGATCGAAATGCCACCACCGAATACCATTTCTGTAGTCCCATTGGAAAGTATGATGATAATTATGATAGCCCTCACCATAGGTGAAGAAAGCCAGCAGTGTGTTGTCTCTCGCAGAGCTATTCTCGCTATACGGCTGTCGCCCCCAAATATGTGCTATGGAATTTATCAGGTAGGTAACATGCTGGCTTAGAACCAGACGTAGTAATCCGCCCAGTAAGATCCCAGCGAGAATATCTCCGTGGATAAACCCAAGGAATGCGGGCAGTCCAATATTCATAAATAGAAGTAAGCTTAGATAGTGCTTTCTCTGCCACACGACGATTGGATCATGCATGAGATCCTTGGCATTCGAAAAATCATTCTGGCCGCTCTTATAATTCCGGAGAATCCAGCCTATATGAGAAAACCAAAACCCTCGACTTGCGGAGTATGGGTCGCGCTCATTGTTATCAACATGTTGATGGTGGCGCCGATGTGCCGACGCCCAAGTTAAGATGTCGTTTTGAAGTGCGCAGGCGCCTCCCAATGCAAAGATTGAGCGAACAATTGGATGTGCCTTATAGGCTTTGTGGGACCAGAGGCGGTGATAGCCGGCGGTAATGGATATGCCGCAAAAGCCCATGAGAAGGACGAAAACGGCCCATTCGTAAAGGTCGTAGCCATAAAAATAACCGTAGAGGGGTACTAAGACTATTGCGAATGCCGGCGTTAGGCTGAATAGCAGCATATTCGTCCAGTTGATCGGGGCTTTTTCCATTATTGAGGTTCCTGCAAGAGTGGCCTATAGGGTCCAGGTTGAATTAGCTGTAAAACTCAACATGATAGAGCGTAGTATTAACAGAATCGGGCGCAGCTGCAACCGGTAGCGTAATCAATGAGAGTATTGGTGAAATATTTTATAGGGGCAGTAGTTTAGAGGCGGGGAAAATGGAAGAAAAGCTAGTCGAACTGGAAACTAAATTTAGTTATCAAGAGGATCTGATGTCAGCGTTAAACGAGGTTGTTATTAGACAGCAGCGTCAACTCGATGAATTGCTCAGGCAGATGTCGGCGGTAAAGGAGCAATTACAAGAAGCGAGCGAGAGAGTGCCCGGTGAGGGAGGTGAGTCAGATCAAAATGAACAACCCCCTCACTACTGAGGAGGTTGTACTAAGCCTCAAGCCCTAGCCCGCCACTGCTACATCGTCAGCCTGCAAGCCCTTATCGCCTTCGCTGACTTCAAACTCCACGCGCTGTCCATCGTGCAAAACGCGGTGTCCCTCACCTCGAATTGAACGGAAGTGAACGAATACATCATCGCCGCTGTCTCGAGTAATAAAACCGAACCCCTTGCTTGCGTTAAACCACTTCACACTGCCTTGCTCTCTCGGCGAATGCGGTTCACTTTCACCGTAGTCAAAACCGCTGGAAGCAGAACCTTGGGCGGCCCAGAAGCTGCTAATTAATAGAATAACGAAGAGAGAAAGCGCGAATAGTGGCAAATTGGCAGTGGTTAATGAATATTCCTGCGAGCTAAGAAGGTAGAGTGGAATGCAGGCTAGAAGTGTGACAATAGCTGAAATAATAAATGACTTTTTGAACATGTTCATACTCTTATTGGTTTTATAGTTAATACGCGGGCCGGGGGAATGTTGCTGTGGGTTGCGGGCTCCTCTAAGGGGCAGCTAATAATAGTAACGGGGCAGAGGCGCAGCTTGCGAGCCGTCCTCACCTTTGTGAACCTTCTCTTCCCCGAGCGTCTCATAAGCGAGAGCCTCTCAAGAAAGTCTAGCGATAAAATACACTACTGCTGCGACAAATAAAATAGCCCATGAGTACCCCACAATGCCTGTAAGCTCCTGTGTGCGCTTCAGCTTCAATTCAGCTTCTACTTGCTAGATTAGCAACCTAGGCTGGTATCAAGGTGTGGCTCAAACATCTCGAACCAGGCGATAAATGAGGCTTTGATTAGTGAGGATGGGACATGAACACTAGACTAGTAGGCGCATTGGCGGCATTGGGGTTGCTATCCACTCAGGCATTCGCGGAAACCACTTACGCCACTGCACCGGTGATTGAATCGCGCGCGATCTATGAACTCGTCGAGATTTCAAGCCCCCAGGAGCATTGTTGGGAAGAGGAAACAGCGATAGATCGCCATGGTAATGGAAATCGCTCAAATACATCGGTGCTGGTGAGTACTATCTTGGGTGGAGCGATCGGCAACGCTGTAGGGCATAATAAGTCGAACCAGCGTGTTGGCGCGGTTCTCGGCGCTATGTTGGGACACTCTATAGGACGTGATATTATGCGTCGCAACGAACGTCCTAGTAGTAGTGAATATCAGACCGTGCAGCGCTGTGAGACCGTGTATCAGCAGCATGAAGAAGAGAGGCTGGCAGGCTACCAGGTTACCTATTTTTATAACGGGCAGGAGTATTCCGTAAGAACCAATACAGACCCAGGCGAAGAGATTCGAGTCAGGGTGAGCATTCAACCGGTTTTATAGCCAGGCCGATTGTTGAATCTGATTATGGGGTTCTCGGATAACGAGGAATATTTTGAGCAAGACATCGATACTAAGTTTGCTAGTCGCACTATTCCTTGGATTGGTCAAGGCCGCGCATGCCCAGAATATCCCCGTTCAACCTGCGCAGATTGATATTAACCGTAGCGATAACACTGGAAACGCCACACAGGCCAGCCCGCGCGTAACGGAGAGGCAGGCAGTTGAGATTGCCAGACAGCGTTTCGCTGGCAATGTTCTACGAATTAGCCTGATCGGAGAAGGTGGTAACCAGCGTTATCAGATTCGTATGGAGAACGAAGGCAAGGTATTTCCTGTTTTCGTGAACGTCATAACGGGCAGAATAAGCGGTGGCGGCTAAGCCGATCACGTGAGGATTAGGGAGTCTCTGAACAACTCGCTAATTGCTCTCTAGGTAGATATTGAGGTAGTTCAGGATGCGATTACTCGTAGTTGAAGATGAAAGTTTGTTGCGTCAGCACTTGCAGCAGGGGCTTTCCAAACAGGGTTATGTGGTTGATGTGGCCGAAGACGGCAAGTCTGGTCTGTACTATGCGACCGAATACGACTTCGACGCTGCCATCATCGATCTGGGTTTGCCAGAAATCGATGGGATCTCCCTCATTCAGCAGGTTCGTGGGGCAGGCAAGGAATATCCAATTCTGATACTTACCGCGCGCGGTGACTGGCAAGACAAGGTTGCCGGCCTCGATGCAGGTGCCGACGACTATGTGGTTAAACCCTTCCAGCTGGAAGAAATCCTGGCCAGGCTAAATGCGCTACTGAGACGCGCGGCAGGCTTTGCCAAACCAAAGCTCGAATTCGGTCAGCTTAGTCTCGATATTTCTGCAAAGCGCTTATTGGTAGATGAAAAAGCTGTCGACCTAACTGCTTACGAATACAAGATGCTTGAGTATTTGATGCTGCATCCGGGGCAGGTGATCTCAAAGACTGAATTGACAGAGCACCTTTACGCGCAAGATTACGACCGTGATAGCAATGTTCTTGAAGTCTTCGTTCGTCGCCTCAGACAAAAGCTGGACCCAGATCAGACCCTTAAGCCCATCGAAACGGTTCGCGGTCAGGGCTATCGATTTAGCCTTGAAGAATCATAGTCAGGCAATTCGAGCTAGTATGGTCACTACTGCATGACCACTTCTGAGAAAACATCAAATTATTCTATACAGACGCGACTCGTCATCTCGTTCAGTATTCTTTTGTTCGTGTTTTTAGGTCTTACCGGTGTGGTATTGGATCGAGCGTTTAGAAACAGTGTTGAAGCGGGTGCTGCCGAACGGTTACAGGTGCAAATCTATCTTCTGTTAGGAGCGGCGGAGGTGTCTGATGGCGAATTCTATTTCCTGGAAGACTTGCGTGAGCCAAAGTTTAGCCAGCTCAATTCGGGTCTCTATGGGTTTATTAGTCGGCCTAGCCTTGGTGAGTTATGGCGCAGTGACTCGGCGCTTGCCTTTTCTCTAGCCGACCCCCAAGTACTACGTCAGCAGGTTCAAGTCGGTGAGACCCAGTCTTCAAAAACACTAAGCGCAGAAGGAGACGAGTACTTCGTGCTGAGCTATGGCATTCTCTGGGAGGATGGTATTAGCGAGTACAGTTTTACTGTGATCGAAGATGTCGCTCCGTACTATTCAGAAATATCTAACTTCAGAACGAGTCTGTGGTCTTGGTTGGGCGGGGTGGCACTGCTGCTGCTGTTGATTCAGTTTTTCCTGATGCGTTGGGGCTTGTCGCCATTGCATAGGATGGCCAGAGATCTCAAACAGATTGAGTCTGGAGAAAAAAATCAACTCGCCAGAAATTATCCCCAGGAATTACAGCGCGTAACGAACAATCTCAATGTGTTAATTGAGACGGAGCGAAAACAGCAGGCGAGATATCGAACTACGCTAGGTGATCTTGCGCACAGCCTGAAAACGCCGCTGGCGGTGATCGCTGGCACTATGCAGACGCTCTCTAGGAGTAAGGCCGACGATAAGGAGCAGCTCGATGCGGTAGATGATCAGCTTACTCGAATGAATCAAATAGTCAGCTATCAGTTGCAACGGGCGGTGCAAACCAATAATCGTTCTGCGCTAGCGAGACAGGTGCAGGTAAAGCCCGTAGCGGAGAAAGTTCTTGATGCGCTGGCAAAGGTGTACGCAGACAAGTCAGTGTCGTCAGTCAAATTATTGGACGAGGACGCTGTGTTCTATGGGGACGAGCGTGATCTGCTAGAGGTGCTCGGCAATGTTCTGGATAATGCGTTCAAGTATGGCAGAGGCGAGGTCAATATTCGAGCGAGTGTTGAAAGCCATGACTCATCTGGCTTACAAATTGTCATCGAGGATAACGGCCCTGGTATTAGTGTTGAGAAGCAGGAGTATGTGCTGCAACGCGGAGCTAGAGCCGATACTCTAGTGCAGGGGCAGGGAATTGGGCTGGCGGTTGTCACTGACATTGTCGCGAGTTATGGAGGCACCATAGAGGTCGGCTTCAGTAACTTAGGTGGTGCAAAAATCACCATGCGCTTCGTTGCGACCAAGGAGGGCAGCTAGAACACGAGTCCCGCGATGACTGCACAGAGCGTCATTAGGAAGAGAAACCACTTGATGCTTTCCTGCGAGGCGCGAACGGCGACTTTGACAGCAAGATGAGCGCCGGCCATTGAACCGGTGGCGAGAATCAGGCCGGGTATCCACCAGACCTGATCGAACGCTATGAATATCACCAGTGCGACACTCGTAAATGCCAGAGCGCAGGCTGTCTTCAGTGCGTTTGCGCGAAGCAAGTCATAGCGAAGCCCGCCGGCTAGAGCGGCGAGAAGAATGAATCCAACCCCCGCCTGAACGAAGCCACCGTAAACTCCAGCGGCGAACAGTCCCCACCAGGCGCCTCGACTTTCACTAGGGTCGATGTTCTGCGTGCCGGGAGGGGGCGCGATGACCGTGGGTTTGAGTAAAATAACCAGCGCCATCAGCAAAATCGTACCTAGCAGTATCGGTTTCAAGAAAAGATTGGGTATCAGTGCCGCCGCAATAGCGCCGCCCGTGCCGCCAATTACGGTTGGGATGAGGATTGGAATAACGGCCGGCCGGTCCAGGGTCTCGTGCTTGTCATATCCTGCCAAGCCGACTAAGCACTGCATGGTAACAGCGACGCGGTTAGTGGCGTTGGCAATATCCGCGGGTAGGCCTAACACCATCAGCGCCGGTAGAGCGAGGTTCGACCCGCCACCTGCAACAGTATTAATTCCGCCCGCAAAGAATCCGGTAATGCCAAGCAAAAGGACTGAGCTAAGGGTAATTTCCAAGATAATTCCTAGCGCGGCTCAAACAGCAGCGTCTAAGTGATTGGGGCTTAAAAAAGGTACAATGTGTATTGTAGCCTTCGCATTGGCGCTCCATGCGGGCTGAGGGCGTGACTCCTCTGTGCCCCATGGGCCAGTGTGATGTGAATTCTGTCACAGTATAATAAATTAAGTGTCTGAAATTATTGGTTCTTTTAGCTAAATCACAGTCTTTCACAGGAGATTCTATATCGTTAGCCTTGTTAGAACTACCGATAGCTATCCAATTGTAGCCGGGTTAACCGACAAACTACTTGTACAAATAAGTAATTTGGCCCGAAAATTCGGAATTGCAGCCCTAGTTAGAGGGGGTCTCAGAGGTTTTTGACAGGTGCTAGTGAATGCCCTAAAGAAAATGTGCTTTGAAACGGAAACTTCATGCTACACAGGTTCCAAAAAATTGAAAAACTCTCATTAAAACAAGGGCTAATCTCTGATCGAGTTGCTGGTATCGCTGGCTATTCTGGGTATCCTATTGGAGGTGGCTCTGCCTAATTTTTAGGACACTATTGAAAGTAATGTCACGAATTCGCAAGCCAAGCTGTTTATGACTACGCTTAATCTTGCGCGTAGTGAAGCGATCAAGCGCGGCACTAATGTGGGAATTTGTCCAAGCAATGACGGCCTAGATTGCGATGCAGTTAGTTGATCTACATGGTGGGTTGTCTTTGTGGACATCAATGTCGGAGGTTTAGGTATCTCTGCTGGTGCTCTCTTTCGGTATGCTTGGGATGGCCGAGGTTCAGGGCGTTAGCCTGCGTGGCAACCATGCCGCCTATTACAGGACCATGGCTACTACACTATCCGGCGATATTGTTGAGCGGATGCGTTCCAATATATCCGCCGTTGATGCCGGAAGCTATGACGATGTAACCGGTGCAGCAACTGCTGCGTGTATCACCGCGGCGGGTTGCTCGGGAGCTCAGATGGCAGCACAGGATGTGTTGGATTGGACAGCTGCCGTTGCTGCAGCATTACCGTTGGGGGCTGGTGTCATTTGTCTCGACTCCACACCGACGGATGGAACTGCCGCAGCGACCGCCTGCGATGGCACTGGGAGTATCTATGCTATTAAGCTGTGGTGGGATGACGATCGCGATGGAACGGAGGATCAAGGTTTTCGTTCCTCGTTTCAGCCACTTTAATTGGATTTAAATTAGTTAACGACTATGCGTAAGAATTCATTGAACATTGCATTTAACGGGGGCCTTAGTCTAGTCGAACTTTTGATTAGTATAGTCCTTGGTCTCACGCTAGCCACCGGTGTGGTGCAGATCTATGCGGATAGCAACACCACCGAGCGCGATAGAGAGGCCAGGCAACGAATGTAAGTCGTCAGATGATTTGGGACTACTCGCCTCAAAAACTAAAGGAGACAACTGGACTCGGAGATGAAGTACTCGTGCTGATCGGTGATATGCCAAGCTAGCTCTCGAGGAGATAATTTGGGGTGTTCCAGAGCAACT
>JAQWZF010000039.1 GCA_029253585.1 Gammaproteobacteria bacterium
TATCAGGAGTTGACTGCTAACTAACAACTCTACTCTGCTTCCTAACGCACCCACAACCGTTCCAGTCCAATGCCTATCCACTGGCTCTTCAGCCCTAGATAGCTCTCGTACCCACCCCCAATTCCCTAGCAACCGCCCAGTCAGCACCCCACCCTAGGGGGCACACCCCGATAAGTCAGAATGGTTCCATTGCACTCGTATACGTCCTGAGCCTCTGTAGTCCTAAGATTACTGAGACGGTATATATGACCTGATCACGAGCCCTGCCTATATTCTGCTGCAAGCTGGTGACAAGTTTCACACGCCCACGGGGCGTATAAACGAGCTGTGGCAGACAGGCTTTACTTACTTCAAGATAGCTGGTTGGGGTTGGTACTTTCTATCGTCGGTGCTCGATGACTACTCCCGGTAAACTATCAGCTGGAAGCTGACGACTACTATGGGTGTTGACGATGTAAAGCTCACATTGGATGATGCTATTGAGCTGACTGGAATAGGTCAGGTAATGGTTAAACACCGACCGCGGCTGCTCAGTGATAATGGGCCATGCTATCTATCGAAAGAGCACAAGGAGTATCTGGCGGAGCAGAGGATCGAGCATACTCGAGGTGCACCCTACCACCCGCAGACTCAAGGTAAGATTGAACGTTATCACCGTTCAATGAAGAATGTGGTGAAGCTGGAGAACTATTATTACCCGTGGGAACTGGAGAAGGCGATACGGCAGTTCGTGGATTACTACAATAACCGCCGGTATCACGAGTCGCTGGACAAAGTGACGCCAGCAGACATGTTCCATGGCCGTTACGAAGAGATCATGAACCGAAGAGAGTTTATTAAACAGCAGACCCTGCAGCGCAGGAAGGAGGAAAACCTTGTGGCTTGTTTAGCTCACTAACTGAAAGCTATACCACATATGTATCCTTTATTTTTTGAGGCGAGTAGTCCCAAATCATCTGACGACTTACAAATGAAACCAAGCGACGGCCCCTGTATTTTGTTGAGAACTATCACTCAGCTGATGTGCCTGCGAAATATCATGAATCTAGGGGCGAAGCTTAAACACCCAGGTTTAATCACCACTTGTATCGTGCACGTCAAATTTACGAATTAAAGCCGTTTTGCATGACCACATGCCAAAGCCCGCGCGAATAGAGCGAAAATTTAGTTAAGATAAGACTCCCATTCAGGGTGCCCTGCAAACGTATTACGCTATCTGCTACCTAGCACTAACTGGTAAAAACTAATAACGAAGCAAATACCTAATAAATGAATAGGCAGCCCCCTTAACTGTCGATAATGATCCTGTACAATGCGTAAGTATCATGCCAAGTTGAATGCCGCAGCCCAGATAGATTTTTCTCGCACAGCATAAGCCTAGCAAATAAAGTTGGACGTTTGCTTTACGTGGCTAATTATTGGTCGCTTCAAATTCCAATAGCTTCAAGGTGTCTTGGCCTGATTCATTTGAGTAGCGCATAAATACGTTATACTCCGGATCGCTCTCGGTCCAAGGGAGAATCTTCAGGCTAGGCAGGTATAACATTAGCTGGTCTGGCAGGAACAACGCTTGGTGCTGCCACGAGCCTTCTTCGACAACGGACTCGACATCTCCCAGATTAAATACAGAGTCATTCTCAAGTGACGGCACGAGTTTAAGATTGTAACTTCCGGGTTCGCCTGCTTGTTTTAGCGCTTCGATAGATATTGTGCTGGTGGCGGTTTCATAGCTGTTGCTGCCGAGAGTGGGCGCTGAATGACTCCTTGGGAAGACTACTACGGAATCTGGAAGTTCAAAGGAAAAATCGAAACGGCATTGGTCTGGATCTGTATTGTTGGTTTGGCAAGTGTTTTGAATTTGCTGTGCGTCAGGCTGCGAACCGCCATCGACCCAGTGGCGAAGATTGTTCCAGGCGGCGAGCCCCTCGTCGTCACTAAACCCACAATGGCTAGGCTCTTCCTCCACGGCAATTGCGATCGATAGTTGTGATGCCGGAATTAAGTCGCGTAATAATCGCTGATTACCTACGCCGACCAAGCCGTCTCCGGAGGTATGGATGGACACAATCTTGGTATTGCCTATTTCGCCAGAAGGGCTGTAGTTGTCGAGTAGCAGTTGACGTGAGGAGGGTAGGGCAGCATTGCGCTTAACGCGTAAATTAATGTCTGGATCACCATAGTCTACTGCGGCGTTATCAAAAGGAAGCAAGCCGTTTAATTTTTCCGTGTGATTGACTAGGTTTGGTATTTCAAAAACTGCATAACCAAGGTCTAGCAATAGAAAGCTTATATCGGTCTGAGTAATATCCAGAATTTTATTTAATCGTTCATTCTGGCCGCTGCTACGCAATAGTGAGCCGAGTACGCCACCTACTTGCTCGCTGGATATTAAGCCGGTGCATCGCTCTAAGGAATCGAGAAAGTCGAGTTCTCCGCGTACCATATTAGGCTGCTCATACCAGAATTCGGTTGGTAATTCGGCGCCAGAGACATCCTCACAGGCCGCCTCATAAACCATGCGCAGATCGAAGGCGTTGTACCAGTTCTGAGCCCCGGCGACGGCACCACATAGTAATAAGGCACCATCTACATCGGGAATGAGCCCTGACTCAATATCTCGTAGGCTGACTATTCCGCCCATCGAGCCACCTTGAATGAAAACCTTCTCCGGCGTGCCAACTAGCTCAACAAATTTTTCAAACAATTGTTGATTGTCTATATGGGAATTGAATACCGCCCATCCGGTTTGACTAAAACTGGATGCTGCAATTGCATAACCCTGCTCTAGAACAATATCTTCGAGTGGTCCCAGGGAAGGATTAGAGTCCGGTGTAGTTTGCGTATATCCCTGATACCCGTGATTCCAGATAACCAAGCCATCTTCTGCCTGCCATGCCTGCGGCGCCGCAATTTTATAGTAGGCACCACTGGCCGTTTGCCCTCTATACTCGTTAACTTGAGCGAAAATCTCGGGGGCGGCAAATAAAAAGTAGAAGAGTGCTAGCAGTAGGGTTTGTTTCGACATGTTTAAACCAGAATAAAACCTCAGACAAAACTAAGAGATCCCTAAGCCGCTGTCAATTTAATCGATGCTCATTTATATGATCATCGACACGCAGGTCTTGCCGGGGCCTAGGTGTTTGCTAGGGACTGGGGGCGCAGGAATAGCGGCGCGGTGAAATAAGGCGGGATGCCAGCAGCCGTGCTGCAGTGCCTGTTGCGCTAGTACTATTTTGTGGCGGTAAATATTATCTGCTCGCCGCCGAGATAACCGAATTTATCTGACCAGTATAGATGAGCATTCACTTTGCTAAAGCCAATCTTTCTCATTTCCTCGAGTAGTTCCCACCCAAAGTGGTAATAGCATAGACAGCCTGAGTCGTTGACTGGATCTCCGTGATATTCAGGTTCTAGCAGATGGGCGATCTCGCCGTCTGCAGTTATTTTCGCTCGTATCAAATTCTCCTCGGCAGTGTTGATAAAGGGTACTGAGAATAACAAGGTGCCGCCGTGTTTTAGGCACCTCAGACATTCTTTTAGCGCCTTTTGGTACTCAGGAACATGTTCGAAAACATCGAAGGAGAGGATAAAATCGAATGAATTATCTTTGAAAGACAATTGAGTAATGCTTTCATTTCGCACATTTTGTTCGCTGATCGAACCAAAGGGAATTTTCTCTGCTAGATACTCGCTGCCGATGAGTTCGGGGAAACGCTCAAGCAGTGTTGTGTATAAGGGGGTTACCTGTTCGGTAATATAAATAGCATCAGATTTTTTGCACTGCAGATTCTCGTTGAGAAAATGAACGCAGGCTCGTGTGCGGTTGTTCAGTTGGCAAGAAGGACAGGTCAGTCGTTCTCTCCAGTTGGGTATACGAATATTACCTTCGTATTGCTCAGCGGAATGGAGATAATCTATTAGTAGGTCAACCTGTTGCTCGCAAATGTAACAGTACCCTTCTGTCACGGTTTCATCGAAGCCTTTAAGCAGGCTTAGCTCATATTTGTGTCGTGAGTCTGCCAATGCGCTGACCGATGACCGGTGATTTTCAAATTCTGCAAAATTTTCTATCGAGATGGTTTTTAGTGCTAGCTGATTCATGAGATAACTCGGGATTGGACTTTGTCGAGGCTGCAGAGATTACGAACAGGGCTGAGAGTAAAGCTTTTCGTGTTTCGTGTAAATCCTGTATCATTGCGAGCAAATAAGAACCCTCCTATTCAGGTCAAATTATCACTATGTGTTTAGATTTGGTTAGCGTAATAATTCGAACCAAAGACCGGCTTGAGATGTTGAAGAATGCCATTGAGTCGGTTTCTAAACAGACCCATAGCAATATCGAGTTGATCGTTGTAAATGACGGGGGATGTTCGGTTGAGTCCTTGATTTCCGCTATAGATTATCCGTCGATACGCCAGAAAACGCATATTAGTTTCGAGTCCAACAAGGGTAGATCTACCGCAGCCAATGCGGGTCTGGATGCGTCAAGCGGGAACTTTATTATGTTCCTCGATGATGATGACTGGGTTGGTGAAGAGCACATAGCGGGTCTAGTAGAAGTATTAGGTGACAGGGATGATTGCGAACTAGTCTATAGCGCTACCGAATGCGTGGAGTTAATAGATGATTCCTGGCAAACCAGCTCAGTCTTTAGCAGTGAATTCGACCGCGCTCGTCTACTAGTAGAAAACTATATACCAATCCATTCGGTGTTGTTCTCGAGGAAATTACTCGAGTCAGGGTGCCGCTTTGACACCAACTTCCAATGGCTGGAAGATTGGGACTTTTGGCTTCAGGCCTCCTCGCACACGAATTTTTGTTTTCACAATAAAATCACTGCCTACTATCGTATTGCCGCTGAAAGTGGGTTTGGGGTGAAAAGTGACAGCGCGGTTGAGCTGAAATACAGAGAAATGATCTATCGCAAGTGGGTTTCTTTGTGGAGCAGTGGGCAGCTCATAGAAGTATTAGACAGGGCAAGAAGCTATCCGCAACTGAATCAATTACAGCAGCTGGTTGAAGTTAGAAGTGATGGCTTAAGGATTAGGGAGAGTCAGCTCGAAGAATTGGATGCTGATCTTCAAAGGGCGCGGAAACAGCTAGCGGAGGTGGATCCCGATCTTCAAAGGGCGCGAAAACAGCTTAATGTTCAAGAAGAACAGGTGAAGGGCCTTGTACAGCAATTAGAAGATCTAACTAAGCATCTGCAAAATACCATTATAAGCCACGAAGAAAGCGTAAGTCAGATGCAGCGCAAGCAGGCAGAAGAAGTCACAGAATTACAGGCTGGCTGGGATGAAATAGCCGGAGAGTTTCGCTCGGAGCTCGACCGAATCTATCAGAGTAAAAGCTGGCGCTATTCACGGCCTTTTCGCCAAGTATCTACCGCGCTCAGAATTGGAAGAGAGCATGGGTTGGCCGGTATCTTTCAAGAAATAAGTGCGAAAAGATCAAAGAGCGATGAGCCTGTGAGTATCGAAGTGCCAGATGTGCCAGATGAGCATTCGATAGCGGAATCGTATAGTGGATTAAAGTTTTTAACCCACAAAAGACCGACTATTTCCATAGTAATTCCTGTCTTTAATAAACACCTATACACCTTTCATTGTTTGAAATCTATTCTTGACAATTCATCCCCCGAGCTCAGTTATGAAGTTATCGTGGTTAATGACCAGTCTACGGATGAGACTGAGAAGATGCTGACAAAAATGTCGGGCGTAAAGGTAATCACAAATAAGCAGAATCAGGGTTTTATCCGCTCTATTAATCTTGGTGTCATAGAGGCCGTCGGAGAATATCTGATGATCCTTAACAACGACACGGAAGTACAGGTTGGTTGGCTGAGCGAAATGCATCAGACATTCGCAAATTTCCCCGATGCGGGTATGGTTGGTGCAAAGCTGGTGTACCCCAACGGTGTGTTGCAAGAGGCAGGAGGCATCGTATGGGAGGACGGGTCTGCGTGGAATTATGGAAGAAATGGTGACGCAGACAGCCCTGATTGCTGCTATGCCCGGGCCGTAGACTATTGTTCCGGCGCCTGCCTTATGATCCCGCGAGACTTATTTGTTTCACTGGGCATGTTCGATGAGCTCTATGCTCCCGCTTATTACGAGGATACTGATCTTGCCTTCAAGATTAGGCAGGCCGGAAAGCAGGTATATTATCAGCCAAATTCCTGTGTCACTCATTTCGAAGGGGTAACGTCGGGCACCGATACAGGCTCGGGTGTTAAGCAGTATCAGATCGATAACCAGAAAAAATTTTTCGAGCGTTGGAAAGAGCAGCTGAAATCGCATGGGGTCCCAGGGCAAGATCCAGATGAAGCAAAGGATCGATTCGGGTCCGATCCTATTCTGGTGATTGATGAAAGAATGATAATGCCTGATAACGATTCTGGCTCTCTGCGCATGTTTGGAATTTTGAAAGTGCTGAGGCGCCTGAATCGAAAAATTGTATTCATTACCAATAATCTCGAATACAGAGCCGAGTACAGTAAGCAGTTGCAGGGGATTGGTATTGAGCTGCAGTATTTTCCCTACATAGAAACAGTTGAATCCTATCTACAGGAATTTGGTGGTCGGTTTACTGCGGTTATGTTGAGTCGCGTGAATGTGGCCTCGACTCATATAGACAGTGTTAGAGCGTACTGTAAAAACGCAAAAGTTATATTTGATACTGTAGACCTGCATTTCCTTAGAGAGCAGAGAGAGGCTGAGATCGCCAAAGATCCCGAGTTGATGGAAAGTGCCAATGCGCGTAAAGAGCAAGAGCTGGGCATTGCGAGGAAGTCAGATATAACAGTAGTAGTGAGTCCGGTAGAGCTCGAATTATTACAGCGAGAGGATGCGACTCTCGAGGTAGCGCTTTTGTCAAATATCCACTCAAACTATGAAACCCGCGGTGAATTCGAACAAAGGGAGAATATTCTTTTCATAGGTGGGTTTGAGCATCCGCCGAATGCTGATGCGATGGAATATTTTCTGGATGATGTGTTTCCACTCATCGTAAAGAAGGATCCGGAAATTGTCGTTTATATCCTCGGTTCAAACCCACCCGAGGAGCTCCTTGCAAGAGCGACGAAAAATATAATAGTCACCGGCTTAGTCTCTGATATTGAACCCTATTTCAGCAAGGTGAAGCTGTCGATAGCCCCATTGCGCTACGGGGCAGGAGTCAAAGGGAAAATTAACAGCAGTATGTCATTTGGTGTGCCCGTCGTTGCAAGCACCATGGCGGCTGAGGGTATGGGTTTAGTTGATGGTGAGGATGTGTTGATTGGTGATACTCCTGAGTCCTTTGCCGATCAAGTATTGCTTGCCTGCAGGGATGAAGCATTATGGAATCGACTATCAGATGGCGGCAAGAGGAATATTGAGAAGTATTTCTCAATGGATGTAGCGGAGCAGCAGCTGCTGGACATATTGGCATAATCAATCAGCTGTTATGGCGGTCCCAGTTTTACTATTTCTCGTCTCGTCTCGTCTCCATGTCGACCAGGGGCAATGCCAGCAGAAAAGGGTCACATCTTGCGTGTCGAAGCTGCCTTTTTACAGGGAGGCTGCGGGGGTAAAGGGAGTTAACAAAGGCTGTAAATTAAAGGCTGCTATTAGCCCAGCATCCTTATCATTTTGTCCATGCGTTAACCCCACTGAATTAATAAGGAAATTCTACCTAATTTCAGTTCTGATATTGCGCCTAAAAACGCCATTTCAATTATGAAATCAGGCCAAATATTGCATTTATCAGTATCTGCATAATCTAATTATCACTTAATTTTCTTCTGATAAAACCCATGTGTTAACCGGTATTCGCCCTTAGGCACAATATCTTCTATCCACTTGTCGAGTGGATTTACAGAGCGCCTACCTAAAGGGATAGAAAGCTCTCTGCATACCGAGGGAAGTATTCAAAGCATTCAAGGCCAGCGCTATGCAAGGCTCTACAAGGAAAGTGTCATGAGCAATGTGGTTAATCTGAAAGATTTCCGTAAAAAGCCAGCCAGCGCATCTAGTGATGCGATACGAGATGGCTTGATTCCTATCGAATTCGCTATTGGAATAGGCGGCAGAGAGCGCTGCCTTGATCAGATGGCAAAGTATGGCGTGAGCTCGGTTCATGTGCGCACTGTAAACGATGAGCCCGGAGCCCGGCTTTATCTAATCGGCGTGGCCGACGCTATTTCACTGAACAAGGAAATCCTGGCGAAGGAAGACATCTCAGATGAGAAGATTGAGCGTCGCATCGATCTTATTCAGGTGATGGAGAATATGAACCTCGCTGGAATGGACAGCCTCTGGGAATCTTTCACTAGTCACGGTGAGAGTGTTCTCTAGAAGATAGTGCAAAAAATAAATATTGCAAAAACAATCAGCTACGCTGAGCAGTAGGGTAGCGTCAGAATAGAAATCACGGCGTCAGCCTGATCCGAAAGCTGCATTGGCTGCGCTGAATCATCGATCTCGGCGGGTAAAATAGCCAGTAACTTAGGTTGATCAGACTCCGAATTGCTATACGCCAGAATCTCACCCCGATCGCCTTCTTTGTCGCCATAGACTAAGGCGCTGCTGCTACCAATCGTATGACTGCAACTCGCCAGGTGCAGGCGCTTCTTCGCAGTTCCTCTATAAAACATGCGCGCCACTATTTCCTGACCGGTGTAACAGCCCTTCTTGAAGTCGATTAACCCCGCTATATCATAGTTAAGCAGCTGTGGAGTGTATTCGGCGCTGAGCGCTGGCGATACATGGATTATTCCGGCCTCGATATCGGCTCTCTGCCATGGCTGCAGATCATCGCTATCCTGCCCGGCAAAGCCTTGAGAGAATGACTCCAAAGCGGACGGCGAGTGAAACCACAATTCAACCCGTTTAGACGGCCCGAAAACTCTGACGACACAGCAGTGGTCCGTGGCAGTCACCTCGTTGGCGTTATTTGGTAGCTGCAATTCTAGACTTTGCAATGCAGCATCGACATCGTTGTCCATAATGCCAAGCACTGCAGGTGCCGAATCGGCTTTGCCGTCGCCTGTCTTGTCAGTTTCAGGCAGGGCGGTGATCTCGACCTTTGAAAAGACAGCATATTTATTGAGTGTAGTGACTATTTCCGCGGCCATGCCCTCTGCACACTGCATGAGATAGTGCTCGCCTTGTTGCAGAAGACGGAAATCGGCGATAACGCGGCCCTTTAGATTGCATAGCGCGCCGGTTAGGCTTCGCTGCTCTGAGAGCAGTTCTGTATTGCAGCTTAGCTGACCCTGCAGGAAGCTTACGCTATCGGTACCACTGATCTTGATGAACTCGTAGTTCTTTAGAGGGAATAATCTATTTTGCATAGTGCTCGATGATACAGGGTTGGTTGGTTTCTTAAAGTGAGAGTCGCAACTCTCTTCACAACTGGAGTCGCAACTCTGGTCGAAATTACGCATAATTAGACAATGCCGATAACGGTTGTGGCTCACCTTGTAGATGGCGACAAAATGCAGGAATTCAACAAGCAAAAAATATTTTGGCACAGTCGCCGCGGCATGCTGGAGCTAGACCTGCTTCTGGTTCCTTTCGCGACCGACGTATTCGAATCGCTCTCTCGCCAAGATCAATTGTTATACATCGACTTCCTCAAAGAGGAAGACCAGGATCTGTTCTCCTGGCTGATGCAGCGAGCAGTGCCCAAGGAGTCGCGTTTCGAATCTATTATTCAGCAAATATTGGCTCACAATAGCGACAGCGCCTAAGATTAAGGTCCAAGACTACCCGAGACCTATCAGTCAGGTCACGTGGCTGTGATATCGCCCATGTTCATCTGCAATCTACGCTAGTCACGACTAGAGCTCGTTTTCGTTAGCGCCTGCCACCTTGTCGCTATTGCATCGGTACTCCAGGGCGGCCTGCGCTCGTTCTTGGTCAACAATCCGCCAAATTCTATAGTGCCGGTAATATGCAGGGAACAGTCCTGCCGAATGTGCTCTACATGAGTGATTTTTTGCTGGTGCTGCGTTTCCGTCCAGAAATGAGAAAACCTCGGTGCCGTCTCAGGTAGCTGGCGCTGTGGCACGATAGTCTGATTTCTGCTGAGAGCAGGCGTCTGCGTCGATTTCTGCGTTTCGATCTAGTGCAAGATTTGCACTAGATCGAGTTATTCGAAGGTGGCGGGAGTAAGAACGGTATCAACCGGGTTGGGATCGAGCTGAGGGTAATCCAGCGTAAAGTGTAATCCCCGGCTTTCCATGCGCCGAATCGCGCAAGCAATAATTAACTCGGAAACCAGCACAAGATTGCGTAATTCCAGCATGTCTTTGGTTACGCGGTTTTTGGTGTAGTAGTCCTGCATTTCATCGCGCAAGATTCTAATCCGTCGCTTTGCGCGTTGCAGTCTCTCATCGTTTCTTACAATCCCGACGAAGTCCCACATACAGCGGCGCAGTTCATCCCAGTTGTGTGAGACGAGTACTTCATCTTCAGGCGTGGTGACGCGGCTTTCATCCCAGTCGGCGATATTGAGGCCATGGTCTGTGTCAGCTAGCTTGGTTTCTATATCTTTCGCAGCGCCGGAGGCGACTACGAAGCACTCGAGCAGGGAGTTACTGGCCATACGGTTGGCACCATGCAGGCCGGTGAAGCTGGTTTCGCCAATTGCATACAAATTATTGATGTCGGTAGCGCCATCTTTGTTCACCATGATTCCCCCGCAGGTGTAGTGAGCTGCGGGCACGACAGGAATTCGATCGCGGGTAATGTCGATGCCGAATTCCAGGCAGCGGGTATAAATAGTTGGAAAATTCTCGCGCAGGAAGTCGGCGTTCTTATGGCTAATGTTCAGATAGACACAGTCGCAGCCCAGGCGTTTCATCTCATGATCAATAGCGCGCGCGACGATGTCACGCGGGGCAAGTTCTTCGCGGGAGTCAAATTCTGGCATGAAGCGGCTGCCGTCCGGCAGCTCTAATGTCGCCCCCTCGCCGCGAAGCGCCTCGGTAATAAGAAACGATTTGGCATGGGGGTGAAACAGGCATGTAGGGTGGAACTGATTGAATTCCATATTCGCTACACGGCAGCCGGCGCGCCACGCCATGGCGATTCCATCGCCGCTAGCGCCATCAGGATTTGTCGTATAGAGGTAGGCTTTGCTAGCGCCACCGGTCGCCAGGGCAACAAATTTGCTCTTTATCAGGTCTACGCTCCCAGATTCCAGATTAAGCACGTAGGCGCCCACACAGACGCTCCCAGGCCCCGTATTCTGGCTTTGTGTCACTAAGTCTACAGCGGTACAGTCGGCCAGAAGCTCAATATTAGTGTGGTCTTGTGCGCGCTTTTGCAGTGTTTCGAATACTGCCTTTCCGGTTGCGTCGGTAGCGTGGATTATGCGCCGGTGACTATGTCCACCTTCCTGGGTCAGATGCAGGGAGCTCAGTTCAGCAGCAATATTCTTCTGGCCTTGATCGAGACCCCTCTCGAAGTTCTCTTTGGTCGTAAATGGCACCCCTTGCTCGACCAGCCAGCGAACTGATTCGGCGCTCTCGGCAACGATGTGCTCAGCCATGTCTCGATGACATAGTCCAACGCCAGCGGATAGGGTGTCTGCAACATGAGAGTCGATGCTGTCGGTCTCATCCAGTACCGCCGCGATGCCGCCCTGGGCATAGAATGTGGCGCCTTGATTGAGGTCGCCCTTGCTGAGCACCCCAACTCGGGCGAAATCAGCTGTTTTCAGGGCGAGAGTGAGGCCCGCAGCGCCGCTGCCGATAATCAGAATATCGAAATCAAGGTGTTTCTGTGTGCGAGAGGAGGTCATAAAATTCAGTCAACTAGTTGTTTTAATTGACATTGTTCACGGTTTTTCGGTCATAGAGTAGCGCGGTTCGCTAGAATTTCTGCGACCAAGAAAATCTGGCTAGCAGCATTAGAGCGGGGATTCTTGCACAGTTACGGTTAAAATCTCTAGCGCAATATTGGCAAAGAGGTATCGAATTGCATAAAACTGTCATAATTTGCCCGCTTTCGAGAACTTTTATACAAAAACGCTGTCTATCGGAGAGAATAAATGCATTTGTTCCCTGTAGTGTCGTTTTATAACCCCAGCAATAATGGAGTTGGAACAAATGTCAGAGGATACGGATCAACAATTAGTTGACCGGGTTTTAAACGGGAATCAAAACGCATTTAACTTATTGGTTCTGCGTTATCAGCATCGAGTGTCTGCCTTAGTTGGGCGCTTTGTACACGATTCTCACGAAGCTGAAGATGTTTGCCAGGAGGCCTTCATCAAAGCCTATAGAGCTCTGCCTCTATTCCGCGGCGATTGCGCTTTCTACACGTGGTTGTATCGAATAGCTGTGAATACGGCAAAGAACCACCTGGTCTCAAGGAATCGAAGACCACCTGCTAGTGATGTAGAGGTAGAGGATGCCGAGCAGAGTGAAGTAGGTAGCATACTGAGGGAAATTGAAAACCCGGAAAGTAAGCTGGCGACAGCGAAGCTAAAACTGGCGATCGAGCGCGCAATAGAAGATTTACCGGAAGATTTACGGACTGCGTTTACGCTGCGTGAGTTTTCAGGGCTTAGCTACGAAGATATTACGGAAGTAATGGATTGTCCTGTAGGAACAGTGCGATCAAGAATCTTTCGGGCTAGGGAATCAATAGATAAGAAGATTGGGAAGTTACTTGAGTAAGTCTTTCTAATCTACTGAAAATAATAGAGGTGCTCAATGAGCCAAATCGAGAAAGAAACAGTATCTGCATTACTAGATAACGAGGCAGATGACTTGGAGTTGCGGCGCTTTCTAAAATCTTCTGAACAGGACCCTAGCCTGCTCGAAACATGGGAGCGTTACAGTCTGGTTCAATCCGTTCTTCATGAATCAGCCCAGCCAGTCAGCTCGAGCCTAAGCGAGCGGATCGCCGCTCAAATCGAACAGGAAGCCCCTCTAACTGCAATTCCCGCTGCGGCGGCACCAATCTCGTGGAAGGAAAACCTGAATAAGGTCGCGATTGCCGCCTCTGTGGCTGCCGTTTTTCTCGTCGCAGTTCAGTTCAATCTGGATAGCGGCTCAGGCTCTGCGGCTGTGCCTGTGCTTGCGGGTCAGTCTATCGAGAACAATGCAGTGCCCGCTATTGAACCGCTGGCAACGCCAACACTGCTAGCCGAATCAAATGGAAAAGCCGCCTTTGCGGTCGACGGGGGAGTGGTGCGTCAATATATCGATAGTCTGACGCTCGACGACGAAGAGCCCGTGCGCGTAGGGCACATTCAGGATTCTCCTCTCTATCGCCTGGTAAATGACATACAAGTAAAGTTCTAGTCCACCTCCAGTTTAAGTCCAGATTGACTCAGCAAGCGCTGCAAGCTCGGCTTGCGCGCTCCCCCTATGCTAAAGTATAAATTGGTTTCGGGTTCTTCTTCGGTCTAATGCAGCTTGCCGAGCCGGCCTAACTCAGAAGTCATTTAACAGTCTTCCACTAGTTTTTTAGTACTCCTTCAGTTGTTTATGGACGCGGAAATTTTTATGCGAATTTTTAGAGAAACAAGCCTTAATTTGTCATCTAGCCTGGCAGCCTTAACATTCATCCTCTTAAGCAATGGCGGTGTCTACGCGGCGGCGGGACTGCCGAATTTTGCCGATCTGGTAGAAAACAATGCTCCCTCTATCGTTGAAATTTCCACTACCCGCAGCGTTTCCACTCGAAGCCAGCTGGGTGACGATGAAATCGAGGAGCTCTTGCGACGACTTAACCCGGGCCAAGATCCTGATCTCGATATCGAGGGTCTGCCGGAGCAACGCCAGCGTGGTGCCGTCGGCTCAGGCTTTCTGATTTCCTCCGATGGCTACGTCATGACTAACAATCACGTAGTGGCTGATGCTGATGAAATTCAGGTCAGCCTGAATGATAGAAGAGTCTATGACGCCAAGGTCATTGGCTTGGACGAGCCCTCCGACCTTGCCTTGCTAAAGATTGACGCGTCGGACTTGCCCTATGTCGAGTTTGGCGATTCCGATAGTCTACGCGTTGGAGATTGGGTGCTGGCCATCGGCTCCCCCTTTGGCTTGGAATTTTCCGCTGCTGCGGGGATTGTTAGCGCCAAAGGGCGTTCGATGCCAGGCAGGTCGACGTATAACTACATGTCGTTCATTCAGACTGACGTAGCCATCAATCAGGGCAATTCGGGCGGCCCCCTATTTAACCTAGAAGGCGATGTCATCGGGATTAACTCGCAGATACTTAGCAGTACCGGTGGATCTAACGGCATTTCTTTCTCAATTCCCAGTAATGTGGCGATGAATGTCATGGAGCAACTGCGTGATACCGGCGCAGTGGAGCGTGGCCTGCTAGGCGTGCGCATGCGGGAGGTTGATTATGCCCTCGCAGAAATTTTTGGCATGGAAAGGCCGCGCGGCGCCTTCGTCGATGACGTACAGATTGAAAGCCCAGCGGCAGAGGGTGGTGTGCTCATCGAAGACATCATCGTCGAATTCAACGGGCACGAGATTGAACATTTTACCGATCTGCCTTTCTATGTGGGTCAGTATAGACCTGGCACCGAGTCCAGGATGCGTGTCTATCGCGAAGGTGAGTTGCGTAACCTGACCGTAGTGCTAGGGAGCTCGCCCACAAATAGCGTCACAGTAGCCGAGCCGGAAGTGGTTCGCGAGAGGAGTAACCCCCTTGGCTTTCGCATCAGCGAGTTAAGTGACGATATGCGCAGGGTGACGGGGCTTAGCGGTGTGCAGATAGCTGAGCTTAATGAAGGTCCGGGTCGTGAGGCTGGCTTGGTAGTGGGGGATGTAATCGTATCCCTGAACCGGCAGGAGATCGATTCCGCCGACAAGTTTGCCAGTGTGGCGAGCAATCTACCGAAGTCTGGCTTCGTTTCAGTTCGCATAGTGCGGGAAGGCCAGGGCACCACGATGGCGCTCGAATTAGCCCCCTAGAATCTAGCGATCCAATTAGTCTATCGGGCCTGCTGCTTGCAGGCCTCATGATGCGCGGCTTAACTGCTGAAACTTCCTGACACTCGGCCACATTTGCTGTAGAATTGCCCGCTAATTTACTACTCGTCCCAATCCTCAAAACTAGTGACGCAACTGCTCCTTGACTGACCTAAGCCACATTCGAAATTTTTCGATCATCGCCCATATTGACCACGGTAAATCGACGCTCGCCGATCGGTTTATTCAGATGTGCGGTGGATTGACCGAACGGGAAATGGACTCGCAGATACTCGATACCCTCGATATCGAGCGCGAGCGCGGCATTACAATTAAGGCGCAGAGCGTTACGCTGCACTACGACGCCCTCGATGGTAAACGCTACCAGCTTAATTTTATCGATACGCCAGGCCATGTGGACTTCACCTATGAGGTGTCCCGGTCTCTCGCCGCCTGCGAAGGAGCCTTGCTGGTCGTAGATGCGGGGCAGGGTGTGGAGGCGCAATCTGTTGCGACTTGCTACACGGCTATTGAGCAGGGGCTGGAAGTTATCCCGGTGCTTAACAAGATGGATCTGCCTCAGGCAGAGCCGGATCGCGTGCGTGTAGAGATAGAAGAGATCATTGGCATCGATGCGCAAGACGCCGTCTGTGCGAGTGCGAAGACGGGTCTGGGTATTGACGAAATTCTCGAACAGATTATCACCAAGATTGCTCCCCCCGAGGGCGATCGCGATGCAGACCTGCAGGCGCTTATTATCGACTCCTGGTTCGATAATTATCTGGGTGTTGTGTCTCTGGTACGGGTAATGGCAGGCACTCTGAACAAGGGTGACAAGATCATAGCCAAGTCCCTAGGCAAGTCTCATGTTGTGGACAGCGTTGGCATATTTACGCCGAAGCGGACCGAGACTGGATCCCTGGCGGCAGGCGAGGTGGGTTTCATCGTAGCTGGCATTAAAGAGATTCTCGGCGCGCCAGTAGGTGACACGATTACGCTGGCTAAGACTCCGGATGTGGAAGCGCTGGCGGGTTTTAGAAAAATTCAACCTCAGGTCTATGCCGGATTGTTTCCAGTATCGTCCGATGATTTCGAAAATTTTCGCGATGCCCTGTCTAAATTGACGCTTAACGATGCGTCGCTGCATTACGAGCCCGAAAACTCCGATGCGCTTGGCTTCGGTTTCCGCTGTGGTTTCCTCGGAATGCTACACATGGAAATCATTCAGGAGAGATTAGAGCGTGAATATGACCTTTCTCTCATTACCACGGCGCCTACGGTCGTCTATGAAGTGCTGCTCGAGAACGGCGAAACACTCATGGTCGACAGCCCGTCGCGACTGCCGGCGGTTACCTCTATCGCAGAGATGCGCGAACCCATAGTAAGAGCGAGTATTCTGGTTCCGCAGGAGCACCTCGGCAATGTCATTACGCTCTGTGTCGAGAGACGTGGCGGGCAGAAAGACATGCAGTTTATTGGAAAGCAGGTTTCACTGATCTATGAGCTGCCCATGAATGAGGTCGTGCTGGATTTCTTCGATAAGCTTAAATCGACCAGTCGTGGATACGCGTCGTTAGACTATCAGTTCGAACGGTTTGAACAGGCCAACTTAGTGCGTTTAGATATTCTAATTAATGGCGATAAAGTAGATGCGCTCGCCATTATTGTGCACCGGGATCACGCGCCTAACAAGGCTCGCGCGCTGGTAGAAAAAATGAAGGAATTGATTCCAAGGCAACTCTACGATGTGGCTATTCAGGCGGCGATTGGCGGGCAGATCATCTCAAGACAGACGGTTAAGGCGCTGCGAAAGAATGTAACCGCTAAATGTTATGGTGGTGATGTGTCGCGGAAGAGAAAATTACTCGAGAAACAGAAGGCTGGTAAGAAACGTATGAAGCAGGTTGGCAATGTTGAAGTGCCGCAGGAAGCATTCCTGGCGGTACTGAAAGTCGATAGTTAATCTTTCCTGTGGCGCAGGCTTAGCAACTTTTCTACATTTAAAAGTAAAGCGAAATGGATATAGATTTTTCTCTGGTATTGGTTTGTCTCGTTGGAGCCTGCGGCGTGGTATGGCTTATCGACAGCCTGTTTATTCAAAAACACCGTGTGCAAGCGGTGGCAGACTTCGAGACGACACAAGCTAAGGGTAAAAACGAAGAGGAAGTCTCCCGGGTTGTCTCAGACCTGTCCCAAGAGCCCATCATCGTTGAATACGCCAAATCATTTTTTCCTGTATTGCTGATCGTATTGTTACTGAGATCATTTTTGGTAGAACCATTCCAGATACCTACCGGCTCTATGATTCCGACGCTGGAAGTTGGCGATTTCATTCTGGTAAATAAGTATGCCTATGGCGTCCGGCTTCCTGTACTTGGGACTAAGCTTGTGGATGTTGCCGATCCTGAGCGAGGGGACGTAATGGTTTTTATACCTCCCCATGTAAATAGCTATTATATTAAGCGAGTAATTGGCCTGCCGGGCGATACAATAAGGTATGAAGATAAGCGGCTCTTCGTCAACGGGGAGCTAATTAACGAAGAATTCGTCGAAGATATTGTTGTCGATACAAATCTGGGAGAATTGGCGGGCACCTTGCATCAAGAGACGATCAACGGTGTCGATCACGCTACTCAGCATATATCTGGAGTAAACCGGCAGCGCTCACGTACTACATGGGTAATTCCGAATGGTCACTATTTCATGATGGGTGACAATCGCGACAACAGTAGCGACAGTCGGGAATGGGGAGCGGTTTCGGAGAAAGACATAGTCGGCAGGGCGATAGCTGTCTGGATGCACAAGGAACCGGGCTTGAATTTGCCAAGTTTCGCCAGAAATCAGCGAATTAAGTAACGAAATTGTGATAGCTGGAGCGGATTTGCATCAGACAACGTCCTAGGCTAGATGGTACGGAGTGTGCTTACACACTATGAACTGTTCAGCGGGTGAGACAATGAAGCAATTAAATAAAAAGAGCCTTCGACATCAAGTGGGCGCTTCTAAGTTTGGCCTGTTGATGATCTTTATTTTGTTGGCTGTATTTTTCACCTTCGGCCTAAAGGTAGTACCGCTGTATGTAGATCACAATTTGGTCACCGGCATTTGTGAAGAGCTAATAGAAAATGGCGAAGCGGAAAATATGACAGTAAACTATATTCGACAACGCGTATTAAACACACTGCGCATCAACAACATCACGGATTTTAATCTCTCTAGTATCACCTTACGTAAAGAGAGCGATCAAGCCATTATCTCGATTGCCTACGAGCATCGGGTCGAGTTGAAAGCGAACCTTGATGTGGTAGCTAAATTCGATACTGTTTTACGATAGATGGTTAAAAAACTAGATACTCTCGAGCAGACCCTAGCCTATCAATTCTCTAATCCGGAACTGGCAAATCTTGCCCTAACTCATCGCAGCGCGAATGCGGAACACAATGAGCGTCTGGAATTCCTCGGTGACTCACTCCTGGGATTTATCGTTGCGGACCTGCTTTTTGAGCTCAATCCCGCTGCCAGTGAGGGCGAGCTAAGTAGAATGCGCTCCAGCCTGGTCAATAAAACCGCGCTCGCTGCCATCGCCAGAAAGTTAGAGCTTGGCGAGTTTCTGCAACTTGGTACTGGTGAGCGCAATAGCGGTGGAAAGGAAAGGGATTCTATTCTGGCAGATACGGTTGAGGCCTTAATCGCTGCTATCTACCTGGATGGAGGCATGGCTCCCTGTAAAGCCTTCGTCATAGCGATAAATGAGAGTAAGCTGGTGACTAAGTCTGGCGTCACCAAGCAGAAAGATGCAAAGACGCGGCTGCAAGAGTTTTTGCAGGCGCAGGGCAGGAAATTACCCAACTACGAAGTAGTGGAGGTAGCGGGTGCCGCACATGAGCAGGTTTTTCATGTTAGCTGCAAATTAGAATCTCTGAAAATACAGGCGCAAGGTTCCGGTTCCAGCAAGCGAGACGCGGAGCAAGCGGCTGCAGAGAAAATATTGGATTCAATAGAGGCTACTAAAACGCAAGTATGAGCAATTCCAAGGAGCAAGATACGCCGCCAAGTCGCTGCGGTTATATCGCTATCGTCGGTAGGCCCAATGTCGGCAAGTCGACCCTGCTGAACCATCTACTACATCAAAAAATTAGTATCACCTCGCGCAAGCCACAGACCACTCGGCATAGAATTCTAGGTATCAACAGCGACGAGCATCATCAATGCCTATTCGTCGATACGCCGGGGCTAAATGCCCAATTCAATAAAGCGCTGAATAAAGTGATGAACGATACGGTGCTTAACGTGATTAAAAATGTTGATCTGGTCCTGTTCGTCGTGGAGCGGTTTATCTGGAATGAGGCGGATCAATATGTACTCGATGCGCTTGCGAACGCGAAGGTGCCGGCACTGCTAATAATTAACAAGATCGACCTGGTGCAGGATAAGACTGAGTTACTCCCACATATCGCAGAATTAGCGAAGAAGCGAGAATTCGCTGAGATAGTTCCGGTTTCCGCACTCGGAGGACACAATCTCGAGACAATAGATAAGCTAGTGAAGGCGCTCTTGCCAGAAGGGCCGTTTCTCTTTCCTGAGGATCAGGTTACAGACAGGAGTTCCAGATTCCTAGCCGCCGAATTGATCCGAGAAAAGGTTACCAGACAGCTGGGTGACGAATTGCCCTACGAGGTTACCGTCGAGATTGAGAAGTTTGAGCGCGTTAAGTCGGTGCTGCACATACATGGCTTGATCTTGGTAGACAAGAAAGGACAGAAGCGAATCGTGATTGGCAAGGACGGCGAGAGGCTGAAGCAGATTGGCAGCTCCGCCCGCGAAGACATGGAAACGAGCTTCGATTCGAAGGTCATGTTAAATCTTTGGGTGAAAGTTAAATCTGGATGGGCCGACGACGAGAGAGCGTTGCAGAGTCTCGGTTATGTAGATCGATAGAGGTTACGACTCGATATCATGGACTCGAGAGTGGCGCTGCAACCGGCTTATGTCTTACACACTCAGCCGTTTCAAAATACTAGCCTGTTAGTCGATTTTTTCACGATGGACTACGGTAGGGTGCGTGCCGTGGCCAAGGGCGCACGTAGCGCAAAGTCAAAATATCGCTCTGCCTTGCAGTTATTCCAGCCGCTACTGGTTTCACTTTCGGGGCGCGGTGAGCTTAAAACCCTTACCGGTTTGGAGTGCAGTCTAGGGGCAATAGTGCTAGAAGGGCAGCGCCTCTTTAGCGGCATGTATATTAATGAGTTGCTGTCGCGTCTGCTGTTGAACCATGTAGAGCACAAACAGCTGTATTTAGCCTATCAGGACACACTGGTAGCGCTGCAGGGTTCGGTCGATATGCAACTGCTGCTCAGACATTTTGAACTCTGTCTGCTTGGCGAACTGGGCTATGGCATTAACCTCGAGTCAGACTGTCGTTCCCACATCGCCATCGACACTGAAGCTTCCTACCTTTTCACGCCAGATGTAGGCTTCGAGAAGCTTATAGAGCCGGAGCAAGCCAACGCTGCCAGGGTCTACAGCGGCTCCCACATCGTCGCGCTGCGTGATTTCGATCTATCCGACACCGATGTGGCTAAGACTGCGAAACGACTCCTGAGGACTGCGTTAGCTGCTCACCTCGGGGGTAAGCCTCTGCACAGCCGCAGCCTGTTTAGCAAGTAGCGTCGCGGCAGGCGCCAACGCTTCATATCGAGCCCCAGCTTTCGCCCAGTCTTGTTTACGTGTAAAATTTTCCGCTTTGCAGCACCTTCTTAATTTCGCTTCTGGCCACTCTTCCTATGTCCTATCCAAGCATTCAGGCAAAAATTGGCAATACGCCGCTCGTTAAGTTGCAAAGACTCCCCGGTGACACCAGCAATACAATATTGGCGAAGCTTGAGGGCAACAATCCTGCTGGTTCGGTAAAGGATAGACCTGCCTTTAGCATGATTCAGCAAGCGGAACTTCGGGGTGAGATAGCCCCTGGCGATGTACTCATAGAGGCCACCAGCGGCAACACAGGTATTGCACTGGCTATGGTGTCGGCGGTCATGGGATATAAAATAATTCTCATCATGCCTGACAATATGAGCAGCGAGCGCAAGGCATCTATGACGGCCTACGGCGCGCAGCTGATTGGTGTAAGCGAGAAAGAGGGAATGGAGGGCGCTCGCGATCTGGCGCAACAGATGCAGGCGCAGGGCAAGGGCAAGGTGCTGGATCAGTTTGCCAATCAGGATAATCCAAACGCACACTATGTTCACACCGGGCCAGAAATCTGGCGCGATACCAAGGGTGAGGTGACTCATTTCGTCAGCTCCATGGGAACGACAGGAACGATAATGGGTGTTTCCCGTTATCTAAAAGAGCAGAACCCGGCGATTGAGATAGTCGGTCTGCAACCGAAAGAAGGCTCGCGCATTCCGGGCATTCGCCGCTGGCCTGCTAAATACCTGCCGTCAATATTCGATGAGAGTCGTGTTGATCGCATCATGGATATTGAACAGCTCGATGCAGAAAAGATGATGAAAGAGCTGGCAAGGCAGGAGGGCATATTTTGCGGGGTTTCATCGGGCGGATCGGTCCATGCGGCCTTACAGCTTTCGCGAGAACTAAGCAACGCGACGATAGTGGCAATCATCTGCGATCGTGGAGATCGCTATCTTTCTACAGGCGTCTTTTAATAAGCGCCGCAAACCACATAAACGACGGCCTCATCGACAATAGAACAGCCTCTATCGTGTCGCCCAATTCCACCTACAGAGACAGTAAAATTAATCATGAGTAGACGCAGACATGGACGCGGCAAGCTCCCCAGCGAACCGGTAACTCTCGAAGTAGACTCCTTGAGCCATGAAGGGCGTGGTATCGCCCATATAGAGGGTAAAGTAGCCTTCGTAGATGGTGCTCTGAGTGGCGAGAAGGTATCGGCCTCCTTTATTAGGCGCCGCGGTCGCTTCGATGAATTGAAAACCATCGAGGTGCTTACCCCTTCGCCAGATCGTGTAACACCACCGTGCGAATTCGCGGGCCTGTGTGGCGGTTGTTCTCTGCAGCATATGCATAGCGATGCTCAGATCGCCTTCAAGCAGTCGGTATTCGTAGAGCAGATGGAGCATGCTATAGGTGAGTCTCTGGCCGAAATCGAATTGCTGCCACAGATACGAGACGCCACCGAGCACTATAGGCGTAAGGCCAGGCTGGCGATTCGTGTTGTGAGTAAAAAAGGTGGTGCGCTAGTCGGCTTTAGAGAAAAGTATAGCAGCTTCATCACCGTTATGGATAATTGCAAGGTATTGGTGAAGGAAGTGGCCGATCTGATTCAACCGCTGCGCGAGCTCATCGATGAGCTGCAGGGAAGCTTTGATATTCCCCAGATCGAAGTGGCGGTGGGCGAACAGAGAGTTGTCAACGAAGATCCCGCTAACGATCCCGCGATCAACTATCGTCTGCGCACGGTCTTAGTCTTCAGGCATCTTAAGCCTCTCAGTGAAACCGATACGGATAGGCTGATAGCGTTCTCTGTCAGCCATGACTTCGATCTCTATTTGCAGCCTGGGGGCAATGACACGGTGCACAAGATAGCGCCGGCCGATTCGGTTGAGCGGCTGCAGTATTTTCTTCCCGAGTTCGATCTACAGCTCAACTTTCATCCTATGGACTTTACGCAGATAAATGCCGGTATCAACCGCAAAATTATCAGTCAGGCGTTGACCCTGCTCGAGCTGAACGAAGAAGATACTGTTCTCGACTTATTCTGTGGTTTGGGCAATTTTACTCTGGCTACCGCCCGCGTAGCGAAGAAGGTCGTCGGCGTTGAAGGTAGTGAAGAGATGGTACTGCGCGGTTCGGAAAACGCGGCTCTTAATGGTTTGGACAATGTTGAATTTTTCGCCGCCGACCTGTTTCAACCGATAGCTGAAAAGGAGTGGGCCAAGTTGAAGTACAGCAAGATAATTTTAGACCCGCCCAGGTCCGGTGCGGTAGAAATAATTCCTGAGATTGCTAAGCTTGGAGCGCGAACTATAGTCTATATATCCTGTAACCCTGCAACATTGGCGCGGGACACGGCTGAATTGATCAAGGCGGGTTACCGTTTGAGAACGGCCGGGGTAATGGATATGTTTCCCCATACAACGCACGTAGAATCTATGGCCGTGTTTGATGCCGGTAAAGGAATATGAAAATGATGCCTAGATTGAATACTTATGGATGGAGCAGTTGATGAGTATGGACAGTGACTTCGATAAAATGACGGCGATCGATCGTTTGGTAATGATAATGACGATGTTGCGGGATAAGCAGCATGGCTGCCCCTGGGATCTTGAGCAGACTATCAAATCTTTACTGCCCTATACTCTCGAAGAGGTCTATGAGGTTGCCGACGCCATCGAGAATAATGACCTGGTCGAGCTTGAAGACGAGTTGGGTGACCTATTATTTCAGGTCATTTTTTACGCACAGATCGCGAAAGAACAGGGTGCCTTCGATTTTCAGGATATTGCGACGGCGATCAGTAGCAAATTGCTGCGTCGCCATCCCCATGTGTTCCCCGATGGTGATATGGAGAAATTTGGCATTCCTCAGAATATAAGTGCGGACCAGGTGGTTGTGAATTGGGAAGCGATAAAAGAAGGTGAGCGCGAAGAGAAAAGAAAGAAGGGCGGGAAGAAGGCGAGTCAGCAGTTAAAAAGCCTATTAGATGATGTGCCCAGAGCATTGCCTGCGATGGAGCGAGCACGTAAGCTGCAAAAACGAGCGGCACAGGTGGGATTCGATTGGGCGGAAATCGGCCCCGTTCTCGAAAAATTAAAAGAAGAAGTGCAGGAATTCGAAGAGGCCCTAGCCAGCGCTGACTCGGAAAGGATGAGTGATGAGCTTGGCGATGTTTTATTCGCCGCGGTAAATTTGGCCAGACATAGTAAAATTGAACCCGAAGTAGCGCTACGATCGGCCAATCGCCGCTTCGAGGCGCGTTTCCATTGGATTGAGGTAGCGCTCACGGCTAAGGGTAGTTCACTTCAGGGGGCGAACCTTGAAGAATTGGATGTGCTTTGGGATGAGGCGAAAGCCAGCGGCCTTTAAACTAAAAGTTATTATTAATAACGAATTACACATAGGAAACGGGAGTTAGGAATGAGAGCAATTTTGTTAGGTGCGCCAGGCGCAGGAAAAGGAACGCAGGCACAGTTCATCTGCGAGCGCTTGGGGATTCCGCAAATATCCACTGGCGATATGTTAAGAGCGGCGGTGAAAGCGAAGACTGAATTAGGATTGCAGGTTGAGCAGGTAATGGCTTCCGGCGGCTTAGTGACGGATGAGATCATCATAGCCCTGGTAAAAGAGCGCATACAGCAGGCCGATTGTGAATCCGGATTCTTGTTTGACGGGTTTCCACGCACCATACCGCAAGCAGACGCGATGGTTGAGGCTGGGGTTCCTATCGATGTTGTGCTTGAAATCGATGTGGCTGACGATGAAATCGTAAAGCGCTTGGGGGGCCGACGAGTCCATCCCAATTCCGGTCGCGTCTACCATGTGAACTTCAATCCACCGAAAGTTGCGGGTAAAGACGATGAGACAGGTGAAGGCCTTATTCAGCGCGAAGATGACCAGGAAGCGACTATACGTACGCGCCTGCAGGTTTATCATGAGCAAACCGAGCCATTGGTTAAATTCTATCAAGACCTGGAAGCGCATGGTCAGCCGGTGAAGGTTATTAGACTAGATGGTGTGGCTAGTGTTGATTCGATCAAGGATCAGATTCTGCAAAGCTTAAGTTAGTAGCAAGCATCTAGCAAAGCTTAGCTTTGCTAGGCTGATAGGAAAACAAAAAATCAGGCTACGGCCTGATTTTTTCGTTCTGTGTTGGGATAAATTCATCGCATTAATCTATTTAGCTTTTCCTGCGGCGTATCTTCTAACTAAAGTATTCATGAAGTGAAGTGGCTTGTGTGCTTTCAATTATTGTTAGTTAGTTCACGGTAGTGTTAACGAGTAAGGTAGTAATTTTACTCTTCTTATGTCCGCAAATGTTTTAGTGGCTCCTGTGTTTCATGTTGTTTTTTAGGGAACAGACTTTGTTGTAAGGGAACTAGTTATTGATCAATGTTTGGTCAATATACAGCCTGTAAAAATCGAGGTGATTAAAGTTAGTAAACAATTTGCAGTTTTAAAAACCGTCTTAACTTGTAATTGATCAAATATTCATCATGTTTTCTTAAAGTTTTCATGGCAGATAGCGAAATATAGGTGGATACCATATAAAAGTGGGTATCATGCATGGACTGTTCAAAAGAGATTTTTATCTAACAGTTATTTGCAGAGAGTTTACTGTAAGCCAGATTATTTATGTGATATGTTGCCGGCGAGCAGTGGTTACAATTCTTGTACTTAAGCGGGCACGATTCATAACCTAGGAGAGAAACGAGTATGGCTAAAGTTAAGGCAAAAAAGAGAAAACCTGCAAAGAAAAAGTCAGCGGCTAAGCTAGTTACTAGCCCGGCTTTATCTAAAGCAAATGCCGCAGTAGCGAAACTTGAAAAAGCATCCAAAGCGGCAGCAAAGAAAGTGGCAGCAGCAAGAAAGAAAGCTGTCGCTGCGAAGAAGGCTGCAGCAAGAGCTAAAACAGCAGCTAGCAAGAGAGCTGCAAAGTCAGCTCAAGGCGCAGTTAAGAAAGCGTCTGCAACAGTAGCTGCTACAAATGCGAAGATCAGAATTGCTAAAGCACGAGCCAAAGCCGCAGAGTCTGCAGCGAAGGCAGCAGCAGCTAAGGTCGCAGCAGCCGCCAAGGCCGAAGCCGATCTGTTGAAAGCAGTAAAGGACTTCACTGCCAAGTATAAGGCGAAGCAGGCGAAAGCCGCTGCAGCAAATGCCGCTAAGAAAGCGCGCAAAGATGCCGCAGCCGCCAGGAAAGCCGCCGCTACGGCCGCCAAGAAGGAAAAGGCCGCAGCAAAGAAGGCTGCAGCTAAAGCCAAGGCAGCAGCCCGTAAGGCAGCTAAGAAAAAGCCTGTAAAGAAGAAGGCAGTCAAGAAGAAAGTAGCGAAGAAGAAGGCTACTAAGAAGAAGGCAGCTAAGAAGAAGACAATAAAGAGACGCTTAGCAGCAAAGAAAGCCTCTCCTAAGAAAGTCGCTAAGCGTAAACCAGCAGCCAAGAAGAAGGCTGCTAAGAAGAAGGTCGCTAAGAAAAAAGTAGCGAAGAAGAAGGTTGCTAAGAAGAAAGTAGCGAAGAAGAAGGTCGCTAAGAAGAAAGTAGCGAAGAAGAAGGTCGCTAAGAAGAAAGTAGCTAAGAAGAAAGTAGCTAAGAAGAAAGTAGCTAAGAAGAAAGTAGCTAAGAAGAAAGT
>JAQWZF010000022.1 GCA_029253585.1 Gammaproteobacteria bacterium
GAAGCAAGCTGATCAAAGAATCTCGCTCCATTGGGATAATTGTCACATTAGGCCTATTTGGACAACTGTCGTTATTCCTTCATTTTTAGATTATCTGCATAGTTTTCCAGAAGACTGCCTCTCAAATTTTGATTAAAAGTGTCACGCTCTTTCTTCGGATTCTATGATGTCAGATACTTTGCTTCAGTTCAGTCAGACTCACATCGACGCTCTATCAAACAGTTGCACCAGAGTATCAAAACTCACCTTAACTTTTTCCATTAGTTAACCACCTTTTCTTCGCGGTTAGGTATTTCAACATAACTAATATTAATTGTTATCTTCTCTCTAATATCAACATTCTTATCACACACTAATCAGCGACATCCTATCCATCAGTAATTTTTGTGCGGCAGCTTGGTTCTTATGCTCGTCATCAAGTGCAGCTCGATAGATAGTTTCAATAACTTCGTGATTGTCAGGGTGATTGTAGAGCTTCTCTTGCAGTTCCAATTGCGCAGCTCTAGTTCCGGACGGTCTTCCACGTGTCCTAGTTATGTTGACCATAAGTAGATTTACTCCGAATTCCAAGCCTGTTTCTCAAAAAAGGTAATGAAATCGGGCGAATAATGCACTTTTATCTCCGGCCAAGATTTTTGGCGGAAATAATCATTATTTAACAGATTGCCCCCACCGACATTCGCCACTGCTTCTTGTGGAAGATAACCAGCGCTCCAAGAACGATAAAGGCCTTCCCACACCCTCACAGTAGCGTTTTGAAACAACGGTATTTTGACATTATCTTCGGCTGAAAAATCCTCTTCCAGCTCTCCTTCACCAAGTCGGGCGACTAAGCCAGGCAGTATTTCATCAGTCGCTATTTCAAGTGATAGCTCTTTTAAGCTTTCTACATATTCTAAGTAAGCTTGATTACGCGCCAAATTTGTATTTTGGTTAATTTCAAGACCAACAAACGCAAGTGAAATGATTACCCCAATAATAGCTAGCATTTGTGCGAAATCATTTAATTCAAATTTATACATAAAGCATCGTGCTCCTTAGTTAAATAACCCATAACCTACCATGCTCAGTAATTATGCTAATTATGATGTAAATAGTCCTAGAAGTAGCTTTTCAAACACATTTTTATCCATCACAGGTATCATTCAGTGTTTGTAAAAATTCCTGGTAGTCAGGCGTTGCATACAGGTTAATTATTGGCCTTAATAAGCAATTTTCATACATGCGGCTAATAGATGGAAAAACCTGTTCAAAAGTACCGACAGGCAACATGCCCATTTGGTATTGAGTATAAATATTTACACTTGACGCAACGCGCCATCTATTAAGTTGCATATAGGCTAATCGCTCATCTTCGGTCATTCGGCTTTCAGATTCATTAAGTCCAACTGTCATAATCCTGAGCATATCCCGATTGTCTTGAAGCGGCGATAAAAGCATCTGAGCTTGTGTATTAAAACGTTCCTGAATCTGACCCGCAATTGCGATTTGCTGGTTTTGCCGGAGTTCTAATCCCACAAAAATAAGCGAAGCTATCACACCCAAAGTACCTAAGAACTGAGTGTATTGATTCATTAACGCAATATTCATTTTCATCGATTTAATCCTTTATTCTTATTCAATTACAAGATGACATGCCGGGCAGCATAGCCGGCGTGAACCGACCATACTACCTGGAGTAGCTAGGTACTAGGCTGATATTTGGGCCTACTCAACATGCGCCCAAACCCGTTAATTAATTTCCTTCAAGGCACTTTATTACTTATGACAAAGTAGCTCTAGGTATAACTCTAGGTACTGGAGCAACTAAAACTATGACTAAAGCTTTAGCTATAGCTAAAGCTGTCTATCCAAGATCAACAAGGTCATCAATCACAGAGTACCATTCATTTTCATGATGACTCTTCTGCTTTCCGTCAACCTTGACTGTCCTCACTTTTGCGATAAACAATTTTTTAGCTAGCGTTTTTGGACTTTTTGC
>JAQWZF010000009.1 GCA_029253585.1 Gammaproteobacteria bacterium
CGTCGACATTGCCGCGTCGTCCACCAGCGCCTGGCGTCGGTATCTGGTAGAAAGAGGTCTCTAAAGTCTTTGCATCCGTCTTCCATACGTGTTCTTTATCCATGTTGATGCCGTACATATTGTTCTGCGAGTCGGCAATGACGTCGTAGGCATTATGGGGCGGAGCGCTAGGGGGATGAGTAACCTCTGTCCACTCGTTGGTCTCGACATCCACTTGGTATGCCACTCCCATTTCTCCGCCTTTGTATCCATTGACCCAGATGAGGCCGTTGACCGATTTACCCCTCGGATCAAGCACTGTCAGGCGGGCATCATTGGTAGAACCATCAACATCCCAGTGCGGGAAAAGGAACGTTTCCATCTCCTCTGTATTTGGATCAAACCTCACCACAATAGCCTGATGCATCCCGGCTGCGTAGATCATTCCGTCGTCGTCAAAGTCGAGGGCGTGACTGCCAAGGGCATAACCGGGCTTTTGAATCGGTATATCGAACTCAGTTGCTTCGCCTGTCTTGGGATCCATTTTCCCTATATAAGGAGAGACGAAATCGTTGTACCAGATATACCCATCGGGACCCAGCACAGCGTCATGAGGTGCGGCGTCCGGACGCGGTAATTCATAGGTGGTCATGATAACCTGGGTTGCTTTACCCGTGGGACGGGGCAATGTCTGTAGTGGAAATTGCCAAGTGTCTGACGAACTCAGATTGATGCTACTGAGGTACCGGCCCTTGTCGATCTGTTCTGCCGAAGGCGGCTGGCTGATCATATCAGGCATTGCCGTCTTAAAGTGAGGATGCTCGATCGTGGCGTTAAGCGTATGGGCACTCATGCGTTGTACGACGCCCGTCATAACGTCTGCTTCGTAACGAGTATTCAGCGGTCGTTGCAGTGTGTGGCACATAGTGCAATCGTCCAAGTATTGCTTCTCCTCGAAGCTTCCTGGTGCACTAATCATCCATTCGGTATTCGTGAGCTGAGCAGACAGCTGGACCGTAGGAATTAACTGTAGATCCAAGTGAGCTGGCTCCGCCGTCAGTTCCACCGGCCCCGGGTTTGTCAGGTCGTATCCAACCGCCCGCATGCTGACCGTATAAGTGCCGGGTTCCAATCTGTCCTTGGGGAAACTGTACTGTCCCTGAGCATCGCTGACCACCGAGACTGTCATCATTGATCCCTTTCGCTTCGCGCTGACGATCACACCCTCCATTGCGCCTTCCGCCTGCGAGGTGACCTTGCCCCTCAGCGCAGAAGAATCTGCTGCTGAAGACTCTACTGATACATCTGGGCTGCACGCCGTCAGACCAAAGAGAGACGTTCCTATCAAACCCAGCAAAGCCAATTTGCTAATCTTTCTCGTATTCATCATTCCTCTCCTGATTGCAGTGGCCGTTGTGTCTTAACCATACATTTCTTACTCCGCCGCTTCGGCGACTTAAATCCTCTGAGGCAGACTGTAAGGGGTACTGTCTGAAAGCTCGCTAGAGGCGCGTATCTCGATTTTGAGCCTCGAATTGAACCTAATTACCGGGCTCAGTAGTGTCCGAACCATCACGCGGTGCACCAGTACCGGATGAACCCATGAACAATTTCCGGCCATCGGGAAAGGTAATATCACGGCCATTGGCGCGGCAGGTTGGCTCACATAGCCGGTCTTTAGACTGATAGCCCGTAACAACAATGTCATCACCTAATGTTAGTGAGTTACGGTTAATCCCGCGACGCAGTAGCGTATTCGGAGTGCCGCCCTCCACCATCCAAGGACCTGGATCGCGAGTAGCTTCTGGATCGTTGTTGTCTAAGTGAATCCACGTGTGAGGGTTAATCCACTCAACGCGAGTAATCGGACCACCTAAACGCACTGGCAGATTCGCATCGAATTCAGCAGAGAACGCGTGATGCGCTACCGCGTCAGGCTTGATTACTACAACACCGATAGCGGTTACAGCCGCCAATACCAATAATTTGGTTCTCATCTAGAATTTCCCTTGTTAACAGTTAGGCCTTCAGTTCAGTTCAGTTCAGTTCAGTTCAGTTCAGTTCAGTTCAGTTCAGTTCAGTTCAG
>JAQWZF010000027.1 GCA_029253585.1 Gammaproteobacteria bacterium
GCACAAGCTGGGCTTTTTTATGTATGGCGTTCAGTGATTGGATGAGACCCATCGATATGGTTCGACTAATTGCGCAAGCAATTTGCAACGAGCGCGCCAGCGCGAAGCCCGCAGGGGACAAAAAGGCCTAAGCCTTTTTGGATTTTTCCGTCCCGAGCCACCATCTCTTTCTGGCCCATACTGGACATACTCCACAACCTTAAGTTGTTAAATTGTTAGTGATGAGATTGACGCTCCCAACCGGCGTCGCAATGCGCCAAACTTAAAGTGCTTACACACATTTCAGTTAATCTAGCAGGAGCGTCCATCATGACCGATCATAGTTTAGTTTCAATAGATTTGGCAAAAACTGTTTTTCAAGTCAGTCAGTTTTCAGATGACAATAAGATTCTGAGTAACAAGAAAGTTTCTCGCAAAAAGCTCAGCCAGAAAATGGCTCAGCTAAGCCCTACGATTGTTGCCATGGGGAAACACAGGGGACACTCATAACTTAACAACTTAAGAAAGTGTGAATGCAACTTCATGCCCGATTGCCCTGAGTCTCATTTCTTATTGCTGCCCTGTTCTCTATATCAAGACACTTCTCGCTAAGTTGTTAAGTTATGAGTGTCCCCTCCTTTTCCCATGATCTGTTTGCGCTTACCCCTTCCCAGATCTCCATCGTCAACGCATCTAGCACCAGAGCGCTGTCATCCGAATTACCCATGGCCCAGCCAAGTACATTGCGGAAATACAAATCCAGTACTGTTGCCAAATACAACCAACCCTGTCGTGTAGAGATAAAGGTCGTATCCGATACACAGGCTTGCTTCGGTTGCGAAGCATGAAAACACCATTTCAGACGATCTGATGCCGGTGACAACGTGTTCTTTGAGTCAGTTGTGAAGACGAACTTCTTTGCCATCTTCGACTGGATGCCGTTTTTACGCATCAATCGAGCGACTCAATTTTTACCCACTCGCTCACCAAATTCTTTCAAATCCTTATGGATTTTAGGCTAACTATAGATCACACGACTCGCTTTGTGAAAAGCTAGGGTTCTAGCAGTTAGTTCTCGATTGGATTATTCTCTGACACTCGCAGGACGATCCAGCCACACGTAATAATCACTGGGAGATACGTCTAATACAGACGTATCCGTTAAACTGGAGGAGGTTCAGAGTACTATGATTTGGTGTACTACTAAGAGATTATCTGTCTCGCTAGTTCAGAAGTAACTAGCAAACTCCAAAAAATCCAAAGGTGAGTGCCAGAAAATTTAGGAAACGTTGAAAGCAAACTTACTTCGACCCCTTTGATTTCATATTCAACTTGTATTCATCAAGTTTCGAAAATAATGTCCCCGCCCCAAAGCCCATTTTCCACAGGCGAAACAGAAAACAATTTTTCAATACCCCAATGCCATACACGACCGAGTTAGAGAAACTTATGGAACTCGCTTCTGGGAAGTAGCTAGTTGGGCAGGAGATTTCACCAAGCTTGAAATTCTCCGCTATGATTTGAGTTAGCATTTCGTTATCGAAGACGAAATTGTCGCTGTTGCGCAGTAGTGGCAGAGATTCCAGAACATTCCTACCAAATGCCCTGTAACCCGTATGATACTCGGATAGCTTTGCTCCCAGCATTATATTTTGGAATAACGTTAGCAGGCGATTGCTAAAGTATTTGTATCTGGGCATGCCGCCAGCTCGAGTTGTTTTTCCTAGTATGCGCGAGGCGATGACGGTGTCATAAACTCCGCTGGCAATCATGGACGCTAAGGCGGTGACTAACTTAGGTTCATATTGATAATCCGGGTGCACCATGATTGCAATGTCCGCATCTAAATCTAGCGCCGCTTGATAGCAGGTTTTCTGATTTGCCCCGTAACCGCGATTTTGCTCGTGAACAATGGTAGTTATGCCGAGTTTTTCAGCTACCTCGGCTGTGTCATCGGAACTGGCATCATCGACAAGTACGATGTCATCAACCACGTCCTTGGGTATGGCATGGTAGGTTTTCTCCAGTGTGAGCGCAGCCTCGTAGGCCGGCAAAACAACTACAATTCTCTTGCCCAACAACATCTATTCCACCTATTTTCAGTTAATTTCGTTGTATCTCGAATGTTACAATAATGTTATCTTCGAAGATCGGTTCTCCGAAGTTTTGACGATAAAATTCTATGCAGGCGTCAAGACTATATTCTTCTACTATTACCGGCACTACAATCTCTTCGTTCAGGTTCTTGTGAAATACTACGAAATCGACCCCACCATGAATCAGCGACTGTGGGTCATTCAGATAGTAAGAATTATTTATCGAAACTCTCTCTTTGTTAGAGAAAGCGATCTCTTCGACTCGGTCGAGTGAACAAAGGCCCTCGGTGTATCCGACAGCGATGGTCTGCTTGTTTAAGTGCTGATAAAGCGGGAGATAGTCAAAATTGTAAAAGAACGGTGCCTGTACGATCAGCTTTTCTCCAGCTGGATATTCAGAAAGCTGCTCATAAAATGGGCTCACATAGTCACCCAGCATTGACTCGTACAATCTATCGCCCAAAACTATTTCGCTAATTGTCATTAGAACAATATTGTTATTTGGGGAGTAATAAGATTTACGCATTGGCCCAAGTAATAGTCCAACAATGAGAATAGTTATAGCCAGAGTTAATCCCAGAAATTCTTTGCGCTTACTGGAGTTTGTCAGTCGATCAGCAATCGCTGAAATGCCCATGCTAATTAATATGAAATAGAGAGGCGTGACTAGCAGAAGATATCTCGCGAGAATGACAATGTTCTCGGTACCCACTGGATTCGCAATCCTGATAGCCAATATCTGTATCAAAGTGATGGCAGACAGGTAAGCCAGAAATGAACTGCGTTGATACCAGGCCCTAACAACGCCAACACACGCCAGTAGAACAGACAGGACTGTTATGCCTATTCCCGCATTGCCACTAAACAGAGGAACGATCCGCCAAATATCGGCGAGGTAAAAACTTCCACCACCGGATTTACCACTCAAGGCAGCGAAGTCATTTACCAATGGTGGCAATAGTAAAACTGCCAAAAGGAAAGCTGTAAGCAAGCCCAACCCCAACAAGGACATGATATCTTGGCGCTTTCTTTGCCATCCGCGCTTGATTCCATCACGGAAAATTACTACAGCAAAACAGACAATAAACGGACTCAAAACAAACGGGAGGTTGAGGACTAAGAAATAGCCCGACATGGCGGCGCAGACCGCATAGAGTAACGCTACGCGTCGGCTACGTTTCTGCCACCACAAAAAGAAGAGAATTACAGCGCATACTGACAGTAGATAAGCGATGGAATACGGCCTCGCAAACCTGCTCCAAATGATCAGCGCGGGAGAGACAGCCAACAGTCCGCCAACGATTACCGAAGTTGACCATCCCAGCGTACGAATGAGCATCAGCGGTACTATAACTATGGTAATGCAGCCAGCAATTGCAAAGGGTAGCTGAATCATCCATTGCTGCAAGCCAAAACTATCCAGCATCAACTTATAATATAGGGCTATTGGAATGGAATGATCTGCGGCACCGAAACTAGTCGCAATATCAGCGTAGCCCGACAACAATGCTTTGTTGATTGCATGCCACTCATCGCCGGTAATTATTTGATCAGGCAGTTGGTAGAATCGGAGGAAAACACCTACAATCAGCGCGAGACTGAGAAACCAGATATTCTTATTCATTAGAAAAGATAAAATGGCTTTTGAGTTCATATCTTGAGAATAGTTGCTTGAACTGTCTTAGCAAAGCTAGTTAACCGACAAGATTTGTCAACCCGATTGTCAAATAAATACGAGCCTCGAATTCCTATGAAAAACTGGTATCGTGCCACATTACTGGTGTTAATAGCGGCTGCAGCCGGATTTTTACTGGCCGGGGGTGAGCAATATGTAACACTATTGAGCAACTACCTATCCTCACTACCCGAACCTATTTCTTCAATTCTTGCAGTTTGTGTTGTTGTTCTCGGCACGGTGTTGTTTATTCCGAATTCCATACTTTTTATTGCTACTGGAGTCTTGTTTGGTGCCTATTGGGGTACACTTCTTAACGCGATCGGCTATCTAATTGGGTCCTCACTAGCATTTCTTATCGCCCGATATATCGCTCGAGACTATATCATTTCCCGCGCAAATAAGAGAGTTTTGGCTGCGATTGAGAATGTAAGTTCAGAAGGCTGGCGTGCAGTCGCAATTTTACGTCTGGTACCAACTTTTCCCAGTTTTCTCATTAATTACATTCTTGGTGTGACAAGTATCCGACTGCCGGTTTATGCTTGGACCAGCCTAGTTTTCATATCCCCCGGGCTAACCATGTTCACCTATATCGGGGCGACGGGTCGGGCAGCATTGGATGGAGAAAACTCCATAGCAGGCGTGTTAACAACGATCAGTCTTATTGTGTTGGTCGTTATTATAGGATTGATTGTGAGAAGGCGAAGAGACTGAGTCAGTAAAAGATGCGCAGCGAATCAACGAAAAAAAAGGGGGTCAGAGTAGAAATACAGTGATATTAAGCACGCTCAATCGCTTTATTTTTAGCACACTTCTTAGCACACTCTGTTTTCGATCTTGTAACCTGCTGATATTAAGAAGGAACCGGTCAAGCAGTCTTCTAAAAATCCTCGTGTCGGTGTTTCGACCAATTGCGAAGCAATTAGCAACGAGCGCACCAGCGCGAAGCCCGCAGGGGACAAAAAGGCCTAAGCCTGTTTGGATTCTTCCGTCCTGGTGAGCATTCACTTCACTCCCAAAACTACTGTATGTTTACTCCGCCCCTATTTATTTAACCCTTTTTTATTTTGAAACTAAAATCAGCTCGTTGTTGATCTAGTACTTAAGCGGTTTGCTAAACCACTTAGACAACAACTCGATTGACATAAGGCCAGAGTGAGATTGCTTATTGTGTTGAAAATCGAAGAAATAGCTGCGGGGCAACTCACCATACCAGCCTGGATCAATAGAGAAACGCAATCGCTCGGTAAAGCTATCAGCGAACATGTAGCTCTCCCTTTCATGTAGACCAGAGTCTTCCAGGAACTCAAGCGCTAATTCCCTATCCTCAATAGAGTCTGTAGAGATCAAAACAAATGGAAGATCAGGGTTTTTCTCCAATAAATCCCCCATCAAGTCCAGCTCTACCAGGCAGGGAGGGCAATCGACGGACCATAATCCCAGAAGAAATTCAGAATTTTGGTACTGCTGCTTAATTTCGGCGAAAGTTACGGTAGTGAACGGTTTAAAGCTATCACCATGGCTAGCAGAAGCTAGGCCCATCAATGCTATCAGAGCGAATCCGCGCAGGAATATTAGTGATTTCACTCTTAGACTAGTCACTGAAGTTAACTCCACCGGCGGAAGTAAAATTCTGAAATACATAGCCATGTTCATCAGACTTCCAGCCCAAATATAATCCATCCTGATGACTGATAATAAGGGGATGATCTGAGCCCTCGCTTGTCGTCATCAGAGTTTCCGGATCGGACCAGGTCTGACCATCATCCTTTGAGTAAATAAGTTGAAGCAGAGATTGCTGACCATCGAAGCCTTTCCAAACCAAATAGAGAGTGTCTTCATACTCTCCCAAAAAAGGATGACCTGCTCCTGGACTTCCATCGACCCGGTGCACGTTTTCAGGTTTGGCCGACTCAAATGAGAAACGCCCGTAGTAAATACCCTGATGAAGATCACCATTGGTGAACCAGCTCATGTGATAGTTTCCAGTTTGTTCAGACTGCACCATGGTTGGCCCATGATGTGGGCAGGCGTTTATCTGCCAATCATCATAACTTGCGCGATGGGTTTCCAAAGTCTGACCATCGGGAGTCAACACTGCAATTGCATGGTCTCGGGTCATCTCGCCAAATATCTGCCGCCATAGGATGGCAATATTCTCCGGCCCTCGAGGTGCAATGGCTATTCGGCAGCACTCGCAGCTATGGTTAGCAACCCGATAATTTTGAGAAAAGGATTTACCCTGATCTTCTGAAACTGCATAGTAAACCGCTGCCCCCACATATTCCTCTTCTTCAGCTATGTGCGCTTCCAGGTCACGTTTGTCGATCCAGGTAATGTATAGCTGCCCAGCTTCTGTAAGAAATAGGCTTTCAAATCGATGTCCGGTAAACAATTTATCATCATTAACAGTGCGCGGCTCCTCAAAGTGCCGCCCTCCATCTGTGGAACGACTAAAACGAATTTCTCCTGTAAACCTTGGTGAAGTCCTCAGAGTCCAGGACACATAGAGCGTCCCATCACGGTCTACAATGATTTTAGGTCTGTTCTCACCGTTGTGTTCCGCATCTTCAGGGACTGGATTGACCGCCACCGCCGCAGAATAATTCCTGCCTTCGTCATTGGAATAACTTACGTAGACATGCTCATTCTGAACAAAAGCAACCCAGAGTCGACCATCGTTTTCGAACGTAGCGCTGGGCGTTCCGCCACAATGAACTGATACAGAGGAAGCACAGTCCGCTGCCTGGGACGATGCACTTACACTAATTCCCAGCAGCAAGCACGTCAGCAATACACCCGCTAAAACATTATTCCGCTCTGCCATAGTTTTCATTGTTCTATCACACTTTTGTTTTATAGGTCGTATGAAATATTAAAATAAAAGGTCCTACCCGGCCAAGGATGGGCAACAAAGGCCACTTCATTGGTGATATTATCGATTCCGAAACCCAGTGCCAAGCCGTTATCCAAACGATAACTGAATTTCAGCCCCACTCTCTCATAGCCGTCCTGAGCACCGTAGACATTGTCTTCCCTATCTGAATTGTCAGTGCGCCCATAGCTGTCCGATGCATATTGAAAATTTAATCCTACATTCCAGTCGTTGCTGATATTGTATGTTGCCAACAGGTTTCCGCGCCATTCAGGCATTCGAGGATATACATTTCCTTCTATGCTGGGATTGGGCGCATTCTTTACAATTTCTGAATCGGTGTAGACTACATTGAAACGCACATCTAGATTATCAATAAACAGATCATTGGAATTGGTAACAAATTCAATCCCGTTGGTTTGAATTTCATCAACTGGAAGGAAAGTGCGCAATGAAGTGCCGCCATCAATAATGCCTGTTTGGGACTCGATGACATTATCAATTGTTTCCGAGAATAAATTAACGCGCACATATCCAGCCGCCAGTTCTCTTTCGACCATCAGATTATGATGAAGACCATCTTCAGGCTTTAGACCAGGGTTGGAAATACTAACAGTATTAAACGCTTCATACTGACTGAACAATTCTTCAACAATGGGGAATCGGTACGCTTTAGCAAGCGAGTAACGAACTGACCAGTTGCTGTTCGGCAGATAACCCAGAGAGACCTTTGGAGATACTTTGTCTTCACCTCGGGTCGGAACCTGTGTTAACTCGAATTCGGTAGTAGTCGCATCATCACTATCGAAGTAGCCATTGCTACTTTCGAAATCTTCCCAGCGCAGGCCGAAAGCTGCGTCCCATTGATCGTTAATCTGATAGTTCAACTGGGCAAATGCAGCCAGGATTTCAGTTTCGCCACCGCTGCGTGACCTAAATGCCGTTTTCTCGCCGGCAGCATAATTGTCAGAGTTATATATGTCGAGATTTAGCTCATAGGATTCATGGCGTATGCCAGTGACCAGGCCCAAACCTCGCACGCCAAGATCATCAAAGTTTAATTTAAGCTCTGCCGTATCCCAACCGGTATCTCCGAAGTCCTGAACTTGTCCTGCCAAAGTATAATTAGGATCTTCAAGATGAGTAGAGGAACTGCGATTATTGTCATTAAGAACTTCAAACCTGCTGATATTCGCCTCAAGTTCAACTGTGTCTGTTAACTGCCCTCGCAATCGTACGCCTACGTTCAAACTGTCGCGATCCAGATTGCTAGTAGCAAACCTGCTCGCAGGGACAAAATATTGCCTTCCGTTGTCGACTACATGCCCGCTATAAACCGAACTACCATTTGAATCTTGCAAGTAGGAATTTGAAGCGTCTGAAACAGAGACCCGGTCTTCGTAAGCTATGTTTAGCAGTGTGCTCCAGTTTCCAAAATCATGACCGAGTTTGAATTTATAGTTATTTGTTTCAGTATCTACGATACCGGTATCCATAAACCAGTTTGCCGATCGGCCACGGTCATCGTTATCAACAAATGTGCCAGTGACGTCCATCGCTGTATCGCTAGAGCTTCGACTCCCGGCACGGAAAGTCTGGGGCTGTGATTCATTTTCCAATCGATTAAAAGATAGATAAACACTAGTGTCGCCAAACTTGTTTCCATATGACACGAATGTTTTGTGTCCATCCACTGTATCGTCGAACCCGTAGGCATCAAAATTTTGTGAGAAGTAGGAGCTATCAATATGGAATTCTTCCTGCTGCGGAATGGCTGTCTCGATATTTACGACTCCACCCATAGCATTGCCGCTATACTCAGCAGAAAAAGGTCCGTACAGGGTTTCTACCTGAGCAATCTCACTTGGGGATACCATTGTCCAGCGAGGAGCGCCATTCCAACGTGACTGCAATAAATAGTGCAGCGGCACCCCGTCGGCGAAAACCATTGAGCGAGATGTCTGAAACATATTTGATCCACGCATTCCCAACACGCCGTTAGAATCACCAATAAAGCGCCGGCGAATTACCACACTGGGCTCAAACTTCACTACGTCTTCAGTAGTTGCAACATTGATGCTGCGAAAATCTTCAGGAGTTAATAAACTGGTTGGGCTCAGATTTCCAAAGCGTTGATCACTGTCGCTGCCCCATACATGAATTTCTTCAATCTGATCTTGTGCTGTTGCCGGAAAACTTGTAACAAGCAATCCTGACAGAACTGCGCAGCTAACGCGCGAGTGGTATAGCTTTCTCATTCTATTAATCCTTGATAATGCCCTTGCTTCTAATCCTGCCTGGCACAAACTTAAATGGTTGCGGGGATTGTAGAGAGAATGCGGGCTTCATGAGTGCGACATAGTGACGCAGGAGTGCGCAAATCAACTCATAGATTGATTTAGATCAGGATTTTTGGGGAAGGGAAGAAGCGAGCTGTGACAATATGTCGCGACTCGCTACGAATTGCAAGCCCTGAAAAGGGCTATCACAACATTGAGAACTACTTGTTAGTTTGAAACTTTAATCTAGGGCCTGAAACTACTACAGAATCAAGCTCAAAATTATCAGATGTACTGAAGCTATAGATCGGGCAAATTTATTTTTTGGCAAGATTAACCAGAATTACATAAAATTTTGGCACACTTCTTAGCACACTCTGTTTTAAATCTTTTTACTCATTGATTAAATTAAAGAATCGGTCACGCTGTCTACTGAAAATCCTTGTGTCGGTGGTTCGAATGCTGCGACAGCAGCGCAGACGGCGGAACGCCGCCCGAAGAGGACGAACATCCCAAAGGCTGTTTGGATCATTCCGCTCCTGGGCACCATACGTAAAACAGCCTGGCAAAGCGGAGCTTTTTTATGTATCGAGTTTAGAGGTAGGATGAGAACCATCAACCTGGTTCGACCGATTGCGAAGCAATCATCAGCGAGCGCAACGCGCGAAGCCCGCAGGGAAAAACAGCCCTAAGGCTGTTTGGATTCTTCCCTCCGGACACATTCCACGGCCTCAAGTTGATAAGTTGTCAGTGTCCCCTGTAGTTCCTATTATACTGTATATTTACTCTGACCCCATTTATTCAACACTCTCGCCTGGTAACACCCATCGATGCCTAGAACCGATTGCCCCCGCTGTGCCTATCCCCAGCAGTCCTGCATCTGCAGCGCGATCAATGAGACAAGTTATCAAACCCAAATCGTTGTCTTACAGCACCCCTCCGAGGTCAAGCATGCCAAAAATACAGCGCGGCTAATTTCACTGGTGGCACCCAAGACAGAAACAGTAGTGGGAGAAAATCCCGAGGACTTTAGGGCAGTGCGCAGCAGGATAATGTCAAATCCAAATGCAGTCATTCTGTTCCCCACTGCCACAAGCATAGCCCTTGACCGGGGCATGGAAGCCATGCCGGTAGATACTTTGATCATAATAGATGGCACCTGGCGTAAGGCCAAAAAAATCTGGCTTTCGAATCCTTGGCTCCATGGGATGCGGGTCTGCCACCTCAATAGTCCGATCAGCAGCAAGTATCACATCCGCAGCAGCAGGCAGCCCGATGGGCTGGCAAGTATTGAGGCAGCTGCCAGTGCGCTCAGTCAGTTGGGAGAAAGGAATACTGGCGCCCTGTTAGATGCGCTAATGGCAATGCAGAAATGCTGGCCTTCGCGTACCTGATAGACACCCTGATATTTGGGGTCAGAGTAAAAATGCAGAAGTTTTGAACTAAGAATTGTCGATATTCTTAGCACACTCTGATTTTGCGCTTTTAACTCTCTGATTCGATTAAAGAATCGGTCGCACAGTCTACTGAAAATCCTCGTGTCGGTGGTTCGACAAGCGCGTAGCGCTTCCGGCGTGATTACTGGCGCTAAGAAAAGCACCTTGAAGAGTAAAACCGCATGGACTGAGGGGCACTTGTCGCCTCCTCGGCATACAGGCTAAAGCCGTAAAGTTTTGCCTCTCAGATTTCGTTGGAAATCATCTTGCGAACATGCGTTATCCATACTGCTATCAACACCAGCAGTGGCGCCGACAGGGTGATCAACAGGGATTCCACCATAGTGAAACCTAGCGGCATGTCTGGGGATAAGCCACATATTCCCTGAGCCTCAAATAAGAGGGGAATCCACCGATCCAGCGGCATGAACTCCGGGAATCCGGCACCCATGGTGCAGCTGGAAACAACCGTGCCCAGCTCGACGCCATAGGCGTAGTAGCTGGTGTAGAGCGCCCCGGCCAGCATGAAGATGGTGAGGTTCAGTGCCATCCAGCGCCACCAAATGCTTTTGACCATGACCAGTCCCAACAGAGCGAAGATGATGGAGCCCATTACCCAGGCCCGCACCTGTACACACAGCGCACATGGATACCACATTCCAGGACCATACTGATAAAACAGCGCGATACCTTCCATCAGCACCAGGTAGAGAACACCGGTCAGCCAGAAATAGCGGCTTTCGGCAAAGTTATAGAGCTTGTTCACAGATTACACCCTTCGAACGTAGCGGTAATATCCTAAATAGATAGTGCATTCTAACGGATTTCTTTCAGGAATAAATGGGAGCTTTCCAGAATTGCTTTCTTTATTCTTACTCTCACCCTAAGGCTATCGCGCGCACCACTCACAATCTTAAGTTGTTAAGTTGTGGGTGTCCCCTATATGCTCCTACACGATGAATCTATCAGCGTCCCGACAACCAAGGAGAGACTTAAATATTATGATGACCAAGACAATCGGCAGAACAGGCATTATTGGACTGATACTCTATTCAGCATTTGTCGGAGCACAGCCCGCTCCCTCCTCAACCACTATTTTTGACGGGCTAAAGATAACTCTGTGCGGCACTTCCTCTCCATTGCCAGCGCCAGGTCGCGCGCAGGCTTGCGTGGCGGTAGAAACACCCGATCATCTTTATATTGTGGATGCAGGATCTGGTTCTGCGGCTACAGCACAGCTATCCGGCATTCCTTTAGAAAAAATGCGCGGCATTCTGTTAACCCATTATCATTCTGATCATATATCCGATATCGGCGATTTCAATCTCAACTCATGGGTAGCAGGCAGGCCAGCTTCATTACAAATTATTGGACCAGAAGGTGTCAATCGCATTGTTGAAGGTCTTAATATCACTCACGAATTGGACCGTGGCTACCGTGTGGCTCATCACGGTGTAGAGCTACTTAACCCCGAACTAGGCATACTGCAGTCTCGCACAATAGGGGAGGGCGTAATCTGGGATGAAGATGGATTGCGGATCACTGCATTCGAAGTTTCTCATCCACCGATTGAACCAGCCTTTGGTTATCGATTGGATTACGGTGGTCGCTCCGTGGTCATCAGTGGCGATAGCTTAGTTACCGACAAAATTGTGGAAATATCTGATGGCGCCGATGTTGTGCTACATGACGCGATGGCTTTGCAACTAGTGCAAGGTGCGGAAGCTATGTCACGCGGCGCTGGCAATACCCGACTTGCAACCGTACTCCACGATATTCAGGATTATCATGCAACCACTGCAGATTTAGCACGCCTGACAGCCGAGGCGGCGATTGGGCAACTCGCTTTATATCACCTTGTACCTGCCCCAAGAAATGCCATGGCAATTGCGGCATTCAACGGCGGCTTACCAGACGGTGCTCTCATTACCGAAGACGGCATGATGATCTCCTTGCCAGCAAATTCGAAAGAGATCTCGGTTGATTGATAACTATGGATCAGAGTGAAAATTCAGTAGTTTTGAGCACGCTCAATCACTGTATTTCTAGCACACTTCTTAGCACACTCTGATCTCGTACTTATCTCTCTGATTCGTATAAAGAATAGGTCACGCGGTCTACTAAAAATCCTCGTGTCGGTGGCCCGAAAGGAGCGAAGCTCCGCAGAGTGCGCAAAGCGCGAGTCCGAAGGGTCTAGAAATTCGGCTTAGCCGAATTTAGAGTCAAAGCTGCGGCAGCAGCGCAGGCGGCGGAACGCCGCCCGTAGGGTGAGAATTTTAATTTAATCAAAATTCGAATCACTAATTGCGCCAGCAATTTGCAACGAGCGCCTCAACGCGAAGCTTGCAAGGGACACGCCCCAAGGCCATTTGGATGGCTAGGCCTGCCATGTGTATCTTTCATAGAAAATGAATCTGCCCCACTTTCTCCGCGATATCAGGGTAAAGGGACTTCGCCACTTTCTACATCTCTTGCTCGTTCAAAAGAGGCTACCGGAGTTGCAGTTCTCACTTGCTCAAGCCAGAACACCCCATCATAAGGATAACTATTTCCACGCGTGCCAATGAAATCCATGTCACCATCATTGTCCAAATCGCGAGCGATGAATTTGTCGAACATGCCACGTTTGCGCCTGGAGATATCATGACGAGTCCATTCAGTCTTGGCATCGCCAGGATTTTCAAACCAGCCAATTCTTCCCAGGGCACCACCTATGTCCATGGTAGCGTCGTCTTCCATGCGATCCCCCCTGCTGTAACTACCGGCAATCACGTCAGTGTCACCATCACCATCTATATCAGCTAGCTCCATGCCAGTCATGCTGTCCGGTAGGAACGTGCCTATTTGATAACCATTCCAGGCATCGCCCAGCTCCGCTGGTTGCTCGATCCACATTAAGCTTGGTGGTCTGCCGGCACCGACGATATCGAGGCGACCGTCACCGGAGAGGTCGACGTACTCCAGATTAAAGCCCTGCATAGTGCCACCATTGATGCCGATGGCATGCTCATCAAACTCTAGCTCACCAGCATTCTCGAACCAGAGAATACGATTTTCTCCACGGGTTCCGACCACGATATCCTGATCTCCATCACCATCAAGATCCACGGTTTCTGAATTCTGCGGAATGCTATAGCGCCCAAGAATTTCTCGCTGCCAACTCTCACCATCGAGAGGATCACCATGTAAAGTAAATAGCTCAACTGGCGTTGAGCTAGCGTAGTCGGCTGGGCTAGGACGTTGGGCGCCCTTGTTAGGGGCGATGATTTCAGAAATCCCATCGCTATTCAAATCAGCAGCGAAGACGCGAATATATGATCCGCGATTCAAAGTCACGGGAAGAATCAGACGTTCCCATGCTGTGGAGCGCGCGTTAGCACCCGGGTTTTCCAGATATATCAAATGTGCAAGTTCAGCGGCGACAAAAACATCCAGATAACCGTCGCGATTAACATCCACCAGCACCGCATCTTCGGGCGCGCCTACTTCGGCTCCTTCGGCCAGAGTAATATTCACCCACCTATCAGGATCCGACGTTCCAAACGCAATTCGCACATGACCGGCAGCCGGCGGCTCAAAACCATCATCATAGGTAGCAGAATCATAGGTGGAATCAGATTCGTGTACGGAGACAATGTCTTCGAAGCCATCCTTGTCGAGATCACCTACTACCAGACCATCACTGCCATTAAATGGAATTCCAGACTCGGCAGGGTCATCAATGAGATGTTCACGCCAGCTTATGTAAGTACCGTCAGCCCCCCGAGCACGGGTCAATGCATCACCAACAGGCTCTTGCGCATTTGCAGTTGAAGCAACGCCTATCACTGTTAGGAAAAATATAGTTCTTCTTTTCATGTCTTCCTCTTATGGCTATGCCCTGCATAACTGAAATTTGCACAGTCTCTGTATCTACTTATATGCAGCTACTAGATAAATATCGAGTATAAGGAGCCTTAAGGCTGCAACCAACCCTTTATGAGTCGAGAGACTCTCAAATCTCTCTCATTTTCACTAGAACTGCTCGAATTCCATAGCGTACTTCTCAGCACACCCTGATTTAGCAATTTTAACTTGTTGACTCCACTGGCCTTGACTATTTACTGTCCTGACTTCAGCTTTAACAGTTCCATTTGCGAAAAAATTGATTATCCTACAAAACAGCGAAGAATAAATTGCACAAGCCGCAGTTCATGACTTGTGAGAACGTAAACCCAAGGGGACTTATTATGCAACGCCGCCGTATTCCAGCCATCTGTCTGCTATCTACTTTGCTTGTTAGCTGCAGTAACGAAAAGAACACTCTTCATCTGGAAGCACTGGCCAATACTAGCCCCAAGAATATCATCTATATTCTCTCCGATGATCATCGCTTCGATTTTATGGGTTTTACTGGCAAAGTGCCGTGGCTGGAAACACCGAATCTCGACCGACTGGCCAGTGAGGGAACCTATTTCCCCAACACCTATGTCACAACCTCGTTATGTTCTCCGTCCCGCGCATCAATTCTCACAGGGCTCTACTCCCACACTCACACGGTTATCGATAACGCCGCGCCCGATCCTGGCAACCTCACCTTCTTCCCTCAGTATCTACAAGAAGCGGGCTATCAGACCAGCTACTTCGGAAAGTGGCATATGGGCAATCACAGCGATGAGCCACAACCTGGCTTCGATCACTGGGAGAGTTTTCGGGGACAGGGTGTCTATTACGGACCGACCCTAAATATTAATGGCGAGCGTACGACCTATGATGAATCTACCTATATCACCGATGTCTTGACCGAACATGCCGTCGACTGGCTAGATGAGCGCGATGAGGAGCAACCGTTCTTTATGTACTTGTCGCACAAGGCTGTGCACTCTCAGTTTCAACCTGCCGAACGCCATCAGGGCCTTTATCAAGAAGAGGCAATAGTCTACCCACCAAGTTTCGACACGCCGAATTATGGAACGCCTGAACTACCAACAGCCAGTGCGGACAGTGAGCCTCTGCGTGGTCGCGACTACTACGGAGAACGCCGTATTCCCGACTGGGTAAAACAGCAACGTGAGTCCTGGCACGGAGTCGACTACATGTACCACGGCGACATCGACTTCGAAGAATTTTTTCAGCGCTACACCGAAACCCTCATGGGCATAGATGATAGCGTGGGTGCAGTGCTGGACTATCTTGACGCCAACGGCTTGGCAGAAGACACCCTAGTTATTTATATGGGAGACAATGGCTTCTCTTTTGGCGAACATGGATTAATTGACAAGCGTCACTTCTACGAAGAATCCGCTAAAGTCCCTCTATTGGTTAGGTGGCCTTCACGGTTGCAAGGCGGCGCTGCTATCGAATCACTGGTGCAGAATATTGACATTGCGCCAACTATTTTGGAAGCCGCTGGTCTTAGCATGCCATCGCATATGCAGGGGGCTTCGTTTATTCCTCTATTCAGTCGCGAAGAGATTCCCTGGCGCGATCGAATATTCTATGAATACTACTGGGAGATGGATTTCCCCCAGACACCGACAATGTTTGGCATACGTACCGAGCGCTACAAATATATTCGGTACCACGGCGTGTGGGATACCAACGAGTTCTATGACCTCGAGACGGACCCAGACGAAATGCAAAACCTGATCGACGCACCGGAACACCAACAGCGCATTGCCAGATTTGCCGAGGAAGTCTATGATTGGCTTGAGACAACCGGGGGACTGAGCATTCCACTCAAGAATGTAGTTCGCCCTAAGTTTGGCGACCATCGCAACCAATCAATTTTCTAAAAGATAATGTCGAAACGGCATCATTATGTATTATTGAACACTCTTTTTTATGGTTTAGGAGTATTAGATTTAAACATGAAAATCTTCCCGATCACTGTCGGCCTACTAGCAGCACTCACTGCAGCCCCGAAAGGCCTAGCTCAAGCAGCTTCAGATGCCATGTGCCTGAGTGAACCAATAGGACAGGTATGGGTTAATGAGGCAGACTTTATTATGGGAAATAACTCCCACTATCCAGAAGAAGGCCCTGCTCACAAGGTTTCCGTGCGAGGTTTCTGGATAGACGCTCATGAAGTAAGCAATGCCCAATTCGCTACCTTTGTGGATGCAAGCAACTACGTGACAGTGGCGGAGCGAGCGCCCGATCCCAATGATTGGCCAGCCGATGTACCAGAAGATTTTCTCAAAGCGGGTTCTGTTTTATTTACCCCGCCAGAACCGGGTCAAACAGCGGCAAACTGGTGGTCATGGGTACCTGGCACCGATTGGCGGCATCCCGATGGGCCGGGCAGCAGCATTAGAGGCAAAGATCATTACCCGGTAGTTCATGTGGCCTACGAAGACGCACAAGCCTATGCGAATTGGGCAGGCCGCTCGCTTCCAACCGAGGCGCAATTTGAGCTGGCTGCTCGCGGCGGACGCAACACGATCTTCCCCTGGGGTAGCAATGAACTCGCTCCCCACGGCCAGCATCAGGCGAATACCTGGCAGGGCAACTTCCCAATGAACAATAACGCCGAAGATGGCCATCAGGGGCTTGCTCCAGTGGGTTGCTTCGGCGCCAATGACTATGGCGCTTACGATTTGATCGGCAATGTGTGGGAATGGACCTCAAACTGGTACTACCCGACACATAATCAGGATGAGTCAGACAATCCAACAGGCCCCACTCTGGAGCAAAGTATTAACTCCGCCTCCTCTGCTGTTCCGGAAAAAGTAATCAAGGGCGGGTCTTATCTGTGCGCAGAAAACTATTGCCTACGATTCAGGCCTGCGGCACGCGAAGCACAAGATACCGGGCTGGGGACAAGTCATATTGGATTCAGAACGGTAAAGAACTAGGGCAGCTATACTGGCGCCGGTGTAAATTCTTTTGGCATCCGGGCCGGCTAGCTATTAATTACATACTATTTATCTTTTTATCTTTCGGAACCACAGATAAATGCAAAAATCGGAATCTGGATTCCTGCCGAACCGTCGTCAAAAAGTCGGAAAGTTTATTGGCCTGCTTGTATTGGTTTTAGCCATCAGTCAATGCAGAAACGAGGAAACGGCCAAGCCCGAGCAGGCTGGCGGCCCCAAACTCCCACAAAAACCTAACATCCTTTGGCTGGTTGCTGAAGACCTCAGCGCCATTATTCCTCCATTCGGTGACAATACGGTTGCAACACCAAATTTGACTCGCCTGGCAAACGAGGGCATCCGTTACACACAGGTCTATTCAAGCTCTGGAGTCTGCGCGCCAAGCCGCGCTGCGATTGCAACAGGCATGTATCAGAATCGAATTGGCGCACAGCATATGCGCACAACAAATATTGCTGACTTCGGTGTCGAGGGCATAGTGCCTTATGAAGCGGTGCCACCTGCCTATGTAAAGATGCACAGCCAGTATTTTCGCGAGGCCGGTTACTACGCCAGCAATAACGCCAAGGAAGATTATCAATTTCGCAAGACAGTCACCGCATGGGATGACAGCAGCAGATCGGCACATTGGCGTAACAGAGCCGAGGGGCAGCCGTTCTTTTCTGTGTTCAACTTTAGCATTACTCACGAATCACAAGTTTGGGCGCAAGCAGGCAATCCATTACTGGTGGATGACAACTTGGAAGTTCCAGTTCCGCCCTATTTACCCGATTCGGAAATTGGCCGCAAAGATGTACGGCAAGTCTATTCCAATATTGTAGCCATGGACCGACAGGTCGGTGAAATTCTAAATCAACTGGAAGATGATGGCTTGTTGGATAGCACCATCATCTTTTGGTACAGCGATCATGGCGGGCCACTGCCCCGACAAAAAAGATTACTGTATGACTCTGGAATTCATTTACCCCTAATAATACGATTTCCCGATCAGTTCAAGGCAGGTGAAATTGATGATCAACTTATAAGCTTCGTCGATTTCAAGTCGACAATTCTCTCTCTTGCCGGAATCGAACCACCTGACTATGTCGATGGCAGAGCCTTTCTCGGCGAATTTGCGGATTCTGGGAAGCGAGATTATGTGCATGCCGCTGCCGATCGCTTTGATTCCGAGTACGACACCATCCGAGCGGTTCGCGACAAACGATTCAAGTATCTTCGAAACTTTAATCCCGAGAAGCCCTACTATCTGCCACTTACTTACAGAGAGCAGATGCCCGTCATGCAAGAACTACTGCGCATGCGTGATGCAGGCGAACTAAACGAGACTCAGGCACAGTGGTTCAAAACATCGAAAGAAGAGGAAGAACTATTCGATGTTGAAAATGACCCCTATGAATTAAATAACCTTGCGGGGGATATTTCTTACGCAGAAAAATTGACCGAACTCAGAAATGAATTAGACAGCTGGATGAGCTATATCGACGATAAAGGCTTGATGCCCGAAGTGGACCTGATCAACAGCATGTGGCCAAACTTTGTTCAACCGACGACCTTAAGCCCTATCGCAAGCAAAGCCGAAAATGATGGCGCTATAACACTGCGCAGCAAGACCGAGGGGGCCAGCATCGGCTATCAAATATTGAATGACGGCGAAGAGCTTGGGGCCGCTTGGCAGATTTATCAGAATCCCCTATCTATAAACAAAGGCCAGCGGCTGCTGGTAATCGCCCACCGTATCGGTTTTGCCCCTAGCACCACAATTTCGATTAGGTAAAAGGGGGCGGAGGGATTTATTTTTAATGCCTCCGACCCCTTTGCCCTCAGTTTCCGAGCCTGCCACCTCGGACAAAAACCACTCCTGCACTGAAACCTATTTCCAATCAATCGCCTCTTTACTCCCCTCGCATTGCTCGATGCATTGTTACATGGCACACTAAATGACTTAAAAAAAGAGGGTAGGTCACTATGCTATTAGGCAAAACATTACTGGGAGTTTCGGCACTTGTATTCATAGGGTATGGACTTGTCAGCCTCGTGTCTCCAGCCATACCCGCAGGTTTTGCGGGCCTGGTGATCAGCAACGGTGACGCTTTTGCCGAAATTGGCGCGATGTACGGCGGACTGCAAACAGGGCTGGGCCTATTCTGCTCTTTGGCGCTAGCAAAGCCCGAGTTCTACCGTTCAGGATTAGCGCTGCTGCTTATTGCCTTTGGCACCCTTGCACTGGCACGGCTAGGTTCCGTATTAATTACAGCGGACTCTATAACCTCATACAGCTACGGGGCATTAGGGTATGAATTTACTACCGCGGCGCTGGCTCTAGCGGCCCTAGTGAAAAAATAATATGACTCAACACGAATACATCTTCATCGCCGTATCAATCATTCTCGGCCTTGCGATCACGCGACTGTTGCATACGGCGGCGATGATTACACGCGCCCATAGTCGTGTCATTTTCCACTGGTCCTCTGCAATCTGGACGGGCAACGTCATGCTCTATATTTTGCAGCTCTGGTGGGTTGGCTGGGGGTTGCGCACGATCGAGCAATGGACCTTCCCTGACTTTATTATTCTTGTATTTAGCTCTTCCTGTATCTATGGTGCCGCCGAGATGGCGCTAACTGCACCCGAAGAAGGTACGGTTGATATGCTAAAGGAAAGCCAGCAACTAGGCCGCCTCTCGGCTCTATTCATGCTGTTGTATTTTCTGATAGGCCCCTATGTAAATATAGTCATGTACGACAATGCAATTTTACCATCGATAGCAGTCCCCACTGTTGGAATTGTGCTGATGCTGCTGGTAATAACAATACCGGCAAACTTTAAACTTTGGTCAGTATTGTTTTCGTTTTACTCTCTCGCCGTGCTCGCATTGACGGTATGAGCCTGAATAGAAGAGATAAAAAGGTTTAGAAGCAGATTAGCTAAAGGGGTCGGACGGATTTATTTTAAATCCCTCCGCCCCCTTCTTTTCACTTTAATTGTAGCTAGCCTTACTCTACGCGCCTAACTCTTATAGCGCGGTCCGTATCTAGCATTCTCATCCTGGAAATACCCATCCAGTTCGTAGTGATTTCAACTTCTGGATCGACAGCAGAGTAACTATAGCGCCTGGTGCTTCTGGTCTCCCAAATTTGCCCATTTTTGAGACGAAATTGTGTCGGGCCATTCCAACCACTGAATTCTCCGTCAATCCTACTCTTGATGGCGGCACTGCTGAGCTCTCTCACTGCAGGACTGTCATCAATCATCACTTCGGCATCTTGCGCTGTGTAACGCACTAGCCAGGAATTAATAGCCGCTATTTCATCATCGCTAAGGCGCCCAAATCCAGAAGCAGCAAACTCTTCTGCGGTCATCAACTCCCGGACGTCCGGATTCTCGGCGGATAAGGCTAGATGTGTAAATAGCACTAAGACTAGGGCGAAGCAGTATCGAAACATAATGTGCTGCCTGTTTTGTTATTAAAGAAAGTTAGACTAAGCTTCTCATATGCCGGCTCAGCAGACAAAAATATTTGGAAGCGATGGATCATGGGGTCAGAATAAAAATACAATATTTTTTAATGAGCCCGTCAGTGCAAATAGGGCAACTAGCCGCGATGTCTATTGCTCGTAGTCGCGCCAGTGTTCGATGCGATAGCGCAGAGGGTCCGACAGAGACTCCTGCCGCGCTCGTGTCACTTCGGCAGCACTGAAAGGAACGAAATCGGCAGGCAGTGTCTCGGCATTAAATTCTTCTAATATCCAGTTAGCCACTGCAGTTAGTTCTTCATCGCTGAGTGAGGAATAGGCAGAGCCTGGCACACGCACAAGATAAGTTCGCATTGCAGCCACGCCCATCATGCGGCCCAACTCCTGATGCAGGGTTGGCACATTCGGTGGGTTGCCCTGCCCTCCGGGAAGATGACAGCCACTGCAATGCAGCAGGTAGTTGATTCTGGCTGTGGCGCTGTGCGCGGCGCCGGGCAGGACGATCATCAGTAAAGACAGGGCCAGCGGCATGGCCCCTCTCTTAATAAACACCGCTGCGAAAAGCTTATTGTTTATCTTCTCACAAGCCATCTATTCGTCCGAATAGCCTAATACTAGCGAAACCGTGCAATTGTAGCTGGTGTCTTCCACACCGAAACACCAATAGACCGTACTGCTGGTCCCGTTGTAATACACCGGCTTGTCCCGCTCAGTCCGGTGACAGCCGCAACGCCCACAGCTGGACTTGCCGCAACAGTCATTATAGGACATGAGGTAATTGCGCCCATCCACCGGATTGAGACAGGTACCTACCCAGGAGATCGGTGACGGTTGTGTGCCCGGCGGACAGGAGGTTGCCGAACCTCCGCAACAGGCGCAGATGAAACCACTCATGGCACAGTAGCGCCAGTACTCGCAGGATTTCGGATCGCCTATCTCCTGTATGGAACTCTGGGCAAAAGATCGAGACACCGGCAATAAGGGAAAGGCCGCGGCGCCCGCAAGCATCATTCCGATCTTCGATAAGAAATGACGGCGCGACAGTTTGCGCGCCAACGCCAGGCTTGTTCTCCGGGCCTTGTCATCGATCCAGTAGTAGCCACTTTCTACCATTCGTTCAATATTCATGACGATTGTTCCACCGTTGAAGGCTCAAATTTCTTAACATTATTCTCTTCAGCATCACCCTGTTCTGCCGTTGCTAGTCCGACAAATTCCTGCAGGGTCGAAACACCGGAGTCCATAGCTTCAATCAGGCTTTCCATGTGTTCGCGGGTATTCACCAGTCCCTTGCTCTTGAGAATGCCATCGCTGCCAATTAGAACCGCAAACGGCAGCTTGCTGACTTCATAGGTCATTCCAAGCTGCTGCGAGATAATGTAGGGGTAATCGGAAATATTCAGGTCAGTGACATAGGACTTATGTTGTGCCAGCTCCTTGTCCGTGTCAGCACCATCGCTGGCAAACATAAGTTGCATGCGCGACTTCTCCGAAAGGATTAATGACTTCGCGGTAGGCACCAGGGACTTACACACCGGGCAGGTAGGAGAAATAAACAAGATAAAAGTAGCGCGGGTTAAACTGTCTTCACCCCCAATAACAACCTGAGAACCTGCCAGAGTTCTCAGATCCAGCCTGGTCGTCAACTCACCGACTTTGGGCCCGGATGTAGGCTGCAACGCTCCTGCCGGCGACACCCTTTCATGCAGAATCCCTACCTGTCTGGCCAGTGCCAAAACCAGCAGGGCCAAGGCGATTACGACGACCCACAGGATGGTATTAGACACGATTAAGGCTTCAGTCATGATCTTCCCCTGCAGACGACTCCGCTAACAACGGTTTGCGCCAGGAATCGATCGCATTTTGATTCACCAACAACTGATGGAAGGCCCCATAGATAAATACCAGTCCCAACGTTGCCGCTATCAGGGAAAAGTAATCCAACACGGCAAAGCTTCTTGCGTTCATACTTGCTCCGGCTGCGAGAGCAAAACCAATCAATAAGATGTTGCGAGATACCAACCATACAGACAACTGCTGCACGCCATTGTCTTCGCTATGCGCCTTTGCCGATGACAGGCCACACCCACAATCGATATAGCTGCGACTTCGCATCAGGTTGACACTCATAGCTGTCCCATAGACAGCAAACAGGGAAGCTGTAGCCATCGACACCAGACCTGTTTGCCAACCTATGGCCCAGCTCAGCCCCAGCACTATTTCAAGCAGGGGAATGAGTAGGCTCAGTGGAGCAAGCAGAAAAGCTGGCAATACCTGGTAGGCTGTAAGAATGCCCTGAAAACGTAATCGGTCAGCAAGCTTGTGCAATCCTGCGGCAACCAACAGCAGGCAGAATGACACGGAGATAAGCTGAAACAGAAGCGGATCTAGCATCGCTTAGAAGTCCTCGAGCATTTGCGCGCCAGGCGCCTGAATCGCTCGTTCATGCTTGAAGGTAAGCGCATCGAAGACAAGTGTGCCAAGGTCGCCAAAGGAGCCAGCGATTAATTTTGGATTCGCTTCCTGAGTTACTAGTAAAGTGCCGATAGGCTCTTCCATCTCGAGACGCTTGAGCAGACGCTGAGTATTAAGATCAATCACCCAGATCTCTGTGCCTCGATCATGATGCGTGTCGATGCCACCTTCATGCATCGCGATATACAGCAGGCCAGTATCATGATGTACAGACAGAAATTCACCGCGCCCACCCGGACGCCAACCTTCTGCGCCGTCGGTCGGGATGCGCCAGCCCTCACCGATGTCTATATCGGTTCCAGATACGCTCACCTCGAACAACTCACCAGAGTGGGTCACTAGCAGCCATCCGTCAGCGGTACTGGCAGTGCGGTCGAAAACGGCGTCATCCTGCACGCTGAAGAACACATCGCTGCGCGCCCGGTTCTGTTCGAAGCCGCTTAGATCCAATTGGATAAGTTGCAGCGTGCCGTCGCCACAGATTTGCAGAAAGTCGTTCTCCGCCACGGCCATATTCACGGCGCAGCCAGGCGTCATCAGTTCATAAACAAAAACACGATCCTGTACGTCCACGATAGACACCGAGTGGCCCGGGTTAATGTTGTGCACTACCAGGTGACGACCGCTGTTCAACATGGCCAGATGTCGACGCACGCCCAGGCGCGCCATATGATTGGGAATGATGACCTCGGCAACGGGGCTGAGATTCTCGAAATCGTAAATCGTCACCATATCAGTGCGTTCACCATGCACGCCGCGGCTGAAGTAGGACTCAGCCGCATAGAACTCCTCGCGCGGATTCCACATGGTCACAGCGGGGGTCCAATCGGAAAGCGACAACTGGCCCAACATCTCGCCGGACTGGGCATCGAAAATACGGGCACCGCCACCAGATTTGGCGACAAACCAGTTGGCTCCCGGGCTGGGCATCGTTTCGACAGAGATTCGCTCCGGAGTGAGCTGGCCAAAGGCCAATGGGGAAGCAAGGCTTAGGCTAAGCGCCAAGGTGTTCAGAAAGCGCATGATAATTCTCCTGTGCAGGTACTGGCGCACAATACAATCCCGAGTAATGACAGAGATTAGCCATTACCGTCTACCGAATCTGTCATTGCTCTTGTCAGGCAAGCAATCACGAATAAAGACTGGTCAACAGTAGCCTAATTAGCCAGATTTTCCAATACCAGTTAAGAGCCTGACGAATTAAAGGGGTCGGAGGGATTAATTTTAAATCCCTCCGACCCCTTTATCTTTTATGGGTTAGAATTGTGCAGCGGGCATCGATCTCTCGTGTCAGGCCATACTGGAGCGGGAGCCCCTGAGTGAAATTGGAAAATTACAGAACACTAATCGTTCTGACCTTCGCGCAATGCTTCGGTCAAACCGCGGCACCGATTCTTGTCCTGCTGGGCGGTATTGTTGGGGCGCAGATAGCACCCTCACTCGACTGGGCAACACTCGCAATAGCAATTCAAATTATAGGAATAGCTTCTGCGACAATTCCCGCGTCCTATCTGATGTCAAAAGTCGGTAGAAAAGCTGGATTTCTTGGCGGTACCGCGCTGGCCATCTTTGCCGCACTCTTTGCCGCCTGGGGTATCTATCAACAATCTTTTACGCTCTTCTGCATCGCCTCTTTCTTCATTGGTAACTATATAGCCTTCCTGCAGCAGTTTCGTTTCGCCGTTGCGGAGTCGGTGCCAAAACATCAGATACCCAAATGTCTGTCATTCTTAATGTTGGCGGGCATAGTTGCCGCATTGCTAGGACCGGAAGTGGGACGACGCTTCAGTGTCATCGAAGGGCTTCCCGATTACGTAGGTTCGTTTCTAGGCATGGCTGCAATGCTGAGCGTGTCCTTTCTAATCTTACTCGTGTTCTATCGCAACACAGCAATGGAGACACACGAACAAGCTAGTGCTGACAGGTCTCTAGGGCAGATCTTCAGACAACCCACCCTAATCCTGGCAATTGCATCTGCTGCTGTCGGGTATAGCGTCATGAGCCTGATAATGACCGCTACTCCACTAAGTATGCACGAGTTAGATCTGCATTCATTAGATGACACAACCCGGGTGATCCAGAGCCACATACTTGCCATGTATGTCCCATCGTTCTTCAGTGGTTTTCTGATCTCCTGGCTGGGAGTGAGGCGAATTATCCAGGCAGGGTTCGCCCTGATGTTAGTCTGTGTTGCTATTGGCTGGGGGCAACCTGACTTCATCAATTACTGGGGGACACTGGTATTTCTTGGAGTCGGTTGGAACTTCCTTTTTCTGGGTGGCACCACCCTGCTAACCCAAAGCTACCGCAATTCAGAGCGCTTCAAGGTGCAAGCCGTCAATGACTTTTTGGTCTTTGGTCTACAAGCGGTTGGCTCACTCAGCGCCGGCGTTCTGTTAGCCAGTATTGGCTGGAGCGGCGTGATGATATTTTCTCTTCCCCTATTATTACTACTTGTTCCAGTACTATTTATCACTCGCAAACCCGCGATCTAAAAATTACAGGGATCGGAGGGATTTAGTCCCCTTTTGGCTTAGATTAGGGTAATCTCTGGATAGAAATTGAACTGTAAATACACCAGCTAAGCGAGCAGCCGATGGATATAAAACCCCTTAGAAATCTTTCTTTTGCACTTGTTTACCTATTCGCTGCATTGACCGTCAGCTTGGCTTCTGCCCAAGATATTCCATGGGCCTCTAGTGCCGAGGAAGTTGGCGTGTCTAGCGAGCGCCTCGAGCGCATCAACCAAGCCATGCAGCGGCATATAGATGCGGGCAACATCCAAGGTGCAGTAACCGCCGTAGCCAGGCGCGGGAAGCTTGTGCATTTTCAGACCCATGGCGCGATGGACGTTCCAAATAAACGCCCCATGACCGATGACAGCCTCTTTATCATGATGAGCTCCACCAAACCGGTGCTGGGCGTCGCCGCCATGATGATGATCGAAGAAGGCTTGATACGTCCTACCGATCCAGTATCGAAGTGGATTCCGGAATTCGAGGATATGCAGGTAGCCGTGCTCGCCGCACCCTTCGATGAAAACATCAGCCCGCTGCGCGTGGACCCTGAAGACCTCCCCGAATATCGACTGGTGCCAGCACACCGACAAATCACCGTCCATGACATACTGACCCATACCTCAGGTCTGGCTAGTAGCGGTTTAGGTAGCGCCATCTCCGCGCCAGCCGATCGCAGCCCGGGAGCAACGCTGGCTAACACTGTGCCCAAGTTTGGTGATTACGTGCTTGATTTCCAGCCCGGTACTCGCTGGCAATACAGTCCTGCCACAGCATTGGATGTGATCGCTCGCATCATCGAGATTGAATCCGGCATGCCCTTCCCTCAGTTTACGCAACAGCGTATTTTCGAGCCGTTGGGCATGAACAACACATGGTGGAATGTGCCTGCTGAATACCAAGACCGCCGAGTTGTAATCGTTGATCGTGACATGTCGCGATTCTTCGATGTCCCCGACACCACCTACTTCTCCGGCTCCTACGGACTCAACAGCACCGCCGAAGATTATCTGCGCTTCGAACAGATGCTGGCTAACGGCGGCGAGCTATTCGGCAATCGTCTATTAAGCCCGCGCACCGTTCGCATGATGGCCAGCAATCAGTCGGGCGACCTCTACAAGGGAATAGGACGGAATCTCAGGGGGCAGGGCTTTGGTTATACCGTAGCTGTTGCAGAAGATCCCATAGTCTCCAACACAAGACGCAGTCCCGGCGCCTTCGGCTGGGGCGGCGCCTTCGGCACTCGCTCCTACACCGACCCGGAAGAAGAGTTAACCGCAGTAATTATGCTTCAGCAACCCTACCGGGCGGCGCAGGAAGATTTCGAAAATGCCGTGCAGCAGGCAATTATCGATTAAAGCTTGTTGCTGGCCAGCCCTATTGTACGGGTCACCATCTGCTTCATCGTATTATTGCCAGCCTCGCAAAAGTTATCTGCAATTCCCGAAATAAACGTCCAGGCATCAGCTATCGAGCTACCATCTTCCAACAGGCAAAACCGCGTCATCATCAGAGTATGCTCTGCCGTAATACCATCGTTGAAGTGTCGCGACATCGATGCAGAGCTATGTGTCAGACAGAGCGAGATTAGAATGCCAGCCCTTAGCACACCTCGAGCTTTCAGGTTGCAGCCGTTGATTGAAACTTGCCTACACCTTAAGCAAGAGATAGTCGTGATAACTCAATCCACTTCAGTCAGAAACGATAGTTGAAGTAAACTCGAAGTGAACGCGGCTCGAACACATGATAGTGATGGTCGCCAACCGACGCTGTTTCGTTGATCAATTGTGACTCGTAAAAATATTCAACATCGCGATCGTTGGAATCAAACAGATTGAGCAGGTCCGCCGTGACTGAAAATTGTGACGTTGGAGCATAGATCAAACGCAAGTTAAACAATGTACTGCCTTCGGCTGTCTCCCCCCCATCAAGGCCATAGTCATCGAAATACCTTACCCGCAACGCGGCCTGCAATTTATCACTGAAGCTCAGGCTGATACCGCCGCTGATTACATCACTCAAGGCGCCAGGCACAGCATCAAAGCCATTTACCTTACGAGTGAATCGAGAATCAGCCCACGAATATTCCATATCAACAGAGATCGAGTTATTAAGCTGGAAATAACTGGTAACTTCCACTCCCTTGCGTTCACTGCCAAGACCTGTGTCTTCGGTGTTACCGGCATCACCAACAAAGATCAGCTCCGAATCTATATCCAATAGCCACAACGCGACAGAAGCGTTGAGACGATCGGTGAGAAATGCTCTGAACCCTATCTCGGAGCCCAATGTGTCAACCAAGGGATCTACAGGCAGAACAGCATCGCCGGAAACCGGATCGAAGTGGATTGTTGTGCCGCGAGCATCATTACTGTGAAAGCCCTGACCGATACTCGCATAGATCTCGCTACTCTCATCGAGCTTGTAGATAAGGCTAATAGACGCCGTCACGATATCATCTGAGCTCGAGCCGGAATTTGGAAGCAAGCTGCCCGCATTAGCAGCCTCCCTGGTTTGAACATCAAAGTCATAATCGTTATAACGTAAGCCAAAAACTGAACGCAAACTATCAGACCAATGCATTTCGTTTTGCCAGTACAGGCCCATGCTTTTTTCTTCCACTGCATCAAGCCGAATTGCGCCGATTAGCCGCCGCTGTTCGGAACTGCGCAAGCCGACCTCGCCGATATCATCAATTCGTATCTGCACGCCATAGGTGTTCGTAAGTGCGAGAAAGCCCAGAGCAAGATCCTGTCGCCACTCTATGGATCCACCATAGATTTTGCGTTGATCTACTTGTTGGAATTGATCTCCCTGTGGGCTGGTGAAATAGCTAAAGTTCGAATACAACTCCATCTCATAGTCAATGCCATAGACAGACGCGCGTAATGAGCCATTCTCCAGATTGCGCTGCCAGTTTGCGGATACGCTGTACCGCGATGAATCGCCACCAGCACTTGGATCGATAGAGCCAAACTCAGAGATCAAGTTACTCTGCACAGCTCGAGCTGGAATCTGGTCTGCTGAATTCCAACTATTGTCATAGCCCATGAACATGAACTGCAACTGATCCTCTCCGGCCCCCCAGCGCTGTTTCAACCAGACATTGGTTCTACCAACATCTTCATTGACCGAATCCCAGGGTCCTTCGTACTGCTGATGCTCCAGGCCATAGATTAGATTGCCGGCCGAATTATCCAAGGCGCCAGAAACAAGCAATCGGGAAAAACCGTATTCCCCCACACCCAACGATGCCGACTGTGAATCAAGATAGCGAGCTGTTGAGAAGTGTGCGGAACCGGCAGCTGAAAAATCCCCTGCATCTGCGAAGTAGGAACCCTTCCTGAAGCGAATTTCTTCAATCAATTCAGGAATGATGAAATTGATATCGGTGTAGCCTTGACCATGACCATGGCTACGCATATTCACCGGCATGCCATCGATCACTGTGGAGAAATCTGTACCATGATCAAGGTTGAACCCACGCAGGAAAAACTGATTCGCCTTGCCGCTTCCACTGTGTTGGGTCGCCACCAAACCAGGCACGGATTCCAGCAAATCGCCCGTGCGCAGCAGAGGGCGTCGTTGAAACTCATCCTGCGAAATCCGCCCTTCAGAAGCTGAAGTGGCAGAGCCTATAAGGTTGACAGAGCGACCAATAACCTCGACCACCTCAAGCTCTTGGCTGAGCACTGCACTCGAAACAAATAAGAAACTAAAAAATGCAGCGTAGTGTAGATTGCTCGGCACCGACCAACTCCAATTGAAAAATAATCTGTTACAGCTGCGACATTGCAGGGCTAATTATTAGCAAGGGATAGACTAAAGAAGCGATGATGCCGATGGGCTTCATATCCCATTGTGAAACATTTTTCCAATTGGGACATTGCGTAACTCGGACAGCAATTAAAGGGGTCGGAATAGCGATCGGCCCCTCCGGGCTAGGCTATATCGAGGGCAGCGAGACAACTCGCAAACACCACTGTTACTTTCTTACTGCTACAGGTGAACCTACTCATGAAACACCTCATAGTTGTTGTGACTAAGGAGAGTGTAATGAGATCAGTTACTCTTTATTTGATTTGAATCAGTTCTAAACGGCGCCGTGAGCGTTTAATGGGGAGGAACCCAATCCAGATCGATGAAATTCTCGACATGGATTGGGTCTGCTACAAATTCTTTGTACTAACTACTCTCCGCCGCCACACGCCCCTCTTCCTGATTCTGCAGGGACTCCAGTGCACGGGAAACCGCCTCAGGCGAGCCAGTTTTTCTGGCAAGCAGGTTGTAGACAACCGGCACCACAAACAGCGTCGTAATGGTCGTCATCAGTACGCCAGAAAAGATTACCGTACCGAGTAAAATTCGACTCTCCGAGCCAGCACCTGTTGCCATAATCAGCGGTATCGCCCCCACCAGGGTGGACAGAGCGGTCATCAGTACAGGACGCAAACGCAAATCACAGGCTTCGATCAATGCCTCAGCAAATACCTTGCCTTCATCCCGCAACTGATTGGCAAATTCAACAATAAGAATTCCGTTCTTGCTGGCAATACCTACCAGAATCACCAACCCGACGTTGGAGTAGATGTTCAAGGAGTTGTCGGTCAATAGTAGTCCGATCAAGGCACCGAGCACCGCCAGCGGAACCGTCGTCATTATAATCAAGGGATGAATAAAGCTTTCGAATTGCGCGGCCAATACCAGAAACACGACCAGCAGCGCGAGCAGAAATACCTTAGTCAGGCCTCCTTCAGAACTCTTCAGATCGAGCGACTCACCCTTGTAGGCTACCTGAGCATATTCGGGCAACTCTTGCGCAACCACGCCCTCGAGAAAGCTCAGCCCCTCATCCAGGCCGACGCCAGCCGCCAACCCGCCGGATATAGTAATAGAACGGATTCGGTTGTAGCGATTCAACGCAGTTGGACCCGATGAGTTCTCAACCTGTATCACATTCGCTAGCGGGATCAGCTGACCGCTTGTATCCGAGCGCACATAAATATTAGTCAAGTCGTCCGGCGAGGCGCGCTGTGCGTCTTCAGCCTGAACGATCACATCGTACTCTTCGCCCTGATCGGCGAAGGTCGTTACCCGACTCTCGCTCATCATCGCCTGCAGAGTACTGCCAATAGACTGAATACTGACGCCTAAATCGGCGGCGCGTATCTTGTCTACCGTCACTGTAAGGCTAGGCTTGGTTTCGTTGAAATCAGAGTCGAGGCGCGTGAACATGCCACTCTCCTGTGCTCGCTCTAGCAATAGATCGCGCCACTGCACAAGCTCGTCATAGCTGCGACCGCCGATAACAAATTGTACTGGCTGGCCACCACCGCCACGACCGAGACCCGAACGCATGAACATGAATGCTCTGATGCCGGGAATCTCATTCCATTTGCCGGTCAGCTCGCGCATGACGCTCGACGTATTCTTCTCCCGCTCTTCCCAGGAAGGCAGAGAGATAATCGTCATACCGCTGTTGACACCACCCCCACCGCCCCAGCCCGGAGTCATGGTGACAATATTCTGAACCTCGCCCGCATCAATATACGGCATCACCTGATCTTGAATCGAGGTGACCTGTTGCTCCATATAATTGAGGTTAGCGCCTTCTGGCCCCTGAATACTGGCAAAGATAACGCCCTGATCTTCACTCGGAGCGAATGCCGAAGGCAGTTGCTGAAACAGAAAATATATGGCGATCATGACAAAGAGCAGAGAGGCGACGACAATCCAGCTATGGCGCAGACAAACCGTCAATGCATCGTGATAGCCCCGCTGCAACCAGCGGAAGAACAGATCGACATGGTGGGTCAACCAACTCTCATGGGCATGGGTTGTAAGCAGTTTAGAGCTCATCATTGGAGTCAACGACAGGGCCAACACGCTGGAGATGATTACGGCGCCGCAGATAGTGACCGCCAACTCGTAGAACAGGATACCCAGATTGCCTTCCAGAAACACTACCGGAACGAACACGGCAACCAGCACGGCAGTCGTTGCGATAACGGCGAAGGCCACCTGACGAGACCCGTTGTAGGCCGCCAGCAGTGGAGGCTCGCCGTTCTCTACTCGTCGCTGAATATTCTCCAGAACCACGATGGAATCATCGACAATCAAACCTACACAGAGCACCAACCCCAGAAGCGTAATTAGATTAATCGAGAGACCGAAGCCTGAGATCACGATGAAGGCTGAGATCAGGCACACTGGAATAGTAATAACGGGAATCAGCATGACTCGGATAGAGCCCAGAAACATATAGATCACAAGACTAACCAGTCCCATCGTCATAAAAATGGTCGAGTACACAGATGAGATAGCATTCTCGATAAATTCGGCGTCGCTAGAGGAGACAACCAGATCCATATGATCCGGCAGCGTTGGCCGTATGCGGTCCGCTAAGGCTTCGGTGCCACGTAACACAGATAAACTGTTTGCCGTCGACTGCTTAACGATGCCTATACCTACCGCCTCGACACCATTGCCCCTGTAGATGGAGCGTTCGTTGGCAGAACCCAACTCAACTCTGGCCACCTCACCTAGAGTAACCAGGAAATTGTCCTGACCGCGAGCAATAACGAGACGGGAGAAATCGTCTGCACTCTGAAATATGCGCTCGACGCGAACCGAGAATTCCATATTGGTGGAATCTATACGACCGGCTGGCAATTCTATGTTTTCGCGGCGCAGTGCATTTGCCACATCGATAACTGTAAGGCCACGCGCGGCAAGAGCGACGCGATCCAGCCACACCCGCATGGCAAATCCACCGTTGCCGCTTACACTCACGTTAGAGACGCCATCCAGTACTGCAAACTGGTCGACTATATAGCGATTCGCATAGTCGTTTAATTCCAGGTAGGACAGCTGGCTGCTGACTAGGTTGAAATACTGAATCGGCCTGGCATCACTATCTGCCTTCGCGATCTGAGGTGGATCGACCTCTTCTGGCAGGCTACGGGCAACCCGTGAAATCTTATCTCTGATGTCATTGGCGGCGACTTCGATATCGGTACCCACAGCAAACTCGACGGAAATTCTGGAGCTGCCGTCGACGCTTGAGGAATTGATGGCATCAACCCCATCTATGCCGTTGATCTGATCTTCGATCAACTCGGTAATCTGCGTCTCGATAATCTCCGCCGAGGCTCCCGGATAACTGGTGCTGATCGAGACCACAGGCGGGCTGGTGTCTGGGTATTCACGCAGCGGAAGCTGAGTAAATGACATGATGCCAAAGGCAACCAGCATCAAGCTCAATACGGTCGCAAAGACTGGTCGCTTAACTGAAATATCAGAAAGAATCATCGCTGTATCCTCTTCGGCTATGCGCCGCCTGTCGCTGCATTGCCTGCGCCACGGGGGAACTGAGGCCTGCCTGATTGGGCCGGCTCCTCGCTGCCAGTGCGGACGGTAAGACCAGGACGAACTCTAATCACTCCTTCACTAATCACCTGATCACCGACCTGCAGACCCTCGGTGATTTCGACCAGTCCATCACGACGACGACCCAAACCAACAGAAACACGCGATACGCGATTCTCTGCCCCTACGGTATAAACAAACTGTTGCCCCAGACTGGCTATTACAGAACGCTCGGGCACTACTAATACTCTTTCTTCGTTCAGCGCGAGGGCGACTGTCATCAGCATGCCCGGCCGCAGTCGCAGATCAGGATTATCGATCTGCGCCCGTATCGAAACACCGCGAGTGACTGGATCTATTCTCGATCCGACGACGTTGATGACCCCTTTGAACTGCTGATCTTTGTAGACGATGCTCCTGGCAGTAATTTCTTGTCCCACACCAACTTGGGCGAGATAGACCTCCGGGATGGTGAAGTCCAGTTTTATAACAGAGACATCATCCAGAGTGGTGATAACCATACCAGGCGTGAGCAGAGTGCCTTCACTGACATTGCGAAAGCCGAGAAAACCGGAGAAAGGTGCGCGCACTAGTCTGTCATCCATATCGACGAGGACACCCTCTAGCCGAGCATTGGCCGTCTCAAGATTGGTGCGCGCCTGATCGAACTCGTTGTCGGCGACGAGATCGCTGTTAGAAAGATTCTGCAGGCGTGACATCTGCCGCTTGGCGTCGTCCACATTAGCTTGGGCCTCGGCTAGCCGCGAGGCCTCGGAGGTATTGGTTAACTCAACAAGTATTCGCCCCTGCTCTACAAAGTCACCGTCTTGAAAGCCGACCTTGCTAACGATTTCCGAGACCGAAGCGGTCAGGTCTACCGACTCGTTCGCTACAGTCGTGCCAACGGACTCAACCTCATCGGCAATCAGCTTCAAAGTGACAGGCACTACTTCCACCAGAGGCGCACCGCCCCCACCAAAGCGATTGAACCCACCTTGAGGCTCATCAGCCACCTTGGCATAGACGAGGTAGGAAAGAACCGAAGCCCCTGCCAGCATCACCAACAACACAGGATGTCGCGTAATAAAATTCACATGATTTCCCCGGGGCGGCTATGGGCCCTGTAGCTGGATCTAGAGAGCTGGTGCAAGTCAGCAGACGCTAAAACGATAATTGGTACCGATTCGCTGTGCATGATTTATTGATCATTTATGTATACGCCTTGTGCCAGAGGATAGATCATAGGAGTCGAAGAAGTTCTTGCGGTAAATCCGCCTGCTTGGGGATTGGATTAGGGGCTGGAGACTGAGCGAAATGCCCACTCAGCACTGCGCCGATAGACAATGAGGGTATTTGGCGCCGATTAATTAAAGAAGATGTCTACGGTAGTGCCCTCACCCACCTCACTCTCGATCGATATAGCTCAACCGAATCTTCCGCAGAGTTTCTTAACCAGGCTCAAGCCCATGCCGGCACCACTGGATTTGGTTGTGAAATTTCGATTATAGACATTGGGCAGATCTTCCGAGCTTATGCCCTCGCCAGTATCTTCGATGCACAGGCTATCCTTTTACTGAATAATCTCTATGATCGCGCCACTCAGAAAAGCCATATTCGACTAGCGCCTGTAGCAAACAGACTGTAATAAATTCACAGAAGTGACACCTTGTGTGGAAACTGCCATGCCACCGCAGAAAAAGGTGACATGGCAGCCGGATTACTAGTAGAATGAGAATGATTCGTATTTGTATTAATTATTAGCGGTCTTCTCATGTTTAGAAAAACAGTCTTCTGGCTTCATCTTGCCTGCGGCGTCAGTGCCGGCATAGTGGTGTTGATGATGTCCGCAACCGGCGTAGTCCTTACCTATGAGCGCCAGGCACAAGTATGGGAGGACCGCAGCTACTACAGCGCAGCAGAGCCCGGCCAGGAGGCGATGAGCGCCGATGAACTGATCGCGGCAAGTCGAGAACTGCAGGGATTCGAACCCAGCACTCTACTGATCAGCTCAGACCCGACAGCCCCAGCCGTGCTTAGACAGGGCAGGAGCCAGACACAATACCTCAATCCCTATACCGGTCAGGCCTACCCTGCCCATGCGGATTCACTCAGCGCATTCTTCGCCACCGTGCGCGGCTGGCACCGCTGGTTCAATATGTCCGGCGACAATCGCAGCTCGGCCCGGGTCGTAACCGGCGCGGCGAATCTGATGTTCCTGTTCCTAGTACTCAGCGGCATCTACCTTTGGCTCCCAAAGATAGTGGCCTGGGCTACGCTAAGATCGCGCATCCTATTCAATCGACAGAACAGCAATACCCAGGCCAGAGACTTTAACTGGCACCATGTGTTCGGGTTTTGGGCCGCCATTCCACTGGTCGTCATCATTTCGACCGCGACGGTATTCAACTACTCCTGGGCAAATAATCTCGTCTACCGACTCGCGGGCGAAGAACCCCCTACCCGAAGCAGTGTTAGCGACGAGGCAGCCAACGCAGTTGTAGCCAACCGCATCCCCTACTCCGCGCTAGTAGACACAGCGAAAACCTACAGCGATGAATGGCGCACTCTATCTGTGCCCATTGGGGATACCACCGCCACCGCAGCGACGATAACCATCGATGAAGGCGATGGCGGGCAGCCACACAAGCGTCATGCCCTCACCCTCGATGTCAGCTCCGGCGAAGTCGTCACCTGGACACCCTTTACCAGTCAGACCGCTGGACGTCAGGCGCGACGATGGGTTAGATTCTTACACACTGGAGAAGCCTTAGGCATTACAGGACAGACCATAGCTGGTCTGGCATCCTTTGCGGCAATCCTTATGGTGTGGACGGGTCTAGCCTTGGCGATCCGCCGCTTTCTACGCTGGCTCGCTAGGCAGCGCCGCACAAGAAAGATTGAAGCCCCTTCGACTTAGACGATCTCCTGGAAGTAGCTAATACCGCATATGAAACCCTTCCTCTTGGTAGTAGCGATCTCAATTCTCAACAGCTGCAGCAGTGGCAAACTTGCCACCGACCAAGGCATCCCCTGGGAACTTGCCGAGCACCGTAGCGAGACGATCTCCAATCTGCGCTATCTCTTTGCGTTGGATGTTCCTACCTCTCGCACAGAGACAATTACCGGAAAGTCTCGCATCTGCCTGAACTGGAATGACGACAGCGCTAAGCCCCTGGTTATCGACTTCCTGCAACCCGAGCAGCGAGTCCATAGCGTGCGCGTTAACGGCGCGAGCACAACCTGGCAGCCGGTGAACGATCATATCGTCATCCCTGCGCAGTCGCTGAGACCGGGTGAGAATATTGTAGACCTGGAATTCGATGTCGGCGATGAGGCCCTCAATCGACGCGAAGATTTTATGTACGCGCTATTTGTTCCCGACCGTGCCCACTTTTCTCTTCCTCTATTCGATCAACCTAATTTAAAAGGCCGGGTAACGTGGGAGGTGACCGTGCCGGAACAATGGCAGGTAGTCGCCAACGGGCCACAGTCCAGTAGCAGCACCGAAAGTGGTCGCACACACTATGGGTTCGATGAAACGCTGCCCATGCCCAGTTATCTTTTTGCCGTCGCCGCAGGTATGTTCGAGAGGGAAACGGCAGTGATCGACGGCCGCACCTTCAACATGTATCACCGCGAGACTGACGCCGCCAAGGTGGCACACAACTCAGAGGAAGTCTTCCGACTCCACGCGGCCTCCGTAGAATGGCTGGAGGACTATACGCAGATCGACTACCCGTTTCAGAAATTCGATTTCGTTCTCATTCCCTCCTTTCAATATGGGGGCATGGAACACCCCGGCGGAATCCTCTATCGCCAGGCGAGCGTATTACTGGATGAGACCGCAACTCAGAATCAGATGCTGGGACGCGCGTCTCTCATAGCTCACGAGACGGCCCATATGTGGTTCGGTGATCTGGTAACGATGAATTGGTTCGACGATGTCTGGACCAAGGAAGTATTCGCCAACTTCATGGCCGCGAAAATAGTAAACCCCTCTTTCCCCGATGTAGATCATGAGCTGCGCTTTCTAACCGCCCATCATCCTACTGCGTATTCGGTGGACCGCACAGAGGGTTCCAATCCGATTCGACAGCCTCTGGAAAACCTGCGCTTCGCGGGAACTCTCTACGGCGCGATCATCTACCAGAAGGCACCTATCGTCATGCAGCATCTGGAAAACCGTGTCGGAGCCGAGTCCTTTCGCGACGGCATGCGTGAATACCTGTCGACCTATGCCTATGGCAACGCGACCTGGCCTGATCTAATCGCCATTCTCGACAAACGCTCCGAGCAAGACTTTGCCGCCTGGAGCGAGGTATGGGTAGAGGAAGCGAACAGGCCTTCCATTAGCATCGACAGAGAAGGCATGGATATAGTGATAACACAGCGCGACCCTGCACGCGGAGGACGAACCTGGCCACAGACTCTCCAGCTGCGTGTAGGCTCTATCGAATCCAATGAAGCGATCACTATCGAGCTAGGCTCTGAACCGCAGCGCCTGGCAGGCCATGGAAACGCGTGCTTCGTATTGCCCAATGGAAGCGGTGTGGAATACGGCGGCTTCATCCTCGACGCCGACAGCCAAGCCTATTTACTGGCCAACATAGACCGACTGGAAACAGCCCTGCTTCGCGGCGCAACCTGGGTAAGTCTATGGGATCAACTATTGGAAGGCCGTCTCGCCCCTGAGGTTTTTCTGCAAACAGCGATTAACTCCCTTGCCAGCGAGCAAGACGAATTAGTCGTGTCGAGAATCCTCTCCTATACCAGCAGCGTCTTCTGGAACTACATCAGCGAAACTGAACGCAGAGATTGGAGCGCTACACTGGAGAACACTCTCTGGTCGCAAGTGACAAGCGAGCGCTCCCGTTCTGGTCGCGCGTCTTTCTACTCTGCCTATCGCAACCTGACGCTTAGCAGCGAAGGCTTGGCCAGGCTCGAGCGACTGTGGCGTGGCGACGAGGAAGTAACTGAGCTACCTCTTTCCGAACTTGATCAGATTACGCTAGCCGGCAACCTTGCCATAAAAGGCATCGCCGATGCCGAAGCATTGCTTTCCCAGCAGGAGGGGCGCATAGAGAACCCGGACAGGCTCGCGCGGTTTCGATTTGTAAGGGATTCACTCTCCGTCAACCCTTCCCTGCGCAATAGCTTTTTCGAGTCACTTAGAGACGAGGCGAATCGCGACCGCGAGGCCTGGGTTATTGCCGGCCTAAGTAATATTCACCATCCGCTGCGTGCCGCAGAATCCATCGACCTGATCTATCCGGCGTTGAATATGATCGAAGAGATTCAGCAGACCGGAGATATTTTCTTTCCCGGCCGCTGGCTGGACTCGACGCTAGAGGGACACAACTCAGTAGCAGCTGCAGAAATAGTCAGACGTTTTCTGGATACCACGCCCAATCTTTCAGCGCGAATGCGATTGAAGGTTTTACAATCGGCCGACGGCGTTTTCAGAGCCGCGCAGATTGTTAATGACTGGAACAATGACTAGCTAGACTAAAGGCTTGACCATCTTGATGATGGTACTTTCAGAGCCATTCGCTGCCCGCTCTACCCTGCGCTCGACCTCGACATAGCCACGCGTCAGGTACAAAGGCTCCCCTGGCACGGTTGACCCCAGTTCAATAGTCTTGAAGCCCGCCTGGCGCGCTGCATCCTCGCCAAGATTCAACAAGAATGTCCCGATTCCACGGCGCGTCCAATCTGGATGGGTGTACATGGCACGTATGCGTGCCGCATCGGTGTTAGGCTCGCTAAGACTGTCGTCTCTGCCCACTGTATGATCGCCACCATAGAGGGTCTTGCGTTTACCCCAGCCTCCGCAGCCCACCAAAACCGTTTCGCCTTCCTGAATAGTCTCGATCAGGAAATAAGTGCCATCCTCGATAAGGGTCTTGTCTACCCCCATCGTTTCCTTAGCCGCCTCGATCTCGCTGGCCGAGAGAAATGCCTTCATGTTCTCGGTGATCGATGCCTGCATCAATTGCCTAATCGCTTCGATATCGGATTCTTCAGCAATGTGATGCGTCAAAATGAGGGAAGATGAGTCTGTTGTATCTGTCATGCTAGATTCCGGAGGCTTCAATCACTGTCTAGAGGATAACAATACTCTACCGGCCTAGCTGTCGACAAGAAGGTCGCGACTCTGTAGAGGATGTTACAACCACATGTCTGAAAACCCGCTAAAACGCGAAACGAGTAGACAAAGTATTTCTGACAATTATAAGAACAAGAGCATAGGAAATTGCGAAAACTGCTACACTAGCCATTCAAATGTCGCTTGTAAGGTTTGCGATATCTACTAAAATCCAAATCCGTAGTATCTGCAGCCCAGAGCAAGCCGGCCATCTTACACATAATTCTACACATCTTTTTACCCCTTCCCGTTGCCGCCGGCCTGTATCGAAAGGCCTGGCTAAAGAACTATGGGCTGATGCTGGCCGGGCTATTAATCGACGTCGATCATCTGCTCGCCGACCCTATCTATGATGCGGAGCGTTGCAGCGTAGGCTTTCATCCTCTGCACACAATCCTACCTATAGTGTTCTACCTGATGCTTCTGATTCACCCAAAGACACGAGCGCTGGGGATAGGACTGAGCCTGCACATCGTACTCGATGGAATTGACTGCCTGATCTAAGGCTATCTTAACAATGACCAGACCGATGCAGGGTGAGCTAGTCAGCGAGAAGAGGTGGCACCGGACAATCGATGGTCGCGGCAATGGCTCGCAGCAATTCTGTCTCTATCGCCTGAATATTCCCATCGGCTGTGATACAGCTGACACAGGCTTTAAGCAAGGCCGGCTTCTTCAGCGGCTTCAGTTCGGCGAGAGCATCCAGAGCGCCATTGAGAATGTCAAAATCGATATCTTTCACGGCAACTAAATCCAGGGAGAGACCCAGTTTATCCGCACCGGCATGAAACGCGTCATCGAGGGAGATGCCTTCCTGCTTGGTAGAATGGGCGAGAATCGAAAGCAATACGGCAATCGACTGGGCATTACTTTTTAGTGTTTTTGTGCCAAAGTTCGGCGCGTCTTTTTTCTCGAACACGGCATCCAGATGATGCACAACGATTTTCTGCAGAGACCATTCCAACAAATTAATCTTCTTGTCACTCTCGATTAATTTCTTGAAATTGGATTTAAATAGCCGGTACTGGTTCTGCGAAAGCTGACGCAGACTAGACAAGGCAATAGTGACTAGCGGCAAGCGTTGTTCAGCCTCCACCACCTGATCGCTGAGCAGCAGGTGCTGCAGCTCATCATGGACCCCAAAATCCGCCTCGTTCTGCAGAATTCTTAACTGCTCAGCGCGATCGGATTCAGTATCGCTAAGCACCAGAGAGTAGACGACGGCACGCGCACCGGAAGGATCTCGCGCCGCATCCAGATACATTGGCGGCATATGCTTCAGCAGCTCATCGGCATAGGCAAGATGTTTACCCTCCGGGTTGCCCACCTGATTAACCAGCGCATCCACCAGAAGCACTCCTGCAGCACCAGTTAGTATGGCCGTCGCTTTCGCCCGTTGATCCTGCGGGGATTGTGCTGCTTTTTTTTCGTCTGCAGCTAACGCCGCTCTATCCCAATCGCTCTGCTCATAGTCACCATTCCAGCGGGGAAGAATAGCCCGTATACGCTCCTCCAGCGGAGGATGGGTGGCATAGAGACGACTTAGCGCCGAGACCTGCCCTTCCTCGAACAGGGCATGGCTGATCTCTGCACTGTTAGGGTTCTGTAGATAGGAGTGATTCTGGTGCCGCGCGATCTGCATCAGGGACTGCCCAATACCATCGGGGTTACGGGTAAATTGCACGGCGGAGGCATCGGCGAGATACTCCCGCTGCCTGCTGACTGCCGCCTTGATCAGGTTGCCGAAGAGCGTGCCCACGAAGCCCACTACAACAAGGCCCAGCCCGAGAAAGACAATTCCGCCGGAATCCTTCGAGCGGCGACTATAGGCGCCACCTCTGAGCAGATGGTAGCCAATGATTCCAAGAATCATGATGCCGTGCAGCACACCAATCAGCCGAATATTAATGCGCATATCGCCGTGCAAGATATGACTGAATTCGTGCGCAATAACACCCTGCAGTTGATCCCGGCTCAGCGTGTCGATGCTGCCCCTGGTAACCGCGACGATGGCATCGCTGGGTGAATAGCCCGCGGCGAAGGCATTGATACCGTCCTCCTCCATCAGATAGACCGGTGGCACCGGTGTACCCGAGGCGATCGCCATCTCTTCGACGATGTTGAGGACGCGGCGCTCGGCCGGGTCCTGACTGCCGGAGACCAACAGGCGTCCATTCATCATCTCGGCGATTCGGGCCCCACCGCCGGAGAGAGAGCTAATCTTATAGAGGCTACCAAGCACTACTACAGAAGCGACGATGGCACCGATAATAAGGAACAGCATGGGATCAAACTGAAAACGAGTCGTGGCTGCCATGCTGGTCATACCAGTTCCAGAAAAACTGAAGATCGCCATCACCAATAGATTCGTAACGATAATTAGTGAAAGCACGGCGAGCACAAACAGAAAAATTAATTTCCCTGTATTGCGTTTAGCCGTGTCCTGAGATTCGAAAAAGTTCATCATATCCGGCGCCGTCTATGCATGTAGTAGCTTCAATATCTACCGTGCGCGAAACCGAGCGTCCTCGAGTCGAAATCAAAAAGAAACTTTCGGCGCTTCTTGGATCGCTTCGCTGTCTGCGAACTCGAGCAGACTTGCGTCGCTACCGTGGCCAAAAACCCCTGCCACCGCCACCGGCGGAAAGGACTGCTTGTAGGTGTTGTAAGCCATCACCTGATCGTTAAAAGCCTGCCTTGAAAAAGCGACCTTGTTTTCAGTTGTGGTGAGCTCCTCACTGAGCTGCATCATGTTCTGGTTTGCCTTGAGATCTGGGTACGCCTCCATGACCACATTGAACCGACCCAAAGCGCCAGTCAACGCACCCTCCTGCCCCACTAATTCTCGCATAGCGGCGGCGTTGCCAGGATCGGCGGCAGCGGCGGTAAGGCCATTGGCGGCAGCGTTACGCGCACTGATGACCGCCTCCAGCGTGCCCTTCTCGTGTTCCATATAGCTCTTCGCCGTTTCAACAAGGTTAGGAATCAAGTCATAGCGACGCTTCAGCTGCACCTCGATCTGCGCGAACGCATTCTGGTATCGATTCTTGAGACTGACCAACTGGTTATAAATACCAATGACATAGAAAAATAGAGCGGCAATAACAACCAAGACCACTATCGTTGAGATTTCCATAGTCTGCTTCCTTCTGGTGATGAATTTGTCACCCGTGACAATGGGCTGCGAACCCCATTATTCCACTAATCAGCGCGCTTGTCCCTGTGCCATATCGCCCGAATCGAATGGGTTTCTCAGTTTCTAGATTTTCTGCTAAGCTGCCAAGCTCGCTCACTACAAAAAAGAAGAATAAAGCATGAGCACTGGAATACTCGCCCTACTATCGCTTCTACCTATAATTTCTGTCGCTGTTTTCCTGGTGCTGCTGCGCTGGCCTGCGAGCCGCGCGATGCCTATCGCCTACGTGGTAGCCGCGGCACTGGCCTTCTTCGTCTGGCAGGTCCCTGTCAATAAAGTCTTGGCTGCCAGCGCAAACGGGCTCTGGGTCGCAGGTACTCTCATCTATATTATCTTCGGCGCTATCTTGCTGCTGAACACCCTGCAGCGCAGCGGTGCTATCCGGGCTATTCGTCAGGGCTTCTCAGACATCACCCCGGATCGCCGCATTCAGGTAATCATCATTGCCTGGTTATTCGGCTCCTTCATTGAGGGGTCCGCGGGTTTCGGCACACCGGCCGCGGTGGCGGTGCCCTTAATGGTAGGCCTGGGCTTTCCTGCCATGGCGGCGGTGGTAGCCGGCATGATAATTCAGAGCACCCCGGTGTCCTTCGGTGCAATGGGCACACCCATTATGGTTGGCGTTAATACCGGACTCTCAGCCGATCCGGAGATGGCAGCATATGCGGCGCAACTCGGTTATGCCGAGTGGGATCAATTTCTCGCTTTTATCGCTACCAAGATAGCGTTGCTTCACGCCATTGGCGGTACTTTTATCCCGCTTCTGGTCGTTGGCGTAATGACCAGATTCTTCGGCAAGAACAGGTCTTTCGCCGAAGGCTTTAAGGTGTGGAAGTTTGCCCTGTTCGCCGCCTTCGCCATGACCATTCCCTACCTATTGGTAGCCACCTATTTTCGACCAGAGTTTCCGTCCCTCATCGGCGGGCTCGTTGGCCTCGCCGTCGTCGTTAGCGCAGCGAAGGCCGGATTTCTCCTGCCCAAGGAAGAAGACATATGGGACTTCGACGATAAGGAAAACTGGGACGAAGAATGGACCGGGAGTATGCATCTGGATGTTGAGGACGAAGGCGCGCCCGTGATGAATATAGTACGCGCCTGGTCACCCTATCTTTTCGTTGCCGGCCTGCTCGTTATTACACGCCTGCCCTATTTTAATCTGGAGCCTGTATTACGCGGGCCCGGCATCCTAACAACCTGGTCGTGGCAAGAAATTTTCGGCAGTGACATCACCGCCTCATTTCAACCGTTCTGGTCACCCGGCACAATATTCATAATCGTCTCCCTCATCACCATAGCCCTGCACAGCCTAAAGGTATCCGAATACAAGGTCGCTCTGGGCAAATCGTTTAAGACCCTGGTACCTGCATCGATGGCTCTGGTGTTTACCGTGCCCATGGTTCAGGTGTTCATCAATTCCAGTGGTGGCGCCGCGGGTTACGAACAGATGCCCCTGGTACTCGCCGAGGGCGTCGCGAATCTTACAGGCTCGGCCTGGCCATTCTTTTCTACCTTCATCGGTGGCCTCGGTGCTTTCGTCGCCGGCAGCAACACCGTCAGCAATATGATGTTCTCCCTGTTCCAGTTTGGCGTGGGTGAACGCATCATGGCCGACCCAACCTGGATAGTTGCTCTGCAGGCGGTTGGTGGAGCCTCGGGGAATATCATCTGCGTGCACAACGTGGTGGCCGCCTCTGCCGTCGTGGGATTAATAGGCAAGGAAGGTGCAGTAATCCGTAAGACAATAATGCCTTTCTGCTATTATGCACTTCTCACCGGGTCGGTAGGTTATGGCATCGTGAATATGTCGACAGGTGTGATCAATGCGGGATTCATCCTGGCAGCGCTCATCTTTGCCACCATGATCTATTTCATCATCCGGTTTAATCGAAGCGGCGCGAGCTGACGCCGCTTCGGGACAGCTTGCTCCTGACAGACGAGCGCGACTGACCTATACTCACCGCTTCAATCACCAGTGGCAGGTCAAACTGCATTCCGTTATAGAAAACATTCATGTCTGAAGCCTCCCAGAACAACACTCGCTCACTCATCTTCGCCACCGCCGGCCATGTCGATCATGGTAAGACCTCATTGGTGGCGAACATCACCGGCATCGATACAGACACCCTCGCGGAAGAGAAGAAACGCGGCCTCACCATAGTCCCAGGCTACGCCTATCACCATTTCAGCAGCGTGGTCGACGGCAAGGAATGTCAGAACACCCTGGGCTTTGTCGACGTGCCAGGTCATATCGACTTCATCAACAATATGCTGGCTGGCGTTGGCGCGGTAGACGGCGCCCTGCTAGTCATCGCCGCTAACGATGGCATCATGCCGCAAACCCGCGAGCATCTGGCCATACTCGACCTGCTAGCCGTATCACGGGGCGCGATTGCACTCACAAAGACCGATCGCTGTGACCCCGACCGCGTGAAGCGCGTTATCGAAGAAATAGAGCAGCTCAAGACTAGCACCAGCCTGAAGAACGCCCCCATCTTCGCGCTATCCAACGAAACCGGTAGCGGCATCGACGACCTCAGCAAGTACCTTGAAAGTCAGTTCAGCAACGACAGCTGTGTTAAGACGGCCGCAGATGACTCACAATATTTTCGCTACCTAATCGACCGCAGTTTCGTAGCCAAGGGGATCGGCACCGTAGTCACAGGTAGCGTTCGCGCAGGCTCTACCAAGACCGGAGCAAGCCTCAGGCATACTGCGACGGGAGAGCTAAGCAAACTGCGCGGTGCTAGGCTGGACAAGACCGAGCTTAGCGAAATTCATGCGGGGCAACGCGCCGCCATGAATGTGAGTCTGGATCATAAACTAGTCAGCCGTGGCGACTGGCTAGTCGATGAGAAACTCTTCCATCCGATTAACCGTATGGACGTGGCACTGAGCTTCATTGATAATTCTTTTAAACCACATAGTAGTGCGCAATACCATCTTCATTTAGGCGCCTCTCACCGCATAGTCAATATTCGCCATCTAGGCGAGAGTTTCTATCAGATTAAATGCAATGAAACCATGATCGCCCATCACGGCGACAAATTCATTGTGCGCGACCCTGCCTCAAAACACACCCTGGGCGGTGGCAGTGTAGTCGATATATTCGTGCCGAGACGCAGGCGCAGCAGCGAATTACGACTCGCTCAATTAAGCGCAATGCAGAATGACTCGCTCACCGCACTGAAGCTGCTTCTGCAGACAGAGGTAGATGGGATTAAGCTGCAGGATTTTGCAACTAATCGAAATATTTGTGAAACAAAAATTGATGAACTATGCGAACAGCTGAAAACAGAGAAAGTCAACTACTGCTCCCTAATTTTGGAAAAACTCACACTGCCCCTGCTCCTGCATAAGAAATACCATAGTGAGTATTGCAAAAAGATACTGGGCTTTCTTAATAATTTTCATGAGAAGCAACCCAATCAGCAGGGGGTTAGCGAGCCCGCTTTGAGTCGTGGCATCGACTTCGCCAGCTCGCACCTATTGTTCCACGGCATCTTGCAAACCCAGCTGGATTCCGGTGAAGTCAAACGCACGGGCACACTCCTCCACCTCCCCTCACACAAGACTTCACTCAGTGCTGAAGAAGAAGCCTTTCTCGCACAGGTCAGACCCATACTGTTGAAGGCGGGTTATGTTCCTCCGCGTACTCGGGAACTGGTTGAGATGACTAAAATCCCCCTGATCGCGCTGGAACGAATTCTACGTGACTCCGCCAAAGCCGGGACCCTGATTAAAGTCGCTGAAAATCGCTACTACCTTCCTGAGACGATAATGACCCTCGCCGGCTTTACCGAAGAACTAGCTTTGGCCGAAGATGGCTTTTCCGTTATTCAGTTTCGCGATGCATCAGAGATAGGCCGCAACCTTTGCATCGAAATACTCGAATATTTTGATAGCTTAGGCTTCACTCGCCGTGATGGTAACTGCCGTTTTGTGCGCACAAGTAAGGAAAACATCTTTGGTAAGTAAGCTTTGCCGAAATTTTACGGAAATTTCATCTCTAGCCCTATCTATAAACACACCGTTGTTGATCTAATTCAAAAGCAGTCGCCTCTCTGATTGAAACCAACATCTCTCAGGCACACTTTGTTCCTGTAAGTCACCGAACCGAGATTAGAACATGACTAAACTAAGGCCTATGAAAAGAACAAGCGTAGCTGTATCGAGCGCAGACTTTTACCTCGCCCAAGCAGCCTGTAGTCCTTCACCATCGGAACAGACTGGATGCTAAGTATGCCAAAAGGCATTAACGGGCTAATAGCATTGTTGATAAACCATTCGGCGGTTCCGATCTGTGGAGCGGCAGGGAGAAATCCTGTAAGAGCTTATCAATGGCGCTAACCGGAATGCCTGTTGCAACAGTTGCAGGTGGAAGGATCACTGCTGTCTATCCCAGGCACAGGACCCGCTGGCGTGGCTATTCCCAATAGCCTGACCATTGGACCTGTCGATGGAACGAAGATTTGAGAAGCTGCAATTGAGACAAGCAGCCGTTTTAGGAAGACTACTTTATGCCATACAATACGACAGGCAGCTTGGTATAGCCTTTAACGAAACTAGAATAGACGCGCTCGGGCTCAGCCACAACCTCTACCTTGTGGAAGCGTTTCATGATCTCCTCCCACACTATCGTCAGCTGCATCTCTGCGAGCCGGTTACCCATGCAGCGATGAAGCCCAAAGCCAAAGGATAGATGTTGACGGGCATTGGGTCTATCGATCAAAAACTCGTTCGCGCGCTCTATAGACTCCTCGTCTCGATTGCCAGAGGCGTACCACATGACGACCTTATCACCCTTGCTGATCTGCTTGCCGCCAAGCACGGTGTCTACCAGCGCGGTTCGGCGCATATAGGCTAGAGGCGTCTGCCAACGAATTATTTCCGATACCATATTGCGGATAAGACTAGGGTCTTCACGCAGCTTGTCATATTCGGCTGGGTTTTCGTTCAACGCTAACACCCCACCGGAGATAGAATTACGCGTCGTATCGTTGCCACCCACTATAAGCAAGATAACATTACCCAGATACTCTTCCTGAGGCATATTTCGCGTCGCCTCGCCGTGAGCGAGCATTGAGATCAAATCATTACCCGGCTCTTGATCCACACGCTCATTCCACAGGCGCATAAAGTAAGCCAAACAATCCTGAACAGCCTCCCACCGCTGCTGATGATTGCTAATTACACCACCGCCAGGAATCGCGGTCGCTGCATCAGACCAGTAGGTGAGCTTGCTGCGCTCTTTGAAAGGAAAATCAAACAGTGTGGCGAGCATCTGTGTGGTGAGTTCAATCGACACGCGCTCTACCCAATCGAACTCCTCATCCAGCGGCAAGCAATCCAAAATAGTGCAGACACGTTGACGAATAAGCCCTTCTAGGTTTTTTAGATTAGCAGGCGCTACCACACCCTGAACGACGCGACGCTGCTCATCGTGCTTGGGAGGGTCCATAGAGATAAAGGCAGGGAGCGTATATTCATTAAAGGTATCGACGATACCAATAGTGGGTTCAGAGGAATAGATTTGCGGCGAGGTATCGACCTGCATAATATCCGCGTACTTCATTACCGACCAATATGGACCAACCGCCGAGTCGGGGCAATAGTGTACCGGCTCTTCCTTGCGCAATCGTTCCATAAAGGGCAGGTACTCATTTGCCTGCCAGATACCTGGATGGGATAGATCTATCTTTTCGATGGGCATGGCATAGGGATCCATACCTACCATGCTCCACTTACTTTTCTTTAGCGGCTGCCCGCCTATTGCTTCGCTCATACTACCATCCTCCCATAAGACATTGCATTAGCGTCTAGAACTGGAACTCTGGCGTAGTGACAACCAAACCATCCAGTTTCTCAGTCACCTGAATCTGACAAGAAAGACGCGAGTTTTCTTGACGATCAGTGCTTAGGCTGAGCATCGCCTCTTCGGTAGGATTTACCTCCCCAACCTTTGCCAGCCATTCTTCTTTGATATAGACATGACAGGTGGCGCAGGAACAAGAACCGCCGCAGTCCGCATCAATACCCGGCACGCCATTACTTACCGCCGCCTGCATTACCGAAGCGCCGGGTGATACCTCGACTGGATGCTCACTACCATCGTGCTCGATGAACAATATGTTAACCATGAAACTAAAACCCTTATCTCTAGAAAATCGAAGGCGCAACAATAGCAAGGAATCTCGATGAGAAAAAGGGGCTTCAAGTACTTCAAGCTTCTTCAAGGGGACACTGACAAAGGGGGTATCGAAGTATAGACCTACTACTCAATATCATTTACATTCATCTGCTTAGAATCTGTCTCTCTCAGGATAAATCTGTAAATAATTCCCGAGCGGTTAGAGAGTTGGGTTAATTGTAGTGACAAGAGAGAGATATACCATGCACGACTTCTACGCAGATACCAAATCCATTCCGACAAAACCAATGCTAGAGACCATACTTGCGGCTTCGCTGGGAGACGAACAGAAAGGTGAAGATCCCACTACAGCCGCGCTGGAATCAAGGGTAGCTGAGCTTTTGGGTAAGGAAGCTGCAATATTTATGATTTCCGGGACCATGTGCAATGAAATAGCGGTAAGAGTACATTGCGATCCGGGAGATGAAGTCATTTGCGATGCTAGCAGTCATCTCTTGAATTACGAATGCGGTTCGCCAGCGGCACTTAGTGGGGTTGTTATGAATACCCTACAGGGTAGGCATGGGATTTTTTCTATCGACGATGTGCGAAATGCAATCCGCCCCATTTCCCGCTACATGCCGGTCAGTAAAATGTTGCTAGTAGAACAAACAGCGAATCTAGGCGGAGGTGCGATCTGGCCGCTGGAGACCATAGATGCTGTAGCAGAAGAAGCGAAGTCTGCAGGTCTAGTTACACATATGGACGGAGCGAGGCTCATGAATGCAGTGGTAAAGACTGGTATATCAGCCGCACGATACGCAAGGGACTTCGATTCAGTTTGGATAGATTTTTCTAAGGGACTAGGTGCTCCCTGTGGTGCTGTATTAGCAGGTTCTGCAGAATTTTGTGAGCAAGCATGGAGGCAAAAGCAGGCGCTCGGAGGAGCAATGCGTCAATCCGGTGTGCTCGCTTCGACTTGCTTATATGCTCTCGATAATCACATCGAACAACTCGCTGCTGATAATGCGCTTGCAGCATCTATCGGGGAGCGTATAAAAAATCTTCCTGGTGTCATAAATATGCTCCCGGTAGATAGCAACATAATTATTTTCGATGTATCCGAGAAGTCACCTACTGCAGCAGAAATTGTTAAATTGCTGCAAAATGAGGGCGTGATTATCGGGGCATTTGGTGAACGGCGGCTCCGTGTGGTTACTTGTTTGAATGTCAATGAAGCATCGGGAGAAAAATTGGTTCAAGCATTGACACCATTACTTAACGATTAACTACAGCTACTCGAAAAGCTAAGAACGAAAATAATCCATGAACCAACCCAACAATGAATAAACTTGCAATTGCATTTTCCCCTGCGTTCTGGGCATTTAGCATCTCCGTTTTCGCTAGTCTTTACGTGCATTTTTTTGTATCGCCAACCTGGGTTGAGCAAAGGACCACGATACAAGTATTCGTCGACGATCAAGGCCAACACTTCTACCTTCAGGAAGGGCAAACACTACTTATTGATGAAATTGTGCCCTATGCTGAATCTCCGCTGCGACAGGACGCTTTAGATGAAACTCGAAAGAGCCCACCCTTGGAAAGCCAATGGGTTGTAGAGGTAAATGACATAACTGGTGAGCAGCGATTTTCAATCCTTCAGGCGAGTCCACACTTTAGAGGCTGGTCTTTGTTGCCTTCATTAATCGCTATCTGCCTGTGTCTCTTGACTAGAGAACCTTTAACGTCGCTGTTCGCTGGTATGGTAGTGGGTGCATTCATGCTAGGAAACTTCAATTTATTGGATGAAGTCCTAATTCCTGTTTTCGCGAGCACAAATTCTGCGGGCATACTCCTGTTGTACCTCTGGCTACTCGGTGGATTACTGGGGGTATGGACAAGAACCGGCGCTGCACAGCAATTCGCTGACCATATGGCACAAAAGTTCGTGCATGGGCCAAGGTCTGCGAAATTCATAGCTTGGCTACTTGGGCTTGTCTTCTTTCAAGGAGGAAGTGTTAGTACTGTTTTGGCCGGAGTTGCCATAAAGCCATTGGCAGACAAAAGACGTGTGAGTCATGAAGAGACTAGCTACATAGTTGATGCCACTGGCGCGCCTGTAGCCTCACTCCTGGCATTCAATGCATGGCCGCTGTTCGTGCAGTCTCTTATTTTTGTGCCTGGCGTTGCATTTCTTAGTTCGGAGTCTAGCAGAATCAGTTTCTATTTCAGCAGTTTGGGTTTTAGCTTCTATTCCATAATCATGATCTTAGGGGCGCTGATGTTGAGTCTGAATATCAAAGGATTCCCCGGAAGAGGCTTGCTTCAGGCTCGAAAGCGAACTTCCGAAACCGGTGAGTTAGATGGACCTAGCGCAGTTCCGATTAGTGCTCCCGAGTTACACGATAAACATGTGCCGTTGGGCTACTCACCTTCAGTCGTAGAATTTATAGCGCCTTTGTTATTGCTGATCTCTATCGCAATTGGCAGTTTTATCCTGCTCGGGTCGCCTCAGGTCAATTGGGCATTTGGCGCTGCCTTGTTACTTGCTATCGTTATCGCGTTATTAAAGGGGATGAGTTTACGGCATGTGATTGACGGAATTGGAAATGGTTTGAAAGGCGTAATCATGGCCGTAACAATTATGATGCTGGCCATTATTCTGGGAGGAATAAGTGCCGAAACTGGGGGAGGGTTGTATTTAATTGACTTATTGGGAGACCGGATTCCTTATTACTCTTTGCCTGCAGTACTTTTAATCCTCACTATTGTCACGTCAGTTTCCACGGGAAGCAGCTGGGGAACCTATGCAATCGCTTTTCCTCTAGCGATGCCTCTTGCCTGGGCGATCACTGAAGGACAGTGTATTGCGAACCCCGAGCTCTACATGTCTATTTGTTTCGCATGTGTTCTCAATGGTGGCGTGTTTGGTGACCAGTGTTCTCCCATATCGGACACCACGATACTGAGTGCAACAACAACCGGTTGCGATTTAATGGACCACGTGAAGACTCAGTTTGAGCCTGCAGCCTATACAGCTGGCGTTTCCGCAATACTGTGGACGATTTCTGCGATCGTTATTGCTTGAAGATTGAGAGAAATAGAAGGGGACACTGACAACTTATCAACTTAAGCGGAACTACCCTATGCTGATAAGTTGTCAGTGTCCCCTCGCTTCTTGACCATTCGCTTACTAAACGCTACTTTGAATCCTTCCTTTCACGGCTCAACCGTTGATCCGACAGAGATTTGGAGAACAAGACGATGAAACGCATCCTTAGAGCATCCTACCTCGGCTTAAGCGCACTGCTGCTTGCTCCCGCCCTAATGGCGCAAGACAGCGACGCGCCTCGAACAGAATATGGACAGCCCGATCTTCAAGGTACCTATACGTTCAGAACACTGACACCCTTGAATCGTCCGCCGGAACTCGCTGACAAAGCGACGCTGACGGCCGAAGAGGTAGCAGAATGGGAGCAATTTGAGCTACGACGCCAGAATCGGGACTTGATCATCGACTCGGTAGGCGGGGCTGGCTACCCACCGGGTGTTATTTCCTACAATAATTTCTGGTATGAAAGAGGTACCAACGCGCTCGGTGACTACCGCACATCGCTTATCTATGACCCGCCCAACGGTCGCCGCCCGCCTTTGAATGAAGCCGGGCGTCTGCGCCGTGAGGCCAGAAACCAGATGCTATTCGAAAGCGCCGGTCCCGAAGGGCGTACTACAGTCGATAGATGCCTAACCGGTTTCGTTGCCGGCCCGCCAATAGTCCCAGGCGGCTACAACAATAATATGCAGATCGTGCAAACAAAGAATAGCGTCATGATCCTGAATGAGATGGTGCATTCCGCCCGCATTATCCCTCTGGCCGATGATCGTGAAACCAAACAGCTGTTGTGGGAAGGCAATTCCGTCGGCCATTGGGAAGGTGACACTCTGGTCATACAAACCAGGGACTTCTATCACGACTACAACGAAGAGGGCATCTCCGATCAGGCGGTAGTCACCGAACACATAACGCGCATCAATGAGAATACGTTGGAGTATGACTTCACCGTTGAAGATCCGCAGTCATGGGATCAACCCTGGTCAGCCAAGTTTCCGCTGCACTCCTCGCCAGAACCTGTTTATGAGTATGCCTGCCACGAGGGCAACCATGGCCTGGTGGGCATTCTAGCCGGATGGCGTCGCTACGAGTCTATGGGCATGAATGGCGATGGCACAGCGCTTGGAACCAATGGCACTGTGGCTGCCGACGAATAAGTAATTGGGAAAACTAACAGATTATGGCACTTAAAAAAAATATGGAGATAAGGAGCGCCACTATTAGAAAACTAACATTACTAGTGATGCTACTCCTATCACCTCTCGTCATAGCCCAAGAAAAACAAATTTGGAAATGCCAGCAAGAGGCGGGAATACAGCTTATATGGGAGAACAGTGCTTGGAGGCAAATGGATGTTGAGCCTATAACTATGTTACTTAGATTAGGCGGCAAATATTCCAGCTACAGAATGTCGGAAGAGGAGATCCTCCTAGATTGCTCGAATACCTTAAACGGGAAAGTAAGCTGTTTGGACTCGTTCGGCTCCAAACTGATATACATCGACCCAACCTCCGGCAAAATGGGAAGGACTATCTTACTTGGAGCAGCAGAGGCTGGAAATAGCAGGAGCGCATTAGCCACCGAAGCCTACAACTGCGCCAAGCTCTAGCCCATGCCAAACTGATAAAACTCTGCAAATATTTTAGGGATACTGACAAACTAAGCAGAGCAACTTAAAATTGATAAGCAGGCAGTATTTCTTGGTTTTCTTTCCAGCTGGCGTCGCCCCGAATTCATGGGCATAGATGAAAATTTTGAACCAATGGCAATTTGAAAGCCGCTAAAGAACCTAAAGTGTAGCGCAAAATTTAGCAAATATTAGAACAGAAGCCCCTCAAGTACTTGATAGTTTAATTCCAGAAATCTACCTGGATTATAAGATCTATGATTGCTTTCTTTTCGGTCTCTCTTTTATTTTGCTTTTACGGATTACAAGACAGAGCACTTTTAGAGAAATTTTTATTACATGATTTACTTAAAACGATTAGGGGTATTAATTACATGCTTGGTCTTTAGCTTTACCGACGAGTTAGTTTAGTTGGTAATCGTATTCTATTCGCTTCTCACGAATGCATTGCAAATATACTTTAACAAGAAAACACCGATAGTTTTAGCATTAAAAATTGTTCTTGAATATTTATTAAATGTATATACTCTGATTGTAGTTATAAACTTTTAAGATGATGCAAAACTGGCTAGTAATAAAATTTTGGAAAGTTTCTAAAAAAGGTGACAAAAATGGAAAAAATTGCAGATTTTAATTTCTCAATTAGCGCAATTTCAGTAGATGAGGACTCTACAACATTAAACATGGAGGCGGAAGTTGGAAAGTATGGAAAAGTCTATCTTTCAATCACATTATTATCTAGTTCGAGCGATAGACTTACCGGCACGTACCTTGGTGATGCCCGAACAATAACCGGTGAGGGCGAAATGATAGCAGCTTCATTACAAGGCTTATGGAGGCGAGAAGGCACACTTATACACGCAAAAGGATTAGATAACGCAAGCAACGGTGACCAAAATTATGCAGAAGCCACTTTCGATCTAATTCAAAAAACTTGGGTTGGTGCTGTTTACGACGCTTGGAGCTAAGTTTCATACAGATACAGCGAAGACATTGCCGCTGCATCTATATTTAAAAGTCTAACTTAAATCAAATCACACACATAAAGGGTTAGCTACTTGCAAAAGGTGCATTTGAAAAAAATCCTTAATAAAAGAGAAGAAGTACATGAAAAATTTAGTAATAGTTTCATTTCCTGCTAAAACCAATACCTTGGATCAAGTAAAAGAGCTATTAAAAGCAGCATTGCCAGATACTAGGAGTTTTGCTGGCTGCATAAGTGTAAGTACATATATCGAGGAGGCATCAAATACAGTGCATCTAATCGAGGATTGGGAAACTTTAGATCACCAAGCAAAATATCTGACATGGAGGGTGGAGACAGGCCTTTTGGAATTATTAGAACCTCTACTAGAGGGCGGCGCAGCTAGCCTAAAGGCAATAATATGCGGTCCTCAGCATATGGATATTTAGAAGCTCAGAATATATAAAAAATAATACTCTTGCAGTTATTGAATTTATAAATTACTTTTATTGACTCAAACTTAATAACGCATATACAGGCAATATCATCCAAATTTTTTATTATGGAGAAACTATGTTTAGTCATATAGTAGTGGGTAGCAACGATGCCGGGGCGTCAAAACGTTTTTACGACGCCACACTTATTCACCTCGGCTACGATGAAGGTCACCAGATGGAGTCTGGAAGGACTCTTTACAATTACGGAAAAGGCGTATTTTTTGCGTTCACTCCCCCATTGAATGGGGCGCCTGCGACAGCCGCTAATGGCGGTACCATAAGTTTTAGCGCTCAGACTACAGAGCAAGTCGATGCATGGCACGCAGCAGGGTTGGCAGCGGGCGGCACCGAGTGCGAAGATCCACCAGGTATTCGAGATTTTGGTGGCGCAAAGATGTATATCGCCTACTTAAGAGATCCGACTGGCAATAAGTTGGCTGCCCTGCACTTAATCGCCGACTGACGGTGCTGCACCATTTCGAATTTATAAATTAAAATTCGCGAAAGTAAGATTTTTTCACTAGCCTCCGGTAACTTTCAAGGCATCACAGCATTTGCGGGTGCATATATTTCTATTCCGGAAGGGGGGGCTATCGCACACAGCTTATGGTTATAGTTACTACCGGAGATATCATCGTGGCATCTTAGATTTATTCCATCACTCCAAACTATAAAATCAGGGCCTAAATTCAGTGCAGCCGCTGATAGGCATTGACTGCACCCAATTTGTTTTAAAGACGGATTATATTCTTTTCAGCTCAGCTCTATTGCTACTTAATTCTCCGTCTAAATATACAGTGTATTCGTAAATCATTTCATCAGCGTCACTTGTGTCCGTAGTCCATCTCATACTGTTCACAAAGTCATGACTATCTCCCATTAAAGGCGAGCGTGATCCATCGAATGACAGGGCCACAACCTGATCAGTTACCTCGCTAACTGAAAGTACTGGCTCTGTTCCCAGCGCACAGTAGTGCTTTACAACCAGTTCTCCTTCTTCGTCGCTGTATGTTGTAAACATAGCAACGCCGTCTTCGACTACCGACTCCATAATCGTGTTACCACCTGAAACTAGCGACCACTCATAGGAAACGTCGATTACATCGCCGGTTAGTCCTTGCGTTAACTGGCCTTCCCATTTTCCTATTTTCTTCTTCATTTGCTCAAAAGCTACGCTTGTCTCTACTTGCGGCATTTCTACACCGCCTATTACAACAGGGCCATCGGCAGCGATAGTAGATTGCGTGGTCCAGAGCACGATAAAACTTAAAATCAAAGACGTTATTTTTTTCATATCCTTCACCTCGAAATTAAAATAATGCTGAAAAGACTACATAATTTGGAAAAATCACTCTAAATCTACAACCAGAAATCCATCTAATGCTCCGAAAAGTTCAGTAACTGCTGAGCCTCTCAAAATCCATACATCTTCTGCACTACAATCTTCCGATAATATTCTAGATGCTGCTCGTGCGTCAAATATGGGTCCTGAGTCAGCGCAGCCGAAGGCACAGCTACCACCGTATCGTTGCCTGAAAGACTTAGAGAGATCGATAGCTTAAGTCTCAAGGAATAATTACTGAAGATGGGTATCAACAGCTTAAGCAGCAGGCTTTAGGAATTCAATAAATTTGTTCCAACTCTAGAAACCAATGCTTAGCTCGTACCTCCGCTCTCTTAAGCGTATCTATTGGCTCTTCCGCCTTAGATAACTGCCCCCTATTTCCTAGCAACCACCCAGCCAGCACCCCACCCTGGGGGCACACCCCGATAAGTCAGAATGGTTCCATTGCACCCGTGTACATACTATTCTGGACGACTGATAACTAACTACCCTGGCCCCAGTTAGAGCTTTTACAGCCTCGAAATGCAGCGAATTCGGCCTGTCTGGGGCTTATACCTTGAAAACCAGCTAAACTAGGTACAATTGCTAAAAATCAGAACCGCAACTTATGAGTGGAGGTAACATATGGAGCCAAATTTTGATGCACTACAGTTATTAGCTGAGCTAGCTCTAGGCATAGTTGGCTTCTCAGCAATATTAATTGGTTTAAGTCGAAGTTCTGATGGGTTTAGTGCTCCAGATAATTTTCGTATCCAGCTTTTAACTTATTCTGCTTTTGGGGCAATGTTTGGCTCTATTCTTCCTTTTGCTATCTTTAGTGATCGGAATTTAGAATTAGCTTGGCTAATTAATTGCTGGATTATATGTATTTATTCAGTCATAGGACTATTAGTGTTTCCTAAGAAAATGCTTTTACTAAGAAAACAAGGACACAAAAAAATTTTCCCCATTAAAGTTTATTTTTTCCAAACAGGCATATTATCAACTATTTTTATTATCTCTGGATTGATGATAACGGGACATCTAACTGAGCTTACAAATATATATATTGTTTGTTTGGTTTTGTTTTTATTGCAAAGCACGGTAGCGTTTATTAGAACGATGTTTGTGAGAGTACATTAGGTAATGATTAATGGGCAATAAGAGCGCTGATATAAAATTCCATTAGGAGCGCCTCTGAGACCCACCCCCTTTTTCCCACTACACACAGCCTGATAAGTCCGGATGGTTCCATCGCACTCGTATACGTCCTGAGCCTCTGTAGTCCCAAGATTACCAAGATGGTATAACTGAACCCCTGAGCCCCAACAGCCATTAGATCTCCCTCTACAAACTTAGGGGGGCTTATTTGAGGGACGGGGGGTGCTAACGCACACAACTTTTGGTTATAGTTACCCCCACCACTTGTAAAAGCCACAACTAGAAAGAGCTACCTAATGAAGAACCTAGTCACAACAGCTTAAATTTCAGCGACTGGAATACTTCTCGGTTCTTGCTCATCATTGGAAAAACCCAACTTCACTCGAATGAGTGAGGCTGAAATCACAGCTTACAACTTAACGGTCGCCAGTCCAGAACAGGTAACCTGCATGTCAATGCAGATTGATAGAAATCAAGATAGCGACAAAATATGCGGAACACTAGAAGAAATTCAGCGGAGCATTAAACCTGTTTTACCCTGTGCAAAAATTAACACTCTGAAGGTTTTTCCTCCGATTGAATCGCTATCACTTTACTAGACACCTTTCAGTCATACAAAATGGCTATCATAGAGGTGGGTATGAATATGAGGAAACTAATCATCTCATCGGGTGATGAATGCTTTGATTTTATTAATAGCCTGAGGAGAGTTTGCTAAATCACAGTGATCTACTCCAGCTATTTCTAAAAATTCTGATCCAGTGATGCGAGAGTGTAAATAGCGCCCCATCCGAATAGGTATTGCTAAATCTCCAGTGAAATGGATAATCAAAGTAGGACATTTAACCTTTTCGAGTAGAGGTCGTACGTCGAGTGTTTTCATGTAGCTAACTATCTGTTTCATTGATCGCTTGTCTGCCAATAAAGACTCAAACCCTTTATACGTAGCATCGTCGATAACTTCATCTGAAATACTTGGGAAAAATATGTGCCTGCCAGAGCCTGTACCCCATGCATCTACTAAGCTATTTAATGTAGAGTCTGTAAATCCCATCGGGAAATCTTCAGTTCTTGAAAATCTAGCTGTCGTACCAAATAATATTAGCCCGCTTACTCTTTCAGGATTCTCAACTGCATATTTAATGCTCATTGGACCTCCTTCAGAAATACCCATTAAGAAGAACTTCTCAGAATTGGTATGGTCCGCTACGCAGCCTATATCCCCGACTCTTTCGTTAATTGAGGCCACTTCACTTGTTGGATCTGATAATCCCTGACCTCTTTTGTCAAAATTCACGACGCGAGCGAAACTAGATAGAGCGCTCATTGAATCTCTGATCGGCGGTAGATTTGATGCGACATGAAGATTCGAAATTATACCAGGTGTAACAATAAGCGTCGGTTTAGTCTGGCCAAATACAGTGCATGCAATATTCACATTGTCGCTTTGTGCATATTGAATAGTGTGCGGCGAAGGAGCACTTAACTGAGATAAAGTTATACGCTCCTTTTTTTTTGACTTAGAATTTGATCCGAATATTCGCGCGATAAAGTTCTTTCCAATAGTTGCAAAATAGCCCAGCATGACGGCCAGCGCAGCTAAAGCGCTAAGCAAGCTCTCGTTGTCTTCTATGAAAGTTGCAATGTCCATAGATATTCCTTTTTTGCTATTCAGTAGAATAGTGAGGTTATAATTTTACGACAGTAAACACAATCTCTCGATCGCCCGAACTCATCTTCAAAGACACCGTACCTATCGGTCTATAAGGCCTCTAAATCGCCAACTAAGGCCTACCTACAGGATGGATGAATCATGTGGTTTTATTGCTTTTTTTATTCAACGCAGCTTTCGTAGAGCGCAGTCTGCAACATAGCCTTAAGTACTAAATACCCAGCAGAGATTGATAAGCTAATACAGGCTAATGGGACAACAGGTGATTGGCTTGTGAATGGCTTACTAGACGCTTAAGGCATTAGCGGCTTCGGCTACTGAGGGGTAGCTATACCTTGCTAATCAGCCTTATTGCCTCTCAAGCTATACCTGCCAGCCGATATCTATAGTATCTTCTGGTTATGAATATGAATTTGAAGAAGCTAAATAAATTCTTACGGCCTTTAGCCCTTAGGGTGTTTAGGGCAGCTTTGATTTTAGCGACTGGATTACTTCTCGGTTCTTGTTCATCATTGATCAAGCCCAGCTTCAATCGAATGAGTGAGGCTGAACTCATAGCCTACAACCTAACGGTCGCCAGCCCAGAACAGGTAACCTGTATGCAAGTGCAGATTGGCAGGAACCAAGATAGCGACAAAATATGCGGAACACTGGTAGAAATTCAACGTAGCATCGAACCTGTCTTACCCGGTGCAAAAATTAACGCTCTGCGGTTTTTTTATCCGATTGAAGCCGAAAAGTCACGAAGCACCAACCCTCCGAT
>JAQWZF010000034.1 GCA_029253585.1 Gammaproteobacteria bacterium
CCTGTACGGCTTTTCCTTCGAATACGGGCGTGGGCAGTATCGAGGCGCTGGAAAGTGCGTCACCTTTGCGCGTATGGAAAAAAGAGTTGGCGCAGGACTCCGGTGGTGCTGGCGAATTCCGCGGTGGGTTGGGACAGGACATTGAAATTGAGGTGCTATCTAAATCTCCCGTCAATCTGTCTACATTGGCGGATCGCGGAAAATATCCCCCTATGGGTATTCTCGGAGCTAAAAACGGCTCCCTCTCGAAAGTTGAACTGAGTGATGGATCCCATGCTCATCTAAAGTCCCGCGACGTGTTGAAGCCAGGTGAATTGCTTAAGTTGCATTTTCCCGGTGGTGGTGGGTTTGGTAAACCTGAAGCGCGTGATCAGGCATCTATACAGAAAGATATTGATAATGGCTACGTCTCAATAGCAGCTGCGAAAGCAGAATATGGCTATGAGGCATTGAATGAGCCAGGATCTAAGTAAGTACCTGAACGATCGTTTAAGAGAAACCCCTAAATGCAGAAAAGAATTAGAATAGGTGTTGATGTTGGTGGCACCTTTACAGACTTCGTATTAGTCGATGAACACCGGGATATGATATTTACCGGCAAGCAGTTAACGACACCAACTGATCCCGGTAAGGCGATCTGTGAAGGAGTGGCGCGTATTGCCCTTGAAGCGGGTGTCGAAATGTCACAACTCGATGGTATCGTGCATGGTACGACTCTGGTAACCAACGCGGTAATCGAACGCTTAGGCGCAAAAGTTGGACTAATTACTACCGGCGGCTTTCGTGACGTACTGGAAGTAGGGCATGAAATGCGCTACGACCTGTACGATTTATTTCTCGAAAAGCCTGAACCCTTGGTGCCTCGCAATCTGCGTTTTACGGTGAACGAGCGTATCAGTTCCGACGGTGAAATCTTAGTCGAGTTAGATGAAGCTGGACTGAGGGCGGCTACCGATGAGTTGGTTGCACAAGGAGTCGATGCGATAGCGGTTTGTTTCATAAATGCCTATATCAATGCAGAACACGAGAAACGTGCCAGTGAAATCATACTTTCCGACCACCCTGATTTGCCCGTGACAATATCAACGGTAGTTGCTCCTGAAATTCGGGAATACGAGCGCACCTGTACCGCTGTTGCAAATGCCTATGTATTGCCACTAATGCGTCGATATATTACTGATTTGCATGAAAAGTTGACAGCGTTGGGATTGAAAGGGCCATTAAATGTGATGCTCTCCGGTGGAGGTATAGCGGCACTTCGTGTGGCTCAAGAGGCGCCAATTCAAATGATTGAATCGGGTCCAGCTGCAGGCGCTATTTCAGGCTCCTACTACGGGAAATTGACTGATACTAAATCGGTGATTGCCTTCGATATGGGAGGCACGACAGCGAAAATGTGCCTTATTGAGGACTTCGAGCCGGAGCATGCAAATACCTTTGAAGCAGGTCGAGTCCGTCGCTTTCGTAAAGGCTCAGGTATTCCACTTAAGGTGCCAGTAATTGATTTGATCGAGATTGGTGCTGGAGGTGGTTCGATCTCTCGTCTTGATGCTATGGGGCTGCTAAAAGTAGGGCCTGATAGCGCGTCCTCTGAACCAGGACCTGTTTGTTACGGTTTAGGCGGCGAAAATCCCACGGTTACCGACGCTGACTTGTTGTTGGGTTACTTGTCACCGGACTATTTTCTAGGTGGTGAAATGTCGCTAAACATTGATGTAGTAAGCGAAGCGATTGATGGCAAACTTGCAGCCCCCTCTGGAATGAACGTGACTGCTATTGCTGCGGGAATTCATGCCATCGTAAACAATAATATGGCGGCGGCAACACGCTCACATATAGCAGAAAAAGGCCGCGATCCCCGCCGTTATACCTTGGTCGCTACCGGTGGTGCGGGTCCTGTGCATGCTTATGGAGTAGCTAAGCAACTCAAACTCAATCGCTTTATATGCCCCTTGGGTGCCGGTGTATCTTCAGCGCTGGGTTTTTTAATCGCTGCTCCGGCTACTGAAGGTGTTCACAGCTATGTGTCGGTTATTGATCAGCTCGATGTGGAAAAAGTTCATAAGATATACCAAGAGATGTCAGAAACTGCGATTCAATCGCTGGTTGAAGCAGGTGGTGATGTTAGTACGATTACTATCAAGCAGCGTGTGGAAATGCGTTACAAAGGGCAGGGTTTTGAAATCTCAGTCGACCTGCCGGATGATCTAACTGGCGTTGACCTACCCAAATTGCTTAAGACCGATTTTCTGGCACGCTACAGCGAAATGTTTGGTCGCAGCATCTCAGACGTTGCCATAGAAACGGTGACATGGCGTATTAGTGCTTCCGGTCCAACGCCGAATATTCAACTGAATTTTGAAGGTCAACAAATTGACCGCGGCGCAGCGGACAAGGGTGAACGTCAGGTCTATTTCCCAGAGACGGGTTACGCCCCCTGCAAAATATACAACCGCTATGGCCTTGCCGCAGGCACCAGTTTTTCTGGCCCAGCGGTCATAGAAGAGCGTGAATCAACTGTTGTCGCAGGTCCGGATACAACCATTACAGTTGATGATCATTTGAATCTGATTATCGATATCCATTATCCCCAAAATTAAGGACCAAGAATAACTCATGAGCAATACTGTAGAAGTACTAGCGGAAGCTTTTCGTGATGTGGGCACTCCATTTATTGTCGGCCATCCTGGCGGTGATACCGTGCATTTGATGGATGCAGCTCGTGAGCGTGACATGCGCTATATCTTAATGAAACAAGAAGTTGCAGGGGCGATGTTGGCGGCGACCTGGGGTGAAATTACCGGTAGCCCAGGTCTATGTACTTCAACCCGTGGGCCGGGTGCGACGAATATGGTGAACGGGGTTGCCTATGCCTGGCTAGATCGTGCGCCTTTGATTGCACTTACCGATCAATATCCGACAGATATTTTCGAGACAAGATTACGTCAGACTATTGATCACCAGAAAATCTTTTCACCGATTACAAAATGGAATACCACGTTGCAGGCGAACACGGCGAGTTTGCAAATTCGTCATGCGTTTCAGGTTGCTACCTCAGGAACACCTGGCCCTGTGCATATTGATATCCCATCGCCAGAAATCACTAAAGAAGCTACTCCTTTGGTGGGTGAACCAAAACTATTAATCCCAGAGCGCGTATCCATCGAGCCGGATAGAAAGGCATTGCGTAAGCCGTTGGACATGCTTTCGAAAGCGCGTAAGCCGATTATATTGGCTGGCCTAGGCGTCTATTGGGATAAGGCATCGGCTGAGTTGGTTGCCTTAGCCGAAAAATTGGGTGCGCCGATTCTCACGACCTCTAAATGCAAAGGGGCGATTCCTGAAGATCACGAATTGAGTGCGGGTTGTATCATCGGTGGCACCATTGAGCGTGAGCTGGTGAATCAATCAGATCTAATCATTACGATCGGGCTAGACATTGTTGAACTTCAACCTAAGCCATGGCCTCAAGCTTCCAGTGTTATCACTTGCTAATGTTCCATCACTGGATTGCTTAATTCCTTTCGATATGGAAATGGTCGGCGATATCAAATTAATTGTTCACGGACTGACTGAATTTTGCGAAGCGGGCCAAGGTTGGGGGTTAAAAGCGGCAAGAGACTTTCGAATCGCCGTTTCCAATGCACTGAATACGCCTTGTAAGGGCCTGTCACCTCAGGCGGCTATGGAAGCGGCATGCGATGTGTTGCCGCGAGATACCGTGGCCACCTGTGATGCGGGTGCGAGCCGTTTACTTGTTGTACAAAAGTGGAAATCTCATGGTGAGCGCAATTTCCTTACCTCCAATGGATTGGGCTCCATGGGTTATGCGATACCCGGTGCATTAGCAGCTCGATTGGCGCGACCGAAAAGCCCAGTTGTCGCTTTTGCCGGCGATGGTGGATTCATGATGGCAGTCGCCGAATTGCAAACTTCAGTAAAGGAAAACTTACCCATTATCGTCGTTGTATTTGATGATGAAGAAATTGCATTAATCCGAATCAAGCAGGCGCTTAAGGGCAAAGAAAAATTCGGCGTTGGGATCGGAGGATTGGACTGGGTGTCACTTGCGCAAGGTTTTGGTGCCGATGGTGTTGTCGTAGATACCGCGCACAAGCTTGGTGATGCCTTAACCGCAGCACTTAAAACAGGGCGCACAACCTTAATAGCTGCTCGTATAGATGGTTCCGGTTATATCGATCAATTTAACGCACTTCGTGAAGTGTAGAGGGAAATAGTCATGCGTATGAAAGATAAAAATATATTGGTAACAGGTGCCGCTCGATCAATCGGCCGTGCTTGCGCTGAGCGCTTTGCGGAAGAGGGTGGCAATATTGCGATTATTGATATGCTCGAAGAAGTAGGGCAAAAAACCGCGTCTGAGATTGCAGAAAAATTTGGTGTTAAAACTGCGTTCTACAAATGTGATGTTGGAAATAAGACTGAAGTTGATACGACTGTCGATCAGGTGGTTGAGGACTTTGGTCATATCGACGTTTTAGTTTCGAATGCTGGTATTCAACGTCGCGGTGATTTTCTTGAAGTCACTGAAGAAGTGTTTGACGAGGTAATTCGAACCAACCTGAAATCAATGTACTTGTTTGGCCAAAAAGTTGGCAAGCACATGGTTGCGAGAGGGAAAGGCGGCGCCATAGTCAATATGTCTTCTACCAGTGTGCGTATGACGATGCCTGGTATTTCTCCTTATGCGACTTCGAAAGGGGGTGTTAAGACCTTGACCAATGCGATGGCGTTGTCCTTGGCGCCTCACGGTATTCGGGTGAATGCAGTTGGTCCAGGTACGATCTTGACCGATCTAAGCCGTGATGGCTTGTTCAGTGATCAAGAGGCGCGTCGAAAAGTTCTTACTCGCATACCCATGCGTCGTTTAGGCGAAGGGCGAGACGTTGCTGGGCCAGTACTATTCCTCGCCAGCGATGATTCAGCGTACATCACAGGTGAGACGATTTATGTTGATGGTGGTCGTTCAGGTTTGAATTACAACGTTGAAATCCCCGATGACATTCTTGAAAAGGCGTGAATTAAATGACTACAGACAAATTTAAAGATCTGATCGTCTATTTTAATGGCGAATACGTACCCTGGGACCAGGCAAACGTGCATGTATTTTCACCGGCCGTTAAATATGGCGCATCGGTGTTTGAAGGTATTCGCGGTTACTGGAATTCCGATAAAGAAAAACTGTTTCTATTCCGGCTACAAGATCATATGGAGCGTATCGAATTATCGCAACGGATAATGCGTTTCGGTGAAATTGCGCCTGCAGGACCTCTATGTGACGCGACGGTAGAACTGATGCGGCGTAATAAATTCAAAGCATCGGTGCACATTCGTCCTACGGTTTATCTGGATGAATACGGTGAGTCATCTGCGCGCGGGCCAATTGGTCAATTTATTACCGCCATTGAACGCGGTACACCGCAGAAAGTCGAGGATGGTGTCCGCGCACAAGTTTCATCCTGGGAGCGAATTTCAGATCGCTCTATGCCGGCACGAGCAAAATCAAACGCTAATTATAATAACTCTCGCTATGCCGGCATTCAGGCCAAGGTCGATGGTTATGATGCTGCTATCATGCTAAACAGCAGAGGCAAAATATCTGAAGGGCAGGGCATGTGTGTCTTCATTATTCGCAACGGCATTGCGATTACGCCATCGATTACCAGCGATATTCTAGAGAGTATTACGCGAGATACGGTAATTGTTTTACTCAAAGAAATGGGTATCGAAGTGCAAGAGCGCGATATGGATCGAAGCGAGTTCCATGACGCTTCTGAGGCATTTTTCTGTGGGACGGGCTGGGAAGTTACCCCACTTAATGATGTTGATGGATCGCCTGTTGGAGAAGGTAAGCCAGGTGCCATAACCAGAAAACTGCAGAATGAATATTTTGACCTGGTCAATGGTGTTTCCGAAGATTCTCGTGGTTGGTTAACGGAAGTCTAACGTTATCGATCTTGTTGGGCTTCCCAGCGAGATCACGCAAATGGAATCGCGTGATCTCGCTGGAAGCGCAGCTGATTTCAGATATCGAATGCAGGTATAGTTAAAGTTAAAGTTAAAGTTAATGTTAAAGTTAAAGTTAAAGTTAAAGTTAAAGTTAAAGTATAACGATTCCCTCTAATCCTAAAGC
>JAQWZF010000041.1 GCA_029253585.1 Gammaproteobacteria bacterium
GCCAACCCGCAAGTGCCGATGAAGAGCCTGCCTGCGCACGCCAAATACTTAGCTCATTAGCGCGACGCGCCTATCGCCGAGCTGTAACCGAGGGCGATGTACAGGGACTCATGGATTTCTATAATCAGGGCCATGTTGAAGGTGGCTTTGATACGGGTATTCAGTTTGCGTTAGAACGATTGCTGGTTTCGCCAGACTTTCTATTCCGCATAGAACAGGATCCGCTTGATGCTGAGCCTGGTTCTATGTACTCGATCACCGACACTGAGCTGGCTTCGCGACTCTCCTTCTTTCTTTGGAGTAGTTTGCCGGACGACGAATTGTTAGATCTGGTTGAGCGAGGCGAATTAAGGAATCCCGGGGTGCTCGAGGCTCAAGTAAAAAGAATGATGAGCGATTCTCGTTCCTCAGGCTTTATCGAAAACTTCGTCGGCCAGTGGCTTTACCTGCGTAATCTAAGTGGCATCTATCCCGATCCGGCTAGCTTTCCTGAATTTGATGAAAATCTGCGGGAGGCTTTTCAACGGGAAACAGAGTTGTTCATTGATGATCAAATTCGTTCCGACCGCAGCCTCCGCGAGTTGTTGAGTGCAGATTATACCTATGTCAACGAACGCCTTGCAGAGCATTACGGTATCCCTAAAATTTATGGCAGTCGTTATCGAAAGGTGACGCTGACAGGCGCCGAACGAGGCGGTCTCTTTGGTCATGGTAGTTTAATGATGGTGACTTCCTACCCCAATCGCACCTCTCCGGTGCTGCGTGGTAAGTTCGTACTAGAGAACCTACTCGGTGGACCTCCACCTGAGCCGCCTCCCAATGTGCCAGCACTAGAAACGAGCAGTGATGGTAAGCAGCTTACTATGCGTGAGGCCATGGCTATGCATCGGGAAAATCCTGCGTGTCGTGTTTGTCATGCGGCAATGGACCCAATTGGATTTTCACTCGAGAATTACGACGCGGTGGGTAAATGGCGTACTGAATTTGCTGGCCAAGCAATTGACGCGTCTGGACTACTTCCCGATGGCAACACTTTTGCTGGCCCTGATGGCTTACGAGGCTTATTGCTCGAACGGCCTGATGATTTTGTTGGCACCATTACAGAAAAACTAATGCGATTCGCCCTTGGGCGAAGTCTCGAATACTACGATATGCCCGAGGTGCGTGCGATTGTTAGGGCCGCCGAGGAGGAAGACTATCGCTGGTCGGCGGTTATACTTGGTGTAATCGAAAGCACCCCATTTCAAAAGCGGAGAACTGAGCTATGAATATTTTCAAAAAAACACTCCCTAGACGCACGCTATTGCGTGGATTGGGTGCAAGCTTGGCATTGCCGCTGCTTGACAGCATGGTTCCGGCGCTGTCATCAGCCTCGGCACAAACAGCGCAGCCGGCGAAACGGCTTGGCGTAGTCTATGTGCCAAACGGTATGGCTATGAAAGCATGGACACCCGCGACAGACGGCGCGGGATTCGAACTCACTCGAATCCTACAGCCGATGGCTGACTATCAGGATCGTATGCTGGTATTGACTGGGCTTAACGGTACCAGCAGCAACGCAGGAGTACATGCCAGTGCATCCACTCGCTTTTTAACAGGAACAATTCCTGCACGGACCGAATCAGATTTGCAGGCTGCAGTTTCTATTGATCAACTCGTCGCGAGGGAGCTTGGCCGACAAACTCAACTTGGCTCATTAGAGCTCGCATTGGACCAGAGTGATGTGTTTGGTTCCTGCGACATCGGTTTCAGCTGTCAATATACCAGTACAATTTCTTGGCGAGATGCCTACACGCCGCTGCCCATGGAGACTAATCCTCGGGCAGTTTTTGAGCGGTTGTTTGGCGACACTGGTACTACCAATCCAGCTGTGCGTTTACAGCGAATTCGCAAAGATCAAAGCCTATTGGATGCAGTTTCAGACCGTGTCTCAGACCTTAACCGCCAAGTTGGTGCTGACGATCGTGCCAAGCTGGATCAGTATCTGGATGCGGTCCGAGATGTAGAGCGAAGGATTCAAATGGCAGAGGCGCAGAGCAATCGAGAGCTGCCAGTAGTGGAGCAGCCTGCCGGCGTGCCTGATACTTACGAGGAGCATGCCAAGCTGATGTTCGACATGCAGGTGCTTGCCTATCAAACAGACCTTACCCGCGTTATAACATTCATGATGGGGCGTGAACTAACTGGTCGCACCTATGCCGAGATTGGCGTGCCTGATTCGCATCACCCAACTTCCCATCACCGTGATGACCCAGCGTTGTATGAGAAGGTGACCAAGATTAATGAATTCCACACTAGTCTTTTCTCCTATTATCTCGACAAGCTCGACGCTACGCCTGATGGCAACGGTTCACTGCTGGATCATATGCTAATGCTTTATGGAGCCGGCATGTCGGATAGCAATAGACACGATAATACTGGGCTTCCTTTAGTGCTGCTCGGTGGTGGTTCGGGTTCTGTAAAGGGCGGAAGACATCTACGCTATGAAGAAGGTACCCCAATTAGTAATCTGCACTTGACCATGCTCGATAAAATGGGCATGCCATTGGATAAGATTGGTAACAGCACCGGTGCACTCAACTTTTTAACTGGCGTTTAGAGAGGTCTATAATGAGTAGGCTTGGTACTTCAGGTTTGTCTAATCGCTCAGTAGTTGGCGCGCTAGTGGCGGCGCTGGCTGTGACGATCTCATGCACAGCAGCTTGGGCGGAAAGCCCTGCGTTAATCGAAACAGCAAGACATCAAAATGCGGAGGCGGTGCAACTACTCTTAGCCGCAGGAGCGGATCCGGATACGCGTCAAACCGATGGTGCGACAGCCTTGCATTGGGCTGCCTATCAGGAAGACGTCGACATGCTAGCCGCATTGGTCCAAGCGGGAGCCAATGTAAATATCACTAACCGCTTAGGAGCTTCGCCGCTTTACCTAGCTGCGAAGAGTGGTAATGCTGAATTAATTGAACGACTGCTTAATGCAGGTGCCGATCCGAATCTTGCGTTAAAAATGGGTGAGACACCTCTCATGACCGCTTCTCGAGCAGGTACTGTAGAAGGTGTCCAGCAGATGATTGCTGCAGGAGCGGACGTCAATGCCCATGAAACATCTCGAGAGCAAACCGCGCTTATGTGGGCGGTTACTCAGGGTCATGTTGATGTTGTTAGAGTGTTGGTCAATGCAGGTGCAAATTTAGAGGCTAGATCGAAGGTGCGCTCTCGGCTTATGTATGTTGAGAGTTCAAACGGTGCTGCATTCGATCAAGGTGTAGTTGAGCAACTGGGTGGTTATTCCCCACTGCTTTTCGCGTCAGCGCAAGGCAATGTCGAAATAGGTCAATTGCTCATTCGCGCGGAAGCGAACATCAATGGTACTGCTGCCAATGGAGCCAGCCCTTTAGTCGTTGCAACCCATAGCGGTCACCCTGAATTTGTGAGCCTATTGCTCACCGCTGGAGCCGATCCCGATGCAATTGCTGCCGGCTACAATGCATTGCATGCGGCAGTATTGCGCGGAGACCTTGAAACAGTCGAAGCATTGCTCGCAAATGGAGCTGACCCTGATGTCAGACTGAAACGCGCCACTCCAGTGCAAAGAGCGAGTGAAGATTGGGCTCTCAATAGCTCTCTAATCAGTGCAACTCCCTACTGGTTAGCCGCCTATTATCGCGAGCCAAAAATAATGAGCGCTCTCGCACAAGGTGGGGCAAATACTCTTCTAACTACAGAAGAGGTTTTCAGAGAGAAAGGTAGGACCCGCACAGATCGCCTGAGTCCGCCAATACCAGAACCGGTGGGCGGCTTTGCAAATGCTGTTCAGGCAGCAATACTCGGGGACAGCACCCGCGGTCGATTCTATGTACAAGAAAACCCGGATCCAGTTGGAGAAGAACGATTGGCCCTTGAGGCAGTCATTGTAGCGGCGGAGCATGGAGTTGATTTAAATCACCCTGACTTCACCGAATCGACAGCGCTGCATTATGCTGCGGCACGAAACCTACCTACCGTGGTTCGAGAATTGGCCGAGCGAGGCGCTGATATCAATACTGTGAATGGTAGGGGCCGGACTCCGCTTGATTTAGCCAGAGCTATGGAAAATAGCAGCAATTTTTTTAACTTCGATGCAAGAGCTAAACCTGGGCTAAAGCCAAGCGAGGTGCTTGAAGAATATTCCGCACGCTCTTCTGAAATTGATAGACTTCCGTGAAAAGCCTCGCCAGATGATTTTCGCAATGCTGTTTGCCGATAAAAAAAGAACTATTCTTCCAATTAAGATTTGTGATGTTCGGCTTATTGCTGTTGTCCTAGCGCTGCATGAATTTTTGGCGGCAGCTTTACTTAGTTCTAGAGGTGAATAGCATGACCCAGCGCAGGGAATTTTTGAAATTTTTGGCAGCAAGCCCGTTGCTAACTAGCTATTCTGCATTTGCGCAGGAAGTGGAGCAAACACTTGGCCAAAAGCTTACCGATCCTTCTGAGGTAATAAATGTATTTGAAATGGAGGCGATCGCTCGAGAGAAAATTCCACCAGCCCACTTGGGTTATTTGTCGACGGGTGTTGATAGTGATCTTACGTTGCGAGCAAATCGGGCTGGATTTTCAAGGTATTACATAAAGCCAAGAAGGCTTGTAGATGTTAGTCAAACCGATACTTCGGTTGAAGTTCTAGGTTCATATTCAAGCTCTCCAATAATTTTATGTCCAGTTGGAAGTCAGGGCGCCTACCACGCTGATGCCGAGCTGGGTACGGCTAGAGCTGCGGCTGCGAAAGGTCATCACATGGTTCTTTCAACCACATCATCAACTGCGGTGGAAAAAGTTGTTGAAGCGAGGGGTGCGCCGATCTGGCATCAACTGTATTCCACAAATCGCTGGGATTACACAGTGTCCTTGCTGCAACGAGCTGAAGCGGCAGGCTGTACTTCTGTGTGTCTTACCATTGACCTTCCTGGCGGTCGCAATACGGAAACCAGCGCCATACTGGCGCGCCAAGATACTCGTAACTGTGATTCCTGTCATACCGGACAAGACAAGCCAATGTTCGATGGCTTGAACATGCGCGGCGTTGAACATACCGATGCTGGGATGACCTGGAGTGTCATCGCTCGTATGAAAGAAGTTACGAACATGAACATTGTCATTAAAGGTGTAGAAGTAGGTGCGGATGCAGCGCTCGCTGTGCAGCACGGTGCGGACGCAATTTGGGTTTCTAATCATGGTGGCCGAGCCACAGAAACAGGTCGTGGCACTATTGAGTGTTTGCCAGAAATAGTCAGTGCAGTGAATGGCCGAATACCGGTTATCGTCGATGGCGGATTTCGCCGAGGTACAGATATTTATAAAGCCCTTGCACTGGGAGCTTCTGCGGTTGGCATAGGCAGACCTTACTGCTATGGCTTAGGGGCATTCGGACAAGCTGGTGTTGAAAGAGTTTTGGGCCTGTTGAACAGAGAATTACTGATCACTATGCAAGGCAGTGGCACGCCCACAATCTCGTCGATTGGACCAGACTGTGTGCAAGATAATGGTTCTAGAATGCCCCGCGGGAGTTTAGTGCGTGATTTGCTTTAACTCAGAAGCACATTTAGGGATTAAGCTGATGACCTTGCACTGAAACCCTTGGTTCCCCTTGGAGAGGTGCAAGCCACGTAAGTAAGCAGTACCCCAAATCTCCATATGCCATTGGATCAAACAAGATAAGTAGGTTTTGCTACCGACTTGCTGGTTTTGTTTACGAGTTATTCGATAGAAAGGTGAACATAATGAGAATTCTTGAGAACTACACCATCAAAAAATTAGTAAGAAGATATGACAATAGAAAAATGGAACCAATAATATGAATCGAGAACAACATAGACACCTTCTAAATTTTGTAGAATCGATACGCGCTGCCTTGGTTTCTCTTCAAGTAATTGCCGTGTTATTTCTCTCGTCATCTTCAATGCTCTTCGCGCAAAATGGAAGTAGCGATGGTGAGTGGCCTAGCTATGCGGCTGACGCTGGCTCAACTAAATACACCAGTCTCAGCCAGATAAATTCTGATAATTTCTCTGAGCTGGAAATCGCATGGCGCTGGGCTTCTATTGATGCAGATCTGGATCTCGAAACAGTGCTTGGACAAGACGGTGGTGATTTAAGTTTCGGTCGATTGCAAGCAACACCGCTAATGATAGACGGTGTTCTTTATATGATCACGGCGCTAAACCAGGCCGTTGCGTTGAATGCGGAGAGCGGTGATCTGATTTGGGTTTTCAACCCTGAAGCGTATTTATCTGGAAATTCAATTAGCCCGCTTGGATATCATCACCGCGGATTAGCATATTGGAGCGACGATAGTGAGGCTCGAATTCTGTTCGCAACGAATGACGGCTATTTGTTTTCCATTGATGCTGATACTGGAGAGGCTGATGCAACATTTGGTGGTGGTCGCATTGATCTGACAGATGGAATTCCAAGAGCCGAAAGAGATTCCCTGGATTACACGGGCGCAGTCCCCTTGGGTACGGTATCACCTGCTATCGTGATAGGCGATATTGTGGTTGTAAATCAGATCACTTCGAATCGACCTCGTTATAAAGAGCGGCCACCAACCTGGATTCGTGGATATAACATACGTTCCGGAGAATTAATCTGGACATTTCACACGATTCCTCAAAGTGGAGAATTTGGTGTCGAAACCTGGCAGGAAGAATCTTGGCGCTATACAGGCAATGGTGGTGTATGGACGCAAATGAGTGCCGATCTGGAGCTCGGTTACGTCTACTTGCCGACTGAAGCACCAACCAATGACTACTACGGCGGCCACCGCCCTGGAGACAATCTATTCTCACAAAGTGTCGTTGCTCTCGATGCAGCAACAGGCGAGCGCGTCTGGCATTTTCAAATGATTCATCATGGCATCTGGGACTACGATACACCAGCTGCCCCGAACCTGATGGATATAACAGTAGATGGGCGCGAAATAAAAGCACTTGCCCAAGTTACCAAGCAAGGTTGGGCCTATGTATTTGATCGAGTAACTGGTGTGCCAGTGTGGCCAATACCCGAGATACCAGTAGCAGAAGGTAGCCTGCCTGGAGAGAGAACTTCTCCGACTCAGCCTTTTCCTACCAAGCCTCCTGCTTTCGCTTTGCAGGGGATAACCGAAGACGATCTCATCGACTTCACTCCAGAACTGAGAGCTGCAGCCCTGGAAATTGTCGATGACTATGTTATTGGCCCCTTATTCACACCGGCTAGCCTGCCGGATGAATCCACAGGTAAGCGGGGTACTATTTTCGTTCCGGGTGTGGGTGGTGGTGCCAATTGGCCGGGGGCAGGATTCGATCCAGAAACCAATGTCTTATTTGTCCCTTCTCAAAATGTTCCCTACATGCCTTTTATGGCCGAGTTGGCCGACGATGAGTCTAACCTGAGGTACATTCGCCTGCAAAATCGAGGCATAGTAGGGCCACGTCGATTGCCATTGTTCAAACCTCCTTACGCCACAATCACTGCATTTGATATGAATCGCGGAGAGATTTTGTGGCAAGTAGCTAATGGTGATGGCATGGCAAGTGTTGAACGCAATCCTGCTGTCGAAGGTGTTGAACTACCTCCTTTGGGTGGCGGCGGTCGGCATCCCGTACTTGTAACGTCGACATTACTCATTCACGGCCAAAATATGGGCTATGGCCCACAGTTAATTGCGCGTAATAAAACAACAGGCGAAGAAGTTGCTCGAATCGATCTTCCAGGCAACCCTCAGGGTGCGCCAATGAGCTACTCCGTTGGCGGTAAGCAATTTATAGCCTTAAGTGTTAGCAACACTTCAGCTCCTGAGTTGTTGGTTCTGGGGCTACCTGACTAGTCAGCCGAAACTAAGCTTCCTTGTATAGAGGCTCTTAAGAACTACGAGCTCGCTCTAGACACACTTTCATTTCTTGGTGCGATACATTAGTTGCAGATATTGTTCTCTACTCAACAGGACTTAAAAATTGCGTATAAATAGTAGGAAAATTGTTGAAGGCATTGGTGCAGCAGCAATTGTGGCTTCACTTGGTTTTGTAGGTATGCAGTTAATACTAGATCGCAATGTTGCGCTAGCTGGGCAATATGCTACCAGATCCGAATCTCTTAAGGATGACCTGCGTACCCAGATGGAAAGTGATGGGTTTATAGCTTCGAGTATCCGCGTTTGGGAGTCTGGGGAACGGCCTTCATACTGGAGTGAAGAACTGGAGGAATATACTCAAAGTAAGAACCTCAGCAACGCAGATATTTCGTATCTTCTGATATCAACGCGTATTCGTGTATTGCATATGGATAACTTGTACTACCAATATACCAAGGACATGCTGGATGAATCTTTTTGGGCAAAACAAGTCGCGTCAATGAAAAATGATATGCGGGACCCTGTGTATAAAGCTCTCTATCTAAATAATCCCCGGGGAATCGAAAAGTTGGTTAATGAGCTAGTGTTGGAACTAGAGAACGAGTGAGTGCTCCCCAGGTTTGGTAAAAATTAGCCCTTAATTTGCGATATTCACAGACTTCTCATTCGGAAATTGGCTCACATTTGCCTTGACCAATATTATTCAAATGTATAAATTGGCGTATCATCGCTATTAGGCATAGCGGGCAAGCAATATTACTTAACACTATTTAAAGAAATTGGCGGGCGAAAAATCATGAGAGATGGGACAGACAGGAAGACGTCAGGACGAAACATTTGCTGGGCGATCAGTATCGCAGTTGTCATATCTACGGTGTTCGCGCCGCTGTCCTCCGCGCAGCAGGGCCGCCTGAACAAAATCATTGAGCAGTTCGAGAATGGTGAACCGTCTCTAGTAGGCGAACATTGGCAGCTCAATGACCTGGAACATAACGCCTTTCAGCTCGACGAATTCGAGTCATTCCTCAGCGAACTCGAGGCCGAAGGTGCATCGAGACCGCGCCTAACACCGGTCGTGCGTATTCCCTACGAAGCGAGTCAGGATTATGGTCATTACGTCAAGCAGATGCTTGACGTTGGGGCGATGGGAATCATCTTGCCGCAAGTTAAGACCCCAGCCGAGGTCACCAAGCTCGTACAAACTATGCGGTATCCGCCGCAGCGTGGCGGTGAGTACCCCGAGCCCGCGGGGAGGCGTGGATGGGGTCCTAGCGCCGCTATTCGGGTATGGAATGTCGATGGACAGAAGTACGCAAGTAAGGCTGACCTGTGGCCACTAAATCCGAATGGAGAGTTGCTAGCAATAGCGATGGTTGAAACCCGAGAAATAGTCGACAACATCGACGCGATCCTTCAAGTGCCCGGTCTGGGCGGATTGTTGATCGGCCCTGCTGATTTGAGCCTGGCGCTAGGCGTCGGGAATCCAGGGCCGAACTCTAGCGCGCCCGAAGTACTAGAGGCTATCGCGAAGGTCGGGGCTGCATGCAAACGGCACAACGCGCTGTGCGGCATCTACATGCGCTCGGATGTCGAGGAGCGAAAGGAGCAAGGATTTATGCTATTTCCGAGCATAGCCTACTAATCGAAACAGACCTGAACAGACCTGAACTGAACTGAACTGAACTGAACTGAACTGAACTGAACTGAACTGAACTGAACTGAACTGAACTGAACTGAAC
>JAQWZF010000002.1 GCA_029253585.1 Gammaproteobacteria bacterium
CCCCTGCGGGGCGCCCTGAAAAGCGGGCGTCCAAATTGCTACGCAATTAGTGAACCCCCACGACCTTGCGACCACTAGCACCTGAAGCTAGCGTGTCTACCAATTCCACCACCTGGGCATAATCTTAGATGGGTCGGTCTTTTCGACCGGAGCGCAACTCGAGCGAGAGCCCTCTGTCCTGTCAATACTCTAAATGACTGAAGTGGGAAGTGGCGGCAGTGGAAAACACAGAAGTTTTGATGTGGGGCGGTTTTGCGGTCCGCAGAACAGGTGTCCAAATCGCTCAACAAGTAGCAGCCTCAAAGGCCTAGTCTAGGAAGCGTTTGCTGTCACAGACAAGTCACAGCGCAGGGTGTATAATAGCTTCTTCTTAATTACAGTACACATATTAATGTCAAAAACCAGAAATACGAAAGATCCCTTCGCTCAGCGAGAAGCTGAAAACTACGCCAACCCCATCCCCAGCCGGGAATACATCATCCAAACCCTAGAGCAAATCGGTGAGCCTATAGGCCACCCGGAACTCTGCGCGCACCTGAAGCTTAGCGACGAAGAGCCTGTCGAGGCGGTGCGCAGGCGCCTGATCGCGATGAGCCGCGATGGCCAGATTATCAGCAACCGACGTGGCCTGTTTGGGCTCGCCGCACACATGGATCTGCTGAAAGGGCGTATACAGGGCAACAAAGACGGCTACGGCTTCTTTATTCCTGAGGACAGCTCCGGCGATATGTTCCTCGGCGCGCGCGAGATGGAGAAACTATTCGATGGCGACGAGGTGCTCGCTCGGCACTCTGGCTTCGATAACCGCGGCCGCCGCGAAGGCATGGTCGTCGAAATACTGAAGCGTCGTTACGAGCAGATAGTGGGTCGCTACTACCGTGAATCGGGATTTGGAATCTTGGTTCCCGATAGCAAGCGGGTCGCCCATGAGATTCTAATTCCCGATCAGCAGGCCGGCAATGCGCAGGACGGTCAGTTTGTCGTCGCAGAGATAACCGAGTACCCCAGTAAGCGGCGCAAGGCGATTGCCAAGATCGTCGAAGTTCTGGGCGATAGCACCACGCCTGGGTTGGAGATCGACGTCGCCGTGCGCAGTCACGATATTCCCCATATCTGGCCGAAAGAGGTAGAGCAAGAGACGGCGCGTTACTCCGAAGAGATCAGCGAGCAGGATCTTGCGGGCCGCGCAGACCTGCGTGACGTGCCATTCGTTACGGTCGATGGTGAAGACGCGAAAGATTTCGATGATGCCGTGTATGCGCGTCAGGAACAGGGAGGGGGTTGGACACTGTTTGTAGCAATCGCCGACGTCTCTCACTATGTGAAGATAGGCAGTGCCCTGGACGAAGAGGCTATTACGCGTGCAACCTCCGTCTATTTTCCTGGCCACGTGATTCCAATGTTGCCGGAAAAATTGTCTAACGGCCTGTGTTCATTGAAGCCAAAGGTTGATCGTCTGACAATGGTCTGCGAAATGAAAATCGCCGCAGGCGGGGAGATGACCGATTACAGTTTCTATGAGGCGGTAATTCATTCCCATGCGAGGATGACCTACAACGAAGTCTCCGACATCATCGAATTGGCAGAGACAGATGCGCAGAAGAGCATACAGAACACCTTAAGAAAGCGTCATGAGTCACTCATTGACGATTTCGAGAATCTATATTCCCTGTTTCACGCGCTTAAGGCGGTTAGGGAAAGCCGCGGCGCTATGGACTTCGATTCGACAGAGACCCGCATCGTATTCGGTGAGGATAGAAAGATTCGAGAGATCGTGCCCGTGGTGCGCAACGATGCCCATCGCATAATCGAAGAATGCATGCTTTGTGCAAATATAGCGGCTGCAAGCCTCCTGGAGGAGTCCAAGCTGCCCGCGTTATACCGCGTTCACGAAGGCCCCAACTCAACCAAGCTCGAGAACCTGCGGCTATTTCTTAAAGAGTTGGACTTGCACCTGCCCGGCGGGGACAAGCCGGAGCCAGCGGATTATCAGTATGTGCTGAGGCAGATGGCGGGTCGCCCCGATCGAATACTGCTGCAGACGATGCTGATACGCTCGCTGATGCAGGCGGTATATCAGCCAGAAAATCTAGGCCACTTTGGCCTGGGCTTCGAGGCCTACGCGCATTTTACCTCCCCCATCCGTCGTTACCCCGACCTATTGGTACATCGTGCAATTCGTTCTCGGATTCGCGGCAAGCCCTGCGCCCATACGAAGAAGCACAGCGGTGCGGCGGACCTGGCCCGAAAGAATATCTACCCCTATGATCTGAAAGACATGATTCAGTTTGGCGAGAACTGTTCGACCGCTGAGCGTCGCGCGGATGCCGCTAGCTATAGTGTCATCGATGCGCTGAAGTGCGAGTACATGCAGGATCGTGTTGGCGATGAGTTTGTAGGTACCGTCACCTCGGTTACCAGCTTTGGATTGTTTGTCGAGTTGAACGACATCTATGTTGAAGGCTTGGTGCACATCAGCGAACTGAGTAACGACTACTACCATTTCGATCCCGTGCATCATTGCCTGACCGGCGAGCGCAGTCAGAAAACCTATCGCCTTGGCGACAGCGTGGAAGTCAAAGTAGTCAGGGTAGATCTCGACGATAAGAAGATCGATCTGCAAATGATCGGTATGAAACAGGCTGCCAAGCGTGCCGGCAAATCAAAGCCGTCCGATTCGAGAAAGCCTAAAGGTAAATACGGCGAGAAGGCGAACCCGTCGAAGAATACAACGGACGGCAAGGCCTCGAAGAAGCCGAAGCACAAGAAGCGCTCGGCGAAATCTGAACCGGATATCCGAGGTGGAAGTGCTAAAGCCCCGAAAAAGAAGAAGGCGGCTGAGAAAAACAGCGCAGCGAAGGTTGCGCCTGGCAAGAAGTCCAAGTCCAGACGCGCGAAGAAGCCGAATGCCAAGCCTCGCACTTAACCTATCAATCTATTGAGTAGAAAAGACTGTAATGAGCAGCAAGCAAGACAATCAGGAAAAGGTCATCGGCATTCATGCTGTCTCTGAGTTGCTAAGCCAGAGCCCCGGCTTGGTGAGCCAAGTACTCATTCAGTCAGGAAGGAACGACAGGCGTATTAACGAGGTTCGCGATCTGGCGAGCGCCGCCAATATTGTTATTAGTGAGATGAGCAAGGAAGCCTTCGAGAAAGACTTCGATGGTGTGCATCAGGGCGTCGCCGCGATGGCCGAATTCGAAAACAGCGTGTTGTCGGAGAAGAGTCTCTTCGAGCTGCTGCAGGGTCTCGATCATCCCCCTCTGTTACTCGTTCTGGATGGCGTTACCGATCCGCATAATCTAGGCGCCTGTCTGCGTAGCGCAGATGCCGCCGGTGTCGATGCGGTGATTATCCCCAAGGATAAGTCCGTTGGATTGAATGGGACCGTACGCAAGGTTGCCTGCGGAGCGGCAGAAACAGTAAATCTTGCTTCGGTGACCAATCTGGCCCGCTGTCTAGATAAACTGAAGGAGCAGGGTATCTGGCTGGTGGGTGCAGCGGATCAAGCGGAAATCTCCCTCTATGAGCAGGATCTGGATGGGCCAATAGCCTTAGTCATGGGCTCCGAGGGCAGTGGTCTGCGCCGTCTGACCAAGGAATGCTGTGATTTCCTGGTCTCAATACCCATGGCAGGCGCCCTAAGCAGTCTGAATGTGTCAGTCGCTACCGGCGTTTGCCTGTATGAGGCTAGGCGGCAGCGGATTCTTAAGGAGTAGGCGGCGGGCAGGGGGATAGCTCTGTTTGCCAGTGCTGAGCCTTCACAGATCATACCTTAGCCCCACATTGGGCTCTCTAAATTCCGTTAAAGCTTGCATCCCACCCCCAGTTTCCCTAGAATTCCCCCTCTTTTTTACCTGCGGGACTAGTTTCTGCAGCTACATAACTCCTTGTCTTACCACGCACATCAGTGATCGGTGGAAGGCATTAACCCAGAAGGAGTCTCTATGAGACACTATGAAGTCGTATTCTTGGTGCATCCCGACCAGTCCGAACAGGTCCCAGGGATGATCGAGCGTTATACCCAGCTGATGGCCGATAGCGGTGGCCAAATTCACCGATTGGAAGACTGGGGCAGACGCCAACTCGCCTACCCAATAAACAAGATTCACAAAGCGCACTATGTACTCCTCAACATCGAGTGCAATGGCGAGGCTTTGGAAGAACTTACTACTCTATTTCGCTTCAATGATGCGGTTCTACGTAACCTAGTCATCAAGGCCAAGGCGCCTGTTACTGAGGAATCACTGATTCTGAAAGGCGAACGCGAAGGCAAAGAGCGCAAGCAGCGTGCCGAGCAGAAGCGCAAGATGGAAGACGATGCAGCCGCCGCCTCGGCAGCAGCTAGAGCAGCAGCGGCAGAGGCCGCCGCCGCAGAAGCTGAGGCAGCACCTGGCGAAGAGGCAGCCGCTGAAGAAGCAGCACCTGCTGAAGAAGTCGCCGATACCGAAGCACCTGCTGAAGAAGCCGCCGCTGATGAGGCTGAAGAAGAGACAAAGGACTAAGCCACGGCTGGTTCAAACACTTTTCTTAAAAAGAATTTTCCTAGAAAGAATAGAGTATAGAAAGACAGGATAAATATTATGGCTCGTTATTTTCGTAGACGTAAATTCTGCAAATTTACTGCAGAAGGCACAGTACAAATCGATTACAAAGATCTTGAGACTCTGAAGGCTTATGTTTCTGAGACGGGCAAGATCGTCCCAAGCAGAATCACAGGCACGAAGGCTAGATATCAGCGTCAGCTCGCTACAGCTATTAAGCGCGCTCGCTACTTGGCTCTTATCCCTTATACGGATAGTCATCAAGTTTAAAAGGTTATAAGCATGCGCGGCCTTGCTGAATTCGTAATGAAGGGGCGCAAGCAGGCCATCATGGCAGTGCTGCTGCTAGGTCTGATACCGCTGTTAAATCTTCTAAGCCCGGTACTTGTCGGCTTAGTCGTGTTGCGTAAGGGCTTTCAAGAAGCCGTGCAGGTTTTGGTTTGGGCCATTCTCCCGATAGGGGGGTGGGCTCTGGCAGGCGATCCGGTTCCTCTTATCATGTTGTTGGGAATCACCGGGTTGGCAGGACTACTGAGATCATCAGAGTCCTGGGAATTTACCCTGCTGGCCGCAATAGCCGTTGGCGTTTGCGTAGAGATTTATTTGCGTTTACAACCGGGAGTGTTGGATCTGATCTTTCTTCAGATGCAGCCCTACTTCGAAGCAAACGCTATACAGGGCGAGCAGCTAGATGCGCTAAGAGCCGTAATGACCAGCTTCATGGGCGCGGTCTATATGTTTCTTTCCATAATCTTGCTGATGTTAGCTCGCTGGATGCAGGCTGCACTGTTTAACCCGGGTGGATTTCAGAAAGAATTCCATGGGCTTCGGGTAGAACAGAGAGTAGCGCTGATCCTTGTCGGCTGCATGATGCTGGCGAATTTTGAGATACTCATCCCGCAAACGTGGATGTTGTATTTGGTTTTACCGCTTATGTTTTCGGGCATTGCCTTGATACATGCGGTGGTGGCGGCGAAGAAGTTATCGAGCCTCTGGTTAGCTGTTCTGTATGCGCTAATCTTGTTGCCGCTAATAGCTAACCTGGTAGTGCTGCTAGCACTTCTAGACAGTTGGTACGATTTTAGAACGCGCCTTACTAAGTCGGCGTAAATAGATTAAGACCCTGCTGGTCAGGGTCAGAAAAGAATTTGAGATGAGGAAGAACCAATGAACGTTATCTTGCTTGAAAAAATGGCTAACCTAGGTGACATCGGCGATACCGCTACTGTGAAATCTGGATTTGCGCGCAATTTCTTGTTCCCTAAGGGAAAAGCGATTCCAGCGTCAAAAACTAATCTAGCTGAGTTCGAAGGCCGCAGGGCAGAGCTAATGGCTGCTCATAATTCGAATGTTGCCGCAGCGCAGAAGCGTCAGGCAGTTGTCGATGGCGCGGCGCTCAGCCTCCAGGTTAATGCCAGCGACGAAGGCAAGCTATTCGGCTCCGTTGGTACGCAGAATATTGCCGACGCGCTAAACGAGCAGTGTGGTTCTCAGATCGTTAAGGCCGAAGTGCTTCTTCCCAACGGCGTTATTCGCGAGCTAGGAAGCTACGAAGTCGTATTGGATTTGGGCTACGAAGTGACAGCTACAATCACTCTGGCCGTGCTGGGTCTTGATGCCGCAGCAGGCGTCAGTGACGACGGCAATCTGATCGAAGAGATCATCGAAGCCGAGGCTGCAGAAGAAGCGGCTGAAGAAGCGGTCGAAGCGGATACAAAGGAAGATTAGCATCCAGTCCTCAGGGCGGCTTTCTGTCCTTGACCTTGTAATCTTCATAGAGCACCATCTGTTCACTCAGATGGTGTTTTTTTTCGCCAAATTTTCCAAGCAAAAATAGAATTTATTCATGTCTTTTGATAATTCCCAGAACCGCGAAATCAGTAATGTTGCCGCATTGAAGGTGCCCCCTCATTCGGTTGATGCGGAGCAGGCGGTATTGGGCGGTCTGATGCTGGACAACACAGAATGGGATAATTTGGCGGATGTCCTGCTGCCTGAGGATTTCTATCGTCCCGAGCACCAAATTATCTTTCGCGTCATGTCGCAGCAGAGTGAAGCAAATAGTCCTATCGATGTCGTGACACTGGTGGAGTCTCTTAATAGCCTGAATGAGCTCGAGAGCGCAGGCGGCGTCGAGTACCTCAGCGAACTGACCGACAACGCCAGAGGCACGGCGAATATTCACGCCTATGCCGAAATCATCCGCGAACGTGCAATCCTGCGCCGCCTTATCAGTGTCGCCAACGGTATCGCCGACAGTGGATACAACACGGGTGGCAAGAAGGCTGCGGTCGTATTGGATGAGGCGGAGCAAGAGGTCTTTAGCATCGCAGACGAGCGCCCTCAGGATCAGGGCCCGCTTCCGATCAATCCCCTGCTGAGAAAGGCTGTGGATAGAATCGATGAGCTTGCCGGACTTGACGGGAGCCTTACTGGCCTATCAACTGGTTTTATCGATCTCGATGAGATGACTTCCGGCTGGCAGAAATCGGATCTGGTGATCGTTGCTGGGAGGCCCTCTATGGGCAAGACGGCGTTCGCAATGAACCTGGTTGAAAACGCTGTGCTTAAATCGGACCAGCCGGTCCTTGTGTTCAGCCTGGAGATGCCGGCGCAGAGCCTGATCTTTCGTATGCTGTCCTCCATCGGCAAGATAGATCAGACAAGACTGCGATCAGGACAGCTCACCGACGAGGATTGGCCGGGCTTTAATGACGCGGTCGCGAAACTCAAGGACCGCCCCCTGTTCATCGATGACGGTGCAGCACTAAGTCCGATGGAGATGCGAGCACGGGCACGTCGAATTGTGCGTGAGCATGGCAGCCTGGGTCTGGTGGTAGTCGACTATTTACAGCTAATGCAGATCAAAGGCTTCGGTGACAATCGCGTTGGTGAGATCTCTGAGATTTCGCGATCGCTTAAGTTGCTGGCGCGCGAGTTTGAGTGTCCTGTAATCGCCCTGTCGCAGCTCAATCGAGGCCTGGAACAACGGCCCAACAAGCGCCCGGTAATGTCAGACCTGCGTGAATCGGGAGCGATCGAGCAGGATGCGGATATCATTTCCTTCATCTATCGAGACGAGGTCTACAACGAGGATTCCCCAGACAAGGGTATCGCAGAGGTGATCATCGGTAAGCACCGTAATGGCCCGATCGGCACGGTGAGACTGAGCTTCGTTGGTAAGTACACACGTTTCGAAAATCATGCACAACCGAGGTACGACGACAGCTACACCCATGGATAGCCATACCGCCACTGATAAGGGTCGATCATGATCGATTCCTACCCAAGAGCTTGGGCCACAATAGACCTTCGTGCACTCAAGAAGAATCTCTCACAGGTAAGTGTTCACAGTCCTGAAGCGCAGATAATTCCCGTTATAAAAGCAAATGCCTACGGCCATGGAGTCGAACAAGTTGCGTTAGCGCTTAATTCCTCACACACGAAATTCGCAGCCTTCGCCGTGGCATCGCTGGAAGAAGCCATGCAGCTGCGAACCCTTGGCATCAGCACACCAATACTCCTACTCTCAGGTTTCCGCAATCGAGAGGAGATGGATCTCTGTCTCAATCATAAGATAGAGCCGGTGGTGCATTCGATGTACCAGTTTGAGGAGATACAGAAATATCTGCAGACGGAGATTCTTTCCGGCGTCGGCAGGGTCTGGGTGAAGTTCAACAGCGGCATGAATCGACTCGGGCTGAATAAAGAACAGGCCCTGCAAGTTTATGGCGATCTACACCGGCATCCTGAGGCCGAGGTAGTGCTTATGTCTCATCTTGCCAGCGCCGATGAACTCGATAATCCAGAAGCGATAGATTTCACTCAGCGTCAGATCGAGGAATTCGATGCGCTTAGACAGCAGATAGCAGAATCGACTCAGGGGCCGGTGCAGGGCAGCCTCGCTGCTTCTTCGGGTATCTTGGAGTTACCTCAGACGCATCACCAGTTCGTGCGCCCGGGTTTCATGCTCTATGGCGCGTCACCCTTCGCCAGTCGTAGCGCCGCGGAGATTGGACTGCAGCCCATCATGACGCTCAGTGCCAGAATCATCGCCATTAATGATGTCGATGCGGGTGCAACGATTGGCTACGGTGCTACCTATCGTTGTAAACAGAATACCCGCGTGGGGATTGTCTCTATCGGTTATGCCGATGGCTATCCACGCTCGGCTAAGAATGGCACGCCGGTTGTGGTGAAGTGCAAAGGCGGCCCGAGACGCACCGGGCTTCTGGGGCGTGTGTCGATGGACATGCTAGCGATCGACCTGACGGGTATGGAGTCGGTTAAGGTAGCCGACGAAGTTGTGCTTTGGGGGCGCGATCTCCCGGCAGACGAGGTGGCTCGCTATGCAGACACGATCTCCTACGAACTGTTCAGCAAGGTCACGAAGCGGGTAGAGTTTGTCTATACTGACTAGTGACTCACCGAGACTGTACCTTGATTAGATATCAAATAGTCGCATTAAGAAGCAATAATTGAAAAACGCTTATGTCAAAAAATAAAATCGCATTCGTCTGCACAGACTGCGGCACCGAGCATGGCCAGTGGCAGGGGCAATGTGCCTCCTGTAAGGCATGGAATACTCTGTCGCAGATTAATCTGGGCAATGCCGGCAGTAGCTCCCCAGTAACCAAGGCCGATTTCCGCAAGCAGGGTTATTCCGGCGAAAAATCCAATGTGCAGAATCTTTCCGATATCGATCTAGAGGCGCTTCCTCGATTTAGCAGCACTATCGACGAGATGGATCGAGTTCTGGGTGGCGGTCTCGTGCCCGGTTCCGCGATCCTGATAGGTGGCAACCCCGGCGCGGGAAAGAGTACGTTACTGCTTCAGATCATGTGTCTGTTAGCGGACTCGGGAGAGCCGGCGCTGTATGTAACCGGCGAAGAGTCTCTACAGCAGGTAGGCATGCGCGCGAAGCGCCTGAACCTGCCCGAGAAGAATCTGAAGATGCTGGCCGAGACCAATGTCGAGGAGATCTGCAAGGCGGCACAGGAACATCGACCGCAGCTATTGGTAGTGGATTCGATTCAGGTCATGCACAGCGGCGATGTGGCATCGGCGCCTGGCAGTGTTTCTCAGGTGAGAGAATGCGCCGCCTATCTGATTCAGTATGCGAAGCAAACAAACACGGTTCTGTTTCTCGTTGGCCATGTCACCAAGGAAGGAAACCTCGCTGGCCCGAAAGTGTTAGAGCACATGATCGATTGCTTCATCATGCTAGAGGGCGGCAACGACAGCAAATATAGAATCCTCCGTGGGCAGAAGAATCGCTTCGGTGCGGTGAACGAGTTGGGTGTGTTCGCCATGACCGAGACCGGCCTGAAAGAGGTGAAGAATCCCTCGGCGATTTTTCTCGCGCGAACCGAGGAAGATACACCTGGCTCGATAGTGATGGTGTTATGGGAAGGGACCCGGCCTCTTTTAGTTGAGATACAGGCGCTGGTCGATGGCAGTCAACTGGGCAACCCGCGCCGCGTGGCCGTCGGCCTGGAGCAGAATCGTCTGGCTATGCTGCTTGCCGTGCTACATCGCCATGGCGGGCTGTATATGGCGGATCAGGATGTCTTCGTGAACGTGGTAGGCGGCGTCAAGGTTACCGAGACCAGCGCCGACCTCGCGCTGCTGCTTGCCATCGTCTCAAGCTTTCAGGACAAATCGCTGCCTAAAGACCTGGTCGTTTTCGGCGAGGTTGGGCTTGCCGGAGAGATTCGACCGGTGCCCGGTGGGCAGGAGCGCCTGCAAGAGGCGGCGAAACACGGCTTCACAAGAGCCATCGTACCCAAGGCGAACGCACCGAAGAATAAGATCGCCGGCCTCGAAGTGATTGGTGTCAGCAAGATCGCACAAGCCCTCGAAGCGATCTAGCCTGCGCTAGCCAGGCGCTCTATCGAAATCGGCTCTGATCGTGCGGGCAGCTAGATAGTAGTGCAGGGCGCACCAGCAATTCACCATTACCGTAACCGACATCGCATAGCGCAGGGCATCAGTCCCGAGGCTCGGTGTCAGATAGTCGCTAACGAAGCCGGTGAGCATTGGGCCCAGCCCCAGACCAATCAAATTCAACATGAACAATAAGATTGCCGATGCCATCGCACGCATGCGAATGCCGACAAGAAAATGTGTCGATGCGATGCAGGGTGCGAGATACCAGCCGCCGAAGAAGACAGGCAGCAGATAGGAGAACGCCGCCGTCACGCCGGTAGGCATAACCAGAAAGGTAATCAAGGCGAAGGGTATGGCCAGTACCGTGGAGATAAAGGGAATCCATACATACCAGGTCTTGTCGCCGGTCTTGTTGCTGATGCGATCTGACATCCAGCCCCCGAAGAAGGTGCCTGCCAGGCCGCCTATGCCGGCAATCAGGCCGTAGTACCAGCCTACATCGATGATGGGCATGTCGTGTACGCGGCCGAGAAATAGCGGCATGAAATTACCCACACCGTAGGTGACGAAGGCATGTAGCGCACAGGCAAAGGAGAGATGGCGAAAAGATTTTCTTTCCCAGAGGAAGCTCAGAACGCGCAAGAAACCGGGGGGCGCCACATCTTTTCGTGACTCGGCCATGCCTCTTGGTGGCTCTTTGATGACGAACCTGACCAGTGCGGCTAGAAAGATGCCCGGTATGGCAACCACAACAAACGCCGTGCGCCAGTCGAAGTATCTGACTAGGTAGGCACCGCCTACGGTGCCAACCAGGATTCCGCCATAGACACCCAGAGAGTAGATAGACAGGGCCGTGGCTCTCTGGTGCGCTGGAAAAATATCCGAGACGATGGAATGCGCGGGAGGCGAACCGCCGGCTTCACCCACGCCCACGCCGAAGCGAGCCATAAACAGCTGTGCAAAGTTTTGTGCGGCGCCACATACTGCCGTCATTACGCTCCATATGGTAATTGATATAGCAATAATGTTGCGACGGTTGCTGATATCTGCAAGTCGTGCAATTGGAATACCTAGGGTTGTGTAGATCAGGGCGAAGGCCAGGCCTGATAACATGCCAAACTGACCGTCGCTGATCTGCAGGTCTTCGATAATGTACTGCGCGAGAACATTGATGACCTGCCTGTCTACGAAATTAGAGACATAGGCAGCGGTTAGGATCCCAAGAACCAGATAGCGGTAGTAGGGGTTCTGATAGGCCTTGGCAGCCGCCGTTAGCTGTGGTGATGCATGGGTTTCGTTGCTTGCCGTAGAGTCTGTAGAGTCATTTTCGGTGTTCGCAGTCATTCGCTGTCCTCAGAGTTATTATTTTTCATCAAGCAATTATTATTCTGACCTGCGTCAGTGCGCATTGATCGCCAAGTCTCTGATCTAGCTGCATAAGAACACTTATTCTGCTGCCAGTCTACGGATAAGTACCGCGCTCAGTTTTGCGCGCTCGACCAGCGAGCTAACCCTGCCTTGCTCCCTGTTAGAGTGAGCGCCGGTGCCCGCGCTGCCTAGGGAATCCAGGGTAGGCAGGCCGACTGACTGCGTCAGCGAGCCATCGGTTCCCCCGCCAGAATCACCAACGCCTAGCTCCTGTCCCAGGAGGCGACCGATGGCGATGGTCTTGTTGAGTAGGTAATCCGATTCTGGCGTAGCTATCTTTGCGGGGCGATGGAGATTGGTCCAGCTCTCGGTAGTGAGTTCTCCCGAATCTACCGGATAGCTGTAGACATTGCCGAATATTTCTTCGAACTGCGCCACGGCATCAGCGCCTTGTTCCGCCTCTGGGTAACGCAGGTCGATCAGTGCCTCTGCACAGGGTGCGATAGTATTTCGCGCTTCGCCGCCGCTGATCACGCCCACGTTAACCGTGACTCCGGTCTCGTAGTCGGTAATGTTTTCTATCTGTACGATCTTGTAGGCAAGCTCTTTGATGGCCGAGCGGCCTTGCTCGTGGGCACCCCCGGCGTGGGATGCCTTACCATGTACTACGAAGCGTGCCTGACCCAGGCCCTTGCGTTCACGAGTCAGTCGATTGTTGCCAGACGACTCATAGACCAGCCCCCAGTCATGGGTAGCGGCCTGTTCTTCCAGATATTTACGCGAAGAGAGTGAACCTATCTCCTCATCGCTATTAAGGAGCACGCTAATAGACTTGTCTTTTAGCTGACCGGCTTCGTTGAGTGCCTTAAGGGCATAGAGCATGACTACCAAGCCACCCTTCATATCGGAGACGCCGGGCCCGGACATCGTATCGCCCTCGTGGCTAAACTCCTGAAAGGGGCTGTCCGGTGGAAACACTGTGTCGAGATGGCCCATCATCAGAAGCCGCGATCCACTGCCGCTCTTGCTTGCCAGGACATGATCAGCGACATCGATATTGTAGTCACTGCCCGGGCAGCTAGGCATCTCGATGACTTCCCCCGGCATTGTCGAGATAGAAAAACCAAGTTGTCGCAGCTCCGTGCTGAATATCGAAGCGAGCTCATCCACTCCGGTTTTGTTAAGACTGCCGGAGTTGATGTTGGTAATACGCTCTAGCAAGTCGAGCATATTGTCTTCCTGAGAGTCCAGCCAACTTGTTAACTCGAGTTCTTCCGAATCGAGTGACGGCTCGACGGTGTCTTGTGCGTGGGCAGAGAGCGTGCAGAAGAATACGCTGATCAGCAGTAGAGAAAAATTGTTTAGTTTCATTGCGTTTGTCTCGTCTAGATTGCCTGGTTATTCAGTCGTCTTAATGCCGCGTCCTTTCTCTTTCGCAGAGGGTCGCAGCACTGTGGCCTCGGTGATCGCTCGCTGCGGTTCTCTTCTCGAGAGACCGCCGCCTCGTTTTGGATAGACCTCAGTCATCACCGAGTTGTTGATTCGGAGCTCGATAATGGCGAAAAACGGTGCCCATGGCAGCGAGCAAGTAAAGTAACACGCCTAGGCAGAACCTTGCCATAATCCGTTGCCTGGCCTGCTGTGGGCTGCTAGGGGCTGAGTAGGAAGTTGATGCGGCGGCCGGAAATTATTTCGGCGAATATCCAGAGTCGTGCCGGGCTGTTAAGAGGTTTTGAGATACCCTATCCTATCCTATGCTTGTGTTGTAATTGGCTGTGACAGTGTTCATACTCATTCGCCCATGAAAAGTGACGAAAATCCAATACTACGCATCACCGCTTTGAATAAATTTTATTCCGGCGGCTTTCAAGCGCTCAAAGATATCAATCTGCAGATCGAGAGAGGCGAGATACTCGCCTTACTCGGTCCCAATGGCGCGGGTAAGACGACATTGATCTCTGTGGTCTGCGGCATAGTAAACCCTAGCTCCGGCTCGGTGAGTGTCGACGGTTTCGACATCATCAAAGACTTTCGCAAGACTCGGTCTATCATCGGCCTGGTCCCGCAGGAACTCACAACCGATTCGTTTGAAACTGTCTTCAATACGGTCTCATTCAGTCGTGGGCTGTTCGGCAAACCGCCCAGTCCGAGTCACATCGAGAAGGTCCTGCGTTCGCTGTCTCTATGGGACAAGAAAGACAACATGATCATGACGCTGTCCGGCGGCATGAAGCGCCGGGTGTTAATCGCCAAGGCGCTCTCACACGAACCCACGGTATTATTTCTCGATGAGCCCACCGCCGGCGTAGATGTCTCCCTTCGAAAAGACATGTGGCAGATCGTGCGCGAACTCAAAGAAGAGGGCGTTACAATAATTCTTACCACGCATTACATCGAAGAGGCGGAAGAGATCGCCGATAGGGTTGGAGTCATCAACAATGGCGAGATCATCTTGATCGAAGAAAAAGACAAGCTGATGGAGAAGCTTGGTAAGAAGCAGTTGATTCTTGACCTGCGCGATAGTCTCGCGTCGGTGCCGGATAGTATGGCCGACTACAATCTAGAGCTTAGTGAAGACGGCATGCAACTGACCTATACCTTCAATACCCAGAGGGATCGTACAGGCATCACCGCATTGATCGATGATCTCAAGTTAGCCGATATTGCATTTCGTGATCTGAATACAACGCAGAGTTCGCTGGAAGATATTTTCGTTAATCTGGTCGAGGAGTCGTCATGAATATTTATGGCATTATGGCGATCTACAAATTTGAGATGGCGCGCACCAGACGCACTCTGGTGCAGAGTATCGTGGCACCAGTAATTACAACGTCCCTTTATTTTATCGTCTTCGGTGCCGCCATCGGGTCGCGCATCGATCAGGTTGACGGCATTAGCTATGGTGCTTTCATCGTGCCAGGTCTGATTATGCTAAACCTGCTGACCAATAGTATCTCGAATGCATCCTTTGGAATCTACTTTCCAAAGTTTGTCGGCACCGTCTACGAGATGCTGTCCGCCCCAGTGTCTACCCTCGAAGTAATATTAGGCTATGTGGGTGCAGCCGCCTCTAAGGCTGTCATACTCGGAATAATCATTCTGATTACAGCGGGTTTCTTTATCGACCTACAGATAGCTCACCCGGTAATGATGATGGTGTTCATTCTGCTTACCGCACTGTCGTTTAGCCTGTTTGGGTTTATCCTGGGTATCTGGGCAGATAACTTTGAGAAGTTGTCGGTAGTGCCTACGCTGCTCGTCACGCCGTTGGTGTTTCTGGGTGGCAGTTTCTATTCCACCGACATGCTGCCGGAACCCTGGCAGACGGTCTCCCATTTTAATCCGGTGTTGTATTTGGTAAGTGGCTTGCGCTGGAGTTTCTATGAGATCTCTGAGGTTAGCGTGATGCTGTCTCTGGCGAGCATTCTTATCTTTATGTTTTCCTGCCTGGCAGTGGTCTACTATCTATTCAAGACCGGCTATAAATTGCGCAGTTAGTTGAGGCGCTGGCCGCCACGAAATTCCATCGCCTGCGTATTGCCCCTGGCCACTAATCTGATCGTTCTGGAAGCCGCCTGTAAAGCGGTTACCGTTCACAAAGTAGAAAGTGCCCTGGCCGTTCATCTGGTCATTCTGCCATTGCCTCTCATAGCGCTCACCATTGGCCCATTCTTTCTCGCCGCGGCCATGCTGCTTACCATCGCGCCACTGCCCCGTATAAGTATTGCCGTTGGTCCAATCGAAAGTGCCCTGACCGTGGCGGTTGTCATTACTAAACTGGCCTTCGTACTGCCATTAGTGACAGGGATACCTTGCCGCTATTCCATTTGTAGTGCTTAGACGACGCAGTACTGTGCTTGGTTACAATTATATTTTCGAGAGGGAGTGCAGTGGAAACCGATGCCGGTCTCATCTTGGTAGATACAGCTGCCGGGTTGGGAGGCGAAAGCGTCCTCTAAGAGATGTCTATCTGCAATCGTGAGAGTATGCTGTCAATGGCACTCTGTCGGATTGGAGGTCGATGATTTTTAGCGGCGCTAGTTGCTTTAGATAGGCTTAGGCTGGAGTTGAAATCGCAAATGATCAACATGGATTTTTCAAAGAGAGTTGTTGTAGATGGCAACACCCAGAATAGGGTGGCCAGCCCCAAGCCAGGTGTATGGCGCAAGCCGTTGGCTCGAGAAGACGCCGAGCGTGGACATGCAACCAGCTTGGTGCGCTATGACCCTGGCGCGAAGTTTTCATCCCATGGCCATCCGTTAGGCGAAGAAATACTGGTGCTATCTGGCACCTTCTCCGATGAGAGTGGTGACTATGGTGCCGGCACCTATTTCAGAAACCCGGAGGGCTTTACTCACTCTCCCTTCAGCGAGCAAGGCTGCGAGATACTCGTTAAGCTGCATCAGTTTTCAGCAAACGATGATAGCCACGTCTGCATCGATTTTAAAACCGCTGATTGGTCGCCGGGGCAGGGAAACCTTAAGGTGTTGCCACTACACCAGTTTGAATCATAATCTGTCGCGCTCGTGTATTGGCCAAAGGGTGAAAAGTTTCACCGACATGTGCATCCGGGTGGTGAGGAAATCTATGTTATCAGTGGTGAGTTCATCGATGAGCATGGACGCTATCCTGCCGCTACCTGGATACGCAGCTCGCATATGAGTATGCTCACACCTTATGTCGAAGAAGAGACGCTATTCTGGGTGAAGGTTGGGCACCTGCCTGTGCAGGAACCAGGGACAGGCGAACCGAAATGATCTGACGGGGAAGCAGGCTCTCTGGCCGGCCGTGGTATTTGCAGTAGGACGCCAACTACTGCTTGAACCAGAACTCAATCTCACAGGTATCTTCACGAAATTCGGCGCTGTGTTCTTTCTCGGCGGGAACGTGGTACCACTGTCCGGTGGGAATGGTCACTGTTTGTCCATCCATGGTAAGCAATAGTTCCCACTTGGTTATCACGCCGACGTTGTCGGTGTCGTGACGGTGAGGTTCGATAATGGTGCCGGCGGGGTAGGTGGCGAATAGCACATCACAATTGTGAGCCTGCAATTTTCTCGCATCAAACTGGCCACTGAATTTGGGTAGATCGCAGATCTGCTCGGGATAGTAGTTGGACAGCGCCATTGGGATTCTCCGTAGCTTAGAAGTTAAGTGTGCCTGAGAAGTGACGGTACTCCGAGGCAGTTGGGATAAATATAGCAGCTTTAAGGAAGTAAAGTAGCGCATCAATATAGACAGCCGCACTGTTAAAAACGGAGCTGCAGGAAAGTTGAAGAAGAGTTAAGATCAGCGCCATAGCCTTGACTTTAGAGGGCTGTGAGTCAGATCGGAGGGTGTTTTGCTTAGTCGAAATGGTAATAATATGTGCCATGGCGTTCAATACCCTAATCCAATGTTGTACTCTTAGTGCGTTAACATAGATAATTTTTGACGTGGCTGTTGTCGCTCTATTTTAACCCCGTTGAGGTCTGCTATGCAGGCTGGTTGGGTAAAGCTCGAAATCGATTTAATCTCCGGAGGTAGGCGTGTCTAAACAAGTTACACGTAGAGAGTTTCTAAATTTATTGAGTGCCGCTGGCGGAACCGCCGCAGCACTGAAGGCGGGTTCTGCACTGGGCCTGCTTCCGCACACGGCACAGGCCGCTAGTATGGATCTGTTGGCAGCCAATGCAGCCAGCCGCAAAGTGGCGATTTTGGGAGCGGGCATCTCGGGTCTGACCGTTGCCTACGAGTTAAGCAAGGTGGGCTATGAATGCACTATCCTAGAATCTTCATATCGACCCGGTGGCAGAATATTTACCGTTCGCCATGGTGACCTGATAGATGAGATCGGTAATCGACACTACTGTGAGTTCGACGATGAGCCCCATATGTATTTCAACGCAGGCGCCGCGCGAATTCCGAGTACGCACCGAAACTTGCTCGCCTACTGTAAAGAACTCAACATCGATCTAGAGATCTTCATTAACGAGAACAAGACTTCTTATGTGCAGGATCCTGCGCTGCTCGGTGGAAAGCCTATCCGCAACATCGACTATACAACCCACTCGCGCGGCTTTCTCGCGGAGTTATTGGCAAAGTCCCTCGATGCTGGCGAGATGGATCAGCCGTTCACCGATCAGGAGGCCGAAACTCTGATGGGCATGGTGCGCTCCTTCGGTAGCCTGGACGAAGATAACCTCTATAAGGGAAGCTTTCGTGCTGGTTATGCCGCCGGTGGATTTCTCGAGCACGGCGTGCAGAAAGACATCATCGCCTTTCGTGATCTGTTGCAGACGCAGATGGGCCGGCAACTGCTGAGCGCGAACGAAGGCGATACAGGCCCGATTCTACTTCAGGCCGCAGGTGGCATGGACAAGATAACCGAGGGCTTTACCAAGCATGTGGGTCATCAGATTCGATACCGCTCCATGGTAAATTCTGTCGAAGTGAAAGAGGATGGTGTTGATATCTCCTACGATCAGGATGGTTCGCGGCATCTGTTACAGGCCGATTTCTGCTTCAACTGCATACCTAGCCATCTGATGACCGGTATTACCAATAATTTCCCAATCCAGTACGTGGATGCTCTTAAATATATTCGTCGCGGCAATGCCTACAAGGCAGCCTTCCAGGCGAAGGAGCGTTTTTGGGAGAAGGACGATATCTACGGCGGCATAAGCTGGATGAACAATCCAAGCAACCAGATCTGGTACCCGAGCTCCGGCATACATAAAGAGAAGGGCATACTGCTCGCCGCTTACGATTTCGGTGACGGTTCATTCCACACTTCCATGACCCATGAAGAGCGTATCGAGGCGCATCTGAGCGATGGCGAGAAGATTCACCCGAATTACCGTAATCAGGTCGAGAAGCCAATTACGGTTGCATGGCATCGTATGAATCACATGCTCGGCTGCTCTGCGCGCTGGCAACGTGATCGCAGTGGTTGGACCCACGAGGAAGAAGAGTTGTATCACGCCCTCCAGCAACCGGTGAACGGCCGGCACTACATGATAGGAGATCAAGTCAGCATGCACTCAGCCTGGCAGGAGAGTGCGGTCATGTCGGCGCAGTGGGCGATGACAGATATGGACAGGCGTCTTCGGGCTTAGGTTCTAAGATTCGCTTGTTTGCCTAGCGTCTGGGTGCTATTTATTCAGGGGCTTTTCGCCCTTAAGTTGGAGAAGTAAGAGTATGTTGAAGACCTTTTTGTTAGCTTGTAGCCTCTGCGTGATGTGTGTGGGAGGAGTTAACGCGGCAGAAACAGAGCGAGAGCCTTTCGATGATCGTTACTGCACAACCTGTCATGGCGCGGATGGCCGAGGCAACGAGGGCGTGCATGCTCCCAGACTTGCTGGTATGGAGCCTTGGTACCTGAGGCGACAGTTGGAGAATTTTCGCGCCGATATGCGTGGTGTGCATCCGCAAGACATAGAGGGCATAGCGATGCGCCCGATGGCGACTAAGCTCAGCGATGAGTCGATAGACGACATTATCGAATGGGTGGGCAGCTGGGAGTATGTGCCTGCAGAAGCGACAATAGAGGGCGGCGACCCGGCCCGCGGTCGTGGTCTGTATGGTGGCTGTGCGGTGTGTCATGGAGACAGTGCCCAGGGGAACGAAAGCCTTGGTGCGCCGGCCCTAGCCGGCCAGAATGACTGGTACCTGGTCACCCAATTAAAGAATTTCTTGGCAGGTTATCGGGGTGCTCACCCCGGTGATACTTACGGAGCGCAGATGCGCACCATGGTAACTACCCTGCGCAATGAGGCTGGCGTTCTCAATGTTGTGAGTTACATCAACACGCTTTCCCGTTAGACTAGGTCAAAACGACCATCAGGAGCCGACAACATGCCCATTTTAGCGATAGTAAATCTGGTTTTCTTTGCTGCTCTGCTGAGCCTGCTCTATCAATTTTCGAAGAACAGTGCGTTCACTCTTTCCCGCCGCGTATTGATGGGTCTGATTGGCGGTATTGTCTTCGGCATGTATTTGCAGGGCGCCTTTGGTGGAAATCCCGAGGTTATGGGAGCCACTCTGGAGTGGACCAATGTGGTTGCGAACAGTTATGTCGCCCTGCTGCGCATGATGATCATGCCGCTTATTCTCATTACCATGATTGCCGCCGTTCTAAAAGTCGAAGAAATTAAGTCCTTAGGGCAGATTGGTGGCACGGTAGTGGGCACACTGATCGTTACTACCGTAATCGCAGCACTGGTCGGCATCACGATAGCGCTGCTATTTGGACTCAACGCGGGCGATCTTGCCGGCGGTGAGGTAGAGATGGCTAGAGCCGAGGTACTGCAAGCCCGCCAGGGTAGCGTCGCCGACCTTAGTCTGGCCGAATTACTAGTCAGTTTTGTACCCTCTAATATATTTTCGGATCTTGCCGGTCAGCGCAGCATGTCGATAATTGGTGTGGTTGTCTTCGGTCTAATCTTTGGTGTGGCCGCCCTGTTGGTTGCGGAAGACAACGCCGAGCAGGGTAAGAGCATCCGCGGTGGAGTGGACACATTGCAGGCCATTATCATGCGTCTGGTTAAGTTGGTTATGGCATTAACGCCCTATGGCGTTCTTGCCTTAATGACCAGAGTGATCGCCACATCGGATGGAGAGGCGATCAGAAATCTAATCAGCTTCGTTGTTGCATCCTATATTGCCATCGCCATCATGTTTGCCATACACGCAGCTATCATTATTGGTTTGGGTGCCAATATTAAAACCTATTTTCAGAAAGTCTGGCCGGTGCTTACCTTTGCATTCGTCACTCGCAGCTCTGCAGCAACCATTCCAATGACGATTCGCGCGCAGATCGAAGAGCTCAAAGTGCCCGCGCCCATCGCCAATATAGCCGCATCCTTTGGTGCAACCATTGGTCAGAACGGCTGCGCGGGAATCTACCCGGCTATGCTGGCCGTGATGGTAGCGCCGACCATGGGTGTCGATATCGATTTGAATTTCATTGTTAGCCTGTTGGTAATCATCGCGATCGGCTCTTTCGGCATCGCCGGCGTTGGCGGCGGGGCAACCAATGCAGCCTTAGTTGTTCTACCGGCAATGGGATTTCCAGTTACGATTGCGGCGCTGCTGATTTCTATCGAGCCGTTGATCGACATGGCGCGTACTGCATTGAATGTGAATGGCGCCATCACAACTGGAATGATCACCACAAGGCTTCTGGGCGATAAGACGGCTGCGAAAGAGGCGACCATGCCCGATGCGCAATTAACAGAATCATAATTTATTTTTAGTTGTAACTGAACAGGGGAACACTACATCATGATCAAACTTAAGAAGCCATTCACCGCAATTTCTATCGCCGCGTCATTAGCGCTCGTTATGGGCGTTGCCGCGGTCTCAAACGCGGCAGAAATTGTGCGAACCGGGGAAGGCAGAAACTTCTATAACAATATTATGATTCCAGTCGGTGCCGAGACGCTCTACTTGAGTGGCTCCGGCGCGAGCCAGCAAGCCGATGGCACTTGGGGCGACATGGAGCAGCAGACTATCGATACCTTCAGTCGTTTTCAGGAGACCCTCGAATCGCAAGGCTGGTCACTGGAAGACATCGTACAGGTTCGTGCCTTCGCCGTATCCGGTCCCGATGGCGAGCTAGACTTCGCCGGCTTCAATAGCGGTTACCAACAATTCTTTGGCAGTGATAAGAACCCCATGAAGCCGGTTCGTTCCTTCGTACAGATCGCAGGCCTGGTCGTCGATGGCTGGCTCATCGAGATCGAGATTCGTGCGGCGAGAATGCCCGACTAAAAAAGTACTTGGCAGTTCATAGGTTCTGGAAGGCCGGTACGATGTGAAAACATCGTACCGGCCTTTTTTATGATCGGAGAATCGTACTGTTATCCAGAGTGGCATTCCAAGTAGATCGATTTGACGGTGGTCTTCGGTCTGTCGTTCACTTACACTTTCTCCACCACTATCGTTAACCTTCATTACAAGGCTGTGCATCATGACCAGCATTTGTGGTTTACTAGTCATTCTATTGCTGTGTGCTTCCTCGAGCATCACTGCGCAGACGCAGTTCGATGTGTTTGAGGCTAGCGTCGATGAGATTCGCAGCGCCTTAGAGCAAGGACGGGCTAGTTCTGTGCAGCTGGTCCAGCAGTACCTGGATCGCATACGGGCCTATGACAGGCAGGGCCCCGGGCTCAACAGCATCGTGCGCCTCAATACCGATGCGCTGGACATTGCGCGGGCACTGGATGAGGAGAGGCGGCGAACCGGTTCCCGCGGCCCTCTGCACGGTGTGCCGATAGTGGTAAAAGACAACTACAATACCGATGATATGCCGACGACGGGAGGCTCGGTTGCCCTGGCAAATTTTGTGCCTAGCGAAAATGCGGCGCAGATCGACAAGCTAATTCAGGCGGGTGCCATCATCCTGGCGAAGACCAACTTGCACGAGTATGCCTATGGTATTACCAGCATTGGCTCTCTGCTTGGGCAGACTCGCAACCCTTACGACCCCAGGCGTGTGCCCGGTGGTTCCAGCGGCGGAACTGGCGCCGCGGTAGCCGCGAGTTTTGCTGCAGCCGGTTTCGGCTCCGACACCTGCGGCTCAATTCGCATTCCCTCGGCATTCAACAATCTTATTGGGCTGCGTCCCAGCAAGGGGCTTTCCAGTATCTATGGAATTCTTCCGCTCTCACATACTCAGGATGTAGCAGGCCCTCTGGCGCGTAGCGCAGAAGACCTGGCTATTATTCTCGATGTGGTTATCGGCTATGACTCTCGCGATGAGTCAACTGCGATTGTGCAGGGGGCTTCTCTTCCGAGATTTGTTGAGCGACTTGGTTCGGCCGATTTGGCCGGGCTGCGCATCGGCAGGCTGCAAGAATATTTCGGGGGTACCGACGCCAACTTGCGTAGATCTCTGGAAGACGCACTGGATTGGTACGAGCAGCAGGGCGCCGAGATAGTCGATGTAGAGATAGCGGATATGGCAGATCTGATTCGACGCTCCGGATTGATCGGTCATGAATTCAAACCAGATATCGATCAATACCTGGCGCGGTTTTCTGGCGATGAGAATCTGGATCTGGATCTGAGTCTGGATAGTATCGTGAGCCAGGGGCTGTATCACGAGGCGGTGGATGCGGTGCTTAGCCGGTCGAATGAATCGGAGTTAGATGAGCAAGCCTACCAGCTCGCGATCGCCGCCAGAGCGCAGCTGCGCAAGGCGATAGAGACGCTGATTGCCGAGCTTGCTTTGGATGCGATCGCCTACCCGACTATTAAGCGCACACAGGTGTTTACCGGTGAGGCACAGGTCGGCAGCAATTGCAGCCTGAGCGCCAACTCGGGTCTGCCGGCGCTGTCCATGCCCGTCGGCTTTACTGGCAACGGCTTGCCAGTGGGTCTGGAGCTTCTGGGCGGCTTTCTACAGGACGCCGAACTTCTTGCCATGGCGTATGCCTATGAACAGGCTTTAACGCCAAGGCGTGCGCCTTCCACAACGCCTCCTCTGGAATCTGGCCTGGCACCCCGAGTGCAGACCTTCAGTCTTCGCTTCGAGCGCTCTTCTATACAACTCTGGGCAGAATTCGAATTCGATGTACTAACGAACCTGTTTCATTTCGATATACGTAAAGAGCCGGGCAGCAGTGGGGTTGTTCACGCTGTCACTCTGGTTATCGATCGCGATGAAGATGGGGATGCCCAAGACCCCATTGTCTTAAACCTACTCCCCCCGAATACCAATGCCGCACAGGGAGACCATTTTATGTCCGCCCAGTTCAGAGATGCGGTAGTCGATAGGCGGGTGTATCTTAAGGTTTTTGCCGACTCATTTCCTCGCACAGGAGTCGCGCAACTGCTAGAGTAGATATAAATAAGCCTTACCGTTCTGAGAACTAAACCAAGAGGTATTACGATGAAGCCCAGCATCAGACTACGAGTGATTACTTATCTATTTGCCTTGAGTGCATCCGCCTTATCCGGGCTGTTACTGGCTCAGGCTCCCGAGCTCGATTTTGATTTCTTCAAGAATGAAGTTCAACCCATCTTCCTCGCTAAACGCGAAGGTAATGTGCGCTGTATACAGTGCCATACCCGTAGCAGCAACTTTAGGCTGCAAGGGCTTGAAGAGCATCAAATGTTCTGGACCGATGAACAATCGCGCATGAATTTCGAGTCGGCGAGTCAGTTTGTGCTTGCGGGCGAAGATCCTCTGCGAAGTCGTTTCATGACCCATCCGCTTGCTGCTGACGTGGGCGGTGACCCCTTTCATGGTGGCGGCAAGCACTTCCATAGCCAGTTCGACCCCGAGTGGAGGATTATGGCGGATTGGGTTGCCGGTGCAAAAGTCAGACGCACGCCATCAAGCGTAGCGGTGCGCATTATTCAAACCAATGCCGCTGGAGATGATTCGACGGTAATCGACCCCGAGTCGAATAAAGTTGTTGGCACCATATCGGATACAGCTATTCCACATGGCGTGGTCGGAGCGCCGGATGGTTCTCAGATCTATATCACCAATGAGTCCATGCACAGCCTGGATATCGTAGATGCCAGAACCCTGCGTGTTAAAAGACGCATTCCTCTCAGTGGCAGGCCGAATAATGTCGCGGTAACTGGCGACGGCAGTAAGGTCTATGTGGCGATCATGGAAATGCCAGGCTCGGTTGATATCATCGACGTGGCCAGTATGACGAATGTAAAGACGCTACCAGTGAATGGTGCCATTCACAATGTCTATGTGACGCCCGATAGTCGTTATGCCGTTGCCGGATCGATACAGACGAGAACCATCAACGTCATCGATACCCGAACAGATGAATTAGCATGGGAGCTTGAGATGAGCTCGGGAATTCGCCCCATGACGTTCGATACCAAGGCCGATGGCTCAACCAGGAGTATATTCGTACAGCTCTCCGGTTTTCACGGTTTTGCCGTCGTCGACTTCGACAAGAGAGAAGAGGTAACTCGGATCGAACATCCAGCGGTGCCGGGGGAAGAGGCGCATCTGGATGGTCTGCAGGGAGCACCTGCCCATGGTCTGGCGGTTTCGCCGGATGGCAAGATGCTCTGGTCGACAAGCAAGGTGTACAGCCATGTCTATATTCATTCTCTGCCTGATTTGCAAGAGATAGGACGTGTTTTTGTAGGGCAGCATCCTGAGTGGATCACTTTTACGCCCGACGGTAAGCGTGCCTACATCGGTGCGGCCGGAGACAACGTCACCTATGCCGTAGACGCGATAAAGATGGAAACCATCGCGAAGATTCCTGTTGGACAGGTGCCTAAGCGTATTGCCATGGTGCGCATGGCGCTGGATTGAAACCGAGCTAGATCGAGTTAGGGCAATACCAACGAGATGGCGATGTTGTAGTCGCCCGTCTCATCCGGAGCGAAACTTGTTACGCCCAGCCAATAGGTGCCGGGCGGCAGGGTGGTTTCTATAACGGAGTTGGTGCCGCTGCCGTTGTCGTCGTTCTGCAGGGAAAGACTTCCCAGAGATTGATCTGAATTCACTGCTACGAGTAATAGACTGGTATCGAATGCCGAGGAGCTGAGGTCGATCCTCACCTTGGAACTAACCACGGTTTCTATCTGTACCAGGTCAAGAAACTTCTCGTTGAATTTAAAATCCGCTAATCCGAGGCTGCCGCTTATACTCGGATTCGGATTTGCCAGCACATCTACTCCATATATCGAAGTGTATGACTCGAATGAAGAAGAGGGATTGTTGGTGTTCGATATTATTGAAACATCGTAGTTGCCCGTCGCATTGCCGCTAGTGCTACTGACCCCAAGCCAATAGGTTCCGGCCTGAATGCTTTCATTGATTCTTGCGTTGTTGCCGCTACCCGAATTGTCATCCGTGAAAGTGGAGCCAGCTACCGCGGCCTTTGTCGCGGAGACTCTGGCCAGATACAAGAAGGGGTCGAAGGCCTGTGACTTTAACTGAATATCGACAGTAGAGTCATTCTCGAAGGTATATTGATACAGGTCGAGAGAACCGCTATCCAGCTGATTGTCACCACCGCTAAGTGAGCCGCTTAGGTTGCGGCTGTTGTTCTGCCCGGATAGTTTAGAGTTCTCAGGGGCGACTAGACTGACCCCATAGATGTTCGCGACCGTCGCCTGCACCGCTTCACCGCCACCGCAGATAGAGGCTATCCCCGCGATGTCATCAGCCTGTAGGGTGTTCGTGTCGGATACAAAGGCCCGCATCATTGCGTCGCTGGCCGTCGAATGTTTCAGGCCTAAGGGATGACCCAGCTCGTGTAATGCAACGTGTTCGAATTCAAAGGTGCCGTCTAGTCGTCGCGGTCCGCTGTAGATATCCCACTTCTCCGCGCTGTTGAACACGATATCCGCATCGGTGATTGAGAAGCCTCCCGTACATTGCTGATTTAGTTATCTACCCGCAGTCAGCGTTACCGCCAGGGTGTTTTCCTGGAACTCGGTGCCACACACGTCTGCCCCGAAGTCGATACCCGTCGCGCCGTCAACGAATTGGCCGGCGCCGCGATCGATACAGGGATCTAGATAGTCGTTAACGGCAATAAATTCGAAGTTGCTACCCTCGCTCCATGCGTTCATCGCGCGAATAAAGGCGGCGTTCCTGGTGCCGCCGGTGGGAGAGCTGCCGCTAATGCCTACGTGAAAGACCGCCCGTGAGCTTTCCCAGAAATTCCCCGACGTCTCGAAGGCATTGCTGGAATGAAGGGGAAGTAGAAATACGAAAAGCAAGGAGACAACTCTCAAGGCTGAAACTTCTAGTTCTCTATTAGATCGGTGATGCGCGACTTGAATTCCTCTACAGTCAGCGCACGCTGAATCATGATTGGACTGGACTCGGTCATGACGCCGGCAGCTATATCACTGTTACCCTCGACTACCGACAGCGGCCTCTTGATGCTGCGCGGTATGGATGAGACCGGCTCTACATCGGTAACCGGCTGATTCCCTGCGGTTCGCATTCGACGTATGCCATCCTCTTCTACGATAATGAAGTGTCCCTGAGACCAGCCGATCAGGGGATTGATAAGATCCCGAGACATGGATTCGACGAAATAGATTCCCTGCTCCGCTATCTCGGGAATGCGCATGCCGCTGACCTGCACTATCTGCCCGTTAAAAGCGCCGCCCATGAATTTCAGTTCTACACTGTCTCCCGAGTAGTCGCCCTTGATGATGTCGTCGATTCGGAAGGTGACATAGGTGCTGATAATCCCGCTACTAGTCTCTTGCCGGGTCTCGCTATTGATTACCTCTCCCTCGAATACGAATTCGGCATCGGCGGCAACCTTGTCGATATCCATGGCGAGAATCGTGGTCGCATACGCAGTGTTCGCGGCTATAGCAGCGAATAGGCACAGAAGACATGTAGCCGCTGCTATGACCTGTTTCGTGTGGATTGCAAAAGAGGCTGAAAGAAAACCTGTAAGAAGCGTTGCCGTGCTATTTCTATCGGAGATCTCAATAGAGAGAGTCGGATCGGTCGCGTAGTTCATAGTCGGCATTCCTGGTGAGGTCCTTTTGGAGTGGCTAAGACTACATGCACATGACACGAGAATTATAATGCAGCAACATAGTCAAGGACAGGCCAAGGCTCTAGTTAATTCCCTGCTCTCTCGCAATCCTTGAAGCCTGTCGCAGAAAGCAGAAATCGACCCCTATTCGCCTACGGGCCTGGAGGTTTATTCACTTTACTCTATCAATAACGCATTAGATCACTTTTTGCTGACAGGGAGGGAAACTTCCGCCTACAGAGGCGCTAAAATAGGGGCTTAGAAGGTCGTAAATAGGGGTTCACGCTGGCATCGCGAGCTGGCGGGTAGTATCCTCAGGTCTTAGTTCTGTTAACAAAACAATAAGACTCTACGATGCAGTCCAGCTATATCGCCAATATTATCTCTGGCGGTCTAATTGCCTTAGTCAACATCTCGGTGGCCGTGTCGGTTGCGGCGTTGCTATTCGCGCAGACTGATCAGCGTCTTATGGTGCCGGGGATCGCTATATTGCTAATCGGTACCCTGGTGACAGGGCTGGGCGGCACTCGATTTAGTGGTTACAAGGCCGTTGTCTGATCGCTGCGCAATGGCTTGATACCGGCGTTCGCGGTAATCGTTAGCAGCATCTACGTTAGCTTTGGTTCCGAGTATTCGATCGGGGCGGAAGCCACGATTATTGTCGCTATAATGGCGACGACGACGTTTGCCGGCTTGTTCCTGCTTCTGCTTGGCCGCTTAAAGCTGGGTAACCTGATGCGTTATATCCCCTATCCGGTAACGGGTGGTTTCTTCGCCGGTATCGGCTACATCTTCATACAGGGTGGCCTAACCGTAGCCAGCGGTCGCGACGCTGACCTTGGCTCGATTGCCGACCCTCAATTTATCCAACTCGTTACGCCGGCAGTCGTGCTGGCTCTCTGTCTAATCATCGGAAAGGTGTCTAGAGACAACCGGCTTTCCGTGCCCGGCATTCTGTTGCTCTCGGTACTATTGTACTATGGAGTATTGGCGATAGCAGGCATCAGCCGAGATGAGGCTGCCGCCAACGGACTGCTGCCGGTCACTGATACCGCTGGAACCCTCGGTCCGATTTTTCATTTCGAATATCTACAAGAAGTTAAATGGCTGGCTATCTGGGAGCAACTCGGCGGTATCGTCGTTGTTGCATTGCTTTGTTCCATAATGCTGCTGCTCGATGTTTCCGGCATCGAGCTAATCGCCAAGAAAGATTTAAATCCAGATCATGAATTAGAGGTCATGGGCTACACCAATGTCGTGAATGGAATGCTAGGCGGTTTTCCTGGCGTACATGACGCATCGGATACGGCGCTGGCAGATCGCCTGGGCGGCAAAGACAGGCTGATGGTTATCGTTAATGCGATTCTCGTTGCAGCAGCAATTCTGGCGGGCACCGAGTTCATGGAGTTGGTGCCGACATTCCTCTTGGGGGGATTGCTGATCTATGTTGGTTTGGAATTTCTGATCGATTGGCTCTGGAAGGCGCGTGAAGAACTGCCTCTTTCCGATTATGTAGTAGTCATTCTGATCCTCATCGTAATTATCTTCTCTGATATCCTGCAGGGCGTCACCTTTGGTTTCTTCGTGGCCATTATTTTGTTTGTGGTGAACTATTCGCAGCTAAGCGTTATCAAGATCGAGACTAACGGCAGCGATCATGCAAGTAATGTCGATCGCGACCTGGAAACGCGGGAGCTACTCAACAAAGAAGGGCATCGTGTGTTGATCATGGTGCTGCAAGGATTTATCTTCTTCGGCACTGCAGATAAGTTGATCAGCGCCATACGCAACCGCATTATGGAAGTGGAGTATAGTAAGTTTGATTTTCTCGTCCTCGATTTTCATCACGTGAGTCAATTGGATACATCGGCGATCGTAACCTTCTCGAAGCTTGCGCAACTCAGTGATCGTGTTGGCTTTCACATCATAATTAGTAGCGCAGATCAGAAGTCCATAAAGCAATTGGTTAAGCACGACTTCTTCACCTTCGGTGAGCAGCGCCTGGAGCGACACTACAAGGAGCAGTTGGATACGGCGGTAGACCGGTTCGAGAGACGCATACTTCGAGATTTGAATCTGAATGCAGAAGAGCAGAATCTTGAATTGCACGACGTGCTCGGTCGCATCGCCCATGAAGAAGCCGACGTCAAACTGCTATCTGATTTCTTCGTCATCGAAAAGAGAAGGACAAGTGAGTACCTGTTCAATGAGGGTGACAGAGGCGAGAGCCTCTACTTTGTTGGCTCGGGTACCGTCGTAGTTGTGCTTAAGGTGCAAGACCAGGCAGAGCGTATACTACGTAAATACAAGGCAGGGGCTATTCTCGGAGAGATGGCTATCTATACCGGTGAGAACCGAACCGCTTCTGTGCGCATCGAGGACGATGCGGTTCTGTTTAGGTTGGACAAGGATAAGCTGGAGGAAATGTCACGCAGATTTCCAGCGTCTACAGCTGCGCTGCATACCTACATCGTTAAGGTCTTATCTGAAAGGTTGGGCAGAGCGAATAGAAATCTGAGTCGCTATATCTAGCGAGCCTTACTCGACCGGGCGCAATACTACCGGCACCATCTCACTACCTTGAAACCAGCTGGCATCGATGCGCAGCAATTTTTCGCCTGCCTCATCGAAACGCAGGGTCCCGGTAAATTCAACGTTTAGCCTGCGAATAATGACGGTGAGGGAGAGCCCCCTGAGGCTCACTCTGTCTGCCGGCATTCCATAGATTCCCAAGCCATCGCTAATCATCGAGGCGGAATAATCGCCATCTGCCATAGTGATGTTGAAGATTAAGCCTAGATCATCTTCGCCTATAACCAGTGGTCCACCCCAGGAGCCGACCAGGGGAGTCGCGCTTATATCCTGTGCCGAAGCGGAAGGAAGAAAAATCAGTAGTGCCAATAGGGCTGCGCTGCTTAATGTGTATTTCATAGGCCGGATGTTAAGCCGCGCACTGTTCCAGCGCAAGCCGATAGGGCGTTATGAATGCCGGATGAGCCATGTTTGGTGAATCTTCTTCTGCCGTTGGAAATCTTTGCCGAGGCTGGCTGTCGTGTAATCTTGTACCTTATATTTTCTGAGCACCTCAGCGTCCAGCTTGAAGCTGAGCTTGTTGGTCGAGAATATGAGCAGGCCGTCTCGGTCAAGTTTTTTCATGGCCTTGCGAATCAGTGAAAGATGATCTCTCTGGATGTCTAGCACGTTGCTGGTGCTCTTGGAGTTAGAGAACGTCGGTGGGTCCAGAAAGATAAGATCGAATTTCTCGTACTTGGAATCCAGGTATTCGATGCAGTCGGCTTTCTTCAGGCGGTGACTCTTGCCTCCCATCTTATTGAGTAGGTAGTTTTTTCTAGCCCAGTCAAGGTAGGTGTTCGAGAGATCGATACTGAGCGTCGAGGACGCGCCGCCTAGCGCGGCTTGTACGCTGGCAGTTGCGGTGTAGCAGAAGAGATTGAGGAAGCGTTTTCCCGAGGCATTCTCTCGAATGAATTGACGAATCGGGCGATGATCCAGGAATAAGCCCGTATCCAGGTAGTCTTCCAGATTTATCCAGAAGCTGGCGGGCCCCTCATTAACAGTAAAGAATGAGTGGGTCTGGTCTTGCGCTTCATATTGTTGCTTCCCGCGTTGGCGCTCTCTGGATTTGAGCACGATGTGTTCAGGCTCAATGCCCAGAACTTCCTGCACCGCAGCGATGGCCTGTTCACGCCGCGCCGCAACCTTCGTCTCATCGATGGAGGCAGGCGCCTGATATTCCGCCATCTGCACCCGTTTGCCGTAAATATCGATGGCAAAGGCATATTCAGGCAGGTCTCGATCATACAGCCGATAGCACTCGATATTCTGCTGTCGTGCCCATTTTCCCAGTACGCGCAGGTTCTTGCGCAGGCGATTGCATAGCATCGTGGCAGCTTCGTTCGCTGCGGGATCTGTTTCTGTTTCTGAGTTCATGGCGAGATTGGAATGACCGTTGGTTGCGCTGGATATAGCCTTGATTGTTTGCCTTAACAGCTTGGCGTGGCAGAACGTAAGGCTCACATGATACGCGAGATAACCAGATACAGAGAATAAAATTTATGGGACAAGAAGAATTAGAACAGATGACCTAGGTTTACAACATGCTTGTAACCTATCTGGTCAATTATAGCTTCCAAATATTCGGCGCGGTGGTAGCGCTGATTTTAGGCGTTTTCGTCGGTAGACGACTAAGCAATCTGGTGCTTGCCCTGTGTGCAAAAAAATCACTGGAGATAACCCTTAGCCGATTCTTTGCCAGCTCTGCACGCATCGCAATAATCTCCTTCTCGGTGCTGATCGCTTTGCCGAAGCTGGGGATACAGGTTACGCCTTTCTTGGCGGCAGTTGGCGCTCTAGGCTTGGGAGCAGGCTTAGCCGTTCAGGGTCTTCTGTCAAACTATGGAGCGGGGCTCAGCATCATCTTTACCCGTACCTTCGTGGTTGGCGACACGGTTCGCATTAAGGGGGTGTTCGGAGTGGTTAAGGAGGTTCATCTGGCCTTTACCCTACTTACCAATGAAGACGAGGAACTTATCATCATCCCTAACAAGCATATAGTGGGGGAGATTCTGCATAATTCCCATACAGATACCATTCTTGAGCTGTCTGTTGGTGTTGTCTATGACAGCGATACCGATGCCGCGATGAAGGCAATAGAGGCGAGGCTCGCCAACGTCGATGGGCTGAGTCAGCAGCGGAGCATTCAGATCGGCATTGAGGAATTTGGTGACAGCGCGATCAGTATCGCTGTGCGTGGCTGGGTGAAAACCCAAGATTTTCATCAGATTCGGTTTGCTGCGAATCAGGCGATCAAAGATGCGCTGACCGAAGCTAATATTTCGATTCCCTTTCCACAGCGCAAAGTGCGTATGCTGTCCTAGCCTTAAGGATTTTGCTTTAGATTTTTTTGATTACTAGTTTTTTACCATCATCAAGTTTATGAGGCCGGGTAGTTTTTCAGTGTCATAGGGTTTCGAGATGCAGGTTATATGGTCTGATTCATCAATTTGTCTTTTAGGCTTTGCTGAGTGTAGCCAGTCGCTAATAGAATAGGTGTCGCCGGCTTCTCTTGTAGAACGCGTTTGGCCATGTCGATTCCATTCATCCCGCCGGGCATCATTATGTCTGAGAATACCAAGTCGATGTTTGGGTTTTTGTTGAAACGCTCCAGCCCGGAGTTGCCATCGTTTGCCACAATAACGGTGAAGCCTGCTTCCAACAGCAGTTGCGTCGCGACGTCCCTGACGCCGGAATCATCTTCTACCAATAGCACAGCCCCACTGTAGTGAACGTCGCCCTTGCTTCCCGCAAGTCTAGTTTGATGTGCCGGCGAATGCTCAATGGCCACTGGCAGATACAGAGTGAAGCTTGTCCACTCACCTTGCCGGCTCTTTACCGAAATATTACCGCCGGATTGTTGCAGGAAACCAAACGCGGTGCTGAGACCGAAACCCGAACCCTCGCCCATCGCCTTTGTAGTAAAAAAAGGGTCGAAAACCTTGCCCAAAAAATATCCGCGGGGATGCCCATGCCATTGTCGCTAACAGTGATCTCGATATAGTCGCGCTCGATATTGCTCATCGACATGCCATTTTCAGACTCATGCAACCTGACGCGGCGTGGAGCTATCGTTAGCTCTCCGCCGCTGGGCATCGCATCTTTCGCATTGACGCAGAGGTTAACAATGACGTTCTCAAACTATGTCTTGTCGATCTTTGCCGAAGTGGCGTCTTTGTTCAGATTTAAAACCAGATCCACGTCCTCGCCTATAATGCCGCGAACAAACGACTTCATGTCGCCAAGAATCGAATTGATGTCTTCTGCTTTGCTTAGCAGCGCCTGTTCTCGTGAGAAGCTCAACAGTCTCTTGTTTAAGTCTGCGCCGTTCTTTGCCGCTTTAACTAGTTTGTCTATTATTTCAGTTTCGTCTACTCGTTCATCGTCCGCCAGGCGACGTTTCAAGAATTGCAGGTTTCCCATGATCACGGTGAGTAGATTATTAAAATCGTGTGCCACGCCGCCAGTAATGCGACCGATAACCTCCATCTTCTGCAATTGCTGGAGTTTCGATTCCATCTCTAGCTGGTTAGTCATATCGATGAAACTGACTACGGCCCCGATGAGCTTGCTATCCTCGATGATAGGCCTGCAGGAAAATTGCACCGGTATAATCAGTTCGTCTTTGCCGCAGAAAACACCCGTCGCACTCTGCACGGACTGACCCTGAAGCAGGCAGAGATTTATTGACTTGCGCGTTGTGGCTTCTCTGCCAGCTTGTGTGCTGGTTCGGCAGATGATGCTGAGTGCGTTCTCACCAATAATTTCGGACTCTCGCAATTTTAATAGCTGCAAGGCCATCGCATTTACGAAGCTAATATTGCCTACACTGTTAATACCAAAAATACCTTCGCCTACCGCATCGAGTAGTAATAATTTTTCCTTGGCGGCCATCGCTAACTTGTTGTCTGTTGCCTGTTTCTCGAGCAGCAAGGCTTCTTCGTGTTTGATACGTGTAATCAGTTCTTCCTCGCGCAGCTTGAGCGTTTCTTCATCTGCGCTAAGCTTCTTGTCTAGCTCACTATTGCGAAGCCGCAGGCGAATAGTTCGATTTAAATCTCTGCCGATTCGCATTGCCATGAAATAACAGAAAGCGAGAACGACAATTAACGCTCCGGCAATTTGCAGGTCTTGCGTAGACCCCTTGTAGAGTGAGAAGGCAACGTGCAGTCCAACCGCAGGTATGGCAAAGCTCAAGAATAGCTTACGGTTTACAGACAGAACGACGGTCGCGTTTGCCAGCATCAGACAGAACCAGATGAGAGTCGTTCCCTTCGGTGCAACCACTAATTCTTCGACGCTGACCGGGGCGAGGACTCAGGTAGAACCCCAGATAAAACCTGAGGCTACTACCATCGCGAGTAGGAAGCGTTCTCTATAGATGCTGTTTTCGGTCGTCGAGGCGATGGAGATCTAGGAGCGACCGAGTAGGTAAAAGAAGCCGCTGCTAAGCAGAAGCACGGCAATCCATATATAGGTGCCAAGATAGATCTGTTCGGCGAAGAGCAGAGCGAATAGGACGAGCATGGTGCCAGAGGCTGCATTTACACCTAGGATCAGCCGTACTTGTCGAAACACAGAGTCGATCTGTTCGCGATGGACCGCTTCGCCCTGGGGGTCGGGATCGACAGGCGTTCTTGAGTGCTCCAGTATGCTAGTCATAACATCGCTCTCCTACGAATTTGAAAATCGTTGAATAAAGCGCAGCAGTGGTGGGGCTGTGGTGGTTTTAGGCGTTCAACGCCACTCCCCAGCACTCTAGAATATCACTATAGAGCGGGGGTGAAAGTAGGATTCGGGGCGACAAGGTATTTGTTGTATTGGTCAGAGAGGCTACCCGATGTGCTACAGATCCCAACTGCCAGCGCAGATGCTGTAGTTGGGACCTAATAACTTGGGCTGGGCTCAGTGACTGACTATTTCCAGTCGCTTGCTGCCTCGTTCGGATCTGACCTCAAAAAGCGAATCAGGTCGGTATGGAACAGATCGGGTATCTCGATCTGTGGCGCATGGCCCACATCCGGGTAGAGCAATATGGCTGAGTTCTGTAACTCGTTTGCCACATTGTGTGCCAGTGTCGGAAAATCATCGACCAATCCATCTTCTTTGCCGCCTATAACAAGTGCCTTGGTCTCGATATGCTGCCAATCATAGACAACCGGGTCATCGTATAGCATCTGGCCCTGCAGTCTGCGTACCTGCGCCAGACGTGGCCATTCGCCACTCTTAGTCTGTCCAAATTGGCGACGGACGAATTCCAGATGCTCTGGTGGCCATCGCAGCGGAAAGTAGCGTTGATGGCCGCGCAGTATCGATTGGTAGGTAGTAGTGCCACCGCCGGCAAAAGGGTCGCTCCAGGGTCGGCTCTGGCGCTGATCGGTAAGACCAATCTGGTTTACCATAACAACGTGGGTTGTTATATCTGGGTACATCATGGCGAAGCGACTTACTGTCATCCCACCCATTGAGTGCCCAACGATCGCAACTTCATCGACCTCTAGTTCGTCCAATAGCGCCTTCATATTGGCCGCGACAAAGTTGAAGCTGTAGGGAAGAATAGGCTTGGTTGATTTGCCAAAGCCTATTCTGTCTACGGCTAGCACGCGAAAGCCTGAGGCAGCCAGGGCTTTGATCGTCGGCGTATAGGCCTCGGAGTAGAAATTCATACCATGCTGAATTAGGACAGTCTGGCCGTTAGCACGCCCGCTAGGAGGCACGTCCATATACGCCATGCGGATATCTTGCTGGAAACGATTAAGCTCCAGAAAGTGCACCGGATAGGGATAAGGTATTTCTTCGAAGTTAGCGGAAACGGCACCCCAATGCGCCGGTGGCTCGGCCGGAGCCACTTCAGGCCATTCGCTTTGGGCCATGACTATGGTCGATGTAAGACCAAGCAGGAGTGCACTAATGCTTAGGACTACTCGTTGTTTTAAATAGGACATATGCAGCTTACCTAGGTTATTGAATTGATTATTTTTGTGTGCTGATTATGGTCGAGCGACAGAGTATTCCAGATTGTGGCGATGTTTCAAAGTAGTTCTTTGTTGCCGGGCGATAATTTTAGTGCTTAAGCCATGAGGGGTGGCTGCTGCAGGGGTGTGAGGAAGGCTCGCTAGCCTGCCGATCACCGAACTGGAACCGGCAGGCACAGTGGCTGTATAGCTAGTCTTGCTTGATGCAGCGGGTGTCGCCGTTCTGCATATTCGCAATAGTCTCGCGATCGATAGGAAGAGGTGCACAGCCATGGCCGGTTCCGCAAATCAGGTGCCATTCGGGTGGGGCAAGCATGTGACAGCCGAAGCAGTTGCCACCGAAGCGGTTTACGATTTCGGTAGTTCCACGTACGACAATCTCCGAACCTTCCTCGGAAACGGTGAGCTCAAAAAATTCCCAGTCGTTGGTGGTCGCGTTTCAGCCTTCCTGATGCTTGATTATTACCTCTGTGGGTATCAATGAGACCAGCGATCCGGCTGGATATTCTCCGCCGGTTTCAGAATTCGCTATAGCAACAGTTGCCTCGATTTTGCCCAGCATATTGTCGACGAAGAACGCTTCGGTCGATGATCTGGTCATCTCGGTGAGGCACTTAAACAAGGCTTCGGTTACATCTAGCTGCTTGTCAGGATCTGGTAAATTGTTCTGCGAACTGCTTTTACTTATGGCAGTTAGCGAAAGGCAGAGTAATAGAGCCATCTTGATGAGTTTTTGTGACCCGAGGAATTTCATGTATTTCTCATGATTGAGAGCTAGTGCTGATTCGATCTGCATGGTATTGGGTCTGGATTGACCTTGCAAAAGGAAAGGCTGTTGCTCGCTATTAATAGTGACTATCTCAGGAGCAGCTTTGCCGCAGACAAAATCTGTATGGACTAAACGGATTGCTAGGCATATTCTTGTTTGAAAAAAAGCGAGTACCAAATTCTCCGGGAGAATCTCTTTGTCAAAGCTAACTCTTATGTCCTTCGTCTTGACGATGCTGATTGCGGTTCAGGCCAATTCGCAGATAGATGCCGACGAACTTTACGACCTTGTTGAACATCACTATGCCGAAAATGGCGGAGTTAGTATCCATTATGTGAGCCTGGGTGAAGGTCCCTTGCTGATCTTCATCCATGGCTTTCCCAATCAGTGGTATGACTGGCGCCATCAGATGGCAGCGTTAGCGGATGACTATAGAGTCGTTGCGATCTCTCTTAGGGGCTATAACCGCAGTGACAAGCCCCGGGGTGTGGAGAATTATGAGTTGCCTCATCTGACCGGCGACGTAGTGGCGGTGATGGATGACGTGCATGTTCAAAGCGCCACCATCGTCGGTCATGACTGGGGCGGTATAATTGCCTGGTCCTTTGCCGAGGCCTATCCGCAGAAGACCGAGAATTTAGTGATCTTCAATCGTCCGCATCCGCGTTCTCGCAAACGCGAGATGGCGCTCAACAACGAGCAGAAGGAGCGCAGTGCCTATATAGCTAGATTCACCAACAGTGATGGGGATCTGGGAGGCATGGATGCGGAGCGCCGTGCACGGAGTCATCAGGGCACTGTGTGGTATGAGCGTTATCTCGCCGCGTATCAGCGATCAGACTATGAAGCGATGCTGAACTACTACCGCGCCTATTACCCCAAGCCGCCATGGATGGTCGATGAGTCGCCTATCGTGCCTATACAGGTTCCAGTGTTGGAATTTCATGGCTTGGAGGATGGCGCCTATGTAAATGAATCACTGAATGACACTTGGGAATCCATGGGTCGCGATTTCACTCTGGTTACGCTGCCGGGAATAGGGCATAACTCACAGAATACAGGTGACATTCAGTTCGTCACTAGCATGTTGCGATCGTGGTTGGAGATGCAGAGGAGCAGGCCCTAACAAAAGCAGGTCTTTTGTCGGCCTGCCTAGGCGGAATTTCTCGAGGCATTAATATTGCCGTAGAGAGAGCGCACTACCATCTTCTCATAGTCTTCTATTAGCGGGTCATCCTCATTCTCGCCCCTTAGTTCGTGTATCTTCATTAACGCGAACTGCTGGGTGACGAGAAGAGGGAGGACTATTCGCTCTCGCAGTTCGATACTGAGCCTCGCCCTATCATTGTCCTGCAAAAGATAATCCTGCCCGGCTACTTTTAACACCATTTCATGGGTGAGCTCGTGTTCCGCGAAGATCATTTTCCAGAAGTCGCCAAAGCGAGGGTCTTCTTTCATATAGCGAGTTAAATGAAAATTAGTCTTGGCAAGGTTTTGCATACCATTGGCGATCAGAGCGCGGAAGAACCCGGAATCTTTGTAGAGTTGGATGCACTTGTCTAGATTGCCGGCTTTCTCCTGGTCTTGAAGTGCGGTACCCAGGCCATAGTAGCCAGGGACATTCTGTTTGAGTTGTGCCCAGGCCCCAACGAAGGGTATCGCACGGAGGTCTTCAAATTTTAGTTCGCTACTGTCTCCTCGCTTGGCGGGCCGGCTGCCGATATTTGTCATGTTGTAGTAGTGCAGCGTGCTCATCTCTTCCAGGTAAGGTAGAAACAACTCATGTTGCTTTAACGACTCGTATTTTTTCAGACTCATTGTGGCGAGTGATTCGATCAGGGCGCTCTGCTCCTCGTTGAGTTCTCGCTCGGATCTATCGTAAAGATTGTTTTTCAGGCCAGCCGCAAGCAGAAGACTCAAGTTGTGCTGTGCCGCGGGCTTTACTCCATAGTTGGAGCTGATGGTCTGACCCTGTACTGTCATCTGAATCTGATTGCTTTCAATCTTCTTGCCGAGTGCCGCATAGAACAGGTAGGCATTGCCTCCACCCCGCGCCGTAGGTCCGCCGCGTCCATCGAAGAAGATGACCTCGATTCCCGCCTCTCGGGAGACGGCGGTTAGATCTTCCTTCGCACGGTAGATGGCCCAGTTAGCCATCAGATAGCCACCATCTTTGGTTCCGTCGGAGAAGCCCAGCATAACAGTCTGTCGGTTACCGCGATTTGCGAGGTGTTGTCTATACGTTGGGTTGGCGTAGATGCTGCGCATTGATTCGCCAGAGCTGCGCAGGTCATCTATAGATTCGAACAAGGGCACGATATCAACGCTAAGTTCCTTGTCGCGCCAACCACACAGCTGAAATAGCGCATATACCCGCGCTATATCAATTGCTCCATGGCAGTTACTGATTATGTAACGATGACAACCCAGTTCACCGTTAGCTTTTTGAATATCATCGATAACGGAGAACGAGCTCAGGGTATCGTGCACGATAGCCTCATCGAAGGAATCGAGGTCGGGGCTTCCGCAGATGTGTAGCAGCTTGTCTACCTGTTGAGCCTCGTCCAATTCGCTGATGTTGCCAATAAGGGATGGGTCTTTCTCAAAAATGGCATCGAACGCGCTACTAATTACGTGGCCGTCCTGTCGAATATCGAGGCTTGCGAAATAGAAACCAAACAGCTGTACCTTGCGTCTGAACGAACTTAGTTTCTCTATGAATAGGCCCTGGTTCTGCTCTACTAGAATCGTTTCGATTTCATCGAGCTTGGCTATCAGTGATTCTGCGTCCAGACTGTAGTGTGGTTTGCTCTCGGACATCTCGTCGTGCAGCTGTTTCTCTATCTCGTCGAGTATTTCATAGCTTCCCTGAAAGGTGAGGCGCCGTTTGAGTTCGCGAACATCGCGGTGGTAACAACCCGCGATGCTATAGCGTAGCTTCGCAGCCACTCGACGCGTTATGTCGACGTTAACGAAGGGATTGCCATCGCGGTCTCCACCGGGCCAGAACCCGATGGTCATGAGTTTCTGATCCTCTAGCACGGCACGTTCGTATTGACCGGCAAACTTATCCACTATCTGCCCCATCACGGGGTAGAAGATGTTGCCTAGATACCAGCTAAGCAGTATAGCCTCGTCATAGGGTGAGGGCTTCTTCTTGCGCGAGAACGGCGTATTACCCAGCTGCTGCAGCAGATTCCTAACCTCAGAGATATCATTGCGAGCAATGGCGCGGGTCAGATCATTGATAATAGAGAGGACGGTGCCAGGATAAAACTGTGTGGGATGTGCGGTTAGGGTGACGCGTATGCCAAACTTTCTAAGGACCGCGGAAAATTTTTCACCCATGTCTTCCGCTTCGACCTTCTCAACAACGCTCTGCAGAATCTTTAATTTATCGACCTGGTGCATCTTCTTATAGGCCGCGTCTTCTAATGCATCTACCAGCACCACCTGTCGTTCCACATATTGGATCACTCTAAACAGGAAATTGTTTTTCTCTTGAGCACTAAAATGGGGTTTGTGAAGCTCGAAGAATTCTTCGACGATGGCGTCCGGGTTCTTGCCATCGATGAGTCCCTGTTGGCAGGCGGCATCCAATAGCGGCAATAGAAGCCCTGTCTTTTCGATGGCATCTAGAGGTAGAGTCAGAAACAGGCCGTTGTAAAGTTGGTAATTCAGGCCAATCAGTTCTTCGAATTTATTTGAGAGTGAGTCGCTCATCTTGATCCATGTTGCGATTAATCGTCGTCGGTATTTCCATTCGCAATTGTACCCGATATGGCCAGCTCTTGTGGGCTGGCCCCGTTTGGATCAAGGCAATTAATGCAAAGACTGCGACGACTGCTTTCTATTCAAATAGGTCGATTGCGACCATGTCAGCCATCGCCTTGTAGCCTGCATCATTTGGGTGCAGATTGTCTTCGGTAAACTCGGGAAGAATTCGGCTAGGCTGGGTAGGGTCTTGCACGGCTTTTTCGAAATCGATAACGCCGTCGAATTCGCCGCCGTCGCGGATAAAGGCATTGATTTGTTGTCTTACATTTTCACCTGCCGCCGTGAAGTAGGCTGCACCTTCATAGGGGGTGAGAGTGGCTGCTATGATTTTTATTCCCGCCGCGTGAGCACGAGCGATCACCTGTCTATAGCCTGCAATGACTTCGGCTGAGGATATGAGATCGCCGCTAGGAGACATGCCTATGTCATTTATGCCTTCCATCAATACCATATGCGTCACGTTGCTTAACGCGAGCACGTCGCGCTCGAAACGAGCCTGTAAGTTTTGTCCGAATCGCGCGTTTCCTTCTGTGGTGACTCTGTTGCCGCTAATGCCCGCGTTAATCACGGCAAATTTTTTCGCAGCGCTATCGGCGAAGAGCCTTCTTGAAAAATGATTTGGCCAGCGCTGATTCGCACTAGCGGTAGATCCCCAACCATCTGTGATGGAATCTCCAACCATGGCGATTGCCGAAACCGAATCCGGGCTGATGACATCAATAGCAGTTAACAGTGGCCAGGCCGGCGTCTCACTGGCATTGCTTAGGTTTGTGGACTGAGTCTGATTACCGCCTGCCGACAGGTAATTGATCTGATTCGATAGGGCGTGGGCGGTAAGAAAGCCATTGTTCGCGGGAAGGTAGAGGCTGACGCTTAAGTTGCTCATCTGCGGCACGGGGTAGTTGATGGCGTCGCTAATGACTACAGCGCCCTTGGGTATTGTTACCCAAGCTTGGCCAGAGAAACTGAGCGCCACGCTGCTGCCTGCGCGAATTGAGCTGCCTTCCGATTGCAGGGCGATAGAGGCGGCGCCTACGGTGATCGGTCCGTTGCCGTGAGTATTGCTCAGACGGATTCGCACACTGTCACCGCCAACGCTGCTATGGCTTATTAATCGAATCGTCTGATCCCGTGCTGGGTCTTGCGGATCATCCTGGCCAGGCAGCGTGCTGGGTGAAGCGGTCCAGGTAGTCACCCAGCGCGGATCACTCTGCTCCTGAGCATGGGATAACGGTCCGGCGATCGAAAGCGTTACAAGTAACAAGGCGGCGATAGCCGAGCGCCAGCTTAGAGATTTTCCGGCGATTGTTAGCGCGTCAAAACATTGTGAAATTTTCATTATCTATTCCTGCTTACATTGGGCTGTGACAGATTGATTCGTTCTGAGTAAAACATAGATTTATAAAGATGAGAAACGCAATTCATGAGTTGCTAGAGAATACCGCGCCTGCTATAAATTCCCATTATCCCGTTCTCAGGCCATGCTTACACGGCTCGACTGGAATGGATGGATCGCTGACAAAAACAGAGGAGCGTTATGGAGTTATTACCTGCTATAGAAATGGAATCGCCCAGTACGGTGGCGGTGAACGCTTCGATCATTTGGTTGCATGGTCTCGGTGCCGATGGCAACGATTTTGCACCCTTGGTGCCGCAACTGCCGTTACCAGAAAGTTTCGGTATTCGCTTTATTTTTCCCCATGCGCCATCGATCCCGGTATCAATCAACAACGGCTATGTTATGCCCGCCTGGTATGACATCAAGGAAATGGACATAGATAGACACGTCGACGAGGAGCAGCTGCTGCAATCGGCTGCCTGGGTACACGCTCTTATCGATAGAGAGCTTGAGCGCGGCATAGATAGCCGCCGCATCATTGTTGCCGGGTTCTCTCAGGGAGGGGCTGTCTCCTTCGAGGCCGCACTGACCTATGCAAAACCACTGGCCGGCATAATGGCGCTTTCTACCTATTTCGCTACTGCCGAGAGTGTCGAGGTTAGCCCCGTGCAGAAAGATATCCCCATCATAATCTGCCACGGCACTATGGACCCGGTAGTGGCGGAGTCGCTAGGCCAGAAGAGCATGGCTACTTTGCAGAGTCTGGGTTTTGCGCCCGAATACCATAGCTACCCCATGGTACACTCGCTGTGCCCACAGCAGGTGGGGGATATTGCCGGCTGGATAACCCGCGTTCTTGGTTAAAACGGAAAGAGGTGGTCGTAGGAGGTGACTTGCCGCCCGCAGCAGCGGGGACATTTCCTGCTCACGGGCCCTCGGCCCTGACTGTTCGCTGGAAAAATCCCCATTACTACGGACTAATTTCTCAAGTAGGCCGAACGAAGTAGGGCGTATTTGAATGTCTGAGTCTGGTAGCTAATTTGTTTAACTTGCAGGTTGACCTTAGAGTTAACTATAAGCTTATACTTGCAGGCAATTTCAAGTAATTAGCTGAGCTAGTGGATTCGAGTACATGTTGAAAATCAGTGAATTGTCAGAACAAACGGGGCTTTCAGCCCACACGCTGGGCTACTACGAGAAGCACGGGCTGATCAATGCCAGTAATCGAAGCGAGGCGGGCTATCGCTTCTATACGGATTCCGATGTGCGCCGTGTGGAATTCGTTAAGACTGCGCGCAATACCGGCTTCTCGCTGGAGGATATCGGCCAGCTACTCTCCATTCGCGTAGACAAACTCAGCCACAGCTGTCAGGAAGTGACCGACATAACCAGAAAGAAGCTGGACGAGGTGAATGCAAAGCTGCTTGAACTGCAGTCGATGCAGCAGACTCTGCAGCTGCTACTAGATAAAAAGAATGCGGAGAGGACTGAACAGGGAGGTGCAGCGAAATGAATCTATTGAGCATATTCTGGAGCCTGGTAATCGAGAGTGCGCCGTGGCTGCTCATTGGTTATTTGCTAGCCGGTATTATTAAGCAGGTCATACCCAGTGAGTGGGTGCACAAGCAGATGGCAGAGCCCGGCTTCGTTTCTATCGTAAAGGGAGCGTTCATTGGGGCGCCACTTCCGCTGTGCTCCTGCGGCGTTATTCCAACGGCGCTTGCAGTGCGCAAGGCCGGGGCATCAAAAGGTGCCACCTCTTCCTTTTTAGTGGCAACGCCAGAAACAGGTGTAGATTCCATCTCATTTTCGTTCGCAGTTCTAGGTCCCGTCTTCGCGTTAGCGCGACCTATTGCGGCTCTTAGCAGTGCCATAGTGGCCGGATTATTGGTGAATAGCTTCGACCCAGAAGAGGAGGCAATTGAGCCGGTCAAGGCTGAAAGCAGTTGCTGCCACAGTGAAGAGCAGAAAGAGAGTGCGCGAGAACCTGGGCTAGGTGAGAAGATGATCAGCGCCGTGCAGTACGGTTATGGCCGAATGATCTCCGACACGGCGAAATGGTTGCTGATAGGTCTGGTGGCCGCGACTCTTATAACGGCGGCAGTGCCGCAGTCATTCTTTCTGCAGTGGGGCGACGGCCTGCTCGCGATGATCGTCATGGTGCTTGTGGGCCTGCCCATGTATATCTGCGCTACGGCATCGACACCGGTTGCTGCGGGCTTGCTCTTCGCTGGGGTTTCTCCAGGTGCTGCGCTGGTGTTCATGTTGACCGGACCCGCTACCAACATCGCCACCATGGGAGTGATCAGGGAGCAGCTAGGCACGCGCTCGTTAATTGCCTATATGGTCGGCGTCATTGTTAGCGCGATCGTCAGTGGCCTCACCCTGAATCAACTCTATGGGCTCTACGGCTGGCCGCTCCAGCTTTCTCTGATGGAGCATGGCGCGAGTTATCCGCTATGGAGACAATTAGCTGCGGTCTTATTGTGCGCATTGCTCGCGCGAGTTTGGTTACAGCCGTTGTTCGAGCGCAGGGCGGAGCTGCTTGAATCTACCTAGTAGATGAGGCGTGGATGCGATGCTGCGCATCGAGTAAGAACAGGTGATCGGCGCTCTGGGGCAGGGTGGCCAGGCAGTGCCGGCTTAGGCGTTCGAAGTGTTGTATGAAGCGTTCGATGGACTGCTGGTCCATGAGGCCAGCGGCATCTGCATCGGCCCGGGAGCGCAGCTTCTCTTCCTGTAGGCAGCGCCACTGAAGAACCTGTTCGAACCCCGGTGCCTGCAACATGATTAGCATGTCCAGCTGTGCGAAGAGCGCCTGATAATCGGCGGCTAACTGACTGTTCACGTATGCACGCCAGCGACCGTCGCTGTCCTCATCCGCCTCCAGCGCATTAATTGGCTGTGCAAGCGCAGCCTCTTCCTGGGGTCTGACGCCGACAAACCAGCCTTCGAGAATGACGACATCGATAGGGCCCTTGATCTGTACGCAGGCTTCAGCGGGCAGGCAGTCGTCGATAGCTTTATCGAATCGGGGGAGTCTGACTTCATCCGCCTCCTTTGCTGCGGCGAGTTGCTGCAATACTTGTAGGGCAAGGCCGACATCGTGCGTGCCGGGTACACCGCGAGAGCGTAGCAGCGGGTGGATAGTGTCTGCCAGCTGCCGACGCTTCGCCTTGGAGTAATAGAAGTCATCGATTGATAGCTTGGCCACGGAATAGTGTTTCTGTCGTAGCAGAGAATTCAGTAGTTCGGCGAGCGTGGATTTGCCTGTGCCCTGGGCGCCGTTGATGCCGACGATGAAGGGGCGTCGTTCTTTCTCTTGAATCGCGCTGTCGATTTTCTCCTCAATTCCCTGCAGAAGCGGTAAGAAATATTGCCGCGCGTCAGTGGCATAGGTCTGGGGGAGATGCTCCCGCTGGATAAACTCGTCAATAAGCTGTTGATACATTGTGTATAGATTATCAGTTAAGAATCGCCATGGCGAAAATTGATTCTGTTCACACTGTTCGGTGTGTTAGCAAAACATCCTGTGTTAGCATCTAGGAGATATTCCAATTCTATTTTGGACGGATAGCCCAATAGCTTTTCGTCTGGTGCCTGGCACCACTATCGATTCTACCCTAAATGAAATCTTCACTACTGCCAGAGAGACCACTGCTTATTTCGCCGACCTTGGCCGCGACCATAGGTTTGGAAGAGGCGGTTATGTTGCAGGTTCTCGCCGAGTTAATCCACAGCAAGGAAAAGCGTGAGCGCGCATCGAATCCGTCTTTGGAGTGGGCGGCACTCGATGAGGGCGATCTGCAGGAAGCGTTTCCCTTCTGGGCGCCGGTAGACATACATCGTGTGCAGAGCAGCTTGTTGAACCTCGGCCTGATAGCCGTCGATACCAGCGCTAGCTTCTACGCCGTGGTCGACCCTGGCGATACTACTGAAGATAACCGGGTCACCCGTTTGCAGAGTGTGTCCAGTCAGGAGTCAGCGCAGCCGCGCGAAGCGACAGCTATGCCAAGCAGCGGCAGCGCCTCGTTGATCGCGCCGAATTGGCAGCCAAGTCTGGACTGGATAAAGAAGTGCAAGCAGCACAGTATCCCAGATGAATTTGTTCATGCTCTGGTTCCTGAATTCGTGAGCTACTGGCGAGATCGAGGTCAGGCACGCTTTTCCTGGGGTAATGCATTCTACAAGCATGTCCTGAAAGAGTGGCGCAATGAGCAGACCCGCAAGGGAGCCTTCGAGTTGGCGACAGAAATGTCGGCTCAATGGCGGCCCAGCGAGGATGCGGTAGGTATATTGGAAATTTCCGGCATCAATAGCAGTTTTATAGAAGATGCCATACCCGAGTTCGTGCTCTACTGGCGCGAGCGTGGCATGGTGAATGGCGCGTGGAACACGAAGTTCATCGAGCACATACGCAGGCAATGGGCCAAGTTCTCGGCATCGTTTGGCTACGATGATACGCCGAAGGCGATCTCGGCAAATTGGCAGCCCAGCAGTGACTGTTTCGACATTCTGCAGCTTGCGGAAATCGATGAAGACTATGCGAGAAGTAAGATTCCCGAGTTTGTCATGTATTGGAAAGATAGCCAACAGGTGAAGTCATCTTGGAATACGGTGTTTCTTCAGTTCATTAAGCAAGGTTGGGCGCGACAGCTGAAACAAAGTGAAGGCGCGGATATAGGTTATGCAGAAAATCAATCCCTTGTTGGATCAAACCAGCAACGAGTTAAAGAAAGGTTCCAGCGCATCGCTGACCGAAGTTGGGCAGAGTAGACACGCCCCTGAGGACTCTGAGGGTGTGGCGGAATCCACTGGCGACTTTAACGAAGGCGTCATGCTCGATCGTGTGGACGCGATAAATCAGATCTTCGCAGAATTCGAGTTTGCCTATCACAACCAATATCACAAAGCCTTCAACAGCGAAGAGAGCCAGATAATTGCCAAGAAGTATTGGTTGGCGAGCCTGGAGAATTATTCACCGCTGCAGATTGTGCACGCGGCAAAGCGAGTGATTCGATCGCAGGATTACCTGCCCTCAATCGCCGCTCTGGTGAAGGCCTGTGATCAGGGTCTGGACCTTTTCGGCCTGCCATCGCCGCGGCAGGCCTATATGGAAGCCTGTTCCGCGCCCTCGCCGAAGCGCGACTTCACCTGGAGTCACGAGGCAGTCTATCTGGCGGGTCAGGCGGCAGGGTGGTTCCAGCTCGCCAGCGAACCTGAATCAAAGTCCCTGCCGTTATTCGAATACCACTATGAATTGCTATGCAGGCGTGTGATAAACGGGGAGGCCTTAGTGGCAAATGCGTCGACGCCTCTTGCCGACAAGTTGCCGCGTCCGCTAGGCAAGAGCGAGGCGAAGGCACGACTGGCTAAGCTAAAAGAAGAGCTGGGTCTCTAAATTCTCACTGTAAACCCTAAGCTCCAACACTCATCTGAAACCCTCACCTCTCGGCGAGGCTTCTTGCGGGCCGCTAGCTGTTAAGTTTCTTGTATTTTACGCGAGTCGGTTCATTGGACTCGCCGGTACGTTTTTTACGTTCCACTTCGTAGTCCGTGTAGTTCCCCTCGTGCCAAATCACTTCGCTGTCGCCCTCGAAGGCCAGGATATGTGTGCAGATGCGGTCCAGAAACCAGCGATCGTGGGAGACGACGATCACGCAGCCAGGGTAGGCAAGAAGGCCCTCTTCCAGGGCGCGCAGTGTTTCTACGTCCAAATCGTTGGTCGGTTCGTCTAATAGCAGAACATTGCCGCCGCGTTTCAACAGCTTGGCCATATGCAGTCGATTGCGTTCACCGCCTGACAGGTCTTTTACAAACTTCTGCTGATCGCCGCCCTTGAAGTTGAAGCGACCGGCATAGGCTCTTGACGAGATTTCGTACCTGCCGATCTGCAGCTGCTCCCGCTCCTCAGATATTTCTTGCCAGACGGTATTCTCGCCATTCAGTTCGTCACGGCTCTGATCGACATAGGCCAGATCAACGGTCTCGCCTAATTCGATGCTGCCACTATCGGGCTGTTCTGCGCCTACTAACATGCGCAAGAAAGTCGTCTTACCCGCGCCGTTGCCGCCGATGATGCCGACGATGCTTCCCTTGGGCACCGAGAAGCTCAGATTCTCGATCAGGCTCTTGTCATCGAAGCCCTTACAAAGATTGCGTACTTCGATGACCTTGTCTCCCAGACGATTGCCGGGCGGTATATACAGCTCAGACGTTTCGTTACGCTTCTGAAAATCCTGCGAGTTAAGCTCCTCGAAGCGCGCAATACGCGCCTTGCTCTTGGACTGCCTGCCCTTGGGGTTAGCACGCACCCATTCCAATTCGGACTTGATAGTGCGCTCGTGGGCGGCCTCTTGCTTGGCCTCGGTTTGCAGTCGTTTCTCTTTTGTCTCAAGCCAGTTGCTGTAGTTGCCCTCATAGGGAATGCCGTGACCACGGTCTAATTCGAGAATCCAGCCTGCCGCATTATCGAGGAAGTAGCGATCGTGAGTGATGGCGACTACGGTTCCGTTGTAGTCCTGCAGGAAGCGTTCTAGCCAGCCTACGCTCTCGGCGTCGAGATGGTTGGTGGGTTCATCTAACAGCAGCATATCGGGTTTTGAGAGCAAGAGGCGGCACAGTGCCACGCGGCGCCGCTCTCCGCCCGATAGTTTTCTCACATCCGCCTCCCAGGGCGGCAGGCGCAGGGCGTCTGCGGCGCGCTCGAGAATCCGCTCTATGTCCCAGCCATCGCAAGTGTCGATCTTGGTCTGTAGCTCGCCTTGCTTCTCTAGCAGGGCGGTCATCTCATCATCGCTCATGGGTTCGGCGAATTTGTCGCTTATGGCATTGAATTCTTCCACTAGAGAGATGATTTCTTTCACCCCCTGCTGCACATTGCCACGAACATCGGCAGTCTCATCCAGCTCGGGCTCCTGTGGCAGGTAGCCAATATTGATGTATGACTGAGCGCGGGCCTCGCCGTTAAACTCCTTGTCCACGCCGGCCATGATGCGCAGCAGTGTCGATTTACCGGAACCATTTAGGCCCAGCACGCCGATCTTCGCTCCGGGGAAGAAGGAAAGAGAGATGTCCTTTAGGATTTCTCGCTTGGGTGGGACGATCTTGCCGACCTGGTGCATGGTGTATACAAATTGTGTCATTGAGCTTGTCCTGATATTTATGTATGTACTGTCTACGGAGCTGAATCCGTCGCTGCCGAGGCTGTCACTGTGCTGCTCCTATGCTGCCCCTATACTGGGCTATTATGGCACAGGGGCAGGGCACTATGTGCCCAAAAAGCACGTCAGAATTCCAAGAATATTAATGCCCATCGAAAGCTCATCATGTAGAATAGCGCATTCAAAAATCCCGATGTCGCAAAGACAAACGGGACACAAACCCAGACCGAATCAAGAGACCCTTGTAACCCTATTTTAGCCTTTGGAGCAGCAGATGTTTAAGAGCGATACCCGTCTTTCAGAATTTGACCCAGAAATTAGCGCGGCCATAGAAGCTGAGAGTACTCGCCAAGAAGAACACATCGAGCTGATCGCCTCAGAGAACCACGCGAGTCCTCTGATCATGGAGGCGCAGGGTTCGGTATTAACCAACAAATATGCCGAGGGCTATCCTGGCAAGCGTTACTACGGTGGTTGCGAGCATGTCGATGTAGTAGAAAATCTGGCTATCGCTAGGGTGAAGGAGCTTTACGGGGCGGATTACGCAAACGTGCAGCCGCACTCTGGTTCGCAGGCAAATGCGGCGGTCTATATGGCGCTACTTAAGCCTGGTGAAACCGTACTAGGCATGAGTCTGGCAGACGGAGGCCATCTTACTCATGGTGCCAGCGTAAGTTTCTCGGGTCGGATCTATAATGCAGTGCAGTATGGTCTCAATAGCGAAACGGGTGAGATCGACTACGAGCAGGTCAATGCGCTTACCCAGGAACACAAGCCGAAGATGATCATGGCCGGTTTTTCTGCTTACTCGCGCGTTGTCGACTGGCAGAAGTTCCGAGATATCGCCGATAGCGTCGGCGCCTACTTCGTAGTCGACATGGCTCACGTTTCCGGATTAATTGCGGCCGGCGTGTATCCGAGTCCGGTCAACATCGCCGATGTCACTACATCTACCACCCACAAAACCTTGCGCGGACCACGGGGTGGAATCATTTTGGCCAGAGCGAATCCGGAGCTAGAGAAGAAACTCAATTTCGCGGTATTCCCCGAGAGTCAGGGCGGCCCATTGATGCATGTTATTGCAGCGAAGGCGGTGTGCTTTAAAGAGGCGATGAGCGAAGACTTCAAAGTGTATCAGCAGCAGGTAGTCGCTAACGCCAGAACTATGGCGAAGGGTTTTATCGATAGAGGCTTCGATGTGGTGTCCGGTGGCACTGATGATCATCTCTTCCTTCTCAGTCTGGTTAAGCAGGATATTACCGGTAAAGACGCCGATGCCGCTTTGGGTAGAGCAAATATCACCGTGAACAAGAACGCCGTTCCAAACGATCCGAAGCCGCCATTCGTTACGAGTGGCCTGCGACTGGGCTCGCCGGCAATCACCACGCGAGGCTTCGGCGAAGCAGAGGTGGCCAGTCTAACCGCATGGATGTGTGATATTCTCGACGATATAGAGAATGAAGCGGTAATTGCCGAGGTGAAGCAAAAGGTAGTTGATCTGTGCGCACGCTTTCCCGTCTACCAACGGTAGCGACGAGTAATACCCGGTTCCATAGTGGAGTCGGTCGAATAGAATAGTAGATTATTATAATATTAATGGAATGAGTGGTTTTTATGCATTGTCCTTTTTGCGGCGCGATTGATACCAAGGTTATAGATTCCCGATTGGTTACCGAGGGCAATCACGTCCGACGTAGGCGTGAATGCATCACCTGCGAAGAAAGATTTACCACTTATGAGTCCGCTGAATTGGTAATGCCGAGAATTATTAAGCAAGGTGGTATTCGCGAGCCGTTTAACGAAGACAAATTGATGGCGGGATTAACGAAGGCGTTAGAGAAGCGTCCAGTTAGTATCGAGAAGGTCGAGGAAGCTATCACGCGTATAAAGGCAAGCCTGCGCGCTACCGGAGAGCGTGAAATACAATCCCGTGATGTGGGCGAACAGGTGATGAAAGAGCTGCGTAACCTGGATGAGGTGGCCTTCGTCAGATTTGCTTCGGTATACCGTAGCTTCAAAGATCTCAATGAATTCCGTGCGGAAATCGATCGCCTCTCCCAAGACAACACTAAATAAGTTCAGTATATTAACCGTTCCCTAAACCGATAATACTGCGCTGCTGCTAGTAGCCGTCTTTATTCTTAGAACATATTGCTTTGCCACTGAGCTATCTCGCTAATGAAAGCCATGAAAAAAATCCGCAACGATGAGCTAGAGCAAGCGATTCTTGACTGGCCAGTCTATATGCAGAGAGCAATAGATTTGGCTGGCAATTCTATCAACACCTCGCCAAATCCCAGGGTGGGTTGTGTTCTGGTTTCGGATTCAAAAATCGTGGGTGAAGGTTGGCATATTGCAGCCGGTGAAGCACATGCCGAGGTAATGGCATTAGTGCAGGCTGGAGCGCGTGCAAAGTCGTCTGTTGCTTTTGTGAGTCTTGAGCCCTGTTCGCACATAGGTCGCACCGGTCCCTGCAGTGATGCATTGATCGAAGCTGATGTCGCCATCGTGGTGATCGCAAGCATAGATCCTAATCCTGCTGTCGCAGGAAAAGGCGTTGATAAACTACTCGCTGCAGGTATAGAAGTGGTTCAGTTGATTGATTTTGACCTGGCTGCCCGCGGTCTCAATCCTGGCTATTTTAAGAGAAGAGAAGAAGGTCGCCCTTATGTGCGATGCAAGCTGGCAATGAGCCTGGATGGTCGCACAGCTCTAGCGAATGGTAAGAGCAAGTGGATAAGTGGTCCGCAATCGCGCCGCGATGTACAACGTCTGCGTGCCGCAAGCAGCGCCGTGCTAACCGGTATAGAAACAGTGTTAGCTGACGATCCATCTCTAAATGTTCGCCTGGAAGAATTAAAGCTGGATCCGGAAGAGTTAGCTCTCAATCAGCTAGCGCTCTCTCGGCAGCCATTGCGAGTGATTCTTGATAGTAAGTTCCGAACTCCGGAAACCGCAAAGATTCTAGAAGCCCCGGGTGAGGTCAAGATCTTCGGGATCGAGGCGCTGGATTCGGCCAAAACCCCTACAGCAAATGTGGAATACAGGCAGTTCGAGGCGAGAGGGAAGAGAGTAAATCTACATTCTATGCTAGAATCTCTGGCCTCTGATTTCGCCTGCACCGAGGTGCTAGTAGAGGCCGGCGCCACACTTAGTACGGCATTCATTGAAGCAGGCTTGGTCGATGAACTTATTCTCTACATTGCGCCGAAGTTGTTAGGTAGCGATGCAAGGTCTTTGCTCAACATCACGGGCATACAGTCTATGTCGGATTGTTTAAATTTTGAGATTACCGACCTGCGGCAGATCGACAGCGATATTTGCGTCACCTTGAAGCCGGTTTAATCTAAGTTGATAGATAATACATAGTAGTTTTACGATAGCGAATTTAAAAAAATGTTTACTGGAATTATCGAAGCGATTGGCTCAGTAGCCAAGTTACAACAGTTAGGTTCAGACTGGCGTCTTACGATCGATAGTGGAAAGCTGGATCTTGGTGATGTGGGTCTGGGCGATAGCATCTCTGTAAATGGCTGCTGTCTCACCGTCGTAGAGTTGCGTGGTGCTTCGTTCAGTGCAGATGTATCGAATGAATCAATGCGCTGCACGGCACTGGGCGATTTCAACGCCGGCAGTGGTGTTAACTTGGAAAAAGCGATGCTGGCGAATGGGCGTCTTGGGGGCCACATCGTTAGCGGTCACGTGGACGGGGTAGGTCAGCTGTTGGAGTCGTCGGCAGATGGCAACAGTGTGCGCTTGGTCTATGAGGCTCCCGAAGAGCTGGCCAAGTATATCGCGGCGAAGGGATCAATCTGTATCGATGGTACAAGCCTTACGGTGAATGAAGTAAGCGGATCAAAGTTTACTGTCAATGTCATTCCGCACACGCAGATAGAAACGATAATTGGCGACTATAAGGCAGGCCAGCGCGTTAACCTGGAGGTCGATCTCGTAGCACGCTATCTAGAGCGACTGCTGACGGGAAGTAGCCCAGACGATAAAGTAGTGGATAAAGAATTTTTGGCAAAGCATGGCTTTGATTAAGTGAGTTAAAAGAGTAGCAAAGAGTTTGAATAAACTATGAAGTTGAATTCGATAGAAGAGATCGTTGACGATATTCGCCAGGGCAAGATGGTGATATTGATGGACGATGAAGATAGAGAGAACGAGGGCGATCTAATTATCGCCGCCGAGCGTGTGCGTACCGAAGATATAAACTTCATGGCAACCAATGCACGCGGACTGATCTGCCTAACTCTCACCCATGAGCGCTGCAAACATCTGAAGTTGCCACTCATGGTGAATGAAAACAATACACCCTATAACACCAATTTTACCGTCTCAATTGAAGCGGCGACTGGGGTTACTACCGGTATCTCGGCGGCAGATCGGGCGCGCACTATTCAAGTGGCGGTTGGGCGCGAGAGCGCTGCCGATGACATTGTACAACCTGGGCATATTTTCCCCATCATGGCACAACCCGGCGGCGTCCTACGCAGAGCCGGTCATACCGAGGCGGGCTGCGACCTCGCGCGTCTGGCAGGCTACTCGCCGGCGGCCGCAATCGTCGAGATTATGAATGAAGACGGATCGATGGCTAGACGCCCCGATCTGGAGAAGTTTGCTGAAAAGCACAAGATCAAGATTGGCACTATTGTTGATCTGATTCACTACCGAATAGCCAACGAGCACACGGTTACCAAAATCTCTAGCGCCAAGATGGAAACCAAGTTCGGTGAGTTCGACGTCCATACCTACAAGGATTCCATCAGTGGCAGTCTGCATCTTGCCTTCACCCAAGGTGAAATTACAGCCGATAAGCCTCTGATGGTACGGGTGCACATTCCAAATACGGTCCGTGATATCTGCGAGGTCTATAACTCCAGTCGCACCAGTTGGTCGTTCGGCGATGCCCTGAAGAAAATTGCCGAGGAAGGCAATGGGGTGGCTGTGTTATTGTCAGGTGAAGACTATGGTCAGAGTATGGAGCAGAATATAGCGAATATACTGACCGATGGCTCCGAGGCGAATCAGACGAATCGGGGTGGCAGCGATCTGACCATAGGTACCGGCTCGCAGATTCTCAGAGATTTGGGAGTTGGCCAAATGCGGCTATTGAGTTTTCCGGCTAAATTCAATGCTATTTCAGGCTTCGATCTGGAAGTGGTTGAGTTTGTCGCGTTCGAGAAATAGCAGTCTACATTTTAAGAGTTATAGAAGAAAAAGTAGGAATATGTAATGACCACTATAAAGACAATTGAAGGCAACTATAACAATGCGTCAGCCAGATATGTTATCGCTGTAGCGCGGTTTAATAGCTTTATCGTAGACCATCTGCTCGAAGGTGCGATCGATGTATTGCGCAAGCATGGCGTGATGGATAAAGACATTATGGTCATCAAGGTGCCGGGTGCATTCGAACTGCCACTTGCGGTTCAGAAGATAGCCTCTGGCGATGACTGCGATGCTGTGATTGCTTTGGGTGCGGTAATTCGCGGTGGAACACCGCATTTTGAATATGTAGCCGGTGAATGTGTAAAGGGGTTGAGTCAGGTGAGTCTGGCGTCTAGCAAGCCCGTCTCATTCGGCGTTCTAACCGTCGATTCGATAGAACAGGCAATAGAGCGAGCGGGAACCAAGGCTGGAAACAAAGGTGCCGAGGCTGCAATCACTGCCATAGAGATGGTTAGCCTGTTAAGACAATTGGAGCACTAGCTAGTGCCATCCAAGGCCGACCCCAAGACCGAAGCTCAGACTAAAACTAAGGCTAAGCCTAAAGCAGCAGCGAGTTCTTCGGCTCCCGCAAAAAATAGGCCTCGCGCCAAGAGTAAACTACCTCTTGCCCAGCGGCGCAAGGCCCGCACTCTGATCATGCAGGCCCTGTATCAATGGCATATTAGTCAATCCGACCCCCTGGCGATTGAAGCGCAATTCCATGAACAGAATGGTGGCAAGATAGACTGGGAATATTTCGCGGAAGTTTTTCTGGAAATACCCAAGCAGCAAGAAATCCTGGATCAACATATAAGTCCCTTATTAGACCGTGAGTTAAAGTCGCTAGACCCGGTCGAGCAAGCTCTGCTATACCTTGGAACGTTCGAATTGGCTAATCGAATAGATGTCCCCTACCGAGTTGTCATCAACGAATGTGTGGAGCTGGCCAAAACCTTCGGAGCTACCGAAAGCCATAAATATATTAACGGCGTCTTGGATAAGTTGGCTGTGACTTTGCGGCCTGTAGAACAAGCTTCCAAATAGCCAGTGCAATAAGTCGTTCAGATCGATCGCGCCCTACAGGCGGTCGCTGAGCTATCTTCGGTATGCAACTTCATGGCCAAATCCAGCAGCCAATTAGAGTTTGAGATTATTCGGCGCTATTTTGCGAATCCGAATTTGTCCTTCAAGCGCGATGGAATCGAGCTTGGGATCGGTGATGATGCCGCGCTCATCGACGTCCCTGCGAACAAGCATCTAGCCATGTCGATGGATGTGCTGATCTCCGGCATACATTTCCCCGCCGATGCAGACCCGGCACTGATAGCCAACCGCTCTCTTGCCGTCAACCTAAGCGATCTGGCGGCGATGGCTGCACAGCCTTACTGTTTTACTCTGGGCCTCGTGCTTCCCGATAGCGATGAGACCTGGCTACAGAAGTTTAGTGAGGGGTTAGCGAGCCTCGCCAGACAATACAATTGTCCTCTGGTAGGCGGTGATACCAGTCGCGGTCCGCTGAGTATTAGCTTACAGGTTCAGGGCTTAGTCGATCGATCACAGGCGTCCCGCCGCAGTGCTGCGAATAGAGGTGACAAAATTTACGTCAGTGGCAATTTAGGCGATGGGGCTGTTGCTCTGCTCGCGCTCGGGCTAGACTCACATCTAGGCAGTAGCTTTTCATTCGGGGCACAGTCGCTCAGCGATCAAGATAGACAATACTTCAGCGATGCCTATTTCAAGCCACAGCCGCAGCTTGAACTAGCCGCAGCCGCTGGCAAATTATTCTCCAGCTGCATAGATATCTCCGATGGTTTGCAGGGCGACTTGGGGCATATTCTCGCAGCCAGCTCATTGGCCGCTACTATAAACATAGATGCCTTACCGTATTCGATGCCTTGCCAACGTTGCATGGATACTGAGAACCGAATAGTGGCCGCGTTGTTTGGTGGTGATGACTATCAGTTATGTTTCACCGTCCCCGAGGGAGACTGTGCCGAATTGGAGAGACTGGCCAGAGATATCGGCGTGAAAGTAAGCTGTATCGGTGAAATCGTCAGCGGAGAAGGAGTCGCCTATCTTGACACTGATGGAGCGCCAGTTGATTTTTCGGCGCGAGCCTATCAGCATTTCGCATCGGTGCAGTCAGCCTGATAAGCTAACTAATAGTAAGATAACTAATCTTAAGATAACCATGAACTCAAACAAGGCAATACTAAGCAACCCGATACACCTGTTAGCCTTTGGTTTCGGCTCGGGTTTGTCCCCAAGGGCTCCTGGCACAGCAGGTACTGTTGTTGCCCTGCTTATATATCTGCTGCTACCCGCCATGTCGCCGCTAATTTATGCGGTGATGATTCTAGTGAGCTTTGTGCTGGGCGTCTGGTTATGCGGCAAAACGGCGGAAGATCTAGGGGTTCATGATCATGGAGGCATAGTCTGGGACGAGTTTGTAGGCTATTGGATTACCATGTTTATGGCGCCAAGCGGCCTGATTTGGGCTATTTTGGGCTTCGCGTTGTTTCGTGTGCTGGATATTTTCAAGCCTTGGCCCATTAAATGGGCAGATAAAGAGCTCGCAGGGGGGCTGGGAATCATGCTTGATGATGTTTTAGCAGGTATAATGGCCGCCCTGTGTATACAGGCTCTGGCTGTGCTAATTGGCTAAGGTCCTAAGAATTTAGAGGAAAGATTTTTGACAGTTTCATTTGTAGCATCGGCGATCTTGCCCACACAGTGGGGACAATTCACGATTCATGGCTTCGAAGACGAGATTAATGGCAAAGAGCATGTGGCTCTAGTTTTCGGCGAGCCTGATTCAGACCAACCACTTCTTTGCAGAGTTCACTCCGAATGCCTGACCGGCGACTGTATGTTCAGTCTGCGTTGTGACTGCGGGCCGCAGCTACAGTGCGCGATGGAGAGTGTAGCGAAAGAAGGGCGTGGCATAATCCTGTACCTGCGTCAGGAAGGGCGTGGTATCGGCTTGTTAAACAAGATAAAGGCCTATGCCCTGCAAGACACAGGAGCCGATACGGTAGAGGCTAATGTGCAGCTCGGCTTCGATCCTGACCTTCGGGAATATCAAATCTGTAAACCCATGTTCGATCATTTCGGCATCAAGAGTCTGCGTCTGATGACCAATAATCCTGAAAAGATAGACGCAATAACCGAGATGGGTATTCAGGTGACGGAAATAGTGCCAATACACACCGGTGCCAATCCTCACAACGAAAACTACCTGTCGGTGAAGGTTGATAAAATGGGTCATATCAACAAGCCCACTTAAATTGTAGTAATGCTGACGAGCTAGTTTGTGTCTTCCCCCAAAAAACAGATTACTGTAGATTTTTTGCGTCATGGAGAACCGATAGGCGGTGAAGTATTACGCGGCCGTGTCGATCACCCCTTGAGTGATTTGGGTTGGTCGCAGATGCAAAAGGCGGCAGCGCTTTGCGCCGAGTTAAAGACATCCGCAGCGACCCCTCGCTGGACCCATCTAATTTCCTCCCCGCTGCAACGTTGTCGTGTCTTCGCCGAACACCTGGCGAGCGAAACCGGAGTGCAGTTACAGATGCAAGAGCAGTGGCAGGAAATTGATTACGGCGATTGGGATGGCATGCTGCTCTCGGATTGGCGAGACAAGGCAGCAGAGCAGTTTAGGGAATTTCGAAAAGATAGTTCGAAGTTGGTGCCGCCGAATGGCGAGGCTTTTCTTACGTTCAGAGACAGAGTATTACAGGCGTGGAGTGAGATCGCGCAGCTGCCCGATGGCAGTCATGTGTTGATCATAACCCACGGTGGTGTTCTAAGAGTTGTACTGCCTACGGTATTAGGCATGCCACTTAATCGCAGTTATCCGCTACACATTCCCTTCGCGTCTTTCAGTCGAATTTCTCTTGCCGTTTCCGCTAGTGCGGACGCAGACGATGATGAAAAGGTGGGTGCGAGTCTGGTGTTTCACAACGCCGCGGAATACGAAGGCGGTTAGTTAGTCTCCAACCGTGTCCTGCTAAGGTCTATCTGTTCACACATGCGCTCGGCACCAAGCAATGCGCGCGGCGTATGACGCTGCAGCAGTTCCGGGGGCACGAAGAACAGTGAGTTAGTAGCGACCGCGCTGAGTTGCTCCCATTTGAGCCAGTCGTCTAACCATTCTGGACGTTCTATGTCCATGCCGCTTGCGACGATAGCCTGTGGGTTTCTCAATAGCACGGCTTCCGTACTCACCTTGGGGGCAACGAGCTGAATATCGGCGAAGATATTTACACCGCCGCATAGGCTAATAATGTCGTTAATCAATTCATTGCCTCCTGCACTGATCAGCGGTCTGTCCCATACCTGATAGAACGTTCTAATTGGTGACCTGTGCCTGAAATTTTCAGACAGCGCGCCAAGTTTGGCTTCGAAATCATCTATCACTCTATCTGCCGCAGTTTCGGTACCAGCTAGTACGGCGAGTCGCCGCAAATGACTGGGGATGGAGGCGAGGTTTTTGGGTTCGGCGATATAGACTGTTATTCCCAGCTCCCGCAGTCGATTGACCGAGGCTCTGGGGTTTCCGCTCTGCCAGGCCACGATCAGGTCGGGTCGAAGTTGCAGAATCTTCTCCATATCCAGCAGATCATGACGGCCAATTATCGGCAGCGTCTTCGCCTGCGGTGGGTAGTCACTGTAATTGATGACCCCCACCATTTTTGAGCCAGCGCCCGCGGCAAAGAGAAGTTCGGTTAGAGACGGTGCGAGGCTAATGATGCGTTCGGCAGGCCTGTCGAGTCGAACTACCGATCCCTCGTCGTCCAGAACTTCGGCGGCAAGAGAGTTCCGGCTCGGGGCCAGAAAAGTACACAGGCAAGTTAGCAGTAGTGCAGGGCGCAATAGCGGCTTGGCGATAGCGCGCGAAGAATAGTGCATCAGTAGTCGATGCCCTTCTGAACTTTCACACCGTCATAGAAGGCATGCTTATTTTCGCCCAGTTCGGTCACGGTGTCGGCTAGCTCGATAAGCTCTTTTGACGCGCTGCGCCCGGTGACTATCACGTGCTGAGCGGCAGGCCTTCCCTCCAGGGCGGACAACACCATCTCCTTATCCAGATAGCCGTAGGTGAGCATATAGGTTAACTCGTCGAGAATAACTACATCGAACTCCGGGTTGTTCAACATCGCTGCGGCGTGCTTCCAAGTCTCCTCGGCAGCAGCGATATCCTTGTCTCGATCCTGAGTCTCCCAGGTAAACCCTGTGTTCATTACATGGAATTCAACCAGGGGATTATCGGCGAACAGCATCTGCTCGCCACAGTCCCATTGGCCCTTAATGAATTGGATGACGCCGCAACGAAGACCATGACCCACACTCCTTGCCAGCATGCCGAAGGCCGAGGTACTCTTACCTTTGCCATTTCCGGTGAGAACAACCATCAAGCCCTTGTCGATCGTTGCCTCGGCGATGCGTCCATCTATATATTCTTTCTTTCGTTGCATCGCCTTCTTATGGCGTATGGCTCTTTCCTCGGATGTAGACACATTGTGCTCCGGTATTAGTTTGGGTGGAGAAGCTTCTTAGAATCGTGCAGGTTTTGCCCGGTTCTCAGAAAACTATTTTCGTTCGGAAGCCTCTAAAATGCTTCCGAGCAAATCTTGCAGTCTTTCAGTTTCTTCTTGATCGCCGAAGCAATACTTGTCGCATCCAGGCCGGCGTCTGCTAGCATTTTTGGCACCTTGCCATGATCCAGGAATGTATCGGGCAGCCCTAAATTCAGAACCGGTATTTGATAGTTAGAGGCGAGCAAGAACTCGTTGACGGCAGATCCTGCGCCGCCCATTACAGTGTTCTCTTCGATGGTTACTATCAACTGGTGCTTCGCTGCCATATCGCCAATGATTTCTTCGTCCAGCGGCTTAACGAAACGCATATCGATTACCGTCGAATTGAGATTCTCCGCGACTTTCAGTGCAGGAGTTACCATGCTGCCGAAGGCGAGAATAGCGACTGACTTGCCGCTGCGACACACAACAGCCTTGCCTATTGTTACCGGTTCCAGTCCAGTCTTGATTTCCTGACCCGGTCCCTTGCCTCGAGGATAGCGTATCGCCGATGGGCCAGTATGATGGTAGCCGGTGGAGAGTAACTTATAAGTTTCATCTTCGTTGCTAGGTGTCATTACCAACATATTTGGTATGCAGCGCAGATAACTGAGATCGAAGCTACCGGCGTGGGTAGGCCCATCCTCACCGACCAGCCCAGCTCTATCGATAGCAAACATGACGTTGAGATTCTGCAGGGCAACATCATGAATCAATTGATCGTAGCCCCGCTGCAGGAAGGTCGAATAGATGGCAACGATGGGCTTCAATCCATCACAGGCCATGCCGGCTGCAAAGGTGACAGCGTGCTGTTCGGCAATCGCCACATCGTGGAAGCGCTCTGGAAATTCCGTAGCAAACTTGCGCATGCCAGAGCCTTCGCCCATGGCGGGTGTGATACCTACGACGAGTTCATCTAGTTGTGCAACATCGCAAAGCCAATCGCCGAAGACTTCCGAATAGCTCGGGGAGGATGAGGCTTTCGCTGCTACCTCGACGGTATCCTCTGCTGCTTCTTCTGTAGGTTCATTCTTCGCGCGGGCGCCAGCATCGATCTTGCTTAAGGCATGCATGCCGAAGGGATCGTTCTCAGACTCAAGATAGCCCTTACCTTTTTGGGTAACGATATGCAGTAGCTGCGGACCGCGCAGCGTGTTGATGTTAGTTAGAATCTCGACAAGGCCGTTCGTATCATGGCCATTTACAAGACCTATATAATTGAAGCCTATTTCCTCGAATAGCGTGCCGGGTGACACCATCCCCTTCATGTATTCTTCTGCTCGATGCGCTGCCCGTAATGCCGGCGGAATCTTTGAGAGAACGCGCTTACTGCCGGTACGAATAAAATTGTAGGGTTTGCTCGCCCACATGCGAGCGAAGTAACTCGAGAGGCCGCCTACGTTGTTGGAGATAGACATATTATTATCGTTGAGAATCACGAGAATATTGTCATCGAGATGGCCGGCATGGTTTAGCGCCTCGAATGCCATGCCTGCCGTCATCGCGCCATCACCGATTACCGCAATATTGTGCCGCTGCTTGTCTTGCAAGCGTGCCGCTACCATCAGGCCTAATGCAGCACTGATCGATGTGCTGGAGTGACCTACGCCGAAGGTGTCGAATTCACTCTCGGCCCGATTCGGAAAGGCAGCTAGGCCGCCGGCCTGGCGCATGGTCAACATCTGGTCTCTGCGGCCGGTTAGTATCTTGTGAGGGTAGGCTTGGTGACCAACATCCCAGACCAGCTTGTCATTAGGTGTGTCGAATACATAGTGCAGGGCAATGGTCAGCTCGACAACGCCCAGGCCTGCGCCAAAATGTCCGCCGGTCTGGCCCACGGAGTAAAGAAGATAGGCGCGCAGTTCATCCGCCAACTGAGCCAATTGATCCAGCTCCAGAAGTTTCAGATCGGTAGAATTGTCTACCTTGTCCAGCAACGGCGTGTCGGGCCTGGACAAGGGTATTTCGTTAAGCATAGCGGTATATCAACTCCAGATGCCCCCATGCTAACTAAAAGTAGCCTTGGGAGGCAAAAACGGGCGTAAGTTAAAGTACTGTCACCTAATTTTCAATTATACCCAATTCAGTGCAATCTGCTCACCACGTAGGCGGCAAGTTCTCTTAGTGGGTCTGCGCTGGCGGGAAACCCCTCTAGAGCAGCGATTGCCTTGTGTGACAGAGAGGCAGCCAGCTCCTTGGCCTGCTCTATGCCAAGCAAGGATACATAGGTGGGTTTGTTCTTGTTACTGTCCGAGCCCTGTGGCTTGCCTAGCTGCGAAGTGTCGCTGGTAACGTCCAGAATGTCGTCCTGCACCTGGAATGCCAGCCCGATATTGTCTGCATAGTCAGCTAGCGCGTTCATCTGCGACTCACTGGCGGAACCGGCGCTCATGCCGCCAAGTAACACGGCACATCGAATCAGGGCCCCGGTCTTAAGCTTATGCATCTGTTCTAGCTGCTCGAGAGTCAGTTTCTCGCCAACGGCTTCAAAGTCCAGACTCTGGCCTCCAACCATGCCAGTGGCACCAGCGGCCTGACTGAGTAGATGGACCATCGCCAGGCTATGCGCTGCCTCGAGGGGCTCACTGTCCGAACTAAGCAGCGCGAAGGCCAGAGACTGCAAGGCATCGCCGACCAGGATTGCCGTAGCCTCATCGTAGGCTTTATGCACTGCGGGCTTGCCGCGGCGCAAATCATCGTCATCCATGGCGGGCAGGTCATCATGAACCAGTGAGTAGCTGTGAATTAGCTCGACGGCGGCGGCCGCATTGTCGGCTGCTGCCAGCTCTCCACCCACGGCGAGCGCGCTGCCATAGGCGAGTACGGGGCGAATACGCTTGCCGCCACCGAGACAGGCATACTGCATCGCTTGTTGTAGCGTGTGGCTGATAATTTCGGCATCGAGCTTCTCGGCAAGGCGCTGATCAACCCGCTGCTGACACCGCGTAAGAAACTCATCCAGCATCTTGGTATTCGATGAAGTCATTTGGGGCGGCTATTCTTCCACATCGTCTAGATCGATCTCTTCGGTGTCGCCATTCTCATTCAGCAAAAGCTGTACTTTCTGTTCGGCATTCTTGAGGGCGCTCTGGCATTCTCGAGTTAGCTTGATGCCTTTCTCGAAGGCCTGCAGGGATTCTTCCAGAGTAAGCTCGCCGTCTTCCATGGAAGACACCAGTTCTTCCAGATTCTCCAGGGCTTGCTCAAAATCGAATGTTGCTTGCTTCTTCTTTGTCATGATCTTGTTCCGGTATCCAGATAGTTGGGGAGTATACGCCAAGTCCATCGGATTTCATGCCAAAACGGGGCGATAAAGTGATATTGCGGCGGGTTGATCATTGCCTGGGTTTCTGCTGCAATAGCATGCCTTTTGGTACCGTGGCGGTGCAGGAGAGCTAAGTTGTCGTTTCGGCCTACACTACAAAGAAGCAGTCGACTCCTGAGTCCGGTTCAGGTTGCGCTGATCTGGGTTCTCGCCTGTATTAGCCCCCAATCACTACTTTCTCAACAGAATATCGTCTCATCCTCCTTCGTTTCGACAAGCAACCTGAAGGTTCAATCGCTGGGCAGTATTGACTATGTCGAGATCGACAGACCTGATGTTTTGGGAAAGGCGAAGCAGCTTATTATTTTTGTGCATGGGACACCTGGCTCTTATTCTGCATTCAGGAGCTATTTGGATGACCCAGTTATGCAGGAAAAATTTCACATGATCTCTGTTACGCGCCCGGGTTGGAGGCGCGACGACGATGCGAAGATACCGTCCCTGGACGAGCAGGCCGCGGCCTTGCGACCACTCCTCGATTTGGATCGTTCCGGAAGGGGCGCGCTGCTCATGGGGCATTCCTATGGTGGGCCGGTGATAGCACGGACAGCGATGAACTATTCCGACCTGGTTGCCGGGCTGATATTTGTCGCGACCACGGGCGATCCGCAGCTAAGTGGTCCACGTTGGTACAATCGATTCGCGGTCGTCTTGCCGCGTTTCGTGCTCGGGGCAAGTCTGAAGGGAGCAAATGCGGAAATAATGCCGCTGCGACCGCAGCTCGAGGCAATGAGGCCACTGTGGAAGGATCTGACGATGCCGGTACTAATCGTTCAGGGAGACAAGGATCGTTTGGTACATCCGGATAATGTGTTATTCATGCGCAGGATGTTGGTAAACTCCGATGTTCGTTATTTGCATCGCGAGGGCCTCGGTCATTTCGTGCTCTGGGACGAGGCTGAACTGATACGCGACAACCTTATAGGTTGGTTCTCCGCAGACAGCGCAGGTGCAGTGGGAGCTTCAGCGCAGTAAATGATACGCGTAAGTATTTGACCCCTATCTGCTGGCACTTTACTCTAGGGCTACATGAAATCTTATATTCCTCAGGACTGGCGCATTTGGTTTGGTCTTAGCCTCACATTTTTGTGGTTTTGCTTCCTCCTCGCTTATATAGACCGAAACGTTGGCTGGAGCTCTTTCATCGACTTATCGATCGAAGAGATGGGAACCTTTCTTGAGGGTGCCTTTGCGTTTCTCGCGTTTCTCTGGTTGGTAATCGGTTTGTTCATTCAACAATCGGTGCTGGCTGAGAATAACGAGGAGTTGCGACGTAATAATCTGCATTCGGAAAAACAAACTCAGGCGATTGCGGCCACGGAGATGAATGCACGGCAGGAGGCTTTCTTTAAAATAGCAGAGAGCACACGCAGGCAATTAGGTTCTATCTCAGGTTTGCTCTTTATCTCCTCCCAAGGACCAGTTGGTAACAGTAATTACTCATCCGATGACCTAGCGGAAGTCTGGAAGCAGTTTGCAGGGGGAGATTCGGAAGTCTTCTCCCGCCTGTTCTTGACGATGGGGGCAGCGAGCACAGATGTCTTTAAGGAACTGTTCTATGGAACTGAGATACGTCGTCGCCACACAGAGAATTTCCTGGTTGGTTATGATCGACTAATCGAACTGGCGAAGGGTTGCGATACAGACAATATTATTCTGGACACCTTGATTTATTCGGCTCATGGATTATTGAATACCAGAATGAGAGAGCTGCATCCAGATATCAACTTTGAGGCAGTTCTAGGAACAGATTCGGTTGAATACCTGAACCGCATGATGAGTTCAAATTAGTAAAAGTGTAGTTTCAAGAAAATAATGCGCTTAACAATAGCGTAGGGGAGAGAGAGATGGAATTAGTTGCATTAGTTATATTACTTGCACTTGTCGAGTACCAATTTTTTAGTTTTAAGGTGGGTATGGCAAGAGGAAAATACGATATTCAGGCCCCAGCCATTACCGGTCATGAAGTCTTTGATCGGTACTACCGTGTGCATATGAATACCCTCGAGCAATTGATAGTGTTCATTCCTGCTATTCTTATCTTCGCCTATTTTGGCAACCCAACTTACGCTGCAGGCTTGGGCTCGTTCTATTTGGTGGGTCGCATCATCTATTTCGTATCCTATGTTTCTGACCCGGCAAAGCGCGGATTAGGATTCATTATTGGCTGGGTACCCACTGTGCTGCTGATCCTGGCGGGCCTGATCTCTGCCGTGATGCAAGTGATATAGACAAGCGCAGAGGTCATATCTAGCCTCTTCAGGCTAGCTAAAAGGCAGCCACGGCTTAATTGCGGTGGCTGTTTTTTTTTGACTACTCTTAGGATTCAGAATTGCCTCTGGAGGTCGTTCAGAGGAAATAAGGGTGAAGAGTAACTCGCGGTTGGGGCTGAGAGCTTGGGAAAAAGAGATAGTGAGAAAGAGGTGGCGAGAAAGGGGCAGTGAGAAATAGTTAAGGAGAAAGGGGTGGCGAGAGAGGTGCGTGGGGCAAACAATCGATATCGAGTGTGACTAGGCGTTCTCGTCCAACTCGCGCACTATCTCGGTTAGTGAGCGGAAATCGGTCTTGCCGCTGCCCATCCTGGGAAACTCTGCCACATGTACATATTTTTTCGGCAGCGCAAGATTTGGCAGCGCCTTCGATAGTTTCTTGTTCAGATCTTGCTGGTCTACCTCAATATTGGTGACACCAACGATCTTCGAGCCTCGTTTTGAATCGGGAAGCTCCACCGCGCAGCACTCAACCTCCACTGGCGTCAATGCATTCATGGTCTCCTCGACCATGATCAGGGACACCATCTCCCCGCCAATCTTGACGAAGCGCTTCAGTCTGCCCTTGTGCCATAGATAACCGTCTTCATCGAGATAGCCCAGATCTCCCGTGTCATACCAGCCGGACTTCAGTCTCAGCGAAGATTCTTCTATGTCGTTGAGATAACCTAGCATTACGCCATCGCCTTTGACTAGAATCTTGCCAGTCTCGCCGACAGCGCAGTCTGCACCCGTATCGAGGTTCTGTATTCTTATCTCGGTACCGGGTATCGGTGTGCCAATGCTGCCGGGCTTGTTGCGATCCCGTGGGTTGGCTGAAATCACAGGCGAGGTTTCGGTGGTGCCGTATCCTTCGAAAATCTCGATGTCGTGTTTTTCTCGATAGAGTATCCGTAGATGTTCAGGGCATTTGTCTGCTCCGGAAACCGCAAGCTTGATGCTGGCAAAATCTCCAGCCTTGGATTGTTTAACATAGCCCTCGAGGAATAGTGGTGTGCCTACTAAGAGTTCGGGTTTGTATTCTTGAATGATCTTCGCAATCGTCTTGAATTCTAGTGGGTTTGCATAGGTGATCGTAGTCATACCCAGGCACATAGGCGTCCACAAATTAATTGTGAGGCCGAAGACGTGGAAGTAGGGTAATACAGCCAATAGATTATCCATTCCGTAGATATCCATCATCTGAGAAAAGGAATCTATGTTGGAAAGAATATTTCGCTGAGACAGCTGCACAACTTTTGGCTCTTTCTCGCTGCCGCTGGTAAAGAGAATGACGGCTGGCAAATCGAGGTTGGATTTCCCGACTAGGCGTTTCAATAATGGCCGCGGTAGTTTCGACTTTAGGAAAGCAGTCGTTTTTTCAACCTTGCCGAGTGAACTGAGGATATCCTCGATGAAAATCATCTCCGGTAAATGCGCACAGCCGGTTTTCTCGAGCAGAGCCTTCGTGGTAATTATGATGCGGAAATCGCAGGTGTCCTGTGCGTATCGGCAATTCTTTTCGGCACCGGTAGAGTAGTTAATCATCACCGGTGTGCGACCTGCCATCACAGCACCAATGACGGCTAGTCCGCCTCCTGATGATGTCGGTAGCATGATGCCTATGCGGCCCCTCTCCAGTTTGCCGAAGCGGCGCGCCAAGATCAAAGAGGCAAGAAGTGCCTGCGAATAGCTGATATCGCGTCCGGTACTGCGATCGATGAAGGCAATTTTGTCGGGATTCTGAATGGCGGAGTCGATAAAACGGTGTTGAAGCATGCCGATATCTTAGCGCATAAATATGAGGCTGGGAACCATGCCCGCCGCTAAGGTATGGCGGTCATCCATGAAGAGCTAGCATAGTAGGGCGCAGGGCACTGGCTATGAGGACTTGCATGGTGTTGAGCCTAGGCCTAAACTTCGCGGTTCTCTTTTAATTATCACGCAGATACTACATCTAATTCGTATGCTATCTCAGCTCCCGCCCCAGGTAATGGATTCCTAATGACCAGGCACATCAATAGAGTCTGGTTTGTTGTAGTGGCTATGATTCTGGCATTGCTGGTAATCAATCCTGAGTTGCTGAGCCGTGAGTCACTAGCGCAGCTGCTCAATCAGATGGGCTCAATGGCGCTTATCGCCTATCTACTAATGTCACTTACCCGTTCCTTGTTGTTGATGCCATGTACGCCATTCGTACTAGCAGGCGCGATTGTCTTTCCGCAGTGGCCCTATTTGGTGCTCGCTATTTCTCTGGCGGGAGTTGTGGTCGGGGCATTCCTAGTATACAGTTTCCCCTCTTTTGGCAGCTACGATCAACTGCTACACGAACAGTACCCGGAAAAAATCACAGATTTGAAGCGCCGGATGCAGCATAGGTATGCATTTTGGTTTGTTGTTGGCTGGTCGCTCTTTCCTCTAGTACCTACCGATGCTGTTTGTTATGTTGCTGGGATAGCCAAGATGTCGTTAAGAAAGTTGCTTAGTGCAGTGCTGATAGGTGAGCTTCCCCTGGTGGCCATATATGTCTTTCTGGGCGTCGAATTAGGTGAGTGGCTTAGAATATGAACGCAAAATTTAAACTTAGTGATTCGCTGAATCTAATTAAGAGTTTTAAGACCTCAGGGACAATCACTCCCAGCTCCAAATCTTTGATTAAGACCTTGCTCGCTCCTATAGATTTTACATCTGCAAGTTGCATCATAGAATTAGGCCCCGGCACTGGCTGCGTTACCCGTTCTATTTTGGAACGAATGAGCCCAGATTGCGTTTTAATATGTTTTGAAGTCAATGGGGATTTTATCGAGCAGTTAACGGCGCTGCAGGATTCGAGGTTGCGCGTAGTTAATGCCTGCGCTTCATCTATAAGAACGATTTTGGATGAGTTAGGTATCGAATACGTCGATCATATCGTATCCAGTCTACCACTGGCCTTGATCGAAGATCAGGTGGTGAAGAATATCCTGGATTCAGTTAGGTCTAATTTGTGTGAGGGCGGGCGGTTCCTGCAGTATCAATACAGCCTGAATAATTACGCCGAACTAAAGCCAATCTTTAAGGCCGTTAAGTTGGACTTCACCTTTCGAAATATGCCCCCAGCATTTGTTTACGAATGCATTAAATAGTCATTCGACACTGAGGGCAGTCAATCTAAAAAAAGCTGACGCGTACTACGCGCCAGCTTTTTTATGGCAGCTTGAAGGCGACTAGCTCAGGGTTGTATTGTCGATCACCGATGGCTACAAGAATAAATTGTTCCCCTTCGTGGAGATAGCTGATCGGTGGCCCAGATGTGCCTGCCTCGAGTTCGGTTTCCCAAATAATTTCACCTGACTCCTTGCTGTAAGCTCTAAACATAGGGCCGCCGCTATTTGTGGCGATCTCAACCGGCATGTCTGCAGGGATGCGCCCGCCGGGGCGTTGGTTGGTGAGCCCCTCGCCCAGGAATAGGAGTGTCTTGGTGAGCAAAGGAGAGGGTCTGCCGGGCAAGCCTAGCTGACCTAAGTCCAGATCTACAAGATCGGGATGATCGATGGGGCCATCGCCGTTAGGGGCCATCCATATATGTTCGCCGGTGTTCAAGTCGATCGCCGTGATGCGGCCATAGGGTGGCTTGAATAAAGGTAGCCCGCGCGGGCCTGCGATCCAGCGTCTTGCGCCTTTGACATAGCTTAGGTTGGTAATCTCTGGATCACCGGGCACAATATCGGCAACGAACGGGGATGTAATGGAAGGAATGTATAAATATCCGGTTTCTGGATCGAAGGCAGCGCCTTGCACATCCGCACCTCCCTGAGAGCCGGGCAATTGGATCGTGCCTTGAGTGCCGTTCGGATCATCGCTGCGTATCGACGGTGGCGTAAACAGCGGGCCTGTGACGTAGTTGTTAAATATCTCAAGCGCCTCTGCGCGCAACTCAGGTGTGAAATCGATAAGGTTGTCGACGGTTGCTCCCTGGCGATCAAATGGCGCCGGTCGCGTCGGAAACGGCTGCGTAGCTGAGGTAACTTCGCCCGGCACATCGGACTGCGGTACCGCTCGCTCTTCGATCTCCCAAATGGGCTCGCCTGTTTCGCGGTTGAACACGAAGGCAAAGGCTTGCTTGGTCAGCTGGGTAACAGCTTTGACCGGCTCGCCATCCACGGTAATGTCCATAATGATAGGAGCGGCAGGAGGATCGTAATCCCACAGGCCATGGTGAACCGTCTGATAGTGCCAGACCCGGTCACCGGTCTCGGCATCAACAGCTACCAGAGACTGGCTAAATAGATTGTCACCGATGCGATGACCGCCATACATATCGTTAGTGGACGACGAAATAGGCATATACACCAGGCCTAGCTCCTCATCGGCACTGAATAGAGCCCAAACCGGCGAGTGCCCGGTGTATGACCAGGAGCGATCCTGCCAACTGGCCGTGCCAAACTGGCCTTCCTGAGGAATCGTATTATAGGTCCAGCGTAGTTCCCCTGTGCGCACATCGAAGGCATGTACGTCGCCACGAAAGGCTTCCTTATTTGAGAAGGTATCCGACATAGATTGACCGATGACCACCACGTCCCGAACTATCATGGGCACTCCACCCCAGCGAAACAGTTCGGAGCCTTCGGGCATCAGATCCAGATCAACGCGACCGTCGATTCCGAAGCTGGAGACGGCCTGTCCGGTATCGGCATTTAGAGCATAGAGAAAGGTGCCGCGTTGCAACAAGATGCGACGATCATCCCCCTCGCTCCAATAGGCGACGCCTCTGGTATTCGCGCCGGGCAGACCCTCTGCACCGTTGACAGGCTCCTGCACCCAGATTGTTTCGCCGGTTCCCGGATTGAAGGCTTCAACCAGACCAACGCCATTCGGCACATAGGCTATGCCGTTCTTCACAACGGGGGCTGATATCCAGTTTGAGGTATAGCGCTGTGCTGGGTTCATCTCAGAGTAATAGCTATCGAGCGCGGGCCTTCTCCAGGCGATTTCCAGCTCTGCCACATTATTGGCATCGATCTGATCGAGGTCGGTGTATTTCGTATTTCCGTTGTTGGCAGCATAGGCGCCCCATTCACCCTCGGGAGAGACAGTGTTTTCGGGTTCTGCCACCTGCATAGGAGTGGCAGTCACCTCTGGCGCTGCCGCCGGTGCGGGCTCGGATTCCGGGCTACACGAAATCAGCAGGGCAGGGAGAGTAAGTAGGGCTAAAGTTCGCAGGATATGCGAGGGCATTGTTATTGTTGTTGGCCAACTCATGAGGTTACCTCTTGGGGTATTAGCAGCAATAGATGCCTCGATTCTAACCAATTACAGGGTGATTAAGTAAGTAATTCTGCGTCATGAGACCACTGACTGCCGCACGTACTGCCCTCAAAGGTTCAAAGGCACTCAACTGCCGGCCTGAAGCTGGCGCAGTGAGTGTCGGAGGCACATTGAAAAGCCAGCGGGGATGGTGCGGGGTAAAAGAAAGGGGCATACCGAGAATCAGGGAGAGTTCAAGCTCGGTAGCCCCGAAAATCGTGCCCCTAGAGCAGAATTAGATATGCGGCCAATACCACTATAAATGCGATAGTTTTATTCACTTTTGACTACGAACCGGTGTTATCTTTCACTTGCTTCCTCCATATCAGTTAAGTTTGCCCATTAATTTGGGTCACGGCTAAAAGGTTATTTGAGTATGAAAGGATTTAGTATGCGGCCAGCGTTCCATGGATATTCATCCAGTAGTAATGTTCGGCTGTTACTATGAACGCGCATGGAACACCAGGGCCGGAGCAAAGAGAGCAATAGTAGCCCGTGCTGTCGATTTCTATATTGGCGAGATTGACCCTGAATATCGAACCATAAAGTTCAATCTTCCCTAGGATCCAGACGACGCCGACCAGTTTCTGGAATGCAACAAGAAGAACATCAAAATCATCGATGACTTCTTTCCCGATAACGCCGGGCGCTCTAAGCATTTTCGCGACAATATGGAAATTTTCGTGGCTCGCGCCCTCGACGAAATCTTCGATACAGGTATCTGCGAAATCCTGAAGCAAAAGCTATTTCCCGAGAAGCGGGTTCCGCAGAAAGAGGAAGAACTTGACGAGTTGCTAATGGAAACCAATTCAAGCTACACCAGTGTGGTGAATGAATGTGTGCGTATTTTTAGAAACGGGCTGACAGACGATAGCATTGAGGATTAAGAGAAACTGGAAAGCAAACTACTAACGGCTCGAGAGATGTTAGATAAGAATGTGGGCGCTATTGAGCATGGGTTAGACAGGCGCAAAGAGAAAGATAAATAGGTAAAAAATAATGACATCTAGATCGACGGATTATTTCCTGTGGGAAGCGATTAAGGTGAATTACAAAGGAGTTCATTCTATGGCCTACGATTCACTTATCAGTCGGCGTCAGGTCCTCGGTGGCATTGCCGCCGCGAGCACGCTGCCTTTCGGAAACTTGCTGGCGGCTACTGCGAACAAACCCATGCGCGGTGCCTTGATGATCCTGAGTACGCCCTATACCGAAGCCGGTGATGTCGACTTCGATGATCTGGCTGAAGAAGTCGCTTTCTGTGAACGATGTGGTGTACAGGGAATTGTCTGGCCACAGAATTCCAGCGAGCAGCGCTATCTAACAAAACAAGAGCGCATACGCGGATTCGAAGTGCTGGCGCAGGCCAATCGAGGCCGCAGCATGTCGCTTACTCTCGGTGTGCAAGCCGATGATACCGAAGGCATGCTGGAATATGCTCGCGTTGCAGAATCACTAGAGCCCGATGGCATGATTGCGATTCCCCCTACCTCAGCAGATTCTCTGGAACAGATCCGAGCCTACTATGCTGCCCTGTGTGAAATCACGGCTAGGCCTATCTTCGTGCAGACCAGTGGTGGTCCCCAGATCGAGCTGCCTATCGAGTTCTTGGTGCAGCTAGCCAGAGACTTTCCCCAGTGTGGCTATATAAAGGAAGAATATGGTGATGTGCATGCCCGCATGCTGGCGCTGCAAGAATACCAGCCCGATCCTATCCGCAGCGTTTTTGGCGCGACTCTAGGGCGTGGGTGGCTGTATGAGATGCGCATCGGCACAGATGGGGTCATGACCGGCGGCACTATGTACGGCGATGTCTATGCGCGGCTGTGGCAACTCCATCAGGAGGGTCGTCAAGACGAGCTCCGTGAATGCTATAGCAAACTACTACTTATCCAGAATCTAGATACCCTGATTCCAGGGGTGCGTCTGTTCGTACTCAAGAAGCGAGGCGTTTTTAAGACGACGAAATCGCGCCGCGGAGAATATAGTTTTTCCCCGCAGCAGATTGCAGAGATCGAATATCGTCTAGAGGCACTCGAGCCCTATATGAGCGCCTAGCCTATAGGCGCTCTAAGTTATTGAAATAATTATTTAATTTGAGAATTTTTCCAAAATCTTCAGCTTTTTCCCGATAGGAGTGATCCAGCTCGCACGCCCACGCGTAATATTGGCAATGTACAGAAATTATGCGAAACAAGAAGGATTTAACACTGAGGTTGGTCTAACTGTTAGACTAGCGTCGATGAATAATTCCTCCCAGAGCCTAGATGCCGAAGACACTGTCGTTTCCGACGAAAGCCTGTTGATTGCTGTCGGCAACCATCAGGACGTTAACGCGTTTAATCAGTTGTTCGAGCGCTTTTCGAAGAAGATCTTTGCCTTGGGCATGAAGCTTACCCGTAACGAACAACTGGCAAATGACCTCATTCAAGAAGCCATGTTAAATGTATGGCAGAAGGCCCCGCTGTATGACTTGGACAAGGGGTCGGCGAAGGGATGGATCTTTACCCTTAGCCGTAATCGGTGCTTCGACATGTTACGCAAACAGAAGCGTCAACCGAACTGTGTTAGCGCCGACGATATCTGGCCACCCGAATCGGGTGGAGAACCTACTACCCTTGTGCATGAAGACAGGGGTGGCTTAGAGGTCGAGCTTAGTCTTATAGAAGGCTATTTCGATCAGCTGTCGGATCCGCAGCGAGCGGTAGTGGAGCAGATCTATCTTCATGATCGAACGCACGAGGAGGCATCTGCCTATCTGCAGATACCCTTGGGCACACTGAAATCACGCCTGCGGCTTGCCGTGGCGAAACTCCGAAGTTTGATCGGGGTTGAAGACTAATCAAGCCCATTGGTTTGGGCGACAAAGAATTTTATAAAGAGGCATATCGATGAATACCGATGTAAACATGCACCCATCTTCCCAATTGCTGAATCAGTTTATTCAGGGAGAACTGGCTACTGGAAAGAGCATAATAGTCTCGGCTCATATGGAACTCTGTAAGTCCTGTTGTGCCAAGGCCAAAGAGCTGGAAGCCCTGGCTGTTTCTTCCTGGGTGGATCCGAGTATCGCCCCCCAGTTGGAGTCTCCCAGTGCCACCGATTATTCGAGTATGGTAGCAAGCATCGTGCAGTCGGCGCAGCTGTCAAGCGAGCCGGTCGAAGAGGTGGTCGAGGTTCAGATGGATGTGCTGGACGACAGCATCAAATTGCCGAAGGTTCTAGCCAAAGCCGCTCAACAGGGACTCAACTGGAAGCAGGTCGCCGGCGGTATCAGCGAGGCCCAGTTGATTCTGGATGATGAGACACAGTGCGAGTTTATCTACATGGCGCCCGGCTCCAAAGTGCCCGTGCATACCCACAAGGGCAGCGAGACAACTCTCGTCTTGAAGGGTAGCTTCGAAGACGAGCTTGGTGAATACAAGGCATCAGACTTTATAGTTAGGGATACGCAGCACCATCATCAGCCAGGTTCTAAAGAAGGCTGCCTCTGCTTTGCTGTGCTGGACAGCCCGCTCAAATTCACTCAAGGTTTAGCTCGCTTTATGAATCCTGTAAACAGCTACACCTTCAAGAAAGCGATCTCAAAAGCTGTTACTTCCTGATAACGATCAGGTCCTTCACTTGCGTCGCGCATCGATATTCATTGCGATAGAGATGCGCTCGCGCTTGCCGCTATAGGGGCGCACTCCATGGCGTAACCACGCCGGAAAAACCACAATCTTACCGCGCTCGAGTTTGAACTCCACCTCGTATTGCTGCGGTTTCCCATCGACTCCTATCATACGCACCGCCGTATTGTGCATAGCGGCCATGGGAAATCTTGGGTCTTCCACATAGAAGGCTCCCCCTATATCTTCGTCAGACTCAAGCTCGTCCCCCATATCCAGATAGAGCACCGCTGCCCAGAGATTCCCTGGGTGCGCATGTGGCTGATTCAATCCGCCTCGTGGAGTGACGTTGGCCCACATACGCAGTTGCCAGTCGTAAACATCTGGGCTTGCCTCCTGGAAATGGCTCAAGCGCTTGGCTATGTTGATAGCCGCTTCCGATAGCCTTTTCGCGGCTTCGCCACCCCAAGCCATCATGTCAGTGTCTGAATGCCAGCCGCCAATGTTGGAGCGTTGCAGACCACCAGCTTCGGCTCGATTCTTGTGGATGCTCGTCTCCAACTCCTGAATAAGAGATTCTCCGTCCTTCAATCGGCAATAGGCTATAGGCGTCTCAAAGAGGCCAACGTGCTGTGCTTCGACGCGCAGAGGATTTGTAGATGCTTGATCTGTCATAGGTGCTGCAATGGTAAGACAGGGATCATTACAGAATTGTGACGCTCGCCTAATAAAAGCATTGTGTGTCTCATCGAGGTCCTATTCTTGCATTGTGTTCAGGCAGGTAACTGTAAGAAAACTGCAAACAAACCGACTCATAACTGCAACATGGCAGCTCTATGATGGCTTCACTGAATCTCAACTAATTTTCGAATATCAATGTAGAAGACGAAGGAGTCGAAATGAAATTTAAGCGCACTAAAATGAATGCGATTGCCAGTGGAGTAGCTTTGGGTTTAGCTGCAATGAGCGTGCAGGGGGCCGATCAGCCAATACTCACAACGGGTGGCTCAGAAAGCAGCGCCGTTTTCTCTGGCGGTGCTACGATCAATGGCGGCGCCAGCTTCCTTTTCGCTGTACCCGCAGATTCGGCAGTTGATTTTCTGGTAACAATCAAGCCGGCTGCAGCGGACGTAGGCAAAACTGGAAGCCTGGTCGTAATCCTGAATGTGCCAGGCCTGGGCTTCTTTATCCAGAATTCCTCAGGGTCTTTTGTGCCATGGACCCAAGCTGATCCAATTGTTGCAGCGAGCACCAAAACGCTAGCAGCATCTGAGCCATTGTCGTTATTTACCGGCTTAGTAGGCAGTGCGATTGGTGCAATGGGATACGAAGTGCAGGCTTATGTGGGTTACTACACGGATACAATAGCGAATCTGACATACTCCTCGACGCCGGCTAGTTTCTCAATAGCGGCCACGGCCCCATCTACCTGTCCAACAAACACAACGGCAATATCAGGAACTTTTAAAGGAAAATCTGTGTGTGTACTGCGGGGTAGAATCGAAGACGACACACATCTCACCTCAAACTTTTCTTATATACTGGACGGCGCAGTTTTTATTGGTGCTGATGAAGTCAGCGAATCAAAGACCAAGTTAACAATCGATGAAGGCCCCTATGTTTTCGGTCAACAGGGTCTGAACTTCCTAACGATTGCGCGTAATGGGCAGTTGCACGCAAATGGAAGCGCGGCAAAGCCGGTTATCTTCACCTACGAGGGAGACGACACGGCGACTGCAACTACCAGCGGTCAATGGGGCGGCATTATCCTAAACGGTAATGCCCCTCTGAACGTGAGTGGCGGCAGTGCTGAAGGCGAAGGCTCAACTGGTATCTACGGCGGGCCGGATTCTGCCGATAGCAGCGGCGTGCTGACCTATGTTCAGGTCAAATACGCGGGCCAGAACATCACAGAGAGTAACGAACTAAATGGTATTGCATTTCAGGGTACGGGTTCCGGAACAATCGTTGACTATGTTCAGGTTCACAACAATTCTGATGATGGTATCGAATTCTTCGGTGGCACTACGAACGCGAAGCACATAGTACTTACCGGCAACGAAGACGACGCTCTCGACTGGACTTTTGGCTGGTCCGGCAAGGCACAATTCGTCGCAATCAAGCAGAACACGGCGAGTGAGCATTGCATCGAAGCCGATAATAACGGCGACGACAACGATGCGCTTCCACGCTCTAACCCTACTATTTCCAATCTCACCTGTGCTGGAGCGAGCGGGGGTGGCGACGCGGGATTCAGATTGCGTGAAGGTACATCGGCGAAAATTTCCAACGTCGTTATGTCTGCACACACAGCCTACTGTCTCGACATCGATCAGACTGCAACATTTCTAAACGCGGGCGGCTCGATCGCTGGACTAAATGGCAATCTGACTCTGACCAATTCGCGCCTGGTTAGCGGCTGTCCCTTCAGTGCAAGCGACGGTGACAACTTCTCTGTAGCCGACTTCTTCAACGCGCAATCGGGCAGTTCCCTGGGTGAAGTTGATCTGACGGGTACTATCGGATGGATGAACGGTCCTATTCTGAATGCGATTACACCTTCGATTCCGGCGGATTCATTCTTCGATCAGGTCGACTACATCGGTGCGGTTAAGGATAGTAGTTCTGATTGTACTGCTGGCTGGACGTATTCTGACTAGTTCGATCTTCGGATCGATCGTTAGGCTAAGCCAGGAAGCTAGGAAATCGAGATAGGTGAAACATTGATTGTTTTGCGAATAAGTAAATAACTCGACCCATTTTGAAGGGAGTACTGTGTACTCCCTTTTTTTCGCTTCAATTTTTCTGCACGTGTTCGCATTCAGAGTAAAAACAGTGATCTTGAAATATTTCTGCAATGTAAATGAAATACCAGTGTCATAGAACAGCAATAAAATACCTGCTTCAAAATGAAATCAATATCGGAGCAAATAACATGACCAATCCTGTGACGCCACTAAAACTCTTAGCTATCGCCGTTGCTTCCGCGCTTAGCACCGTGGCGACCGGGCAAGATGTGCCTCAGATCGAGGAGATCGCTGTTATTGGACAATTTGTTCCAGATGAGAAACGTGGCACCTCTTCGGTGGCGAACGTTGTTGGTACCGAACAGTTCCAACGTTCCGGCGATTCGAATATAGCCGAGGGTCTCAAGAGAGTCTCTGGTCTCAGTACAGTCGGCGGCAAGTTCGTCTATGTGCGGGGCCTCGGCGAGCGCTATTCAACCACCCTATTGAACGGGGCGATTCTACCCAGCCCCGAGCCAATCAATCGCGTTGTGCCTCTGGATCTATTCCCGACGGCAATACTGGATAGCGTACTGGTGCAGAAGACATACTCGGCTCAGTATCCGAGTGAGTTTGGTGGCGGTGTCTTGCAGTTGCGTACCAAGAAGTCGACAGATGAAGCCTTCTGGAATGTATCCACTTCTACCGGGTTGCAACAGGATGTGAATTTCAAGAATGGTTTCACTTCCGCGAGTGGCAGCAAGTCATGGCTTGGCTATGACGACAGCTACCGGGGGTTGCCAACTGAGCTCAAACAGGCAACTGCAAATGGTCAGGAATTGCGTAGAGAGAGTCAATTCTTGGGTAGCGGCGGGTATTCTGCCGAAGAGCTGCAGGTCATCGGTCGCAGCATGAGAAACGACTACAATCCCGACAAGGAATCATTGCCTGCTAACCTTAATTTTGCGACATCGTTCGGCAACTTCCACGAGCTCAACGATAACGGTGCGCAATTCAACTATCTGGCCGCGATCAATTATTCGAACTCATGGGATACCAACGGAATAACTCGTAGAAGCTATCGCACCAGTAACGCCGGTCTTGAGATCGGAGACGATCTGGAATTCGTCGGCACCGAGCACAGTGTGGATATGAGCAGCATCTTTACCGCCGGTATAGATTTTAATGCTAATCACAACATCAGAACTACGAGCATAGTGCTGCGCAAGATGGACGATACTGTCTCTCAGACCAGCGGAGATCTTGCTGCGGAAGACATTGTAAGACTGACGCAATTGGAGTGGGTGGAGCGGGAGTTATTCTCGAATCAGGTTCAGGGAGATCATTATTTTCCTGACTTTAACGAGTTAGTCGTTAACTGGCGCTATTCCAAGGTAAAGGCAGAGCGAGATGCGCCAGACGATAGGGTCTACCGCTATGACCTGGAGCCCGACGGAATCTATAGATTCTCGACGCGCGCCGACGGTAACGTCAGGCGCTTTAGTGTGTTGGATGACGATGCCGAAGATTTTGCCGTTGACCTGACTATGGTTTTCTATGGGCCGATGAACTCAGTCATCACCACCAAGGGCGGCTACGTACATAACGAGAAGCAAAGAGATTCCGAAGTGCGTCGCTACTCCTTCTTCGATCAGGGGAGTATCGCATTCAATGAGGACCTGCTGACCCGGCCGCTGGAAGAGATCTTGGCGCCGCAGAATATCGATCCGGATGGTTTTGAGCTGAGGGAGTTTACGCGGCCAACTGACAACTACGATGCGGCGAATGAGTCCGATGCATTCTATGCCGAGGTCGAAGTCAATTTCGATGATAGATATCGCCTGAACCTCGGAGCCCGGCAAGAAGACTTTAGCCAGAATGTGAGAACCTTCGATCTATTTCGTGATGTTGAGGTGAATGCCGCGCAGGAGAGCTCAGATATTCTGCCAGCGTTCAGTGGCACCTATATTAACGGCGACCACCAGTTCCGCGTTGCTTACAGTGAGACTCTTTCACGACCAGATTTTCGTGAGTTGTCGCCCGCCGCGTTTACCAATCCGGTTACCGGTAGAGAAGTGGTGGGTAATCCGAATCTGAAGATTGCTAATATCACCAACTATGATTTCCGCTGGGAGTGGTACTTTGGTTTTGGCGACTCCATGTCTCTCGGCCTGTTCTACAAGGAATTCGAGAACCCGATCGAATCGGTAGTACAGCCTGGCGCCGAGGCGCGGCAGACGTTCACGAATGCCGAAGCAGGGGAGAACACGGGCGTGGAATTCGAAATCTCCAAGAGACTGGATTTTCTAGGCGATCGCTGGGAAGACTTCTACATACAATCCAATATTGCTTTCATCGATTCACAAGTAACCATTGCCGAGAAGGATAGAGGCATTCTTACCAGTACCTCCCGTGCCCTGCAGGGGCAATCGGACTGGCTGTTCAATGCACAGATTGGCTATGAGCCTTTCTCCGGAACAACTGCCACCGTTCTCTACCACTACTTCGGCGAGCGTATCAGTGAGGTGGGCATAGAGGGCGCTCCTGATCTGATCGAGCAGCCATTCGGTGAGCTGAATACGGTGTTTATGCGCGAGTTCAACGACAATTGGCGACTGACGCTTAAGGGAAAGAACCTCATGGATGAAAGGAGTGAGGTTACTCAGGGTGGCTTTGTCACAACCGGTTTCAATCGAGGCAGAGAAGTCAGTCTAAAAGTGGACTACCGATTCTAGAATCTAGGTAGGCGGTCTTGCGAGCTGTGTGGTCTGCACTAAAATATAGAAAATATATTTTAAACAGAGGGTTATGAGCTTTTTAGAGGCTTGCATTTAGTGTGATTAAACATCAGGTTGTCACATAATTGTAATATACTGCTGTTTAAATGAATGAAAGTTAACTAGTTTGTTAGTCGAGTTTATTGGTAAACAAATGCCAGAATCCACAATATTGATCGTCGATGATGAAGCCGCTATTCGCGACATGGTTGGCATTACATTAGACCTCGCTGGCTTTAGTAGCATCAGCGCGGCTAATGCCCATGATGCCCACGTATCTATCATCGACAAGAAGCCGGATCTGGTGCTTCTCGATTGGATGTTGCCTGGCGGCAGTGGCATTGAGCTCGCGCGCAGACTGCGCCGCGACAAGATTACCAGCAACCTGCCCATTATCATGCTCACAGCGAAGTCCAGTGAGGATAACAAGGTGCAGGGCTTGAGCGAGGGTGTCGACGATTATGTGACCAAGCCCTTCTCTCCGCGAGAGTTGGTCGCCCGCATCAAGACTGTCTTGCGTCGGGTTGACGGCAAGCAGAAGAACAAGGTGCTGCGTGTGTTCGATTTGCAGCTGGACCCTACCAGCCACCGCATATCGATCGAAGAGCAACCCGTCGAAATGGGCCCCACCGAATTTCGCCTGCTGAAGTTCTTTCTATCGAACCAGGAGAAGGTGTTTAGCCGCGATCATATTCAGGATGCGGTCTGGGGCGGCAACGTCTATCTCGAAGAGCGGACGATCGACGTGCACATAAGGCGACTGCGCAAGGCCCTGTCCTCGGTAGAAAACACCTCGATAGACTATGCAAAGCTGGTACAAACAGTACGCGGTGCAGGCTACCGCTTCTCAGTCCGTCAATTCTAGCTCTTTCATTTCTAGGCTAAATATCTGTGTTCTATTTCATTGATATTTTGCGTTTTTACGATAAGAAGTAGTTCTAACACACCTAATAAGTAGATTTTACGGGTGGCGATCAACGCATACCTAGAAATTCTCGCGCTTGAGTCGTTGACGCAATATGTCTTTCTAGTATCGCTGCACCGTCGATCACAGAACTCACCAACGCCGCGTTATCCCGCGCCAAGCTACCATCGCTCATAAACAGGTTATTCTCAAACCCTACACGGCAGTGTCCGCCGCGGCCAATCGCCTCGAGCATGCAGGCAGTCTCGCTAGCGCCGAAGGCGCACAGCGACCAGTTATGTATCGGAGGAAGTGCACGCACTAGTGGCTCGAGGTCTGCTGAATTTGACTCCTGATTTTCAGAGTAACGACCTAACACTAATAATACAGAAATCTTCTCGTCAGGAATAATGCCTCGCTCCAACAGATTGGCGAAATGCAGAATATCTTCCTTGGAATAGAGAATATACTGGGGAGCTATTCTCTCCCTGTGCAAGTAAGAGAAAAATTCGGCGGCGCTTTTCTCGTTAGTGTCGGGTGGGCAAAGCTCTCGAATGGCGAGCGATACCGCCTCGGGACGCACCTCGATAACCGCTCGCATCTGCTCCTCTCTCGTATAGCTGCCCACGGCCTCGGTTGTAATCTGGATGATCAGCTCCTCACCGGCCTCAGCGCGAATAGCTGCTATCGCCTCACGATAACGAGTGGAATCCAGGCTATGGCGATTGTCAGCATCACGAACATGCAGGTGCAGCATGCAGGCACCGGCCTCAACACAGGCGGCGGCAGTATGTGCTATCTCCCTCGGGGTGATGGGCAGGCGAGGGTGATCGCTTTGCTGCTTTCTCGCGCCATTCGGCGCGACGGCTATCATTAGCGGATGGTTGCTTGGCATGAAGCATTCCTGGTTATCTGGTGCAGGTCTTTGAGAATAGTCGCAGAGCCGGCAAGCTTCTACAAGATGGGCATCTCATGTAGGCTATGCCACATAGAATGTATGAAACTTGGCTGAGCTCGGTCTTGTAACAATAGATCTTCTTATTCAGTTCAGGAGAGGCCATGAAACTGCGCAGTTACCTGACAAATTTATCACTCATCGTTGCTTTCGCGGCATCGGCTATGTCCCATGCCGCCGCAGAGCAGGCTTGGGAATTGAGGCGTGACCGACATGGCATTCAGGTACATACGCGCCTGGTTTCGGGTTCGCCCTGTGACGCCGTGCGCACTACCACCAAGCTAGATTCTGTGCGCCTATCTGCGCTGGTCGCCTTGATTGAGGATGGCGAGGCCTGTCCCGACTGGGCCGACCGTTGTGCCGATTCCTATCTACTCGAGCGGTTGAGCGACACCGAATCTCGGGTCTACACGCACAACCACATGCCCTTTCCGGTGAAGGATAGAGACGTGCTGGCACACGTGACCTGGACGCAGGATGCCCAGACTCTGGCAGTTGCTATGAATAGTGTCGCCACAGTGGATGGTATGGATTAGGTATCAGGCCGCCTGCGTCTGAAGAAGGTTATGGCGAGTTGGCATTTCATACCGCTGGCAGATGGGGCGGTGTCGATAAGCAACGAGGCCCACATCGATCCCGGTTCGGTACTACCGGGTTGGCTAAGGAATATGTTGCTGGTAGAGGCGCCATTCGAAACAATGAAGGCCTTCGTTGCCGAGGTAAAAAATTTAAAGTACCAAGATGCGCAACTGAGCTTCGTGCAGTAGCCCGCTTAGTTAATGAATTCAGCCGAATAGAAAGGAGAGCGTAGCGTGCCCCACGATCATCATCACGACGGTCATGAACATACGGAGCCACCCTCGGATATCGAACTACGAGTAAAGGCTCTTGAAAGCCTGTTGGTGGAGAAGGGGCTGGTGAATCCAGATACCCTCAACACTATCATAGAGACCTATGAGCATAAGGTGGGGCCGCGTAACGGAGCCCATGTGGTCGCCAAGGCTTGGGCTGACCCCGAGTTCAAACAGGCCCTTATGGCTGATGCTACAGAAGCTGTTGCCAGCCTGGGCTACTGCGGGCGTCAGGGCGAACACTTAAAGGTGGTCGAGAATACCGATGACACGCACAACCTCGTGGTTTGCACACTCTGTTCCTGTTATCCGTGGACCGTGTTAGGCCTACCCCCAGCTTGGTATAAGTCGGCCCCCTACAGATCGCGAGCGGTCAGTGCGCCCCGAGAGGTGCTCGGCGAATTCGGCACCGATCTGGATGGGGATAAGAAGATAAGGGTCTGGGATTCTACATCCGAGATGCGCTATCTGGTGTTGCCCCAGCGCCCGCTCGGCACAGAGGGCTGGAGTGAAGAAGATTTGCAGGCATTGGTCAGTCGCAATTCTATGATTGGCGTAGAGTTAGCCCGCACTCCCGGTCAAGATACTGAGGCGCTGAAGTGAAGGGCGGGCATGATCTCGGTGGTCAGTCAGGCATGGGTCCGATCGACCCTGAAGTAGAATCTGAGGAGCCGGTGTTTCACGCAGATTGGGAGCGACGTGTGTTTGCACTCACCCTAGCTACAGGCATGCTGGGTAAATGGAATATTGATGAAGCGCGCCACGCTCGCGAACGGCAAGACCCGCTAAGGTATATAGAGAACTCCTATTATGAGAATTGGCTGGAGGGCTTGGAGAAGTTATTGCTGGAGAAGGGTCTGCTTAAGCCTGACGAGCTGGCGGGCAGAGGCATAAGCTCTAACACCGACCTGGCTGTTCAGGTACCCGACCCGCAGCTTGCGAGCAAGATACTCGCAGCCGGTGCATCCAGCGAGCGAGAGCCACGCAGCGAGGCCTTGTTTCAGGTGGGTGAGCGGGTGCTGGTCAGAGCCAGTGAGGCGACGGGTCACACCCGAGCGCCATCCTATTTTCAGGGCGTGAGAGGCATAGTCTCGGCGGTCATTGGCTGCCATAGTTTTCCTGACAGTAGCGTCGATGGCGTTCATGAGGGGGCGATCCTCTACAACGTAGCCTTCCAAGGCAAGGACCTATGGGGGCCGACATCCGAGAACGCTGAAGTGCTTGTCGATCTATGGGAGCCTTATCTTACAGCGGGGGGCAACTAATGCAGAAGTTTCCGCATCAACCACAGGACGAAGAGGGCCCGGTTTTTAACGCGCCCTGGGAGGCGCAGGCCTTCGCTCTGGTGCTGGCCTTACACGAGAAAGGCCTGTTTAGCTGGCAAGAATGGGCGGCCACACTCGGTGACGAAATAGTTGTGGCGCACGCAGCGGGTGATCCCGATCTTGGCAACACCTACTATGAGCACTGGTTGGCTGCGCTGGAGACAATCTCCCTTAAGAATAACCTTTCAAGCGCAGTCGAGTTAGATCGCAGAAAGTCGCAGTGGTATGCCGCCTATCTCAGCACCCCCCACGGTAAACCGATTGAACTGTCAGCTGGAGACTAAGCGTGATTTTTCAAGAACAGTGACTGACCCGGGTGGAGTAATGGAAAGCCGCTTCACCGGACAGCTTGCGCATAAGAATCGATAGAACAATGGAATGATGTTAAGGTTTAAAATTGAATGACGAAGTTTCAGAAAATTAAAGAAAGAGCAGAACACCGCAAGGGTGGTGGCGCGGCATTGAAGAAGCTATTACCCAAAGTGGCGAGTAAAAAGCAACTAGAAGCCCTCGGCGATGATCGCTATCTAGCCATGATGACAAAGTGCATCAATCAGGCAGGCTTCAGTTGGAAGGTCATCGAGAATAAATGGCCCGAGTTCGAAGAGGCATTCTTCGGTTTCGAGACAAGAAAGCTCGGCCTGCTATCGGCGGAGCAGTGGGAGGCCTATACCAGCGATAGACGTGTGGTGCGTAACTGGCAGAAAATAAAGGCACTGCAGGAGAACGTATTCTTTGTACAGGAGGAATCACGAAAAAATGGCGGTTTTGGTAAATTTATCGCCGACTGGCCTGCCAACGATCAGATTGGCTTGATGAGCCACCTTAAAAAACACGGCTCTAGGCTCGGGGGGCAGAGTGCGCTGTGGTTCCTGCGCCGGTCCGGCAAGGATTGCTTCATCCTGTCGCAGGACGTGATGGTCACTCTGCGTAGTATTGGTTTGGAAGTTGCGGAACAGCCAAGTAGTCAGCGCGATCTAAAAAAGATACAGGCGCAATTTAACGAATGGCATGCGGAAACCGGTCTGCCCTATAGTCACCTTAGCCGCATTGCTGCCTGCTCAGTTGGTGAAAATTACTTGCAACACGTTTGACTAAACCTCCTTGGTTATGATCTTCTGATCGTTCTCCAGCGTTAAGTGCACCGGACAGCGACCGGCAATTTCAATGATGCTGGATTCGATCGTGGTGTTTGCAACGGTCGTGGCGGTGGCTTCGTCGGGGGGGGGCAGCTTTCTTTCATCGGCAGGCGCATGGCCGAGAACTACATTAATGGGAGAATACACTTCATTACAACAGAGATCTGGGGGATAACTAACACTTCTCCCATGATGCGTCCCTTTCAGGTGCTCAACGGACAGTTTCAGATCTTCGACCGTGACGGCAGTCCGCTACCCAAAAATGGAATGGATTGGAAAGATACGGATCAAGTCGGGGCAGACGAAAAAGTGCAGAACATCATGCGTTTAACAGATTATAGGGACGAAGAGAACCCTTACATGTATCACTGTCATATCATCGATCACGAGGATAGAGGCATGATGGAGCAGTTCGTGATTGTTTAGCCGACAATGTGTTGGACAAGGCTAGTAATTAGAGTGACACTCTGTTCACACTTGCAAATTGGCAGGCAACACTATAATGATAATAAGAACTGCAAAGCATCTCGGTTACCCTGTAAAAAGGGTTCACGCTATTTTCTTCATGCTAACCTGTCTGCTATCGGCTTCATTCTCTGTAGCGCAGATCGAAGATTTCACCTACGTTACTGACCAGATGCTAAGCAATCCTCCTAAAGGTGAGTGGCTGAGCTGGCGCGGTACACCTGCAGCATGGGGCTTCAGCCCTCTCGATCAAATCAACAACGAGAACGTCGATCAACTCCAGCTCAAGTGGTCTTTTGCCCTTGACAATACTGGGGCGATTCAGGCGGCGCCACTTATTCATGACGGCGTGATGTTTATTCCCTCTGCACGGGGCGTAATTCAGGCTCTGGATGCAGTTACTGGTGACCTGCATTGGGAATATCGTCCGGCTCCGCCTACCGAGGAGTTTATCAATTCAGGCGCGGGTAACCGGGCGGCCGTGTTGCCTGCCGATGCCTTTGCAGGAGTCGGCAGAGGCGTGCAGAAGAACATAGCACTCTATGGTGAGATGATTTACGCGTCAACAGAAACCGCGAGTATCCGTGCTATTGATGCCCGCAGTGGCCTGCTCGTTTGGGAGACCCAGGTTGCTGATCCGACACTGGGTTATTTTTATACGGCTGGGCCTATCATTGCCAACGGCACTTTGATCACGGGGATTAATGGCTGCGATCGCTACAAGGACGATGTCTGTTTCATCACCGGTCACGATCCTGAGACAGGGGAAGAAAAATGGCGCACCTCAACCGTGGCTAGGCCGGAAGATCCTGGCGGTGATACATGGGGTGATCTGCCACTTAGGTTCCGTGCAGGCAGCGATGCCTGGATCGCGGGGTCCTATGATCCTCACGCGAACCTAATCTATTGGGGTACCGCTCAGGCGAAGCCTTGGGCAAGGGTAGTTCGCGGTACCGACGGTGACGCCCTCTATACAAATTCAACACTGGCTCTCAATCCTGATAACGGTGAGATGCTCTGGTACTTCCAGCATATCCCTGGAGAGACTCTGGACATGGACGAGGTCTTCGAGAATATTCTGATTGATATCGATGGTCGTAAGTCGCTATTTAAGATGGGCAAGCTCGGAATTTTATGGCAGTTAGATAGGCAGACGGGTGAATTTATTAAGGCTACCGACATCGGTTATCAGAATATTGTTAACCTCGATCCAATTACAGGCCAGATCACCTACCGCGATGGCATGATCCCGCGTATAGGCGAAGAGTTGAGTATGTGTCCCAGTACTTCTGGGGTAAAGAGCTGGCGAGCAATGGCCTATTCGCCGAAGACCAGTGCTATGTATATTCCAATTACCCTCAACTGCGAACTCGCAACTTTCGGACCCACAGAACGGGAGTTAGGCGGGGGAGGTGCTGGTCCGGTGCGCCGAATTAACTTTCATCATCCACAATCTGACGGCAACCTAGGCGAGATACTCGCATTGGAAATTCCCAGTGGCGAAGTGAAATGGCGCTATCGCTCACGAGCCCCTTTTAATACAGCCGCGCTGACTACGGCGGGTGGTCTGGTTTTCGCCGGAGACTGGAATCGTACGATGTCGGCTCTTGATGCGGATAACGGTGAGCTGTTGTGGCAGGTAAGACTCGCTACGTCGAACCAGGGCTTTCCCATTAGCTACAGCGTAAACGGCAAACAATACATCGCCATGCCCGTCGGCACCGGTGGTGCCAGTTGGTCGGGCAGTCTTCCTCGAGAATTGGCGCCCGAACTCAGTCGGCCACGGAGCGGTAGCTCAATATACGTATTCGCTCTTCCAGATTGATGAGTAATTTTATGACGAGATATCAATTAGCAGTTCTGCTTTTTTCTGGCCTGTGTCTACAGAGTATAAGTACCGCTCAGACCATGACAATCTGGGCGGGTGTCTATTCAAGTGAGCAGGCAGCACGTGGAGAGATAATCTATAACACCGCTTGCATTGCCTGCCATGGGAAAGACTTGGGCGGAAACAGTAACTCTCCGGGTCTTGCTGGCATGGGCTTCATGTTCCTCTGGGAAGGGAGAACGCTTGGTACATTCTTTGAAAAAATTCAAGAGAACATGCCAACGGACAGGCCTGGCAAATTACCAGCCCAGGATTATGTTGATGTCGTTTCCTATATCATGCAGGCGAATGCATTTCCCAATGGCGACAATGAACTGCCTAAGGATTTAGACGCCTTGAACGACATTGCAATAACAGCAAGGCCCTAAGAGACGATGCCTCGCATAATTGCAGGGGCTGCCTTGGAGCATAATCATTCAGGGCCTCCTGCAGGTCTTGACGAATCGGCTAGAAAGTCGCTAAGGCGTTGAAGGGGCTCGCCGTGCCACCTTTGATCGGGTTGATCTGAATTGAGGTCATAAATTCCCAGCGTTCAAGCCGGGCAGCGGTTTCTGCGACCTCTTTAAGATAACCATTGTCTACAATGGGTAGGCCGAGATTGACTTGGGTAAGTTGGTGGATGGGTCTGTTAATGCCTTCAACACCGGAAGGCTGCACGTCGTTAACCGCATCGCCTATCAGAATGGCAACATCTCGTTCACTCAGGAAGGGAAGCACTGACGCGTGAAGGCCTGCACCGCCCTGGCCATATTGCCAGGGACCCTCGGCATCGCGTTTCGCCCAGCGCCCTGTGCGAACGAATAGCGCATCACCGCTACTGATAGTCACGTCAGCGAACTCTTCCCAGTCAAGAAGGTCTTCCACATAGATTGGTGTGCTCGGGTCTAGCCAATCGACGCCACGCATAAGCGGTATATCAACCAATATGCCGCGAGTTACATAGGAGGTGCCCATTCGATCGATGGCTAAGTCTTCGCAGCCGGCGGCAGTCAAATTCTGCGGGTAGCCATTGAAGATGACGTATTCGCCATTGATCTCGGTGCGATAATGGCACAGGGCATCGAGGTGGGAGAGCATGCCATCGTGCAGTGAGAATTGAATTTCATCGAGTGCGAAAGTGGGCTCGCCGGTTACCGGGTCGAGTCTACTCATCCAGTGTTCGGTTGGGCCGAAGGCGGCGCTGTCTATCGCCGGCGGCTCGGTGGTCACGAAGTGCTGTAGGGTCACTGTTTCGCCAGTCTGAACCAGGGCGGCTGCCTGTTTCGTCTTCTGGGCCGTAATCAGGTTCAATGTACCGCGTTGATCGTCGGGGCCCCAGCGTCCCCAGTTGGAAAGCTCGTCTTCCCAGCGAGCAAGCGTCTCTAGCGTTACCTTTACCGAAGCGTCCTGTGTTGAGGGGTGACTCTGAAAATCTTGGGCAAAAGCGGTGCTCAGCAAGAGTGCAGCAGAGCAGGTAAAGCCAATCCGAGTGAGTGATCCGATAACTGTGCAGACGTTATGCATGGGGCAGTGCCTCCTAGTGATAGACGAACTGCTGACCACAATAAAGAGCTTGAGTGGCGGAGTCTACAGATATTGAACGTGGCGAATGCTAGCGCAGGTATTCAAGGGTCACGGCGCGAACCGCCTGTCTTACACCTCTGGACATGGCCTTGGTGGAGATTGTCGCCTTCACGATGCCATCGATGTCCTTACCGATCTGAAACCGCTCCTCGGCACGCTTGCCGATGAATTGATCTTCGTAGCCATCCCAGGCGAAGAAATCACCCCAGCTGTGGCGATGTGATTCCTTGTAGTAGACCACTTTCAGCCCTGTGATATTGCCTTGCAGATCCATGCCAATGAGGCTGTCGATCTCGCCGCTATAGCCACTGGGTTCCGGGTGGGTGTCGGCGGAGACGAATGCATACCCGATCAGAGTCTTCTCGCCAGAGTCCGGGTCAGTCTTGTAGGCCTTGTAGACGGGCACCTCGCCTTCCTTGTCGGAGAAGCTGTCCGCGCCAGGGACTACCTGTTTCATCAGTCTGAGCGAGGTATGATCCTTATTGGCAGCATAGACATACGAGTTCGGCCCGCCACTGAACAGCGCCACAGCCATAAGCAGCGCTATAGAGAGCAGCGATCTGCAAGATGACTTTACTGGGTATTGCCTCAACATGGGTTTGCGACTTCCTCGGACTCTTTGATTGACACTGTATCTAAATTATTTGTTAACAGCCCGCATGAATAAAGCTCTGTGGCCGATTAAGGCCGTATATTGGCAATTTTTTTGACTCTAAACAAGTTACGCGCGTCGAATGGTCGCGGGCAGTCGGTGATCTGCGCGTCTGGCTGCGACGTAGTAAAACATATGTCATGCAGAATAGTCTGCCCTTGAGAGTCAGCGGCAAGTGATACAAGTGATAAGGAAGCAATAAATTGATCATAATAAGCAAAAGACCAACAATAGTAGCCGCCATGATGGCCATCCTTGCAACCCTAAGCCTACCGGCACAGGCGCTCGAAAAGCCCGAGTACTCTGTACTGTATGAAGATGGAAAATTCGAGTACCGTCTCTATCAGCCCTACATTGTGGCCGAGACGGAGATGGTCGGTATGGATGATTCCTCCGATGCGGCCAACGAGGGCTTCAGGCGTTTATTTGACTATATCAGTGGAGCAAACTCGGCAGAGAGTAAGGTCGCTATGACGGCGCCTGTGCAACAGTCTCGGATAGATTCCAGCGAGAAGATCGCGATGACGGCCCCAGTGCAGCAGTTTGAGACGGAAACTGGCTGGCGGGTTGGGTTCATGCTGCCTAGCAAATACAGTATGGAGAACGCGCCAGTTCCTAGTGATGAACGGGTTTACCTGCGACTAATTCCTGCGCGAACCATGGCTGTGGTGCGTTATTCAGGGCGCTGGACAGAGCGAAACCTTCAAAAACAGCAGGCGCGCCTGCTGCAACGCGTCGAGGCGGACGGCCTGACTATAGAGTCGAGCCTCGAGTCTGCATTTTACAATCCGCCATTTATGCCGCCCTTCATGCGTCGCAATGAGATTATGGTAGAAGTGCAGGGTCTGCCTGCGTCTCTGAGCAATGCGTTGAGTACTACCTCTTCGCGTTAGAACCCACGCATTGAAAAATGCGTATTTGCAACTATATACGGTTATCACAGTTGCGCTATTCTGCTATTCTCAAAGCAGAATTCCTAATCATGTCAATAAGATTCCCGAGCTCGTAGTTCGGGCATCAACTAGTAGGTATGGCGATGAGTCTGGTAAATTTTTCGAAGATTACAAAACTGCTAAGCGATAACAAGCACAGAGCAAAGCACAAGCAAGAGCTGTTTCAGGAAGTAATGCTGATGGTTCTGGCTAGAGTGACGCGTGCCGATTCCAATGTTGAAACGGTTGAGATAGAAAAAGTACAGCAGGTGCTTAAGTATGAGCTGGGCCAGGATTTCTCGGTTGCGGAAATTCGTACAGCATCTTCCTCCGAAGTCTTCGAGAGAGAGTCGTTGGAGAGTTTTCTGTCCACGGCCACACGCAAGCTGGATGAAAATGAGCGTATGGTGATTCTGGCTTCTCTGCAGAAAGTGATTCGCTGCGACGATATCATTCGTAGTTTTGAATTGGATTTCTTCGACCGTGTAGCTTTATCGCTGCGCGCAACACCTTCGGAGATCGCAGGCTTGTGCGCTGACTAGCGCTCGAACCCGCTCTTCAAATCAGTCAATTCTATGCGTAGTCGGCCGCTAAGAAGGGTGATTCAAATGCTAGCTTTTGCCCTAAAGAAATCTTTATGACCACTACCTCCAATCCCCTTTTCGCCAATATCCGTGTTGTCGAGCTTGCCTCGATGATTCTGGCACCATCGGCCGCTGTCATATTGGCCGACTACGGCGCGGAGGTAATCAAGATTGAACCGCCTAAGACCGGAGACCTAAATCGTCACTGGCACAAGATTAATGGCCTGCCAATCTCCGACATGGCCTACGGTTTTCAGGTAGATAATCGCAACAAGAAGAGCGTGGTTCTGGACCTGAAGACGCCGGCCGCCTACGAGGCCCTGTGCAAGATAATTCGCGAGGCGGACGTATTAATTACCAACTACCGGCTCAAGGCCTTGGACAAACTCAAGCTGGATTACGAAACTATTCATGCGCTAAACCCACGCATCATCTACGCGCTGGCAACGGGCTTTGGTGAGAAGGGGGAGGAGGCGCACAAGCCGGGTTATGACACCGTGTCCTACTGGTCGCGTTCTGGCATAGAGCACCAAATATTTCCCTATGAGGGCTGGCTCGCACAATTCCCCTATGGTTCTGGCGACCACCCAAGTGGTATGGCCCTATTCGGCTCTATTATGACGGGCCTTTTCCAGCGTGAGAAAACCGGGCAGGGTTGCAAGGTCTCTACCTCGCTCCTGGCAAATGGAGCCTGGTCGAATGCCGTTATGTTGCAGGCGCAACTTGCCGGTGCTGAATTCAGAGAGAAGCGCCCACGCGATAACGCCTATAATTTTATTTCCCTACATTATCCCACTAGCGACAATCGCCTGCTGAAGATGAGCATGGTAAATACGCAGAAGAACTGGCGGCCCTTCTGCGATGCTATCGACCGCAATGATCTGCCCGAGGATCCGCGCTTCTGTGATAACGAGGCGCGGGTCGCGAATATGCCAACGCTAATCAAAGAGCTTACCGAGACCATACAGAGACAATCCATCGCCCACTGGACGCAGAGATTGGATGTGGCAGATGTGCCACACACGGTAGTTTCTAACTATGAGGAGGCTGCCAACGACAGGCAGAAAGAGGCGAACGATATTATCGTTCCCCTGGACGATCCTGAGCATGGCCCAATGCGCACCGTGAATAGCCCCTTCCAGGTTAGCGGCGCCGAGAAGCTCCCGGCAAAGGCTGCGCCTAAATTAGGCGAGCACACCGAGGAAGTATTAATGGGATTCGGATACAGCAGCGAGGAGATCGCGGCTTTGTCCGAAGAGAATTAAGGCATCAGAGCAGACAAGCGTAAGACTGAAAAGTAAGAAGTAGGAAGTAGGTATTTAGAAGATGAACGAATCGACTGAAAAAGACCCGCAATTAATCAGACAGAAACTAAACCACGATACGGCGAAGATAGCCTGGAGAGCACTGCATGAACACCAACAGCAGCAGAGTGTCATCACTGTTTCTGTCGATCTCGATCTGATCGATGTCGCCTGTGAATTTATCCTAGACAACTACGAAAAAGTGAAGACCTGGCTTGAGCAGGCCAAGATTGAAAAGGTGAGCGACGATCAGGCGGAGGCATGGCTGGCTGTAGATCGAGAGTTATGGGCCGTTGTAGTGGCTCCCTGGATTTTGGTGCAGGAACCAAGACCGGGTATGAAGTAGCCGGTCAAAAGATTAGCAATGGCAAGCAAAGGCAGCCCTATGGATTCCTCTAGCAACTGCGCATGGTGTGAACACTCCAAGGCTGCAGGCCCGACTTGTTCGAATTGCGGTGCGGACTATGCCAAGGCCGACATTGCACCGGTAACGGCGGCTGGAGCAAGCGCAGCCGATAAGGGTTTTACCAAGGTAGTCATCGACGATAGCGCTTCCGTTGCAGATCCAAATCTAGAGGAAAGAATCTGTATAGCTGCAATGCCGTCCATGCTGGCCTTCGCTTTTCTGGTGCAGATCAGCGGCTTTGGTTCTAGCGAGCAGAGCATCGTCTTTGGCATACCAATACACGAACTGGGCCATGCAACGGTGTCCTGGTTCTGCGGCTTTAATGCCGTACCCACCCTATGGAAAACCTTTAGTCCCGCCGATCGCGGCATCGCGGCAAGCGTCGTCCTGTTTGTCGCAATAGCCGCATTGGCTAATCATGGCAGACAGAATATGAAAAATGCCTAGGTCGTAGTCGCAGCCTTCCTATTGCTGCTGCAGGGCATAGGCACGTTTATGCTCAGCGAACGGGATGCTCAGCAATACATCTTGTTCGGCGGCGACGGCGAGGGCATGGTGCTGGCCACACTGTTAATGCTCTCGTTCTATTTCGGCAAGCAGACTCAACTCTATTCAGGAGGGCTGCGCTGGGGCTTTTTGGGCATAGGTGCCGCCGCCTTTGCCGATATGTTCGTGACCTGGGTGCGCTCGACGAACGACCGCTAGCAGGTTCCCTATGGCCTCACCGGCGGCGAGCCCACCGACGCATTCAAGCTCATCAACTACTACACCTGGAGCTGGGAGCAGCTGATCTCACGGCATGTGACCGTTGGGGTTGTCTGTCTCGTGATCCTTCTTGGCTTCTATCTATGGGGTATCAGGCAGGCCAGTAAGATGATAGTCAGAAAAGAGTTGGCAGACGCGTCGGCGCTTGCGAATGCTGCTCAAAGTCCTTCTATAACTCTGCCATCGGGTAGTTAAGCCTGATTAAATCAGCCTGAGGGCGCTGTTTTATTGCAGCCATTCTAGGTAAACTGTGCCGCGTTCCCAGCATTAAAAAGGTAGTAAAGAATGAGCACTCCAGTACTTCTGAAAAATGATAAGCACGCGAATCTGAAAGTGATCGAGTCCGGTGACTATGCGCGTTACAAAGATCAGCATCTAATACCGATTATCTCCCAGGACTTCTTCACCCTCTCCGCTGAATTCCCCCTGGTGTTCGTGAAGGACAGCAGTGGCAATCAGTTCGTCCCCGTTGCTATCATGGGGCTGCGGGAGGGATACAATCTCTACTGCCAGACCGATCAGTGGAAGGCTCAGGTTGTGCCCGTGCGCTTCAGCAATGCACCTTTTTCGATTGTGCGCTTCGATGAGGAGACTGATCAACTGGCCGTACTCATCGATGAAGATAGTGCTCAATTGAGTACCGAAGAGGGTGAGGCCCTGTTTAAGGAAGATGGCGAGAGGACTGAGTATCTCGAGAAGAAAATCGAGTTTCTAGTTCAGACTGCACAGCAGACTGTACAAACCGATGATATCTGCAAGATATTTGCTGAGAAAGACCTGCTCGTCACACAGCAACTTCAGCTACAGTATCGGCCGGATGCCCCTGCTTACAATATCGGTGGCATCTACACAGTCGATGAGCAGAAGCTCAATGCACTGTCCGACGAAGAGTACCTGGATCTGCGTCGTCAGGGGATAATCCCGCTGATCTATGCCCATCTATGCTCTCTGCAACAACTACGCCGAATCTCCGAGTTGCAATATAACGCCGATAAGGCGGGCGAAACTGACTCTTAGTAGTTCGCTAAAAAACAAAGCCCAATCTGCTCTCAATGAGTTGACAGCGATTGGGCTTTTTTTTGGCAAAAATTTGGGTCGAACCTGATTGATTGAATGACAGCTGCTATGGGTTATAGGCGTAGCCTAGAAGTCTATTTTAGTTCCGATATAGAAGAACTCAGAGAGATCCCTGGCAAGACCCTTGGGATTGAGTGCGATCAGGCCGCTATCGATGCGGACATTTCCCGGAATCGCGGTCCAGCGTACTCGAAGTTCAATGTGCTGGCCCATGTAGCTGCCAGAATTACCGGTGATGTCCCTCTGTCCCGTTCTGCCCCAGCTGTCTCGACTCTCGGCAAGCCAGAAGTGACGGTAGTCTGCCATCAGGGCGATATTTTTCCACGGCGTCGCCGTTAGACGAATACCCGGTGTGATGATGTTGCTGCGGCTTATCGGCGCATACAGGGCAACTGGACCAAATTCGAAAGCGGTTACGCCGAAGAGAGTATCGAAGCGACCACTGTCTCCATCGAAGGGGCTATTATCGCCGCTGGCATAGTTGAGTTCAAAGATGGCCCGCAGTCTGGAAGGTGTATCGAAGCTGTAGGCAAGTTCTATGCGTTGATGGAAAGCTTGGTGGTCGAGATCTACCGTGTCCGCCGGGTTGCTGGACCCACGGCGCTCGCCTAGCTGAAAAATGGTCTCTAGATTTATATCCCAGGTGTTGGGCGCGGCGGCGGAGCGAATGCGAAAGCCGAAGGTGTGCAGCTCGCGGTTACTGGTTTCTAATTTTCGCGTGTCTTTCTCTTTCAACAACAGATAGTAAGTTTCTAGGTTGAGATTCAAGTCATCATTGTTAAGTAGTGTCGGCAATAAATTAGGCAGGCTCGAGAAGGCGCCATGCAATCTTTGCGCTTCGCTAGACTTATCAGTTCTATGTTCGTTGTCGAGCAGGCTCAGGCGATCTCTCGGTGTACGCCGCACTGGTTGAGTAGATAGGAATTTGAACTCATTGCCGTTCGCCTGCTTGTGCGTAAACGACACACCATCGAAGGTGTTGATGGTGTTCCGAAAGCGGTTCCGAGCCACCAGGGTCCGCGTCCCCCAGTCTTGGGTAAATCGCCCGATGCGAATCTCGCTAGCGCCATCCTCGCCAAATTTGAATCCCACATTCGCCTGCAGTATATCGAGGCTGCTGACATGGGAAGTGCTCAGCCTGGTGTCTCTATCAGCCTGTCCCTGCCTGGAGTCCATCACCTCGACCTGAGCGCTGAAGCGATCGCGCTTATACTCGGCATCCACCGTGGTGCGATAGAAGAAGACCCCATCGTTGTCGCTGGCTCCAGCATACACATTGCCATTGTAGTGTTCGAAGCGGCCCTGGTGCTCACCGCTGATGGTGAAGCCATTGTCTAAGCCTAGCGCATCGGAGAGGGTCCAGGGGCCTTCGGCCCCATAGGCAGCATTGCTTAGTGCGAATAGGGTGGTAGATACGAAAAGTGATTTCAGGGCGGAGTTGGCTATAGTACAGGGCATAATATTTTCAGTTTTTTCTTTGTAAGAGAATCGGAACGGCACAATGCTACACCAGTCTTGATCTTAGATCACTGCCTACGAGGGGATAAGTGCGAAGCATGTTTTTCTTGAGCCCGCTAGCTAATGAAGTAGCGAATGATGATGACAATAAAGAGAACGACCATGAGAGGCATCATGTAGCGAGACATCTTGCTCAGCTCCTCGTCTGATTTCTCGCGGCCGTATTTCTCTAGCAATGGAATTCCAACGATTAGAACCACGAAGAGTATGGCGAGTATTCCGAATAAGACTGTCATTGGATGTTTCCTGTGTCGATCGAATAAGGCGTGACTTCATTCTAAATGAGTTAGACCGAGCATACACGCATGGACTTTCTGTGTATTCCCTTCTACCCTCGGTGAATATACCGAGGATAAATTTTATGACGCACCTAATGCCACATATGCTACGTACAAAATGATTTTCCAATGGAACTCTTTCAATGAAGAGGTGTGTCAACATCTTGCTATCTCTTTGTGCCTTAAGCCTTCTAGGTGCTTGTAGGCTGGTAGTCGTAGCCAGCACTGGCAATGAGGACCCGCAGACCCCTTGGGATTGGAGTGAAGACTATGTGCTGGAACAAGTGGGTCATGTTCGTGCCGGCAGAGATCTCAACCCCGAAAGCTGGTGCGATGGCGCCCGTGTTTCCGTATTGCTTTCCTTTGATGTAGATAACGAAACGGTTATGGGTTTGAGAACCGGGGAGATTAGCGTGGGTCCCTTGTCGCAGGGGCAGTATGTGCATCGCGTTGCCTTGGCCCGAATCGTAGAGCTGATGGATGAAGAAAATATTCCAGCCACATTTTTCTTTCCTGCCTGAAGTCTGAAGATCGCGCCTGAGCAGGCCACCATGATCAATGAGTCTGGCCTGCATGAAATAGCGGTACACGGCTGGATACATGAACTGAACACGGCTCTGGATGCCACGACCGAAGAGCGGCTTCTTCGGCAGGCTGTAGAGGAGATAGAGACTATTTCCGGGAAATCGATTGTGGGATATCTGGCTCTTTCTTGGAATCACAGCCCTAATACACTAAGTATCGTAAAAGAGATGGGCTTCCTCTATGAAAGCTCTCTCATGCATGATGATCGTCCCTATGAATTGTTGTTAGACGGCGAGGCTACCGGAATCGTGGAACTGCCCGTGGAGTGGATCCTCGACGATGCACCTCTGTTTAATCCCAGGGGTAATAGTTACATGAATCCCCGTGACGTTATGCAGGTCTGGATAGACGAGTTCGATAGAGCGTGGGAAGAAGGCACACTATTTTTGCTGACTATGCATCCTCATTTGACGGGACACCGATCACGCATAGTGTCTCTTGAGGGCCTGATCGAGCATATCAAAGCAAAAGGCGATGTCTGGGTCGGTACTCACGAAGAGGCTGCGCGTTACGTTCGCCAGCAGGCCGGCATGAACTAGCGCGAATCTATTCGCTTATTCAACATGGCTTTGAGAGCGGTGCGTTCCAGTGCTGCATTGCTCCTGATGCGAGACAAGTGACAAATTAAAAAGACCTAACTGGGCGCACATACGCAGCGTTTGCGAGCAACAACAGCCTAGCCTTAATAAATGGCCCAAGCGCTTGGAATTTTTTGTTTCACTCTCTATTATTCGAAGTAATCGTTCGCTCCACCTACCGTCGCTACCTTAAAGAGCAATCCTATGCTTAGAAAAATATGCCTGTCATGCCTACTTCTCTGCGTCCTGCCCAATTCAAACGCGCAGCAAGCTTCGAGTCTTGAAGTCGCGGAGCGTATCGACGCCTACCGCAGCGATAATGAAAAACAAATCTTGCAAGACTTTGTTGAACTCCTGTCATTGCCTAACGATTCAATAAATTTGGCGGACATGGCGGCCAACGCCGAACACATCGAGAATCTCCTGCAGCAGCGAGGTTTTGAAACGCTACGCCTCGAGGCGGGCAGGGCACCCTATGTTTTTGGCGAGCTGCTTACGCCGGATGCTACCGAGACTCTTCTGCTCTATGCACACTTCGATGGCCAGCCCACGCAGATCGAGAACTGGGTGTATCCGCCGTTTACGCCCACGCTCTTGGATGCTCCGCTGTCTTCCGGTGGCACGGCCATCGATATGAATGCCGTGAGTGGCGGCTACGATCCCGAGTGGCGACTCTATGCGCGCTCGGCAGGCGACGACAAGATGCCGGTGATTGCGCTTATTCATGTCTTGGATGCAATGCGTCAGAACGGCATACCACTGTCGGTAAACTTGAAGGTGCTTTTCGATGGAGAAGAGGAACGTGGTTCACCTAGCCTCGGCGCTATTATCGATGCGAACCCAGGTCTGTTTGAGGCCGACCTCATGCTCTTCTGCGACGGCCCAATGCATCAGTCGCGACGCGCACAATTAGTATTTGGTGTGCGCGGTGGGCGCACACTGGACATGACGACCTACGGCGCTGTCAGGCCGCTGCATTCAGGTCACTACGGTAACTGGGCGCCCAACCCAATCATGCGCATGGCCTATCTGTTGACCAGCATGCGCGATGAAAGTGGTCGCATTCTTATCGACGGCTACTACGACAACGTCGCAACTCTCTCGAAGAGAGAGCGAGAGGCGATCGATACCATGCCTAATATCGAAACGATGCTGCGAGATGAGCTAATGGTGAACACGCCGGAGGGTGCTGGGATGCGTATCGAAGAGTTGGTCACCTTGCCTGCTTTTAACGCGCGTGGATTCATTGCTGGAGGTGTTGGCAATCAGGGACGAAATATTATTCTCTCTGCGGCTACGGCGTCTATCAATCTGCGCCTGGTACCGAATCAGGATCCGGAAAGAATCAGAGAGATCATCGAGGCGCACGTTAGCGCCGAAGGTTTCTACATCGTGCATGAAGATCCAACGCCCGAGCAATTACGCGAACATGAGAAGGTAATCCAGTTGGACTGGCGTGGCGGTGGCAGCCCGGGCCTGCGAACGTCGATGGATGGAGAGATGGCGCAGCGACTAATCGCGGTCATGCGCGAGATCACCCCGGAACTGCTGCTCACTCCCACCATGGGAGGCGGCTTGCCCCTGAATTCCTTCGATGATCGGATCGATATGCCTATCGTGATATTGCCGCTGGCAAACCACGACAATAATCAGCATTCGGAGAACGAAAATCTCAGGCTGCAAAACTTCTGGGATGCCATGACCGCCTATGGCGTGGTGCTCAGCCAGTTGGGCCGTCCCTAGCGCAGTGACTCAGCTTGGTCTTTGTCGGCAACGAGACGCTAACACAGTGTTTTGATTTGCTGCGCGAGGACAGCTTCGAACTGGCTTTGGCGTGCCTTACGATAGCCTTGGCGCCATGAGCATCTCTAGAGTGTTGGCAATCGGGTTGTAGTTAGTTCGAAAGTCTATGTTCTGAATTGAGAGGCTTAACCTAAAGGTCGTTGCAGGCATTGTACTTTAAGAATTTGCAGCGGGTGAAAGCAGAGGTTAGTTTCTTTTTCCACCCTTTCCTACCCCCTCCGCTGAACTTGCTAGCGCTACTTCTATCTCGCCCCGAGTCCCTCTATCTAAAAGTTGCCAGTTACCTTGAAGCTAAGTTCCACGCCGGTGGTGGTGCACTGCCCTTCTATCTCTTCCAGAATATTATCCGAGATACGTCCGACGAAACGGGTTCGCCGCCTACAGCGTACATTGTTGCTAACATTTCCAATATCGAGACGGTGAGTCAGACCACGACTGTCTACGTATTCGGCAAAAAGATTGTAGCGCGGATCGCCAATGTCGAATTCAATGTCATCTACGTCATAGCGGAACAAGCCACCATCGACACGGTCGAAGTTCTGGAGTCCCCAGTTGAATCGCCACTCGGGAATGTCGTGGCGCATGGTAAGTCGCCATTGCCCGCGTATATATGACTGAAAGCGACGCTCAACGTTAAGAAACGGATCGGTGACCTGAGAATCCTGCACTATGAATGAGGGTGAAACCAATAGGTTAGGCAAGCCGATCATGCCCATGCGAATACTCGCATTCAGATCCAGACCATATTCCGTGCCATCACCGATGTTTCCGTTAGCAGATTGTAAATTATCATCCGAGGGTGACACGTCGATACGGTCAATCACATCCTGATGGTTGGCATAGAAGGCCTCAGCACTCATCACTCCAACATCGTTGGGCAGGCGGTACTCAGTTCTAAAGGTGTAGCGCCACTGAGTCTGCTGACGCAGACCGGCGTTGCCCGACACGAGATTGCGATCGTTGTCTTGTTCGTCATTCGAGGCGACGAAATCGGCAAAGTTAAGCTGATTGATAATACGCTCGACAGTGCCGCGCAGCTGTAGCATGGGCGTCAGGTCGTAGCGTAGATCCAGTTTCGGCTTAACGAAACTAAAATCTCGAGTTCTGGTGATATCGCCAGTCTGGGAAATTTCCGAGGCCTCATAGACTAGCGTAGATTCGAGAGACATCTTTGGACTAATCGTCCAATTATGAATCAGAAACGGTTCATAGCGAAGCTCTTCGACTTGTGAGTTCGCGTTAGAGACGTTCTGTGGAACCAGGCCGCCGACTGCGGCTGAAGGTGTGCCGGTAGAACTGAGCAAGCCTAAAGCAAGCTTCGAGTCGAGAATGGTCTGTGCCCCTTCGACACCAAACTCGATGCTCTGTTCAGAAAATACATTCATGGTGTAGGAGCCGCGCACAATTCGCTCCTGAATGATTCTGTCGTTGTTGAGAAACAAGTTGTTCTCAAACACGTTGTCATCGTTTAGTTTGAATCTTTCCCGCGTGGAGTTCTGGTTAGTCTGATTGGCGATTCCTAACAATTTAAAGCGGGAGCCACTGGCTAAAGTTAACTCGTAATCGCCACCCACTTCCCAGTTGTCCCGATCGGAGGGATTGTCTTCTCTCTCTGTAGTGAGAGGGTTTGTTGTGCTGCGCAAATTATTAGTGATGCGGCTCACCGAAGTGGGGGAGTCCTGCACAGCATAGAGAGCATTCACGCGAGCGCTGCTGTTGGGCGAGATATTGTAGCCAAGATTCATGCTTATCTCGTTATTCTCACGATCATTAATGCGGTGTTCCGAAATAACGTCGTTGCGGCCGAAATCCGCCAGAATGCTGCGCTCATGGGTTACGTTATGGCTATAGCGAGGATTGCTGCGCAGCGTGAACAGGTAGTTAAATTCGCCACGTTGTCCGTTCACTGCGACCGAGCCGGAGGGGTTGAATTCGCCATCCTGGGCCATAGCTGCGCTCGCGTCCCAGGAAACACTTTGGGATGCCAATGCTTCGAGTAACACCACGTTGATCACCTGGCCACTGCCTCGTACATCGAGCTCGCCAGAGGTGCCGCGAATGATCTGTATTTCCTTCACCTGATCTGTGGCGATTCGACGCAGTAGTCCGCCGGCCTGGTTGTTCTTTCCAGCGGTGCGCTTGCCGTCAATGAGAATTTCCGTGCCGCCGCTACCACTGCCTAGGCCGCGACCACCGGCAGTAGGGCTTCCTCCGCCGGGGCCTCCAGGGCCGCCCGTGCTGGCTTGGCCGGGTATACGATCGAGCATGTCTTGGGCGGTGCGTGGCCCCCACTGGACGAAATAGCTCGCGGGGTAGATCACGGTAGAATCGTCGCCGCTCGCGTCCTGAGCCATGGCTGCTGGAGCCAGCGCGATGCAGACGGTCAAGATCATAGGGAGTTTGGTGGCCAGTAGAGCTAACCGATTCCAGGTAAAAGCAGAGTAACGCATGGCTTGATTCCGTTGCTGCGCCCGACTTTTTAGGGGCGATCGAATTCTGAAAGAGGGGATTGTACCGACAAGCCGTGGAAATGGCCTTTGTCTGTTACAAAGTGTTATTAATAGGGAATTCGTTTGCATCAAAGGTCAGAATGCCCTATCTACTTAGGCTAGTGTTTGATACAACGCAGTCTTATGCTCGAATAGCCCTCTCACAATTTGGCAAGTTCATCTTTCACAACCCAGGTCTATTTGTTTCTGCATAAAAATGCTGCAAACTCATTTCGAGTTTATAACGCTAACTGGGATGAGGTCGGAGCGGTTAAATTTTGATCAGTTTTTGACAATCTGTCTAAGCCAATGAATCTGCCGGGGCGGCCAGTCGACAGCTTGGTCTGGGGGGAGTGATTACTGCTCGACTCTTATCTTTCTATGCACAAACGCTAATTATTTGCTCTAATGACACCTGTGTCGAGAATACCTATGAACAGCAGAATCACTGGATTGCCACTGGCCGCTCTGTTTGTCGGGCTGATTTTTCCCCTGCAAATAATGGCTGCCTGTCAGGCGAGTGGCCTGCAGATTCAGGTGCTGGGTTCAGGCGGGCCAGGCGCTTCCAGTGGTCGCGCTTCTTCCGGCTATTTGCTGTGGCTGAACGGACAAAGCAAGGTGCTTATCGATGCCGGCGGCGGCACTAAGACTGTGTTTCATCAGTCTGGTGCTAGCGTCGCTGACATCGAGTTGATTGCCATGAGTCATTTCCATCCTGATCATTCGGCCGACCTGCCGGCGATACTCTGGCCGGCAGGTGCTGCGTTTTCTCTCGCCGGCCCAGAGGGGAGCGAACTCTTTCCCTCGATAGCGAGTTGGGCGCGCTTGCTGTTTGAGGCGGGAGGCGCTTTCGCCGTTCTCGAGGGTCGACTCGAATACTCTCTGTTAGAAGTAGAGTCAGGGGGTGCTACGGTAACGACTATCTGGAGCAATGGAGAGCTTGAGGTAACTGGCATTGGCGTGCCCCATGGTGATGTGCCTACCATCGGCTATCGCGTCGACTACGGAGAGTTTAGTGTTGCCTTCAGCAGTGATCAGAATGGTTCAAACGAGGCGTTTGTTGAGTTTATTAAGGATGTCGACTATCTAGTGATTCACATGGCCGGCAACGAGAACTCTACGGGGGTCATTGCAAGCCTGCACGCAAAGCCAACTGTCTGGGGTCAGATGGCAACGGCATCTAATGCGGGCCACGTTATCGTGAGTCATATCGCCACATCAGATCAGAATCAACTCGATGAGAATCTTTCGATACTTGCCGCAAACTATGGCGGCCCTGTTACCGTTGCATCGGACCTGATGTGTGTTGATGTCAGGTAGAAAGAATACATATCTCTCTTGCTGTTAACTATCCTCCGTATATACCTACTTATATACCTCCGCCACGCTTTACCGTTACAGCTGAAAAACGTAAGATAGACTAGATGTCTACTACCTCTGTTACCCGTGCTGTCAGCGCCCGTATTCCCACCGAATACGGTGAGTTCGAGCTCGTCTATTACAGTAATACAGTCGATGACAAGGCACATCTGGCATTCCATATGGGGGACCTCAGCGGGGGAGAGAACGTTCTTGTTCGGCTGCATTCGGAGTGCCTAACCGGCGATATCTTTGGTTCGCTTAGATGTGACTGTGGCGAACAGCTAGACCGGTCGCTGCAGCTGATTGCAGAGGAAGGTCAAGGCGTACTGGTTTATCTGCGTCAGGAGGGCAGGGGTATTGGCCTGTTGCAGAAGATTCATGCCTACAATCTGCAGGATGCCGGTCATGATACCGTCGATGCCAACCTACTACTGGGGCACCAGGCCGACGAGCGCGACTACACGGTGGCGGTTCGTATTCTGGAAGACCTCGGCATTAAATCTGTCCGCCTTATCACCAATAACCCCCTTAAGATTAGTTCGCTTGAAGACGCGGGGATTAAGGTAAACGAGCGAGTTGAACTGGATAATTTTGTCAATCCAGAGAATTCGCAATATTTGTTGACCAAGGCCCAGCGCATGAATCATCTTCTGCGCATGGCAAACGCGCCCACCGATAGTTGACAGTGACTGCCCTGAATATCAATCAGCAGATTGAAAAGTGGCTGCATTCCCGTGTCTCCTCAGCGCAGGCTGACAACAGACCCTTCATAACGCTGTCCTATGCCCAAAGCTGGGACGGCAGCATTACGACGCGCAGTGGTGAGGCCATGAACTTTAGTGGCGCCCAATCTATGCGCCTGACTCACCAACTGCGTAGTCTCCATGATGGCATTCTCGTCGGCATCGGTACCGTGCTCAGTGATGACCCGCAACTGACTGTTAGGGGATGGGCCGGATCAAACCCCCAGCCTATTGTTCTGGACAGTCAATTACGCACACCGCAGTCCGCGAAAATCTGCCATCACCCTGATAGGCAATGTTGGATATTAACAGTGCGTCCCGAATCTGAGTCTCTGGGAGGGAAGGTTGATATTCTTACCGTACAGGGTGCCGACTTAAACGAAGAGCAGGTGTCTCTTCAGGCAGCCATGAATCTGCTGCATGAGCGTGGCATCAAAAGTCTGATGGTGGAAGGTGGGGCTACAGTGATAACAGCCTTCCTCAAGGCGCGCCTGGCCGATGCCCTGGTCTTAACCGTTGCGCCTAGGCTTGTGGGTGGCTATAAGGCAGTTGGCGATCTGCAGGCAGGGCGCCGTGACGATCAGGTGAGTATTGATCCCTTACACTCGGCATCTGCAGGCAGAGATCTTATCGTGTGGGGAGATTTGCAATACGAGGGAGTCGACCGGTGAACGCGCGGCAACTCTACTTCGTAAAGCCGCACCAGGTCGAAATCCGCGAACAAAGTCTGCCGCCATTACAGGCCGGTCAGGTGCTGATTAAGAACCTGTATTCCGGTATCAGTGCCGGTACCGAGATGCTTGTTTACCGCGGACAGCTACCCCAGGAAATGACGCTGGATGCGGGCCTGGCGGCTTTCGAACAGCAGACGCTTGATTATCCACTTCAGTATGGCTATGCCTGCGTCGGCCGCATAGAAGAGGTCGGCGAGGGCGTTGATGCATCTTGCGTCGGCAAGACGGTTTTTTCTTTTCAGCCCCATGCAAGTCATCACGTCTGTAGTATGGATTCCGTTATACCCTTGCCCGACGGAGTAGATCCGAAGGAGGCCGTTTTTCTGGCCAACATGGAGACGGCGGTGAACCTGGTGCAGGATGGCAGTCCTATGCTCGGTGAGCGTGTACTGGTTCTGGGTCAGGGCATCGTTGGCCTGCTGGTGTCCAGCATCTTGGCTGAATTTCCACTCGCTAGCCTCTATGCTGTGGAATCTATCGACGGGCGCCGGGCTTTGGCAGATCAGGCGGGTGTGCAGGCGACATTTAGTCCAGACTCGGTCGCTAACATTAACTTTCTACACAAGAAGCTGAGGATTAACGAGGCCGACTGTGGCGCCGATGTCGTTTTCGAATTGACCGGGGCTCCGGTTGCGTTGAATCTCGCGGTAGATCTGTGTGCCTACTCTGGTCGTATCGTCGTTGGTAGTTGGTATGGAACGAAGACGGCCCCGATTAATCTGGGCGAGAGATTCCATCGTAACCGTATGACAATCGTCAGTAGCCAGGTCAGCAGCATTGCCCCTCAGTTAAGCGGTCGCTGGGACAAGGCGAGGCGCTTCGGCGTCGCTTGGGATATGATAAAGAAGTGTCAGCCGGCTCGGTTGATTAGCCATTGCATGACGTTCGCTGAAGCTGCACAGGCCTACCAGTTGTTGGATGGTGCAGCGCAAGACACAACACAGATAATTTTTGACTACCAGGACTAGCGTCAGCTAGTCAGTAATTTGCTTCGAGGTTTGTAGAATGTACACAGTTTCAGTAAGACGTGAATTGATTGCCAGGCACTATCTAATCGGCGCCGACTGGGGCGCCGAGAACGATCCCCATTCTCATCCCTATGTCGTTGAAGTCCGGCTAGAGGCTGCAGAACTGGATCAGCATGGCTACCTCGTGGATATCGTGAAGATCGAGGAAGAACTGCAGGGAGTTGTCGACTATTTCGGTGAGAGCATGCTCAACGAGCTGCCCGAGTTCGAAGGACTAAACCCCAGCATCGAACACTTCAGCCGTATCGTCTGTGGCAGGTTGCTGGATGGCATCAAGCCACCGGGCTCGGGACGCTTTACCGTCAGGATCTGGGAGAATGACAGCTGCTGGGCAGCCTATGTCATGGATTATTAACCAGGCTGCTGTCTCGCCCAACCGAAGGGGGCGAGGATTCTGTGGTACTGGAAAGCTGCCAACACCGCAAGAAAAAAATATGGAAAATAGGGATTTCGAAGCCCCAGGCGAATGGGCTATGACTTCGTTGCCGCGGCTCTAGGCAAGGGTGAACTTAGCCCCGGCAATGCCGCAGCGCCAGCTAGTAAAATTGCCACATCACGCAGGCGCATTAGCAGGATTAGGCCGGCGGCAGCGGGCAAGGGTAATGCCAGCGCCTGAAATGCCCAGAAAAGCCCTGCCTCAACACTGCCAACACCGCCGGGCAGGGGTAGCAGAAAAGCCAGGCGCACCACGGTAAATAGGAAAATAAAGGTTGCCAGATCCAGCGGCACATCGACAAAGCTGAGCAGAAGCCAGAATTCCACAATCATTCCAAGCCAAGCCAGTAGCGACAGACCTAGTGCCAGGCTCAGGGCCGGGCGTTGGGTACTTAATACCTTGCGCAGCAAGTCATTCAGTTGCGACCAATGAGTATCTAGGTTGCGCAGTCGTTCGTTCTGTTGCCAGCGGTTGCCTAGTCGTTTTATCCAGTCGCGTATGTGCAGTGGCTTGCGCAATAGGTACCAGCCAAAAAGTCCCATCAGAAGAATTAAGCCCAATAGAATGAATGCAATGAGGAGCCAGTCCACGAAAGCCGCAGAGCGTGAAGTGAACAGCATAAGCACAGCCAGTAGCAGGACGGCAAAATTAATCCAAAGCTCAAAGAAGCGATCTAGGCCTACAGCTAGGAAGGCGGCTTGACCTGGCACAGAATACCTCTGCCATAGCCAGTATACCTGCAGTGGTTCGCCACCGAACTGGGGGCCAGGTGTCACAAAACTAATTACCTGGCCTGCCTGACGTACTCGCAGTAACTGCAGGAATCGACAGGGTAAGGCCATGGCCCGGGTTAGCACCTGCCAGCGCCCGGCAAGTAGCGCGATGACTGTCAGATTGAGGGCAATCCATACCAGCCACTGTGAGGGCCCTAGGTCGGTAATGATCTGTAATAGATCAGTGAACGGCAGTCTGGACAGTATCCACGCCGCCAGACCCAGCGCCGCTATCCACGCCAGATAACGAGAGTAGGGGAAAGAGTTAGCTGTTGAGTTCAAGCTCCGTCATACCGATTGAGCCAGTGATCATCCTCTTGCCACAGACTAAAGCGCCCGGTACCCAAGAGCAGTACCCAGACTACACTGCAGAATAAAATATAGTCCACCGGCAGCAGTGGGTTGCTGATGTAATACCAGCTCAACAGGCTGACCATGATGAGGCTGAAATAACGACCGGCGACTCCAAGCAGAATCATCAGTCCGGCCAGAATAAAACCAACGAGTATGGTGTTGTTCATCCAGCTGGGGCTGTTGCTTGGAAGGAGCGGCAGCCCGGACTGCAGCACAGACACCGCCAGGGTCACCACGACGACAAGGCGTAAGGCGGGCTGCAACAAACCCTGACTTAAGTCCGTAAGCCATTGAAAGCGTCTGTTCACTGCCTCGGCCTGTCGGTCTATGCGCCCACTGACGATCAACCAGTCGACAAGAAAGCCGAGTATCGCCGGCAGCATGAAGGCGAACCCGCCAAGGGTCGTTATCGGTGGACGCACCAGAGGCCACAGCGCCACTGCGAGAAATCCCATCTGAAAACCGGCCCAAGTTCGTCTGTGCAGTGCCGGTGGTAGGGGGTAGACAGGCAGGCCACGGGAGTCGCGCCACATTATCCCGGCGTGAAATAGATAGTAGGCAATACCGAACAACAGGTAGCTCCAATGCACCTGGCCATAACCGAAGGCCAGCAGTGAGGCGATAGCCAAGCCGATTGCATCAGATACGGTGTCCAGATCGTTACCGAGCAGGCTGCTCTGTCCGCTGCGACGTGCCACGAAGCCGTCGACTCGGTCCAGCACAGCGGCAAAGAGATAGAGCATCCCGGGCAACCAGGATAAGGCAGGTCCTTCGGGCCAGGCTTGAAACAGGAAGCCAGCCACGGCGGCGATGAACCAGGCTCGCAGCAGGGTGAGTTTATTGGCCCAGCCCAAATTCTTATACAGCGGCGCATCCGGGCTCGGGCGGTTAAGAGGCAGGCGCCGCTTTGTCTGATAACAGATAAAAGCCCAGATCAGCCCAGCCTGCGCTAACCATTGCAGACCCAGCAGTAATCCTCCGACTACCAATCCAGCTAAACCCAGGCTGGCAATAAGGAAGAACTCGCGCTTGAGCAAGCCATCGATCGGCGTTTGTTGAGCGTCTGCGCGCAAAGTGTCTGACATCGAGCAACAATACCAAAACCTGGGCGCCAATCCAAAGGGCTCGGAGGGGTTTATTTTTGATCAATTTTACGCATTTACCAGCAAAAATTTCTGGACTTGGGTTCTCTAACCAAAACCGCATAAGGAAATGCAGTGCCGCGTCGAGCCAGAATGTATCTACCGGGGGTATGCCTACCATATTGTGCAGAGGGGGAATAACCGAAGCGCCTGTTTCTTCGAGGCGGAAAACTATCGCGTGTATAAAAGATATATGGGGGAAGTGCTGCCTCGCTACGGGAACTGCCTGCATGCCTACTGCCTAATGACGAATCATGTTCATTTATTGATTACCCCGGAGCATGAAGATACTATCTCCAACCTCATGAAGGTGGTAAACAGCCGCTATGCGCAGTACATCAATAAAAAATATGAGCGCACCGGAACACTCTGGGAGGGTCGGCATAAGGCCAGTGCAGTTGACACTGAGAGTTATTTACTGAAATGCTATCGCTATATCGAACTCAATCCAGTGGCAGCTCATATGGTAGATCGACCGGAAGAATATGCTTGGACAAGCCACCACTGCAACGCGTGGGGAGAGCCGGATCCGCTTATCGCGGAGCACGATTCCTATCTGGCGCTGGGTCGCAATTTAGAGCAGAGATATTCAACCTATCGTGACTATTTTATTGAGGCTCTGTCATCTGAGGATCTCAATGCTATTAGTAAGGCAACACACTATTCGATGCCGCTGAGTCCCGAGAACTTTGTTGAACAGGTTGAGAGGCTGGCCGGGCGCAGAATAGGTTTTGCGCGCCGCGGGCGTCCTCACGATACATTGATCAAAAATAAATCCCTCCGACCCATTTAAATGATCTATTTCGCATACCCAGGTGATCTCGAAACTGCTACCGGCGGCTATCATTACGATCGTCGCCTGATTGGCGAGCTGCGCCTTATGGGTGTCGAGGTGGAAACTCTGTCGCTACCAAACTGTTCTGGCATGCCGGATCAGGAGACCCTGAAAAGTGTCGGGCAGACGCTGGCGGCGATACCGGATCAGTCCGTCGTCGTGATCGACGGACTCGCCCTCGGCGTTTTGGACGAGGTGGCGGTCAAGGAAGCGCATCGACTGCGACTGGTTGCGCTATGCCACCACCCGCTGGCGTTGGAAACTGGACTGGATGAGCGCAGCAGGCAAGCTCTGCTGATCTCGGAGCGACGCGCGTTAGAATGTGCGAGCGCCACGATCGTTACCAGCGGCCATACTCGCCAGATACTGATTGATCAATATGCGGTGCCAGCCGAGCGGATCAGCGTAGCGCTGCCCGGTACTGATCAGACTCCATTCGCCCCCTGCGACGGCGATCCGATACGCCTGCTAACTCTGGCATCACTGACCCGACGCAAGGCTCATGACGTTCTTATAGACGCGCTAGCCCTAATTGAATCCCTGCCCTGGCAGGCGCGCTTCGTCGGTGGCATGGACTTCGATCCTGCTTGGGCCAAGAGTTTGCAGGAGCGGGCGAACAAGCTAGGCTTGTCGCAGCGTATCGAATTTGCTGGCACGATAGAGGAAGCGCAGGCTGAATATCAGCAGGCCGATGTGTTTGTCTTACCTTCACGCTTCGAAGGCTATGGCATGGTGTTCGCCGAAGCGCTGGCCGCTGGCCTGCCGGTGATCGCGGCGCGATCTAGCGCCGTGCCGGACGTAGTGCCCGAAACGGCCGGCCTGTTGGTGGCACCGGACGACGTAGACGGATTAAGCGCTGCCCTGCAGCAGATACTGACTAGTGCTACTCTGCGGCAGAATCTGCAGGCCGGTGCCAGAAAAGTAGCCACGACATTACCCTCGTGGATAGACACTGCAAGTCTCGTTGCACGAAAACTCGAAGAGGTGAAAAACTCATGACCGGTTTCAGTATCGACTGGCTGGATCTGCGCGAGGGAGCAGACCGGCGTGCTCGTGCAGATAAATTATTGGAACAGGCAAGGCATTGGCTGCAAAGCGATGCTGCACCGCAATCTGAAATCAACGTGGTGGATCTCGGTGCCGGCACCGGATCCACTCTGCGCGCCTTCTCCGCAGCAAGCGGCTCTAATCAGGACTCGCTGTCCTGGCACCTGGTAGATCAAGATGCTCAACTACTCGCGCAGGCAAGGCTTCGCCATGAAGATTCACACCGGATGCAAACCCATGAGCTCGACCTCAGCGATATCTCTGCATTGCCGCTAGAAGGCGTCAAACTGATTACAGCTTCGGCGTTGTTCGATCTGGTGTCCGAAGATTTTATCGAAAGGCTCGCCGCCGAGATGGACCGCCGCTGTCAGCAACAAGCGGTGGGTCTCTACTCGGCACTGAACTACGATGGCACGACTAGCTGGACGCCAGCACACCCTTTGGATGAGGATGTGCTCAAAGCTTTCAACCGTGATCAGAAACGGGACAAGGGTTTCGGTGCGGCGCTGGGGCTGAATGCTGGCGCCTATATGGAACGGGTGTTCAATAGTTTGGGCTTCAGCGTCTATTCCGTCAGAAGCCCCTGGATGCTGAACGGTGCCGACAGCAAACTAGTGGATGCATTGATAGGCGGGATAGCAGATGCGGTAGCGCAAAATCCGGCGCTAAACGCGGCGTCGCTTCAAGACTGGGTTCAGTTCAGAAAATCACACTCCTCAGGCGGCACTTGCACCGTGGGGCATACGGACCTGCTGGCACTACCGAAAGCGTACTGATTGGGGTCTGTAAGCAGAATCGCGTTCTAAGGTACTTTACCCAGTAACAGCGCTGCACTATGCTCAATAGATGAGCGGATAGCCGCAGCAGAAACTATTTATCATAGATTTAGGAGGCTCTATGCAGAAATTGTATTCCGGCTCAGTCCGGTTAAGCCTAGCACTACTGACTCCTTTGCTGTTGGCAGCCGGGCTAGCCAAGGCGGAGCAGGCGGTCTGGGAAATTGACGCTGAGCACTTCTCAATCGCCTTCGAAACCGAACACGTAGGATTTCAGAAGCAGCTTGGTCTGTTCCTCGAGGCTTCGGGTAGTTTTCGTTATGACCCAGATTCGCGAGAGCTGAGCGGCGGAAGTGTCGAGGTGCAGGCAGGCAGTATCTTCAGCAATCATGATGCCCGAGATAACCACCTGCGCGGAAGAGACTTCCTGAATGTCAGAAGAAACCCCGTCATCGCCTTCGAGGCCACCGGCTTTGTATCCGACGATGAGGGTGTGCGCGGCACACTCAGTGGCGATCTCACTATGCTGGGTGAAACCCATCCAGTCTCATTACAGGTGACCATCAATAAGCAGGCGAGGTATCCATTCGGGCACAAGCGCGAGACGTTAGGTCTCTCAGCGCACACCACGATTAGCCGCAGTCTCTGGGGTATGGATTACGGTGTGGCAGACAATCTGGTTGGCGACGAGGTGACACTGCGCTTCGAGTTTGAGGCATTGCGCCAGTAAAAAGGTTAGAAAAGGGGTCGGAGGGATTTATTCCACCAAATTGCGCAAAACCCTCAGAATCTCGGCTCGGTTGTTGCTCGTCTGATTTGTCAGAATCACATAGGGATACAAACCGTCAGGCCTGGGGATGTATCCGGCAAAATTGTAAACGCCATTCAGGGTGCCGCTCTTGCGCAGCACTCCATCCACCTCGGGAAGCAGGTCGGCATAGGGCTTGAAGGCTTCTAGGATGCGCATCATGGCTGCGCCGCTGCTGCGCTGTGCTCGAGACAGGCCGGAGCCCTCCAGCATGAGTAGTATCTGTGGATCGCACCCAAAACCCTCTCCATACAAGCTTGCAAGCTGCTGCTGCAGGACCGCACGGGAGGCCTTGACCGTGGCAGGGTAGCCGCTGCTTTGTGCGCCTAATGTGAGAAACAGTTGATTGGCAATGAAATTGTTGGAATAGCGCAGTAGACCGTCTAGATTCTCGCGCAACGAGCGGGAGCTAGAATGTCGGTAGAGCAGTGCCCACTGGTCCGTCACCGCCTCGTGATAGAAATTCTCATCGCTTACTGTGATACCTGACTCTTGCAGAAAGAGTCGAAACAATTGTGCCGCTTGTTGCAGGCCGACGATCGGATCTTCACCCAGATTAATGCGCTGCGCCTCGCCGGAGGAAAGCTGCGCGCCCAGTTCACGGGCGAGCGGGGTTAGGGGAGTCTGAGATTCCGCGGAGATCAGATTGCCCTGTGCCGTCCATGCCAGATTTACCGTATTGAAATTCACCGCAAGTGCACTGCTTCTAGCTGCATAGGGCTGGCTGCTGTTCTGTTCCAGAGGTAGATCCGGATTGGGCTCGAAGCCCGAGTCATCGACTATTAAACGTTGGACCTGCTCCAGTCCCCGCTCAGCCAGTACATCGGCAATAAGGCTGATCTCCTCGGAGACCAGGAATGGGTCGCCCAGCCCGCGAATCAGCAGGTCGCCATTGTCATTACGATAAAAATGGGTCTCGAAGCGAAAGTCTTCGCCTAGGCTGGTCAGGGCCACCTGCGCCAGAGGAATCTTGAGCAGTGAGGCCGGTATCGATGCGCTATTCGGATTGATGCTTACCAGCTCCTCAGCGGTCGGCGAGGACAGCATCACGCTGCCGCTGCCAACAAGAGTGGTCAGCCTATCCTGCGCGGCGGCAGGGAAGGCCAGCGCGCTACTGATTATCAATAGACTAAGTGCGAGCGAGTGCAAGACGGGAGCTGCGGACTTCATTCGTTTATCGCCCAGTGAGATAGGAGGAGGGGACACTAACAATTTAACAACTTAATGAGGGTTTATGCGAGACCATAGTCCGCTCAACGCAGGCTCTAAAGTTGTTAAGTTGTTAGTGTCCCCTCTCGCATAGAGGTTTTCTGGCCAGAAATGCATAGCCAAGTACGCCAAATTCTCTAGCATTAGTCTCTCCGGAAGCGCCACCAAAAGTATCTACGCCAGGCCCAATCTTAATGTCTACAAAACCTGCGCCGGACAACATTTTTTCCCAGCCTGCACACGGCAGGCCACCGGCGATTCAGGCGGTCCAAAGATCGATATTTTCGATCGCCGCCTGCGGCACCGGCTTGCTGTTTGCAATATCGGCAAACTGCAAATACCCCCCGGGCTTAAGCACGCGATATATCTGTGAAAGAACTTTCTGCTTGTCCGAACACAGATTGATTACTCCATTACTAATAGCCACATCAGCCCAGCCATCCGCTACTGGCAATTCTTCAAGCAGCCCTTCTCGGAATTCCACATTCTTCAGGTTCATTGCATCGGCGCATGCTTTCGCTTTGCTTAGCATCTCAGGGGTCATGTCAACGCCGACAACCTCACCTTCATCGGTGACCAGCTTCGAAGCGACAAAGCAATCGAAGCCAGCACCCGATCCAAGGTCGACTACCTTTTCACCTGCTTGCAAGTCACGTAATGAGAATGGATTCGCAACCCCGGCAAAGGACTCGACGGCGCTGTCTGACATCTGCGAAGTAATTGCAACGTCATAACCCAAGCGCTCTGTCAGTCGCCGCCCGGTATGGAAGTGGAATTCCTGATCGGGGCTGGTGGCTACTTCGCGATACTTCGATTTAACCTGCTCTCTAAGTGCCTGAGCATCAACCGGGGCCTTCGTGGATGACGTATTTTTACTCATGCTATGTCCTCGCGTTTCGAAACAGAGATAGAGGGGTACTAATTATTTAGCTAAGCCCTTCCAGCTTTCCAGAAAATCTGGAAGATCCTGAACTCGCATCGCCTTGGCAATGAGATCGCCAATCACGTAATCGCAGCCCAGTCTTCTTACAAGTTCTATTTGTTCTTCATGCTCGACACCTTGGGCCGAAATTTCCAGGTTGAGATTTTTAGCCAGTTGAATGCTTGACTACAATATTGCCATGCCGCTTTTGGTCTCAAGGGCTTGCTGCACAAGAGTCTGGTCGGTATTCATAATACTGAAAGGAATATCCTGTAAATGTGATAACGACGCTGAACCAGTTCCAAAAGCATCAATAGTAAGCCCGAATCGTTTCAGGCGCAATTGCATCCGAGGCAATCAGAGGTTCGATTAAGCTTTCAATCTGTCCTGGCTGGAAGGGCTTGGTGATCGCGCTAATTACTTTAAGGTTGAGGCTCTTCGCAACCCAGTTCCTCGACAATCTTCTTCACAATGGTCGTGATAAAGCGTTCATCATTAACAATTAAAACTCGCAAGCTAGTAGACATCTGATCCCTTCTCATAAAATCGTATATTGAGTCAAACTATAGCACCGCGCACCTTCAAGATTGAAGCAACGCGGTGAAGCAAGCCTGAGTCTACCCGCCTATTGTCAGAGCAATAGGACTGTCTTGGGTATGAGCTAGACCAATTTCTAGGGATTTACTTGATCAGATTTACTTTCGGTTGCAGCTTAGCTGCCGCGAGTCATAGTCCAGGGAACTTCAGTACCCATGGCGCTGGCGACGCCAGTGGCGCTATCGCCATCTACAGTTGCAGACATCTCATAGACCATGGGAGAGCCGTCCCTATCGATCTTGAAAGAGACCTCATTGCCATTGGCTACGCCCTCTTCGATTGCCCAGGTACGGCCAGCACCGAGATCAAAGGTGCCAGTTAGCATGTTGCCGTCAGTGGCCATCATTACCGTAGCGTTGACCGCGCCGAATGGGCTACTCATGGTGAAATCCCAGGTGCCGTCCACAGGGGAGGCAGTCGGGCCTGCCGCGCAGGAAGCCAGAGTTGCAAGTAGTGTGAGAAGAAGTGCTGGAATGAATTTTCTGATCATCGGGTCTCTCCATTGTGTTTATAATTGTAGTGATCTTACTCAGTTTGAGCGTAATTTTAGTGATCTGCTGTGGTTGTTATGGCTGATTAAGCTTAGAGGTCGATATCCATACAACGCTGGAATTGCCAGCCCGGATCAGCACGGTTGCTAGAGCCTGTTCATCTATTGCGATTAGGTTTTGGTTTGCTGGGCCTTTTTGAGCCGCAGCCGGAGTGTAACTATCTGTATTCATAACTTTAAATTTGATTTAGAGGCATAGAGCGATAGAGGATTGCACAACCATAGCCCCATCAAAGCAGTTATTTAATTCTAGTGGGGCTGGTCTGGGTTAGTTACCTAGGCGTATAGGGGAGATCGTCTTAAAATGCAGACAGGGAATAGTCAAAGGTAAAACATGCAACAGTCCTTTTCATTCAAGCAGCTAGCAACACCCCAGGCTCCAATCAACTCGCGCCCAATCTCGCTCACGGGCACGGATGTCGAGGCTAAGCGCCAGGAGCTATTGGACTACTTTATCGCCACCTGGGAACAGTACGAATCCCTGTTTCTGCCACTGCACGACGACGCCTATTATCTGCGAGCAGAGCGCCTGCGCCACCCCCTTATTTTCTACTTCGGTCATACCGCAACTTTCTACATCAACAAGATTATGTTGGCCAAGTTCACCGACGCGCGAGTGGACCCCGCCTTTGAGGCGATGTTCGCCATCGGCGTCGACGAAATGTCCTGGGATGATCTGGATGAATCTCACTACGATTGGCCGACCGTCGCCGAGGTAAGAGCCTACAGAGACAAGGTTAAGGCGCGTGTTGCCTCCCTGATACAGGCTATGCCAATCGAGCTGCCTATCACGCAGGATTGCCCAGCCTGGCTAATACTCATGGGTATAGAGCACGAACGAATTCACCTGGAGACCTCCTCGGTCATCATGCGCATGCTGCCACTGGATTTGATCGATGGGCAGAAGGCCAAAGACTGGCCGATATGCGGCGATACCGGAGTCCCTCCTGCTATCGAATGGCTGCCCGTAGAAGCGGCAGCTATCACCTTGGGCAAGAAGGCGAACGATGATACCTACGGCTGGGATAATGAATACGGCAGCGAAGAGCATGCCGTCGATGGATTCCAGTTAAGTACTACCCTTATCAGCAATCAGGATTTCATGGGCTTCGTTGAAGCCAATGGTTACACGGAACAGAAATACTGGACGAAAGAGGGCAGGCAATGGCTTGCCTTCACGCAGGCGAAACATCCGCGCTTCTGGCGAGCGACACTTAACGGCAAGTTCCTGCAGCGAAACCTCTTTACAGAAATGCCGCTACCGCTGGATTGGCCGGTCGAGGTTAACTATCTGGAGGCGAAGGCCTACTGTAACTGGCAGGCCGAGAGATCTGGTAAACCAGTGCGTCTGCCTACCGAAGCCGAGTGGCAGCTTGCGCGTGACTCCCAGCTGGGTGTCGGTAAGGCAGCAAGTGGGAATATAAATCTCGAGCAGTACGCCTCCTCCTGTCCCGTCACCGCTAACCCACAGGGAAAGCTGTATGATGTTACCGGCAACGTGTGGCAATGGGCGGAGACGGCCATCGACGGTTATCCGGGCTTCGCAGTGCATCCCTGGTATGACGATTTTTCAACGCCGACCTTTGACGGCAAACACAATCTGATCAAGGGCGGTTCTTGGATATCAACCGGAAACGAGACTCTGGCCTCGTCACGCTATGCGTTTCGCCGTCACTTCTTTCAACACGCGGGTTTTAGAATGGTAATTTCAGATAGCACAGTAGAATCACAAGAGCAGGACAACGTTTACGAGACTGATGCCTTAGTCGCACAGTATTGTGAGTTTCACTACGGTAGCGATTATTTTTCCGTCAACAACTTTCCGAAGTCCTGTATAGAGAATCTAATGGATCAGGTGCGGGACAAGAATATAGAAACTGGCAAGGCATTAGACCTGGGCTGCGCGGTGGGCCGTTCCTCGTTCGAACTCGCCAGGTATTTTCAACATGTAGATGCTGTAGACTTCTCCGCTCGCTTCATACAGCAGGGCGTAAAATTGCAAAGCAGTAATCGACTGCGCTATACCCTGCCGGTAGAGGGTGACATCGTCGAATACCGTGAGGTACTGCTCGACAAGATAGGCTACGAAGACGTTAAAGACCGAATACATTTTTTGCAGGGCGATGCCTGCAATCTCAAGCCGGAACTCACCGACTACAATGTGGTGTTCGCGGGCAATCTAATCGACAGGCTCTACGAACCTAAACTATTTCTGGACTCGATTACCCAGCGTATTCTTCCAGGTGGGCTATTGGTGCTGACCTCGCCTTATACCTGGCTAGAAGAATATACTGATAAGGAGAATTGGTTGGGTGGCATCAAGGTCAACGGTGAAAACTTTTCGACGCTGGATGCACTAAAGCTGCATCTAGGTGAGTTGTTTGAGTTTGAAGACGCACGCGACGTACCCTTCGTGATTCGCGAGACCGCGCGCAAGTATCAGCACACCAACGCGCAGATGAGCATTTGGCGTAAGAAGTAGAATAAGTAGATAGACGCGGCAGTACGGGAATAGGGAGCAAGGCCGGCAAATGCACTTTCGAGAAATGAAGCACCACGCGTTCTACGAGAACTTGCCGCGGCGCGCACAATACAATCTCAGCGATGCCTGCGGTGCCACCGCTGCTCTCAATGACATCCTGAGCCCTGAGCAGATAGCAGCTATGGCTTCGGCGTCTCTGCTCTATGGCAGCGTGGAGGGCAGAGAAGACCTACGCGAGGCGATCTATCAGCTCTATGCAGACATCTATCCAAAGCTGGGAATCGAACAGTTAACGATTCTCAGCGGCACCGCGGAAGGCTTGTTCTCCATCATGGCTTCGATATTGGAACCGGGGGATGAGGTCATCGGCACGCTCCCCTGCTATCCGTCGCTATCTGACCTGCCGGCCTGTTTTGGTGCCGTGTTCAAGGGGATCGAGTTACAGGAACAGAATCAATGGCAGCCCAGCATAGCGGAGTTTGCCGCGCAGATAACCGACCGCAGTAAGGCCATCGTAATTAATTCGCCACACAATCCTACCGGCATGGTCTTGAGCCAGTCCTGGCTGGACGAGCTTATCGAGCTATGTGACCAGCACGGTTTGTACCTGATCTCCGATGAGGTATTTTCTTTCTCCGATTTTGCAGGCAGCGGTTGCCACCCCAAGGTGCTGCATTACGACAAGGCGATTCTCGCTAACGTGCTATCCAAGACATTCGGCTTGCCTGGGGTGCGCGTTGGCTGGGTGATGACTCGCAACACCGCGCTGACCGAGTCGATTCGTAATCTAAAAACCTACAACAGCATCTGCCAGTCGCAGCTCGACGAGCAGGTAGCCTGCTTCGTCTTGCACAATGCCAAAGCGCTCATCGAGAAGAACAACGCGATAGTGCATGGGAACATTGAGTTGTTCGATGCCTTCGTTCGGGAGAGAGACTGGCTGAGCTGGCACAGGCCTGGTGCTGGCATATTAGGCTTAGTGAATTCAGAGCGACCCTTACAGGCGCTGTTGCAGGAATGGTTCGAGAAAGATGTGCTGGTTCTGCCGGGGCATCTGTTCGGCATAGACGGCGACTACTTTCGTGTAGGCTTTGGCAAGGTCGATTTTCCAGAGGCGCTTGCTAAGATTTGCTAAGAACAGTTAAGCGACAGGATTTTGAGGTCTACAGCACAAGCACATCCCCAGCGATCTTCTCTTTTTCTCTACGAAATTAGTAGGCCATAATACTCATCAAGCTGATTAGCGCAATTGCCACTGGTGCCAGGTAGCGCATAACAAAACGCCAACTTCTGTAAGCCAGGTTGTTTCCCATTCCTAATTCTTCCTTCGTTGCCTCCTCAGACATCACCCAGCCTACAAACAGGCTGATAAAGAACGCGCTGAAAAGCATCAGGTTGTTTACCACGAAGAAATCGATAATCCGGAAAATGGTCGCGCCTTCCAGAGCATCTACAAACCCTAGTGGGGTAAAGTCAGACCAGATGTTGTATGAAAATACCGAGCCGAGACCGATCATCCAGGCCATGCCTCCGGCGAGCAGAGTCATGTGCAGGCGCTTAGCCCCTTTTCGTTCAATCAAGCGTGAGACAACCGACTCCATCATAGATATTGAGGTGCTGATAGCGGCGAATAGCACCAGTAGCAGGAATAGCGTACCGATGATGAGACCGCCGGGCATCTGACCAAAGGCGACAGGCAGGGTGACAAACAGCAGGCCCGGCCCGGAAGCCGGTTCCAGCGAATAGGCAAAAACGATAGGGAAGATAGCCATGCCCGCCAGCATGTCCACCGAGACATTGGCCCCGGTGATAGACAGCGCCGCCTTGGGGATAGATGCTTCCCGATCCAGATAGGCTCCGTAGGCGATGATGCCGCCTCCGCCCACACTGAGTGAGAAGAAGGCCTGGCCTAGCGCCAACAAGATCACGTTGGAATCCACTTTGGCAAAATCCGGCCGGAACATGAAGGTAAAGGCTTCGCTAAAGTTTCCTGTTAGTGCCGCGTAGATGACCAGTATCAACAGGGCAATAAACAGTGCTGGCATCATCACCTTTACAGTCTTCTCTACGCCTCCCTGAATGCCTCTGCTGACCACAAACATAGTCAACGCCATGAATACGCCATGCCAGAACGTCATGCCAAATACATTGGCCTGTACGTCGGCGAAAAGCTGATTCGATTGCTCGCCAGTAATACTCTGAAATATTCCAGACAATGACATGGGGATATAAGCCAGCACAAAACCGGCCACCACACTAAAGAAGGTAAGGGCGAGAAAGGCGACCGAGATGGCGATCCAGCCAAGATACTTCCAGTTAGGGCTCTTTCCCTCCGCCACTGCAAGAGCCTCGGTGCTGCCGGCAGGGCTTCTGCCCCCGCGGCGGCCGATAACTATCATCGCCATCACACAGGGAATGCCAAAGAAAACGATAAACAGGAAGTAGAAGAAAATAAACGCGCCGCCGCCATTCTCCCCGGCCATGAAGGTGAAACGCCAGATGTTACCCAGGCCTACGGCGCTTCCCATGGCGGCAAGTATGAACCCCCAGCGTGAGGCAAATTCTACTTTTTTGTAGTTCAAATCGAGGCTCTCTCTAGCTTGCTGCAGCTTTGTGTTTATATTTTTATGCTTTTCTATTTTGTATATTCAGGCGTTTTAGATTAGCACCTGAATATACAGAGCTAGAGACCGAGCACCTTCTCGGCGGTACGGTGGCGAATGGCGCTGCACTGATCGTCGGGCAATAGCGCGGTATTCTCCTTCGCGCCTACCGTATCGAATACCTGGTGAGGCCAGTCGGTGCCGAACATGACCTGGTCGCGGCCTACAATGGAAATGAGATACTGCAGTGCGCGGGCATCATAGGTGATGCAGTCATAATAGATATGGCGCAGATAGTCTGTTGGTTTCTGTTGCATCTTGCGGCGTTGGGGAAGTTCTACTTCATCTCCCTTCTCGAAGCGACCTACCAGATAGGGTAGGGCAGCGCCGCCGTGGGATGCGATGAGTTTGAGATTGGGGTATTTGTCGAAGAAGCCATCGAAGATCATACGCGTGACCGCCAGAGTAGTATCGAACATAAAGCCTACCGACCAGCTAAGATCAAACGCCCCCATGTTCATCTGAGCAGCACCCGGTGGGTCACTAGGGTGCAGTAGCACCGGCAGGCCTCGCCTATCGATTTCTTGCCAGATAGGCGCGAACATTTCATCGGTGAGGCTCATTCCAGCGACATTAGCCAGAACCATCACACCACTGGCACCGTTATCACAGGAACGCGTCAATTCCTCCAATGCCTTCTCGGGGTATTCCCAGGGCAGGGAAGTAAACCAGCGAATTCGGTCGGGGTAGGTGCTTTGCGCCTCGGCCATGGTGTCGTTGGATTCCTGTGCTGCCATGCAGCTAACTTCTTCCGTTCCCCAATAGACGTTAGGGCAGGTGAGCGAAACGATGGACATGTCAATACCGGTGGCGTCCATCTGTTTAATGCGCAGGTCATAATCGAAGTGCCCGGGCTGCGGAAAGGCAACCGGTGTTTCGCCGCGGAATATCTCTTCGTGCCCGTCCGGGCGAACCTTGAGGCCATACTCGCCTCCCTGCTCGCGCAGTATTTCCAGCCAGCGGCGGGTATAGGCGTGGGTATGGACATCGATAATGGGCATGAATTGAGCTCCTGAATTTGTGATTGTCAGACTATACGAGCGTTTGCGGGGATTGTAAAAAGGAGATAATGGGGTGTGCCTCTATTGATTGCGCTGCAAGCGCCTATTCAATTCCTCTTTCTGCTCTTGTGCGGCATCCAGCAGGGTCTGTTCCACCGAATTAGCCGCCTCAAGTGCTTGTTGCTGGGTAGTCGTAAGCACCCCGCGCATCTGTTCCTCTACCTGTTCTTGCACTTGCTCCAGCACTTCATTCTGTTCCGGCGCTTGCACTTCAACTTGTTCCTGTACCACTTGTTCGGGAGCACTCTCCTCGGAACCACAGGCGACCAGCACAGTCAGTGCCGCTAGCAACATCATTGCTTTTAATATGTTAATTGCGAATCTCTCCTTAATAAAGTGGCCTGAATAAACGGGTCTGTGAATCAAAGGGTTAAAGGGGGGATTAAAGGGGTCGGGGGGATCAAAAATAAATCCCTCCGCCCCCTTTAATTATATTCGCTTATGCTTTGGCCTTTTTTGCTGCCGGCGCCTTCTTACGCTTCTTACGAGCGGCTGCTTCGGATTTCAATTTCTTGTCCCAGTCTTTCTCAAACTGAGCTAGCACTTTGGCTCTGGCGGCCAGCATTCTATCGAAGGGCTTTGCGGCATGGAGCTTGTCCTGCGCGGTCACCATAATCTTCTTGGCCTCGCCCAAAGATTCGCCCAGCAACAGGCTCGCCGCCCGTGCCTTCTTCACCTGATCTTGCGCAGTTTTGCTACTGGATTTCTTCCCCTTGGCCGCCGCCTTCGCCGTACTGGATTTCGCTTTGCTCAGCTTGCCCTGCAGCGCCTTCAGTTTTTTCTTTGCGGCATTTAGTTCTTTCTGATGGCTAGACACATAGCTGTCTCTGGCTTTGCTGATTTTGTTCTGCAGAGAATGAAAATCGTCTTCCAGTTCCTCGACGACGTGATTCGTCTTTTGCTTGTTTTAATGTGGGCATAGTGTTGCTTTGTGAAAACTAAGTGATGGGGATTCTCTAAAATTACATAAGCGAGCTGTGGCGTAGTTGATATTCAGGCGCTTAAACACTTCTGAATTTACCAAGTCAGATCGTCCGGAATCTGAAATGCTGCATAGGGATCATCTTCCTCGACAGTAGTATTCGTTTGCGCCTTGAACACTACGACACTCTCGTCACGCTGTTCGATTTTTTGCACTACACCGATGGGCACTAATACGTGGCTATGTTTCACCCCATCCTTGTCGGAGCTAGCTTGCTTTACTATCTGCCTAACAATTGCGAGTGTGCCGCGGCTAAGTTGATCGATCTGAGTTTGACTGACGTAGATGTACTTGATCACATTCGCATCGGTAAAACTGAATTTATGGTCACCGTCTTTGGCGACAAGGTTCATCTCGATGAGTTGTTTTATCTGAGCTGCCAAGGCGCGTTTTTCGGCCTGCTTATTTTTCTCCAGATTAAGCAGTTTATCTTTGGCTATCTTCTCGGACTTGAGCCTATCCAGTTCTAGCTTGGCCTGATCTACCTTAGGGTTTTTGGTCTTGCGTGCAAGTTTTTCCTGCTTGTTCTTGGCCCGCTTGAGCTGTTTGGCTTTCTTGTCGTCTATCAAGCCAGATTTTTTGAGTTGGTCTTGTAAGGAAACAGGCATAAGTAATTAGCTAGCTGACTTGTGAGTGATTAGAAATACAGAGATTAAGGCAAAAGTTAATTTTTCATCAGCTTACCACGGGAAATTTGAAAGACGGGAACTAATTCCTTGTAATTTTTTGCAGGAAAAGACAAATAAAAGGGGTAGTAGGGATTAAATTTCAATCCCTACTACCCCTTTTATTTCGTTATGATGCCTATCAGATATAGGCAGCAAACAAATATATACAGCGAATCAATCATTACTTATTCCGGCTCTAAGTCGGGCCAGAACCTTGGGAGATGTGACTTGGGCGAGGAAGCAGGAAAAACGCAATTTCTACGTGTGCTGGGCCGCCGCGAGGTACTGGCGCTGGCCTTTGGCGCCATGATCGGCTGGAGCTGGGCAGTGCTGTCTGGAGACTGGATCAGTTCGGCAGGCACGCTGGGTGCAATCGTGGCTTTTCTCATCGGCGGCTCGGCGATCTTATTAATTGGTCTTACCTATGCAGAGCTAGCTTCGGCCCTGCCTCTCGCCGGCGGCGAGCACGTCTATAGTGAGCGCGCTTTGGGGGCTGGGGCTTCATTCGTTTGTACCTGGGGCATCATCCTCGGCTATGTCTCCGTTGTAACGTTCGAGGCGGTGGCTTTGCCGACGGTGCTGGACTCATTGATACCAGGACTGGATAAAGTGCATCTCTGGCAGATTGCCGGCTGGGATGTGTATCTGTCTTGGGTGTTGGTGGGTGTAGCGGGCTCCGTGATAATGACCGCTCTCAACGTGGTGGGCGTGCGCATGGTGGCGCTGGTGCAGAGCGTGGTAGTGCTGGCTATTTTGCTGGTGGGTGTGTTGTTTGTCAGCGGGGCGCTGTTCACCGGCGACGTCAGCAATATGCAGCCTCTATTCAAGGATGGAGTCTCCGGAATTACCCTGGTGCTGGTAATGGTGCCGTTTATGTTTGTAGGTTTCGATACCATTCCCCAGGCCGCAGAGGAAATCGATCTGCCCTTTAAAGACATCGGCGCCGTATTAATGATTTCCGTTGCAATGGCCATCGTCTGGTATGGCCTTATTGTATTGGGGGTTGGTCTGGTTTTGGACGAGACTGCTATTGACTACTCTGGGGTGGTGACTGCGGTAGCAAATTCCGCCATCTATGGCGAAGTAGGTGGCACGGTGTTATTGATTGCCGGCCTCGCCGGTATTATAACCAGCTGGAACGCCTTTATCCTCGGTGGGAGCCGCGCCATCTATGCGTTGGCTCATAGCGGTTTGTTGCCAAAGTTTCTCGGCGAGCTGCACCCGAAATACCATACGCCTAGGAATGCGATCCTGCTAATAGGTGCGCTGTCTATGATCGGTCCCTTCTTTGGTAGGCCGGCGCTGGTCTGGGTTGTCGACGCGGGAGGTCTCGGCATTGTAATCGCCTATGGCATGGTGGCCTTGTCATTCCTGATATTACGTAAGAAGGAGCCTGAACTGGAAAGGCCCTACAAAGTACGGTACGGAAAATTCGTAGGCGTTACCGCATTGGTGTTGTCGATTGGCTTGGGTTTGCTTTATCTACCCGGCAGCCCTGCCGCCCTAATCTGGCCTCAGGAGTGGGGGATTGTTCTGGCCTGGACTGTTCTTGGGGGAATTCTGTATGGCTTCGCGCGGAATAGCGCGGCATAAAAAGAAAAAGGGGTCGAAAAAGGGGTCGAAGCCCTGAATAAGCGCTGCCAGATTCTCGCCTAGCTGAGGGCAGAGATAGCCCCCTTCCTGCACGATCACTGTTGGCAAGCCTAGCTTGCCGGAGATTCTGGAACCGATGGCCTTGCCATCGCCGCCGTCGGTGCCGCGGCAAGATCTGTGAATGCCCTGGTGCTGGTTACGTCACGGGATATTGTTGCCTCGTCCGAGTCCGGAATTTTCTCCGCACGCTTCAACTCAGAAGTTACAGGCAAAGAACATCCCACGGCTGCGGTACTGGTAGTAATCGGCCTCGCTATCGCATCACTCATGCTAGGGCAGACAGTTGTGGAATATGCAGTCTGGGTGTCGGCGATTACCCTGATTTATCAGGAGATCGCCGCCGTGGCGCTGCTGTGCATTACTTTCAAGGCTCAGGAGGCCTACGCACAAGCTAAATTTAAGTTAAGTGGCAGATGGCTCGCGTTCTGGGGGCGGGTTCTTTAATCATCTCCCTGGCGTTTCTCTATCTGGTGTTTCAGGATAGTCAGGGGCGAACGCAGGGCGCATTGGTCTATCTTTCACTTGGCGTGGCTTATGATGTGATCCGCCATCGCAGTAAATAGGCTAAGGGTGAATCGCGGTAGTTAGGTTTGGAGAGTTAGGAGGAGGACAGTGACCCCCATTCTATTCTCCTACGCAGGGTTTCGCTCATGGTTAGCAAGTGTATCGTCAATCTTTACCCAAGGCTGCGCAGTTTTACACCAAAAATTAGTGCTCGGTTCTAGCCAAGACTTATCATCAAGCGTTCCGGCTTTTATAAAACTTATGCCGGGCGCAGATTCAACAAGTGAAAATATCGGTGAGCCACATTTCTCACAGAAATTACGTCGCACTGCGCCGCCGCTCTCTCCATGATCGATGTATTCTTTTAACGTTTCATTCTTCTGAAAAACGAGAGAGTCTTCTGGCACTCCAACAATAATTGAAAAGGCAGTGCCTGTTTGCTGTTGACAGTTTTTGCAGTGACAGACAGCCGTCATCAAAGGTTTTTCTTCACTTGAATACTGCACTGAGCCGCATAGGCAACTACCGCTTATTCTAGACATTTTCTTTTCCTGATTGTTGAAGTGCATCTTGTCTGAAGTAATTTTAACCGTGCTATCTTTGTTCTGCTTCTAGCCTGCGCGCACCGGCGAGAGTGCCAGGCATGGAGTAGTTGCCTTCGTGGCAGGCATACTCATAGAGTTGACCGTCGATGGCATAAAAACTGAGCTCCGCTGTCCAGGCTTGGCTGTACAGATCAGAATCTTCCACAGTAAAGCGGTAGACAATCTCGTTATCGGAATAGCGAGTAAAACGCTCGGTTACCTTGCCGTTCTCTGTGATAGCAGTAGAACTCTGCTGCATCTGCTGAGGATTCACATTAATAGTCTCTACCACCAGAGTTTCATCTTCATACCAGCCTACCGAGTCTCCCATGTATTGTTGCAAGACTTCCGGCCTGCGATTGGCGCGGGCCTCGGTGGCGGAGGCAAAGATAGGAATGATGCGCGCATCGTGCATCTGTTCTACGTTGATCATCACGTAGTTATCGGTTTGAACGAACTCATAGTTGTTGTTATACAGACCGCTCTGCATCGCCGGGCCGGCTTTGCCTTCGGAAAGAATACAACGCTCCGATAGAGGCAGGGCCTCGGGGCCGTCGGCATTGCCGATGCCGGTGACGTAGCGACTGCCGAAACTAGTACGCTTGAAATCTGTGGTCGGGTTTTCCAGGCGAGGGACTTGCCCGTTCTCCGGGTTAACTATGTAGGAAGTACGGTACTCGCCCTTGACTAGGGCCAGATTAGAGCCGGGGTCTACCCAGAAATGGTTGTAGGCTCTGGCGCCGAAATCATCGCCGCCTGCCTCGGGCGTATTATTGACGCCATCGTCCTCATCGAAGCCGCCCTCGATGCCGCCAATCGGTATGCCGGCGGCAATGACCTGGGCTTGCTCCGGGGTCACCACCAGTGTATCCACTCCTGACCGGCGCGTGAGATTCGTCAGCGAGGCGTTAGTCCAGACGCCGCCCAGATCAGGCCGCGCGCTGTCTTCAGCCTGCGCGAAAGAGCAGGTGAGGGCGGTGCACAGAATCAAGCTTCCAATTCGGGTGGATTTTTCTAGTAGCGTTGTCATTTGCAATATCCTTGGGTTTTGTCCGCCGGCAGTGCGCAGGCCAGTGGCTTCAAATGAGATAAAGTTACTATCCTCTAATTTCCTTCAATTTCCATCAGTTTTTACCAATTTCTAGGCAATCTCTGCGTAATGTGCAGAAGTTTTTTGGGGCTGTATAAGCAAGAAAGGCGATCATTCAAAGAAGGAGCCGATTCATCCCCCTCTCTGACTAGATTGCGAATTCCTACTCCTTGTCGAGTTGAAACATGGGATAGTCAAGTGGGTTGGGCAGCCCGCCTTCCTCTATTCTTTCTTCCAGCGCCGATGTCATGCCCGCATTTTATGAAGGCTTCCACTCTGCCCAGAAGTTACCGCCACCGGGGGTGCAAAGTACAGCTGCCACCCAGACTCTGTAGGGTTCTTGATTCGCATCCGGCAGCGTTCCCGCTTCGTGCATGGTTTGTGCCGACTGATAGAAAAGCACCAGGTCATGGCAACTGACGGCGAAATCAGATCGTGCTTTAAAGGGCATGTTGGGATAGTCGGACATGACTCTCGTGAAGTGTTCCAGATTGGAGGAGTGAAATGCGCGAATCCAATCTCTGTTTTCGTTGGCCACACTCTGGCGACTTCTAACAACCATAGATGCGGTGTTCGACTTTATTTGTAATGCCAAATAGGACAATGAAATAAATACGGCAACGGCGCCAAGCACCCCTCCGATCGTCTCCCAGTTCATACGCTCACCTTTTTTTATTTTTATTAGCGGTGACAGGACTACAACAAGCAGTAAAGGGATTGACCTTTTCTTTGCGCCTTGTTGCAGTGTCCTGCCCTGAAATTCTAGTTATATAATTCTGTTAAACTCGAGCCATCTAGGGGTTCGAGTTGCTAAACATAATCCCGGAATGAGCGAGTAAAGACTGTTTTTCTCTGCCCCCAGTACAGCTGAAAACCTGGCTAGTCGATGATTGCAGACAATGTACCTAAGGTTACAATTTGTAGAGAGCTATCGAGTGTGCCTTCCTGGCCTAGAACAAAGGCATTTTGATAGAGCAGCATACCCCCATGTAATAAGTAGATGAAGTTGGCCCGATTATTTTCTGTCAAAGATTCAGGGTCAATCATTCCCTTCCTGAATATCTCACCGCCAGATCCCGATAATCCAACCTCGGTGTACCAAGAGCTAGGTGAGAGAGCAACGTCACTCGCAGTGGCTGAGCGCGTTGCTCTTTCGTTGGCCGATAGCTCCGCAATTACTATGACTAGTGAAGCCAACAAAGAAAGAATAGCCGCGACTTCGATGATTATTTTTAGAGGGGGGAGTGTCGTTTTCATGCTGTTCTTTTACTCGAAAAAATCAGGTGGAAAAATTATCTTTACTGCAATTAGCTTGCATAAAAGGAGGTAGATCTATTCCGCCGGCAATAGGAAAGTCTACTGTCTGAAAATAAACCTGCCTCTTCTCTCTTCTATAACTCTTCGGTAACTATGGGCAAGATGATTGCCGATGGATGTTGGGCATCATAGTAGATGGTATTGTTTGCTATCTTTGCCGGAGTATCCAGGTCGTCGAGGGCTGCACCATTATTTGGGTTAACCGCAAACCTGGGGTAATTGCTCGATGTCACATGAATACCAATTCGGTGGCCGGCCTCAAACGTCTGCGCGGTGCTCCACATATTGATAAGCAATTTTTCAATGTTACCCGGATTCATCATTGCAACATCATCGGCTTCCTGGCCGTTGCGAAAGCGAGTGCGTATCGGGTAGTCGAGAATAAGTGCTTCATAGCCATCCGGGTAAATATCAACAAGTTTAACAACATAGTCTGTATCTAATGCATCGGTAGACACAAACAGCTCCATATCAATATGGCCGGCAACCACAACTTCTTCCTGTAGTACGGGAGTTTGAAAGCGCAGATAGTCTTGTCGCTCACCGATCTCGCGCTGGTCTCTTGGGCCTACGTCTCTGCCTAAATTCTGACCACCCACCGTGCCCACTGGGTTGGCAGGGTCGAAACGGTAGCTAGAGGAAGCTGAGTCTGCCGTGGGAACAGACGTGGAGATAGTCATACCTGGTTGTAAATAGAAGCGCTTTTTTTCGTGTACTGGTGGCCAGGTATCGCTGTGAATAGTGCGGTTCTTCGCTGACTGTTCCCCCTTACGCGCCGAGGCCATCATGTAGAAACTCACGGGAGGCTCATCCATGATGCCGTTGTCTTCGCCCTTCAACCAATAATTCCACCAACGCAGTTGCTGTTCTATATCGCCGGTGATGGCGCCGCTATCAGGATAGGATAAGTCGCCCTCTATCGCGCCATGACCGAAGGCCCCCATGAAGATTTTTTGTTTACCGCGGGCTTTTTCATTGCCTTCGTTCTGCAGATATTGGTAGTTATACAAAGAGCCTTCGGCGTAGATGTCATGCCATCCACCCACGTTGTAGATCGGGATTTCTACGTTCTGTCGATGAAACAGAAAATCGGTATCTATCCACCCCTGATCCAGAACAGCGCGCGCCTTGTAGGCAGCAATTCTCTTTTCGCTAATGCCCTGTCCCCGCAGCCAGCCGCCAGAATGGCTTTCCTTGAATACGCCACCGACAAAGCGCGATCGGTAGAACAGGCTGTCGGGAGCTACGGTGACATAGGCGGCGGTTAAATGAGGTGGAGCCGAAGCGGCAGCCAGGTTCGAGGTAATTCCTGGTGCAGAGGTGCCGAAGATACCCACTTTCCTATTACTGAAATCTTGTGCCGCTATCCATTCGACTGTGTCGTAACCATCGTGCATGTCAACTTCAAAGGGTTGGTCCTCGCCCTCAGACTCATAGCGGCCCCTGACGTCTTGCGATACCAATACGTAGCCGTGTTCGTTGTAGCGCGCGGCGCTCCGATCTGCACCATTCTTGTTATAAGGGGTGCGGGTTAATACAGTAGGCCAGGGGCCATAACCTTCGGGCAAGTAGATATTCGTAGCGAGTCTCACTCCATCTCGCATGGGCACCATGTCGATTCGTTTCTCAGCGTGCTGAGCATATAGGGGAGAAACAAAAATGGCGACGACTACTAGCGCGAGCAATTTCAGAAGAGAATTGGCTTGGAATGAGCTAGATAAAGGATGCATACCCTATGACCTTTTATTATTATTATTTTTGATAATACTACGATGAGCTTATAACAGATGATTTCAATTTAACAATAGTAGAGGGGGTTCGTTCGGAGCGGTTTTTGCAGTTAAAAGGGGTAGTAAGGATTATGTTTTACTATCTACTACCCCTTTCTTTTGTGGCATATGTAGTAGAGCGCTTACCGGTTTTAGTAGGGGTAACCTTCAAGCCGCGGTTGCCCAGGCAGCCAGTCGGGAACCTGCACCCAGTTGCTTCGATTCGGCATTTGAATCTTCGGCAGAGTCTTCTCGTTGAGCTCGGTGCCGTCTTCCACCACATCGTTCAGAAAAAACAGGTAGGCAGTCAGCGCGTACACCTCATCCGCGGTCAGAGTGCCTTCTGCACCGAGGGGCATGGCACGGTTGATAAAGTCCCATACTGTAGTTGCGTAGGGCGAGCGAATCGGGAGTACGCGGCCGTAATCCCAAGGATCTGCATTCGGCCCTGCGTCGCGTTTAATCAAGCGCGGCGCCATGCCACCACTGCCGGTTGTTCCGTGACAACCGGCGCAGCCTTTTGAGAGGTACAGCTCCGACCCCATGTCTACCGAGCCACTGCCTGCTGGCAGTTCTTCGCCTCTAGGGCCTATGGCAATGTCCCAAAGACGTATTTCGTTCTCGGTGGGCGTTCTGCCAACACCGTAGGTGGGTGACTGCGCCTGCACGGAAATCATGCCTATGACCAGCAACGGTAGCAGCAGTAGAGCCCGCAGAGTCTTCAAAGCAGTCCCTCGCTTATTAGTCGATGGCTTAGCTAATCGCATTGTGAACGCTCCCATCGCTAGCCACCCGCCAAGGCTGAATGGAATTGTCCTGACCTTTTACGAAGGTGGCGCGCTCGCCATCTGTGCTCCAGAAATCCAGAGCCTGCTGACGCGAGGGTTGTATCTGACCGATCTCATCGATGCAGCGCGATTGCAGCTCGCACTCGGAGCCATCCCAGGTCCACTCGTAGCTAAAGCGCGTATGTGCCATCGGCTCGGCAGTGCCGCGAATGTCGGCATCAACCCAACTGCGACCGCCGTCGGTAGAAACTTCGACGCGGCTTACACGACCCCCACCAGACCAGGCTAAGCCGCCGATCTCGTAGAAGCCCGCACCCGGTAGTTGCTGCCCGCCGGAGGGATAGGTGATAACCGATTTGGGGCCAATCTGATAACCCAGCGCGGCGTTCACCGGATCGCGGGTCAGGTGACCGAAGTCGTTGTAGGTCATGTAATACTCATCCACCACCTTGATGCGCCGCAGCCATTTCACGTTGAAGATGCCTTCGAAGCCAGGTGCCAGTAGTCGCAGTGGAAAGCCCTGTTGAGGACGTACCGGCTCGCCGTTCATGCCATAGCATAATAAGCAGTCGTCCATAGCCTTCGCCATGGGAATGCTGGACGCGCCTTTCACTTCCTCTACACCTTCCGCCACAACCCAGTCTGCATCGGCGTGTACGCCGGCTTCTTTCAATACCGTAGACAGCAGCACGCCAGTCCATTCGGCGTTGCTGGTCATGCCATGAGTTTCCTGAATAGTCGTGTGGCTGCTGCGGGAGCGATTGCCGGCGCACTCGATAAAATGCTTGCGCGTCACCGAGGGCATGCGCTTCAGGTCTTCCATACTAAACACAATGGGATTATCCACCATGCCGTGGACCATCAGCCTATGCTCGTCCGGGTCGATGTCCGGTACGAAGGAGCCGCGGGTAGTGCCCATATAATGGAGCGAGGAGGGGGTGATCTCACCCACCGAATCCTGCAGTGGTGTGGCGATATGGAAGTCGAGGCCAAAGGCATCGGGAGACTCGCGCCCGCCATGGGGAATACGCACCGAATTCACGAAGCGGGAACGGCTGCCATAGGCCGTCATTTCGTCAGAACCCCGGATAAAAGCCCCTGGCTCAGGCGCTACCGGTGTGTGTTCATGATCCTGGCCAAGAGCCGGCTTCGCCGCGCCCAGGCCCACAGCGCCCGCTACGGCGGCGCTACGCTTGAGGAATTCTCGTCTATCAGTCTTTTTTTGACTCATTATTCTCTCCTTGTTATTGCCTTCCATGGCAGTTTCAGATGAGGTTGAATGAGTGTCCCTCTAAGTTTGAGAAAAGTAAACGAGAATAGGACGCGGTGAGACGAAAATACTGGATTTATAGGCTCAAAAAGCACAAAGCCCCGGAGTCCTGCGGAGTTCATTTTCAGCTGTGCTTAGCTAGGCGTGTAATTAGTGAAAACAAGGCGGCTTGCTACTGGCGGCTGACTTAAGCAATGGGGCCTTTTCTTTTCTCCCGTTATAATGCGCAGACTATGTTTTCGGTCCTCCCAAGAGCTTGTCTTTATGCTATGTCCAGCAGTTGGCTTAATCCAATGTATGGGGTAGCCTTGCTCGAGTTTTTTGGAAGTGACGATTCACGCCTTCCACGAATGAATTCAAAATTACAAGAGAAGGGTGCAGATTATGCCGAGTCAGAGATCAAGAATCAAAAAACCATTTGCTGTTCGCTTGTTGAGCGCGTTCGCTATGCTGTTGCTTTGGCAAGTCGCCTTCGCCCAGCAACCGCCTCCACCTACCGGCGCCTATGACGCCGCCCCCTATCTGGGGCAGATACGCAATACCTATGTCTACGGCGATATCTGGGAACGCCCTGGTCTGTCGGCTCGAGACCGCAGCATGATTACGGTTGCTGTGAATCAGGCGCTCTATGCTACCTACGAGTTGCGTCTGCATATGGGTAGAGCGCTGGATAATGGAGTCACTCAGGCCGAGATTTCGGAGATCATTGCGCATACGCTATGGTATTCGGGTTTCCCAACTGGCGTTAATGCCGCCCGGGTAGCAGAACAGGTCTTCGCTGAGCGTGGCCTGCCCGCCAGCCCTCCTGGCGCATCGTCACGCCAACCACCGGTGGATCCTGAATTGGAATTCCCCGGTGCATTTCAGCAGACACCCTACCTGCGCGACTTACTTAATCAGGTAGTCTATGCGGAAACCTGGAAGCGCGCGGAACTGTCGCCCCGAGATCGCAGCATGATTACGGTCGCCGTGGGTACCGCCATGTATGCCTCCAGCGAAGTGCGCTATCATGTGGGCAGGGCGCTGGATAATGGCGTTACTCAGGATGAGATTGCAGAAATAATCACTCACGTGACTTTCTACTCCGGCTTTCCTGCCGGTGTGAATGCCGCGCGAGTAACCGCAGAGGTCTTGGAAGCTAGAGGCTTACCGCTGGGTGACGGGCGTTTTCCCGCTGCTCCCTATCTCGATGAGTTAATCGATGGCCTGGTCTATGGTGAAACCTGGACTCGTGAACAACTGTCGGCGCGTGATCGCAGTTTGGCCACTATTGCTGTGACCCTGGCTAACTACCAGACCGACCAACTGCGAGTGCATCTAAATCGGGGCTTGGACAACGGCCTGACTACACAGGAGATCTCAGAGCTGATTGCACAGGTGACGCTGTACTCTGGTTTCCCTTCCGGAGTGAATGGCTCGAGAACCTTCGCAGAGGTATTGGAGGAACGAGGCATGCCGCTGCCTGATTAGGCTGACTAAAAGTAATATCTCGATAAAGGGGCAATAAAAGAGGTGGTAGGGATTTAAATTTAATCCCTACCGCCCCTTTTATCGATAGTCTATCGTGCGCTTTCTATGGCTCGCGCTTCTTGGGCTCTTGCGCCGCGCAGGATGTTGAGCAAGCCATAGTTTCCCTCGTGACAGCCATATTCATAGAGCAGTCCGTCCACCTTAGTCAGCAGTATGATGCCGGTTATCTTGTCCGTATAGGCCTGCGGATCGTCGACAGTAAACTCATAGGCTATGGAGTCATCGCTTAGCCGTGTAAATCGCTCGATGAAAAACTTGGTGTCTTACGTTCCTCCCGCGCCGAATGACTGCGTCAGGCCATTAAAATTTCGGGATTCAACAACCAGGGTCTCACCATCCCAGTAGCCACGAGAACCACCAGACCATAGGCCGATGCTGTCATCGAGAGCGCCGTGCCCATCCAAAGGCACGATGCGCGCGTCATGCACCATCTCATTCATGATGACTACATGGTCTCGGCTCTGAACGATCTGTAGGTTATTGTTGTAGAGGCTGGGACTAATAGGCGGGCCGGCATTGAAGTCTACTATGCAGCGTTCGCCAAGCCCTCTGTCTTCCGGGCCGTCGCTACCGATACCGCCGCCGGTAAACCTTACCGGACGTTCGCCGTCGATATCGGGGTCTAGTCGCCCCTGCACAACGACTGCTCCCTCGGCATAGGGCGGTAGCTGGCCATTTTTCGGGTAAACGATGATTGAGGTGCGCGCGACGTCTCCGATTCCTGCGGTTTCAACCCAGAAGTCGTTGTAGGCCTCGTTCACCCCGCCATTGGGAATCGCCGCGTCTGAAAAATCGTCGCGGGCAACTCTACGTGCCCGAATCTCGGCAACCTCTTCTTCGGTTAAAAATCCCCGCTCGCCATATTGTGCCGGCCTCTGCATGGGTATGTCTGAGGAGAAATTCCACACGCCTTGCAGACCCGGTTGATCCCACTCGGTTCTTGGAGCCTGATAATCTTCCGCTGACCATGCGCTAGTCCACAGCAGTAAGCTCGCGATTGCGGGTAGTAGAAGCCGTAGGTACATAGCTTGATTCCTGGGAATGTCTTTCTTGGTTGGTGGGGTCGACTGTCAAAAACCCCTCCTTCTTCGCGGTATTTACCAGAGCATTTGCTCAGCAGTCGGTGAGGGGGTCAGTAATAATAAAGGGTTTTTTTAGTTGTAGGGAAAATCATAGAGAAAAGCGTTCTCGTAAAAAATGAGCAACCCCATCGGCATGATTATGCCCAATCACACCGCTTGCTAATTCTTTGATGGCGGTTTTCGCATTATCTGGAGCATAACTTTCGTCAGCAAGATTGAACATGCTTAAGTCGTTATCACTATCGCCAAAACAGATTACATTTGTTGCTCCTAATTGCTGTCTTAGGCTTAAAACAGCAACGCCTTTGTTAGCTAGGCGATGGTGCACATCTATCCAGCTAAATAGCTGGCCTTCTATGGCAGGCCCGGAATAGGCGACTAGGTTTGAATGTGTATTAAATTCGCGCCACATTACAGCTACGGCATCGACAGGACCTATCATACTAATATTAGTGACCTGGTTATCAGAAGAGAGCTCTTCTATCGGCAGAATTTTGGCTTGTATATCAAGATAGTGCCTGCTGATAAGTTCTTTTTCCACATCATGAAGCGGTGCTGCATGATAAATACAGTGTTGATGATTATCGATAGCGTGAATGAAAGGCGTTATACCATGAACTTTTGCAACACTAATTACTTTTGAGATTTCAGTTTCACTGAGTAGGTTTTCAAGAGTTAGCTTCTGCTGAACAGGGTCCCATATGGTCACTCCATTATTGTAAATTTGGGGCAAGCTAAAAACATGCCCTTTCAGAATATTCTTTGCCGAGAGCATGGTGCGCCCCGTTGCTACGGTATAGGCGATGTTTTTTTTCCCTAACAAACTAAGTGTCTCTTTAGTAAAGGGCGATATTTCAGAGGCGCTATTTAGAAGTGTGCCATCTAAATCAAAGAAGATGAGATCCATAATAATATGTACACCCTGCGTTCACGACTAGAGACTAGTCTGTGCTTCATAATTGATAATCTAACGTCAGCATAGCTATTGTTCATCGACTCTATCAATCATTAGCTTTAGGTGGCTAAATTGCCGGGAAAGAAAGGTTAGAGTCCAGCTGCGATAGAGTGTTCTTTTCAAGCCTGGTGTTAAGCGCTATATCAGTCGAAGAGCAAAGTTTCTTATTCAAGAGCAGGTACTCTCTGCGCGCACAGCATATAGTTCACGAGAGTGTTGCGGCTCAGCGACATGCTTCTGCGGATGGGATTCACACTAACGCCGGTTAAGGATTGGCTTTCAAAATGGTCGCGCTGCAGGTACGACAAAATTTCTTTTGGCTTGCGCAACATGCTATAGCTGTGCGTGCCCTTTGGCAGCCAGCGCAAGATATATTCGGCGCCCACAATAGCTACTAACCAAGCGATAGGATTTCGGTTGATAGTTGCTATAAAGGTGGCCCCATTCGGTCTGACTAACTCATGGCAGGCAGACATGTATCTATCTAGGTTGGCGACATGCTCTACAACTTCCATATTGAATACAACGTCAAACTTCTGTTGCTTCAGAGCAAGAATTTCAGGGCTTGTTACCTGATAGTTGATGGCTAGGTCAGATTGGTTTGCGTGAGAGCGAGCTGTATGAATATTTTTATCCACCACGTCGATTCCCGTGACCTCGGCTCCGAGCCTGGCTAGGGATTCGCTGAGAATACCTCCTCCACACCCTACATCCAGTACTTTTAAACCAGCAAGCGGTTGGTCGCGCTCGGTAGCCATGCCTAGCAGGGTAAGTTGTCGGACTATCCATTGAATACGCAGTTTGTTTAATTGATGGAGCGGTCGAAAGGGCCCATTCTGGTCCCACCAAACTGCGGAGAGTCTTCGAAAGAAGGCTACTTCAGCTGGGTCGATACTTGAGTTATTAATTTTATTCATACAACCGGTTACGCTATCGCTCATTAATTAGACCACTTCTCTAACTGATTCGCGTTCAGAGTCGAGTTAGAAAAAATTGGCGCGGTGTTTAAGCTGGATAACATGGAGCCTAGCTCATCCAATCTGATCTTAAAAAATACACGTAGAGTATTCTATGTTCATAAATAATCCGAAAACTGACGAAATATATAGCTGGCTGCAGCGAGAGCTGCGTACCGATCACGCAGGAGAAACCGGAGCTATAGCGATTTACGATGGTATTCTGGCTATGTCTAGCTGCAAAAAAGTACGCGGCTTTGCGACGAGGCATCGGGAAACCGAAAAGCAACATTTACAGCGCATAGAATCACTATTGCCTGCTTCCCAGCGCAGCATTCTATTGCCGGTTTGGCGCATTGCAGGGTTTTTCACAGGTGCAATTCCGGCGTCGATTAGTTCTAGTATGGTTTTTGCGACAATCGCGGCTGTCGAAAGCTTCGTCGATTCGCACTACAGCCAGCAAATAAACCGATTAAGCGATAAGCCGCTTTACTCGGATATTTCTGACATTCTGCAAGAGTGTCGACAGGATGAGCTTGAGCACCGGAACGAGGCCATTAAGCTGCAGGTGCTAGAGCCTGGTGTGTTTGTACGGGGCTGGTGTTGGCTTGTTGGCTTTGGTTCTGTAATTAGTGTGTCTCTAGCACGCAGGGTATAGACAAAAAATGCCTGAAGGCCCCGAAATACGTCGCGCGGCAGACAAGATTGCTTCAGTGTTGGTTGGAAAGACCATAGAGACTGTAGCGTTCGGATTGCCCTGGTTGAAACATCATGAGGAGATGCTAAGCGGCAGTATTGTTGTTCGGATAGAAACCCGCGGCAAAGCACTGCTTACTCATTTCGATAATGGTCTATGTATCTATTCTCACAATCAGCTTTATGGCCGCTGGTGGGTGGTTAGGCGAGACAAATACCCCAATACGCGTCGCTCATTGAGATTGGCGTTGCATACAAATGATCACAGTGCGCTCTTATTCAGTGCTTCTACTATCGAAGTTTTGGATGAAGAAGGGGTTTATAACCACAGTTTTCTCTCGAAGATAGGCCCCGATATTCTGAACAGTGAGCTTGTCTGGCGCGACGTCGCTGCGCGTTTGCTTGAACAGCGGTTCAGACGGCGCAGCATGGCTTCACTTTATCTTGATCAGTCTTTCCTCGCTGGCGTGGGTAACTATCTGCGGTCCGAAATTTTGTTCGAAGCGGGCATCAATCCTCGCGCAAAACCCCAAGAGCTGGATCGGAAAAAGAATAATAAGCTCGCTCGTAGCACCCTGTCGATAAGTCAGCGTGCATATGAAACTGGGGGTATTACCAATCCCCCAAAGAGAGTGTTGGCCCTAAAGAAGGAAGGGTTGAAGCGTCAGCAATTCAGGCATGCTGTGTTCGGTAGGGAAAATAGGGCTTGTTATAACTGTGGTGAGGAAATCATCAAAGAGTTAATCTCGACTCGCCGAATATACTGGTGCCCTCTGTGTCAGTATTAGATACATAGGTTGTTACTACTAAAATTAAAGTGGTCGGAGGGATTTAATTTAAATCCCTCCGACCACTTTAATTTTTTATGTCGTGTTCGTCTGCAAGGGCTTGTGGGATTGTGGTCTGCCGCTAGCTGCATTGACGATCATGTCGGCGGTAACCGGCACGCGATTGAAAGTATGTCCGCCTAGCGCATCGGAGATGGCGCAGAGTAAAGCAGCAGCGGCGCAGCCCAGAATTGGCTCGCCTATGCCTTTAGCGCCAACCGGATTTTCCGGGTCGGCCTTGTCGATGGCAGCCCAGCTCATATCGGTAGCTGCATCGAGGAAGGTTGGCGGCTTGGCCTGATATAAACCGGTGTTAGCCGGCAGGCCGTTCTGCGGGTCGTAGGCATGGCGCTCGAATCCGGCCATACCAAAACCCATGAAGGCGGCGCTCTTAATTTGGTTGCCCAAACCCAACGGATGCAATACGGTGCCGCAGTCGGCAACGCCCACGTAATCGAGGATGTCATATTTGCCGGTTTCAGTATCCAGTGCAATCTGTACGAAACCCGCAGCCAGTGCCGGCACTGTCCCATCTTTTTCCAGGTTGTCCTTCGCCACGCCTATCAGTCCGGTGCCAGCCAGCGCCGCAACTGAATTGCGCGTCATTGAGTTAATGTCCTCCGGTGCTATTTGGCCGCTATACTTGCCGCCTATCTCAACGGCGCGTGACGCTGCCGCCGCGTAACTAATGGATACGGTAGGATCACTCTTAAGAAATACCTTCTCTTCACCGATGTCGTAGTCGGCGGGTGAGCCTCCCAGATCCAGCGCGGCGATTTCCAGCAATTTCTCCAGAGCATCCATGGCGGCAACGTAATTGGTGCGGGTCATGGTGAATGAGGTATTGCTGCCAAACTGTCCCAGGTTCCAGGGTAGATGACGACGACTATCGCCGCGCTCGACTACACAGTTCTCCCAGTTACACTTCAGAATCTCGGCCGCCACCCTCGAGGTAGCGGTATGGGAATAGGTCCCCAGATTGCCGACTCCGGTATGGATATGCAGCTTGCCTTGCGGCGAGATTCGCACCAGGCCATCGAAGCCATTGCTGCCGGCGGAGTGATAGGCCTGCCCGACGCCGACGCCGATGATCTTGTTACCTATGCGTTGTCCGCTCAGCCTGCTCTTCTCCTGCCAGCCAAATTGTTCCGCACCCTTTGCCAGTGCCTCGGGCAGGTGTGCACTGGTGAGAGAGCTTTGGCTGCGGCCGTAGTGGTCGTCACTCTCCGGGGCGTTGATGCTGCGGATCGTCAGGCGATCTATGCCTAACGCCCTGGCGGCCTTGTCCAGTAGGGGCTCTATAGCGGCGTGAACCTGATTCTGTCCCGGGCCGCGCTGTGCGCCCTTGGAGGGAGTATTGGTGAACACGGGTATTCCCCGGAAGCGCATGGCTAGCGGTTGATACACCAGAGAGACTGCGTCTCCGGCAGACAGCCAGTCAGAGAAGCCCGCATTGGCGCCATTGTCCTGGACGATATACAGATCGGCCGCGGTGATGCGACCGTCTTCGCGGAAGCCCATTTTTATATGGCCCTGAAAACCGTGTCGCGCCGAACCTATGTAGTACTCTTCCTCGCGGCTAATGCGCAGCATGACCGGCTGACCGATCAGGCGTGACATATGTGCAGGAATAGACATGCTCGGATAGGCGCCGCCCTTGGAACCGAAGCCGCCACCACAGAACTCGGCCACGAACACCAGATCTTCCGGAGCGATACCGATGTAGGCGGCGAGGCCGGGCACCGGGAAACTCTGGCTCTGACTCGAGCCGTAGACGAAGCACTTGCCGTTTTCCCAGTAGGAAAGCACCGATCGAGGCTCCATGGACAAGTGGGAGTGACTGGCGGTTACAAAGCTTTCATCGATGACGAAGGCGGCATCGTCGAAGCCCGATTCAAGATCGCCCACGCTCCATTCGACGGCAGCTTCCCCCTGGGGCAGGGTGTTCTCGCCAGCCGCAGCAAATTCGTCGTCGCTCCACTTGATGGAGCGTATACCCTCTCTTATGGATGAGTTGCCCACATTTCCCTGCGTGCGGGCATCGGGCCCGTCGGCGCGCAGGCTGGTCAGTGGGTCTACGGTAAAGGGCAGTGGTTCGAACTCGAAGGTGATGGCCGCGATGGCATCTTCGGCAGTTTTCTCATCTACCGCGGCAACCGCCAGGATAGGATCGCCCACATAGGCAGGCTCGTTGGTCAGAATATGATTTGCAACACCCTCGGTGCTGGGCACGTCGTCGGCGGTAAGTACGGCTACAACGCCTTCCATGCGTAGCGCCGCACTAGTATCGATGCGCCGAATTCGCGCATGGGGAACCGGGCTGGTGAGCAGGCGCGCATAGAGCATGCCCTCCGCCTTGAAATCCTCCGCGTATTTGGCTTTGCCTGTTACCTTGCCGTGTACATCCGGTGGCGTAAAATTCTTACCGATGAGTGAATAGGCCATGGTCGTTCCGCCGTATTGTCAGTGAGATTGCGACTCATACTAAAGCAAAAAGGTCAGAGTAAAAACACTATCTGGGCTATCTGGAAAGATAGTTCTAGAAGAAACGCTAAGTGAGATGCTGTAGAGCACCTCTTTTCTGGTTTGAAGAAAAGAAGCCAGGGGCTGGGAGGCGCTCATAATTTCGCAATCGAGGGGAAGCGCTTGACTCAGGGGGCTTGCTTAAGCTGTTAAATTGTCAGCGTCCCCACTCCCTCCTACAGTTTAAAAGCAAGTAACTCACCTGAATAGCCGGAGCCACTCACAGCCAATACCAGGTACTGCTCGCCATCAAGCATAAAGGTCATTGGAGAGCCGGTCTGCGGTGCTGGCAGTTTCAAGGCGCCGACTTCTTCGCCATTACTTTTGTTATATGCTCTCAAGAAGGCTCGGCGCTCACCTTCATCGCCCGTTGTCATTTCTGCTTCGCCTGCGATCAGCAATGTCTTGGTGACCAGGGTGCCAACGGAAGCGCTCTGCCCGGTGCGGGGAATATCGAGAGAGGCAAGAGCCGGATGGTTCGCGACTCTGTCAGGCGTTTGGCCATGGGCAATCTGCCAGGCGAGGGTGCCATCACGCAAATCTAGCGCGCTTATTTTTCCATAGGGAGGCTTCTGCAGGGGCAGGCGATCAACCAGTATGCCCCTTGGTGGCGTGCCCCGAGTGGAGACGGGTGCCTGTCGCTGTTGTGCTTGGAATTCTGATCTGCCACCACCCGCAGATGAACCGGCGCCACCGGAGGTGCGTGGTCCGGTGATGGGGTTACCCTGTATATAGGCCATATCCGATTGGCCCCGATAGGGCGGTACCAGACTGAGGGCGCCTAATGAGCTATTGCTGGATACGTAGAGTATGCCTGTCTCCGGATCAAGCGAGCCCCCCGGCCAATTGGTCCCACCTGCGGCGGCTGGCGCCATTAGTATGCCCAGTGGGCCATTGATGTCTCCCACCACAGGGGGTGTAAATAGTGGCCCCAGTTTATACCAACTGGCGAGCTCCAATCCTTTAGCGCGTAGAGCCGGCGTAAAATCGATAAGGTCGTCGGTGGTGACACCTTGTCGGTCATAGGCTGGTGGCTGGGTAGGGAAGGGCTGGGTAGGGGAGTACCATTCGCCGGGCACGTCGCCAATCTCTACCGAGCGTTCCTCTATAGGCCAGATAGGCTCTCCGGTAATGCGGTCAAACACATAGAGAAAAGCCTGCTTGGTGGGCTGAGCCACTATTTTTCGCATTTGGCCGGCGATCATCACATCGGCAAGTATGGGAGCACTGGAAATATCCTGATCCCAGATGCCGTGGTGCACTAACTGATAATGCCATTTACGTTCCCCGGTGTTTAAATCGACAGCGACTAGGGATTCGGCGAACAGATTATTTCCCGGCCGGTAGGCGCCGTAATAATCGCCGGTAGCGGCTTCCACTGGCAGATAGACTGTCTCTAACTCAGGATCTACGGAAATCTGCGCCCACACACCCGTGTTGCCGGTATAACTGGCGGAATCTCCCTCCCAGGATTCGAAACCGTATTCTCCTCGCTGCGGAATGGTGTGGAATACCCAGAGCCTTTCTCCGGTACGCACGTTGAACGCACGTACGAAGCCTTTAACGTTTTCCCGGCTGCGGGGGTTGCCTCCGGTGCGATGTGCCGCCCCGACAATGACCACATCCTTGGCGATGATGGGTGTGGAATGCAGGCCTATATCGGCGGTCTCCAGATCGATGTTCTGATCGAGGTTCTGCTTAAGATCGACGACACCATCGATTCCAAAATCGAGCGCCGGCAGCCCAGTGTCTGCGTCCAGGGCGATCAATCTATAGCCGGGGGTGACATACAATATCCTCGACTCGCTGCCGTCCTGCCAATAGGCCAGGCCGCGGCCGGAAAGCTGACGCGGTGCATTCTCCCCGCGCACTCCCTCTTCATAGCGAAACATCCACAGCAGCTCGCCGGTTGCGGCATCCAGGGCAACAACCGAGCGCCGCGATCCCGCGGTGCTGAATAGCTTGCCGCCCACCATTAGCGGAGTTGATTGGAAGCGGTATTCGGGTGACGGCCCCAGATTATCGGTCTTGAAGCGCCATGCCACTTCCAGTTGATCGAAATTGGTAGCGTCGATCTGCTGCAGCGGCGCATAGCGTGTGTGGCCGAGACCGCCGCCGTAACTGGGCCATTCTCCGGCAATAGCGCCCTGCTGTGCGGACAGTATGGGGGCTAGACAAATGGCGAAGCCCAGAGTAAAAAAGGGGAATAAAAAAGCAGATATGCGGCGAAATAGACTCATTATATGCACCCGAATATTTTTCGGAGAGTCTAGCATAGCCCGCGACAAGCAGAATGATTTTCGCTATGCTCCAAGCTCGTAAGAGTGTTCAATAATAAGAAAGCCATAGGATACCTCTGCGCATCATGTCTAGACGACTCGTACTTTTCGCTGCATTTTTATCTCTATTCCTGAGCGTGGGTGCGCACGCCCAACAGATAGAGCTATCCAATCAAATCTGGTCTGCCGAAGTGATTCGCACGAAGGGACAACCGGTCATTCCACTTTTCGATGGCTGGTTTCCTAACGAAGATGGCAGCCGCACAATCTGCTTTGGTTTTTTCAATATGAATACCCAGGAAGCTCTTAACATCCCCCTGGGTGAGAACAATTACCTCGAGACAGATTATCCGGGGCTGGATCTGGCTGGCGTTATGCTGCCCACACATTTCGATCCCTTGCCGCCTCGGTATCGTCATGTCTTCTGTGCCTTCAGCATTAACGTGCCAGCAGGTTTTGACGCTGGAAACAGAATCACCTGGCATCTGAACAGCAATCGGCAAGAACTGGATGTGCCCGGCAAGGTGATCGCACCCTATGTGCTGGACGAGCCAAACTCCGATGGTCGTGGTGACATTGCACCCTTGGTTAGACTTGGCGATTCCCGGCAAGCCGTTAGAGGGCGAGCCGGCATTCAATATCCACAGGTTATACAGTCGAAAGTGGATGAACTCATTACCCTGAGCGCGCACATCGAACACCCTGATGACGAAGTCTGGGTAGGTTGGTCTCACCATAGTGGACCAGGAAACGTAGAATTTACTAACAAAGAATATATGCACGACAGTGGCTCTAGCACTTCAGTAGAGCTACGTATCAGCGAACCGGGCGAGTATGTGATACGAATGCAAACTATTGATGATATTGCCGCATTCGAATTCTATTGCTGTCATACCAATGCCTATTTTTCAATACACGTAGATGACTGAAGAGCCAGCAGCTCCAGGGATTCAACATTATGATATTTACTCTTCGATTAAAAACCATCGTGACAATGGCAACTTTGGCGGCGGCCAACACCGTTCTTGCGCAGGAAGCGCCAAACTATTCACGAGATGTGGCGCCGATACTGCAGGCTAAATGCGCTTCCTGCCATAACCCGGAAGGCATTGGCCCAATGCCTCTGCTTACCTATGAGCAGGTGCGCCCCTTCGCCCTGCTTATCAAGGATAGAACCAGTAAGCGCATCATGCCGCCGTGGCACCTGGATCCGACGGTAGGTATTCAAGAATTCAAGAACGATATGTCGCTCACCGAAGAGCAAATAGACACCATTGGCGCCTGGGCAGACGCCGGTGCGCCCGAGGGTGACCGCGCAGATTTACCCGTACCGCTGGAAATTGCTACCGGTGGCGCGTGGCAGTTAGAAGACCAGATGGGTCCGCCGGATTTAATTATTCGTTCCAAGCCCTACGACGTAATTGCCAACGGTCAGGATCAGTGGTGGATGCCAGACGTGCCTTTTGATGGTCTGGATACGGAGCGTTGGTTGCGCGCCGCAGAATTCAAACCCTCCTATCCGCTGGGCAAGAAAGTGGTGCACCATGGCCATGCCGTGCTGGTTCCGGAAAACCCGGAGCAAGGGGATCGTCGTTCCGTAGCCTTGGCACGTTATGGGGTAGGAAAGTCCTGGGAAATCTATCCCGAGGGTACGGGAATGCGTGTGCCGACCAATGGCCATATAGCCTGGAATCTGCATTACTTCCCCGTAGGCGTAGGGGGCTCGGGTGATGTCGTCGAGGTAGGCCTGTGGTTTTACCCTGAGGGTGAGAGACCCGAGTTAGAAACAGCGGGTGAGGCGATGTTTCGTGTCGATGGTCTCAACGGCATGGCCAGAGGTCAGGACATTGTCATTCCACCGCACGGGTATCAGGTTTTGCAGGGCACTCACGTGCTTGACTCCCCGGCTATCATCCACAGCTATCGACCCCATATGCATATGCGTGGCAGAGTCATGACCATGGAAGCGATCTATCCCGATGGCCGTAAGGAGGTGTTGAGTCAGGTAGACAAGTACAACCATAACTGGCAGATATCTTATATCTATGCGGATGATTCCAAGCCTATCCTGCCCAAGGGAACGGTGTTGCAGTTCTCCTCGGTATTCGACAATACGGCTAACAATCCGATCAATCCGGATCCGGAGCAGTGGGTGGTGTTCGGCAGGCGCGGTGTGGATGAGATGAACCATGCCTGGCTTGGCATGACCTATATAAACGAAGAACAATACGGCAGTGCCATCGCCGAGCGGCGCGCTCGCCAGGAAACTTTGCGTGTGAGTCAGTAGCGTATGAAGAGGCAGTAGACCATGAGAGAACAGTGCTCCAAAATAAAGCTGCCACAGTTGCTGGCGCTTGCCTGCCTGCTCGCATCAGGGCCGACTCTCGCGCAGGAATTGCAACAAGCCAACTATGAAACGGCCCAGGCAGATCGGGGCGAATTAGTCTACCAACAAAACTGTGCGGCCTGTCACCTTGCAGACCTATCGGGTTCTTTCGAGGCGCCTAACCTCGCCGATAATAGTTTTCGTAGTAACTGGTCTAATAGAGGCATGCAAGAATTTCTGGATATGCTACGACGGACCATGCCTCCGCAGGCACCCGGTTCACTCAGCGAGTCGCAGTATCAGGATGTCTCTGCTTTTTTGCTGAGTGCCAACGATATTCCAGCTGGCAGCACAATGACCTTAACGGCAGCCAATGTGGTGGTGTTTCTCAATAGCGATGTGAGCGCAGTAGCAAGTGGCGTGCAACGCACACCAGTGCCCGGGCGTGCTGGCACCGTGCCTTCGCCTCACACCCGCAACGCTGTGCCCGAGATCGCCTCCGTCTATTCCAGTGACCGAGCGCTGAGCCGTAGTTACACAGGCATTAACAATAGCGCCATGGATAAATTCCGCAATGTCAGCAGCGAAGAGCTGGCTAATCCGGCAGCTGCAGATTGGACTTACTGGCGACGCAGCCCCCAGAGTCAGGGCTACACCCCGCTGGATCAGATCACCACCGAGAATGTAAGTTCGCTCAGCCTCGCCTGGGTGTGGGGGATGGAAGCAGGGCGCAGCCAACCGGCACCACTGGTGCGTGACGGCATCATCTTCATTCCTAATTTCGGTAATGTCGTTCAGGCGCTGGATGGCCGTGACGGTTCGCTGCTATGGGAATACCGCCGTCAGTTCCCGGAAGGAGGCCGCAGCGGAGGCCTGTTGCGCACCCTGGCAATGTGGGAAGACATGATATTTGTTGCGACTACCGATGCGCATCTGGTGGCTCTCGATGCACGCACTGGCGCGGTACGCTGGGACAGCGAGATTGCCGATGAGGCGCTGGGCTATTCCAATACCAGCGGGCCAATCGTCGCCGATGGTGTAGTGATAAATGGTATCACCGGCTGTGGTCGTTTCTTCGAACAAAGTTGTTTCATCACCGGTCACGATGCCAGCACCGGCGAGGAATTGTGGAAAACCTTTACCATCGCACAACCCGGAGAAGCGGGAGGCGACACCTGGGGTGATCTGCCTCTGGAGTTTCGCGGTGGCGGCGATGTATGGATTACCGGTAGTTGGGACCCTGAGCTGGGCTTGGTGTTCTTCGGCGTAGCGCAGGCCAAACCCTGGATGGCGGCGAGTCGTGGGCTCACCACCGAGGACAGCGCCCTGTATTCGAACTCAACCCTGGCCATAGATCCTAAGGATGGGCGTATCGTGTGGCATCGCCAACACGTGCCCGGCGAATCCCTGGATATGGATGAGGCCTTCGAGCAGGTGCTGATCGATCTGGTGGACGAGCCCTATCTTTTCACCATCGGCAAGAGTGGTATTCTGTGGAAACTCGACCGCCGCACAGGTGAGTTCATGGGCCTGAGGGAAACCGTATTCCAGAATGTGTTCTCAGACATCAATCTGGAAACCGGAGAGGTGCGTTATCGTGAGGACATTCGTAATATGCAAGTGGGAGAATGGCTGAGTGTTTGCCCCTCCACCGCTGGCGGTCATAACTGGCAGTCTACGGGTTATCATCCGCCCACTCGAAATTTTGTCATTCCTCTCAGTCAGTCCTGCATGGAAATGTCACCACGGGAAGTTACTTTCGAAGTTGGCTCCGGCGGTAATCAGGGAGACAGACGCTGGATGGAGATGCCCAACACTGAAGGACAGTTCGGAAAACTATCTGCTTTTGACGTCGATTCTATGGAAGAGAGTTGGAGCATAGAACAGCGTGCGCCATTTCTTACGGCCGCGCTAACAACCGCCGGCGGACTGGTGTTTATCGGTGATTACGACAGGTATGTTCATGCCTATGATGTGGAAACAGGTGAGGAGCTGTGGCGCAGTCGTCTCGCCACCTCGGCACAGGGATTTCCCGTAAGCTTCGCCATCGATGGTGAGCAGTACATCGCTATTCCCGCCGGTCGCGATGGCGGCAGCCCCTGGCGCATAGGCAGCTTTCTGGCACCGGAGTTGGTCAGCCCAACGGGTCACAACGCACTCTACGTATTCAAGCTCAACTAATGCATCTTTGCTGCTTCCCCAAGCTCAACCGAGAGTGCCTGGCGGCACTTATTTTCTGCCTGGTTGCCCAGGCTCAAGCCGACACGATCCCTGCTGGAAAGGGCGACATTGTCATCACGCCGCTAGTCCATTCAAGCGTACAGCTGCAATATCAAGGCATGGTTGTTCTGATAGACCCCTGGAGCGCCATAAGCATGAGCAACTACCAGATAGCCGATCTGATATTGGTGACTGACAATCCCGGTCATCACCTCGACACAGCCGCCATCGATGCGCTCAGCGACGAAGATACAATTCTCATAGCGCCTGCAAACAGCGCCGGCCAACTATCCGATGCCGTTATTATGGGCAGCGGCGATAGCAGGCGAGTATCAGGGATCGAAGCGGAAGTATTGGTGGAGGTAATCGATGCCTATGATCTGACGCCGGGTGCGCCAGCGCACCCCAAGGGGGATGCTAATGGCTATGTGTTAACCGTCGGCGGCAAGCGCCTGCTGTTTGCGGGAGTGACAGAATGCGTAGACGATCTGATGACACTAGGCAACATCGATGTGGCATTTATGCCATTGAACATTCCGCCGGCACGAATGACGCCGGCAGACTCGGCTGCGTGCACAAGACAGATCGACCCAGATATCGTCTACACCTACCACTATGATCAGGGTTATGCGCGCAGGATAAATGACCTGGACCATGAGGGAAGCTCTTTACCCGGTGGCCTAAGCGTGGATGAAACTATGGGTGCTTTCGCGAATGCGCTAGAGGGCAGCGGAATCGAATACCGCCAGAGCAACTGGTACCCGCCTCGATTCGAGCTCGACAGCAACTGGCCCAGGCTGCCCCTAGGACAGCGCTGGCTCACCGGCGGCCTGGGCGGCATGTGTATTGGTCGCAATGATGAGGTGTTCCTGCTTAACAGACAGAACGTAGTAGAGGATGACCTGGACGCGGCCTTGCGGGCGCCACCCATTGTGCAGCTTGATACTGAGGGAAATACCGTAAAAGGCTGGGGAGATGCGAGTCTCATAGGCGACAGGTTGCACGACTGTCATGCCAATGCCGATGGATCACTGTGGTTGGTGCCTGCAGCAACGGGGCACATACAATTGTGGTCAGCTAATGAAGAGCTACTAATGCAGATTGGCGAGGCCAATGTATTCGACTCCAGTGACGAGAGCCGTAGTGGTCAGCCGAGGAATTCTGACAGGGCGCAGTTTTTTCTTCCTGCCGCCGTAGATGTAGACGAGAGCACGGGAGAGATTTTCGTGGCCGATGGCGAACTGCCCGGTGGCAACAGTCGTATCGCCGTTTTTGATTCCTCCGGGGCATTTCTGCGTCAATGGAGGCTACAGCGAGATGGGAATGATCAACGCATCGAACTGCCCCATTGTCTGCGCGTATCCAACGATGGCCTGGTGTACGTCTGCGATCGTCGCGCCGATCGCATTCAGGTGTTCGACAGGGCAGGAAACCTGCAGAGGAATATCCCACTGTCATTCACCGCACTTACTGATGCTAGCGACCGGGTTAGTGGTATTAGAGGGAATGCAGTAGTGCTCGCTTTCTCCCCCGATCCGGAGCAAGAATTTCTGTATGTGCTAAATCAAAATACCGTCGCGGTGGAAGTGTTAGAGAGAGCTAGTGGAGACTGGCTCACTCGTTTCGGTGAAGGGCCCGGCAGATATCCAGGCCAATTTGAGCTTCCCCATGGCATTGCAGTGGATAGTAAGGGCAATGTCTATGTGGCGGAGCAGGAAGGTAGGCGTGTGCAACGGTTCTTGCTTCGGTAGAACAGGGGGAGACCACGCGTTTTTAATCCAGTGTATTTACTCGTGCTGTGGCAATCTTTTACTAAGAGTGAGTATGATCGATCCCTAATTGACTAACACAGATACGGTAAACAGATTGGCAGGCTAGACAGTGCGGACTATGTGTTCGAATATAATCAAGACGGGAATAAAGAGGCAACAATATGCGAGCAAAGTTACATCGCGCTTTCTCATACTCTGTTCTAATACTATTAGCTTTGAACTTGATAACTGCTGCACAGACGACACTGGCGCAGCAGCCAGATCTTAGCAGCGTCAAAATAACAAGGCTCTTAGACCGACCACTCATCGGGCCGGATATCCATCCTAGTGTAGGAGTGAATATTCAGGGGCCCTCGCTAATACGAGTGCCGGATTGGGTTGAGAATCCTCTCGGTCGCTACTACCTCTATTTCGCAGATCACAAGGGTCTGTATATCCGGCTCGCCTATGCAGACAATTTAACCGGACCCTGGCAAATACACCAGCCTGGAAGTCTGCCTATAGAGGATTCCTATTTTTCGGTAAGCAGGCCAGAAATTTCACAACAACGCTTGGATGAGTTAGTTGCAGCCAGAGAAGCATCTGGCGTTGCCTACTCCCACAATTTCGAATTAGAGCTAACCGAACCGCATATCGCCTCTCCCGACGTTCACGTCGACGAGGCGAGCAGAACTATCATCATGTATTACCACGGCCTCCAAGACGCCGGTAGGCAACACTCGCGAGTAGCGACCTCCAGCGATGGCATAAACTTTGTCGCAAAAGAAGAGGACTTGGGACGCACCTATATGCGCGCGTTCAAGCACGAGGACATGACTTATGTGCTCGCTATGCCGGGTCAGTTCTATCGCTCAGTAGATGGATTTAGTAATTTCGAAACAGGACCTCGTCTATTCGCTTCCAATATGCGCCATTCTGCTGTGATCGTTCGCGACAATAACTTGTATGTGTTCTGGACAAGAGTGGGTGATGTCCCTGAAAGCATTCTGCTAAGCAGTATTGATATTCGAGATGACTGGACGCAGTGGCAAGAGTCCGATGAGCGAATAGTGTTGCGACCGGAATACGATTGGGAAGGTGCCAATGCGCCACTGGAGCCTTCTATGCGAAGCACAGCCTATGGACACGTTAACCAACTTCGGGATCCCGCTTTGTTTGTTGAGGACGGTGTAGTCTATTTACTGTATGTCGTTGCCGGAGAGAGTGGCATCGCGCTTGCCCGAATAGATTTTTAGGGAGCAGACCAGGTTATTCGAATTTCCTAGAGCGCTTTCTTGATTGAGGCCTGTTCCTCAGTTTACCTATTTAAAAATTCAGGCGTATACCGATGAGTGATTGTTCCCGTAGACAATTCTTGCAAGCATCCTCAGTACTTCTTCCTGCTGTGCTTTTCCCTACAGCACTTTCCTCTTGCGTGGCTGCGGCTCCAATAACTGACGTTGGCATAGCCTTGGAGCCTTATCCTGATACATGGCTACCCGCAGGCATTCGCTCCCGTTTCGCAAACGATATAAATGGTCTGCGAATTCATGTGTTGGAAGCCGGCTATGAATTCGCTGGTAGACCAGCGCTGTTGCTGCTACACGGCTTTCCCGAGCTTGCCTACAGTTGGCGACGAATCATGGTGCCGCTGGCGCAGGCTGGCTATCACGTTATAGCGCCAGACGTGCGTGGTTATGGTCGCACTACCGGATGGAGCGCGGATTACGATACAGACCTGACACCCTTTCGCCGGTTAAATAAAGTTCGCGATGCCTTGGGTCTGGTTGCCGCGTTTGGCTATGAGTCGGTTGCTGCCGTTATTGGCCACGATGCCGGCGCGCCACTGGCGGGCTGGTGTGCTCTCACTCGTCCGGATATTTTCAAATCCGTGGTAATGATGAGCGCGCCTTTTGGCGGGGTTTCAACATTGCCCTTCGATACCATTGACGATCCGCCTCGCTCAGTCGTCTCGGCTAGCACCGATGTTTACGCCGATCTGGCGAACTTGCCACGGCCCCGCAAACACTATCAGCGTTACTACAGAACCCGCGAAGCGAATGAAAACATGTGGCATGCCGAGCAAGGCATTCATGACTTTATTCGTGGCTATTACCATTTCAAGAGTGCCGACTGGGCAGGTAACCAACCCCATCGCCTCGACGCGCGCACAGCCGAGCAGTGGGCATTGATGCCGGAGTATTACATCATGAACCTTGATGAAGGCATGGCAGAAACAGTGGCGGCGAAAATGCCATCCGCTGCAGAAATTGCCGCTAATAACTGGTTGCCAGACAAAGCGCTTCAAGTCTATGCCGCGGAGTATGGCCGCACCAGTTTCCAAGGCGGCTTAAATGGCTATCGCATGGGTGGCACCACAATTGGCCGGGCAGAAGTGGAGCTGTATGCCGGCAAAACCATCGATCAGCCTTCCATGTTTATCAGTGGTAGTAGCGACTGGGGTACCTACCAGAGTCCGGGAGCATTCGAGCGCATGCAGGAGCGCTCCTGCACGGATATGCGAGAGGTTCATCTTGTTGAGGGTGCAGGGCATTGGGTGCAGCAGGAACAAGCCGGAGTTGTTTCTAGATTGATTCTGGATTTTCTAGCTTATTAGAAAATCCGCGATAGCAGGCAACCAAGCCACTCGTGCGAATCCCCAGGTGGCTATTATCAGCAGTAGACCGCAGCCGAGCATAGTCACCGAGGCTGTGGTGCGCAGCCGCTTGCTACTCTCTTGGGAGCGGGCGCGGATCATCAGCTCCACGATGAGCAGATTGGGGATGTAGAACAGGAAGGCCATGATGTGATCGAACCAGCCATTGAATTCCTCGGTGTGGCCAACCCAGTCACTAAGAATCAGCCACAGGCCGTAGTCCATGCGATAGAGCCATGAACCGATGGCCAGAGCATAGAGGCGCCACGCCCAGGCCTGATGGTTCAGCAGCTGATGCGCCATGGCATAGCGCACGGTTTGCACAGCGGCTACAAACATCAAAACGCCATACAAGCTGAAGCCAATGTCCATTACCAGCCCGCCGACGGTGCCCTTGATAGCGATGAAGGATAGTCCCCCGATCGCTGCCACCATAGACAGGAAGATATAGAGACGACCGGTCCAGTGATGCACGCGCGGGTAGTTGCTGCGAATTGAGTCGATCAGCTGCATGCCACCGAGAACAAGGATAAAGCCACCGGCTGCGAAGTGTAGGCCAATGCCTATGGAGGCCTGTGGCTGACTCGGGTCATAAATCTCCGGTAGCACATTATTCCAGCGCAGCAGGTCATTCTCGAAATACGCCGCCGCATAGTTGGCAAGAATATAGAGACCGAAGATGAAGGAGCTGGTCCAGACGATGGCGAGCAAAGCCTGGCTGGAGAAACGGTAAAGAGCATCGCCGTTACTGGCCAACTGCCTTGAGTCGCTCGCGCTTTCTGCCATGACTGTCATCTGAACTACCACCTGTTAAGAGCGTGCAACTAATCGAATCTGGAAAATTGTAGCCTCCTGCATTCTACTAGTTCGGCGAGATAAGTAAATCCCGCGAATTCGGAAGGTGAATGTAGTAAGGCCATTGAGTTTATTTTGCAATGCGCCGAACAAGGCTGATATAAAGAGTAGGTCTATTTAGCGCATACAGAAGAGATTACGAGAAATGGTCTATAGCGACGACAGCACCCTTGCCACACGCCTGAGAAAGGAGTTGCAGGGAGAGGTGCTGTTCGATGATTTTAGCCGCGGACGCTACAGTACCGATGCATCCATCTATCAGATACAGCCTATTGGAGTTACGGTTCCGAAAACCGAGCAGGATGTACAGATAGCACTGCAGATCGCGGTGGATGAAGGAATTCCAGTGCTTCCCAGAGGCGCTGGCACCTCACAAACCGGTCAGGCAATCGGTGAGGCGCTGGTCATGGATACCACGAAGTATCTCAATGGGCTTCTGGAATTTGATGCCGAGGCCCGCACCGCCTGTGTGCAACCTGGCATGGTGTTGGATCATCTTAACCGTTTCCTTAAACCCCACGGGCTGTTCTATCCGGTCGATGTCTCCACAGCCAATCGTGCAACTCTGGGGGGAATGACCGGCAATAATAGCTGCGGTTCTCGATCTATTCGCTACGGCAATATGGTGCACAATGTACAGGCTATCGATGGCCTGTTGGCGGATGGCAGTCAGGTGCATTTTAAGACGTTGCATGAACGCAAGCTCGCTGATGGCGACGCGGCGCAGATTGAATTATTCACAAAGATGCTGGCTCTTGGCGACAGGGAAGCGCAGGAAATAGAGCAGCGCTTTCCCGACCTACTGCGTCGTGTCGGTGGCTACAATATCGACGTGCTCACACAGCAAGACCCGAATATGTCTCACCTGCTTGTGGGGTCCGAGGGCACGCTGGCATTCTTCCAGCGTATTCACTTGAAGCTACAGCCACTGCCGGTGCACAAGACGCTAGGCGTGTGCCACTTCCCTTCCTTCTATGAAGCTATGGAGGCAACACAGCATATTGTCGAGCTGAATCCCAGCGCGGTTGAACTGGTTGATCGCACCATGATCGATCTGGCCAGAGATATTCCAATATTCGCATCGACGGTCGATCGCTTTGTGCAGGGCGAGCCTCAGGCTCTATTGCTAGTCGAATTTTCTGGCGAGGAGCAGGCGACGCAGCTGCGCAGCCTGTCGCAGTTGGTCGAGTTAGTGGAATCTCTGGGTTCCGATAACTCAGTTGTCGAAGCGACGGATAATGAATTTCAACAAGCGATTTGGGAAGTACGAAAATCCGGTCTCAATATTATGATGTCGATGAAGGGCGACGGAAAACCGGTTTCCTTCATCGAAGACTGTGCGGTGGATCTGAAGGACCTTGCAGAATATACGCGTAGAGTCAGCGAGATATTTCATAAACATGGAACAACTGGAACCTTTTACGCCCATGCCTCTGTAGGCTGCCTGCACGTTCGTCCCATTCTTAATATAAAAGAAGAGAGTGGCGCTCAGAAAATGCGGGCAATAGTAGAGGAGACTCTGGAGATTGTTCGTGAGTACAAGGGGTCTCACTCCGGTGAGCATGGTGACGGCCTCTCCAGATCTGAATTTCACCTGCCTATGTTTGGGCAGCGCATGGTGGATAATTTCGAGGAGGTGAAAGACAGCTTCGACCCGGCGGGCACATTTAACCCCGGCAAGATTGTCCGCCCGCCAAAAATGGACGACAGGAGCCTGTTCCGATTTGCGCCAGGCTATTCGAATGCCCCCATCGCCACCATCATGGACTGGTCGGACTTCGGAAGCTTCAATCAGGCGTTGGAGATGTGTAATAACAACGGCGCCTGCAGAAAGTCAGATGTCGCCGTCATGTGTCCGTCTTATAGGGTGAGTGGCGATGAGCAGCATCTCACTCGGGGCCGCGCGAATACGCTGCGGCTCGCGGTCAGCGGTCAGCTGGGGCCGGAGGCGCTCTCATCCGACGCCATGTTCGACACCATGAGTTTGTGTGTTTCTTGCAAGGGCTGTAAGCGTGAATGCCCGACAGGCATCGACATGGCAAAGATGAAGATTGAATTCCTGCACCAGTATTACAAAAAGAATAGCGTGCCCTTGAAGGACCGTTTGATCGCCTATCTGCCTCGCTACGCACATCGCATGGGGCGCCTGTCTTTACTGTTAAATCTGCGCGATCAGATTCCCGGCTTGAAGAGTCTGTCGGAACTTGTGCTGGGCTTTAGTGCCAAGCGCAATCTGCCGAAGTGGCGAGGTGATCAGTTTAGAGCGGAAATCGAAGTGCCTCCCCAGGTGGATATTTCGGCCGAAGGCAAAGACGTGGTGCTGCTGGTGGACACCTTCAATACCTGTTTCGAGCCTGAGAATGCAAGAGCGGCATTGGCGGTATTAACCGCGGCAGGCTATTCGGTGCACGCGGCCAAACCCGCCGATAAGGGTCCACCCCTGTGCTGTGGGCGAACCTTCCTCAGCAGCGGCATGGTAGATGAGGCGCGAGAGGAGGCAAATCGTATGATAACTAGCCTCAAACCTTTTGTGGAGAAGGGCATACCCATAGTCGGGCTCGAGCCTTCCTGCTTGCTCACTTTGCGCGATGAGTTTCCCTCACTTATTCCTGGTGATGCAACCGATGCGCTTTCGCAACAGGCTTTTCTCTTCGAAGAATTTCTGGCTGCGGAAGCGGCGAAGGGTGATTTACAGCTCAAACTAAAAGCAGTACCGGCAAAACGAGCACTGTTGCATGGGCACTGTCACCAGAAGGCTTTCGCTGTTATGTCGTCGGTTCAACAAGTGCTGGCCATGGTGCCAGAGCTGGCCGTGGAGACAGTAGAGTCTAGTTGCTGCGGCATGGCGGGATCGTTCGGCTACGATGCCAAGCATTACGATACATCTATGGCGATGGGGGAGCTAAGTCTGTTGCCCGCGGTAAGAGAAGCCGATGCCGATTGTCTGATCGTTGCCGATGGCACAAGTTGCAGGCACCAGATTAAGGACGGGGCGAGCCGCGAAGCGATTCATGTGGCGCGGGTTCTGGAGATGGCTCTGGCAGAATAACTCTTGCAGGCTTAAATAAATCCCAGAACCCACATTACGCAGACGGCAGCAAAAGAGGTAATGCCGCCGACCAGAGTCGCGCCCCCATAACTAAACACGGCGTCCGCGACACTTAGTTTGGTCAACGAAGTACACACCCAGAAATAACTGCTGTTCACATACTTAATAATTACCGAACCACTGGCGCCAGCCAGCATGGCAGCCTCCGGAGATAAGCCAAGCGTTCCCAGCATCGGTGCAACCAGCGATGCGGCGGTAATAACTCCCACAGTGGTAGACCCGGTAATCAGATTGCCAATAATGCCTATTACAAAGGGCAATAATATAGTGGGTAGACCATAGTCGGTAAACATCATGGCGATAAAATCGACCGCCGGTGTGCCCCGCAGTATCGCACTCAGCGAGCCACCAAGTCCGGTAACAACCAAGATCATTGCAGAGGTTCTAAGGGCTGCTTCCACCCATTGGTCTTTGGCTTTTTCTCGCGCATCCACGCTCTTAATATTTCGATAGGCTAGCCATACACCCACCGATAGGGCGATTACCGGCCAGCCCAGATAGGAGAAGATAGTTCTGAGTATATGACCTTCCTCGAATACCAGGCTAACGACACTCTGCGTGCCTATTAGTACGATAGGAATAACGATGGGCATGTAGGAGCTTAAGGTGCTGGGTAACTCTTCTTCCGAGTGATCGAAATCGCTGCCATCAAATTCATCTGAGGCCTGGGTCTTAATGCGTGGGCCCGCAACATAGACACCCCATGCCCAACAACTTAGGGACCCAAACAGACAGGCAATACTGCCAAAGATAATCGTCTTGCCAATGTCGGCACCGACCAGGGCCGCCGCCGCCAGTGGCCCCGGCGTGGGTGGAACAATCGCATGGGTTAACTGCAGAGCACCGACTAGGCCGGTGGACATGACGGCGATACTTACTCCCATACTCTTGGCAGCCGAGTGCACCAAGGGATTAAGGATAACGTAGGCGACGTCTGAAAAAATGGCAACACCGATCACAAAGCCGGTCAAGGTTAATGCCAGAGGCATGCGATTGGAGCCGATCAGATTTACCATAGATCGAGTGATAACCTGAATAGCCCCGGTATGTTTCAGCGCCTCGGCAATGATGGAGCCAAGCACGATTACTACACCTATAGACCCAAGGGTATTTCCAAAACCGGATTCGAAGGCATCGATAAAATTATTCTGTTGCACGCCGGGCAGAACACCGAATAGCAGAATCGGGACCAACAGGGCGAAGAAGACATGCCATTTCCATTTGGCGATGAGAAAAAGCAGTAGAAAAATAACAACGGCGAAGCCCACAAGCGAAACCGCGGGGCTCATACTGACTGCAGTAGATGGATCCATGAAAACTCCGGCACTTATTCTTAGTATTATTATTCTTGGCTAGGCTTCGAGTTTCGAAGCTTCGGTATGTCTCTAGACTTCAGTATGTCTCTAAGTTAATGATAAGCAGAACCTTGAGGCAGGCACTGTGTCTTACGCTGTCTCTGCTAAAAATTCCAGCGCCGCATTCACGCCACCCTTGGTATGAGGAATGCCTGCAAGGCTCAGGCCCATCTCGACCCCGCTGAGGGTTCCGGCCATCATCAACTCATTGAAATCTCCAATATGGCCGATGCGAAAAACAGTGCCCTTCACCTTGCCCAGCCCCATCCCCAGCGACATATTGAATTTTTCCAGGATGATGCTCCGCAGCGTATCTGCGTCATGGCCATGGGGCATTAACACCGCAGTGGTGGAGTTTGAATATTCCTCAGGGTTTACACAAAGATTCTCCAGCCTCCAACCGGCTACAGCCAACTGCGTGGCGTGTGCCAGGCGGCGATGCCGTGCGAAGACATTATCCATGCCCTCGTCGTGCAACATATCGAGTGCTTCATCGAGGCCGTAGAGTAGATTAGTACTTGGCGTATAGGGAAAGTAACCCTTTTTATTCAGTTCCAGCATGGAACCCCAGCTCCAATAGGAATGGGAAAATGTCGAAGTCTTACTGGCTGCCAGGGCTTTTTCACTGACAGCGTTAAAACACAAACCCGGCGGCAGCATTAAACCCTTTTGGGAGGCGCTGATAGTGACATCGATGCCCCATTCATCATGCCTCAACTCGGTACAGGCTAGAGAGGACACTGCATCCACCATGAACAGGGCAGGATGGTCGACCGCATCGATGGCCTTCCTGATCTTGGCGATATCGCTGGTCGCGCCACTGGAGGTTTCTGTATGTACCGCCAGCACAGCCTTAATTTGATGTGACTGATCTTCCAGCAGATGCTGCTGAACGACAGCGGCATCGATGCCCTGACGCCAGTTTCCTTCCACCCAGATTACTTCCAGGCCCAGTTTTGTCGCAACGTTCTTCCATAGGGTTGCGAAATGTCCAGTCTCGAAAGCCAGAACTTTGTCTCCCGGGCAAAGCGTATTCAGCAGCGATGATTCCCAGCCGCCGGTGCCTGATGCCGGAAAGATAAAGATAGGGGATTTGGTGTTGAACACAGCGCCAAGCTTGTCCAGAACTCCCAGAGTCAGCTGGGCAAACTCTGGGCCCCGATGATCGATAGTGGGTTGGGCAATAGCGCGCAGCACTCTATCGGGCACATTGGATGGGCCCGGTATTTGTAGAAAATGCCGGCCTGCTTGGTGGGGGTTGTTCTCAGACATGAGCGTTAGTTGTTCCTTGATTACCTACTCTGAAAATTATCTGGCACAAGCTAGGGCAGTAGGCGCCCCGACTAGAGCCAATACTATTCGACAATCTGTAAAAAATCATCCCAGCTCTCACCGCCACAGACTAAAGCGCCAGAGCTGGCTTCCTAGCGCGAAGGACTTAGGAGCTAATCGGGAACGCGGTTTCCCGCTATCCAGACACTTGCTATGGTTTTAGAATTGGCGATGTCCTCGGCCGGGTTGGCGTCCAGTACTAGCAGGTCGCCCCATTTGCCGGGCTCTAGGGTTCCGATATCTCCCATGCCCATGCAGTCGGCAGCGACCCCGGTTGAGGCGCGTATAGCCTCAATTGGGCTCATTCCCGCATCCACCATCATCTGCATTTCCATATGTTCGAAGTAACCCTGAAATCTTGCCGGTGGCCCCGTGTCTGTGCCCATGGCTATGCGAACGCCGCCGTCGTGTAGCGCCTTGATATTTGCCATCGCAACTTCAAGGGCGATCTTGTAGCCGGCTGCGGCAGGGCTGTTGCGCATTTGAGATTGCCGCTCCGGGCTTCTTAATTGCTCAAGAGTAGTGGCGTCGGCCTCTTTTAAAAAATAGGGGTCAGAGAAGAACGCAGGCTCACTCTCGTAGATGAAGGTCGAGACCTCTCGGGTTAAGGTGGGGATGTAGCACACGCCCTTGTCATTAATGAGGTCGATGAACTCATCATCCACCGGCAAGTCCCGTACGCTGTGTGCGATCAGGTCAGTGCCTGAATTAAGAATGAATTTTGCATCGTCCAGATAGAAAAGATGCGCCGCCACCGGCAGCCGTCGGACATGGGCCTGATCGACCAGGGCTGCGAAGATATCTCTTGGTATCTTAGGCGTAGTGCCAAGATTATCGTCCATTCGAACCTTGATGAAGTTCGCTCCCATGTCGGCATTGCGATTCACCTCGGCGCGGATCGCCGCCTCAGAATCGCCAATCACCACGCTGCCCGCAACATAGATTCTGGCGCGCTCCAGGGATTGATCGAACTGACTATTGCGCAGGGCAAAACCCTGCTCCTCATCGCCGCCGAGGCTGTTCACCGTGGTGACCCCATAACGTGCGTAGAGGCCTAATTGCCGCACTAGATTCTCGGTGGTGTAGTGGCCTTCCTCCAGGCCGAGGGTACCACCCACGTGACCGTGGGCATTGATAAGGCCCGGCATAATAGTCTTGCCAGCCACGTCGATAATCTGTGCTCCGGCAGGGACTGTTACCGCACTGCGCGGGCCTACGGTACGAATGCGCCCATCGGTGATGACCACCACCCCGTCTTCGATTGGGTCGGCCATCGTGCCATCGATAATACGTGCGCCGACAAAGGCTATGCCTCCCTCATTGGCGCTAGAGGTGTTGCTGTAAACTAGCAGCACACTGAAAATGGCGAGCAAACCTGTTGCTATTTTTCTCATGATTTCTTCTCCTTTTAGGCATTGGAGAGGATTCCTCCAAAAATAGCAATAGGGCCTTGGCGTTCTCAATCAGGCGGTGTTACGAACACCCACACTCTATGCAAAATAATAGCAGTTTATCCACTATTGTATGTGCTGGGATTAAGTCAGTTACTCACCGGTTATAAAAAAGGGGTTACTGCTCCAGTTTTGCTTGATATTTGAGAGATAGAGAGTTATCAATGCGATCAAATATTGCAGGAAGACTTACCATGCCAGAATTTGTTTTATCGCCTAACATCTTAGTCGTGCCGATCCTGATCGTGCTTATAGTCCTTGAGTTTGGCTTGAGTCGACTCATGGGTCGCTCGGTTTATAATTTTCAAGATAGTATCACTTCGATCAATATTGGAATTATGAGTCAATTCGTTAATGCGACAGGCGCGGTGATTAGCGCATTTATGTACGCAGTAATCGAAATGAAATACGGCACGTTTGAATGGAATTTAGCCAGCCCGTTTACATGGATTTTTGCTTTGTTGCTTTACGATTTCATGTACTACTGGGTGCATCGAACCGGGCATGAGGTCAACATGTTCTGGGCCGCGCATATCACCCACCATAGTAGTGATGAATTTAATTTTTCCACCGCGTTGCGACAGGCTTCGACTGGCTTCTATTTTAAGTGGGTTTTTTACATGCCTTTGGCCGTGCTTGGTATACCCGTTCAGGTGTTCGTCGTTGTAGGCCTTATAGACTTGCTCTATCAGGTGTGGGTCCATACACGGCTGGTGGGTCGTCTTGGTTGGGTTGAGTATGTGCTGGTCACACCATCGAATCACAGGGTGCATCATGGCAAGAACGACTATTGTATCGATAAAAACTACGGCGGAATTTTCTGCACTTGGGACAGGTTATTTGGTACGTATGCAGACGAGCGAGTTGAAGAGCCTATAGTTTACGGGCTTAAGAAAAAGCTGCATAGCTGGAACCCAGTGTGGAGCAATCTGCACTATTGGTCAGAAATGTTTAAGAAGGCGGGAGAGCAAGATAACTGGCGCAACAAACTGATGTGTTTCTTCGCTGAACCGGCTTGGTCTGCGGATGGCAATTCGGCACCTAAGCCGTTGGCTCAGTTTCCAGCTACGGACAACTTGTTTGCCTCACGAACACCTCTTAGGGTTAAGCTGTCGGGATTGGCAATGACACTCTTCTCAGTCGGCCTACTTGTTTTCTACTTGGGCTCTAAACAATCGATGTCTGCAGGGCTACAAATCTTCTGCGCGACGGCAGCGGTATGTTCATTCGCGTTTGTTGGTTATTTCTGGACACAAGGTAATAAAAAAGAGCTACAACAATGAATAGTCTTGCTGTCACCGACAGCTTACTGCTTTTGGTCACTATAGTAGTCTTTAGCAGTTCTAAAAATTCGCCTTCGCTACGAATCAGTGTGGCCATATTCGGAGCGGCGGCGCTGCTGGGTGTGCTGCGATTTACCGGCCTCCTGCCTTTGCCGCAAATGCATTCTTTTTTCTCCGGTTTAGGCGCCACGGCCGCCTATCCTTTGCTCGCGGCTACGTTCATCTGGTCGGGCTCTGTTGTTGCGCAGCGCTGGCGTTTCGCGAGTATATTTTTCGTGATAGCAGGTGCTTTTGGTCTTATTGCCAGTGCGTTGGAGTTTGCTCTTTGGGGCAATTTAGTTGCCTTGGTGTCGGTTACTGCATTGCTTATCCATGGAATTAGGGGAAGAAATGTTCAAGCGTCTATGGGCGCAGCCGCGTTACTGGTAGCACTCATCTTATTCGCCAGCAAAGTCGCATTGCCTCCCTACCTACAACCAGGCGATTTTTTGCATGTGTTTATGGCGTTCGGATTGATGCTCCTGAGGAGAAAGGCTAGTTTGGTGGGAGTCTAGATTAAAGTGCAGGACAGAGCGAAGATAAAAGTACAAAGCTGTATTTTTGCATCGTCTCCTGTGCTCTGCCCGTAAGTGTGTTCGAGAATAGGGGAAAGATATGACACTACTATGGCAACTCAGCGCCATCGATCAGGCCGCGGGTGTTCGTGAGGGCCGATTCACAGCAAGAACCCTTGTCGAGGCTGTGCTTGAGCGTGTCGCGTTAAAGAACCCTAAACTCAATGCCATCGTTGATCCTCTGGCAGAGCAGGCTTTACTGGCGGCGGACAAGGCCGATGCCGCGGTGGCAAATGGCGAGCAACTCGACTGCCTGCATGGCGTGCCGGTCACCGTGAAGGTGAACGTCGATACCAAGGGCAGGCCGACTACCAACGGCATGGAGGTCTTCAAAGATGTCATCGCCCCGGATAATTCACCCATCGTACAGAACCTTCTGAATGCCGGCGCCATCATTATCGGGCGCACCAACACACCAGAGATGTCCATGCGCCTGACAACGGACAATCCGTTATATGGCCTGACGCGAAACCCCTGGAACTTGGCTATGTCCCCAGGTGGCTCATCCGGGGGCGCCGCCGCCTCAGCTGCAGCTGGTTTTGGGGCTATTCACCACGGCAATGATATTGCCGGTTCTCTGCGTTATCCGGCGACGGCTTGTGGCTTGAGCACTATCAAACCGGGGCTAGGCAGGGTGCCAGCCTATCTTACCTCGGCAAAGGCCGAGCGAGGCATGTTGGCGCAACTGATGTCGGTGCAAGGTGTAGTTTGTCGAGAAGTTAAAGATGTCAGGCTGGCGACCCAGGTGTTGATGCGCCATGACCCTCGCGATCCCTGGCATGTGCCCATGCCATTCAGCCAGCAAGACTCAGCATTACCAAAAATTGCTTATTGCAAAGAGGCCCATGGCTATTCCATACACAAAGACATCGTGAAAAATCTAGATCGGACTGCGTCCATTCTCGAGGCGGCGGGCTATCAGGTTGAAGAGATAGAGACTCCCTCCATCGCTGAAGCCGCCAAAGCCTGGCTGCAAGTTACTAACTTCGAAATGAAGAGAACCCTGGAGCCCGTGTTTAAAGAACACGGTAGCGCGATCATCAACCAGATATTTGAGGGCTATTATCAGCTGGAAGACATGGTAGATGCCGAGGGTTATCTATTGGGTATTGCCGAACGTACCCGCATGGTGCGCGAGTGGAACCTATTACTGGCAGACTACCCACTGGTATTGACGCCCTACCTGATGCGTCCGGGCTATCCCAGCGACTACGATGAAACCTTCGAGGGCGTCGAGGATCTTTTTCGATCGTCTATCTATAGCTACGGCGTAAATTACATCGGAATGCCCGCGGGCCACGTGCCGGTAGATCTAGTGGATGAGATGCCGTCGGGCGTGCAGCTGATCGGCCAGAAATGGCGGGAGGATCTTATTCTGGATGCCATGGAAGTGATTGAGAATGCAACGGGTGTAATGACGCGAAAGCTTTGGGATAGAGAGTGAGGCGACAAAAAAGGGGATGAAAAGCTCAGCCCCTGCCTTCGGTCGCAATAGCTAAACAAGTTGATTCACCAGACAAGAAAATACCAAGTTGTTCCGCCAGTAAAATGGCAGCCACTCCGGCAGCGCCCGAGGGCGTTGTGGCAACGCCTCTTTCGTCTAGATAGGTAACGGCAGCGGCAGCATCAGACTCACCGATACAGACAAACTTGTCGGCGTATTGCTGTAAGGCCGAAAACGCCAGCAGTGAGGGTTCTTTGCAGTCCAGCCTGCCCATGTTAGAGACCGGCCCCTGCACGGTCGTTAATTTCCCCCGCTTACTGCTCTCAAAAAGACACGGTGCCGCATCGGGCTCTACCACTATGAACTGTGGCTGCGTATCCCAATGCTGTCTAATGTGAAAGGCGATAGCGGCGGCCATGCCTCCCACCCCGGCCTGCAGAAAAACATGGCTAGGCCAGTTATTAACAGCAAGAAAATGTTGCCGCATCTCCTCGGCCATAACGGTATAGCCTTCCATCACCAGCGTGGGTACTTTCAGATAGCCCGGCCAGGAACTATCCGCTAGCAGTATCTCATCTGGTTCTCCATTTTCACATTCATCGCGCGCCGCTCGCATACTGTCTTCATAGATCTCTCCCGAGCGGATGACTTCGGCATTGAGGCTTCTCAGTTTTATAGCAAATGATTCTGGCACGGTGTCGGCAAGATGTACGCGACACTTCGCATTGAACAGCTGTGCGCCCTTTGCAACTGCGATGCCGTGGTTGCCGGCACTGGCGCAGACGAAGGTGAACCGTTGGCACCATGTCACCAGCGGCTCTTCGAATAGTTTTCTGGCGTCCAGCGCAGAGCCACTCTCTGCCTGCCAGCCATCTAACAGTAAGGCCGCAACCGCGTAGATTCCTCCAAGCGCCTTGAATGCGCCCAAATTGAATCTGGATGTTTCATCCTTGATCAGGAGTTGCGCCCCGATGGGGGTAGGCAGGGTGTGCAGTGGGGTAGGCGCATAGGAAGGGCAATGTCGTATCAAGTTCCAGGGCCGTTGATTGTTAAGTAGTAAGTGATTGCGCATTTTTAATCGTCTGCTAGTGCCGTTTACCTTGTGTTGTTAGAATGCCAAGGCAAAGATTCAATATGGGTTTCAATTTCTGGTTTTACATAGAACTCTATTTCTCGACTAGCGGCCGAATCGTCTGCGTCTGCGCTCGCGATCGTATGCAGTTGCTTGCTATCCTAAATACCTTCTTTACTATTTACTACTTGTAAATAGATCATACCATTTCATGAGAGAATACATCTGCCAATTCATTAGCTGCAGGTGTTCGCTGCAATTTGTCGGCGTCTCCTTACAATGGAAAGTGAGGGCGCAGTGAGTAGTCAGATTAATCGAGCTTCTAGTTATTGTTCTAGTGGCTCTATTCAATGAGAAACCATCCTATGATTGACTTAAGAAGCGACACCGTAAGCAAACCCAGCGAAGCCATGCGCGCACAGATGAGCGCAGCCCCCGTGGGGGATGACGTCTTTGGTGATGACCCAACGGTTAATGCACTTGAGGCGAAGGTGGCAAAACTAGCAGGTAAAGAGTCAGCATTGTTCTTGCCTTCGGGTACCCAGAGTAACTTGGTGGCTTTGCTTTCCCACTGCCAGCGAGGTGAAGAGTACATCGTTGGTCAGGACTATCACACCTACCTTTATGAGGCCGGGGGTGGTGCTGTGTTTGGCAGTGTGCAGCCGCAGCCGATTCCCGTCGAAACAGATGGCAGCCTGAATCTTGAAGTGGTGAAGTCGCGTATCAAGCCAGACGATTCGCATTTCGCGCGCAGCAAGTTGCTGGTGTTAGAGAATACCCACAACGGCAAGGTGCTTGGTCTCGACTACATGGCTCAGGCTTCTCGCTTCGTTAAAGATAATGGCTTGTCCCTGCATCTCGACGGTGCTCGGGTATTCAATGCCGCGGTGGCCTTGGGGGTCAATGTGTCCGAGATCGCCAGTCATGTAGATAGCGTCTCAATCTGTTGCTCCAAGGGCCTGGGTGCCCCAGCGGGGTCGCTGCTATGTGGCACGGCCGAGTTCATTGATTCATCAAGACGCTGGCGCAAGATGGCCGGTGGTGGCCTGCGGCAGTCCGGCATACTGGCGGCGGCAATCGATTATGCGTTGGATAAGAATGTCGATAGACTCCAGATCGATCATGCCAATGCAAAACGTCTGGCAGATTCTCTGGCGAAGATCGATAAGATCGACGTGCTTAGCAATCAAACCAATATGGTATTTATCGGCTTGCCCAGCCGTGAGATGGGTGAACAGTTTGCCGATAGTGCAGCCGAGCAGGGAGTTAAAGTCATCGGCGGCCAGAGGATGCGTTTGGTGACGCATCTGGATATTGATGAGGAAGACATTGCTAAAGTTATTGCTTCGTTCAGGGCGTTTTTTGCAGCTTAGTAAGGCGAGGAGCGCGCGGACAACTTCGAAACTAAGTGGAAGCAGCTAGGTTAAATTGGTAGTTCAATTTGCTGTTTTTTTTCGGGTTCTTTCTTCTCTTCTTCTACTCAATCAGGGAACCACGCAACTAAAATTTGCGGCTTCATCGCTGCTGCCACTACCACTATAGCTGGCCACCTCAGGATAAACACACAGTGGTCTGCTGCGCACCACGTCACCGTCTTCTATCTTCGACGCGATAATTGATTCGGGCGGGATATCACGTTCTACCCAGTTTTCTAGCGCGGTGAGAGCGTCAAAGCGATCCGGGCCTGGACCTCCAGAACAGTGCGCCATGCCAGGTACCATAAACAAACGATAGAAATCCTGCGTCTGTTCCAATGCGGTTTGCCAATTTGGTGCTTGATTATCATTTGCTATGACTTCAACAACACTTTCGAAATAGTTTATTGATGCTAGCGGTGAGATGTCAGGGTCGCTCCAGCCGTGATACACAAGTAACTTGCCGCCGTTGTCACGCAGCGGGCGCAGGTCTGGGTCATTTGAATCTACAGCGGGCCCGACTTTCTCCAGTGCATATTTCAGATCTTCGCCAAAATCGAAGTTACGGAAATCCCAGTCGGCATCGTTAAACACAAACCAACGGAAAAAACCTTCACCACCACGCCAATGAAGGGAGGTGAAGGGATCTCTACCCGATACCCAGGTAGACCATGTGCCTCGATAAGCTTCACCACCTGGCACCAGACCTGGATAGATTAGCTCTCCGTCTGAAGTGCTAACCCCTGACCATATTTTTTCAACGGCGGTCACTTGTTTTGGGGTGAGGCAGGAATTGTTATCAGTGCCTGCCGGGCAAGTAAGGCTTGCCGGTTCGAAATTACAGGCCAGCGGGTTCTGCAATATGCCATCTTCGATACCGTCCAGCGAGTCGCATGCCGCATTGACGGCGTTGCCTAGGGCTGGAAGTTTAGCCGGTGGGATGTAGCTGGCTTCATCTTCCAACATGGCCAGGGAGTACCACAGGTGAGCACCGGCATAGAAGCGGGTCCAATCGTTGGCAGGGTCACCGGCGATGATGCCATCGAAATCGTCGGGGTAGCGTTGGGCTTCCATCATTCCTTGTTGGCCGCCCTTGGAACAACCCACATAGTAAGAATAATCAGGAGCGGCGTGATAGAAGGCTTCGGTAAGCTGTTTGGCGTTTACCGTGGTGATGTGTAAGGCGCGATGACCAAAATCTTCAATCAGGTCGGGCCGACCGGCAGCCCATGAGGCATCGAAGGGAATTGGGCCGGCTACATGGCCGGTGTCGGTGCTGGCTACTGCATAGCCCCGCCTGAGAGCGTTGGCCATGGAGTCATAACTAATGGTGCCCGCCATGCCGCCGTTGCCTGTGCCCTGATATTTGCCATTCCAGCCCGACAAGGGCAGCCACACCTCAAAATTGACCGCCGGTGATGCTCTTCCAACGACGCGACAGAATGCCGGTGTGGTCATGGTGGTATCGGCCCCTGGGGCGACAAAAGAGTTGGTGCTAACAATCTCGGTAAGGGAAATATTGGTGTCAGCTAGATAGGTGACGGCAATCCGCTGACAGGATTGTGCTGCATTAAAATTGGCGCCGGCAATAGAGGGGGCTGGAGACTGAGCAAAGCTGTTTGCTGAGAATACCGCAACAACGCAGCAGAGAAATCGAAAAGCGGGCTTGGATTTCATTGTACGGCCTCCAATTGGGTTTAGGTTTTCTTGATTCTTGCGCGTTCATCAGTCGAATTCAATGCTTTGCTGTAATGAATGCCTTAGCTGAGTATCGCAAGTTAAGGACCAGGGACTCGCTGTCACTGTTTGCTTAGAGCCTTTGAGACGCTCTTGGGCACGAGCAGTCTCTTGAATTGTTAGTGTCCCTTTTTTGCTTCTTAGTATCGGCAAATCTGTTTATTTATCAGTACATTGCTTGAACCTGAATCTGCGTGAGGAAATAAGAGAAGGTGTAGAGACTATTAACTGGGATGCACTGGGAGATTTTCTAGGCTCAATCGAAGTTTTTATTTCTTTGGTTTATTTGGCCCTGCAGACGAAAAATACAGCAGCGGAAACCCGCGACGCGAGCATTCATTCCGTAATGGAGTTGGCAATTCAATTTCGCGCCGAATCTTATACCGGCGACCTTGCTGAGATACGGATGAAAAGTGCTATGAACGAGCAGCTTACGCCTCTGGAGACGCTAAAGTTTGAAGGCTATTTGTCAGCTCTTTTTGAACTGAACGAACTGGTCTATGTGCAATATCAGAAGGAAAAGCTGGATCCGGAATATTTTGAGGCATGGGGGCGTCGAACCTAGGCCGCCATCGCTGTACCCCGTATTCAGCAGTTCTGGAAGAAGACCAAGTCCGGTTACCGTCGCAGTTGTTTGCTCAACTGCTGGAATGGATAGTGCCTGGTGAACGTGAGGCGGTTGAGATTGCGTCGGCAGATGCAGAAGAGCCAAGTCAAAGCTTGCTAGCCGAAGTGCAGGGATTGCAAGTAAAGGAAGGCCTCATTCGAGTTGGTGGTAATAGCCGGCTTTATCTGAAGCTGCTAGAAGATATGGGTAGCGAGTATCTGGGCACAGCAGAAAAGATTACAGAGCTACTGCATAACAATGAGATAGAGACTGCTACGCAATTGGCGCATAAACTGCGAGGCATAGCCAATAACCTGGGTGCCATTGAGGTCGGCAGGGTATCCGGTGAAATTGAAAGTTATCTAAATGAATAGCAGGAACTAATCGAGACTATTCTCCCTGAATTGGCCGCGAGTCTAACGGTGCTTGGGGAATCCATAGATAGCATGTCAGTCAATGTGAGCTCATCAAACACTGGTGCAAGCCTTGGCGGCGCGGCGGTTAACGCACTGCTAGACAAACTCAAGCAGGAAATCGCTGAAAGCGGTAGTACAGGCGCTTGATATTTTTGACTTCGCCAGCGTCGAGCAACATGTGAAAGCGTTTCTGGATATTAGAGTCAGATATTAGGGGGCACTAACAACTTAAAAGCCTGTAAACCAAGTACTTGCTCTAAGTTGTCAGTGTCCCCTCTATACCATGTAAATGGGTGCCAGCCGCCGATAAGTGGCTCACTCGTTCGCAGCATCCTGCTCCAGTCGGCGCGCTCCGGCGAGAATACCCGGTAGGGCATGATTGCCTTCATGGCATGAGTATTCATACATGCCGTCAGAAGGGCGCATGGGCATTTCGCCTGTCCAGGGCTGGGTGTAGAGATCTGGATCATCGATGGTGAAGGAATACAGAACTGTCTCGTCGGCGACGCGGCGGAAACGCTCGGTGACAACTGTGTTGACCGATGGGCTGATGCCAAAACCGTTGGCTATCTCCCAAGGGTTAAAATTCTTTGTGACCACTACCAGTGTGTCATCTTCGTAATAGCCTACCGAATCACCCAGCCACTTGTTATAGGGCAGGTCGCGATGTTCTTGGTCAATCTTGACGATGCGTGCATCGTGCACCATCTCTACTACCAGCACGACATGATCGGGGCTTTGCACGATCTGCAAATTGTTGTTATACACGCTGCTCAGAAAAGGCGTGCTCGAGGAAAACGCCTTCAGACAGCGATCCGACAAGGCTCTGCCCTCGGGGCCGTCGCTGCGATCCAGCGCTGCCGGGAAGTCATAGACTGTCTTTGCCAGCTGCTGTCTGGTGGCAGAGGCCTGTTCCTTAAACGGTATCTTGCCATTGGCAGGGTCTACAATTATGGAGGTTCGATACTTGCCGTCAATGCGCGCCAATGTATCGCCGATGCTAAAGTAGGCAGGGTCGTATCCGCCTACGTTGGTATCATCGTTCCGTCTATTGGTGCCGAAGTTCTGATAGTCATCGAGAATCTGATCCGTCGGTTCCAGCGTGCTCAGCATGGTGGCTTCGTCAATTACCAGCCCTGCCGCCTCATACTGATCTGGCCGCTGCAGACCGGTGCGGGTTTCATAGCTCCAAACACCCTGTAAATCCGGTGCGCCAAAACTCAAGCGCGGCGCGGTATAGTCGGCCCCCTGAGCAGCGGCGAGCGAGCTCAGTGAAATTAGCAGCAAGCCCAGAATGGTTTGGGCCTTGAAGTTGTTTAAGCTACACATGTCATTCTCCTAACGGTGCGAATAGCTACTTTACGATTCGATTTTACGGCCATTGTGGCTACTAATCAAAGAGGTCAAACGAAGTAGGCAAGCAAGAGGATTCAAAGGAATTTAAAGACACATTTATAACTTAACAACCTCACGGTAGCAGCCATCGCTTGTTAAGCAATGAGTATCTCTGCTCCCTGTCTAATTTACTGGCTTCTCGATCAAAGGAACTCGAAGATAAACACCCTGGTAGCGGCGCTCGGGATATCGCTACGGTGTACCGCACCCTGCGAGATAAAATGAACATTAGGCCGAGTGTCGGCATCGAACCAGACCACCACAGCATCGTGGTCATGGTAATGCGCTGAGCTGTCAGTACTCGAAGTATTGAGGAGGCTCTCGTCGTATTCCCATACTCTAACCCGTTCATTCGAGCGGCGCTCCTGCGGCATATCGCTAGGAAATCGAGGCAGTGATGAGGCAAGTTCACTGTCACCGACAATCGGGCGCTTGATCTGAATAAAAACGGCACGCAGTGGTTCATCACTAATGCCGGATTCGGTGTGAGTCACGCCTGCAAGTTGAAACGAAATACCCCACGCCGGAGTTTGCACCTCGCGGGCCTCGCCCTCGCTCGAGGTGATTATCCGCTCACCTGGGCTGTAGTACACGCCGGTATGGTCATAGCGATGCCGGTGAATGGGATAGTCCTGCTTCAACCAGCTAATATCCCAGACAATGACGTGCTGGTTCTCCAGCAGCTTGGTAGCCCCCTCACGGGGATAGGCCGGCGGTGCATCTACTTGCGCATGAGTCAGTGGGAAGACGCTAATGAGCAGAAACAGCACAGCTATTCTCATGACAGTTCTCTCATAATGGTTCTCTCGTAATAGTTCTGACATAACAAAACAGGGGAAACGGAACGAAAAGTGAGAGTGGAGTAAAGATACAGCACTGTATCTTTACTCCACCCCCTGTATTAATCGACTAGCGCGCCATACACCAGTGCAGCCAGTTGGCCACGTATGGCGCCCGTTCCAGGCACCGCCATGTGCTGTGTCATGCCGACCACAACCAGGTCCTCTTCGGGGTCGATCCAGAAAGTGGTGGCAGCGGCCCCGCCCCAGAAGAAGGTATCTTCGCTCAGGGGAAAGCCAAGCTGTCCATTGTCATTGACCACGGCAAAACCCAATCCGAACCCGGTTGCCGCGCTGAAGATCTGCGCTTCAGTGAGGTGATTAGACGCCATGAAATCCACGGTTCGCGGGCCGAGAATTCGCTCGCCGTTGAGTATTCCCCCATTCAACATCGCCTGGGCAAATTTCCAATAATCTTCGGCGGTGGATAGCAAGCCATAGCTGCCACGATTGAAGCCATGGTCAACGGTATAACTATTCACAGACCAGGGTTGTACCAGCACGCCACCTGCGGGGGAGCCATATTCCTGATCGATAGGCACTAATTCGCCATCGCGCATCCAGTGCACAGGGCCCAGTCGTGAGGCATTGTCGGAATCCGCCCAATAGCCGGTGTCTGGCATCGCCAGTGGCTCAAACAGTTTCTCCGCCAGGTATTCATCGGCGCGCATGCCAGACAGAACTTCCACCAGACGCAAGGCCACATCCGGGCCCACGCTGTAGCGGTACTGTGAGCCGGGTTGATTCATCAGCGGTAAGTCAGACAGCAGTGACATCATTTCAGCCAGCGAGGTGTCGGTATCGAATACGCCCGAGCCGACAAAACGCTCATCGTATTCGCTAGTGCCCAGACCGTGGGAGAGACCGGCGGTATGACGCAGCACGTCCTGTACTGTGGGTTCTCTCTCCATCGCCACGGTCTCGTCCAGAGGCCCGTCTTGCGTGGTTAACACGCGCAAGTTTGCGAATTCTGGAATGTAGCGTGAGATTGGATCCTGTAACTGAAACCTGCCTTCCTCGTACAGCTGCATTAATGCGGTTGAGGCAATGGCTTTGGTCATGGAGTAGATGCGAAAGAGAGAGTCGGTATGCAGGGGTATCTCGCGCTGCACGTCCAGGTAGCCTACCGCGCTGTGATGGACAATCTTGCCATGACGCGCCACCAGTGTGACGATGCCGGCGAGTTCCCCGTCATCTACCTTTTGCTGAAAAAATGTGTCGATGCGCTTGAGGCGGTCGGCATCGAATCCAACTTCTTCGGGTGCCACCACAGGCAGGTGGCTGTCGGCATAAGCCGGAAAGCAAACTACTGCGAATAACACGATTGAACTGCTTAGAAACCGTTTTAATAACATGGCTTTAACCCTCATTTTTCTTATTGGCACTGCTGCCATTAGGTATATGTATCTTCGCTCTCCACCGGAGTTGGCAATCTTGTAGTAGAGGCATCCCGCCTTGCAATGTAGCTCCGGTATAGCAGGGGAAGGGTGGCTACTTCTCGTTCCTTGCTGCCATCTTACTGGATAATAGCGTTCGCCAATAGATTGGAGCAGGCTGATTTTCAGTGATTTTGGCGGTTTTGGAGATGAATGCGTTGTAGGAGTAAGCAGGGCCAGAGAAAAAATAGAGGAGTTCTGGCAGCATGAGGGCAGGATAGTAAACTCCGATCTGCTCTCTGCTTTCGCTTAACAAGGTTAGTAGGGGAGATGTGAATTTCAGTGCACAAAAAAGGCAGCAATTTTTGCTGCCCCTCCTTCTGTCCTTTCTCCTGAAACCACTGAGCTTAATTTTCTAGCTCAGATTTCACAAAGTACAGATATCTTCTGCTAGGCAGCTTGATGAGTCTTCAGTAATTGACCAGTTTAGTGTACCTCCGCTTGTAGCCTTTGCGCCATCCTGCCTACTCCAACACGAGTATATATGCGAAGAAGCACATCTGGAAGCCCGCTAATTGCGCTGGCAATCTCGCCATAGGATGTGTCACAGGTTTTCAAATCGCCCTCTAGCTCCCAGCACAGCTCCAAGGCAATTTGAGATCATCGAAGTCTTCTATCACCTGAGCGAATTCGGCGCGTTTGACATAGCTTTGGTAGTCTGGCGGTGCCACGGCGGCCAAAACGGTTACAATCACAAGCGCAGTCAGTATCTCGATAAGAGTAAAACCTTGTGAATCTCGCTTCGTAATAAAATCTCAATCCAATATTACGGAAAAGGTACCATTCAATGAGGCCTTTGTCCGGTTTCGAAGCTAGGGGCCACTAACAACTTAACAAATCCCTCTAAGCCGAGTTTTCCCAAAAAGTTATTAAGTAATCAGTGTCCTCTCTATCCTTTACTTCCTAAATTAGATAATCATGTACCACAAAAAGTCTTGTAAGGTGCAAGATCAGTCGATGGCGGAAGCGCGTATTCTTCAAGCTCTTCTCGCTCAGTATAAGGGTCGGATAACACGTCCATTAGCTTCTCAATGGGCGCGTAGTTAGCCTCTTTCTCGGCTGCCTGCAGCGCCTCTTCAACGATATGATTACGCGGGATATAGAGCGGGTTAACTCCATTCATCAAAGCGATCCTTTCTTCGACAGGCAGTGTCTCGCGAGTCAGCCGCTCGGACCAAGTCGCCAGCCATCGCTCGAACGGTGCGTGCTCCGAAAATAGGTTTAACAGACCGCTCTTATTTTCTTGCAGAACAGCTGCTAAGCCGCGAAAAACCAAAGTAAAGTCGGTACTTTGTGCTTCCATCAAATCAAACAATTCAGAAATAATTACCGGATCATTTTCCTCGCTTGTACTCAAGCCTAGCTTGGCGCGCATTAAAGCTAACCAGCTCTTCCGATAGTGCTCGGCAAAATCGTCCAGGGTTTTGCTGGCAAGCCGAACGGCTTCTTCGCTATCTACATCAATCAAAGGTAATAAGACTTCGGCCAGTCTGGCCATATTCCACTGGCCAATATCAGCCTGACTGGCAAAAGCGTAACGTCCTTGGTGATCGATCGAGCTGAATACCGCTGTCGGGTCGTATTTGTCGATAAACGCGCAAGGGCCATAGTCGATCGTTTCGCCAGAAATTGTTACGTTGTCGGTGTTCATGACCCCGTGCACAAAGCCAATACTCATCCATTTAGCGATAAGCAGGGCTTGTCTTTTAGCCACTGCGCGGAGAAATTCGAGATAGGGTTTGTCAGCTGTTTGCACTTCAGGGTAATGGCGGGCGATCGCATAGTCGGCCAATTGTTTAACTTTATCGCCTTCATTGCGATTAGCGAAAAACTGAAAAGTACCAACGCGTATATGGCTGGACGCAACGCGTGCAAGTACCGCACCTGGAAGTGGTTCATCGCGCATAACGTCCTCGCCGGTTGCAACCGCTGCCAGTGCCCGCGTTGTTGGGATATTAAGCACGTGCATCGCCTCACCGATTACATACTCGCGTAATACCGGCGCAAGGGCAGCTTTGCCGTCGCCACCACGGGAAAAAGGCGTCGCGCCAGAACCTTTGAGCTGAATATCTTGGCGGTTTCCACTTCGATCAATTACCTCGCCAAGCAATAATGCCCGCCCATCACCCAGTTGCGGGTTGAAGTGACCAAATTGATGGCCCGCATAAGCCTGTGCTATTGAAGAACCACCTTTTACGGTGATACCGCCCGATAAAACTGCTGCCAGCTGACCAGCTGACAATTTATCCGGATCAAAGCCCAGGCTTTCAGCCAGTGAACGATTCAAGTAGATAAGTTTTGGAGCAGGCGCTTCATCGCCCTTTACTTGCACATAGAAACCTTCCAGTTGGTCCACATAGCTATTGTCAAAATTCAAACCAAGATCAATCATGTGCTCTGTCATTTACATTTCCTGCGCTAAATATGTCGGTGGCCCTAGTTAGAATCAAACCCACCCAGAGAGGGCAGAGTAACTTGATCGGACTGAGTGTTCAAAGGATCAAGTTACTGCGACTCCTTAATCTAGCAACTTGTGATAATGCAAGGATGAAAAATGCGCAGGTTCTTTAAATAAATAGATGTCACTAGCAACTGGAGAGAAGAAAATAGGAAATGGAGAGGGGAAAGGCGCGCTTAACTTTCTCAGCAAACGGCCTAGATTGAAAATATACAGCTTGGGGCGAAACTCTTAATCTAGAAATACTGATAACTTTGCAACTTAACGAAAGCATTTGAGTTAAAGGGATTCTTAAGCTGCTAAGTTGTCAGTGTCCCCTAGTCAAGCTAGGTTATTGAGTGCAAAAAAACCGGTCAGAGTGCCACAGATTTAGTTTTCTTACAGTGTCTTTAACCCAAACCCGGTGCGCTCATAAAAGGCTGCAAGCAATAACGAAAAAATCCAACCAGTCATACAAAAAACCGCCCAGGGCATGTACTCCATTGTAGGCACGCCCAGGGTTGTTGCCATGAAGATAGCTGATACGGTCCAGGGCATCAGCGGTTCGAGAATCGTCACCGAGTCTTCTAGCGAGCGCGACAGGTTCTCAGGGGCTAGGCCGCGTTCGCGGTAACCGTCCTGAAACAAACCGCCAACGATTAATGCAGTGACACCACCGTGGCTTGTCAATGCGATCATCGTTGCACCCGAAGCCAGCGTTGCTGCGATTAGCCCGAATACAGAATTCGCCCGCTCGATCATTGTCTGCAGCAGCTTGTCCAGCGCGCCGGAGACGTCCATACCCGCAGCAAGCAGAAAAGCTGCAACAATGATAATGAGCGTGGTCGACATCGAGTTGACGCCGCCGCGGTTTAGCAAGCTTAACAGCATGTCGCTAGGAGTATTGGCGAGGGTCCCGATCATACCGACATTGAATCCGGAGACGGCGCTGAGGATCGAGTTGTAGGCGCTGAAGCCGTGCACGCCAATTCCAATCAGCATGGCGGAAACTGATGACACCACCATCACCAGCGCTGCCGGCTTGCGCTTAAAGGTGCCTAGAATGACAATCAGTGCGGGTATGAACACGAGCCAGCTCACTGTATAGGCCTGTTCAATCTCGCGAAGAATCGGGTGATTAATGTCTGCTTCTGCCACAGAGTCGCCGTCGGTAAGAGCGCCTGCAACATAGTAAACTAGCAGTGCGACTATAAAGGATGGGCCGGCCGTGTACGCCATATTACGAATGTGACCATAGAGATTGGCATTGGCGCCGATGGCGCAGATATTGGTCTGGTCAGATAGGGGCGACAGTTTGTCGCCGAAATAGGCGCCGGACACTACCGCACCGGCGGTTGCGGCCAGCGGCGAATCGATTGCGGCAGCCACTCCCATGAGTGCGACACCGATAGTGCCTGCCGCCGCCCAGGACGAGCCAGTCATTGACATCATCGCCGTCACCAGAAATGCGGTGATTATCATGAACTGTGGGTCGATCAACTGCACACCGTAATAGACCAGCAGTGGTATGGTGCCACTAAACATCCATGTCCCGATCAACATGCCGATGGATAACAGGATCAGGATGACCGGCAGCACGGTTGCAATTTTTTCGCCTGTCGTGCGCTGAATAGCATCCCAGTCATGGCCGTAACGGGCAGCGATAATGCCGGCGACAGCGGTAGCTACGAGCATAACCAGCACTAGCAACTCTGTGCTCATTGGCACGAAGAAGCCGCCAAGTACAAGACACAGCAGCATGGTGAGCAGGGGTAGTGCCGCTTCAAAGAGGGAGATTGGTTTAGGCATTATCGGTCTCGGCTGGGCTCGTCAAAGTAAGCGCGGTATCAAGGTCGCGCCAAAGATCCTCGGGGTCTTCAAGGCCTACGAATAATCGAATGAGTCTCGCTGGAACGCCAAAGTCAATCGCCGCGCTTGGCGCGCCTGCCTGATTGATGGAAACTTCCGCTGGCATAATCAGGCTTTCGTAGCCGCCCCAACTAACGCCGAGTCGAAACAATCCTAGAGAGTTGCAAAAAGTCGGGATGTCGATCAAATCATCGACTTCAAAGCTGAACAGACCACCATAGCCTGTCAATGCAGAACAGGGTGCCGGACTGAGGCCGGGATGATGCACAGCGGTTACGGCAGGGTGTTCATTGAGGCGCTTCGCAATCACTAGCGCGCTCGTCTGGTGACGTTGCAGGCGCAGCGGCAGCGTTCGCAATCCGCGTAACAACAGTGCCGCTTCCTGCGCCGATAATTTGGCGCCGAGATACGGAGTTGTCTCGCTGGTTAGTTTGTCAATAAGCGCGCCGTTACCGACTAACAAGCCCGCGACGGTATCGCTGTGTCCAGAGATGTACTTCGATGCAGAGTGCACGACCAGATCAATTCCGGATTCGATGGGCTTTTGAAAAATCGGGGTTGCCCAGCTGTTATCGATGACCGTGATGACATCAGCCGCTCTTGCCAGCTTCGCGATTTTTTTGAGGTCTTGCTCTTCAAACAGCTGGGTTGTCGGGCTCTCTAGATAAAGTAACTTGGCACCGGGCAGGGCGTGCTCTATTTCTTTCAGATCGGTGCCGTCAACAAACTGAGTCGTCACTCCGAAACGGGCGCAGATTAACTGCAGTAGCCGATAGGTGTCAGGGTAACAGTGTCTGACACAGACAATCCGATCGCCAGCCTTGACTAGCCCAAGTATTGTGTTACTGATTGCCGCAATGCCACTTGAGAATGCGAGGGCTTTCTCACCCCCTTCCAACTGGCACATCTTCTCCAGCAAAACTGACACCGTCGGGTTATCAATGCGGGAGTAGACCGCCTCTTCGGTGTCACCTCTAAAGCGATCGACCATCGCCTGATAAGAATCGAAGGTAAAAAGCGATGTCTGGTAAATCGGTGGAGCCACAGCGCCCTTGGAGTGGCGCTGGTCATGCACGAGTAAGGTATCAACTGAGAGCCGCGTGTCTTTGTTCGCCATGTATCTACTTCTGTCTGACCTAGGGTGTTTTTTTTGTAGCCAGGTTAAAACTACAGTAGTTTTTCCCTAGAGGGAATTTTTCAGTTACTCTGAGCCTACTAACTCATAAGAGGTGACGCATGTATCGTTTACGCAGCATTTCGTCTGTAGCGGCCGGCATAGTCGTTTTCTGGGCGCTTATTGCTATGGGCGGGTGTGCCGCAGATCAGCAAATTCAGACACTCACACCGGGCGTACTAAAAGTCGCGGTGACCACCGGCACCCCTTCGAGCGAATATGATTCCCAGCTTTGGATCAGGCGCTATGTTGAGCTGTTTGCTGCCGAGCACGATCTAACTATCTCCTGGCTTGTTGTTCCCTTCAATGAATCTTGGCTTCTGGCAAGTAGAGGCGAAGTTGATCTGGTCGCTACCAACGTCGCGAGCTTCGCCGACCGCGCCTCAACTGGCGCAACTTTCTCCACGCCATTTCTTTATGAGAGACGCGCACTGCGTATCAATCCCGAAGACCGGGAGCGTTACACGCACATTGATGACTTCATCGGACACACGGTCGGTGTGGTGTCAGGCATGGCGGCAGAGCGCGATGTTAATCGCCGTGCACCGGAGGGTGTTATCGTGCGAACAACCGCTACGTTCGATGAGCTTTACCAGGCATTCGATAACGGACAGCTCGATGCAATCGCCGAGGCAGAATACTATTCCTTAGATGGCGAGATTATTCCCTCACACGGCGATGAGATAATTCTGATTGATCATCATGATCTTACGCCGGGGCAGCGGGAAGAATCTGTTTTTGTCATACACGATGGAAGTCGAAACCTGCTCACCGCGGTAAATGCCTTCGTTAACCGAACCCGGTTTCCGCTCTGAAAAAATCGGGGGCTCCCTTGTGACACCCAAGCCATTAATGCACGCAAGTTGCCTGACTTGGTCGATAGAGAAGAATAAGAAAGCAAAATGCAGGCTATCTGCTGCTAGGTAGATTCTGAAGGTGGAAAAACAGTGCTGAAAGTGTCTTCAATTAGGCGCCCACAAAACAGCAACAATAAGAGAGATGCGCCTTATGGCTACCCCAGTACCGACAACCGCCCGTTGGACGAATCGATTCTCCTTCCTAATGGTCGGCATTGGCGCGTCCGTTGGCCTTGGCAATCTTTGGCGTTTTCCTTTTCAGGCTGGAGAGAATGGCGGTTCGGCTTTTGTATTGGTCTATCTGCTATGCATCATTGGCATCGTTTATCCGGTATTAATCGGTGAGCTTGCGGTGGGCAGGCACATGGGCTTGTCAGCCGTTGGCTCAACCAAGGAAATGGCTCGAGCCGCAGGTCGCTCGCCCTGGTGGGGCCTGGTCGGCGGCATTGGTGCGTTTGCTACCTACATGGTGTTATGCATCTACGGAGTCATCTCAGGCCGTGTCCTGGCTTTCGCCGTGGCAGGCTTCAGTGGCGGCTACGTCGAAGATGCGATGCCGGCAATTTATGCGACCCCAATGCGCGCGTTTCTCTGGCAAACTCTCTTCATGGCGATAACTGTTGCGATTGTGCTGCGAGGGCTGAATAAAGGCATAGAGGTTTTTTCCCGTGTAACCATGCCAGCCTTTTTTGTTATGCTCACGCTACTGTGTGTTTATTCCCTCAGTAATGGCAGTGCAGCTGCGGCTATCGAGTATCTGCTCAGCCCACGTTTTGAAGAGTTAAGCCCTGGGGTTATGCTCGCGGCCTTTGGGCAGGCATTTTTCTCCGTCGTAGTGGGAGGGGCAGCCATGTTGACCTTCGGCGCTTTCATGGACGATAAAGCAAACATTGCCAATGACGGCCTTATAATCGCCACTTCCGACACCATTGTGGCCATGGTGGCGGGCCTCATGATCTTTCCGATTGTATTTCAATTTAATCTTGATCCGGCCATGGGAATGGGATTGATTTTTAGCGCCATGCCGCTTTCTTTTATGCAAATGCCCTCAGGCTCTATGGTGGGTGGTCTGTTTTTTAGTCTCGCCGCGCTAGGCGCTCTCACCTCTTCCATTGCCATGTTGATGCTTGCCGCGGTAGCTGTCGAAGAGCAATTGCAGGTAAAGCGCAATACGGCAGTTCTGGCTCTTGGGGCCATTGCTTGGATAATAGGAGGGATAAGCGTGTTCTATCCGCATGTAAATGAAGAAATCGATTTCCTGTCAGGTCAGGTTATTCTGCCTATTGGGGGAATACTAATCGCCGTCTTTGCAGGCTGGGTAGCGCCGCGGGAAGCAATGCGCCATGAGTTGGCTGGCTTGAGCGAACCCTTATTCAGCGCGTGGCGCATTATAGTGAGATATGTGGCCCCTCTGCTCGTAGGCGGCGTGTTGATATTGGGTGTCTCTGCACGCTTCTAAGTGCTAAAACCTGAGACTCGTATCAGGGGTCAGCTTTAGTCTAGCGCTGATCGTTCGCAAGATCGGTTTCGGCAGCGATATAACCAAAAGAGCTCCAACTGGAGCCGGATACTATTCGCTGCAATAGCTCATCAGAGCGTTGCCTGTCACCGCTGTAATAGAAGTAATTAGCAATACCGTAGGCAACCGCTGCATTGCTCGGGTCATCACCATTGGCCGCCATCATATCCTCAATCGCCATTTCGCCTTTGTAGAGAAGACAGAGCTCGTGATAGCTCATGTTCTCGATTATATTCATCTCAGTCGTTATCTCATTCAGCGCAACTGCCGCTTGAGCATCATCCCCCATGCGCCGAAGAATCATATAGATCCAGTGTCCAGTTGAAACCAGATTGTCATCATTGCCACCGAGGTTGTAACCATTACGAAATGCGGCCAGTGCCCTTGGCCAATCTTGTTTCAGATAATAAGCCAAGCCGAGGTGATACCAGACATTACCCTGAGTGCTTGTCAGTGGGATGTTCTGGGAATTGGGCAATCCATCGGGCTCAACCTGAACGGGTAAATTCTGCATTAACTGGACCGCTCGCTCGAAGTCTGCAATTGCCCGATCAAACTCTCTAATGGAGATATAACGATGCCCGCGGTGGCGAAAAAAGCGAGTGTCTTCGGGAAATTTTTCCGCGCCCTCGGAAAAAATTTCTATTGCATGGCGATAATCTCCGGCGTAAGCGCTGCGGCGGCCGTACCAAATAATATTGTCAGCGGTGTTAGGATCTGCCTCATAACTTGCCTGTGCCGACTCAAGGTTTGCTCGCGTATCGGCTCTGGGTTCTGCGGCGTAGAGTGCCTCTCCTTGCAAAGATAAAGCTTGTGCGCCCGTCGGCACTTCAGGCAACAATTCGGCCGCGTTTGCCAGGCTGAGCCAGCCGCAACCCGAGGCTAGCGTAATGGCGAGAAGCAGAGTTCGAATGTTTTTCATATGGCGCGCCTAAGTCGAAGTGCTATTGGGGGAGAAACGTACGCCAATCACTTTATAACTTTAGAAACACAGGGGCAAGGGAGCCAGCCGGACAGCGTGTCACAGCATCAACGGGTCGAAGCATTGAAGGCAAAGAATAAGTCGGGCTTTAACGGGCCGAGCGGCGTGGCGATGCCCACGGGAAGTAACTAACTGACTTCAAGTAGATAAGCTAGGGTCCGTTACAGCGCTGCAGAACTACAGAGAGTCTATTCATTGACAGTGAGGAAGGCCGCTTGTCAGTGACTGCCATGAAACACGCTCTATTGCTTATTTACAAATCTACAGCTGCTAGATAGTCTTAATCAATTCAATTCAATTTAACTTAACTTAACTACAACAGCAGGCAGTGTGATGACAATGACTCGACGAGAATTATTAGCCACCGGTGGCTCGCTTGCTGTGGCGGCAACTGTTTTTCCCGCTCTGGCAAATGCGGCAGACAATGCGAATAATAGGAAGCCGCAGCGTCTACGCCCGGGAATGACTGTGGGTCTGGTGACTCCCGCAAGCAATGTTCCAGAGGATCAAGAACTGCATATTGCCATGGACCTGGTGCGTTCCCTTGGATTTATAGCCAAGCCCTCGGCCAATCTTTTTAGTCGAACACAATATCTGGCAGGAACGGATAAGCAGAGGGCAGACGATCTCAATGCAATGTTTGCTGATCCTGAGGTCGATGCCATATTTTGCGTAAGAGGAGGTTATGGCTCTGGCAGGCTACTGCGTTATTTAGATTACGATATGATAGCTGCCAACCCCAAAGTCATTTTGGGCTATAGTGATATCACCGCTATCTTGAATGCTATTTACCTGCGCACAGGCTTGATTACTTTTCATGGGCCAATTGCCGGCGGAAATTTTTCGGACTACACCTATGACCAATACAATCGGGTCCTCGTTGAGCCAACCTCAATCACGGAAATTGGTAATCCACCTGTATTCGAAACTCGGCCCGGTGTTGTCGATTGGGAGAATCGGCTAACACCTATTGTTAGCGGCCGCGCAGAGGGTCATTTGGTGGGCGGAAACCTGTCACTCATGGTGACACTGCTTGGCACGCCCTTTGAGCCTAATTTCGACGGTGCTATTTTGTTTCTGGAAGACGTTTCGGAGCCTCCCTATAGCGTGGACCGTATGCTGACTCATCTTTGGATGACAGGAAAACTGGAGCGGGTTGCAGGTATTGTTCTGGGCAAATTCACCGATGATGATTATGACAGCAATACCTTCAGCATGGAGCAGGTCATGCGTGATCGCTTTGAGCCATTAGGTATTCCAACCCTCAGAGGCACCATGATTGGTCATATCGAAGACAAGACGGTAGTACCAATTGGGATTCAAGCGAGGCTGGATGTTGATGCAGGAACGTTAACTTTGCTCGAGGCGGCGGTGAGTTAAAATTGGGGGCTGGCAGATAAAGTTGAATCAGAGTTAATGGTCAGAAAATCCTTGGAGGGGAGTGAGAAGATCGTCAGAGAATAGTTAGAAAGCAGGCTTAGAACACAGGATTAGTAGACAGGGCAGAAAGCAGAAGGCAGAAAGAAAGATGGAACAGCCCCGCCTTATCCGTCGATTCAAACCCATTAACCTGACCCTCAGTGATTTCACATATGAGATTTTCATGTAGGTGAAAGACGCAGACTCTCGAGAGCTAGCGCAGAAATGGGAAGCCGGCAAGACGGTTCTCGATATCAATGTAGTCTGATCTTTGTGCGGCCTTAGTTGTTTTTCTATTGACCCTCCAACACTTCGCCGAGCGCAGCAATCAATGCGTCCACCTCATCTAAGGTGTTGTAGTGCGCCAAAGACACTCTGACGACACCGCTGTTTTCTGCCAGATCAAGGTATTCAACTAGCCGGCGTGCGTGGAAATCGCCGAAGCGGATAGCAACCTTGTGTTTGTCCATTGCCTTGCATAGCTCTCCCGAGTCCTTGCCCCGCACTTTGAAGCTGATAGTTGGCACCCGGCGCGAGTCGTCACCGTGGGTAATGCCGATAATGCGGCAGTCATCGCGGCCGCGTAAATAGCTCAGCAATTTTTCCGCCAGCTGATTTTCATGTTGAGTAATTTGTGCAAATGCCGCCTCTATGTTTTCTCGAACAGAGCCCCCAGCGCCGCCCTGTGCGCCCAGCTGTGAAAAGTAGTCCACGATTCCCGTCGTAGAATAGGCTATTTCATAACTGGCATTGCCTGGCTCCAGTTTCGCTGGAACCTTGCCCTTGTCGTAGAAGTAGTGATAGAGGTTATCGAGTTGCGCCAACAGCTCGTATTTGCCATACAGCACAGCACCATGAGGTCCGTAAACCTTGTACAGGCTGAACGCTAGAAAATCCACATCCCATGCCCTTACATCTATAGCCCGGTGGGGTGCGTAGGCCACGCAGTCGACGCAGATCAGGGCGCTGCGCGCGTGCACAAAGTCGGCGATCTCTGCCACTGGATTGATCGTGCCCAGAATATTGGACACATGGGTTACCGCAACCAGTTTAGTGCGATCCGTCATCAGTTTCTCAAGGTCATCGAGTCTTAATTCGAGGGATTCTTTGTCCAGGCTCCAGAATTTGATCTTCACCCCGATTTCTTCCAGACTGACCCAAGGGCCAATGTTGGATTCGTGATCGGACACGGTGACGATAATCTCATCTCCTTCGCGTAGCTGGCCGCGCATGCTGCGAGCGAGGTTTTGCATAGCAACGGTTGTAGATGAGGCAAACGCAATCTCTTCGGGTCGGCTCGCGTTAACCAGCGTAGCTATTGCTTCTCGGCCGGCTTGCAGCGCTGCTGCCGCCTCTAGAGAAATTTCATAGCTGCCACCGGTCTGTACGTTTTTATTGAACAGAAAATCATTCATCTGTTCCACCGCCTTGGCCAGAATCTGCGTGCCGCCTGCGTTGTCCATAAAGGCCCAACCGTTCTTCAATCCCGGAAACTGGCTGCGAACATACTCAATATCTAACTCTGCTTGCTTGCTCAAACTACTCACTCTCTCTGATGAAATGTAAAACTACAGACCGTAAAAACTACTCTCTTTGTCGATCACTCTTTCTGTCACGTGCCTTTAACGCACGCCTTAGTACTGTAAAACTGCATTCACAAAATCACGTGTGCGCTGATGTTCAGGGTTATCAAAAATTTTATCCGGCGCGCCTGCTTCGACGATTTTGCCTGCGTCCATGAAGATGACCCGGTCAGCTACCTGTCTGGCGAAGCCCATCTCGTGGGTTACCACCATCATAGTCACGCCCGACACGGCAAGATCACGCATAACATCGAGCACCTCGCCTACCATTTCCGGGTCTAGCGCCGAGGTTGGCTCATCGAATAGCATCACCTGCGGGCCCATGGCCAGTGCGCGAGCAATTGCCACGCGCTGCTGTTGCCCGCCAGAGAGCTGTCTTGGAAATTTATCCGCCTGCGACTCGATGCCCACTCTACGCATTAGCTCATCGGCAATGGCGTTTGCTTTCTGCTCAGATAATTGCTGAACCCGCATCGGCGCCAGCACAATATTCTGCCGTATCGTAATGTGGGGAAACAGATTAAAGGATTGGAACACCATGCCTACTTCCGCGCGAGCCGTTTCATCCTGCCTGACATCGACGCCACTTATCTTCACCTTACTGCTGTCATCAAAAGCCTCTAGCTGATTGATGCAGCGGATCAGCGTGGACTTGCCAGACCCCGACGGGCCGACAATACAAACCACTTCCCCTTTTTTAATATTCAGGTCAATGCCAGCCAGCGCTTCGAAACTGCCGAAGTGTTTGTGTAAGTTTTTGATGGAGACAATCGCCGTCACTGGGAAAACTCCTGCCGAAAGCGTTTCTCCAACCGACTCACCATAATCACCAGCGGCCATAGCAGGGCGATGTACATTACCGCGGCTACAATCAATGGTGTTGGATTAGCCTCCAGGGCCTGTGCCTGGTTTGCCTGTTTCAATAAATCAGGCATGGCTACTACCGACGCCAGAGCGGTATCCTTGATGACGTTGATGCAATTGTTGGTCAGCGGCGGTATCACCACGCGTATCCCCTGGGGCAGAATCACGTCTGTCATAGTATGCCGGTAACTCAGTCCAAGTGCGCGGCAGGCCTCGAACTGCCCGCTGGGAACGGCCTCTATACCCGCCCGAAAGATCTCGGCTGTGTAGGCCCCGGAAACCAGAGAGAGTGCAACGGCCGCGGCCGTAAATGCAGAAAGCTCAATGCCGGCAAAAGGCGGTGCATAATAGACAACAATAAGCAGCACGAGGATCGGTATCGAGCGAAAGATATCGATATAAACCTTCGCCGCAATACTGGCAGACCGCATGCCATACATTCGCACCAGCGCAACAAACAGACCCAGTATTAGACCGAAGGCGATACTGATGGCACCCAGCATTAGTGTCACGCTCAATCCGGAAAGCAGCAGAGGGTAAGAATTAAGCAGCACTTCCCAGTTGAGAAACGTCTGCACAAAACCGGCGTCTGTTCCCCCAACCGAGGTTGACAGAGGCCGGTCGATGACAGATACGGTCGAGCTGTCGGGCAGGGGCTCACTGCCGAACCATTTCCGATGTAGCTGCGCAACGAATCCACTTCGCTTCAGCTCGCTGATGACATCGTTGACCTGATCGGCGAGGGGATTGCCTCTTGCCAGAATCATGGAGTATCTCTCGCCCGTCTCGATGCGCTGTACCACCGTAAAATAGGGCTTGTCTCTGATGAAATATTCCAAGCCCGGAATATCGGAGATATAACCGTCAACCCGGCCCGATTGCACATCAAGCATGGCCGGAACAATGCCCTCGAAGCGGCGGATTTCTGCAAAGTCATAGCGGGAGGTATTGGCCGTCGTCCATATGTCGCCGGTAGAGCCCGTATCGACGGCGACGACCTTATCGCGCATGCCATCAAGGCTAGCGATATCACTCTGACTGTCAACGGTGAGGGATTGGGCGCTGTCATAATAAGGCTGAACAAAGGCAACAGATTCCAGCCGCCTGTCGGTGACAGTAATGGAAGAGATGGCAATATCGATTCGGCCAGACTGCACCGCGGAGAACAGCCCACTAAACGGAATATTGACTATCTCAACCGAGGCATCCAGCTTCGCAGCGACTTCCTTAACCAGATCAATCTCGAAGCCGACGTAGTCACCCTCGGCATCCTGGAATTCCCAGGGCACATTGCCCACATTGGCGCCGACGTTAATCTCTGCCGCAGAGGCAAAACCTGAGAGCAACAATAACGCGAGAATATAGGCGGCAGTGTCGCGCAGTTTAAGAGCAGATGAATACAAAAAAAACCCCTGTTTGGGCTATTAGATCAGAAAAGCACTAATAATGGATATCAGCAAGTTTAAAATGCAAATAAAAATGCTCCAAGGCCAGCGCGCGCCCGCCTAAAAAGTTGAGGCTGCTGATCGTTTGCTCGCTTAAGAAGTTATTACGCTGTCATTTCTCACACTGATCCGGGTCGTTTCCCCGAGGGTTTAGAGTCACAGGACAATAGGCAATGAGCAATGTTTTATCCTGTCGCCTCTACGGCCTCGGCCCGTATACAGGAGTATCCGCTCCAAACTCCAAAGCGCCCAAGTCGGGCGCCTGCCCGTTGAAGCCGTCAGTTATGCTCGGCAGTATCGCTGCGCGGTCTATTGCGGCAGAACCACTTCGTAGCCGGAAGTCGAGATCAGCCGCGTTGTAAAGAGTCTGCAGAGATTCACTATCGCGCGCATCAAGTGGCGGCACGTTGACGAAAATGTCGTAGTCTACGAGTACGCTGTTGCGGTCCTGACCTGTCGCAGCTGCGTAGTCTTTGAGTGTCGCAAATTCCATGGATTCAAGCTGGGCTTCATAGTCCGGATCAGTTACATCGACGAGCGTTGTGAAGGTAGGTGCACGCCAGCGAAACGAAATGTCAGTATTCGGGTTTGGACGAAAACCATTGTAGTCTGACGATGAATAGCTGGTTAACGTAGTCACACTAAAAATTTCATCCGCCGACTGTTCACCAAGAAATAGATTGTTGCGCCAGTGTACGTTCGATGCGCCAAGAACATTTGTCTCGGACAGAATCGTGTTGTTGTAAAAAATTGCACCGGCTGAACCGGCGGTTAAACGGGTCGACCCCGTTGGTAAGTGATAGGCGATATTGCGAATCCAGTAAACAGGGCCGCCGAGTGCGGGTTGATTGCAGAACGCATGAGAGGGGTGATTGATAAACATATTTTGCAGGATACGAATATTGTGCATGCTGCCATCGGCTTCAATCGGATTATCGTGGCTGTTAGTAATGTAGTTGCCGTAGAAATCGATCGCGATTGGTCGGCGATCCCAATATTCCCGCGGGGGATATTTGGGCCCGTCGGGAATTCCTGGGCCCGAGGCAACTGAGCCGTCTGGATTGCCGTATGTCTCGACATTAATCCCGTCATGGAAGTCGGCGATGTAGTTATGGGCGACAACGTGACCTGGGCCATAGAGCTTGATAGCTACATAGGAATCCATCGCTGGAGGGAATATCTGATCTTCCAGTCCGGCGAACTGCTCCCATATTTGACCCTGCCAGCCGATCAGATGATCGGGATCGTTACGCCCTATAAAAGTACTGTCGGCGATATAAAAATTGCTTGACCCTGAATAGTTGGTAAATACACCCGCACCGACATTCTCAAAACGGCTGCGCTTAACTGTGAGGCCCTTGGAGCCGGCAAGAAATTGTGTCCCGGCAAGTACAGCTATCTCAGAGTTACGGAAGGTAATGCCTTCGAAGTAGGTATAATCCGCTGCACGCACATCGAACAGGGCATAATTTCCATTGCCATCAAATATAACCTCGCCATCGCCGGCTGCAACGATCGCTATCGGTCGCTCTGCTGTGCCATCAGCGGTTAGGTAATAGGTTCCGTCTAGCGGCGTTGTTCGATTCACGTTTGCATTATTGGTGTACTCGTAGCGGTTGTATTGATAGACGCCAGCATGAACAACAAGGGTATCGCCCGCACGCACTCTGGGCCGTCCCGATGTCGCCCAGTCTGTACCAGCACACCATTCGTTATACGCACACATCAGTCCCTCGAAGGCAGGCTCCAGCTTTTCGCCGCTGTGGCCATGGGGATAAACATGAAGTACCCGGCCGCCAGCATAGGGCTGAGGCTCGGCTCGAGTGCGCACTAGCGCGAGACGCTCGGCATTGCCAATTACCCCGTCGGGGTCGTTGATAATGAATCGGGCCTCATAGTCGGTGTCGGGCTTGAGATCCAGCACGCTGCCAGCGAACATATTAGGCGTGATTACGTCAACGCGAGACTCGCTGTAAATACGTTCGCCATTAAGTCGCAGTAGTGGCAGGCCATCGCGCCATTCAGTGCTGCCCTGTTCGCGATACCATACGGCTACGCTGGCATTGCGATTGTCATCTCCCTGAATTAGCCATTCAAAACCAAGATTGATCAGTGTCGGTGGTTCAGTGAACAGTTCGCCGGGGACAACGGCATTCGTATTGTCGGTCTCAAAAGGGGAGGGATCACTGGCAATCTGTGCGTAGGCAGTATCGGCAAGAAGCATGCTTAGAACGGCTAAAATACCGGTTTTGAAAGTAGTCGAAGTTTGCATAGACGCCTTGGATTCATGTGAGCTACAGGAACGATAAACAGTATCTGCGATTTCAGTCTTTGTCTACATCGAGAAAGTAGCGATAGACTCTGCTAACAACTAAGAGGCCTGTATGCGGTTGCACACTGTAGCTAGCAGCTTCCCAGATTGCATCCAGATCCAGAGCATAGTACAAATGACACAATCTAGTTGCTTTATATCTTTATTTGCACCCGACCCTATTCAGTCAACGTAGAGCTATAACAATGCAAAATTCAAAACGCCGGCTTCTGGCGGGACTACTACTCTCGATTTGCCTTTCATCACTACAGGCGGCGGAATTTTCACAAATCCGGCCCGATGCCGACACCTTGATGCAATTGCCGGTTAGTAATTGGCTCAGCAATGGTGGGGATTTATACAACCGTAATTTTTCACCCCTTACACAAATTAATACGGAGAATATCGGCCAGCTGGGCCCGGTTTGGCGAACACATCTCGAGGGGTCTGGCATCGCTGCGAAATATTCAGGTGAAGCACAGCCTATTATCAATGAAGGGGTTATGTACATTATAACCGGCGCCGATGATGTCTTCGCTTTGAGTATTGAAACCGGTGAGATCTTGTGGAGCAACATGGCAAATCTCAGTGCAGAAATATCAACTATCTGCTGTGGCTGGACCAGTCGCGGAGTAGGTTTCGGTGAGGACAAAGTTTTTGTAGGGCAACTCGACGGTGTATTAAAGGCTCTGGATAAGGAAACCGGGCAAGAGGTTTGGTCAATTCAGGCGGAAGCTTGGGCAGAGGGCTATACCATTACCAGCGCGCCACTGTATTTTAATGGCATGGTGATTAGTGGTTTCGCTGGCGCAGAATTTGCCGCACGTGGGCGTGTAAAGGCTTACAGTGCAGATGACGGTAGCTTGCTGTGGACCTTCTATACTGTGCCAACTCCAGGTGAGTTTGGTGCCGACACCTGGCCCGCGGACAGTGACGCCTGGCAAACCGGTGGCGGCACGGTGTGGCATACCCCGGCGGTGGACCCTGAGCTTGGCATGATCTATTTCTCTACCGGCAATCCTGGCCCGGATTACAATGGCGCCATACGATCCGGCGATAATCTCTTCACTGCTTCTATCGTCGCTTTGGATGTCTATACCGGCGAATACCGTTGGCATTTTCAGCAGGTTCACCATGATCTGTGGGACTTTGATGCGCCTAATCCGGTGGTGCTATTTGATCTGGATTATAACGGCGTGCCGCGCAAGGGTCTGGCCCAGGCTGGAAAAACCGGTTGGGTGTACATTCTCGATCGAAGCAACGGAGAACCCCTCGTTGGCATAGAGGAACGGCCAGTTCCCCAAGAGCCCCGTCAAGCGACTGCGGCCACTCAACCCTACCCGGTGGGCGACGCGTTCGTCTCTCAGACATTGGATATCCCGCCGGAAGGTTTCAATATGATAAACAACGGCGCCATCTTCACTCCGTTTTGGGATGAGCCGGTGTTACTTCGTCGCAGTGAGGCGAACTGGCCACCCAGCACAGTAGACCCAAATACAGGGGTAATGTACGTGTGCGCCGGAGAGCGGCAGGCAGCCTACACGACGCGCGAGGGAGTAGAGCCAGTGGAATCGGGTGATCGATTTACCGGCGGCAGCATGAGCTTTGCACCCATCGCTGTCACGGGCGTTGTTGCAGCAATGGATTTGCGAACCAACCAGCGACTGTGGTCTCAGCGCTGGTCCAGTCGTTGCTATAGCGGGCTGGTTGCCACTGCCGGTAACCTGTTGTTTGCCGGTCGTAATAATGGCCGCTTTACAGCGATGGACTCTCGTGACGGCAGCAAATTGTGGGAATTTATGACGGACGCCGGGGTCAACGCGCCACCGACTATTTTTGAACATGAAGGCGAGCAGTATGTAACGGTGTTCTCTGCAGGTAACCTGCTGGCAGGTTCTAATCGCGGCGACAGTATGTGGACGTTTAAATTGCTTGAAGAGGGTGAAGAAACGTCCATCCCTCTTGAGCAAATAACGCCACCACAGCCAAGCTCGGAGGGGCTGGCTTTATTTCGACAGACCTGTGTATTTTGTCACGGGCTTAGAGGCGAGGGTGGTCATAACGGCATGCCTCTTGAGGGCCTTGCAGCATTCGGTACCGATCATGTAGCCAGTATTATCAGTAATGGACAAAACAGCATGCCCGCGTTTGCAGACACTTTTACAGCCAGCCAAATTCGTTCTATTGCTGAACATGTTAGAACCCTTAACCCAAGAATTCCTAATCGCAATACGCGGTAAATCTTTAGGGACACTACCAAGTTAACAACTTAATAGAGCTTCTGCTCTAGTGTTCTCTATTCATTAAAGGCCTAAATTGTTAAGTTGTTAGTGTCCCCTATGTGCCGGCTTATAGCCCCCGAAACAAATCCGCCACTCTATCCGTAACCGCATTCGCTTCTCTTCGACGGGCGCCGCGCAGCATATTCGCCATGCCATAGTTGCCTTCATGACAGGCATACTCATAAAGCTGAGCCTCTACTTTTGTCATAGGCAATATAGCGGTTATTTTATCGGTGAAGGTGGAGGGATCGTCGATGGTGAATTCATAGTTGATGCTGCGCTCATCAAGGCGTGTAAATCGCTCTGTGAGTACTTTGTTTTTGGAAGTGCCTAAACCATCCAGGCTCTGGGTCAGGCCATTGAAGTTGCGTGTTACTGTAACCAGCGTATCGCCATCCCAATAACCACGAGAGTCCCCCGACCAGAGCCCAAGGCTCTCATCCAGGGGCGGGCGCTCGTCGAAATAAATAATGCGCGCGTCATGAATCATCTCGGTCAGTATCACCACATAGTCTTTGTTCTGTATGATCTGCAAATTGTTGTTATATACGCTTGGTGATAACGGGGGTCCGGAATTAAAGCCCACGAGACAGCGCTCCGATAGTCCTCGATCTTCTGGGCCATCCCGGCCAATGCCGCCGATTACAAATCTCACCGGGCGTTGCCCGGCGGCCTCTATCTCGCCGCCGGGTTGATTTTTTACTCCCACACCAAGCGCAGGGATGCGCCCATTTGTTGGGTAGACGATAAGCGAAGTGCGCACATTGCCTTTGCCGCGAGCATTCTCCATCCATATGCTGTCATTGTAAAAAGCTTCAGCGCCAGACGCTGACTTTATGGGAGCGTCCGCTGACACCAAGCTAAAGCGTTTAACCTGTGCTGCGGCAATCTCATCAGCGCTTAGGAATTGTTGTTCGCCGAAATGCTCGGGGCGTTGCAGTGGCACATTAGAGGAGAAATTCCAAACTCCCTGCAGGTCCGGCAGTCCCCATTCGGTTCGGGGCACTTCATAGTCTTCTGCAGCCAGGCTTGACTGGGGAGTTAGTAGAAACAAGAACGATAGTAGAGCCAGCGAACTAGGGCGTCTCATGAGTTATTCCATGCATTCAGTGGAATGGGTTTGTTGAATAATGGCCCAATCGATCGAGCAGTACAATTCTATTCGAGGCGAAGCGAAGCAGCAGAGGGTGGTAATACCTATGCAATTGGGAGCGGCTACAACTTAACAAGTGAAAGGAAAACCAGCAGACACAGATAGCTCTGAATTTTATTGGAAGCTTCTGGCTTGGCGGTGTTGCTTATGTTGTTAAGTTATCAGTGTCCCCTTCATGCCGTGCCCCCCCTCATGTTTCGCTTTATGGAACAGGGTCACTCCCGAAGTATCCTGAATTATTTGGGCTACCAGATGTGCGAATTCGGAACTATGCATACCAACGCGCCTTGCCCAGTAGACCGGAAACAGCTCGGAGTTCATTCCTCTATCAGCAAAGCGCTTATAACCTTGCCAATCTGAATCTTTCATTCTTCCTTCCAGGTGTAATAAGTAGGCGTTTTCGAGAATACGTACGATGCTCCCCATTATCATTACTGCCCGTTGCAGCTCCAGTTCAGTTCATTGGGATGGACTTGATGCGAGAGCCTTGAGCCAGAATTCGCTGAGCTCTTTATCCGCCGTAACGTGTTGCAAGAATTGATTCATTTCTTGCGATACCTGCCCGGTCGAAGCGATTCGAGTTTCCTTCGTGTAGGCTCGGATCTGAATGGCCAGGTAGAAGAGCGTTGCAATCACACCAATTGCAGAAATCAGTTCAGCGATGGCGCCCAGTGCATCCCAGTTCATGTTCTTGTCCTTATGATGTCTTATAGTTGCATAACAGGCTCTTTGACCGGAATTCAGTATATCTACTAAATTGCGAATTATCTGAAGAAAAACTAGGGGACACTGATAACGTTGAAACTTAGCCCAAGCATCTGGGTAAGCATTAGCCTTAAGTTATTAAGTTGTCAGTGTCACCCTTATGCCCTTATGTTGTTTCTGATTACACTTGCGTTCCCTTGCGTGTCTGGTAACAATCCCTACCACTAAAACTTTTTAATCGCAGGAAATTAACCATGTCAGAGAGCGACATCAAAGACACCCCCGAGCAGGCCGAATTCCGCCAACACTGCCGCGACTGGCTAAGCGACAACACGCCGGACGAGCCGTCCTTCAGGTTGCCAATCTCGGCGTTGGAGATAATGACCGAAGAGCAGTTAAAGTATCTCAAGGATTGGCAGAAATCAGCCTATGAAGCGGGACTGGTGGGTTGTGACTATCCCATAGAGTACGGCGGGGGCGGGCGCAGCAACTGCCAGCGCATCGCCAACGAAGAAATGCATAGGGCCAAGACGCCCTATATGCCAAATATTATCGGGCTGGGTATGGCGGCGCCCACGCTGTTGCACCATGGCCAGGAAGAGCTAAAGAGGCATTTGCTGCCGCGTCTGCTCTCTGGCGAAGACATCTGGTGTCAGGGCTTTAGTGAGCCAGGCTCGGGTTCAGACCTTGCCAGCGTGCAGACCTTCGCAAAGCGTGATGGCGATGCCTGGATAATCAACGGCCACAAGATATGGACTTCGCTGGCTCACTTCGCCGCATGGATGATTATCCTGCTGCGTACAGACAAGACGGAAAAGCACGGCGGCCTATCTTATTTTGTTGTGCCTATTAGCTCAGCGTTGAATAAGGGCGTGACCGTTAAGCCGCTCATTAAGATGACAGGGGAGACCGGCTTTAACGAGGTCCTTTTCGAAGACCTGCCGGTGAATGATGGTTTGCGTCTGGGTGGGCTGGGTCAGGGTTGGCAGGTTGCCACGACGACACTCTTGCACGAACGCGATGCCGGCGAATTAGTGACGCCACGTTCAGGGGGCATGAAGAACGCCGCGTCACATAATGCCGATACTACCAACCTGATAGACCTGGCGCGTAAGACGCAATACAACGGCAAGCCGGCAGTGCAAGACCCGCTGTTGCGTGACCGTATCATGCAGCAGCTTATTCGTGAGACAGGACTTCAAGAGAATCAGCGACGAGCCCGTGTGCCTGCGCTGCTGGATCATCCTGCGCGGCTGCAACTGCAGAACAAACTACTTAGATCGGAGATTGCACAGGAAACCGCTGCACTGGCACTGGAAGTGGCCGGAGCCAGTGCATCGCTGTATCTAGGCGATGAGAATGCACCTGCCGGTGGCCAATGGCCGCTTGCCTATATGAGCACCTATGGCAACACCATCGCCGCAGGTACCAGTGAAGTGCAGCGCAATATTCTGGGTGAACGCGTACTCAGCCTGGCTAAATCGAAGTAAAGACGAAATAAGGAATAACAATGGCACAGCCCGATGACTATGGCTTCTCAGAAGAAGCCGCTCTGCTTAAGGACTCCGCTAGGAAATTCTTCAAAAGCAATTTTCCAACAGACAAATTACAAAAAATGGTGGCCGACAATCCTGATTCTGCCCGAGTGCAGGAGAGCAACTGGGACAAAGCGCTTTGGCAGCAGCTTCTGGAATTGGGCTGGACCTTAATCGCCGTCCCAGAGTCGGCAGACGGACTAGGCTTGCCAGCAGTCGCTGTGGCGGGCTTGGTGGAAGAGGCTGGAAGAGCCGCATTCCCATGCCCGCTGATGGCAACGCTCAATACTACTTACGTGTTAGCCGCCTGCGGCGAATCTGCTAATACGGCGCTCAGGGAGATCGCCGATGGCACCACCGCTACACTTGCGCTGACAAACCGAGCCGGATCTTGGCAACCCGAAGACACTGAGGTGAGTGCCGCCGAGGGAAAGCTGAACGGCACAGCCTATTTCGTGCAAGATGCGCGCAAGGTTGATAAGTTTTTGGTTTGCGCCAGGAAAGGCACAGCTCACTCACTGTATTGGGTGGCAACCAATGCGCCGGGAATCACCGTGCATGCCGATGCGATTGTCGACCTGACTCGGGACCAGGCCCATGTCGACTTTGTAAATGTAGACGCTGAAGAGGTGTGTGACGATGGACTCAAAGCCCTAGAGCAGGCATTCCCTGCTATATGCACGATGCTGGCGGCCGACGTAATCGGGGCCGCCGAATGGCAGTTGCAGACTACGGCAGAGTACGCCCGTACCCGCACGCAATTCGATCGCCCCATAGGTTTCTTTCAGGCAGTGAAACACCCATTGGTGGACGTAATGATAAAGATAGACGAGGCGAAGTCTCTCGTCTATAACGCAGCCTGCGCCTTCGATCACGAACCGCAACGTGCGGCAGAATACGCGCACATGGCCAAGGCATCCGCGAGTGAGACGGCGTCATTTGCCAGCAGCCGATCGGTACAATTTCACGGCGGCATAGGCTACACCTGGGAGTGCTTCGTACAGCTGTACTTCAAGCGCCAGAAACACAGCCAGATGCTATGGGGCGATGCCGCCTGGCATAGGGCGCGATTGGCGGATATTGTGTTGGGGGAAGTTGGTTGAGGCAGTTAAAAATTGCAGAGGAAAAATCACAGAGAGAAGATCATAGGAGCGCTAACAACTGAGTGCTGTCTTTGTTAGTGTTCTCGATTCATCGGAGGCTATAGACATTAAGTTGTTGGTGTCTCCTTTGTTCTGTATCAATTCGTGAGCTTGGGAAATGATGAAAGGTCCAGATTATAGTAAGTCGATAAACGCTTGTGCAGCAAACTATGGCAAAGACGCAGAGGCTGTCGCGCGTTACATGTTCGAAGGGCAAGAGCGGGCCTATAGCTTGGGCAATCGGGGCCCCATACGTTTCGATGAGGAGGGCGCCCTACACAAAGAAATTTCTGATGCCTATTCAAAATACGGCTTCTATGTTTTCGAAAATGTCATTGATGAACAAGAGATGGCAGATATCCGTGATGACATGGAGGCTCTTCGCGAACGTTTTCCAGTTAGCCCTGATGCGAAACATGATCAACACGGTCGGCCGGCAATTGGCGTGGATTGCAAGGGCCCCGGCCTGCGTTGGAGTAAGCCTTTAAGCGATCCATTGGGGGGCACGCAAGCTTCCAACGGGCGCCATCAGGTTAAACTTAAAGAATTGCAGCCAGATAGCGAGGCCCCGGATTCAGCTCCCTTTATTCTTGTTGGTTCACTACAGTTTTCAGAAGCCGCATTGCGAACCTATGCTCATCCACAAATATTAAAAGTAGCAGAAGCGGTGAATGGAGAGGACTTTGCTCCTTTTAACGAAGTTCTTTTTATCAAAGATGCAGGCCTGGGTGCCGCGGTGTCCTGGCATCAGGACGGTGATACTCACTGGGATAGCCCTGATTTTGATGAGGGCATTCATGGCTTAAATTTCATGGCACAGGTTTACGCTAGCACACCCGTTAACGGCGTTTGGGTGGTTCCGGGGACGCATAAGTTAGGTAAGATGGATATCAAGGTGATGGTCAAAGAGTCAGGCTCTGAGCGCCTTATCGATGCTGTGCCACTGGTGTGTAATTCAGGCGATGTGGTTATCTGCAATCGCCAACTTGTACACGGCTCTTTTGCCAATGCGGGTTTCGAGCCGCGCCTAACTATTAATTTTGGTTTTCATCGTCGCAGCTCGGTGTTGAATGTGACGGGAGCGGGGATACACAGCCCGGTTGCGGTATACACAGACGAGCACATTAGAGCGCGATCGAAAGTTATCGGCTATGCCAAGAGCGCACGGCAACAGAAGTATCCGCAGGAAACCCCGTTTACCTATAAACCTCACGAGGCATCGGGCGAGAAATTTCAATGGAATGGGGACGCGCAAAAAAAGCTCAAAGATTATAATCTGCTTGATCTAAGCATTTAGCTGGACGGGTTAAGAAAGGTCTTAGTAAGAAAATAGTGAAAGGAAATAGGGACGCTAACAAGTTAACAACTTATTAATGTTTGGGCTTCATTGTTTTCGATTAATGGGAAGCTTAAATTGTTACGTTGTTAGTGTTTCCTTTGTCTTTCCCTCTGTCTTTCTTTTACTTTGCCTTCTCGCTCTTCCTAGGCCTCAAGTGCGCCAGGATTGCCAGCCTCCACTACAAACGAAGCGCGGGTTCTTATGGGATGACCGGGCTCGGTCACCTTATCCAAAATTTTGTAGTCTGATTGCCACAAATCTTTGCTGAGATGACAACTGACATAGCCGCGCTGGCGATTGTAGAACTTGACGTGGGCATTGTCAGAAAGTGTTTGTGCGGTAGTGTTGCTGATATCAGAACCATCACCCCCAGAGGTAATTGAGGTGCCAACGAATTCGGTTG
>JAQWZF010000042.1 GCA_029253585.1 Gammaproteobacteria bacterium
GGCTTCGGCTTCAGCGGCGGCAGCGGCAGCAGCGACTTCGGCAGCGGCAGCGGCAGCAGCGGCGACGTTAGCGGCTGAACCAGCGAGGCCTACTGTAGCAGTGGCTACTGAGCCAGCATCGGCTGTAACGCCGGCAAGTATGTCATTGCCAGTATCGAGGTCAAGATCAACTGAGTGGATCTTCGCCGCGGCAACTTTGTTTGTAAGTATAGCAGCCTCAGTTGGAAGCGCTGCGGCGCCATCAGCTGAATTTAAATAATCGATAGCTACGACGAATAATGACGCGATAGATGCACCACCTTGCAATGCAGCCACGACGATATCGCTAGCTTCTGTTTTCTGCGCAGCAGTAAAACTAGGCACAACACGAGCAATCCATGATTCTGCTATGACCTCAAAAGTGTCGCTGGAGGGAAAGGCTGCTTTAAATTCGGGTAAAGTCGCCAGGTATTCGGAAATTTCTGCGATGGACTCACCAGCGCTAGACTTTTCTGCCATAGTATTAAGAAGAGTTGTACCCGGTGCCCTTCCAAGCATGGATACCGACAATTCGATCAGATCGGTTTGTGTTGCAGCTGATATAGCCATCTGTTGTAGCTCCTTGAGTAAAAAATATTGTTGTATTCGATTCGCCGGACCAAATTGGTTTGCCGCCTTTAATCGAGGTTTAAATCATAGTCAAGAACTCCCCACAGGCTTGTGACCGTAATCACACCGCCAAGGAGTTCTTCAATATTCTGGTTAATACACGCAGTTATATCGCGTTTAACATATCCAAATAGGGATTCGACCGCATGTTACCGGTACTTTAGTATATAAACAATATTTTTTATGCCTTATTGGCTGTAAGTGCTTATTTTTTTTGCTATTTAGCTAGAATTTCACTAAATGCGTTAAAGCACTAGGCTCAGGCCTATTTCGAAGGTGGTATCGAGGGTTTGAAAGAGCTCGATATTGCTGCGTTGCCGCTGGTGATAAAGGTTGATTAGAAGAGTCGTGTTGGTTCTCAGCGGCCGACGATATTGCAGCAGCACATAGCTGCTGCCAAGCCTCCGCCTGGCGCCGCTGTCTAGTAGCTGGCTGTAACCGCGGCGATCATTAAGCTGCGTGTGATTGATCTGAGCATGGTACACGCCGGTCTCACTGGCATGCTGCCAGTCTAGGGTAGCCTGCCAGCCCCTCCTATCATCCCCTGGGCGCGTGCTTTTTAAAGCCTGATTACTTAATACGGCTACCTCTGCGCTGAACAGCTGGTTACTAAAGCCGCGGCCTAGAGAGCAGTTGGCGCCTACGCTGGCCTTGGCCTCAAGAGCATTCAAACTAGGGCGTTTGTAATAGTGCTGGTGCTGGGCCGCTAGATTGTAATAGGGCTGGCAGACACTATTAACTGAGGGCTGGAGGCGGGTGCTGGCTTCGGAGCTGGTATAAAGTGGCGAGCCGCCAAAGAAGAGATTATTCATGCCGGCATTAAACTGCCAATTGCTATTGCGGCTTGGGCGAGTATAGGAATACCGACCATTTAGCTGCACCAGATCTGAGTCGGTGTGCTCACTAAACCGCCCTCGCATCTCGCCCGTCCAGTTGCGCTCATTGTCAGGCTTGAGTTGCCTAATTCCCCCTGCAAGGCGCAAGTTTAGATAGGGCCCACTCACGGGCTGGGATTCCTCATTCAGGGTAAGTAGAACCGGCTCGCCAGACAGAGTCAGGGTAATCTGGCTGGGGCTGGGCGCACTATTGAGATTGTTGTCGTAGCCGGCTAGCAGATCGACCTGGATACTGCGCAGGCTCGTCATGGCCTGCCAATTGCGCTGACGCTCGGCGATTAATGGTTGCAAGCTAGCTGGCAGGTCCGGACGCGCCAATAGGCGATTATTTAATTCCAGTGCGGGGAACAGCTCCCCTTGCAGAAACAGCGCTTGAGCGTAGTCGATCTGGGCGGCGCCTTGCTCAGGGTCCAGCAAAATCGCTCGCTCAAGGGATTCGATAGCATTGGGGACTTGCCCGCTGTTGAGCAGCGCGGCGCCATAGAGCGCGAAGTACTCTGCGCTGTCCAGGCATTCGGGCATTAGCACCGCCAGTTCTTGCTCTAGAGCCGACCAATCGGCTTGGTCGCCGAGGTAGTAGGGAGCCAGTTCTGGGCAGTCGGCCTTAACTATTGATGAAACTGGTAATAGAAGCAGGAAGAATAGGATTCGATACATAGCTCAATGCAACCCCGTCAGGGATGCAATAATTCCTCGCAGACACCTATTCATGTACATGGGGGCGATTATGGGGAATCGCCTAGCGGGTTGCAACGCAGATGCTGGAAAAGACCGAGGCGGACAACACTAAGCCTACTTTGTAGCTTGTCGGCCTGAACCCGCCACCACTTTCAACTTGGGCTGTTTTGACTTGTCGCGCCCGCTCGATGCGGTAAAAGGCAACGCGAAGAGTGTATGAGGAGTTATTAGGCCTTTTAGCAGGTAGCTGCCTTGTGATTCGAGTTTGTGATCACGCAGATGACGGGCCGCGCATTCGCCGATCAATACTGGCTGGGCGAGCTCCGCCGTCATTTCTTGAATACGCAGGGTAATAGCTACGCTATCGCCCAGCATGGTGTGGCTACGCCTGTGCGCAGGACCAATGGAACCCCTCAATACTGGGCCTTGCTCTATTCCAATTCCGAGCGCTAAGGGTTCTAGACCCGCCGGTGGGTGCTGGGGCAATAGTTCTTTGTCTATAGAGACCTGCATGGCCTTCGCTGCCTGAATCGCGCGCTGGGCGGAATTGCTGTGATCTCCCTCCCATACTGCCAGAAGACTGTCGCCTTTAAATTCCTGAATTTGACCACCGTGTGCCTCAACAATCTCGGTAGCACGCACGAAGAAAACATGAAGTAGCGCGGCCGATTCCTCCGGCGGCCTGGCCTCACCGAACGCGGAGAAGTTGCGCAGGTCGGCGCTCAGCAAGGTCACATCGCAGCGTTTGGCGTTAATGCTTGAGCTGGGCAGGTTGAACGCGATCTCTTTGGCGACATCGCGGGGCAGGTAGCTGTTCAGATTGGCAAAAACACGGCCGTGTTCACTGCGAATTCGGCTCTGCTCGAGCAATAACAGCAAGCCCGCGGCGAAAAGGCTATAAAGTGCTGGAAACACCCAGCCAAGCCAGATAGCCGCGCCGCCAAGCAGCTGTATGTGCAATGCCAAAGCCACGAGGGGGAAAGCCACCGAGGCTGCCGGCAGGCCATAGGCCGACCAACGGCCCTGCGCACTGGCAAGACCAAACAACAAAACCGCGAAGATCAGACTTAGAAAGCCCAGCAATCCATTCGCTGCGCGCGGGGTGTAGGGCATATTCACATCGAGCAAACTACCCAGGATTCGTGCCTGCAGTTCCACCCCGGGCGTCGCACCACTGAAAGGCGTCGGCACAATATCGCCCTGTCCAAACGCAGTGACACCAACCAGGGCCCAGGTATTCTCGAGGATGCCAGGCTCGACCGAGCCGTTAAGCAGGTCTACGGCAGAAATGGCGCGATAGTTCGACGGCAGGCTGGAATAGGAGATGCGCATATTCCCCTCGGCATCCAGGGGAATATCCAGACCGGGATAAGATTCGAGACGCAGAATCTGTGCCGGCCCAAGCAATGACTCGCCAGCGCTTACAGTAGCACCCCAATTTTCACTTAAGGTCGCTTGCAGTAAAGCGCTTAGCGCCAGTGCCGGATAAGGCCTGTCGTCAACACAGATAAAGGCCGGAACCTTTCTAATGCCACCGTCGCTGGCGACAATTGGCGTAATATGGCCCTTAGGAATAGAGGCGAGGCCGGCATTGGGCGCTACGAAGCTCTGGGTGCTAATGAATTGCATGCCGGTAGCCGCCGGATTACAGCTTATCGACGATAACGGATGGGTAAGCAGCCCCGCGCGGACACTTTGATCTGATTGCAGTGCGGGCACCTGGGCCAGGACAGCGCCTTTAGCGGACTGCAGTGCGGCAAGAAATGCCTCATCACCCGGCCTAGCCTCCGCATAAACGATGTCATGGAGCTGAATTTGCGCCCCTGCACTATCAATAGCACTAACAAGATTGGCCATTTGCGACCGCGACCAAGGCCAAGGGCCGACTTCGGCGAGGCTTTTTTCGTCGATTGCCACCACGGTAATACGCTGCTCGAGGGAATCTTCGGCATTCAATGTCCAGCCCAGGTCACCTACACGCTCTTCCAGGGTTGTCAGCGCACTGCCGAGGAACAGAACAAGCAACAGACTAACAACACCTGCCAAGCCCAGCATTAGCAGACGGCCACTGTTTGGCAGTAGACCGAGAGCGTAGGTCAATGGGTTCAAGCGTTTGTTGGCGAGTGAGAGCAATGACATGATTATTGGCTATTCCAGAGGGTAAGACCCTTGACGCTGCCCTCGAGCACATCGCGCTCGAAGAAGTAGCCGGCCTCAGTGCCGTCGAGGCTGACGGAGCCTGCAATACGCTGGCTGCCATCGCGGCTATTAAAATAGCCGCCGTTGAATAGGTTGCCATCAGCGCTGAAGTTCACGTTACCTGTCAGGCTGTCCGCCAGATTCAATTCGGTTGCGAACCGATTCAGCTCGAAGTCAATATCCAGGCTGCCGCCATCGACCTGCATGGCAACGACACCGCTCTCGGAATGGTAAAACGCCTGGGCGCTATCAAGCGCAAAGCTTACGGCACCCAAGCCCCTATCAACCTCTTTAACGCCATTTCCAGTCCGGTAGAGAAGGTAGTCAAAATTGCCAATTGTCACATCGCGCCCAGATTGGGCTTGGGCGATTGGCATCGTGATGCGCTCCTGCTCACCTAATCCGTTGCCAAATCTCCCCCAGACTAGCTGTCGTGACGTCAATACGACATCCTCCACCGGCAACTCCGGTGTGAAGTCGGGTGCTGTCGGGGTCGGGACTGGAGTCGGGACTGGGGCCGGAGTTGGGGGCGGAGCTGTTGTTACCGCAACGGCGCTGGCTATCTCCGCGTTTACTTTTACCGTAGTTACACTCTCCAGATACGCCTCGTTGCTAGATTCTTTGTCGTCAACGCTATTTTCAGCACTGCTCAGCGCGAGTTGGACTTCCTGCAGCATTAGAGCCGGGTCAATTTCATGGGGCGCGGGTAATAACTGTGGCGCGCCGCTGGCGCCGTCAAGCTCGATAATCTGTAATGAGTTGCTAGCCAATTCAACGCCATTGACAGAGCAGGGACCGAAGGAGCCGGGAGTACACTCGCTGGAGAAGGGTGTCATCACGATCACCCCCTCATTTACCAGCGCGCGAACTGACTGCTCATTTGTACTCACCACAAAATCTGTGCCACGCACACCGATGGCCGCAATGGGCGTATTCAAGCGAAAGCGATCACGCGCTGCCTTGGCGGCTTCGCCGGAAATGGCGCGTGTGACGCCCTCAATCAGATTGAACTTAACGAGGGAGCGCTCTGGGTGCTGCGCATTGAAGTCATAACGCTCAATGAGCAGGCGACTGCCCGGGCGCACACTAACCAGAGCCTGATCGATAAATCGAATATGCACATGGCCGTTTCCTTCGGTGGCAATCTTGTCGCTTACGTGAACCTTGGAGCCCACCTGTATGCGGCTGCGACGCGAGCCTGGGCGCTGCAGATAGGCCTTGCCCAACACCAAACTAATTTCACCTACCGCAGCAGCACCGAAAGCAGAGTCGTCAGTGTTTACGGGCCCTTCAGCCTGGCTAAAGGGGGTCACAACCAAGAAGAAGGCCCCGCCCAGTAGCAGAGCCACGGAGCTAATGGATTTCTTCAATCTGACGAGTATCTGTGATGTCATGGCATTATCTGTTCGCGTAATATTGGCGCAATAGTCGTATTAAAGATCGCAGAACTTTATGGATGATAAGTTACATCGATCAATGGGACTGGCGAGTGACTGAAATCACATGCTAGCACTGTTGAGCGTATAATAAGTAATATTTGCCAATGTATTTCAAGTACTTATAGTGTTTAATCAGCGCTAATACAAACTGCCACAACCTTGCCAGAGCTGGAACTTCATGGTGGTAACACCCGATTTACTAAAAAGCTTCCCCTTACTCAATAGAGTGCCCGTCGCTGCACTGGAATCGCTTGCATCGCAATCGTCGCTGCAATCAGTTGCCAGGCGGGGCATCGTATTGAGTGCGGGTATACAGGAAGAGCATCTATGCTTTTTGTTTGAGGGGCGCCTGCAGGGTGTGGATTTCACTATTGATGGGCGCGAGGTGGGGCTTTATTTCGTAGAACCTGGGGAATATTGTGGCGAAATTGGCCTCTTTGATCGGGGTGCCCAACCCGAGTTTGTCATTGCCCTGACATCAGCCAGGGTGGCCATGGTGCCCATGGACGCTTTTCGTGCAATCATGAACAAGACCCCCGACATTGTCACCGCGCTAGGCATGAAGCTGGCCGCTCGCGTAAGGCAGATGACCTATCAGCGTTCACTCCTGGGGCTGCCAAATATACCCCAGCGGGTTTGTTGCCAGCTCTGGGCGCTAATTCCTCTAACCGATAAAGAACAGCCCAGCAGTGCAATTAGCAACCCCCCAACACATATGGAGATCGCCATCATGCTCAATGTCAGCCGAGAAACTGTGACGCGAGTGTTTCAGACTTTACAGAATCGGCAGATAGTTAAGCGTAATGGATCGGCTTCATTGCGGGTCATCAACCTTGTGTCTCTTAAAGATCTTGCCGAAGGAAAAGAAGAGCTGTAAACAAGCTGCTGTTGTTCTTTCCTGACCGCCGCCCTTGAAAACAGATATTTGCCCCTCACTTTATGGGCAACACTCAATCCACAACGATAAAAAATGGCCACAGCAAAAAGCAGTAAAGCGCCCAGCCGCTACCCCGAACTTGTCGCATCTCTGAAAGATGTACGGCGCTACTTCATCTATTCCGGTCTGTTCAGTGCCGCGGTAAACCTGTTGATGCTGGTGCCGGTGATCTATATGTTGCAGGTTTATGACCGAGTGATGTCCAGTGGCAGCCTGCCCACCCTGGCGAGCTTGACCCTGCTGATGGTTGCCCTGCTCTGCGCCATGGGGAGCTTCGAGTGGGTGCGCTCGATGATTCTGATCAGTGCCAGTAACAAGATCGAGTCAAATCTGCGCAAACGGGTTTCGGACGCCTCCTTCCGTCGCGCACTGATGAGCGGTGGCAGGGCGGCTAGTTCACAGGCCATAAGCGATTTGGCCAGTCTGCGCCAGTTTCTAACCGGCAATGGTGTGTTCGCCTTCTTCGATGCCCCCTGGTATCCCATCTATGTGGGCATCATGTTTTTGTTTCACTTTTGGTTTGGCGTCGCCGCTATCTTCGCCGGCATCGTGATGGTTGCTCTGGCCTTGATTAACGAGGGCGCTACCAGCAAAAAATTACAGGACGCCAACAATCTCAGCGGACAGGTCATGGGCCAGCTCAACGGTACCCTGCGCAACGCCGAAGTCATCGCCGCAATGGGAATGACCGATGATATTCGTCAGCGTCAAGACCAAGGCGCTGATGGGGTGCTGCAGCTACAGACTGAGGCCAGCCGCCGCGCAGGCCTGTGGGCCAATGTATCCAAAGTGTTTCGTATGGTCATGCAGTCCCTATTGCTTGGGCTGGGCGCCTTGCTTGCGTTGCGCCAGGAGATCTCACCGGGCATGGTTATCGCCGGATCATTATTACTGGGGCGCGCCCTAGCACCAATCGATATGTTAGTGGGCACCTGGAAGGGTTTCAGTGTGGCCAGAGCACAGTATGACCGCCTCGGCCAATTACTGGAACAGATCCCCGCCGATCGAGAGACCATGAGCTTGCCCCCGCCACTGGGGAATCTGACTGCGGAACAGGTTGTAGTGGTTCCACCCGGCGCACAGGTGCCATCAGTAAGAGGTGTCTCCCTTCAGCTAGAAGCCGGTGAGGCTCTGGGTATCGTTGGCCCAAGCGCCTCGGGCAAATCCAGCCTGGCACGGGGGCTGCTGGGCATCTGGCCCGCCTACTCTGGTAAGGTAAGACTGGACGGCGCCGACATCTTTGCCTGGGATCGCACAGAGTTGGGCCCCTATATTGGCTACCTGCCCCAGGATATCGAATTATTCGACGGCACGATCTCCGAGAATATCTGCCGTTTCTCCGCAGAAGACCCCGAGAAAATTGTAGAAGCCGCCAGATTAGCAGGTGTTCACGATCTGATCCTTCACCTGCCTAAGGGTTATGACACCTTTATCAGTGGGGGCGGCGGCGTGCTTTCCGGCGGCCAGCGACAGCGCATTGGACTGGCACGGGCGGTCTATAACAAACCCAAATTACTGGTTCTGGATGAGCCCAATTCCAACCTGGACGATCAGGGCGAGAAAGAATTGGTGGAAGCCCTGCTGCGGGTCAAATCTGAAGGCAGCACGATTGTAGTGATTACCCATCGCACCATGGTTTTGAAGTGTGTAGATAAGATACTGGTGATGAAAGAGGGTGCCGCTGTTGCCTTTGGGCTGAAAGATCAAGTACTGGCCAGCCTAACCGCGCCAGCGAATTCCCCACGAAGTGCCGCAAGCTAACCGAGAATTACTGTGACAAATTCCCAAGAAAAAATTCTGGTCGATACCAATATGGAAGTGCCCAAGCGGGTCGGGCTGACAATACTGTTTTTGGTGTTCGGCGTGTTTGGTGTGTGGTCAGCCGTAGCCCCCCTCGATGGCGCCGCTCGTGCGCCGGGGACGGTCATGGTTAAATCCTACAGTCAGGTAGTACAACACCTTGAGGGCGGCATCATCAGTGAGATCATGGTGCGCGATGGCGACCGCGTCACCGCAGGTGAGCCCCTACTGACTATCGATAACACCCAGGCCCAGGCACAGCTGGAAATAGCCAATGCGCAGTTTATAGGCCTGAAGGCCCGCGAGGCGAGGCTGATGGCGGAGAGAGACAAGCTGGACCGTGTTAGCTATCCCACCGACCTAGACTCAGGCATCAACGGTGTGCGTCAGGAAATTGAGGCGCAGGATGAAATCTTTCGCTCGCAGAAAGCTGCCCTTGAAGGCAGTGTGGATGTGCTAGAACAACGCATCGAACAACTACAGAGCAAGCTGATTGGCCTGGCCGCTCTAAAGGCCAGCAAGGAAGAGCTAGCGGCGTCATTTAGCGAGGAGCTTGCTGATGTCGAGGCGTTATTGAGTCAGGGATTTTCGGACAAGCAGAAGCTGAGAGAGCTGGAAAGAGCCGCTGCCACGTTGGAAGGGGAGGCTGCGGAACTCAGTGCCAACATCTCTTCCACCGAAGTTCAGATCGGCGAGACCCGATTACAGATTATTCAAACTGAACATGAGTTCCATAACGACGTAGTCAATCAGCTGGGTGAAACTCAGACCGGGCTAAACGACAGTAATGAACGAGTCAATGCCTTGGGGGACATCGTCAGACGTACGGTGGTTCGCGCGCCGGTAGCAGGCATTGTGACCGGCATGCAGTTCCACTCTGTCAACGGCGTCATCGGCCCGGGCACCCCTATTGCGAGCATCGTTCCCCAGAACGAAGAGTTGATTGTCGAGGCTCAGGTTTCACCCAACGATATCGATAGAGTGGCTCTGGGGATGGAGGCGACTATTCGATTCTCGGCCTTCGGCAGCTCCGTGCCTACCATTACCGGCAAGCTCATCAACCTGTCTGCCGACCGCTTGGTAGATGAGCAGACGGGTATGCCTTACTACCAATCTCAGATAGAGGTTACCGAAGAAGGCAGGGCGGACCTGGGTAATCTTGTGTTATTGCCGGGGATGCCCGCCGAGGTCTTTATTACCACAGGTTCAAGAACGTTTCTGCAGTATCTGTTCAAGCCGTTTACCAACGCGCTGGCCCGCACCTTCATAGAAGATTAGCCCAGTGCCAAACAACTCAAGCTTAACTTCACGTTTTCTAAACTGTGCCATTTTCTGTCTGGCATTGGGCTATACCCTGCCGGTGCTGGCTGCAAAGGCAACAGAGGCTGGCAGGGAAGAAACCGGCTCAACACTGGAAGACTTCTTCACCGCCGCCATCGAGTTCAGCCCACAGCTTAGAATTGCCGAGGAAGGTTTGAATATTGGCTCAGCGCGCAGACGCGCGGCTAACGGCCGACTGCTACCGCAGCTTTCAGCCCAGGCCAGCATGTCCGACAACCGTCAGGAGACATCTTTGCAAAACCAGTCTTTCGACGGCAATCGCTACTCCATGCAATTAAGCCAGGTACTGTTCAGCTGGCAGGCCTATTCGGCGCGCAGCGCAGCCTATCTGGTAGAAGATCAGTTAGAGGCAGAATACTACAATGAACTAGGCAGCCTGCTGACAGAGGTAGCCGGGAAGTATTTCGATGTATTGCAGGCGGACGATGCCCTCAGCTCCATCGCCTCTGAGCTCGATGCGGTGAGCAATCAGTTGGATCAGATTCAAAATCTCTACGAGCGGCAGATGACCCAGATCACCGACTTGTATCAGGCACAGGCCAGCCTCGCGGCGGTAGAGGGGCAGCAGCTACAGTTGCAGAGTGAGCTGGCGCTGGCGCAGGAGGCACTCTACTCGGTCAGCGGACTCAGCAGCGATGGGCTATACCGTTTAAAGAGTGAGCTGACGATCCCTCCTTTGGAAAACAGTATTACCTACTGGGTTAACCAGGCCGAGAAAAACAATCACCTGATTAGAGCGCGGGAATTTGCCGTTCGCGCCGCTGACAAACGTGTCGATGAACGCCGCGGTGCCTATATGCCTCAGGTTAGCCTGATTGCACAGCGGCAGAACTCAAACCTTGGTTTTCAGAATACGCTTATTAACGATACCGATACCACCTATCTGGGCCTGGATGTCACCATTCCCCTTTATGCCGGTGGCAGCAACAAGGCCGCCGTGAGCGAGGCAGCCAGCCAATACCGAATCGCTGAGAGTGAACTACGACAGGCTCAATTAGAGGCTAGCGCTCAGGTGCGCGCAGCTTATTTGCAGGTACAGTCAGCGCAAACACTTATTGCCGCCGCCGAGAAATTGGTGGAATCGGCTACCTTGTCATCGACTGCGATGCAGCGAGGGTTCGAGCTAGGCGCCGTTACCAGTGTGGACGTGCTTAACGCCCTGCGCGACCAGTTCAGAGCCGAACGCGACCTGCAGAGCACACGCTACAATCACGTTAAATATCTGCTTCTGCTAAAGAGAGAAACCGGTCTGCTTAGCGCCGAGGACATGTTAGAAGTAGGTAGCTGGCTAGAAGCACCAGGTCGGTAAGTCGCCATGTTTGAACTTTGTCGACTGACCTCTCAATACATCGAAAGCGAAGACCGCTTCCGCCTAACCGGTGAAGACGAGGCAGGGAATACAATTAGTCTATGGCTTACGCAAAGGCTGGCGCAGCGCCTGATCAGTTTTTTGCTTGCCGCTATCTCCGGCTCTTCGATTGTCACCACTCAAAACCCCACACAAGACGATAGCGCCGGCGACCTGCTACAGGAGTTTGCGCAACAGGCCGCGACAGCCGAGCTGCCTCAGCAGGCGGCGGTGGACAGCACCCTTAGCAGTCAAAGCTGGCTTGTAGAAGAGGTCGACATCAATCAGGGCGCGAAAGGCGTCGTTGGGCTTATATTCAAGAAAGAGGGTGTCGAGAACGCGGCAATAGGTTTTGAAACGCAACAGCTTCGACAATGGTTGAGCATCGTGCGAGGTCAATGGCTGCAAGCCCAGTGGCCTGTCGATATTTGGCCTAACTGGATGGCCGCGCAAGATGAGCCAGGGGTTTCAGCCTCGAAGAATCCAGTTCATTAGAAATACAGATCCACTATCTCGTGGGTCACTTCCTTTAACGAGCGCTGCAGTTGCTGTGTTGAGAATTGGTAAAAACCTTCGGCGTGGCTTACCTTGGGTCCCAATGTAAAGGTCCTTCCTTTGTCGAGGGAAACTACCAAGTCCTCATAATTATTCTCGCTATTCTGGCTGCCGTAGATCGCCATCAGCGCTTCCTTATCTTGTCTCTGCCCGCTTATATCTATAAACAGATTTACCGGATTCTGTACGCCGATTTCATAACTGTAGGCAGCGGGGCATTGGCTTGGGTCAATACTCTGTAGTGCCAACCAGACAAGCTGCGCCGTCATCCTATGGTCGGGATGTAACTCCAGTGGGCCGGGCAGGAAGACACTGGCGGGGGCACTGTCTTCGATGACTTTAGCAATTCGGCTGACTAATTCCGGCCGCAGACTCAGCCCTCGGTCTGGCTCTTCCCAAAGCTGCAGAGAAGAGGCGTTGAGCATGGCTGCCGCTTGCTGTATCTCCCCGCGCCGAACGTTCACCAAGTCATCGCTATCGCCACCCAGCGCGCCATCGGTCAGTACCACTAGATGTATGTCTACCTTCTCATCGCGAGCCTTGAGCAGGCTGCCGCCCATGCCATAGGTTTCGTCATCAGCGTGGGGAGCGAAAACAAGCCAAGGGCCTCTCGGCAAGGCGGAGGCCTCGAAAGGGGTAAGCAGATGTTCCGGGTTTAGCATACTGTATCCACCGCCTGAGTTAATTACAGGCATTTTACTCTGACACCCTAGCAATTGTAGAGTAGAATTGCTGACCTTGTTTTTTAGCATGGGCTGAACATGTTTTTCATACTAATTCGTGAATGGATACTGGCGCCCTTTGCCAACCACAGTCTTTTTCACAATTTCATTAGGCAAGATTTCTTTGTCCAGTTTAGCGGTTCCATGGGCGGCTTTCTCTGGCTATTCATAACACCGCTAGTTCATATCATCATCTATTCCTTCGTATTTAGTTATATCTTTCAGGTTAGATCCGTTGAAGGCTTCGGCGAGACTGCCTTCGTTGTTTTCATGATGGTGGGCTATCTACCCTGGTTTGCCTTTGCCGAATCCATCAGCAGGTCTACCGGCTTGCTGCTGGAAAAAGCACCCCTCATTACGAAAGTAAAATTTCCGGTGCAGATAATACCGGTGGTTGGTACGGTTATTCCCTATCTGACCCATGCCATTGGTTGCAGTATTCTGCTGTTGTATCTAGCGACGCAGGGGTATCTAAACTGGATGTGGTTCTATCTGCCGTTTATCTTCTTCTTTCAATTTTTATTCGCTCTCGGTCTGGTTTCTATACTCTCTGCACTCAGTGTGTTTCTGCGCGACTTACAGCAGCTGGTGGCGCTAGGCGTGACCATCTGGTTTTTCCTGACACCAATTATCTATCCGATCACAATGATACAGAGCGAAGAAATACGAAATATCTTCCTACTGAACCCCATGCACAGTTTCGTCGCTCTCTACCGAGAGATCGTATTGCAGGGCAAGATTACCTTTATCCACCTTCAGATAATTATTCCAGTTTCACTGCTGACTTATTTTTTGGGTGGCTGGCTATTCATGAAGATCAAACAGGCGTTCGGCGATGTCTTGTAAGTGTATTTTGGATAGGAGGAGCTAACTATGCCTCGCGTATCCGTGCAGAATCTGAATAAAGACTTCAAGATCTATGAGCGACCTCAGGATAGGTTGTACGAGATCATTCAGCGCAAGCAACGCCACCAGCTATACCATGTACTAAGTGATATATCGTTTGCAGTCCCGGATGGAAAAAGCCTGGGCATCATCGGCGATAACGGCGCCGGCAAGTCGACCCTGCTGAAACTCCTAGTCGGCACCCTGCAGCCTACCAGTGGCGAGATAGAAATCAACGGACAGGTCGCTGCGCTGCTAGAGTTGGGGGCAGGTTTTCACCCGGAGTTTACCGGTCGCAAGAACATCTATCTCAACGCGGCATTACTCGGCGTGCCCGATGACAATATCGCGGAGCTGGAGAAAGATATTATAGCGTTCTCTGAGCTCGACTATTTCATCGATCGACCGATTAAGACCTATTCATCCGGCATGTATGTAAGGCTCGCTTTTTCCATAGCCACCATGGTGCGACCCGATATTCTGGTTATCGACGAAGCCTTGTCTGTAGGCGACATGGCATTTCAGAAGAAGTGTGTGCAGCGCATGAACGAGTTTCGCGAGCAACAGAAGACGATGGTGTTCTGTAGTCACTCTATGTTTCATGTGCAAGAGCTGTGCGATACGGCGATCTGGTTAAACCAGGGAAAGATTCAAGAGATTGGCGACAGCGACAAGGTCGTAGGACACTACGAGGACTTCTGTAACAACAAGAAGACCTACAACAGCATCCGCGAAGACATACCTGCCGAGCTGCGCGCCTCGCAAGAGGCGCAAGAGGCTCAGACCAGCGAGGATATTCAGGACTGTAAAATTAACACCATCGCGGTTAAGTCCCTCGATGGCAGCGATATCACCACGATCAAGCCCCTAAGTGATGTCTTGCTGGAAATGGAAGTCGAGGTGCTGGTAGACAATATGCAGGGGCACTTCGGTTTTGCCTTCATGAAATCTGCCGAGGAGCCAATCGCCTCCTTCCTCACAACCAACTACGATGAGGTCGAACTTGGGTCGTTCGCCAAGGGCGACATCGTTAAGGTCTCTCTGGTGGTTGAGAGGGTCGCCATGCGAGTAGGGGAGTTCTATGTGCTGGGTGGCCTCGCCGACAAGAGCGGCCTGCTTTGGTATGAGACAAAATTTAGCCAGCTTCTGGCGATGGAGGCCAGCAAGGGCGTAGGGGCCATGATAATGAAATGCAATTGGCAGCTCGCTAAACAAGACTAGAACTCGATGCCATATTCCTCTATCCGCGCCGGGGACGTATCCGGTAACACTCCATAAGGGTCGACCTTATAGACTCTGGGGAGAACATTGCCACTACGCACTTCTACTATCTCCATATACGCCTGCCGAACCCTATCCGGCGGCTCGCTATTGCCCTCGTCATTTCCGCGCAGCTCTCTCTGAGCTGTGCCTGCTTGATTGCTAGAGGCTTGTCTTGGATAAACGAATATTGAATAGATGTTTGAGGTGTTCGTGCCTACCCACTGGGTAAGCTCCTGTAGATTCTCAAACGGAATAAACTCTGCAAGCTCGGCCTGATTGTTTATGTCTTCTAACTGACGATAGGCGATAACGGTTTCGATCAATTCTTCGTCCAGACCCGGCAATAGTCGCATCGCTTCTCGCGTCGCTACGTTGAGGTTTACGGTGCGTGTGTTGCCAAAGATGGTGAAGGCGGCATCGAGGTTTATTCCCTCGAATAACTCGGCAAAACCACGAACATGGAGAATTTCCTCCACGGTATCCAGCTCAGGATTATTGCGCGGACTATAGCCTTGCTCTAATTCCAGGTAGTGGTCCTTCTCGGCGCCGTTCAGCCCCTCCAGGTCGTTAAGGTCTGTCCAATCCGTCCAGGCGGCGAGCAGGTCTTGCACCGCCTCCGGCTCAGCCTCTTCACCGCCCAGTAACTTCTCGATAAGCAGCTGCATATTGCGCCGCGGAATTCTATTCAGATTGATCTTCCCAGCATGATCAAAGATACGCACAATCGTATCCTCATTCTTGGGATAGTTCAGCTCCAGGTCCTCACCGTCGAATCGATAGGCAGGTAACAGCAGTTCGCCTTCTTCTGACTCTTCTCTCTCTTCACCTACAGGCAAGGGCATTCGCTCCAGCATCAGCTCCATCTCGGCAAAATTGACCGCCGCCATGAGTTGCCCCCAATCCAGGCTCGCGTCTCGGTTATGGGCGGCTGTCTGTGCAGACAATCTGACCTTGCCCGCCATCGCCGTAACCAGGACGGTCAACAACACCGCCGTCCATAAAACAATAATAATGACCGAGCCCTGCTGTTTGCATCTGTCCATCATGACTTTCACAGGCCTACATTCGTCGCAGGACGAATGCTGCGGTGTTGATTATTTTTGATACGCGCCACTATCTCTAACTCTTCGTTAACATCTTCGAAGTCTCTATCTGGTATAAAGCGCACATAGATCGCCAGTGGAAGGCTTAGCTCCTCGCTGCCAATCCATTCATCGACCCATACCCTATCCTCATTGAGCTCCTGATACAGGTAACTAAACTCGGCGCTGTAGTTCTGCAGAATGAGCGTAGGCTCGCTCTCGCTCAGGCGCTCGGTCGGGTCGTCGCTGAAGGCTGGCACCAAGCTCAGGTAGACACCCTCGTCCGCCACAGAATAGATCTCCCACACCGTTAGGCCCGGGTTACGCTGCGGCGATACTGCCGAGACAAAGCTTAAGTAGTCATCTTCACCGAAAAAATAGATCTCGCGACCCAGTGTTTCGAAGTTCGTGTAACTATGGGGAAAGGCGCCATGTAAGGCCCTATCGATCTGCAGCACTGCCAGAGCCTGATCCAGACTTTCATCCAACACATCGGAGTTGCGATTCCAATCATCGGCCACGATGTAGACACCCGTACTCAGAAGACCAAGCAGCAGGGCGGTCAGTCCTAGGGCTAGGATAATCTCAACTAATGTAAATCCTTTCTGTTTCATTTTTTCTGTGCTGTTGTTCTGGTCTGTTATTTTGCTCCTCTGGAGGAGCATCTATTGTGGAAGATCGAATTGAATCCAGCGGCTACCCTCGATGATTTCATCCCGTTCTCGATTGATGATTTCATAGGCCTGAAAACCGTAGACGCTCGCCTGGGTCTTGCGCACCGGATCTTCGAGCAGGTCCAGTGTGCGAATCTGATAGCTGTCGTCTTGCAGAATCTGTTCGACCTCAGAAAATTCATCTTCCAGCAGCGAAAAATTAATAGCTGCGCGCAGGCGGGTGGCCTGCACAAGACTCTGCTCGGAGCGCCAGGAGAGCTGTTTGCTGCCACCTACCAGAGAAAACAGACTGCCTAAGACAAAACCCGTAATGGTGAGCGCAACGATTACCTCCAGGAGAGTAAATCCACCGTGCCGGCTATTGAACTTTTTCATCACAGATCTTCTTCGTAGTCTCGGGTCGAGACTCTGCCGGTGAATGGATCAATCTCGATGATGCCCGACTGCTCTGCCTGAGCGAACAGCAGACTACCTCCGGTGCTACCTCCTTCGGGATAGAAGGTGACTTGCGTTACTTCCTCGACTTGGATTTCTCTATCGGTACTGTCGCGGAAGCGCAACGCTATACCGTCACCGTTCCACTGCGCGACGACATTGCTAAAACTGAGTTGAGAGCTCTTGAGTTCTGTCTCAGCCTGCTCACCTTGCTCGTTTAAGGGGATCACGCTGAAGCTAACGGTGCTTGCCTGGCCGGAGACTACGGCCGTACGCCTGGCATAGTTAAGCAACGAATGAGCCTGGCGCAACTGCGTATTGAAGGGGCGTGTCTCGAAGCCACTAAGGTTTGGTACGACGAAGATGCTCGCCATAGCCATGATGGCGAGCACCAGAAGAATTTCGAGTAGGGTGAAGCCGCGCTGACGCGCTAGCTCGAGTTGGCCTCGAGCTCTGTGGAATGTGATGCTACAGCCCGATGTCGGCGTCATCGTCTTCGCCACCGCTCATGCCGTCGGCTCCATAGGAGAGAAGCGTGAACTCGCGCCCGCTAGATTCGTAGACATAGTCGTTACCCCAAGGGTCTGTTGGAACCGCTCTGCGCAGGTAGGGGCCATTCCAGGACGCTCTGTCTGTGTCGTTTTCCATCAGCCCTTCGAGGCTATCCGGGTATTCGCCTACATCCAGCCGGTAGATATCCAAAGCAGCCTCTAGCGTTGAGATTTCTGTCAGGGCTACATCACGCATGGCGCCGGCTTGCTGCCTGAATAAATTCGGCGCAACCATGACAGCAAGCATGGCAATTATGGCCATCACCACGAGTATTTCGATGAGGGTAAAGCCCTTGCTCTGTCTTATGCCGCTGTTTACTGCTGTGTTATTCGTCTGTTTCATCATTACCGCCTGTAATTTTTCTTACTACTAGATGCCTGCCCCTTCGATGAGATCGGAGGCCATATCGAATCGGTCCAGAATGTCCTGATATTCTAACCCTAATTCTGCATTAAGATTGATGATCTCTGGCCGCAGAACGATGAATAACTCGCGTCGCTCAGTGGTCTCCTGCCGATAGGAAAACAATCTGCCCAGCAGCGGCACCCGATTCAAGCCCGGAACACCGCTATTTAGATTTTCGGTATCTGTCTGAATCAATCCGCCGAGTACGACGTTTTCTCCATCGCGCACCACAACCGTGGTATTGATCTCTTGGTTGTTGAACACCGGATTATTGTTAACTCCCGTTGCGCCCCCGTCTACCGAGGAGAGCTCCTGCCGGATAATCAGGTTCACTATGCCGTCGTTGTTAATCTGCGGCGTGATCGATAACACGATACCCGTATCGCGGTATTGAATATTCGTCGTCGAGACGCCTGCATTGCCCAGAGACTGACCCTGCTCTACGGGCACCTGGGAGCCTATCTGTATATCACCCTCCTGATTATTGACTACTGTTAGCGATGGCCTGGCCAGCAGCTGCACATCGTTGTTTATGGCTATGGCGTTGAGCGTCGCATCGACTTGAGACGCGCCATCGATGAACGACTTGGTAAACAACAGACCGCCCAGCCCAGATTGCGGCACGAAGCTTGTAGAGGTATCGGTTGAAATAGTATCGACGGCACTGTTAGCCGCGATGCGTGACCAGTCCACACCGAACTTGGTCGCATCGCTGAGAGTAATCTGCGCGATGACCGCATTGATCATCACCTGCAGGGGGACGGCATCGAGTTGATTGATAGTAGTGAGCAGCTGCCTATAGTCGCGTGCGGTGCCTCTAATCAATAAACTATTGGTCGCTTCGTCGGCTACGATCTTCACACGCAGGTTCGCTGATACTCCTGTGGTTACAGCGGCGTCGCCTGAAAGCTGGACTGCCTCAAGATCAGGCGACGAATTGTCATTGTCGCGGTTCGGTATCGCCAGCGCCTCGTCATTGTCGTCATCTTCGAAAACATTCGAGAGTGTCTCGGCAAGTTCCGTCGCAATCAGATTGTTGACCTGATAGTGAAACAATTGCTCTACCTGCGCCTGCCCATCGGCGTCCAGAATCTGTATCCAGCGCGATATCTCCTCGAAGCCTCGCGTTGCAGGGGCCGTCACCAGAATCGCATTGATACGCTCGATGCCCCTAACCTGATAGGCCGGGGTAGTGCCTTCGATAAGAAGGAGAATCTCGGCTAACTCGTTAGCGACTTCTACCGCGTTGGCGTTAAACAGTTGGTAAAGATGAATCCCCTGGTTCTGAAACGGGTCGGCATCGATGAGAAACAGCAGTTCGTTGATGCGCTGCAGCTGGTATTCGCTGCCTGATATCGCCAGAGTGCCGTTACCGACGAGGGTTCTTACTTCGCCATCTGGCGCCAGCAGAGGCTGCACTACCTGCAGCGCCGCCTCCGGTGAAATATAGGTCAGTGGCGTAATCTGCAGTATCCGTGCGGCTGTACCCTGGCCCAGGGTGTCTGGCGTCGCTATCTCGACGGGAAGGGCGCTGCTTATCTTGCGTGCATTATAGATATTGCCTTCGCGGTTCAAGACTATGCCCGCATCGCGGCTTAACAGCCGAATCAGTGGCCAGATATCGGCCTGCCCAAGGGGCCGCGTGGCAGAGGTACGCAGACTGACTTTGTTGTCGATGGTCGGGTCGATAATAATTGAAATATCCAGAGCATCGGCCAGCTCTTCCAATACCAGTCGCAGGTCCGCCTGTTCGTAGTTGAGCTCGACCACATCATCGCTGGCGGCCTGCTGAGGGCCAGGCACGGTTTCCTGCAGGCCGTCGTATTGCAAGACATTACCGTCTCGGTTGATCTCATCGATGAGAGCCTGCTGCTCTCGCGAGACTTCACTGCCGTCTTCGGGTAATACAACGGCCATGTTTCTAGTAGCCGTATTCGATGTGCGGGGGTTTGCACTGGATTGCGCGCCGCTGCCGCTATCGGACTGGACTTCCAGAACTGCACAGGAGGAAAGAAAAAATCCTAACAGTAGCAGCACCGAGGGGTTTATTTTTTTTAGTAAACTTTGCTTCGACTTCACGAGGTTCTCCGAGAATTAGAAATCTACCGAATTCATACTAAACACGGCCGAAAGCATAGTGATGGTGATTCCACCTACCGCTATGGCAAGAATTATTATTAGGGCAGGCTGTAGGGCAGCTACCAGACTGGAAATTTGATTGCGTACGGTGGTGTCGAATGTGGCCGCTGATTTAATCAGAATATTGGCTGTACGCCCCGACTCTTCGCCGACTGTGACCAGCTGATGTAGAAGAGTCGGGAATTGATTGGTCTTCTCCAGCGAGACGCCAAGGCCGGCCCCGCCTCTAACGTCCTCTTCTACCTGAGCTAGATGGGTAGCGAGTACGGTATTGCCAACAACCTCTCTCGATACACGCAGCGCACGAATTAAAGGGATACCTGCCCCCAATAGTGCGCCTAGTGGGCGGGCAAAGGCCGCGCATTCTTTGTAGAGGATCAGCGTGCCCATCATGGGAAGAGAGAGCAGGAAGCCGTCCTTCTTAAGTTTTGACGCCGGCTCTTTATCCAGACGCTTCCAGAAGAAAATAAGTAGCCCAATAAACACCGGAACCAGATAACCATAGCTTTGGATGCCACTACTGAGCGAGAGCAGGAAGGCCGCCGAGGCTGGAATCTCCGTCCCCGCATCCTCGAACATTGCTGCGAACTGAGGCACCACGAAGACGAGCAGGAGAACGACGGAGAGTACGCCGGTAATCAGCAATACGATCGGATAGATCATTGCTGAAATTATGGCCTGTCGCGTATTCGCACTGTCCTCCAGAAATTCCGCAAGATCGGGCAGCAGCTGATCGAGTATGCCGCCTTCTTCGCCGGCGCGTACGATGTTGACGTACATCCTGCTGAATACTCTTGGGTGGGCCTCCATCGCCTCGGCGAGGCTTCTGCCTTCTTTGACTTCGCGCAGCAGGCTCACCACAAGCTCACGCATCGCAGTCGATTCGGTAATCCCCTCTAACAGGCGTAGCGATCTATCAATGGGCACACGTGCCTCGACCAGGGTGCACAGACCATTGGTGAAATCCAATACGTCCGCCTGAGAGATTCGCTTGCGGCGAGTCGTCTGAGAGGCTTCTCTGGTCTCCTGAATCTTTACGGGCGTGAGATTCTTGCCTTTCAGGATACGCACGGCCTCACGCTCGGTATCCGCACTTAGCTGACCGTTTAGCATCTTACCCTGGGCATCGAAGGCTTGGTATTTAAAATACAATGCGCTCATATTGCTCTGGTCACCCGCACTAATTCCTCTGGGGTAGTCATTCCATCGGATAATTTCTCGAGGGCATCCTGCCTGAGTGTCTTCATGCCTTCCCTGATTGCTTCGTCGCGAATAATATTCGCGTCTGCGCCGGCCGCGATATGATGACGAATCGCATCGCTCATTATCAGTAGCTCATAAAGACCAACACGGCCCCGGTATCCGGTTTGACCGCAGCGATCGCAGCCACTGCCACGACGGATCTCGGCTATTGAATCTATCTCTATCTCTAGCGCCGCCGCCTCATCTGTACTTAGGGGCTGCGCTTCGGCGCAGTCGGTACATACCCGCCTTACCAATCGTTGCGCTTGAATGGCGAGGAGGCTGGAGCTAATCAGATAGCCCTGTACACCCATGTCTTGCAACCGGGTTACCGCCCCTGCCGCATCGTTGGTATGTAGGGTGGAGAAAACCAGGTGCCCGGTGAGTGCCGACTCGATCGCGATCTCTGCGGTTTCGTGATCGCGAATCTCGCCTATCATCAGCACGTCTGGATCCTGTCTAACTATCGAACGCAGACCCTCTGCGAAGCTCAGCCCGATACTGGCGTTGGCCTGAATCTGGGTTATGCCATCGAGCTGATACTCGACCGGGTCTTCTACGGTAATTATTTTCTGCGCCTCGCTGTTAATTTTTTCTAATGTTGCATAAAGCGTAGTCGTCTTACCACTGCCGGTAGGGCCTGTTATCAATACCATGCCGTGAGGCTGATTGATGATTCCCTGATACTGCTCGAGGATTTTCTCTGGCATGCCTAGTTGTTTCAGACTAACGGCGGTATCGCTTCTGTCCAGGATTCTCAGTACTACGGATTCTCCATGTACTCCCGGCAGGGTCGATACGCGCATATCGAGTTGCTTGTTGCCCACCTTATAATCTATGCGTCCATCTTGAGGCAGACGCTTCTCGCCAATGTCCAGCTTTGCCATTAGCTTTAAGCGCGAGGCTACTGCGGTGTGAATCTTTATGGGCAGTCGTTCAATTCTTGTCATGATGCCATCGACACGGCAGCGTATATCGAGGTAGTTCTCGTTAGGCTCGAAGTGTATGTCACTGGCATCGAGATCCAACGCTCGAGCGAATAGATGGTTCACCAGCCGAATGATAGGCGCCTCCGATGCCAGATCTGCCAGGGCCTCATCGTCGACGAAACCAGAAACAAACAGGTCTTCGTCCGTATTCTCAATCTGCGGCGAGAGATCGGCACGCCAGTGACGCATTAGCCGGCGCACATCATCCCCGGCACCCATATCAAACTGTATATCTTCATTCAGGATAAAGCGTATCTTCGCGCGCAGCTCTATACTCGGCGTCTGCTCACAGATGAGCCGGCCAGACTCTGCAAAGTCCTGCGCCGGTGCTATCCCCTCTGGCTCCAGCAATTGACCGAATACAGACAGCGTCATTGCTGATGGGTCCCTCGCCTTAGCTCCTGTCTCAGTTTTTTCCGCAGTTGCCTCCGCAGCACCTACTGGAGTTAGCTCGGTCTCTGTTGCCTGATTCACGATTTCACTCATCTGTTGCTCGCGACCTCTGTAACCAGCCCTTCGCTGCGTGCAAACCCAACGACTGTAATAGACCCGCTGTATTGGTTTCGGCTTCGATTCACGGAAAACCCGGTAACCCAAAGGCGCGGCGCAGAGGTCTCCAGCCTTTCCAGAAACCGAGCTGTGTTTACCTGATCACTTGTGCGAAACGACATCTCTTGACTAATAAGTAGCCAGTCGTCGCTTATCAGACGCTCTGCCAGACGTGTTGAGCTCACCGTGATGCCGGTGTCTCGCGCATGCCCTGATAGAGCTCGTTGAATATTTGCCTCGACTATAGGTATGGTCGCGCCAGAGAATATTTGATTCTGCAATTCATCTGTCTGCGATTCGATTTCGACACGACGCTCGCGCCAGCTCGCGGTGTTCTCGATCAGACGTTGTTCGCGAGCGATGTCTATCTCGACACTTTCGATATTCTCCAGTCTCTGGGTATACACCGATTTGATGGCAGGCCAACCTCTAGTGCTCAAAAAAATCAGAGTCACTACCGCCGCTAGTATCAGAATATTTCTTTCGCGTTGAGATATTTTCATCGTAACTGTGTCTCGATACCTTACACTGACCACTGATTATTCATCGGGAAAATAGCGCACCATATACGCTTCAAAATTAACGGCGCTAAGTCTCAAGTCGATATAGTATCTATTGTTGTTAGTCGCTCTGGAAAAAACGACCTCGGTAAACATTGGGTCTTGCTCCAGGCGCTGCAGAATCGCCTGGGGCTCATTGCTGCTACCCTGTATTTTCATCAAGCCATCGGTCACTTCCAGTGAGGTCAGCGTATCCGGCCGCAATATATTCTGCAGCGTAAACATAGCTGCAGCTATTCTTTGCTCGGGGAAATCACTAATCAGCCCCCATTCGTTTTCGAAGCGGACAACCGCCGCTTGGTCACCTCTAGCATCGCTTGCCATTTCTCTTTGCATTTCTAAGTTTGCTGCCAGGGTTCGAAACTCTACCGATTGCGCAATGAACGGAATCGCGGCGATAAAAAGTACCACGACGGCTGCGACAGCGGCGGCGATGTACTGCTTGCCCTGCGCCGATCTGCGCGTCTCATTAAGTGCACCATAGGGAAAGAAACAATATTCCTGATTTGTCTGGGCTTCTAGAAACTGGAAATAATCGGAGGGCTCTCTTAAATCAACTGTTATGGCGGAGTTTTCTAATTTCTGACTTTCTTGCCACTGTTGCTGAAATACGTCTTGCTGTAGGTCTTTCTTTGGCACGGTAAGCAGAGACTTGAGGATATTGTTTTCGATTAATGCGCTTGTTTCTGTCTTCGCGTCTACATCCAGTATTCTTATTTTTTCTTTGTTTGTGCTTTCTTTATTTGTATTAGCCGAATGGGCATTCATGAAACGCGGTTTGACCGCCGCCAGGAAAATGTCTTCTTTAGCGAAGGCACCGAAAAGTTCTGAGAGAGTTGCTTCTTCCATCCACAGAGCGAGATGCTCGTCCCCCTTGCTTGCCGATGCGGGATTGATCGCAAGCGACAGCGGTTCTTCCAGGCCGGGCAAAATGCTATCTGCCTGAATCTTTAACGCGGCCACTAGGTCGTCTTTTGCGAGGCCGGGCATCTTCGTGGTCGTTGCCACAAAATAATTCGCCGGCAAAAATAGTAATGCAGCGCAGTCTTTACGTTGTTCGGAGCTATTTCCGGTACTAAGCCCGGCGAGCAGCTGCGCACAGGCTGCTGCGATCGACTTTGCATCTCTATGCTCTAGCTGCTGCGTCTTTCTTGATTCGATGTGGACAATCTTGTCATCGAAAAGCAGGAAGCTCGTATCGACTTTTTTCACCAGGTCACGACCAGACGCGCCCTGAAGCAATGTCCGTACCTGTGGCGGCAGAACAGCGGCTAGTTTTTCTCGCCACTGCGAGTTGTCGATTGCGAAGCTGAACATAGGGCTTTTTTTCTAAAACTTTTGACCGTCAAATCGGTGAGTGTCGCCTTGGGTCGGGCATTGCACCACCTGGATCGACAGCTAAACTATTGAAAAACATTAAATCTCTGGTGTAAGACTCTTATATCGGAAAAATAGTTCTAAGGCGCAAAATTGTTCGATATCCAGATATTTCGGGGTATGGACCGTTAACGGGGCAGTGGGAGCATTGCCGGCAACCGGCAATAAAAAAGGCCACCCTGAGTTAGCTCAGGATGGCCTTGGTGTCGGTCTCGTTGACTAGCGCGGAGCTACTCGCCTGAGTTTGAAAGCTGCTGACGCTCTTTTTCTACAAGAAAATCAACAACTTCGAGCATTTCTGCCTGTGTGCGAACAGTCTCGCCGGTAGCGACAAGATACTTTCCGTTCACGATCATGTTTGGCGTGCTGCGAATTTCGTAGGCCTGCATGCGCTGCTTGGCCTGATTCACCTTGGTGCGAACGGTGAATGAATTGAAGGCCTTGCTGAAATCTTCTTCGCTGATGCCGTACTTGGCAAACAGGGCGCCGATCTGGTTTTCGTTCTGCAGTCGGTTGCCTTCTATGTTAATCGCGTTGAAGACAGGCTCATGCACCGTATTTAGGGCATCCATGGCTTCGGCCGTGTAGTAAACCTGTGCGTGAATTTCCATGAGGGCGTTCCACATAGCTGGAAAACGAACGAAATCGACGTCCTCACCCGCTGTTGCTTCCCAGTTGGCTATTAGCGGCTCGAATCGAAAACAGTGTGAGCAGCCGTACCAGAACGCTTCCAAAACCTCGACCTTGCTGGAATCGTTAGTGTTTACAGGAGCCGCTAGCTCGGTGTAGTGGGTGCCTGCAACATATTTCTCTATTTGAGCAAAGCTAGAAAATGCCAGGGGCATTAGCATTACCAAGGTTAAAATCTGCATTGATCGCTTCATTAGTTAACTCCGTCTCTTTAACTTTCTAAAATATCTTTGGTCTATCTACTCGAATTTATTGTCTATCTAATCCGTTCTTGGAGGCTTGCAGCCACCCAATTCGTTGGAAAAACAGCAGCACAGGGCTCTATTTACCGCTATCTCATTGAGTCCAAACCAAGACCGGTTCGGCACAATTAGTAATTCTCGGCTGATGCCAGTTTACGCCCTAGTTCAGGCCGGAAACGTAACTGGCAAGAGCCTCAAGCTCTTTATCCGTGAGGCGTTCAACGATTGTACGCATCATCGCGCTGCCATCATTCTGCCGGGCTCCAGAGCGAAAACCCTTAAGCTGCTGCAGTGTATATTCGGGATGCTGGCCACTCAGTGAGGGAAAGCCGGCGGGCGCATTGCCCTTGCCTGTCGGTGAATGGCAGGCGGAGCAGGCTGCAACAGCGATCTCGGAGTTTCCTGCCCGATACAGCCTTTGAGCCAACTCCACAGATTCTGGGTCTGCGCCCTGAATCGTAGTCTGCTGCGAGGCATACCATGCCGCGATGTCTTCCATATCCTGATCGCTCAGGGAGATTACCATGGCAGCCATGGTGGCATTACTTCTGGCGCCTGATTTGAAATCTTGCAGCTGCTTAACCAAATACCTTGCGCCTTGACCCGCCAGTTTTGGGTTCATCGCCAATTGGCTATTTCCGTCGGCGCCATGACAGGTGGCACACAGAGCAGATTTTGCCTGACCCGCTGTCGCATCGCCCTGGGCGAGGAGTAAATTAGGTAATAAGCCGGCAAATGCGGCTGAAAGTACTGCTATTACAATTTTCTTCATGGGTTTTCCCGGTCACTTCCTACAAATTCAGATAAACTAGCGATTCGGCAATGGAATCAATAAATCGCGGTCGCAAATTATAACGCAAATTACCCACTGACTCTATTTATCCTCGCATTCGTCGATAGAAAGTGATTCCGCGGTGAATGTAGCTAACTAAACGGGATAACGGGGATGCAGAGGCCTTTTCAGATGATGCTTCAGGTAGTGACTAATCGATGAACTATAATCAGGCACAGTTCGTGACCAGCGCGGCAACGCTTAGCGCCTGCCCAGACGATAGCCTGGCCGAGGTGGCCTTTGCCGGCCGCTCAAACGCGGGTAAATCCAGCGCAATAAATACAATCACTGGCCAGAATCGACTGGCGCGCATCAGTAAGACGCCTGGGCGAACTCAGCTGATCAACTTCTTCGCACTAGACGAAGGCCGGCATCTGGTAGATCTGCCAGGCTACGGGTTCGCTAAAGTGCCTCTCAAGGTGAAGGACAAATGGCAGGAGGAATTAGAGCGTTACCTGCGGCAACGCGATGCTCTGGTCGGCTTGATTCTGCTAAGTGATATTCGTCATCCCTTGAAGGAATTCGATCGCATGATGATCAACTGGGCCGTGCAGTCGAATCTACCTCTGCACATATTGCTGACCAAGTCAGACAAGCTAAAGAGAGGTGCGGCGCAGAATGTGTTGTTGGAAGTACGCAGGGAGCTTGCGCCGCTAGGCAATGTGTCTGTGCAGTTGTTCTCTTCATCAAAGAACGTTGGCGTTGATGAGGCCAGGGCGAAACTTGACGAATGGCTAGCGGTGCCGGCCAATGTCATCGAAGAGATCGGCGAGACCGACGCGGAGAAGGTTTCCGACTAGCGTACTGTCTTACACACTAGCTTGCGCAGTTTTAGGACTACTAGTGTGCTTCGTCCCAGTTATCTCCCACGCCAATATCGACAACCAGAGGCACATCCAATGCCGCCGCCGTTGTCATTCTAAACTTCACACCTTCGCAGAGAAGGTCGAGATCTTTCTCGCTGACTTCAAAGACCAGCTCATCGTGAACCTGCAATATCATGCGCGCATCGAGTTCGCCCATGGCCAGCCAGTGATCGATATCGATCATCGCTCGCTTGATAATATCCGCCGCGGTTCCCTGCATTGGCGCATTGATAGCGGTACGTTGCGCAGCCTTTCTCAACATGCCATTGCCTGCATGAATGTCAGGCAGGTAGAGTCTGCGACCGAATAAGGTTTCAACATAACCCTTCTCATCTGCCAAGGCCTGAGTCTCATCCATGTACTTTCTGACACCTGGATATTTTTCGAAATAACGATCGACATACTTAGCGGCATCGCCACGACTAATATTAAGTTGGTTGGCAAGGCCGAACGCTGACATGCCATAGATCAGGCCGAAGTTAATTGCTTTCGCACTGCGTCGCTGCTCGGCACTAACTTCATCGAGGGCAACTGAGAACACATCGGCGGCAGTCGCCTTGTGAACATCTTCTGCGCTGGAGAACGCGCGCAACAAGCCTTCGTCTTGGGACAGGTGCGCCATGATCCTAAGCTCTACCTGAGAATAATCCGCCGCCATCATTTTATTGCCAGCATCGCAGACAAAGGCTTGGCGTACCTTGCGCCCTTCGGCTGTACGAATGGGAATATTCTGTAAGTTTGGATCCGTAGAAGACAGACGCCCGGTGGCCGCTACGGCCTGCTGAAAAGAAGAATGAATACGACCCGTACCCTTGTTGATCTCCAGAGGCAGCTTGTCCGTGTAGGTGGATTTTAGTTTATTGAGAGAACGATGCTCCAGAATGAGACGCGGCAGCTCATAGTCTTGCGCTAGCTCTTGCAAGACTGGCTCAGCGGTTGAAGGCTGACCCGTCTTGGTTTTCTTAAGCACCGGCAGTTCCAGCTTCTCATAGAAAATGCTTTGCAGCTGCTTCGGAGATCCGAGATTGAACTCTTCCCCCGCTATCTCAAAAACTGCCAGCTGCAGTTTATCCAATTGCTTGCCCAACTGTTTGCTCTGCTTGGCCAACGTAATGGCATCGACTTTGATGCCATTACGCTCAACCGTGTTTAGCACTTCGATCAGTGGCAATTCGTAGTATTGATACAAGCCTAGCAGGTGACCATTGCTGCTGAGATTCTGTTGCAGGGTCGCAGACAGGCGCAGAATGTGGTCGGCTTTCTGTGTGGCATAGGACGCAAAATCCGCCAGGGCGACTTGTTGCTTGCTGAGTTTGCTGCGCCCCTTGCCTAACAGACTGTCGATATCGATAGGCGACAGATCTAGGTAGTTTCTCGCTATATCGGGAAGCAGGTGTTTGCTGGCGACAGAGTTCGCAACATAGGAGGCCAGGTGCATGTCGTTTTTTATCGGCTGCAGCGTAATCTCATAGTTTCCAAGGACATGACAGGCGTGCTTCAAATCGAAGCCGATCTTTACTATAGAAGGGTTTTCTAAAATTGGCTTTAACTGCGCGAGACAGTCTGCCAGATCCAACTGAGCTGGGACATCCTCGTAGTTATGCAAAAACGGCACATAGAATGCCTTGCCCATTTCGACACACGCGGCGATGCCTAATATTTCCTGGTCAAGGAAGTGTTCCCCTATTGTCTCCAGAGAAATACTAAAACTCTTCGCTGCGGATAATTGATCGACAAGTTCTGTGAATTTTTCCGCGTCCACAACTAACTGGTAGTCGATGTCTTCCTCGGCAACCGATACATCAACCTCTTCCGTTGCCGCTTCCGTATCTTTTGCTGCTGCCTTCGCCTTAGGCGAGCCGGCGACTCCCTGATCTTCCAACTCCTTTATCCACGACTTGAACTCCATCTCTGTAAACAGTTCATACAGCTTCTGCTGATCTTCCGCCCCGGCTACCAGCTCAGGTATTTTGACATCCAGCTCTACATCCATCTTGATCGTGGCGAGTTCGTAAGAGAGTCTTAGCAGGTCTATATTCTCGCGCAGCTTCTCTCCGACTTTGCCGCCAATGGCTTCGGCATTTTCAATTATGCCTTCCATGGAGCCGTATTCCTGTAGCCACTTAACCGCCGTCTTCGGTCCCACGCTAGGTACGCCAGGGATATTGTCTGACTTATCCCCCATGAGCGCGAGGTAGTCGATGATTCTGTCGGGGCCAACGCCGAACTTCACCTCGACCGATTCGGTGTCGAGTAGTTCGTTGGTCATGGTATTGATGAGGGTCACTTTGTCGTTAACCAACTGGGCCAGATCTTTATCTCCTGTAGAGACAAGTGTAGGCATGCCGATCTTGGTGGCTTGTTGTGAAAGGGTTCCGATGACATCGTCCGCCTCCACATCGCTGACGATTAACAGCGGCAGGCCCATGGCCTCAATGATCTGATGTATGGGCTGTATCTGGGAGCGCAGCTCGCCGGGCATCGGCGGGCGATGCGCCTTGTACTCGGTATAGATATCGCTGCGAAAGGTTTTGCCCTTGGCATCGAATACGATGGCGATATTGCTGTCCTCATAGTTTTTTATGAGACTGCGTATCATATTGATGACACCCTTGACTGCACCGGTCGGCTGACCCTTACTGCTCACCAGTGGCGGCAGCGCATGAAAGGCACGAAACAGATACGAAGATCCGTCGACGAGAATTAGTTGTTTAGGGTCGGCCAACTTACGTTCCTTTTGCAAAGTTATTTTCTGACTAGTAGATATGCAGTTCGATTATTCGTAGAGACACTCGTAAAAATCATCGGCAATATTTGCGATGAATTTGCTGTAGCCACTCTCAATCGATATCGCCTCAGTACTTAGGTCATTGCTTACGTTAGTGCCTAAGAGATCAACGACTATCGATTTCAATTCATGGCCGCTTTTGACCGTTGCAATCAACTCCTCACTCGAATCGATCTCCAACAGAAGACAGGACGGCTGGCGTTGATTTATGCGTTCTCTCAATTGCACTATTTCACGAATGCCCGGTTGGGTTTCCGGATCACGCAAGATGACTAAATCGTGTTGCAGAGAAAACTGCTGTTCGAAGTATTGATAGGCATTGTGGTAGACCGCATAGCGAACCGTAGTCGCCGCCTCAAACTTCCTGGCGATCTGTTGGTTTCCCTGGGCTATTTCCGTCTCGAAGTTATCCAGATTCTGCCTATAGGAGATCGCGTTGCTCGGATCTAGCGCAGAAACCTGCTCGGTAATCTGCGCGGCAATCTTAAGCGCATTGGAGCTATCCAGCCACAGATGCGCATCCAGCTGGCCTTCGCTTATGTAATGCAGTTGCAGGCCATCTATGTCGATAGCAGTAAGAGTCTTTGCCTTGAGCGCGGACTGCAGGAAAAAATCTTGCAGATGTGTTTCAAACAGGGGGCCTATCCATACCGCCAGGTCTGCCCTGGCTAGCGCTATACGGTCAGAGGGAGACAGGGAAAAATGGTGAGGTGACTGCTGCGGATCTACAATCGAGGATACACTGCCGTGCTCCTTTGTCACCGCCTGGGCAATCAACTGCAGTGGTTTAATAGTAGTGACGACGTTCACATCGGCGTAACTTCCCGTGGCAAGCAGGGCAGTTACTAATAGGGTCGCATAGTATTTTAACATTGGCGTGCTTCAGGCATTCCCAAGAAATTAAGTAGAGCGTGTGCCAAAGGAAAGTTTGACAACGATGCTATGATATACCATTGTCCTGCCTGCTCCTACGCGAGTGTAAATGCGCAGGAAAGAACGTGTAGGGGCGTATTTTTAATAGAATTTTTAGGGACTGCTAGCAGTCATTCGAATGGAAAGTTCCGATAACGACAGCAATTCAGTCTTAGAGTCTTCTGGGGAGTTTTCTTCAGGCGTTCTGCTTGCGGCGAGATCGATAAATAAGGAATTCGCCGACAAGAAGATACTCGAGAATATCAGCCTCACCATAGAAGAAGGGCAGATTGTCACTCTAATCGGCCCAAACGGGGCCGGTAAGACCACCTTGGTACGGATAGCGCTAGGGCTATTACAACCTGATTCGGGCGCTATCTATCATAGGCCAGCCCTGCGCATCGGCTATATGCCTCAGAAAGTGCAGGTAGAGCCCACGCTACCCCTGACGGTAAGTCGGTTTCTGCAGCTCGCAAATCGGCATGACCGAGAGCTGCTAGACACCACCTTGGGCGACCTTAAGATAAGCCATCTCCAAGACCACCAGCTGACGTCCATTTCCGGCGGTGAGATGCAGAGGGTGTTGCTGGCACGCGCACTATTGCGCAAGCCAGAGCTACTCATCCTGGACGAACCTGCGCAGGGCGTAGATCTTGGCGGGCAGGCAGAGCTCTATCGCCTCATCAGCGAAATAAGCGTTAGCCAGGGCTGCGGTGTACTTATGATCTCTCACGATCTTCACCTGGTGATGTCCTCCACGGACGAGGTCATTTGCCTCAATCACCATGTCTGTTGCCACGGCAAGCCCGAACACGTTAGCAATGACCCTGCTTATCTGAATCTATTTGGTGCCAGCGCCTCTGGGGATCTCGCTGTTTACACCCACCACCACGATCATGAACACGGCATCGGTGGTGGGGTAAAGGAGCATCATCATGATTGATTCGATGACGCTTTTTTTCACTACCGATTTTGTGCTCTATGCGCTTGCGGCGGGAATCTCTTTGTCGCTAGTGGCCGGTCCACTTGGCTCATTCATCGTATGGCGCCGAATGTCTTATTTTGGGGACACGCTCGCACATTCTGCGTTGCTTGGTATTGCCCTGGGCTTGATTACCGACAGCAATCCGCAACTGAGTATTATTATTTGTTGTTTGCTTTTCGCTTTTATTTTGACTCTTCTGGACAGGCGACCGTTACTATCCACCGACGCGCTACTTGGCATTCTGGCTCATAGCAGTCTTGCTCTGGGCATCGTAGTTCTCGCCCTAGCCGACTCGGTTCGGGTTGATCTCGAGGCTTACTTATTCGGCGCACTGCTTACAATAGGAAACGCAGATTTAATCTGGATTCTGCTCGTCTCTACTGTAGTTGCAATAGTTCTATATTTGTTTTGGAACGATTTTTTATCAATAACAATTCACGCTGAGATAGCGGAAATTGAAGGCGCAAACGTAAAGCGGCTCAATTTGATACTGGTTTTTCTCATCGCGTTTACGATAGCCGTTTCGATGAAAATCGTTGGGGTATTGTTGATTACTTCCTTGCTTATAATTCCACCTGCGGCGGCACGCTCGTTGGCAAGTACGCCTGAGCAGATGGCCGTTAAGGCTAGTCTGGTTGGAAGTATTTCGGTAGTGCTTGGTCTAATTTCGGCATTCTATTTCGATGTGCCGGTGGGGCCATCTATCGTGGTGGTCGCAACGCTAATTTTTCTGCTTTTCTATTTTTATCCAAGCGTTCTAAAAAGTAAAAGCTGATCGGTTTTTAGCGTACTAGTTCTCGGAATGCTGTCAGCAAATCCCGATCGCGATGAGGCGCACGCATCACCGCATAGTAGTTACCCTCAGGGTCTATCACTGCAATGTGCCCACTGTGCGTGATTAGATAGTCGTCGTGATTCATGGCATTGTCATCTGCACCTTGATCGTCATTTTCAATATCAGGGCTGGCATGATTGTGGGAGCTCGACGCCTCAGATTCGGCAGTATCTTCATAGACGACATACAGCTGAGATGCCAGTCGTGAGATCGCCTGTGGGTCGCCGCTCAAGCCAATAAATTCTGTGTTGTAGTTACTTAGATAGGCCGCCATGGTTTCGGGATTGTCTCTCTGCGGATCTACGGTTACGAGAAACACCCTGGGCTTTACGTCTTGAGTGAAATCGAGGGCAGCATAGAATTGACGCAGCTCGGCCATCGTTAGAGGGCAGATATCCGGGCAATTGGTAAAGCCAAAGAAGACCAGATTCCACTGGCCTTCGAAATCCCCGCGAGTAAAGAGCTCACCGCGCTGATCGCGCAGGGTAAAGTCACTTAATGGGAGCGCTTCGGGGTAGATGGTGACGCCGATGTCTCTTAATTCGCTCTCGATCTGCCGCTCAGCCCGCATTTGAAAGAGGCTGAATAGGGCGGCAACGATTAGCACATCGAAGGCTAGAAACGCGATAAGCGCCGTCTTTCTCTTTGGGGTAATTACCATGGAAGGCCTGAACTAGATCAGGTAGTGATCAACGACCAGGGCGATGAAAAGCAGCGCCAGGTAGGCGATCGAGTAGCGAAACGTGTCCATCGCGGTGCTTGCCTTAGGCTTAAACATCAGGAGACCTGACCAAACAATAAATCCAACACCCAGGGCAAGCGCCGACACGAGATAGAGCAGGCCACTCATTCCGGAGAGGAATGGAAAGACACTGACAAGTACCAGCATCAGGGTATAAACGATGATATGGATCTTGGTTACGTGCTCGCCGTGAGTAACGGGCAGCATGGGCACACCAGATTTCGCATATTCGTCCTTACGGTGAATAGCGAGAGCCCAGAAATGAGGAGGGGTCCAGGCGAATATGATTAGAACCAGGATTAAGGCACCGGCGTCGATAGTACCCGTTACTGCAGACCAGCCAAGTAACGGCGGCATAGCCCCGGAAAGCCCGCCAATAACGATGTTTTGCGGTGTCGCATGCTTCAGGTAGCCGGTGTAGATAAAGGCATAACCCACAAATGAGGCCAGTGTTAGCCAGGCGCTCAGTGCATTCACCCATAACAGCAGGATTGCCATGCCCGCGACGCCGATGACTATGGCGAAGACCGCGGCCTGCTTTGGCTCTACTCGCCCCTGGGCTACCGGGCGGTTGTGGGTGCGCTTCATCATTATGTCGATTTTTCGATCGATCAGATGATTCACCACGGCACCCGAACCGGCGACCAGTGCAATTCCGAGATTTCCCAAGATGAGGACATCCAGCGGCACCATGCCAGGGACGGCCAGAAACATACCGACCAGGGAAGTCAGAATCATCAGCATAACCACGCGCGGCTTGCACATCTCGTAGAAGTCGCGCCAGCTGGCAGTACTAATTTTTGAAGCTATCTCGTTCACGGGTCAACTTTGAGCTGTTTGATGGGTTTGAATAGCAGACTATAACAGATACTGAGCATCCATTTGGCGTCCTGCTTTCGAAGCGCGGGCATTCAACCATGTTTGGCCTTGAATCTCAAGATTATTGGCACGAAGTAACCGCGCGTCCTGTAAAATATTCTGGCAGAAACTGACCAAAATGGCCTCATCAATTCGACACTGACAGCAAGGTGTCAAAAATGCTTGATTTCGCGCATGTTTTAAGGGTTTTAGAGCCCAGATCACTTGCAGTGAATATCAATATTCTATAGCATTCCGGTGCGCGTGAGGTGTGCGAAAAATCTTTGAAATCTTGGATAAATCTGAGGCTTTGAAGAACTGAAAATGCCCGATCCAGATAGCAAAAAATTACGAGGATAGCAGCGGGTCAAATCTTTCATTCAGGGAGACACAATGAGTTCACTCATTGCTATACCTGCTGACAAAGTGCTGGCAAAACCAAGCTAAAATTCTTGTCCCTCTGGAACGCGATGTACACAAAAACTAATTTCCCCTAGCGTTTGGTGGCCAGTTGCTGCCCTGCAGTTTGGGATACGTTTGTAATTTTTAAAGAAGGAAGGCGGGTTTATGACTTTAGCGGTCGTTATTTTCTTGCTGGTAATTGGATCGATCATTTTCCATTTTGCCAGCCCCTGGTGGTTTACAGACATTGCAACTGACTGGGGATCCATCGATTTCACTATTAACGTTACGTTCTGGGTAACTGGATTCGTATTTATCGCGGTGAATTTATTCCTCGCCTATTGCGTGTACAAGTATCGGCAAAAAGATGGCCATAAAGCCGTTTATGAGCCTGAGAACCACAAGCTGGAGATTTGGCTTTCGGCAATTACCACTGTCGGCGTAATCGCGATGCTCGCACCAGGTCTATTTGTTTGGGCTAGCATTGTTACTGTTCCAGACGAAGCCACAGAGTTCGAGGCAATGGGTCAGCAATGGCAGTGGGCATTTCGCTACCCGGGTGCCGACGGCATCATGGGTACGGCAGATACTCAGCTAGTTACCGAGACTAACCCTTTCGGCGTGAATATCGCTGACCCGAATGGTCAGGACGATATCATCGTTGTCAGTCCTGAGATGCACCTGCCTCTGGACAAGCCAGTTAAAGCCTTGCTGCGCTCCAATGACGTACTCCATAACTTCACGGTTCCTCAGTTCCGCGTGAAGATGGACTTGGTTCCCGGTCTAATTTCTTATCTGTGGTTTGAGCCAAACAGGGCCGGCCGCTACGACATCATGTGTGAAGAGCTCTGTGGTATTGGCCACTTTGTCATGCGCGGTGCCGTCGTTGTAGAGACCCAAGCCGAATATGACGCATGGCTTGATGCACAACCAACGTTCGCAGAGACCCAGGCGCAAGCTGCGGCTAACCCCGCTGCCGGCCAAGCACAGTATGCAGTTTGCGCTGCATGCCATGGTGCACAAGGCGAGGGTAACCAAGCATTGAACGGACCGAAGCTGGCCGGACAGCAAGCCTGGTATATCGAAAGACAGTTGAAGTATTTCAAAGTCGGCGTACGCGGCGGTGAAGGTGATACAAACGGTCAGGCAATGGCGCCGATGGCAAACATGCTGGTCGACGACAACGCCATCCGCAACATGGCTGCCTATATCGCGTCACTACCCGATACGGCTGCCACGCCAACTATTACTGGCGATGTGGCCAATGGCGCCAGCATCTACAACCGTAACTGTGCGGCCTGCCACCTGGATAACGGTGACGGTACTTGGTACACAGATGCGCCGAAACTTGCCGGTATGAGTGATTGGTATTTCGTTACACAGATCAGCAATTTCCGAGCCGGTATCCGTGGCCTGCATCCGAGTGATGACTACGGCGAGCAGATGGTTGGTATGGCAACTGCCATGTCTGGAATCGAAGAGATTGAAGATGTAGCGGCCTATATCAATACACTGAGATAGAGCGCCACAACTAGATTGTTTTTAAAAAGAATTTTAGCTTAGAAAAGATAGTTAACGAAATTTAGCCGTAACTGGCTGATACAAAGATTATAGAGTTAGGAGGTTTTAATGGCTTACGTACCATTGGCTGATCAAGATTCCGAAATGGAGATGCATCATCCGCATAGCTGGGTTACTAAATACGTTTGGAGCCAAGATCACAAAGTTATTGCCATTCAATACGGTGGCTTGGCCATCGCTGTAGGAGTTGTTGCCTTAGTGCTTTCATTGCTAATGCGCATGCAGCTGGGTTTTCCAGAGACATTCGATCTGATTGACCCGAGCTCCTACTACCAGTCGGTAACGATGCACGGCATGATCATGGTTGTTTACATGCTGACGGCCTTATTGCTTGGTGGTTTTGGCAACTATTTGATACCGCTTATGTGCGGTGCCAGAGACATGGTGTTCCCATTCCTCAACATGCTAAGTGTTTGGGTATACGCGCTGTCAGTCATCATTCTGATGGCTAGCTTCTTTGTCGATGGCGGGCCGACTGGGGGTGGGTGGACTTTGTATCCTCCACAGACTGCCATGGCAGGCACACCGGGACACGACATGGGCATCGTCTTGATGCTGTTGTCTCTAGCCGTATTCATCGTTGCCTTCACAATGGGCGGCCTGAACTACGTGACTACAATCTTGCAGTATCGCTGCCGCGGCTTGACCATGATGCGTCTTCCTCTGACTGTTTGGGGAATCTTTATCGCGACAATTCTTGGCCTGTTTGCTTTCCCAGCGTTGCTTGTTTCGGCAATCATGATGCTCTTCGATATGCTGCTAGGCACTAGCTTCTTTATGCCGGCGGTTATCGAATCAGGCACGCCGCTCGATCATAACGGTGGCAGCCCGATCCTGTTCCAGCATTTGTTCTGGTTCTTCGGTCACCCTGAGGTATATATCGTGGCATTGCCGGCTTTCGGTCTTGTCTCTGACGTTCTCTCCACTCATGCTCGAAAGAATATCTTCGGCTACCGCATGATGGTTTGGGCGATTATCGCCATTGGCGGATTAAGCTTCATCGTATGGGCACACCATATGTATGTGAGTGGTATGAACCCTTACTTCGGCTTCTTCTTCGCTACGACGACTTTGATCATTGCGGTACCTACGGCACTTAAGGTTTACAACTGGGTGCTAACGCTTTGGGAAGGCGACATTCGTCTCAACGCGCCAATGTATTTTGCCATCGGCTTTATCTTTACCTTCATCCACGGTGGCTTGACTGGTTTGTTCCTCGGTAACGTGGTTATCGATTTACCACTTTCCGATACTTACTTCGTGGTAGCTCACTTCCATATGGTAATGGGTGTGTCTCCCGTGCTGGTTATCTTTGCGGCGCTATACCACTGGTATCCGAAGGTTACTGGTCGTATGTTCCATGAAGGCATGGCGAAGGCCCACTTCTGGTGTACTTTCCTTGGTACCTACGCGATCTATCTGCCAATGCACTACCTTGGCTTCTTGGGTGTTCCGCGTCGTTACTACGCGATGGGCAGCACGGATTTCATTCCAGAGACTGCGCAGGATTTGAACGTGACGATTACCTACGCCGCATTATTCGTTGGGGCTGCACAGCTGTTGTTCTTCATCAACATCTTCTGGAGCCTGCGCAACGGCGAGAAATCGGGCCCTAACCCTTGGGGTTCGGCTTCTCTAGAATGGCAGACGCCTGATACGCCGCCGGTTCATGGAAACTGGGGTGATGAGTTACCCACTGTTTACCGATGGGCTTACGACTACAGCGTCCCTGGTGCTCATGAAGACTTCATTCCACAGAATGTGCCGGAAAGCGTCGAGCCTACTGCGGACGAACAGCATTTCGATCCTAGCCACGATACGTCCAAGGCAGATGTATGAGTCTGTATAAGCAACTTACCGATAAGCCCTGGGAACGAAAGGGCATACTCGGCGGACTAAACCCGGAGGGCGCCTTCGAGTCCCCTCCGGAACGCGTCGCCTTAGGTTTTTTCCTGGTGATCGCTTCGGTTATTTTTTCGCTTTTGGGTGTTAGTTATGTCATTCGGATGTCGTTGCCAGATTGGGAGCCGCTAGCCGACCCTTCTCAACTCTGGTTGAACACGGGCTTACTATTTATCAGTAGCGTCTTGTTCCAATGGGCAAGAAATACAGCCAAGGCCGGCAAGCAGAAGAATTTGATAACCGCTTTCGTTGGCGGTGGTGTGTTTGCCCTGCTTTTTATCATGGGCCAGATGCTCACCTGGGATAGCCTGCAAGAAGCTGGCTATTTAGTAACTTCAAACCCGGCTAACTCTTTCTTCTATCTGCTTACGGGTTTGCACATCGCACACCTGTTGGGCGGGCTTTGGGTGTGGAGTAAGGCTTCCATTCGATTGCTTTCAGGTAGCAAGCCTGAAGATATGAGCCTGAGCATCGAGTTGTGTACCTTATATTGGCATTTTTTGCTGATTATCTGGTTGGTTATGTTTGCGATTCTTTCCAATACCTAATCACTGACGTATCTGGGCAAGAGTAGATCGGCAAGAGTAGTTAGGTAATAGAAAAATAAAGTTTAATTAGAACGTTTATAGGAAATAGCATGAGTGAAGCAGCAATAAGCGGAGCGGGCACAATGCCTGGATCTAGCACTTTAGTCGACGATTGGAGTGCTGATAAACAGGCCTACCATGTACCTTGGGGCAAGGCCATGATGTGGATCTTCCTGGTGAGTGATACGTTTATCTTCACTTGCTTTCTAACGGGATACCTCCATGTTCGATTGACTACCACCGAGCCATGGCCGCTGCAGAGTGAGATCTTTGCGCTATCCTTTGGCGGAGACCCTATTCCGCTTATCCTGATTGCGATCATGACCTTTATATTGATTACCAGCTCTGGAACCATGGCGCTGGCGGTTAATTTTGGTTATCGACGCGATAAGGCAAAGACTTTCTGGTTTATGGTTGCTACCGCTGCCTTCGGCGCCTCATTCGTTGGCATGCAGGCCTTTGAGTGGAGCAAACTGATTCTGGAAGAGGGAGTACGTCCCTGGGGCAACCCCTTTGGGGCTCCGCAGTTTGGGTCTATATTTTTTATGATCACCGGCTTTCACGGCTTGCACGTAACCGCTGGTGTTATTTACTTGTTAACTGTTGCCTTCAAGGTAAAGAAGGGACATTACGACAAGAAAGGTTATGAGATTGTTGAGATTGCCGGCTTGTATTGGCACTTTGTGGATCTCGTTTGGGTATTCATTTTCGCATTTTTCTACTTATTGTAAGAGGGGACAGAGATGTCATCTGAAGCAGGTCAACAACATCCTCTAGGGATTTATTACAAAATCTGGATTCTTCTGTTCGTACTGAGTTCATTCTCTTACGCAGTCGATTACTTCAACGTCCAAGGCGGCATGCGCTGGGGCCTAGTTCTCCTCTTCATGGTTTTGAAGGCTGGCTTTATCGTCGCAATCTTCATGCACGTTGTTTGGGAGAGGATGGCGCTGGTACTTACCATTCTCGGACCACCGATTGTGCTACTGCTATTGATCGGGCTCATGACGATCGAAGGCAACTATACTTCCGGAACACGCTATCAGTACATGGGGCATGATCCGAATGCTGTTGCCCTAACCCCGAGTGATCTCCATGGTGGAGAACACGGCGAGGAAGGGGAACACGCTGAAGAAGAGGCACACTAAGTCTTCTTCATAAAAAAGGCCGCTCTAAGCGGCCTTTTTTATTGCTGTAGCAAATAGAATTATTCAGCTGGGTATTCTTGTTACTCTTCTAAAACCTTTTCTCACAATTCTTCGAGTAACTAGGCCTGCCCGCGAAGCTCGGCGATAACCGGCGCGGTATTTGGCCTGACACCTCGCCATAGCGCGAAGGCCTCCGCAGCTTGTTCCACCAGCATTCCCAGGCCATCTATACTCAGTGCAGCACCCTGCTGTTTTGCCCATTGCACAAAAGGGGTATCGCTTGCTGCATACATCAGGTCATAGCAACAACAACCGCTATCAAGCAGGCTCCCGTCTAATTGGGGCATCTCACCTTGCAGACTGGACGACGTTCCATTGATGATAATGTCAAAGCGGCGGCCGTGGTTCGCCGTATCTTGCAGCGCCTCATAGGACAGGGTCTCGATCTCTGTCATAGATGCGAACTCGTCTGCCAGGGTTTCGGCTTTCGCCAGAGTCCGGTTGACTACAGTAATTGTGGCGACTTGTTCATAGACAAGTGCGGCTAGTGCCCCACGAATAGCCCCGCCCGCACCGAGTATTAACAAGCGCTGACCAATAAGATCTATTCCGTTATTCTGTTTGATATCTGTAACTAAGCCTATGCCATCTGTATTGTCACCACAGATGTTTCCCTGATCATCGAGAAATAAAGTGTTTACGGCTTTCGCTAGCTGCGCTCTTGGGGAGAGACTCGCCGCTATTGCAAACGCGTTTTCCTTAAAAGGAACGGTCACGTTTAGCCCTGCACCCCCTTCGGCGAAGAAGCTTTTAACGAAGCCATCGAAGTCACCCTCTTCTAGAGGTATCGCCGTGTAGCTCATCTCTTGATTTGTCTGCTTTGCAAACACGGAATGGATCAGGGGCGACTTACTGTGGCTAACAGGATTGCCGAGGACTGCATATTTGGACACGCTGGGTCTCTCTTCTTTTTATTTCGTTATTTCCGTTATTTCTGGCGTCTATTTTTAGTACTGTTTGTAGCGCCGCATGTAGCTGTGCAGAAGACTACACCCAATCTCTGGGCTTGAGAAACTCGGAGGTAAGCCTTTCTTCCTCACTGCCTTTGTCGGCGTGCCAATCATAGATCCAGCGAACAACCGGAGGCAGGGACATAAGGATAGATTCTGTTCTGCCAACACCAGATTGAAGCCCAAACAAGGTGCCCCGGTCGTAGACTAAGTTGAATTCAGCGTAGCGACCGCGCCTGTATTCCTGAAACTGTTTATGGTGGTCTGTGTAGGCGTTGTCTTTACGCTTTTCTACGATAGGAACGTAGGCATCGAGATAGCTGTTTGCCATAGACTTAATGAAGGCGAAGCTTTTCTCGAAGCCTAGTTCATTGAAGTCATCGAAAAACAAACCACCAATGCCACGAGGCTCTTGCCGATGGGTAATCTGAAAATAGTCATCGCACTGCTTTTTGAATTGCAAATAGTAGTCTTCGCCAAATTCCTGGCAGGCATTCTTCGCCTGCTGATGCCAATGAATGCAGTCTTCCTCAATGCCATAGTAAGGGGTTAGGTCGTAGCCACCGCCAAACCACCACGCCGACTCTTCGCCTTCTTTGTCTGCGACGAACATACGAAAGTTCGCGTGAGAGGTAGGCACGAAGGGGTTTCGAGGATGAATAACTAGCGATACACCCATCGCCTGCCAGGCACGGCCGGCTAAGTCAGGCCTGGTCTCAGTAGCCGATGCGGGCATGGCATCGCCAAACACATGGGAAAAGTTTACGCCGCCTTTCTCAAAAACCTTGCCGTCGCTTATGACACGGCTAATTCCTGAGCCGCCCTTTTCTCGATCCCAGCGATCTGTCTTAAAGTCAGCTGTGGGGTCCATAGCTTCCAAGCTACTACAGATGTCTGCCTGCAACGCCAATAGAAATTCTTTAACGGCGTTCGGTTCGATTGTGCTCAATTTGATTCCCTCTTGCAGATGTGGCGAAGCTTCGCTTTAGCTTTGTTAGAACATAATACTTTTACAAGTTTTTCTATTTTAGTATCCCGATGGGTTACCTAGAGCGGGCTCTTAGAACTGACTACTCAGACAGGGTAGCCAGCCGCCAGCGTACACGCTCCATAAGCAATTCAGCCAATACTATCTGCAAATTTGCCATCTAGTCTTAATCTAGATCTAATTTCCTACTCAACAAGCTCATTCGCCGACGCAGATGCTATAAGGCTTTCTACGCTTGACGCCTTTTCAGGTTAAGGGTTTCAGATGTAGGCAGGCTATTGGCTGAGGGAATCCTGCAAAGCCTTGTCTTGGGCCTGCACTTTTTCGCTGTTCGCAACACGTTCAGCTTTCACTCGTTCCGCCAGATCAGGGTCTGCCAGAGACAGTATCTGAGCGGCTAGATAGGCGGCATTTTTTGCACCCGTCTTGCCTATAGCGACGGTGGCTACCGGAATGCCCGCAGGCATCTGCACCGTAGAGAGCAATGCATCCAATCCGCTGAGTGGCCCAGAATCTATAGGAACACCGATAACTGGTACCGTGGTGTGTGCTGCTGTTGCCCCAGCCAGATGGGCGGCAAGGCCAGCGCCGGAGATAAATACTTTGCAGCCACGTTCCTGCGCATCGCTTATATACGCCTGGGTGACGCTGGGTGTTCGGTGTGCCGAAGTGATCTTGATTTCATAGTTGATCTGCAACTGCTTCAATATGTCTGCAGCAAACTGCATGATAGTCAGGTCGCTTTCGGAACCCATTAATATAGCTACAAAAGAAGTACTCATGATGTCTAAACCATAAAAATTGATGAAAGGGGAAACTACCCTAGACGCTTAGTCTATGCAAGAATTCTAGTTGGACCTGTAGTAACGGCCCCCTTTCTGATGTATCAATCCGTCAGCCTCTAATTCCATCAGCTGCGCATGCAGTTCCTGCAGTTGTAGCTGGCATTCAGCTAAAATTGATTCGAAAAGGCTTCCATGATCTTCGATCAACTCCAGTACTGTAGATCCACACTTAGTATCCAGATTTGGAACCGCTACTTTTGAAGGTGCTGGGTCTTTGATTGGTATTGTTTTGGTTCCGTCTATTCCCATTTCTTCTAGGATATCCGATGGCTCTTCAACGAGCTTCGCTCCCTGTTTAATTAAGTAGTGACTCCCCCGGCTCTGCAAGCTGCCAATAGGGCCTGGCAATGCAAACACATCACGGTTTTGTTCGACAGCAAGCCTAGCCGTTATTAAAGATCCACTCTTCATAGTAGCCTCGACGACTAAGGTGCCCTCACATAGGCCGCTTATTACCTGGTTCCTTCTTGGAAAATTGCGGAATAAGGGTGTAGTTCCCAATGGAAATTCTGAGATTAGCGCTCCATCCTCGATGATATTGTCGGCCAGTTTTGCGTTCTTAGCCGGATAGATGCGATCAATGCCCGTTCCTACTACCGCAGTGGTTCTTCCATTGCCGTCGAGTGCGCCCTGATGAGCCTTGGTGTCCACGCCAGAGGCAAGTCCACTACAAATTTGTATGCCAGCCTTACTTATTTCTCTAGCCATTCAGTAAGCACTTCTTTTTCCATAAGCACTCGCATTGCGGCTACCGACCAAAGAGAAGTGTCTCCTAACCAGAGAGCCCATATAACCACGAACGAAAAGAAGGAGAGGTGCCGCATCTATCTCCCTTAACAAGGGTGGATACAGAGCACAGCAGGTGATTCTCAGGCTGTTCTAACCATGCCAGAGCAGCTTCCGTTGCTTCGAGAGGCCCATCTTTGCTCCCTTCGTTCTTTAATAGATTGATCTGTTCATTATTGAAACCTTGTTGCTGATAGCGCGATCTCGGCAGGTTAACTAGTGCCTTTGCCGAACCAAATGTCTTAAGCAGCCTTGAAAATATGGGCGCAGGTATCCGCTTACTGCCGACAATGCCTAAGTAGTAATGGCAGATGTGAGAATCCATGGTTCATCCTTGAGCAATGGAATTAAGATTTTCATGCAAGTTTGCGCCCTTAATCGGCGATAACCGGAAAAGCCCGGCGACTGAAATCCTCGAGATCTCAATCGTCGTCTTAATAGAGTGTAGGATAGATTCGATGGGATGGCGTAATCAGGGGCTTACTGCTTCGTCATAAAGCTCGGCAGGTTCGGTGCGGGCAAGAATTACGGCATAATTGAGGTGATCGAATGTTTTATAAACCAGCAGGGTACCAATGTCGTTACCGGGGATAGAGAAACTGTCCTGATCGAACAAGCTACGCATTCTTTCGCGAAACGGTATTTTTACCTGTGCTATATCGTCGGTCAGGTTACTGCCCTCATTGGTAATCGACAATATATTACCAACCTAAAGATTGTCCGCTAGTCCTAGGTTTATGACGACAGTGTTTAATTGTGAGGCAAGATATTCCTCGCCCAGGAAGGCTATTATTTGCCCAGACATTTCAACTGAGGGCTCTGCGGTCACCAGCCCGTATTTCCTTAGTTCCATTGTTTACAAGTAGCTTCCTCACATCTGATTCGACAGTTTCAGTGATACTGGCGAAGCCTAGATACTCAACTTCTGTACCGAGTATTTCTTCTGCTGTGGTACTTAACAGTCCGAAAAGACGTTTCTTTTTTTACACCCTATCCGTAGTAGGTTCGACCAGCGCGGTAAATTTCAAACGATGATGTGCCAATTAAAAGGGGGCCCTTGCAAAAATTTCATCTCTCGTACTTATGATTAAATTATCGCCTACGTTTGCAACTATATATGGCGCTGCTTCATATTCAGCTGCAGTAATTATGCGATTGCGAGTAAAACTGTTCTCTATAGACTCTAGAGGAATCGCTTGAATCGCGCTCTGCAGCTCCAATTCTCGAACCTGAGGAGAGACCTTTGCAACTTCTCTATCCCCGCGTTGGACAAAAATCCTTGGGGTTCCGCCCAAAATACTCAGCTTTAGCATATCGCCAGGATAGATCAAATCGGGGTTGTCGAGCTACTTGTCGAGCTGCCATATATCGGGCCAACGTTGGGGATCACGCGGGAACTGGCCGGCAATCTTCCATAACGTGTCGCCTTCTTGCACAACATAGCTAGTAGGGTAATCAGCAATTAGAACACCGGTTTGACCCTGTGCAGGCATGATTGTGCTCCGGCTAGCTATACATAAAGCCAACCCTAGTAGTAATTGTCTGCTTCCCAAATTTTTCATTCTTCATATTTCGCACTAAAAAGCGTTGAGTTGATATGTTAGCAATACGCTATAATTATCACGAGAAGCAGTTCACATACTGCGTCATACAATTTCTGCAGGCTTTAACGACCATGTCAATTTTACAAATTCTGGAATTTCCTGACCCCAGACTACGGAAAATAGCCGAACACGTTACTGTTTTCGACGAAAAGCTGGAAGTCTTGATCGAAGATATGCTCGAAACGATGCACGAAGCACAAGGTATCGGGCTTGCCGCTACTCAAGTGAACGTCCATAAACGTCTACTGGTAATAGATGTATCGGAAAATGGCGATAGTCCTCGAGTATATATTAATCCGACGTTCGAGATACTCGATGACGAACTTTCTGAGTACGATGAGGGCTGTCTCTCCGTTCCTGGTTTCTACGAGACCGTATCCAGGCCCCGAATAGTGAAAATATCTGCCCAAGATGCCAAGGGTGAGGTATTCGAGCAGGATGCCGAGGGTATCTTGGCGACCTGTATACAGCATGAGATCGATCATCTGGATGGAAAATTATTCGTCGATTATATCAGCACCCTGAAGCGACAAAGGATTCGCAGCAAGCTCGAGAAAGAGCATAAGAAGTCTGCCTGAGCCAATGGAAAAATTGCGAATCTGTTTTGCAGGAACGCCTGCTTTCGCTGCTGCGCATCTGCAAGCATTGCTGAAGGCAGGACATCAGGTGGTAGCCGTGTATACACAGCCCGATCGCCCCGCTGGCCGTGGCAAGAATTTACAGGCCAGCCCCGTGAAGCGGGTCGCGCTCGAGAACAGGCTCCCTCTTTTTCAGCCCACCAGCCTCAAATCAATCGAACAGACGCAAACATTCGCGTCACTCGACTTAGACCTTATGATTGTTGTTGCTTATGGACTCATTCTTCCAAAGGCAATACTCGACACACCAAGACTTGGCTGCCTTAATGTCCACGCTTCGTTGCTGCCTAGATGGCGCGGCGCCGCGCCGATAGAACGCGCATTGCTCGCCGGCGACAAGGTGACGGGTGTCACAATTATGCAGATGGACGAGGGCCTGGATACTGGCGCAATGTTGGACAAGGAGTCCATAGAAATATCCGACACCGATAGCCGTGTGCACCTTGAGGAAAAGCTGCAAATAGCGGGCCAAACGGCATTACTGCGAACGCTTGGCGATCTACACAGATATCAATCGTCTGCCTCTATACAGAACGATGCGGACAGTTGCTACGCTGCAAAGTTAGAAAAACGCGAGGCTTTTATCGATTGGAATCTCAGTGCACGAGAGATCGACAGACAGATTCGAGCGGGCATTGGAAGAAATCCTGCTTATACGCTTTTTCACGAGCAACGCCTGCGTGTACTGGAGGCGACGGTAATAGAAGAAGAGTTTGCCGATAGGCCTGGTGCTATAGTGAAGAGTAACAAAAAATCATTTACCGTGAGTTGCGGGTCCCATGCATTGAATATTCTGAGCGTGCAACTGCCAGGAAAGAATCCAACTGCGGTCAGCGACATCACGAACTCCCGTCCAGAACTATTAGCCAAAGGGGAAAGCTTTTCCTCTGAACTACTGACGCCGCAATGAACAGCGGCAATAGCAATAGCAGGGCTATCGTAGCCAAAATCCTTTGTGCCCTACTCAAGGATAGAGGCTCCCTGGGCACGCTGCTAAACAACCACAAAGATCATCCAGATTTTGGCCTAATTCAGGAGAGCAGCTACGGCTGCTGCCGTTGGTACTTTGCCCTCGAAGTGATTCTCCAGGAATTGCTCAACAAGCCTCTAAAGAAACAGGATCTGGACATCCAGTGCCTGATGATCTGTGCGCTGTATCAGCTTAGAGAACTGGAGGTAGCAGAGTATGCAGTTATCAACGAATCGGTTGCCGCGGTTTCCGGTTTTAAAAAGCCCTGGGCCAAGGGCTTGGTAAATGCCGTTCTGCGTGGCTATCAGCGCACCAGAGAAGAGATAGAGAATAAACTAGAGAAGGATCCATCGAATCGCTCTCTGGCATTTCCAAAATGGCTAAGTACTGAAATCTCGAATCAATGGAAAGATTCTGCGCCATCGATATTGAACAATAGCAATCTACGACCGCCTATGACCCTGCGCGTGAATAAGGCGAAGAATAGCCGCAGCCAATATCTAAGGTCTCTTGCCGATGCCGGTCTTGAGGCGAGTGCAGGTGAGTTAAGTGACACCGCCGTCTATCTACACCAGCCGGTACCGGTTAGCGACCTGCCAGGGTTTGATGAGGGGCATTGTAGTGTTCAGGACGAGGCGTCTCAGCTGGTGCCCACACTGCTGCCGCTCGAGCCCGGGCACTGTGTTCTCGATGCCTGTGCTGCACCGGGGGGAAAATCCTGTCATATTCTTGAAAGTGAGCGCTCGCTTACCGGATTGACATGTATTGATAGGACACAGTCAAAACTCGATAGGATTCAAGAGAATCTAACAAGACTGGATTTAGAAGCCAACTTGTTGGCTGTCGATGCCAACGATACCGATGCCTGGTGGGATGGCGATCCGTTCGATCGCATTCTGCTGGATGCTCCCTGTTCGGCAACGGGCGTCATACGCAGGCACCCGGACATCAAGTTGCTGAGGACGCCACAGCAAGTGGAGAGCCTGACCTTGGTTCAGGCTGAACTACTGAGCAATTTATGGACTTGCCTCAAACCCGGTGGCCTCATGCTCTATACCACCTGCTCTTTACTTAGGAAGGAGAACGAAGAAACCATTAGGCGTTTTCTCGATTCCACGGATAGCGCTAAATATGAAGCCATAACAGCCGATTGGGGAGTAGAATGTGCATTCGGAAGGCAACTGCTCCCGGGCACAGGTTTAGGCCCTGATGGCTTCTTCTACTCAGTGCTACGAAAAGAGTTTGCCTAAATTTTCAGAATCGCCCATTCGATCAATAGTGTAAGGCCAGCATGAAAATAATTATCCTCGGCGCCAATCAGGTTGGCAGCACTCTCGCCGAAACCCTTGCGAATGAGGCCAATGACATCACGGTCGTCGATGCCGACACCGAGAAACTCCGCGAACTAAAAGACCACATCGATATCGGCACAGTAGCCGGCCATCCCTGCTTACCTGATGCGTTGGAGAGGGCGGGCGGTCAAGACGCAGATATGATCATCGCCGTTACAGAGAGCGATGAGATCAATATGGTCGCCTGCCGTGTTGCCTACTCATTATTTCAAACTCCCAAGAAAATCTGCCGAATACGCGCCTCTTCCTATCTGGTTTCGGACAAATTATTCGGTCAACAAGGTATTGCGGTAGACACGGTGATCAGCCCAGAGCTCATCGTATCCAGTGACATCGAACGCCTGCTTGCTCTGCCTGGTTCCTTACAGGTATTGGACTTCGCCGACGGAAAGGTGCAGCTCGTTGCGGTAAAGGCCTATTACGGTGGCCCACTCGTTGGCCAGGAGATTCGACTGCTGCGTCAACACATGCCCTCTGTCGATACGCGAGTGGCAGCAATCTTTCGCAAAGACCGCCCCATCATTCCAGAAGGTTCGACGGTTATTGAGGCCGATGATGAGGTCTTCTTCGTAGCTGCGCAGAAAGATATTCGAGCCTGTATGAGTGAGCTGCGACGCATGGATAGACCCTATAAGCGCTTGATGATTGCCGGCGGGGGGAATATCGGCATGCGTCTCGCGGAGAGGGTTGAGGATAAATATCAGGTTAAGATTATCGAGAGAAGCCCCGAGCGCTGCTCACTGATCTCTGAGACGCTAAATCACGCAATAGTTCTAAATGGCGAAGCTTCACAACGCGATCTTCTGATAGAAGAAAATATCGCTGACACCGATGTGTTCCTCGCGCTTACTAATGATGACGAAGCGAATATCATGTCGTCGCTCTTGGCCAAGAGGCTGGGTGCAAAGAAAGTCATGGCGCTTATTAATAATTCAGCCTATGTTGATCTGGTACAGGGGGGCGAGATAGACATTGCTATTTCTCCTCAGCAGGCAACTATCGGCAGCCTGTTAGCTCATGTTCGTCGCGGTGATGTGGTTAACGTACACTCTCTGCGTAGAGGTGCCGCCGAAGCGATGGAGGCAATCGCACACGGCGATGAGGACTCATCGAAGGTAGTAGGTCAGGCAATACAAGATATCGACCTGCCGGAAGGCACAACCATAGGAGCTATCGTAAGAAACGATGAGGTCCTGATCGCTCATGACAACACCGTCGTCGAAGCAGACGATCATGTGATCCTGTTCCTTGTGGATCGCAAGCGCATTCCCGAAGTAGAACGCTTATTCCAAGTTGGCTTCAGCTTCTTCTAGAAGCTAAAAATTATGCACGCCTCAATCATCGTAAAAATTCTAGGTCTCTTACTAATGCTCTTTAGTGCATTGGGTAATCTGCCGCCGCTGCTCGTCTCCTTTATCTATGCCGATGGCATGGCAAATGTCTTTGCGGATTCACTGTTCTTCATTTTTAGTATCGGTTTCTTGATGTGGATCTCAACGATTCGATCGAAGGCGGAGCTGGGCACGCGCGACGGATTCCTGGTGGTTACCTTATTCTGGGCTGTGCTGGGGACCGCCGGCTCGTTACCTTTCATTCTCTCCTCGGCAGTCGAGCTGTCGATTACCGACGCCGTATTTGAATCTCTCTCTGGGCTTACAACTACCGGCGCCACGGTGATTTCAGGGCTTGATGAGCTACCCAAGTCAATTCTGTTCTATCGACAGCAACTACAGTGGCTGGGGGGAATGGGCATCATCGTGCTGGCCATGGCCTTGCTGCCAATGCTTGGTATCGGTGGTATGCAACTCTATCGCGCGGAAAGTCCCGGTCCGGTAAAAGACAATAAGTTAGTGCCGCGCCTTGCCGAAACAGCAAAGGCGCTTTGGTATATCTACCTTACTTTAACCGTAGTTTGCGCGCTGGCATACTGGATCGTTGGCATGAATCTATTCGATGCCATTAGTCATAGCTTTACCACGGTAGCGATCGGCGGGTTCTCTACTCACGATGCGAGCCTTGGCTATTTCGATAATGCAGCCGTCGATGTCGTCGCGATTATTTTTATGTTTATTGCCGGGATAAATTTTGCCCTGCATTTTACCGCCTGGCAGAGACGAAAAGTTGGGCACTATCTTTCAGACCCTGAATTTCAGTTCTATGCCTTTATTCTGGCGCTGGTGTCGGTTCTTACTGTTTCTGTTCTCTATTTTTCCGATATTTATTCTAGCCTGTTCGAGGCAACAATAAAGGGTGTTTTTCAAGTAGTGTCGATGGCGACAACCACCGGCTTCGCTACTGCTGACTTCAATTCCTGGCCTCTGTTCCTACCCTATGTGCTTCTCTACGCGGCCATCATCGGTGCCTGCGCCGGTTCTACCGGCGGGGGCATGAAGGTCATTCGCATCTTGTTGATTTTCAAACAGGGGCTCAGAGAAGTGCAGCGACTAATCCACCCCCGAGCGGTTATTCCAATTAAGCTTGGGGGCCAACGCGTATCAGATAGAGTTGTAGAATCTGTCTGGGGGTTTTTTGCAGTCTATGTGATGGCGTTCATGGTCATGCTGTTAGCACTGCTTGCGACAGGTCTGGATATCATTACTGCCTTCAGCGCGGTAGGCGCCTGTATCAACAATCTTGGCCCGGGCCTTGCGAACGTAGCGGTAACTTACGAGCACCTGCCTTCGGCTGCGAAATGGATACTGTGTTTTGCGATGTTGCTGGGGAGGTTGGAGATTTTTACTTTGTTGGTTTTGTTTACTCCGATGTTTTGGCAAAGATAAGCTGATCAAGTTCTAATAGAACTTTTCTCCGCCCGGGCGGCGACGGAAGCGCTTGTATTCCCACTGGTACTGCGCAACTGTCATACGCACACAACTCTCTACGGTCTTGTTTAAACCACGGACAGATTTCGCCAAATCTTCGTCATAGATTTCTTGATCTGCTTCGTGAATGACCAGCTTAAACCCCTTTCCCTTCGGCAGGCGCTCGGTGAAACCGCAATAGACTTTAACCTTTGACCGCGCAATAAGCTTACTAACCAGCGTCATCGTCAGCGCCGGCTCGCCGAAAAACTCTGCGAATTCTCCGCCTTCGTCGTTAGGTACCTGGTCGGGCAGAACTCCCACCAACTCTCCCTTCTGCAGGGCCTTAAGTACCAAAGAGACACCCTTGCGATCGGTAGGCGCCAAATTTATATCACCGCGAGAGCGGGTGCGTTGCAATAGCCTGTCCAAGGGTTCGAATTTAGGGGGCTGGTACATAAACGTAGAAGATAGGTTCTGGCAGGCATACAAGCCAAAAATTTCCCAGTTACTAAGGTGGGGGGCGAGAAGAATTATGCCATCGTTCTGCCCTGCTGCCCTTTTAAATTCCTCCACGCCCGCTGTTTCGGTTACCAGAGAAAGGGTTCTATCCAGCGGCAGCATCCAGGACTTTCCCATCTCCATTGCTGTGCACGCTGTACTGATCAGGCTTTCTTCAGCCAGACGGGAGATTTCATCGGTACTCAATTCCGGGAAACAGGCCTTTAGATTAGCGAGGGTTGTATCTCGGGCTCGATTCGGAACATGGAACAATAATGTACCCCAGACAGCGGCTAAGCCATGGAGAAGCCGCAGGGGTAACCTCGCTGTTACGAAGAGAAAACAGAGTAGGAAATAGTACTTAATTTTAGCGATAGTGATTTCTCTTTTTGGGCGGGCCAGTCGATTTAATCAGAGGGAAATGGAAGCATAATTCCTATCCAGACACAATCAGCTCAACCTGAGTTATACAGCTGTGAAACAGGCTGCAGGTAGATTAGTTACTGATAATCGAGGATAATTGCAAGCCTTTGACTTTATAGTCATTTAACAAAATAGAACACTTAAACCTGTCTAAGTAAATCGGCCAACTCGTGAACAAGAATACCGACATTAGTACCTTTCAAGGACTCATTTTTGCCCTGCAGCAGTTTTGGGCAGAGCAGGGATGCGTCATCATGCAACCGTTGGACATGGAAGTGGGTGCAGGAACCTTCCATCCTGCCACGTTTTTGCGTGCAATCGGGCCCGAGTCCTGGAATACGGCGTATGTTCAGCCCTGCCGTCGCCCTACTGATGGCCGTTACGGGGAGAACCCAAACCGCTTACAACATTATTATCAGTTTCAGGTGCTATTGAAGCCTTCGCCTAAAAACATCCAAGAGCTCTATTTAAAGTCATTGCGGTCGATTGGTATCGACATGGGGATACACGATATTCGTTTTGTCGAAGACAATTGGGAATCGCCAACTCTTGGTGCCTGGGGCTTAGGCTGGGAAGTCTGGCTAAATGGCATGGAGGTAACGCAGTTTACCTACTTCCAACAAGTAGGCGGCCTAGAGTGCTATCCGGTTAGCGGGGAAATAACCTACGGCATAGAGCGAATAGCCATGTACCTGCAGGGCGTAGACAGCATCTATGACATCGTTTGGACTGAAGGCCCCGATGGAATTGTTACCTATGGGGATATTTTTAAACAGAATGAAGTTGAGATGTCGGCCTTCAATTTCGAACACGCCGATACCGAGACCCTCTTCCGCAATTTCGATGATTGCGAGCAACAGTGTAAATCACTGATCGAGAACAAGCTTGCCTTGCCAGCCTATGAGCAAGTCCTCAAAGCCTCGCATTATTTCAACTTACTTGATGCCCGCAATGCCATCTCGGTAACAGAGCGACAAAGATTCATTCTTCGCGTTAGAGCATTAGCCCGATCTGTTGCAGAGGCCTATTTTGAAAGCCGTAAGGAGCTGGGTTTTCCCCTAGCTACCGAAGCGCTTCGTCGGGAATTTTTGGAAAAATAGTCATGTTAAAAAAAGATTTTCTATTCGAGATAGGTACAGAGGAGCTGCCTCCTAAGGCACTGCTCAAACTGTCGAAGTCGTTTCAGGCTGGCGTAGTAGATGGTTTGAAGAAGGAGTCACTCAGCTACACTGATGTAAGAGCGTTCGCTACTCCTCGTCGATTAGCCCTGTTAGTGTCGCAGCTGGATGAGAAGCAAGAAGACAAGCAAACAGACAAATTTGGTCCCGCCGTTAAAGCTGCCTTCGATGGTGAAGGTAACCCCACGCCAGCGGCCAGTGGGTTCGCCAAGTCTTGCGGAGTTGAGGTATCTGATCTTGGCACAGCAGAGAAAGACGGCGTAGAGAAACTTAGCTATTTATCCACGCAGCCCGGTAAGTCAACTACCCAGTTGCTGCCCTCGATTATAGACACAGCACTGGCTAAGCTACCGATTCCCAAGAGAATGCGCTGGGGCGCGTCTCGAGATGAATTTGTGCGCCCGGTTCACTGGGTGGTATTACTGTTCGGCAATGAGGTGGTTAAGACTACTATTCTTGGCGTGGAGTCCGGCATGAAGACCCTGGGTCATCGGTTTCATTACTCGGAAAAGATCAAGATCGGCAACCCAGGTGACTATGAATCGCTATTGGAGAACCCTGGTAATGTCATCGCCGATTTCGCGAGACGTAGAGAGATAATTCGAAGCGCTATCGTTGCCGAAGGCGAGAAGCTAAATGCCTCCACCGTTGTAGATGAGGCACTTCTGGACGAGGTAACAAGCCTAGTTGAATATCCGGTTGCGCTAACTGGCAGGTTTGACCAATTATTTTTGGACGTTCCCTCCGAAGCCTTGATCCTGGCTATGAAGTCTCATCAGAAATGTTTCTATCTTCTCGATAAGGATCGGAAACTCTTGCCGTATTTCGTCACCGTGAGCAATATTCGAAGCACAGACCCAGCTCAGGTTATTGAGGGTAATGAGAGGGTTATTCGCCCGCGACTGGCAGATGCAAAATTCTTCTACGAGACAGATCAACAGAATTCCCTTGAAAGCCGCCTGGAGCAATTAAAGAAGGTCGTGTTTCAAGAGAAGTTAGGCACCGTCTATGAGCGTAGCCTGAGAGTTGCAAAGCTTGCGGCTTTTATTGCTAAAGACACCGGCGAAGATGAGTCGCAGGCGCAACGAGCGGCCATGCTTTCGAAGTGTGACTTGGTAAGCAATATGGTGGGTGAATTCGCCGACTTGCAGGGTCTTATGGGATCTTACTATGCTAGAAACGACGGTGAGCCTGAGCCCGTAGCCCAGGCGATCAATGAACAATATAGGCCTAGATATGCTGGCGATGATCTCCCGTCTACCCCAATAGGCAGCATTCTAGCGGTGTCCGACAAACTGGATTCGATAGTTGGCTTATTTGCTATAGGTCAGCCACCTACTGGCTCTAAGGATCCGTTCGCTCTTCGGCGCTCGGCAATCGGGGTTTTAAGAATCCTGGTTGAGAACAAGATGGACTTGGATCTCATGACCTGTATAGAAGCGTCTCTAAAGGGTTTCGAATCGGTCGAAGTTGCTTCTGACACGGCCGAGAAGGTGTTTGAATTCATGCTCGAAAGATTTCGCAGTTGGTACGCTGATGAAGGCATTTCTAGCAGCGTCTTCCAGTCTGTCATGGAGCTGAAGCCACGCAGGCCCTACGATTTCAACAAGCGAATTCAAGCTGTTTCTAATTTCAGTCAACTTGAGGAAGCAGCAGCCTTAGCCGCAGCCAATAAACGAGTGTCAAATCTACTCAATAAGGTTGACCCAACGTCGCTTACAATAGACATCAAGGAGACGCTGTTTGATGGTGAGGCAGAAGTCTCGCTCTTTCAGCAGCTGCAAGCCAAAGAGTTAAACACGATCCCTTTGTTCGACGCGGGAGACTATACTGCCGGATTCGCCGAGTTGGCGCAGTTGAAGGATAGCGTAGACGGATTCTTCGACGATGTCCTAGTTATGTGTGAGGACGAGGCTGTACAGAAAAATCGCCTTGCTTTGCTACAGAGGCTTCGCGCGATTTTTCTCAGAGTAGCAGATATTTCCTATTTACACACCAGTTAGTCATTCGCAGTCAAGGCCAGCAAGCATGAAGACTATAGTTCTTGATCGAGATGGCGTTATTAATCAAGACTCAGATCACCATATTAAGTCTGTTGAAGAGTTTGTTCCCATAGCAGGCAGTATTGAAGCAATTGCCAAACTCAGTGCTGCTGGCTTTCGAGTGTTTATTGCAACGAACCAATCCGGCCTCGCGCGAAAATATTTTGACGAGGACATTCTGTCCGAGATACACCATTTATTGTGTTCTATGGTAGAACAGCTTGGCGGTACTATAGACGGCATATTCTATTGCCCACATCATCCAGACGATAATTGTACTTGTAGAAAGCCGAGAACTGGGCTACTTGAGCAGATTGAGAGTGAGTTTGCCTGCGAGCTTGCGGGAAGTTATTTTGTCGGTGACAGTCTTAAGGATATTCAGGTAGCAGAAGCCTTTGGCTGTAAACCGATTTTGGTACGTACTGGAAAAGGCACTTTAACAGAGAGTGGATTGGAATCGAACGGCGTAGCTGATGTGCGCGTTTATGAAAACCTATCTAGTGCCATTTCTGATATTTTGGAAGTATAGAGAAATGACTTGGTTATTCCTTGGGATTCGCTCTACTGTGTTCTACTTCGGCTACTGTTTTTTTACTGTCATTCTCTCAATAGTTTTTATTGTCTTCTTTCCTATTCTTCCTCCCAAGGGACGACATGTTATCGCCAGTATATGGTGTGACTCTATACTCGTGTGGTTACGGCTTTGCTGCGGGGTTAAGTATAAGATCATTGGCATAGAGAACCTGCCTACGACACCCGCGATAGTTATTGCCAATCATCAAAGCAGCTGGGAGACGATACTCTTCTATAAACTAATTTTTCCCGTATCGCCGATTCTAAAGAAGGAGCTAATAGCTATTCCATTTTGGGGATGGTCTATGCGATTGCTAAAGCCCATTGCCATAGATAGGAGCAAGCCTCGAGAAGCGGGTAGGTCCTTAATGATTCAGGGTGTGAATAGAATCAAGAATGGTAATTCGGTCATCGTTTTCCCCGAAGGCAGCCGATCAAAATTCGGTACCGTCAAACGCTTCTCGCGCGGGGGAGCAAAACTCGCTGGAGTCTCGAAAGCAGATATCGTACCGATTGCCCACAACGCAGGATATTGTTGGCCGGCGAGAGACTTCATTAAGAAACCCGGGCTCATAACCGTAGTTATTGGCGAGAGGATATCAATTGCTGATCTTGATGCTAACGAGCTGACAGTTCTGGTCGAGAGCTGGATTCGAAAGACGGTAGAGGAATTGAACTAGAGCGCGCTATGCGCTCTTGTAAAATCTGCGCCCTTACCTACATTATATATCGAGGTTTTCTGCTGCCAGCGCATTATCTTCGATAAATTCCCGCCTGGGCTCAACCTGATCACCCATTAAAGTATTGAAGAGTTGATCCGCTCCTATGGCATCCTCGATAGTGACCTGTAACATTCTTCTAGTTTCAGGATTCATCGTAGTATCCCAAAGCTGATCGGGGTTCATTTCGCCCAAACCCTTATAGCGTTGCAGGTAGTGGCCCTTCATTGCATCATTCGTCAGCCATTCCATAGCTCTGGCAAATGATGCGACTTCTTCGGTTTTTTCACCGCGCTTAACGAAAGCCCCTTCTTCTATCAGACCATCCAGAGTCGTTCCCAGATCTGTGATTGCGCGATATTCTCCCGAATGGAAGAAGTCGCGGCTAAACGGGAAGGTTTTTTCCAGGCCGTGGAGATTCTGTACGGCCTCCGGTAGAAAGAGCTGACGCTCCCCGTCTTTCTTGACTTTCAGCGTATAGTTAGCACTTACACCGGGGTGCATCTCGGCAAACTTGGCGGCCAGCTCTGTGAGCCAGTTCTGCACGCTGTCTTCCGCTTTCAGCTCTTCCTCGCCCAGTGTTCGGGTGAAGATCATAGCTTCTAAAATTTCAGTCGGATAGAGCCTAGCAAGTCGACTAATGATTGCATAGCTGTCGTTGTACTTCTTAACCAGAGACTCTAGTGCATCGCCGCTAATTCCTGGTGCGTCCGCATTCACATGCAAACTCGCACCTTCCAATGCGATTTGGGTTTGGTATTCGGCTAGCTCCATATCGTCTTTCAGATACTGCTCTTGCTTCCCTTTTCGAATCTTATATAGCGGCGGCTGTGCGATAAAGATATGGCCGCGCTCCACTAGCTCGCGCATTTGCCGAAAGAAAAACGTCAACAGTAGCGTTCGAATATGGGAGCCATCGACATCCGCATCGGTCATGATGGTAATGCTGTGGTAACGTAAATTTTCCGGGGCAAATTCTTCATTGCCGATTCCACAACCAAGCGCTTTAATCAAAGTCCCGATTTCAGCCGAGCTGAGCATCTTATCGAAACGCGCCTTTTCTACATTTAGAATCTTTCCCTTCAGTGGCAAAATTGCTTGGTTTTTACGGTTTCTACCTTGCTTGGCGGACCCGCCCGCTGAATCACCCTCCACTATATATATCTCTGAGAGCGCGGGGTCTTTTTCCTGGCAGTCCGCCAGTTTACCGGGTAAGCCCGCAATATCGAGCGCGCCTTTACGCCGCGTCATTTCTCGAGCTTTCCGAGCGGCTTCCCGCGCACGGGCTGCATCTAGCATCTTGCCTACGATAAGCTTGGCGTCTTGTGGGTTCTCCAACAAATAGTCATTAAAATGCGATGCCATTTCCTGCTCAACCACGGTTTTTACTTCTGAAGAAACAAGTTTGTCTTTCGTCTGCGACGAAAATTTCGGATCGGGCACTTTTACTGAAATAATCGCTGTGAGCCCTTCTCGAGCGTCATCTCCCGATGTGACAACCTCCTTGCCCTTCTTATTTGCCAACTCTTTGTCAATATAGTTCTTTAACACTCTAGTTAGCGCACCTCTAAAGCCGGCAAGGTGGGTTCCACCGTCGCGCTGAGGTATATTGTTTGTATAGGGGAAAATATTCTCCTGGTAAGAATCATTCCACTGCAGAGCAATCTCCACCGTAATTCCGTCTTCTTCCCGCTCCGAGGTAAAGTAGAAAGCCTTGTTTACCGCAGCCTTATTCTTGTTCAGATAGTCTACGAAAGCTTTTAGACCACCCTCGTACTTAAAAAGATCCTCTTTTCCTGAACGCTCATCGATAAGGCGAATGGCCACTCCGGCGTTAAGAAATGCTAACTCACGTAGTTTTTTCGCTAAAATATCGTAATGAAACTCGACGTTAGAAAAGGTATCAGTAGATGGCTTGAAATGGCACTCTGTGCCAGAAGTCTGAGTTTCACCCACAACGGCAAGAGGAGCCTGGGGAACACCATGAACATAGCCCTGTTCATGTACTTTTCCTTCACGCCGGATGGTCAGTTTGAGCTCTTCGGAAAGCGCGTTTACAACTGAAACCCCTACTCCATGAAGCCCGCCGGATACTTTGTAGCTATTGTCGTCAAATTTGCCGCCCGCGTGCAGAACAGTCATGATGACTTCCGCAGCAGAAACGCCTTCGTTGTGCATTTCGGTGGGAATACCACGGCCGTTATCTGATACCGTAACAGTCTCTCCGATGTGAATGATCACTTTCACTTCGTCACAGTGGCCGGCCAATGCCTCATCTATAGAGTTATCAACCAATTCGAATACCATGTGATGCAGGCCCGTGCCGTCATCAGTATCACCAATATACATCCCAGGCCTTTTCCGAACGGCGTCGAGGCCCTTTAGAACCTTGATACTGTCAGAGTTATATTCGTTGTTAGCAGGCACTTCACTCATACTTCTACTCCAGGGCGTTTGTTAGCAGACACTATCGGCTGCTTTCCCCTCAATATCAGATAATTTCACTAAAAATCAAGCTGTTATTGTACCACGTTCCACGTGGAACGTGGCCACTTCAAGCGCCTCGGGTAGACAATTTAAGACAGCGTCTATTTCTACGCAGGTTATAAACACCTGCCCTCCCAGGCCTACCAGCTGCGCCAGTACAGCCTCCCTGTTTACTTTGTCCAGCTCAGATGGCAAGTCATCAACGAGAAACAAACAACTCCGATCAAGGGCCTCGCTTAGCAACAAGCCCTGGGCGAGCTTCATCGCGCTAACCAAGATCTTCTGCTGGCCCCTCGATAAAATCTCTACCGCCTTGCTTCTGCCTATTTTGAAGGATAGATCGGCCCTATGGGGGCCATTCTGCGTAGCACCATAGCGAGCATCAAGGTTCCTATTATCAGTAAGGACCTGCTCTAGCCCCCTTTCTCTATCCCAACCACACTCATAATCGATCTCAAGTACTTCGGCCTCAGCGCCGTCCATCTCACTATACAACCTCATAAGCAATGGCAAAAAAATTTGTAAGTATCCACTTCGAGCACGATCGACCTCTCTCGCAGCATTGCAAAGCTCAGAATCCCAAGCAGAGATCTGTGCGAAGTCAGGCGCTCTCTGTTTTAACAATAGGTTTCGATTAGCTATCGATTTCTTAGTTCTTCGCCAATTTTCTACGAAACTTTGTTCCACGTGAAACACACCCCAGTCCAGGAATTGCCTTCTGGACCTAGGGCCCCCTTCCAGAAGAAGAAAGGAATTCGAGTCGAGGATCTGAACGGGTAATTCACGAGCGACACTCTCCCAGTTTCGCTGCTTCTCGGAACGGAATCTGAGCTCAGGACTCTGACGGCGTGACTTGCTGAACCCGATCTCTTTACCGTCCTGTAATCGAGCAAAAACAACCGCCTGCTCTTGATCGCTATTAATTAGCGGATCTATCTTACTAGTTCGAAAAGACCGACCGGTCGCCAAAAGATGAATAGACTCGAGAATGCTTGTCTTGCCGGAGCCGTTCTCTCCGTGCAGTACATTTATCGTTGGGGCTGGCACAATATCTAGAGACTCTAGATTTCGTACCGTACTAACATTCAGCTTCTCGATGATGCTCATAATAGGGAAGCTCGGGCTGGTACCTTCACGGGCCGCAGCTATTAGTTATAAACGCATCGGCATAACAACATATAGTGCATCACTGCCTTCTTCCGCTTCCAGCAAGGCACTGCTGTTTGCATCCGAAAGTGTGATGCGCGCCTTCTTGCTGCTCAGAGTAGAAAGTACATCGATGAGGTAACTGACATTAAAACCAATCTCTAGAGAGTCCCCCTCGTACTCAACTGATACTATCTCTTCGGCCTCTTCCTGCTCAGGGTTATTCGCTAGAATCTTTAATTCACCACTCGAAAGCAAAACCCGCACTCCACGGTACTTCTCATTGGACAGTATCGATGCCCGGGAGAAACCCTGCCTCAGTTCCTGACAATCTCCGATCAATACCTTGTTGCCACCCTTCGGCAACACTCGGTTATAGTCTGGAAACTTGCCGTCTACTAGTTTCGACGTAAAAGTGAATGCCGGCACACTGGCGCGAATATGGTTCTGGCCGAAGGTAAGCGATATATCGCCGGAGTCGTCTGTTAGTAGCCGCGCCATTTCCATAATGCCTTTGCGTGGCAAAATTAGCTGCTGCGATTCAGAGATGGAATTGCTTATGTTGAGGGTTTCCATCGCCAGGCGATGGCCGTCGGTCGCAACAACTCGTAAGTAGTCCGGCGCAACCTCAAACAGCATGCCGTTAAGATAGTAGCGCACGTCCAGCTGTGCCATTGCAAAACTTGTACTGTCCAATAACTCTCGCAGTTTACTCTGCGACATAGTGATAGAAAACGTATCAGGCTCTTCATCGACCGCTGGAAACTCTGTGGCCGGCAGGGTAGTGAGCGTAAACCTGCTGCGGCCGGACTTAATCGTTACCTTATTCTCAACCAGGGTGAGTTCTATATTTGCATCATCACTTAGCGATTTGCAGATATCCAACAACTTGCGTGCTGGGACAGTAATTTCACCGGGCTTGTGTGCCTGGTCCACGGTGACACGACCGACCAATTCCACTTCAAGATCGGTACCTGTGAGTGATAGCTCAGTGTCCTTTAATACCAAAAGGACATTTGAAAGTACTGGTAAAGTCTGACGTCTCTCGACCACACCACTAACTAACTGCAAGGGTTTTAAAAAACCCTCTCTTGATATAACAAAATGCATCGTTTTGCTTTCCTTTCTTTCTAAACTCAGGCCATCACTGCGGAGCGTTTAACTCGATAACGACCTGAGCAAGTTATTATAGTCTTCTTGTATATCGATTGAGCTGTGGCGCAGCTTTTTAACTTGCTTGCAAGCATGCATCACAGTGGTATGGTCCCTGCCGCCGAAGGCGTCACCAATTTCCGGTAAGCTGTGATTAGTTAGCTCTTTGGAAAGGCTCATTGCTACTTGTCGAGGTCTAGCCACCGACCGGTTGCGCCGCTTCGATAGCATGTCTGCCATCTTAATCTTGTAATACTCGGCTACAGAGCGCTGAATGTTGTCTATTGTTACTAACTTATCCTGAAGGGCAAAAAGATCACGTAGCGCTTCCTTTATAAGTTCTAGGTCTATTTTCTGGCCAGTGAAGTTTGAGTGTGCAATAACTCGTTTCAATGCACCCTCAAGCTCTCGCACATTTGAACGCAAGCGCTGAGCTATGAACATTGCTACATCATTTGGCAGCTCAACATTAGATAGCGCCGCCTTATTCATCAAAATCGCTGCTCTGGTTTCCAGTTCTGGCGGCTCAACGGCAACAGTAAGGCCCCAACCAAACCGGGATTTCAAACGCTCCTCGAGCCCATTTATCTCTTTATGATAGCGATCGCAGGTCAATATGATCTGCTGACCGCCTTCTAGCAAGGCGTTGAATGTATGAAAAAACTCTTCCTGGGACCGTTCTTTTCCTGCAAAGAATTGAATATCGTCGATAAGCAGAGCATCTACAGAGCGGTAGAATCGCTTAAACTCGTTAATCGCGTTTAATTGCAGCGCCGTCACCATGGTGGCAACAAAGGTCTCAGAATGCAGGTAGACAACTTTCGCATTCGGCTTTTTAGCTACCAGATAGTTCCCAATAGCATGCATTAAGTGAGTCTTACCTAACCCCACACCACCATATATAAAGAGGGGGTTATAGGCATAGCCTGGGTTTTCCGCGACCTGCATCGCTGCAGCTCTAGCGAGCTGGTTTGACTTACCTTCAACGAAGTTATCGAAAGTATTTTCGACGTTCAGTGCGCCTCGATGTCTTAATTTTCCTTCGATGACTATATCGACCCTGCGCCTTTCTGCTTCTGCCGAACTAGCCTTGAATTGGGTTGGCGGTTTTGGGCTGGGCTGAGCTTGCGTGTTCGCAGCCTGTGCTTGGACGGCTTTCGCTAAGTTATCTTTGACGGCGGCCTGGCCTGCTGCTACTCGCTCCGCAGGATCACCTCTGAACACCTCCAGGCGAACCTCGAGTGCGGCATCATTGGATTCGGCTACAATTTCTTCAATTCGGGGCAGAAACTTTCCTTTTACCCAATCCTGGATAAATCTATTTGGAGCCAAAATACGCAAAACCGATGAGTCCGTCTCCACGTGAAGAGGTTTTATCCACGTATTAAATTGTTGGGAGGGTAATTCTGCTCTCAAGCAGTCGATACATTCTTGCCAGATTGTTACAGCCACGTTTTTTTGCCCGCATTATTTATTATTTTTACTAAAACAGACGACAATTCTATAAGCTCAGGCAAGAGTTATCCACTGGCAACTAGGAAAAGATAAGGTTTTTTCGTTGTGTTTTATTTATATATTTATCAGATACTTAAAATCTTTTTGCTGTTTTTTTCCGAGTAAAAAACCACTTCTATTCACAGTATTATTCGAAACCTGTTGATAACAAAGCTGTGGATAACTTGTGATTAAATTCTGGATTAGAATGTACTTAATCTCCAATGGCCCAGCCTTTACCCTAAGCGCTTATTTAACCTAGATGAATCGTCCTACTTATACACCTAATTCCGTTGCATGTTGACACTAAACCCTCTAAAATTCGTGTCCCTATTTTCGAACCGCTTCGTTCGGTTTGTGATTGAAGAACCGGATGAATTGATATGAAAAGAACATTCCAACCCAGCGTATTAAAAAGAGCTCGAACCCACGGTTTTAGAGCTCGAATGGCAACCAAAGGCGGCCGTCTTGTGATTAAGAGACGTCGTTCTAGAGGACGTGCCAAGCTCTCAGCATAAGTTCTGATTTCTCTGCTGTTCGATGATTGGCTAGTCTGATGAGAAGAGAGAATAAAACGTGGCTGAGTTCAGCTTTCCCAAAACGTCTAGGCTGCTAAACGCTGCAGACTATAAAGCTGTCTTCAGTGATGCGCAGTTCAAAGTCTCCTTTCGTCACTTTCTGGTGCTAGCCAGGACTAATGATCGGTCTGGCTCTAGAATAGGGTTGGTTATAGCGAAGAAAAACGTAGCGCTTGCTGTGCAACGCAACCGAATCAAGCGCCAGCTGCGAGATACTTTTCGCCACAGCAGGGCACTGTTAGACTCGCTGGATTTGGTCGTGTTGGCAAGAAAAGATGCTGATAAACTCGACAACATTCAGTTGAAGGATACGATCGAATCTTTGTTGCAGGATCTTCACACAAAGATGAAAAGAGCTGCAGCTAAAAGCCAGGGCAACGGGTAAAAGCAAACATGATGGACATTCTACTTATTCGACTTATCAACGCTTACCAGTCTAGTTTGAGTTTGCTCATCGGCAATCAGTGTCGCTTTCATCCCACCTGTTCTCAATACACTAAAGAAGCAATTCAAATTCACGGCTCAATGCGAGGATCCTGGCTTGGGATTCGCCGTATCTGCAGCTGTCACCCTTTTCACGAAGGGGGCTTTGACCCCGTTCCCGATAGTTCGGACCCCAAGGGTCAGTGAGCTGAGCAAGTTGGACACTATGGATTTAACTAAATTCGCCCTCTACACGGCCTTGGCCATCGTCACCTACTTGATGTTACTGTCTTGGCAGGAAGACTACCCTCCAATTTTCGATGACGGCAGCGTGGCCCGCTCCGAAATCCCGCAGATTACTAACGGTCAATCTGATGCAACAGCTGCAAATGATTTGCCGAGTGACATACCGACAAGCACCCCTTCTGCCCCAAGTAGCAGCCAGAACGATACTCCTACAGTCGCGCCTGTAACCACCCTGACATCGGCCAATACTGCAAACCCCACCGATTTAATAAGTGTTCGCACAGACACCTTTGATATTCGAATCAATCCGATCGGTGGAGATATTGTCTACCTTGCACTACCACTGTATCTCAAACAAATAGATGTGGCAGATGACCCCTTTGTACTTTTAGACAACCAGTCAGGTAGAGAATATGTGGCGCAGAGTGGCCTAATAGGGCGCAATGGTGTCGACAGTGATGGCAGGGCAACCTATAGAGCCAACTCGACTAGCTACACTATGAGCGAGTCTGCAGATAGCCTGGATGTTGACCTAAGCTTGGTAACTAGCGATGGTGTTGAGGTTACAAAGCGCTATAGCTTTAGTCGCGACAGCTATCTTATCGACGTCAGTTTTATTATTAATAATACTAGTACTGAAACTTGGCAGGCTAATGCCTTCGGTCAAATTAAACGAGACGCCTTCGATGACCCAAGCGACGCGGGTGGCTTCGGTCGTACCTATCTAGGCTTCGTAACCACGATAACTGATGACCCCTATGTTGAAATTGAATTTGGTGACATCGATGACAACGGTAGTTCAACTCTGGAGACACCGGGTGGATGGATGGCTTTTAGTCAGCACTATTTCATCACGGCCTGGATACCAGCTATTGAATCCACCACCCAACTGACGACTAGAAAGAACTCTAGCAATCAGTACTATGGCGAATTCACCAGCAGCGCCTTCGAAGTAGCAGCAGGTGAAAGTGGCAATCACACCATTCAGTATTACGCCGGGCCTAAAGACCAGTATGTGCTGCGTGATATCTCTCCCGGGCTCGATAAGACCATCGACTATAGTTTCCTTTGGTTCATTGCCAGTCCTATCTATTGGCTGCTCTCGCGAATCAACTCCATTATTGGGAATTACGGCATTTCGATCATACTTCTTACTATTGTTGTTAAGTCCGCATTCTATAAATTGTCAGAAACCCAATACCGATCCATGGCCGGTATGCGAAGACTAATGCCCAAGATGCAGCAACTCAAAGAGAGTTATGGCGACGACAAGATGAAGCTGCAGAAAGCTACCATGGATCTTTATAAGAAAGAAAAGATAAACCCCTTCGGTGGTTGTTTACCGATGCTAGTGCAGATGCCGGTGTTCATTGCTCTTTATTGGGTGCTGCTAGAGAGCGTAGAGCTGCGTCACGCGCCTTTCATGTTATGGCTGACCGACCTATCTGTTCGTGACCCATTCTTTATCTTGCCACTGCTTATGGGAGGCACGATGTATTTTCAAACCACGCTTAGCCCAACACCCGCTGACCCCATGCAAGCCAAGGTTATGAAAATGATGCCTGTCATGATGACAGTCTTGTTTCTCTGGTTCCCAGCAGGTTTAGTCCTATATTGGCTAACCAATGGCGCATTGGGTATTTTGCAACAGTGGTATATAACCAAAAAGCTTGATGCCGCCTTTGCTGCGAAAATTTCGAGTTAGGGTCTGAACACTCAAACCATCGCTTAGTTGTTCCACGGTGAGTGCCTTATCTATTGCAGGGCATTCAAATTGTAGATCCTCGACTATGAACATGTTTGTTGGCTTCCATGTCCCAATTTGAAACTGACACGATATGTGCTATCGCCACAGCCCCTGGCCGGTCAGGCGTAGGGATCATTCGAGTTTCAGGCCCTAGGGTTCTCTCTATTGCCGAGACGGTTCTTGGTTTTAATCCTACTGCCCGCAAAGCGCATTTTTGCAATTTCCTCGATGCAGATTCACAGACTATCGATCAGGGCATAGCCCTTTACTTCTCTGGCCCCAACTCCTTTACGGGTGAAGATGTTCTGGAGCTTCAGGGCCATGGTGGTATGTATGTGCTCAAGGACTTGCTGGATAGAGTCGCCAGTATAGGTGCGAGGCTGGCAAATCCAGGCGAGTTTTCAGAGCGAGCATTTCTCAACAATAAAATAGACCTACTTCAGGCAGAAGCCATCGCCGATTTGATCGAGTCGAACTCTACACAGGCAGCGAAGTCGGCAATGCGCACGCTGAAGGGAGAATTTTCGAGAAAGATTCATACGTTGCTCGAGCAATTAATAGAGGCAAGAGTTCATATAGAGGCGACTATCGATTTTTCTGATGAAGACATAGATTTTGTCAGCGACAACAAAGTAGGCGAAACATTACATATCATTCATGCGTCTATACAACAGACCCTGGTGCAGGCAAAGCAGGGCGCATTATTAAAAGAAGGGCTAAATGTAGTCATAGCGGGAAAACCTAATGCGGGTAAGTCCAGTTTGTTAAATGCCCTATCCGGTTCAGAGACTGCGATTGTCACTGACATACCAGGCACTACCAGAGACTTGCTAACAGAGGAAATCAACATAGATGGCTTACCCGTTCACATTATAGATACCGCGGGAATTCGAGTTAGTGAAGACCTTGTGGAGCAAGAGGGATTAAGGCGAGCGCAGCTTGCGATAGAGCAGGCCGATCGAATACTTCTCATCGTCGATCGGTCTGTATCAGTAGAGGGGGTGGAAGAACATTTGGAAAAGCTCTTAGCTCCACTTGTATTACTAGCTGATAAGTCAATAAAAGACCTAAATTATCTAAAGAACACCACGATCGTCTATAACAAGATCGATCTTGTGAACAATATAGATCAGGGCATATCGTCCATCGATTATCTAGATTACTCACTGCCGGTAATCAGCTTATCGGCGAAAGAGAATATCGGCATCGACTCACTCCGTAACTATTTGAAGGAGATAGTCGGTTATAACGCAACGGAAGAAGGAGCTTTCATAGCCAGGGAAAGACACTTAACAGCGCTAAGTAACGCGAATAAGCTAATCGAATCGGCTTTAGAACAGCTCAATTCACAGTCATCATTGGAGCTTATAGCGGAGGACCTGCGTATTTCGCAATCGCAGCTTGGAACCATAACAGGCGAGTTCACCAGTGATGACCTGTTAGGAGAAATATTCTCAAACTTTTGTGTTGGTAAATAGAAAACCGCTTGTTTTCGATTAGCAGCCAAGTGATTCTAATTAGGTGTGTATAAGTAGCGTATTTTTAGGGATAAGGGCTGAGTTGTTTTGAATAAAAGTAGCTAACTCTCAGCCTGCCTAAAACTATACCTAAGCGCCAATAGGGTATAGTTGCTCTATTCAGTGTTTATCTACCAGCTTGCACTTGCTATAAGATATTGATTTATATATATTTTGGACAGATATCAACAGAAAAACCTTTAGCTATTAATCACAACATCAATACACTAACTACACATAACAATAATAAATATTAGTTTAGTGGTTAGTTAATATATAACTACGAGTTTTAAATTTAGCCTTTATACTTGCTGGCCGAAATTTGCTCTGTTCGGTAAACGGCTTTAAAACTAGTAGCATAAGATTTAAAAGGACGCCAAGCGTGGTGGAATATAGCAAGACATATGACGTGATCGTAGTGGGTGGAGGCCATGCCGGCACCGAGGCGGCTCTGGCTTCTGCTCGCCAGGGCGTTGACACTTTGCTTATTACTCACAGCATCGAGACACTAGGACAAATGTCCTGTAATCCGGCAATCGGCGGCATCGGCAAGAGCCATCTGGTTAAGGAGATCGATGCTCTGGGTGGCGCCATGGCTAAAGCAGTTGATCTAGCGGGTATTCAATTTCGCGTTCTTAATGCGAGCAAAGGACCTGCGGTTAGGGCTACCCGAGCTCAGGCTGATCGAGCTCTCTACAAAGCGGCTATCCGAGAGATGTTGGAACAGCAAGAAAGCCTGTCCCTATTTCAACAGGGTGTTGATGATCTGGTGATCGAAGACGGGATAATTCAGGGCGTAATCACACAGATGGGCATGCTCATCAGAGCGCCAAGAGTCGTCTTAACTACAGGTACGTTTTTGGGTGGAAAGATACACATTGGCCTGGAGAATAGTTCGGGCGGTAGGGCCGGAGATCCACCTGCAATCGCGCTGGCGAATCGATTGCGAGAATTACCTTTCAGAGTCAATCGACTGAAGACGGGTACACCACCGCGCATCGATGCCGACACGGTTGATTTCTCGGAAATGCAAGTTCAGGCAGGAGACTCGCCGCTGCCGGTAATGTCTTTTCTTGGCAAAGAGTCAGATCACCCTGAACAGATTAACTGTTACATAACCAACACCAACGAAAAGTGTCATGAAGTTATTCGTGGCGGCCTGGATCGCTCTCCAATGTACACCGGTGTAATCGAAGGAACCGGGCCTCGTTACTGCCCATCCATCGAAGACAAAGTTATGCGCTTTGCCGATAAGAGCTCTCATCAAATATTTGTCGAACCGGAAGGTTTGCATACTAAGGAGCTTTACCCAAACGGCATTTCGACCAGCTTGCCGTTCGACGTGCAGCTAGAAATGGTTCGGGAAATTAAGGGTTTTGAAAACGCGCACATAACGCGACCGGGTTACGCGATAGAATATGATTTCTTCGACCCTAGAGATTTACATTACTCTCTGGAAACGAAGTTCGTCAAAGGGCTTTATTTCGCCGGTCAAATTAATGGCACTACCGGTTACGAAGAGGCTGGCGCGCAAGGGCTAATGGCCGGGCTCAACGCAGGTCTCGCCGCTAGAGGTTTGGAGTCGTGGTGCCCTAAAAGAGATGAGGCTTACATCGGCGTTCTAATTGATGATCTGATTACACTGGGAACAAACGAGCCCTATCGCATGTTTACCAGCAGAGCGGAATACCGCTTAACTCTGCGAGAAGATAATGCCGATCTGCGTCTTACCGAGGAAGGAAGAAGGCTGGGCTTGGTTGACGATGAGCGCTGGGAATTCTTTAGCCAGAAGAAGATCAAGATCGATGAAGAACTGCAATTCTTACGCAGTACCTGGGTGCAACCCAATACCGACAGAGCAGAGCGCATCAACAAATTGTTGGAGAAGCCCATAAGTCGCGAATACAGCTTAGCGGATCTACTCGCACGGCCAAGAGTTGAGCATACCGCCCTGTTGGCTGCCTACCATGGGCACCCAGAGACTGAGGCTGAACTTACCACCATAGAGTCCCAAGCAGCGCAGCAATCTGAAATCCAGATAAAGTATCAAGGCTATATCGATAGGCAGGTAGAGGACATCGAACGTCTCAAGAGGCAGGAACATACAAAGCTGCCAGTTGATTTCAACTATGATCAGATGCAGGGGCTCTCGAACGAACTGAAGCAGAAACTGATCGAGGCGAGACCTGAAAATATAGGGCGCGCCTCCCGTATACCCGGTATTACGCCAGCCGCAATCTCTCTGTTACTGATCTACCTGAAGAAACACCGGGCGGTAAATCGCAAGGCTGGTTAGCCCCGCGGAAAAAAAATGACTGAGTCAATTCGAGAGGAGTTGCATAGAGGCATTTCATCTCTGTCGCTGCACTGCAGCGAAGAACAGTTGGTTTCGCTGTTGGCCTATATCGACCTACTCAAGAAGTGGAACTCGGCCTATAACCTGTTAGGGGCAAATGAAACCCCAGACCTGGTGTCGCGACATATTCTCGATAGCCTGTCTATCAGCCCACATATCGAAGGGAGTCTTATAGCGGATATTGGGGCCGGTGCCGGCTTGCCAGGTATACCGCTTGCCATCTTGAACCCCGATAAACACTTCGTGCTTATTGATTCAAATGGTAAGAAAACACGCTTCATGTTTCAGGCTAAAATTCAGCTAGGACTGGAAAATATTACTGTCGAAAATTGTCGAATAGAGCACTATCAAAGTAAGCAGCAAATTGATATGGTGATGTGTCGAGCCTTCTCTAAGTTGTCCGACGCGCTGATAATGTTGCAGCCAATTTTCTCGGAAAGTTGTAGGTTAGTGGCGATGAAGGGGCATTATCCGCTCGATGAAATTGCGCAACTGCCAGAGGGATTTGAGCTGACGAAAAGTATCAAATTGGAAGTGCCCGGCAGGAAATCACAGCGTCATCTTATCGAGGTGATGCGCAGCAAGGCGGCCTAGTTAAGAGCTAAGAATGCATCGATGCAAGTAGCCGAATAAACGAAGTTCAAGTTAGGAAAAATTAAAGTGGGTAAAGTTCTCGCAATCGCAAATCAAAAAGGAGGAGTAGGTAAAACCACAACTTCTGTAAATCTTGCTGCATCGCTAAAATTTACACGAAAGAACGTACTGCTAATCGACTTGGATCCACAGGGCAATGCCACCATGGGTAGCGGCATAGATAAGTCCTCGTTAGAGACTTCAATCTATGATGTTTTGATGCAACATTCGAATTTTGACGAGGTTGTTCTGAGCCCCGAATCTTCAGGATATGACTTGCTTCCTGCAAACGGTGATCTGGTCGCGGCAGAGATTGAATTGATCGGCGAAGAAAACAGAGAACTCCGCCTACGCCAAATCATAGAACAGGTTCGAGAGCGCTATGACTATGTAGTCATCGATTGTCCTCCATCACTGAATATGCTCACCATAAATGCTCTGGTTGCTGCAGATGGCGTAGTTATTCCGATGCAGTGCGAATATTATGCATTGGAGGGCCTGTCGGCTCTTATGGATACTATTAACGCCATACGAGAAACATTTAACCCGGACCTGAAGATAGAGGGTATTGTTCGCACTATGTACGATCCCAGAAACAAGCTGACCTCAGAGGTAAATGGTCAGCTAATTAACTATTTTGGTGACACCGTCTATCGAACCGTGGTGCCCAGGAATATTCGCTTAGCCGAGGCTCCCAGCTACGGTAAGCCAGTATTGAAGTATGACAAGCAGTCCCGGGGCGCGATTGCTTATCTAGCACTAGCTGGAGAGGTTTTAAGGCGCAATGATGAGGCGGCGGCCCTAGCTGCCGTTTAGGCTATTGTTTCACTTTGTTCAACCCAGGGAACAGAAGCCCGCTTATTTGAGCCCGATGTAAGATGACTGAAAAGAAAAAACTCGGCAAAGGCCTAGATGTACTGCTCTCTAGAGGCAGCACGGAAACCATGGCCAGCCTGTTGTCCAAGCCCAAAGACCGCAGCATGCCCCCACAGACCATAGAAAAAGACGGTGATCTGAAGAATATACCTGTCGATTTGATTCAGCGTGGCAAATATCAGCCCCGAACTGACATGCACGAAGAGGCTCTGGAAGAGCTAGCAAACTCCATTAAGGCTCAGGGCGTCATGCAACCCATCGTTGTGCGCCCCATATCTTCCGACAAATACGAGATTATCGCCGGTGAGCGACGCTGGAGAGCAACCCAGATAGCCGGTTTGGACACTATTCCCGCGATTATCAAACCTGTCGGTGATGAAGCAGCGATCGCCATGTCCCTAATCGAGAATATTCAGCGTGAAAACCTGAACCCTATCGAAGAGGCAATGGCGCTGAAGCGTCTGCAGGACGAATTCGAATTAACCCAGCAAGAAGTCGCCGATGCTGTAGGGAAGTCCCGCGCCACAGTGACCAACCTGATGCGCCTTATAGGCCTGACCATCGATGTTCGGCGCATGCTAGAGCATGGCGACCTTGAAATGGGCCATGCTAGAGCACTGTTGTCGCTCTCGGATATTCAGCAATCAGAGGCGGCGAGAGCTGTTGTGGGTAAGGGGCTATCTGTAAGACAGACTGAGTCTCTGGTTCGTAGACTCATTGCCGAAGCGGGCACGAATAGCAATAACGGTGGCAAAGCAGTTGACCCAGACATCAAGAATCTTGAAGAGAACCTGGCGGACAAGCTGGGCGCCAAGGTGATGATCCAGCATACTGCCAAAGGCAAGGGCAGGCTCATTCTAAAGTACAATTCCTTGGATGAATTGGACGGTATTCTCTCCCACATCAATTGATAATCTGACGTAGTTGATTAGGCACTATAAAGCCCCTATAATGCGCGTGCTTTGGTGATCACCGCTGCGATTTTTAGGTGTTTGTTACAGATGCCGATGGAGTGCGAGGCTGAAAATGCTAAGCCAAAATGTCTAACTTAAAGACCCCACCGGTATATAAAGTGATCATTGCGCAAGTCGCAGTGACGGTCTTTATAGCAGTAGCTTCTCTGCTGATTTCAGGTACCGCTTTAGCTTACTCGACACTATTGGGTGGCTTCATAAGCGCATTACCAAATAGCTATTTTGCGTTCCATGCTTACCGTTATCAGGGGGCTAGAAACGCGCACAATGTTGTAAAGGGCTTTATTCACGGTGAGCTCGGCAAAATAATCATTACGGTGGTACTTTTTGCCCTTACTTTCACCTTGATTACCAGTTTGAATGAATTAGCCCTAATTCTTGGGTTCATAGTGGCCCATTTTACGGGTGTAGTAACGTCGGGGTTCATTAGTTATAGCCCCCCGGGTAATAATACCTAGGTACAAGACTTAGGTTGCTCAGATCTTAGAGATTTTAAATGGCAGAGTTAGCAGAAGCGGCACACGCAGCAGCTGAACACGGGGCAGAAAGCCAGACCGTTCAGGAATATATTAGCCACCATTTATCCTATTTGACCTACGGACGATTTCCCGATGGTCATTGGGGCCTTGCCCACACCATAGAAGAAGCAACTGAAATGGGCTTCATGTCGATCCATGTCGACACTATGGGCTGGTCGCTTTTCCTGGGTGCTGCTTTCCTGCTCTTCTTCCGCCACATAGGTAAGCGCGCCACGACTGGCGTGCCAAGCGGCATACAAAACTTTGTCGAAAGCATCTTCGAGTTCGTGGAGGCCAGAGTCAATGAAGGCTTCATCTATAAGAACCCTTATGTTGCTCCTCTGTGTTTGACGGTCTTTGTCTGGATCATATTGATGAACACGATGGATCTGGTGCCCGTAGATTGGATTCCAGAGATAGCGATGGCTGTCGGAGGTCTGTGGGGCTTGGAGCATATGTCCTTCAAGGTCGTGCCAACTACAGACCCAAATATCACCATGGGCATGTCCATCAGTGTCTTCTTTCTTATTATCTATTACAGCATTAAGAGTAAGGGGGTTGGTGGCTTCCTAAGTGAACTTGCCTTTCACCCTTTCGGTAAGTGGATGCTGCCGTTTAACCTAATTATTGAAATACCTACCCTATTTGCTAAACCGATTTCGCTCGGGCTTCGACTGTTTGGAAATCTGTATGCGGGTGAGTTGTTGTTCTTGCTCATTTCTGGGCTGCTGGGTGTTTATCAGTTGCCAGCGCACTTTGTCTGGGCAGTGTTTCACCTATTGGTTGTCCCCCTACAGGCCTTCGTCTTCATGATGCTAACGATTGTGTATCTGAATGCTGCACACGAGCCGGTAGAACACCACTAAACGAATTTTTACATTTTATTAAGATTGATCTGAACTAAAGAAAACCTGGAGGAAAAGATGGAAATGATATTGGCGAATACGGTACTAGGCGTCCTGCTTGTACTGGGAATGGGCGCACTCGGCACCGCGATTGGTTTCGGTATTCTGGGAGGAAAATTCCTGGAAGGTTCTGCTCGTCAGCCTGAGCTAGCACCTAAATTGCAAGCTAGCATGTTCTTGGTAGCCGGACTTATCGATGCGGTAACTATGATCGGTATCGGTATCGGCATGTGGTTTACCTTTGCCAACCCTTACCTTGGTCAGCTAGGCGGCTAAGCAGGATAAGAAAGACATCTAATAGCGGGAGATCGCGGTGGATATTACATTAACTATTATCGGGCAATCGGTAGCGTTCTTCGTCTTCTGGTGGTTCTGTGCGAAATACGTTTGGCCTCTTTTCATGGACGTCATGAATGAGCGTAGGCAGAAAATCGCAGATGGCCTGGAAGCAGCTGCTAGAGCTGAGGAAGATTTAGAATTGGCTCAGGCCAAGTCTACAGATCAGTTAAAAGAAGCGAAGGTTGAGGCAGCTGGCATCATCGATCTTGCCAACAAGCGAGGTTCTCAGATCGTTGAAGAAGCTAAAGATCAAGCCAAAGAAGAAGCGAAACGTATTGTCGCTGGCGCCCAGGCTGATATCGAACAGGAAGTAAATAGAGCTAAAGAGGCTCTACGAGCACAGGTATCTGCGATTGCTATCGCTGGCGCCGAAAAGATCTTGGAAGGTTCAATCGATCAAGCAGCCAACGAAGACATGTTGAACAAATTAGCTTCCGAACTTTGAGAAAATAAACAGTGGCCGAATTAATCACATTAGCAAGACCCTATGCCAAGGCGGCTTTCGAGACAGCCTTGCAGGACGATGCGTTGGACAAATGGTCTAGCATGATCGCCTTGTCAGCAGCGGTGGCCGGTGAAGGGGGAGTGAGTACTTTCTTGTCGTCTCCCTCCTTGTCGTCGGAGCAAATTGCCGAAGCATTCGTCGGAATTTGTGGCGATGAGCTTGACGCGAAAGTTAAGAACTTCGTAACCCTTCTTGCCGAATACAAGCGACTGGTTTTGCTACCAGAAATTTCTTCACTGTTTGAAATCCTGAAAGCCAATCAGGAAATGTCAGTCGATGTTGAGATAACGACAGCTTATGAAATTAGTTCAGATGTTTCGAATAAGCTAGCACAGGCTCTTAAAGATCGTCTTAAGCGTGAAATCATCTTGGCAACCAATGTCGACCCAAGCCTGATCGGCGGCGCAATAATTAGAGCGGGTGACAATGTCATCGACAACTCGGTTCGCGGGAAATTATCAAAATTAGCTGAATCAATGAATTCCTGAGCAGGTCAGGAACAAGGAAATAAGCATGCAACAACTGAATCCATCCGAAATCAGTGACATCATCAAACAGCGCATCGAGCAGCTCGATGTCTCTGTAGAGTCAAAGAACGAAGGCACCATCGTCAGCGTATCTGACGGTATTATTCGCATCCACGGCCTCGCCGATGTGATGTACGGTGAAATGATCGAGTTTGAAGGCGGCATATACGGTATGGCGCTGAACCTTGAAAGAGACTCCGTAGGCGCCGTGGTATTAGGCGACTACCTCTCGTTACGCGAAGGTCAAACTTGTCGTTGTACCAAGCGAATCTTGGAAGTACCTGTTGGTCCAGAGCTGGAAGGCCGTGTTGTTGATGCGCTAGGTAAGCCAATCGACGGTAAGGGACCGATTGAGACAACTATGACCGACGCGGTTGAAAAAGTAGCGCCGGGCGTAATCGAAAGACAATCGGTTGACCAGCCTGTACAGACAGGATTGAAATCAATCGATTCCATGGTTCCAATCGGAAGGGGCCAGCGTGAACTTATTATTGGTGACCGTGAAGTAGGAAAGACCGCTGTGGCGATCGATGCGATCATCAACCAGAAAGGCAAGAATGTTAAGTGCGTCTACGTAGCGATAGGCCAGAAGGCCTCATCTGTAGCTAACGTGGTAAATCGCCTGGAAGAGCACGGTGCCATGGAATACACCATCGTCGTAGCGGCAACGGCATCTGACCCAGCATCTATGCAATTTATCGCACCTTACTCAGGCTGCACGATGGGTGAGTACTACCGTGATCGCGGCGAAGATGCATTGATCGTCTATGATGACCTGACTAAGCAAGCTTGGGCCTATAGACAGATTTCCTTATTACTAAGAAGACCGCCAGGCCGTGAAGCCTATCCCGGTGATGTTTTCTACTTACACTCTCGTCTTTTGGAGCGCTCATCAAGAGTGAACGTTAACTACGTAGAGAGTTTCACCAATGGTGAAGTGAAAGGTAAGACAGGCTCTTTGACGGCATTGCCGATTATTGAGACACAGGCTGGTGACGTTTCGGCGTTTGTACCAACCAACGTAATTTCGATTACAGATGGCCAGATATTCCTGGAAACAGACCTATTTAACTCGGGTATTCGTCCTGCGATGAACCCGGGCGTCTCGGTGTCGCGTGTGGGTGGTGCTGCGCAGACTAAGATTATTAAGAAGCTGGGCGGCGGTATACGTATTGCCCTAGCTCAATATCGTGAGTTGGCCGCCTTTGCAGCGTTCGCATCCGACCTTGATGACGCGACTCGAGCACAGCTAGAGCATGGTCAGCGAGTGACAGAATTGATGAAGCAGAAGCAATATACGCCTATGTCGATTGCGGAGATGGGCATCTCTATTTATGCGGCGAACGAAGGCTATCTGATAGATATCGAGCTGAACAAAATATTGGCCTTTGAGGCAGCGCTTCTTTCCTATATGAATAGTGAGCACGCTGACTTGATTAAACACATTAACGACACCGGTGACTACAACGACGACATCGGCGGGCAGTTCAAAGCGGCAATCGACAAGTTCAAGTCCACGCAGACTTGGTAGTCGCCTAGCTAGATAGCTAATTACTAATTAATAGGCAAATAGCGAAATAAACGTAGAGGCTGTAAGGAATGGCTGGCGGAAAAGAAATACGCACCAAGATTTCGAGTATTAAGAGTACTCAGAGTCTCACCGGCGCGATGGAAATGGTAGCGGCAAGTAAGATGCGTAAGGCTCAAGAGCGCATGACACTTGGCAAGCCCTATGCTCATCGAATTCGTTCGGTGATTGGCCATATTGCAAACGCTACACCGGAATACAGACACGCCTATTTCGACAGACGTGATATTAAGCGAGTGGGGTACATCATAGTGTCATCCGATCGCGGCCTGTGCGGTGGTCTGAACATCAATGTATTCAAGTCGGCAGTAGCCTCGATGAGAGGGTTCAAAGACAGCAATGTCGAGATCGACTTCTGTGTCATTGGCAAGAAGGCGGCACGCTTCTTTAATAACTATGGCGGCAACGTCATAGCAGCATTAGATAGCATAGGCGATGCGCCTGAAGTAGCCGATGTCATCGGCTCAGTGAAGGTGATGCTAGACAAGTTCGACAAGAACGAAATTGATCAACTAATGGTGGTAAGCAACACATTCGTTAACACGATGACGCAGCAACCGACCATAGAACAGTTACTGCCATTGCTTCCTTCTGAAGAAGAAGACCTACAGCATCACTGGGATTATCTGTATGAGCCCGATGCTAAAGAATTGCTAGATGGTTTGCTATTAAGATATATCGAATCACAAGTATTTCAGGCGGTAGTAGAGAACAACGCCTGCGAGCAAGCCGCGCGAATGGTTGCTATGAAGAGCGCAACCGATAACGCCGGGGAGCTTATTGATGAATTAGAGCTGGTTTATAACAAGGCTCGACAGGCTGCAATTACCCAAGAGCTATCCGAGATAGCTGGCGGCGCGGCGGCAGTATAAGAATTAGTATTAAGAACATGGTAATTAGCGGCGCTGACTTTTCAGTGTCATTAACAAAAGCTTAGACAAAAAATTAAGAGATTGAGGAACCGGACATGAGTAGCGGTCGAATCGTACAAATCATTGGCGCTGTAATCGACGTAGAATTTGGACGCGATGGAGTACCTTCTGTGTATGACGCACTAGAGGTGAGCAACACAGATATCGTACTCGAAGTGCAGCAGCAATTAGGTGATGGCGTGGTAAGAACAATCGCGCTAGGCAGTACTGAGGGACTGAGCAGAGGGCTTGAGGTTACAGATACCGGTGCTCCTGTTTCTGTACCGGTTGGTGTCGAAACCCTGGGCCGAATCATGAACGTATTGGGTCGCCCGATCGATGAGCGCGGGCCTATCGGTGAGAAGAAGCGTATGCCGATTCACCGCAAAGCGCCTACTTATGAAGAACTCGCTACCTCTAACGAATTATTGGAAACAGGCATCAAGGTAATCGACTTGATCTGTCCTTTCGCCAAGGGTAGTAAGGTTGGTCTATTTGGTGGTGCCGGTGTGGGCAAGACAGTCAACATGCTCGAACTAATTAACAACATCGCGACAGAGCACAGTGGTTTGTCTGTATTCGCCGGTGTTGGTGAGCGTACTCGTGAAGGAAATGATTTCTACCACGAGATGCAAGAATCAAAAGTAATCGATCTTGAAGGCGAATCTAAAGTATCGATGGTGTACGGTCAGATGAATGAGCCTCCTGGTAATAGACTGCGTGTTGCCCTAAGCGGGCTCACCATGGCGGAAGATTTCCGCGATGAGGGACGTGATGTACTGTTGTTTATCGATAATATCTATCGTTACACACTAGCGGGAACGGAAGTGTCAGCGCTTCTTGGCCGTATGCCTTCAGCGGTGGGCTATCAGCCCACACTGGCTGAGGAAATGGGAGCGCTTCAGGAGCGAATCACTTCAACGAAAGATGGGTCGATCACATCGATTCAGGCGGTATACGTACCTGCGGATGACTTGACAGACCCTTCTCCGGCAACAACCTTCGCTCACTTGGACGCTAAAGTTGTACTTTCTAGAGATATCGCGTCACTGGGTATCTATCCGGCGGTGGACCCACTGGATTCGTCTTCACGTCAGCTCGATCCGCTGGTTATTGGCAACGAGCATTACGATACGGCGAACGGTGTGCAGACTGTTCTACAGCGTTATAAAGAATTGAAAGACATTATCGCGATTCTGGGTATGGACGAATTGTCCGACGAAGATAAGCAGACTGTTGGTAGAGCGCGACGTATCTCGCAGTTCCTTTCACAGCCATTTACGGTTGCGGAAGTCTTTACTAATGCTCCTGGTAAATACGTGTCTTTGAAGGACACTATTGCTGGCTTTAAGGGTATTCTGGCAGGTGATTATGACCACCTACCCGAGCAAGCGTTTAGCATGGTTGGCTCTATAGACGAAGCAATCGCCAAAGCAGAAAGTTTGAAGTAATTGGTCCTTTGCCCTTTCATTCCAGGGGCAAAAACGAGTAATAAATTATGGCTATGACAATGCATTGTGACATCGTAAGCGCTGAGAAGAGCATTTTCTCGGGTCTTGTTGAAATGGTTGTTGCTGCAGGTTCGCTAGGAGATCTTGGTATTGCTCCAGGCCACGCGCCCTTGTTGACCGCATTAATCCCAGGCCCGGTGAAGTTAACTCTTCAGGGTGGTGAGGAAGAGGTTTTCTACGTCTCAGGCGGCTTTTTGGAAGTGCAGCGTGGTGTCGTTACTCTGTTGAGTGACACGGCCCTTAGAGCTGACGATGTTGATGAGGCTGCTGCCATGCAGGCAATAGAAGACGCGGAAAAGGCTATAGCGAACCAGGGGGCAGAATTCGATTATTCGATTGCTGCTGCTCAGCTGGCGGAAGCGGCCGCTCAACTTCGGGCCCTGCGTAAGATCAGGAAGTAACGATTGAGTAACTATCGACCCTATATGGGCTCTATAGAAGAACAGAAACCTAAAAAGGTAGCATGAGCTACCTTTTTTTTTGGTATTCTTTTGTAGCTCCTCGCCTTAAGAGCCTCACTGTCTACTGGATCAAGCATGAACCTGGATATTGTAATTCTCGCCGCCGGTAAGGGAACGAGAATGAACTCAAATCTCCCCAAAGTCCTGCACCGCATCGGCGGTGACTCTATGCTCGGTCACGTCTTGAGTGCAGCGAGCCTGCTACAAGCTGCGAAGACACATATCGTAGTGGGCTATGGTGCCGATGCAATATGCGAGGATTTCGCCGACAGAGAAGACTTGCAGTGGGCGCTGCAGGAACAGCAGTTAGGCACCGGTCATGCTGTCATGCAGGCAATGCCCGGAGTTGACGTTAGCGACAGTGACAAGAAAGTACTGGTTCTGTATGGCGATGTGCCACTTACCAATTTCGACACGCTTAGCAAACTGGTACAGCGCAGTGAGAGCAACACACTGTCCATTCTCACCCTCGTTACCGACAGGCCTACGGGCCTTGGCAGAATTGTGAGAGACGATACCGGTAAGATTCTGGCTATCGTCGAAGAAAAAGACGCCAGCGAAGAGCAAAAGCAGATTAAAGAGATCAATACCGGCATCATGGTTATTCCGGCGGCGAAGTTGAATTCTTGGTTGGATGCCCTGGGCAATGATAACGCGCAAGGTGAATACTACTTGACCGATGTTGTGGCAATGGCGGCAGCCGATGCCGATTGTGCCCTAGCGGCCATGGTTATAAATGACGAGAATGAAGTACAGGGTGTAAACGACAAGGCGCAATTGGCCACGCTAGAGAGGCACTACCAGATGAATAAAGCCGATCAACTTCTTGAGGCGGGTGTACTGCTTCGCGACCCATCCCGAATCGATATCCGCGGAGAACTTACAACCGGAAGCGATGTAGAGATCGATATTAATACGCTGTTCGAAGGGAAGGTAACGCTAGGCAATGGCGTAAAGATCGGTGCTAACGTCTGCATCAAAGACACCACGATAGCCGATAACGCTTCTATACTCCCCGGTTCGATTATAGAAGGTGCAGATATTGGCGAAAGAGCAAGCGTTGGTCCTTACGCTAGAATCAGGCCCGGCACCGTATTGAAGCAAGACACGAAGATCGGAAATTTTGTAGAAACGAAGAACGCGATTATTGGTAAAGGATCCAAGGCCAGCCACCTTGCCTACATCGGCGATGCCGAACTCGGTGAGAATGTGAATATAGGTGCGGGAACGATCTTCTGCAATTACGATGGCGTCAATAAACACAAGACGCTTATCGGCAATAATGTTTTCATTGGCTCTAACAGTGTTCTAGTAGCGCCAGTAAAACTTGCCGACAACACATTTGTAGCAGCAGGTTCTTCTGTAAACAGCGATGTTCCTGCCGATACACTTGCAGTCGGTCGAGCAAAGCAGAGAAACATTTCCGGCTGGAAACGACCAACCAAGAAATAGATTATAGTAAACATCAGGCACGATAATAGAGAAGTAGAATCATGTGTGGAATTGTAGGAGCGATCGCAGAAAGGAACGTCTCGGGTATTTTGCTCGAAGGCTTAAAGCGACTAGAGTATCGCGGCTATGATTCGGCTGGCTTGGCGTTGATCGATAGTGCCAACAAGAAGATCGTCAATGTAAAAGCTGTGGGGAAGGTCCACAAATTAGTTGGAGCGGCTAAAAAGTCAAAGATAAAAGGCCAGCTTGGCATCGCACACACGCGTTGGGCAACTCATGGCAAGACGACAGTAGCCAATGCCCACCCCCATATGTCGGGTAGCGATATCGCTATCGTGCACAATGGCATCATCGAGAATTTCGAACCACTGCGCGACAAGCTCATCAAAGCCGGCTACGTGTTCAAGACACAAACCGACACCGAGACGATAGCGCACCTTATTCATCAAGAACGCAAGAACGGCAAGGTAAGCCTTCTCAACGCGGTAAAGAAGACAGTCAAGGTGCTACACGGCGCCTTTGGACTTTGTATGATAGACAACAATGCGCCGGATCAAATTGTAGTTGCGCGTTCCGGCAGTCCTCTGGTTATTGGCGTCGGCATCGGCGAAAACTTCGTCGCCTCCGATCCGCTCGCACTAGGCCAGGTTACCGATAGGTTTGTCTATCTAGAGGAGGGGGATATAGCACAGGTAGGCCGTGAATCCTATGAGATATGGCATGCAGGCAAAAAGGTTAGTCGTTCGGTTACTACAATACACAGTAAGGCAGCGGATTCGGAGAAAGGTGCCTACAAGCACTTCATGCTCAAGGAAATACACGAGCAGCCACAGGTATTACAAGACACTCTAGATGGCAGGATTAGCGAGGGCAAGGTGCTGGAGCAGGCATTCGGACTCAAGGCGAATGCCCTATTCAATAAGGTAAAGAATGTTCAGATAGTAGCCTGCGGCACCAGTTTTCATGCCGGCCAGGTCGCCAAGTACTGGCTGGAGTCTGTAGCGAAGCTACCCTGTCAGATCGATATTGCGAGCGATTACCGCTACAGGGATATCATCGTCCAGCCAGGCACCCTGTTCGTTACCGTTTCCCAGTCTGGAGAGACAGCAGACACATTGGCCGCGCTGCGATTCGCCAAGACTAAATCCTATGTGGCCAGTTTGGCGATCTGCAACGTAGCGACTAGCTCCCTGGTAAGAGAATCAGATCTTTGTTTGTTGACGATGGCCGGACAGGAGATAGGGGTTGCGTCGACCAAGGCCTTTACGACACAACTGGCTGTAATATTAATCCTGTCGATCGTGTTAGCGCGAAGAACAGGGCTTAGTGCAAGTCAGGAATCTAAGCTCGTTAAAGATCTGGCCCGACTACCGGCAATTATTGAAAAAACGCTGAAGCTGGATAAAGAGATTAAGAAAGTCTCCAAACAATTTTCGGACAAGAACCATAGTCTGTTTCTTGGACGTGGCATACAGTATCCAATAGCGAAGGAAGGGGCGCTGAAGCTCAAAGAGATTTCCTATATTCATGCCGAGGCCTACCCCGCCGGTGAGCTAAAGCATGGCCCCCTGGCTCTGGTAGACGATCAGATGCCAGTGGTGGCCGTAGCACCTAACAACGACCTTCTGGGCAAGCTGCAGGCCAATCTATCTACGGTGAGTGCGCGTGGAGGTAAGCTCTTTGTTTTCGCCGATGAGAGCATAGGCTATAAACACGACAAGAATTGCAAGGTCATACATGTTCCTAAATGCCCGGATATTCTTGCGCCAATAGTATTCACGATACCGCTGCAATTACTTTCTTATCACGTCGCTATTACCAAGGGTACCGATGTCGATCATCCACGCAATTTGGCGAAATCGGTAACAGTGGAGTAGTTTGAAACGGAGAATTAAATGAGTGAATTAAACAAACAAAACAAGATAATTACTTATATTTTTGAATTGGGACTTATTAAAAGCGTAAATGAGACTAGACAATTTATGAGAGAAAATTCTTCTCCCTATGTTTTTAATTGCTCAGAACCCAAAACTATAAGATTTGAATGGTTTCTATCTGAAGATGAGAAGTCAGCAACATTAATAGAAATGTTTGAAGATAGTGATGGTGCCAAATTAAGATTAGAAAATCACTCTGAAAGTCATCTTGTTAAAGAGTTGCCAGAATATTTTGAAATTAAGAGCTTTATTGTTCTGGGCGACATCAAACCTGACATGAAGGATAAGCTAGTGGACTGGAATGCAGATCTAAGAGGAAATGTGGGCGGATTTTTTAAAGTATAAGATCAATAATGAGAAACCTAGCTACGGACAGTCTGTTACAGTGGAATAAGCCCATGCTGTAAAGTTCGAGAAATCTGGTAATTTGCATTTATTTAGCGTCATTCGGCATTGTAAATAATTCATACGCACAGAAATATATCTCTTTTTGGGGTTAATTATGAGAATCTGCCAGCGCTGTCTTTCCAAATCCTGGGGTGATGAACATTAATGATTTTTGATGCTTATGTCGACTGGTAACAAGACAAGGCAAGACGGGTCAGCATCGATCGCCGTCGACGTTCCATATCAAGGGTGATGAAATATGGCAAAGAAAAAAACTACAGCAAAAGCGGCTGTTAAGGAAAAAAGCGCGAAGTCCAGAAAGGATCCGATCATCGGTGAAATGGATTCCGTCTCTGAGTCTTCTCCGGTTCTTGCTGCTGAGAGCGACGGTAAGCCCGAAAAAACAGACATCTCAACTATAGAGCAGAATATCGACGAATCACAGTATTCGACCGAATTCGTATCATTTGCCGGATCTATCACATCTTCGTTAAGAAAGCTGGACGATAGAATCATGTTGCTAGATGAACATCATACGAATATTGAGGTTTTGATCGGGTCGGCGAGCAGAACTGTCGAAAAGCAAAGATTATACTCCATTGGAAGTGCGGTTATCGCCGTTGCAGGTGTTGTCATTTCGGCGATTATTGTAGCAATAGCAGCGGCGACAATCGGTGGCTTTAATCGGCAATTCATGTCTTTAAGTGAAGCCATGATGGAGCAGATTACGGATCTTAATACTGGGGTTGAGTATCTTGAGTTGACTCAGGATAGCATTTCTTCATTGCAGAATAATGTGTCCGGAATGATGGTCGAGAGTAGAATAGCACTGGAAGCCATAGGCCAAGCATTGGAAGACAGTGCGAGCAGACAGTTAGAATCGTCTTCTCAACTAGCCAATACGATTAACGAAGCGAACCAATATGATTATCAATCACTCGTTGGTCTTTCTGATTCAATACAGTCGATAGTCGGAAGATTAAGTGACTTAGAAAATCAGATGATTACTAACGATAGTAGAGTACAGCAGCTAACATCGGCATCAGAATCTATCGAGGAGTTGAATAGTATAGTTCAAGCGCTTTTAGTTCTAGAGCAAGAAAAATATCTCGAAGTGTTACAGGATCTCGCTCCGGCTGAAGATGCAGATGTGTCGAAAAGGATCGAAGGAGTGCGCTTCTCCCGTCCAGACGCCGAGTTATAATATTTCGCCTAACTAAATTGTTAAAGATTGAGCAATAGCCGTCTTCGTCCCCTGGGGTGTCGCAGAAGCATTTATTCTTTGAAATATAGCTTCTACTATCCTGTCTGATTCGTTAACTAATTCCCGCTCGTTGGATGACATCGCTAAATTTGTTAAGTTCTGGAGTTGAGATACGATATCTACCGGAATCCACACAGTGATAGATCCTCTAAGGGTTCTTAGGAATACACCCCAGCCGTCGGAGTCTTCCGTTATTGTGCTGGCTAACTGATTTGGATGGGTATCTTTGATTACAGTCAACGCTCTAGACAATACTGCTATAAACCGACTCCTGACCTCTTCAATTTCAACCTGAGTAAAATCAGAATCAGCGTTGGCCTCAAGTACTTGCCACAGCTTTTGTCCTGTCAGACCATAGAAGTAGGGGTCTTGTATTGCACTGTGGTTATTCGTTGTAGTTGCCCGCTGATTTTGACCGGACCGAAAGTCTAATTTAGATAGAGATATCAGAGAGCTTTCGAGCACCCTTAACTTGTCCAATAAGTATACGGTTAGCGCAATGAGCACCACCATCATTACGGTCAGCAAAACGATTAAGAGGAAAATAGAAGTGTTCATTCGTTTTTAGATGCCATCTACTCCAATTGTATTGGAAAATCAGGTTACTTCACTTATCAGATATTTTCCAGCTCCGTGTCAGCTAAAATCTTCATTTCAATTGAAATACCAAGGCTGCGCGCTAGGTCGTCCATCATTGCTTGAAGCGATTCTTTTATATGTAGTCCATCTATTCTGGAATCAGCGAGGGCTAGCCCGAAGTTGAAGACCTCAGACGATAACTCTGTCGGTAAATAAGATGTCACCGGACCAGCTTTGGTAGTTATTATTTGATAAGGGGTATCGAAAGTCGGTTTTTCTGGTTCTTCCAAGTCAGGGTGCAGCACTGCGAGGAGTTTTTTCTCTTTAAACTCTTGCCCTGCCTCTATGCCCCCGAATAAAACTTTTTCTATATGTTTTCTCAATGCGTGAACTATTATTAGTCTTATCGACTTATTGCTAAAAGAATGATTTTGTTTTTGAGTGTATTTTTCAAAAAACATCTCAGCTTTAGCTTGCGCGTTAGATTCTTTTTTTTTCCCGAATCCGAACATAATCACTCAGTAACCAGTTCGCTTCTTAGGGTCAATACTATTTCTTTCAGAAGTTGACTGATTCGTGACTCATTTACTCCGATAATCTCAGAGATTTCTCGCATATTCATTTCCTCGACGTAATACAGATTAATTATAAGCCTCTCACGTTTAGGTAAATTAGCTATTGCAGACTTAACGAAATTAATTGAATCATCGTCGTTTATATAATTAAAAGGATTTCCTTCGTTTTCTGAGACGAGTTCATCCAGCTCTGCAGTCCCTTGAAAGTAATTGTCTATTTGAAATCGTTCTGCATGAACGCGTTGTTTCTCATACTCGGCCAGCGTTATTCCTAGCTCTACCGCGACTTCAGAGTTTCTTGGCTCGCGCCCTAACCTTTGCTGTAATTTTTTATCGGCTTCCGCATGGGTTTGCTTATTTTTTATCGCTAGCCGACTTATGCTACTTTGCTTTCTTACTTCATCTAATATTGCTCCCCTAATCCTCTGTTTAGCAAAGTCAACAAATCTTACACCAGTATTTTGGTCGAATGCCGCCTCAGCCTCCATTAGACCGATTGTTCCTATTTGAATCATATCTTCTATGCTGACATGATCTGGGACTCGGCCACGAAGATAGTGTGCTGTTCTGGTGACAATAGGAAGCCCGAGCTCTAGCAGCTCTGATTTGTTTGAACTCTGATAGTCGGAATATGGATTCATTTTTATAATTAGGCTTATTCAGAGAGCAAACGCAATGCCGCTACACGATCTTTCGGCTGGTTGATCAAGACCTTTAGCGATTGAACGGAATTCAATGCTCGCTTTTGATTTTGTATCCTCTAAACAGCATGGTATCCCAGATGACCAACTAAAATCATAGTCTTTACTTGCCGTAATACCCCCTAAGAACCGCAAGGATAAATTTATATACTTTTCTGTGAGCGAGTTAATTTTCTGATGGAGAGCCTTTGCTTCACTAAGAGTCTCAACTTTATTGGCAGCAAATATGATATTCATCTTTTCCTGATGCGATTTTAGTACCTTTAAAAGAGCGAAGGCATCTGCAACAGAAGATGGATCATTATTTCCAATTATAAAATTGTTATCACTGGCTTTCATGATTTCCACTACTATTTCAGAAATCCCAGCTGGTAAATCAATTATTAAATGGTCGTAAATTCCTTCTAGCGCCGCGAAAGCCCGGATTGTTAGATGTATTTTATCAATTCCTAAATTAATGAAGTCAGAGTATCCAGAGCCACCACTTATTAAATCAATATTAGGTGTAAGTTTTTGAATCGTTTCCTGGATCTCTGCAGTACCCTGTACTACATCAATTAATGTGTTGGTAATTTTTTTCCTGAATGCAATATGGACATTGGCAGTTCCAACATCTGCATCAAAAATAAGAACTTTCTTGCCGGCCTTGGCAAGAGAGCATGCGAGATTGATAGAAAAAGTAGTCTTACCACTTCCTCCTTTTCCGCTAGCTACGGCTGTGGTGATAGCTCTCATTCGGAGCCTCCATACTTCTTGAAAGTTTGCTTAGGGCCAATTTGAGTTCGATCGAAGCATCTAGCGATTTTTCATTACTGACTTTCTTAGCTTTCGAAATGATAACATCTCGATTCAAAGTTATAAACCGGCCGAACGGATCTCTCATTAGACCAAGTGAAGGCGAAATATTCGATTTAGAGAATAGTGCTCCAATGTTCAGATAGTTACTATCTTCATTTAAATCTGTAATAAATATCTCGTCAATGTCTTTGCATTCTTTATTTAGATAAAAATGATTTACAGAAGATTCTGAAATAGCAACCGTGATTTTCAAATCTGCTGGGTGAACCTTGTCATCTATACTGGCTAGCTCATTTAGTAACGCAGTCCCGATAACGGCTGCCTCTCGCGGTTGGCTAATGATATATTTTAATAAGCCATCCATTGAATCAATTGAATAATCGCGAGGGTTTGCTGCGCTAAGTTTTATGGTTTCTACGCTTTTCTTACCAAATAAATGTACAAAATCGAAACCTGAGGCACTTTTATGAAGCGCTTTGCTGAATCTGAGCCGTTGTGTCTCATTCTCAAAAAAAATAATTCGTTTATCTCTAAAGTTTATATTCTTCTCTTTAGGGATCATTTCTAGTATAGATAATTTTCTGGTTGCCTCATCTTCAATGAGATTAGGTTTCGTATGGTTGTCATTATTTTCTTGACTCTTAATTTTTGAAAGGGCGTCTACGCTTTCCTGGAGATTATTTAAATTCGCTCTACTTAAATTCTCATCTTGTTCGTCGCAAGCCACTAATATTTTGAATCTTTTTTTTTCTTGAAAGCATTTAATGACAAAAATGTCATCGCCGTACTTATCTCTAGCCAATTTGTGGACAGCGCTTAATGAGTTTGATTCAAATATCTCGATGAACATTATACGGTATCCTCTGTACTATTTTGTGTAGTCGTAATTTTCGAAACAACTGCTATATCTTGGTCCTCAGGAATCTCTGTGTAAGATAGAACTGTGAAATTCTGCATTCTCATATTTACAACTCGAGAAAGCCATGGTCTGATTTTGGGTGCAGTAATTAATATAGCTGGCTTGCCTTGGTTTTCTATTTCTTCCTTCGCTTGGGATATTGAGCTAAGCATATTCTCTAGAACGGCAGGGTCCAGCATTATTTGGCCTGGCTCTGAGGCTTTTGCTAGTGCTGCGCCTATCATTTGTTCTAAAGAGGGATCTAATGTTAAAACATCTAGTCTTTCAGAGTGATCGACTAGGTTTTGTAAAATTTGTCTTGAGATTCTTGGTCTTATGGCCTCGGTTAGATCGTCAGCAGATTGAGTTCTCGCACTTTCGGTTAATAAAGCGTCGAATATAGTACCTAAATCTCTAATTGGAATGGTCTCTGTAAGTAGATTTTTCAGCACTTGCATGATGACAGTTGCACTGAGTTTGTTGGGTACTAACTCCTCTATTAACTTTGGCGACTTCTCCGCCACACGCTCAATGATTTCTTGGGTCTCGTCATGCCCTAGTAGTTCATTTGAGTTAGATTTAAGAATAGAATTAACATGAGTTGCAATGACAGTGGAGGCGTCAACTACCGTATATCCGGCTGTGCGCGCCATGTCTGACATTGAAGGTTCGATCCAATAAGCCTCTAAGCCGAAAGCAGGCTCCTTAACTGATGGCTCACCTAAGTCAAGCGAGGCGTCTCCCGAGTTAATTGCCAGCTCCTTTCCAATCTTAACTACCCCCGCACCTCTTATAGAGCCTTTGACTGTTATTTGATAAGAGAAAGGGTCTAATTCCAAATTGTCTCTGATCCTAATCGGCTGAACAAGAAAACCAAGCTCTGTTGAAATTTTCTTTCGGATCCCCTTTATTCTAGTGAGGAGGGTTCCTCCTCCTTCCCCGTCGACAAGCGGGATAAGCCCATAACCTAATTCCAATCCGATCGGGTCAATAGGCTCAATATCAGACCACTGGACTTCTTCCGCGTCTTCCACGTCAATATTGTCCTCGCGGTTTTGAATTTCTTGGCGAGAGACACTCTGCTGGCTAGGTTGTTGATAATAGCCTACTACTAAAAGTGATAATCCTGCAGCTAAAAACACTAAATGGGGCATGCCTGGAATCAATCCGAGGCCCGTAAGAATAGCCCCAGACACCAGCAGGGGAACTCTCTGTGAAAGCTGCGACTTGGCTTGTTCGCCAGCCGATTCAGTTGTTGTGACCCTTGTGACTACAATTGCCGTTGATAGTGAAAGCAAAAGGGCAGGAATTTGTGCTACCAATCCGTCTCCGATAGTCAGAAGCACATAAATCTCAGTTGCTGCCTGCAAGCTTAATCCATTCTGAGCGGTTCCAACTATTAAGCCTCCAAAGATATTTATAAATAAGATGAGAATTCCCGCAATAGCATCACCGCGAACGAATTTGGACGCGCCATCCATGGATCCAAAGAAGTCGGATTCTTGCGCAACTTCTGCTCTTCTGTTCATCGCTGCTTCTTGGTCGATAACCCCAGCATTTAAGTCCGCATCAATTGCCATTTGTTTACCTGGCAAAGCGTCAAGAGTGAATCGTGCTATTACCTCTGAAGTTCTGCCCGCGCCCTTTGTTACAACGACGAAATTTATGATCATAAGGATTATAAAGATTATAAAGCCCACTACGTAGTTCCCACCAATCACGAACTCTCCAAATGCTTCAATTACTGCACCGGCTGCGTCTGGTCCCTCATGCCCTCTAACCAAGACGACACGGGTCGACGCAACATTCAAGCTAAGCCGAAGCATTGTTGTAAGGAGTAGCACAATTGGGAATGCTGAGAAATCGAGCGGCCGGGAAATATTGACACAAATCATAACTACAATCAGGCCGGCCATAATGTTAAAGGTAAAGAGAATGTCCAAAGCGAACGAAGGGAGAGGGACCACCAACATAGCGAGGATAGCGATGATAGCTATAGGTAGGCCTGCATTGCTCAGAGCTGCCTTTATCGGAAACTGACGTAATTGTGACACTAATGTAGCCATAAAAAATATAATAATTACAGATAGTTATAGGAATATTTAAATCTTGTGTAGCGAGATATACTAAGGGAGCAAGGATCATGCCATCGCTAGACTGAATGAATTAATATTTTTTATATAATCTGTCGATTTAATAGTATGACAGCGCCTAAACACTTATTTCCTACTACGATTATTCAGAGAAGAAAATGCGAAAGAATTTTAAAGCTTGGCTCATCACATTGGCTTGTTTAAATCTCACTCTTGCTTCTTGTGCGGTCGAATTAGATCTTCCGCTGAGCAGCAGAGCATATGCTGTTGATGAAATGATCGAAGAACTTGAATTCACCGGTTATGCTACTATCGCCGCCCAAACAGGCGACGCAGCGCTCAAAAGGCTGATGGCCGTGCGGGCGTCAAAGCTTGACGCCTATAGGATGGCCGCGGAATATGTGTATGGAATTTATCTTGACTCGGATACCACGGTTGGAAGCCTTGTAGTGGCTGAAGATGAGTTCAGTTCCAGGGTGGAAGGTGTAATCATGGGTGCCGAATTAGTCAGCGTTGAGCCAGTATCCGAAGATACATACGCAACGACTGTGGCACTATCACGTAAGCAAATAGAAAACATACGCAGAGACTACATTCGAAGCTTGTAATTTCATCATGTGGCAATTAACCAGAAACTTTCTATTGATATGCTTGTTCTCAGTAGCGAGCTGCTCGTTCGTGCAGTCAGCTGAGTCTATAGATCTTGAAGAGATCAAAAGGCGACTGATAACAGAATCGCTCAATTCTGAAACTCGTGTGTCTACGATTTCTTTGATCGATAAAAGCGGAGAGCTGAAACAATATTCCAGATTTTATTCGACCCGTAAATTCTTTCCTAACCATTATGCAAGTAGCGCCAGTGACAAAGCTACTTCTGATATTAACGCTAACGGCGATGTATGCTACCTCACCAATTATTTTAATAGGCTACCAAGAAGCTTTAAAACTTTTATAGACATAGATCTTAATGGTCTCAATAGTAATAGTGCGCAACAATATGACGTCGTTCAAACAGAGAAGTTCGGCGAAGTGTTAGAAGAAAGCGCCAATGAATCGCAAGATGAGACAGGTCTTTATGTTTTTGCTGAATTTGACATTAGCTTAGTTCCTCTGTCCGACTTTTATGCCCAGCCGATTGGCACAGAAAATCTTAAGGAAATTTGGTCAGGTCCCGTTATAAATATTTTGGTAACCCCGCGTATTCCGGCGCAAAAAAATGCCCTTATCGGTTATGCCGAAAACTCTTTAAACTCCATAACCGACTATTTTGGATACAACGTTTCATTGAACATTTTTGATAGAGTCTACAATGACGGACTTGATTTGTCAGATAATGGAAAGCTTTCCGCAGATGTTACAGTTACATTTGCACCTGATTTTTATTCAAATGTCCAATCGCAAGAGTCAGCGCGTTTTTCTGGAAGCGCATTAGAGCTTGCAGAATTTTTGGGACGTATAATAAGCCGAAAATTACATGATTTTGCGGAAATTGATAAGTGTGCATTGGAATACTACAAACCGATGCTTGTGACGTCGAATCAACTAGTTGTCCCATCTGGCCTTAACGCTGGCGTTACACAAGAAACCCAATTCCTACTCCTCCCAGGGCTACCAGGTGAGGTTAATGCACTCAATTCCGGCACCTTAGATAATATAAAAACAGCGGAAGTTGTTAGTCTGAGGGAGCATGATACGGTGATACGAGTGACTGACGAAGAAAACATCAATTTAACAGGATATTCGGTGGTGCCATTATGAAGGGATTAATTCTTGGTTATGTGATTTCAGTTTTTCTAATAGCTTCGAGCGCATCGGCGCAAAGCCTACCAATCGAGGAAGCATTGCAATTGCTGTTTGAAGATACAAATTTGGAAGGAAGAATCTCAACGATTACGGATAGGGCTTCGAATTCAATTGAAAGCACTACCTATGCAGTTCAAGCGGGGGATACGCTTGGCGGAATAGTGAATATGCTTTACGGGAATTCTTCGATACTTAAAAGAGATGCAATAATTCAAGCTCTGGTAATTAAAAACCCTCGCGCTTTCGTGCGGGGAAATCCCAACCGGTTGCTTGCTGGCTCCACAATAGAAAGATTAGAACCTGAGGATCTTCTTAATCTTATTTTCAATAATTATGGTGAGGAAGTCAGTAATTTTGACACTGCTACGGCTGGATGGGTGAGATATTCTCGCTGATTCAATATCCATAGCGATAAAACAATAGGCTGACTCATCAATGCTGGTCGGTATCGAAAACTCCCTAAATACCTCTGCGATTCGTTTATCGATCGCGGATTCTCCTATTACACAGTCTATTTCTATTAACCTTACAGAAGCAAATGACCTAAATTTACAGAATGGTCAGGTCGTTCGCGGTTTTCTGAAAGACGGCGAAATTTTGCTAAAAGCAAATGGGTCCTTTACCCAACAACAGTTTGCTCAATTATCTGCTAATCTGCCCTTCGTTGACTATGCTGCGGTGCGGAGGCCAGGCGGTTTTCAACTGAATCGTCTAGACCGGGCCTCAAATATTTCTTCTCAAAACACTTCAAAGCTAGACTCAAAACAAACTTCTAAACTTGCAAGTAGCAAATTCCAGTGGACAAATATGTCTACTAGGCTGGCAAAGTATTTTGGCTCTGCTTTAGGATCGTCGTCTTCTGAGGCGAAAAATCTTGCCACTTTTTTATCTGCAAATGGATTAGATGCTCAGTTGATTACTGGTGAAAAAATAGGAAATCAATTTAAAAGCTTTGCGAACATGGGTGAACGGTCAGACATCACTGGGTTAAATTCATTTCATGATTCATTAGCCTCAGTCAATAAAAACGCATCTAAAGCAGAGAGTAATTTAGGGAGTCTGTTAAAAGGTTTTATATCTTCTGGGTTGAACGTATTGTCGCAGAGTTTTGAGGCAGGTCTCAATCAAGTAAATTTTCCTGTGTTCTTACTCGATGGTGCTCCAGCCTCAATTTCTATTGACTTAAGCGGTGGAATCGATCTGTCCCAATTTATGAACTTGCAAAGCTATTCTGAGGCCCGTAGATCGGGGTCCGATTATATCGATTCCTCAAATCCTTTTGCCAATGATGCATCTGAGTCGGACGATTCAGGCGACAGTGATACGGGGTCAGAGCTTGACCGAGATCACAGTAAAGGCAATGATGATCAGACCAAACGCTGGAGGAGCACTAGAAATATCGAAGATTTCCTTACTGGCTCTGTCACAAACTTTAAAGTTCTGGTGAGCATTGATAGTGAGAAAAGCTTGCTGGTGGATTGTGCCGTAAACACAGGCTCTAAATTGATATTTGCTAATGTTTGGGTAGATGGAGATAGCTATTTGTTCGATCTGGTTTCGAATAATATTGATTCTCTAGCATCAAGGTTTAATTCTCAGGAACTTAGTTTGCTCGGATACAATATCTTTAACAAAGAACCTCCCATTTACAAGCAACAAGCCGGTCTAGCCAGGTCTGGCAATATAAATCTAGAAGCGTAGGTGCAGCGTGTACGATATTGAATTAAAGCTTAATAAGGCCGCAAGCATAAAATATGCCGGTTCAGATTCTCCAAAACTGATCAAATCGGTGTCTGGTGAATACGCTGAAATTATGGTCGAAAGTGCTAAAGAAATTGGAGTTCCGGTTGTACGGAGTCCGAGCTTGGTGGAAGCGCTGAGCGCTTTACCTGAAGACTCTGAAGTTCCGGAAGAGTTGTTCGAGATGGTGGCGGTTGTTCTGAGTTGGGCTTACTGGATTAAATCTAAAACTCCAGAAGAAGGGCCTTACGATTGAGGTCGCTCCCTAGAAATTATCCCAAGTTCTCATATGTGTGTTCGGACGTCTGGCGACCATGATAAACAAGATGGTCAAGGACTCCCTGGACAGCTTGTAATTTCTTGTCAACCAAGATTTGGTTTTTTAATTGTAGAGAGCGGCATTTTTCAACAAGTTCTTTATGCTCCGTAAGTTCTTCGGTGCATGACGCGTCAGTTTCGCTGGCCTTCTGCAATGAGATTAGTAACTCAGTCTTACTATTTTGAACTTCAGATAGGTTCTCGAAAGATCTAGCCGACAACATAGAAAATTCCTGCTCAAGTAAATTTTCTAGTTGCTGAAGCTGTTCGGTGTAGCTGTTAGAATATTTGGCCATCTCTTCTTGCACCTTATAACCACTAAGTTAATTATTGATGAGTTTCTCAAGAGGCACGAAACTCTCAGCCATCTTCTTATTATCCAATGGATAGGAGTTATTACGGATCGCCTCTTTGATTTGTTCTACTTTTTCTCTATTGAAAACTGCTTCTTCCGTGTTTTTTCTTGTTTCAGCGGAGATACTCACAGTCGACTGAGGGCTGGCTTTTTTCTCGGTGCGATCTATATCTGATAAGCCTGCTTTTGGGGTTTCAGGCGAGCTATCCGCCGCATCAACAGCTTTGTTGTATTTAGGTAACTGATTTTTATCAAAATTACCTGAAATTGGGTCTGTCATAACGTTCCTCAATGCAGCTGGTTCAGCTGCTAATGGTTCCTTCATAACCAATAATCGACACTTCAGCCATCAATATTAATAAAAAATTATTTTATTGCGCGGCTACTGCCAGAGACTGTAGCCGTAATCGTCGCCCCAGATTCCGGATTGGTCAACTTAATTGCTTCGCCGATAAAGGCTGACTCTAGAGCGATGACGTCTATCTCTAAGCTAAACGATTCTCTTGATACCGTTAATTTTATTTCCTCACCTTTTCTTATGTCCTCTTCACGTCGAGCGTCAATATATCTTAAGATTCGACCAGGCTGTAATTGCGAAGTTGCTACACTCCGTCCTAAAGTGATGAGATCAGGCACAGCACCTTTTGGAGCATCGCGCAAAATAACTTGATGTTCTGTATTTAGGCCAGTGAAGGTTTCTCCTGGCCTGATTAGCGTTTTTGCGACAAGTACGTTGGCAGGGCGCCCTATAACCTTTTCAGTGACTACCTGTCCTTTATTGATATTAGAAGTGGCCTTTGAATTGCCACCGAAAGAATAATCTGTAGATAGAGCATTCTTAGAGTCGCTAGAAGACACTATACTTTTCGCAAAATTATCTTTAGAAACCGTGCTTCCAAGCGCAATATGGTCGCGCGCTATCAAAACCTGCTGGCCGCTCTCCAACATAGACGCGCTGACTGCTGTTCCCACAGCTGCTGGAATTTTCATAAATACCCCTCGGTCAATTAAGACCTTGAGCTCTTCCGGCAGATCGTCTTTTGTGTCCAATGCAAAGTCTTCTACGCGCAATTTATGCCCAACAGGCAGCTCATTGGCTAAAGAAACCTTAACACCATTTAGACCAATATTATTCGTACTTCTCTGATATGTGGCGTGGCCACTGAACCCGTATCTTAAGGCTAGTTTCCATTTCGAATCTGAACATTCAACGGTTATTAGATGCTGAGATGGTTTGTCTTTTTCGAATAACCATCCGCTTGGGCAGTTCGGAATCCTAAGCCTAGAATCATCGATCATAATAGATACTTTGCTTGATGATTCTCCGATCTTCGATTCAAGAAAAAGCATAGCAGACTCTTCTAAATTAGCACTGTAATCTGAGCTAGTGTCGAGGTTTTCAGCACGAGTCGTTGACATCACAGCCAAATTTAATGTGAGGAATGCTAGAGCGAGTTGAATGATTCTAATCATTCGCTGAGGATAAAGTAAGCTAACCGAGCAGCAAAGAAAAATAAGCGGCAGGTTGCTGCCGCTTTACTGCCACATCGTTAAAAAATTGTTTGAACTTGTCTCACGGGTCCGCGTGCGAAGGACAGCAATCTTAACTTTAGAGCCGTAATCTCTTGTTATACCGAATATTTCTCAAACACTATTATCTGTATTCAAAGATTGGCACGCCCCATGCATCAGAATCGACACAAAGCATCACGATAATTAATCGAAAGATGCCAACTAACTCTATTTTGAATTTGAAGTAACTAAATAATGAGCATTTTAGGTAAATACGATTCGTACTTAGGTTTTAGCCAGGCGGCACTGGATGTCAAAGCTCGTAGGGTACAAGTGATATCAGAAAATATTATTAATGCCTCTACGCCGAATTACCGAGCAAAGGATATAAGTTTTGAGAAAATACTCGAAGACAGGATGAATCAGGGGAGAACAAACAATCACTCGACTGTTCATGCCAACGTTTCTTCAAGAGAAATACAAGCTTCGACTTTTTACCGGGTTCCTTTAAGCCCGAGTGTTGATAATAACACGGTAGAAATTGGAGTAGAGCAAGCTAAATTTGGTCAAGCGACGAGTGATTACCAAGCCTCTCTGCAATTTTTTGAGGGGAAAGTTTCATCTCTGTTTAAAGCGATTCGCGGGGAATAAAAAATGGCTTTGTCTGACATATTAAACATCGCAGGCTCGGGAATGAACGCCCAGGTTGTAAGGATGAACACGACTGCTTCGAATCTAGCCAATGCAGGTGTTGTTTCAACAACTGCTGAAGGAGCCTTTCGAGCAAGGAGGCCCGTTTTCGAAGCTATTTTGTCTTCGATTTCGACTGATGCCGCTCAAGGTGGAGTACGGGTAACCGACATCGTATCCGACGGTTCTTCACCCAAACGTGTTTATGAGCCAAGTAATCCAGCTTCAGACGAAGAGGGGTACGTTTACGCCTCGAACGTCAATGAAGTGGCAGAGCTGATTGAAATGTTGGACGCCAGCCGTGCATATCAAAATAATGTTGAGGTCGTTACTGCAACTCGCAACCTTCTTAGTAGCACGCTCGAAGTTTTAAAGGCGAGGTAGAGAAATGTCTATCCAAGATTTGTCTCTTCCATCTACTATGCTCACAACCTCGCAATATGAGGATCGACAAGCAAAAGCTTTATTTGATAAACAAGAAAATCTGGATCGTGACGATTTTCTTCTTCTTTTTACAACCCAGCTAAAAAATCAAAACCCTCTCGACCCTCTCGAAAATGAGGCGTTTGTTGCACAGTTGGCTCAATTCTCTAGCCTCGAATCTATGAAAGGCATGCAGCAGACTATGGACGATATGGCGAATGAGTCGAAGTCTGACAAATTCCTTCTAGGAGCTAACCTTCTCGGAAAGACGGTCACCGTTGAGGGGGGGCAGGTTCTCGCAGGTGGCGGCAGAGATCTTTCTCTGAGCGGGCTTGTTGACTCACCATTAACCGATGCTATTTTCAGAGTTTATGACTCTCAAACTGGCGGATTGATTCATCAAAGGGAAATATCAAAACTTGATGCTGGGGAAGTAGAATTAGATTGGAATGGTCAAGATAGCGATGGCCAGCCATTCCCAGAGTCAACCTATCAATTTTCCTTAATCGCGAACAAGGGCGATGAAAAGATTGTTGTTCCATTGGTTTCTCAGCAAGTAATTAATTCGGTTAACTGGGATGCTGATACTCAAAAATTAAAGATCAAGCTTGATGGTGGAGATGAAATGCCACTGGATAAACTAAGCACAATTCAAATATAAGATCGGAGAAAATTAATGTCTTTTTATACTTCACTAACAGGCTTAAACGCGGCAACAACAGAGCTCGCTGTTACTTCTAATAATATCGCTAACGCTGGAACATCGGGCTTCAAACGTTCGAACGCTGATTTTGGTGATATTTTTGCTACGTCGCCACTGCAGAAGGCTTCGAGCGTCGTCGGTGCGGGTGTTGCGCTGAAAGAAGTTGTACAAGAATTTAGCCAAGGCAATATCGAGTTCTCCGCAAACTCCCTGGATTTAGCTATTACAGGGGATGGGTTTTTTGCTCTTAAAACTACTGACGGTGCGAACGTCTACACACGCAACGGCGGTTTTATGCTAAACGAGCAAAATCAAATGGTAAACGCTGCGGGGCAGGCGCTAATGGCATTGCCAGTAGACTCGACAAATAAGGCAGATTTCAGTGAGCCGCTGAAAGCAATGGCAATTCCCCGTACAACAGTCGCTGAATTTTCTGCCACATCAGAAGTAGAATTGGGGTTGAACCTACCATCGACTGCAGAGCCAATTACCGCTGCATTTAATCCGAACAAGCCTGAAACCTATCATAAGACTACCTCATTTACCGTGTATGGTGCTTCTGGGTCGTCTCACTTGACTACTATTTATTATGTAAAGACTGGACAGGCTACAGCAGATCAACCGACCAACAAGTGGCAAACCTATGTCTATATCGATGATCAGGCGGTAGCGCCAGCACTGGTTCAAGCTTCGGATACTGGCGGTGACGAGTTTTTCGTCAACAAGTATGGTGAGATAAAGACGGGTAGCGAATTGCAGGCATTGCAGCGCACAAGCGCGAACAGCGCACAGTACCTCATTACAACAGGTACTATCTACAAGAAATATTCTTATGATCAGCTTACCTCTCCTTCCCCTTCTAAGAGGGCAACCATTTCAACAGAGATCGCTGCCGATTCCGTTTATATCGATAACTTGAACCTTACCAATAATCAGGATGGTGTTGACTTCGCATCAGTTGATAACAATAACGCTCTTGTCTTTTCACGAGAAGCGTTGACTGACATGTTTACTGTGAAGGTTGATGGCTCAGATGCGGTGAGCGTCGGTTTAGAGCATTTAGCAGGTAAAAATCTCAAGCTCTCTGGAACTCAGATTGCATATGAATTGCAGAACCAACTCAATTCGCGTTTTGGAGACAATACTAATTTTAATTTCTCTGGTAACGGTACGCCAGGTCAAATAAAACTGACACGAACTAACGATACTGGAACGATTATCAATGGCATTGCTACACTTACCCTGGATGTAAAAGCCTTACTAGGATCACAAGGGACTACAGACAAAGTAGCTCTCATTGATGCCAACAACGAAGCAACACCCGAGGCGGTCGCTTATACCATCAATAAGGCGATAGCTGCCGCAGGGGCTACCTGGAACGATATAACGGTTTCTTACGACTCGGTTAGGCAGGGTTTTCGGTTCGAACAGAGTGATCCGGCAAAGCAGCATAATCTCTACGTAGGAAGCGCGGATGCTGATGCACAATCTATTTTTAATATTGGCACTTTCTCAACAGCTAATGGAGCAACTGTTTATGGCACGAACGTTCAGCCGTCAGACCAAGACCTAGAATCGTTGTTGCTTAGAGATGTTGTGCCTAATGGTTCGACTTTGAGTGCGAAAAACCAACGTTATGGACTAAAGGTTGAGTATCAAGATGGAGCGTTTGCGTTTAGCAGTGGAAGTACTGGTGACGCTTCAAGCATTGAGGTCTCGCTTAATACAGTGACCGCCAATAACAATACTACACTGACAACGGCATCGACCCTTGCGAAAAATTTGCTTGGTATGGCGGCAACCGCAGAAGGGCCAATTGTTGGTCAGGTGCTTGCGCAGACATCGGCAGTGAATAACGTGCCAACTTTGCGGGGACAAGGTTCTGAACCCGCGAAGGTTGTTGGTAACCAGATGGGCGTGGACCCCTCGACTAACTTCGCAGTAACAGCGGCGAACAAGAATCTCACGGTGATAATTGATGGTATTTCATCGCAGGTCAACGTTGATGAGGGCAACTACTCAATTGGTACATTTACAAAGGCCCTTCAAACTAAAATAAACCTGATGGCAGATGCGCTTGGCAGAACAGTCAACGGTGTGATCGTCGGATTTGACGAGGCTCGGGGCGCCATAACAATTACTGGCTCTACAACGGGCACTGATTCTTTTATTCAAATCAACGGTCACTCCGATTGGGGCCTGGAGAATGTAGAGGCAGCGTTCGGAAGCACTTCGACCTATGTAATGCTCGATCCGGATACTGATGGCGCGAGTGATCTTTATGTTGTTCAGAATCAGGATGGGAGTTGGGACGAAACTACTGATAAGGGTGACTTTAATGAAGACGATATCCCATTCTGGTCTCCCATCTTCTTAGATAAAGGTGAACTTACATTCGATACTAGCGGGTCCCTTGTATCTCCGGTTGCCGCATACGCTTTAAATAGCGCGGCGATAACTGGCACCACAGTAAACGTAAATTATAACGGTAGTACGCAATACAACAGCCCGTTCGCAGTTCTTAATCAGAACCAGAACGGTGCCCCGGAGGGTGATTTAATCGGCGTAAATATTGGTGATGATGGCCTGGTCGTTGCGAGCTACTCCAACGGAAGTCAGAAGTCTCTCGGTAAAATAATTGTTGCGAATTTCAGCAGTCCGCAGGGCCTTAGACAGATCGGAGATTCCAGCTTTTTTGCAACTTCTGACTCAGGCGAAGCGTCTTTTGGTGAGCCAGGCTCTGCCGGTTTTGGAACCTTGAGAGCTGGCTCTCGCGAACGCTCAAACGTTGACCTAACAGCTGAGCTAGTTGACCTCATTACGGCGCAACGGAATTTCCAAGCGAACGCTAAAGCAATTGAGACTACCAGTGCAATGACGCAAGCTATCGTAAACATTAGAAGCTAATCGTAACCGGAACTAGAATATGGATAGGTCTATCTACACAGTATTGGCGGCTGCAACTAGCTCGACTTTCCAGCGGGTTCAGTTGACTAACGACCTCGCTAACCTGAGCACAGTTGGTTACAAGAGGGCGAGCCAGACCCGCCCATCTGCCGCATTCTTAAACGGGCCAGGCTTTGCTTCACGTTTCCAACCCGTCGTCCAGAGCAGGGTGGAGTTTGTTGAAATTGGCTCCGGGCCGCTCCAAGAGACTGGCGAGAAATTACACGTTGCAATGACTGATAAAACAGTGATGAGCGTGCAAGCGTCCAGCGGAGATGTGGCTTTTACCCGCAGAGGTGATATACGAATCTCCCCTGATGGTTTCCTGGAGCTTGCAAACGGTTTGCTGGTTCTCGGGGAAGGAGGGGCCCCGATAACCGCTCCCGCTGACTCTGAGATTACAATTGCGTCCGATGGGCAAGTGTTTAGCTCGCTTCTTCAGACGCCAGACATCGCTCCAGTCGCTATTGGTCAGCTGGGTCTTCGCGATGCTAGCGGGGTCAATTTAGTTCGACGGGTAGATGGGCTTTACGAGGTAGAAGGTTCCAATGGACAGGGGGGTGATTTTGCGACCGGTCCAGGACCGGTTTCAGTTCAGTCAGGTGCATTAGAGGGTAGTGACGCTAATGCTGTAGATATCATGGTCAATCTTCTCGATTTTTACCGATCCTTTGAGACTCAAATGAAAGTTATCAAAAGTATCGAAGAGCTCGATCAGAATGGCTCACAAATGATGAAAGCTAGCTAGGAGAATAAAGATGGACGCAGCCCTATGGGTAGCTAAGACTGGGCTTTCGGCGCAGTCAACGAGAATGACGGTTATCGCCAATAACTTGGCGAACGTCAATACAGTCGGCTTCAAAAAAGATAGAGCGCAATTCGAAGACTTGCTTTACCAAAGAATTGTCCAAGCTGGATCCCAGGCCGATCAGCAGAATGAGACGCCCACAGGTTTAATGCTTGGTACCGGTACTCGAGTGGTCTCCACTGAGAAGATACATCGACAAGGCAACATGATTTCGACTGAAAATTCCTTGGATTTGGCTATCGCAGGAGATGGTTTTTTTCAGGTCCAGCAGGCAGACGGAACAATAGCCTATACCCGGGACGGCTCCTTCAAGCTTTCAAATGCTGGTCAATTGGTGACGCCGTCCGGCGAGCCTCTGATACCCGCAATTAATATACCTCAGCAGGCGGCGAGCGTAACTGTTGGGCGTGACGGCACGATCTCTGTTGAATTGGCGGGTGGAGGTGGCGCTGTTCAGATTGGCCAAATCCAGTTGACCAGGTTTGTAAATAACTCAGGATTGATGCCAAACGGAAGAAACTTATTCGTTCAGACTAACGCTAGTGGTCAACCAATTGTTGGTGTACCCGGCCAGCAAGGCGTGGGGATGATAACACAGGGCGCGCTTGAAGCGTCCAACGTGAACGTTGTTGAGGAAATGGTGAATATGATTGAGACGCAGCGCGCGTATGAAATCAATTCAAAAGCGATTTCTGCAACTGACGGAATGCTGAGATTTCTAAATAATAATCTCTAGGAAATATTAAATGAGTAACAAGATAGCTCTAGTCGCTTTACTTATCAGCCTGGCCGGATGTCAAGCGGCAACAGTTGTGGAAGAAGTTCTCGCGGAGGACGGTATCGACGTTACTTATCCGTTGGTTCAGCCCGAACAGAAAATAATCAGTGGTTCTATTTTTGATAACGGTGCAAAATTGTATCCTGCCGGTAGGTCCTACTCTACTGGCAATCATCGGGTCGGGGATATTGTTACGGTAATACTGCAAGAGACCGCGCAAGCATCTAGATCTTCGGCTTTGAGCACTGAGAGAGAAACAGAAAATGGTTTCATCGGAGCCAATCAGGCTGGTGGTCTATTTCCTGGGGGCCAATTTTTCGAAGGGATCGACACCGATGGTGGCGTTATTTCGAGTAATGGAACCGGTAGTGCAGGTCAGTCAGCATCGCTATATGGGTTCATCTCCGCCAGCGTTGTTGAGGTAATGCCAAATGGTAATTTAATCATTTACGGAGAAAAAAGATTAGCCCTTAATGAAGGATCAGAGGTCATCAGTGTGAAAGGTGTTGTAAGACCTGACGACATCCAGCCCAACAATACGGTTTTATCAAGGCGCCTTGCCGCAGCAGAATTTTCCTACAGCGGCGATGGTGAGTTAACAAGAGCTACGAGGACCAGCTGGGGCTCAAAGCTTTTATTCGATCTCTGGCCATTTTGAGACATAAGACATGAAATATTTTCTAATCGCATTTTTGTTCGCTTTCTCCAGTCCGATTCTGAGCGCAGAAAGAATCAAGGATCTTGTCGATGTCGCTGGTGTTAGAAGTAATCAATTAATAGGCTACGGGCTTGTTGCTGGCTTGCAGGGAACTGGTGACGGCCAAGACTTAAGAATAACGGGGCAAAGCCTTCAATCTTTGCTGTCAGGGCTCGGAGTCAGTGTTGATGGCCCGGTGTCGGAATTTGATCTCGGAGATAGTCTCGTCAGTTTGGCGACTCAGAACGTTCAACAGCCTATACAAACAGATAACCTAGCCGCGGTCCTTATAACCGCTGAGGTTCCGCCCTTTGCCAAGCCGGGGCAAAAACTTGACGTTAACTTGTCCACTGTGGGCACTGCTGAAAGTCTGCGAGGGGGCAACTTAGTATTAACCGAGCTTAGAGGAATAGATGGGGAGGTTTATGCGCTTGCCCAAGGTGCGCTCACTGTGACGGGAATCTCTGTTGATGCGGCCGGTTCAAGTGTAGAGATTGGAGTTCCGACATCAGGTCGAATTCCAAGCGGCGCTATTCTTGAGAGGCTCATTCCTTCCTCTTTCCAGCAGTCTAATCAGATTGTTCTCAACGTTAGAAATTCTGACTTTAGTACAGCTACTGCAATAACTAACATCATTAACGAAACTTTTGGGGCTGGAACTGCCAGATCTGTGGATGGGGTCTCTATCGCAGTCGTAGCTCCAGAGGACTCTAACCAGAAAGTTTCCTTTCTTAGTGAGATAGAACAACTCGAAGTAGAGCCGGGCGCGCCAGTTGCCAGAATCGTAATCAATTCTCGAACAGGCACAGCTGTAATAAACAGCTCCGTCAGGGTTGGTACTGCCGCTGTTTCTCACGGCACACTCATGGTAAGGGTGACCGCTTTGAATGAGGTGTCACAGCCAAACCAATTCGGTGCTGGGCAAACTGTGGGAGTAACGAATGCGGATATTCAAGTCTCAGAGGATGATTCAAACATGTTTGTATTTGAACCAGGAGTCGAGCTTCAAGATATTGTGGATGCGATGAATCAGGTTGGTGCATCTCCTTCTGCACTGATCGCTATTTTAGATGCTCTTAAAAAAGCAGGTAGTCTAAATGCAGAGCTGGTGATTATCTGATGGCCGACCAACGCAGCTACATAACAAGTGGATTTGATGTACAAAATATTTCCAGCCTACGCGGACTTGCTTCTGGAACAAAGAGTCAGAACAACGAAGCGTTAGAGACGATAGCTAAAGAATTTGAATCGCTTTTCTTTAATCTAATTGCGAAATCTATGAACGAAGCAACTAAAACGATGAAAAGTGATTTACTCGACAATAGGAACATAGAACTCTTCCAAGAAATGTTGTTTACGGAAGTAAGCCGAGACGTATCCTCACGGAATGGACTTGGGGTTGCTGAATGGTTGAAATCAATTGAAGGGATTTCTGATAAAACCTCCACAGTGGACGAATCGGTATAAAGGATGTGGAGTTGAGTTATGACAGACATTCTGAGTATTGGTGCTAGCGCCGCACAGCTATACCGACAAGCGCTCTCAACCGTAAGTAACAATATAGCCAACCTTAACACGGAGGGCTATTCGAAGCAGACTATCGAGTCATCTGAGAATAACCCCTCAAAAAGGGGTGTATACTATCTCGGAAACGGCTCAAGCATGCAGCGGACTGGTCGAGCCTACGATCAATTTGCCGAAGCGAATCTGCGAACCGCTCAAAGTAATCTTGCTAGCCAAGAGCCGGTAATCAAGCATACAAATAAGATACTAAATTACTTAGGCTCAGATAATACAAGTCTTTCATCTGCTTTTGATAAATTTTTCTCTTCACTCTCAAGATTAAGTGCAGCTCCTTCAAATGCAACCTTAAAACAAGACTTCTTGGCTAGCTCTGAGTATATGGCATCAAGATTTGCGGCAACTAGTGCTGAGATGAATCAAGTAGATACCGATGTTAAGAATGAACTAAAGTCAGAGCTAAACAAGTTAAACGAATATGCAGAAAAGCTGGGTTCCCTAAATAGAAGCTTAGCTAAACATTCAAAAGAATCACAACAGCCCTCAGCCTTACTTGATCAGAGGGATTTTTTAATGTTGGAGATATCTAAGCTTGCGAAGATCAATTTCGAAATTGATGATGCCGGTATCGTCACAGCTGGATTTCAGGGCAGCAGTAAAAATACTGTCTTTGTTGATCGGCTAGGGTCTACCGCTGTCGGTGTTCAGTACGCTCAAGATAATAGTGGTCAAACCGCCATCGTTTTTGACCCCTTTGGTGAAGCTCTTAGCATTGGCTCTGTGCAAGGTGGTTCCCTCGGTGGTCTCATTAATTTGAGATCTAACATTATAGAGCCCTTGCGTTCAGATGTAGATATTATTGTAACTACTTTCGTGACCGATGCTAACTCGGTTCACCAGGGAGGATTAACTAGAGAGGGACAAATTAATCAAAAACTATTTACTCTCTCGCCTAATTATTCGATGACAGAGCCAGATGGCTCAGTTAATACAGGCGTTCAAATAGCAACTGACGGTGATCAAGACTCCACAAGAGTTTTGAGCATTACTTGGAATGCGAATAAGAAGACTTGGAAGATATTAGAGGCGGATCAAAGCACTGAGTTAACGCCAAATCTTAACGATCAATATTCGTTTAAGTATAAAGATCTCAGCATAAACTTTAAGGAGCCACCACTTCCAAGCCGCACCTATACGATTTCTTCAAATAGCAGACCAGCTGACAGCGTAAAGGTTTCTGTACAGAACATCGACCAGATAGCAGCGGCAGACCGATTATTAATTGAGGGTGAATCAGATAATCCCTCTGGGGCGCTCGCAAAAATTGACTTTGGTTATCTTTCAAGTCCTGTCATCTCTTCAGCGACAGTAGATCTTTCTAAACCCATTGACAATTTTGGAAAGGTTAAGTTTGAAGCCGGCGAGCTTGCGCCCGGGCTGGTAATTCCTCAGGGTAGTTATGAATTTGAATTGGAGTTGGATGCGTCAGTGTCTGATGATTTTTCTATACAAGTAATTACCTCAGAGAAAAATCATCTTATCGGTAAGGTACTAACGGCAAATGAGCAAACTTCTGTCGGTAATGATAAGTTTTTTACTAAGTCTAGTAGATATGCCAGCACTTATCTTAACGCAACTGGCGCTAACGCCTTTATTGATAAAGAAATCAAGCTAGGCAACTACAATAGTGGTGAATTGGTTGTCTCAGAGATACCTTTGCAATCTAATGCTACTGGCAATAGTTCTACCATAATTACCGCAAATCAATTAAAGCTTAACGGAGCGAGTTTAGGACAGCTCGCTTTGGCTGGAGGTGCGACTTTATCCGCTCAAGATATAGCAACGTGGATAAACACACACAAAGGAAGCACCTCCGTAACCGCAACGTCTCAGAATGTGATCAAAGCCGATTCAGAAAAAATTGATTTTGATAAGACCTTAGTAATCAACGAAGTTGAAATAACTGGTCTCAGTGCACTCACCAACGAGATTGAAGTTGCGACAAAAATCAATAGCTTTGCCGCTCAAACTCATGTTCTGGCTAGGGTTAACGCGGAAGGCGGTTTGTCTCTGTATAACCGTGATGCGGCGAAAGGGAAAAATATTAGTTTAGGTTCGGCTGTGCTCGGGCAGACCACGAACGCCTTGGGCCTCACTAATACTAACTACACTGGTCAGTTAAATTTTTCGGGCACTAAGATTGACTTCACTTTTGCTGATTACGCAGCGGGTGCTGGCAAAGCTTCGGACCTGGCTAAACTTGGTCTTACCACTAAGCTTTCAGGCTCCGCCTCGGAAATTTCAGATCTTGCTATATCGATCTCAGGCAGTGATGGTTTCTCGATTGATGGGAGAGTTTCCGCTAACAATTCAAGTATGAGCCCTGATCCAACCATAGAGAACCCTCTGGAAATCAGATTCACAACGAATACGCGCTATCAAATCATTGATACAAATACAAATACCATAATTACAGAGCGAGACTATGATTTTAACTCGCAAATTATATTTAATGATTTAAAGATCTCACTGGATAAGGTGCCAGCGACAGGAGACTCATTTAAGGTTTCAGCTAATCTAAATTCTGCTGGGGATAACTCCAACCTGCAGCGACTATTGCTGATACAAGACGCCCAGAAATTGAGTGGTGCAACTCTTCAGCAAGGCTATGAAAGAGCTTTGTCAAAAGTTGGTGCTGTAAATAGTCTCGCGAAAATTTCTGAGGAGGCGCTTGAGGTTGTTTATGAAGATGCTGTTACTTTGGAATCCTCAATTTCTGGGGTTAGTTTAGATGACGAGGCTGCTGATTTAATTCGCTTTCAGCAATCTTTTCAGGCTGCTGCACAGGTAATCAAGGTTTCGTCAGCTATTTTTGATTCAATACTATCTGCCTCACGATAGACTGAGCTAAGAACATGAAAATTTCGTCAAATCAATATTATGAAGTATTAACAAAACAACTTGCAAAACAGCAGGAAAGTATAGGAGAGCTTCAAACTCAGCTGGCCACGGGTAAGAAGACTGCTGTGCCAAGCAGCGATATTGAATCATCTCTTGAAGGGTTAAGCATTAAATCCGTGCTGCAAAGACAGTCTGCCTATGAAACCAATCTCTTTTATGTCAAAGATAGGTTGACGATCGAAGAATCAGTAGTTACTGGTTTTCAGGATTACGTTTACCGACTCAAAGATTTGGCAATTACTGCATCCTCTGGAACTTACTCTAATGAAGATATCGGTTTTATGAAGGCAGAAGCAGAAGGAGTTTTAGAGGAGTTGATATCTCTTTCTAATTCTCGAGACTCTCAGAACTCATATCTCTTCTCTGGAACCGCAACAAATGTTCAACCGTTTCAGAGACAGGCCGACGGCTCAATAGCGTACAAAGGTAACAGCGCAGAACTGAATATTCAGGTTGATTCCGGATATGAAGTACAGATCAATAGTTCTGGAATCAATCTTGTCGGTCAGGTTGAGCGATCAACTGGAGGTGGCAATACGCAGAATCTTAATATCTTTGCCGTAGCAAAGGATTTTATTGCAGCACTTGGCACGAATACGAAGGCAGATATATCACGCTCTATAGATGAATTTGATGAGCTGGGAAATCAAGTGGGTGGCCAGATAGCCAACCTCGGCATTCGTCAAAATCTGCTTGAAGAGCGACTTGAAATCATCGAGGAGAAGAAAACCGTCTACAAGCAGCTTCTATCAAATATCGAGGATACTGATTACTCCGAGGCTATTACTAGTCTTTCCTCTGATATGTTAGCTCTTGAAGCAGCTCAAAATACTTTTGCAAAAGTGACACAGATGTCACTATTTAATTTCTTGAGGTAAGAAAATTATGGCAGAGGTTAATTCTACAGCCGGAACGGGCACTTCGATAATTAACAGCCTTAAATTAGGATCAGGTGTTGATATCAGTAAATTGGCGGAAGATCTTGCAGCCGCAGAGACACAACCAAAAATAGACCGCTATACGACTCGAAAAGAAAAATCGGAAGCTTCTATCAGTGGATATGGTGCGCTTTCTGGTGCTGTGAACGAGGTTAAGGTTGTACTAGACTACCTGGCTAAGACCAGTAGCACACGAACACTCTCCCTGAACAACAGCTCATCAGCTATCGATGCGAAGATTAACTCTCAAGCTATCGCTACTAGTGGAAATGCCGATATTGAGGTAGCGAGGCTCGCTCTTTCGACTACCATGAGAAGCGTTGAGTATTCCTCGGGAAGTCAACAACTCAATAGTGGCAACTCGTTCAACGTGACGATTACAAAAAACTCCGGAGATACTGTTATCCCTGTGGCTTTGGCAACGCCACAAGGCGTTGTAGACGCTATCAATGGCTCCAATAGCGGAGTTAAAGCGACCTTAGTAAATAAGTCAGCTAATGGCCAGGCTTGGTATATTCTGCTAGACGGGGAATTAGGAAGCAGTAACAATTATTCAGTATCCACTTCGGCTTCATCAGACCCATTCCAATTCTCAACGGGAACAACTGCCATAAATTCAAAGATCATATATAACGGACTTACTATAAATCGTAAGACAAATAGCTTGGACGATGTGATCCCTGGAGTTACTCTAAACCTTAAGAATACAACTACTACAAATGCTACAATCTCAATTGGTGAAGACAAGACTGCCTTAAGGGACACAATTAATATCTTTGTTGACACTGTCAACAACTTCTCTTCGATTGCAAGCGATCTGGCAACGGTAGGTGGAGAAAACGAATATTCGGGTTCACTAAGTTCTGACAAATCATTCGTAAACTTAGTCTCTCGACAAGTAAAAAACCTTATTGATAAGGTTTCTTCGACTCCCTCCGGTGGAATTAGTAGTTTGCGAGACCTTGGCCTCTCTTTCAATCTTTCTGGTAATCTATATGTCGATGATAAAATTTATGACTCAGCAATCTCGACTAATTACCGATCCGCAGTGACAATGTTAACGGCTGACACTGAAGCGCAATCAAAATATGATGCGTCGAATAAGGGATTATCTCTCGATGCTAGTATCGAATTAGATAATTTAGTTAGTAGTTCCGGAAGTATTACACGCCAATCTAATTCGGCGCAGGCCAAAGTGGATGAATACACAGATCAATTACTCGAGCTCGAGAAAAAGCTGGTTAATCTCCAGCAGAAGTACATTAAGCAATTCGCTGTGATGGAATCACTTGTTCAGAGAAGCAAAGATACTCAGACCTATCTTGAAGGTCAGTTCGAATCTATGTCTAATATGTACAAGTAATCTGGAAGGATAAAAAATGAAGAGCTCAGCTGACTGTCCGATGTGTAAGATAATTCGCACGTACTTAATTTTAGCCGTTCCCGTTTTGGCAGTGTTGTTCCTGCAACCATCTGAGCCTGTTTTCGGGGCTTTTTCGATAATAAAAATCGCTCCTTGGTTTGTAGCAATAGGACTGCCATCACTGATCGCGTGGAAGTATTACCATGAAATCTATAAAAGAAAACGGAAATCCCGTAAAGACTAGAGCTGCCTGCATTAATTGTGAATCATATTTCGTCACTTGGTCACGCAGTCGGCCGCATGGTTGCAGAGCGTTTGGGTTTAAATCTGCACAGGTTCCAAGCAGAGTTGTTATGGATGCGAGCGATGAAGATTGTCTTAAGTTCAGGTTGAAACCTCGTCTCGAGACGGTATCCGGCTAATTTGAGTTTAGTACTTGGTCGGTTACGATCATAAATGGGAATAGATTGTCTTTCTTGAGGCGGCATGAGCTTGATCCTTGATAGCTGTATACAGCGCAGCCCAAGCTCGACTCCGGGTCGAAATTGTCAGAGGTCCAGTGGTTTTCACTCAGCGAGCCTGGAAAGAGTTCAGGATCGAGTGCGGGGTTTTCGCAATCCTCTCGAAGGATCGTTTGGAATTCTTTGATTGTCGGTAGCCGCCAAGTAACAGAGGACTTCCTTGCGGTTTCTTCCACAACGAGCTGTGCATCCTGCAAAGGAAGCAAAACAGGAGAGCCAAGACAGGTGTTCAATTCGTTGTAATTGGTTCCAAATGGACATCTGTACCAGCTTAGATCTGTATCTGAGTCTGAAATTACGCCGTTTCTTAAAGTCGTAAATCTTGACCCATAATCTGCTGGCCCAACAGATGAGCATGAGGGCGTATACATGACCCGGTCGCATCCTCCAAGCACGAGGATACTAGCGAGTAATAGAGTTGGTTTAAATATTTCTATGCTCATGATTTTGTTGGCAAATGTCGACTTTACATAGTAACCAAGGGTTTGTTAGTTAAATCTGCTGTTTTTTAACATTTTGCTTGAAAAAATGTTTACATCACACATATATCAGTCTAAGACTGTTGTGTAAAAGGGATATTCCTTTATTTGAACTGTTTTTTAGTCAATATGCGAGACAAAGTAAAGGCCGAAATTTTGTAAGGTGACTGGCTCGCTTTGAGTTTAATCATAAAGCTTTAAGGTATAGACGATGGATATAGCTACTATTATTGGATTTCTCGGAGCTTTTGGCTTCATTGGATACGCTATTGCGAACGGTGCCGGTTTGTCTGGCTATATTGAGACTGGATCGATCTTGATTGTCTTTGGTGGTTCGATAATGGTGGTCATGTTGAGATGCTCGTTGCCAGAATTTCTTAATGCCATAAAGGTCGCAGGCAAAACGTTTAAGAATCCATTAGAGAAGCCACAAGACTTGATCGCGCAGCTCGGCGAATATGCAACCATTGCACGAAAAGACGGAATGATTGCACTGGAGGGACAAGAAATCTCTAACTCGTTCCTGTCCAAGGCTATCGGTATGCTCGTTGATGGATCCGAGGCAGATCTTATCAAAAAGACACTGGAAAAAGACATAGAACTTATGAAGCTTCGCCATAAGCAAGGGGCAGGGATTTTCTCAGCGTGGGGTGAGATTGCTCCTGCCATGGGTATGATTGGGACCTTGATAGGTTTAGTCGCTATGCTAGGCAATATGTCTGACCCAAAGTCTATTGGTCCATCTATGTCAATTGCATTGTTAACTACGCTTTACGGAGCGATCTTGGCTAATGTCATCTGCATTCCAATATCCCAGAAGCTTGTGAATCAGTCTGAATTGGAGGCAGCCAATGCAGAATTAATCATCGAAGGCGCATTGTTCATTCAGTCTGGTGGCAACCCGAGGGTTTTGACAGATTATCTTGCGTCATTCGTACCTCCGAAGTTTAGGGCAGAGCTACTTGAGACGCAGTAAACGGGTCAGAGACAGATGGCAGAAGATAGTGAAGAGCTGGATCATATAGAAAAAGACGGAGGCTCCGAAGAAGCGTCTTCAGAAGCTCTCGACAATGATCAGCAGTCCGATGTTCCTTCCTCTGAAGTTAACGAGGGGAAAAGCGGCGGCGCTTCGTCTGAAGAAGGCGATGCAGAGGAATGTCCTCCGTGCAATAAAGGTGCTCCGGCATGGATGGCAACCTTTGCCGATATGGCAACTTTGTTAATGGCATTTTTTGTTCTGATACTCTCTTTTTCTGATACTGAAATAAGAAAATTTGAACAGATCAATGGGTCTATTCAAAATGCTTTCGGCATAAAGAAAATCAGACCCACCATTCAAATACCGAGGGGTCGAGCGCTTCTGGTGCAAGATTATTCTCCAGCCCTTTCTCAAAGGACTGTAATAAATGATCCCAACCAATTGCCAATTGATCCGACTGCTGAATACTTGATTCGCCGAACCGGAGAGAGTGAGAATAATTTCGAAAAAGAACTAGAAGTCGTTTCTAGCGCCCTTTCTGACCAGATAGAAGCAGGTCTTGTGCAAGTAAAGGCTGTGAACAACCAAATATCTGTAGATGTCGCTGCAATGGCGCAGGAAAATGTTCAGCAACAGGATCAATTTGCGGATGACCAAACCTCGGCGCTCCTAGCTGTTGCGTCGGTCCTAGCTGAAATTCAGGCGACTGTGGCATCTGAAATTTATATGTCTCTGTCTGATAGCGCTGATGAGCTTGCTGAAAACGCTGACCCTAATATTGGTGTGGGAGAGTACTATAACAATGCAGATAGACCTTCTAGGTTGGCAGAGGTTCGCACTCAACTGACTTCACAGATAGAAGCGGGCTCTCTCAGCGTAGAAAAAGTTGGTGAGATGATAGTGCTAAGCGTCGCCAGTCAAGGCTCCTTCGAATCGGGAAGCGCCGACCTTGAACAACAGTTCCTTTCGACTCTCTCTGAAATTGGTGAGGTTGTATCTGTAGGCTCTGGCAGCATTCGCATAGAAGGACACACCGATAATATTCCGATTATGTTCAGTGATCGATTTGAATCTAATTGGGAACTCTCCGCCGCCCGTGCTGCATCTGTGGCCTCTTACTTTGAGAATGAGCTCTCCATTAACTCATCCCGAATCGAGGTGGCCGGTTTTGGGGAAACTTTTCCGATAGTTTCAAATGAAACTACCGTTGGCAGGTCAACAAATCGTCGAATTGAAATTAAGATACCGGACTAGCTAGATTACGATCATGAGTGACGTCGAAGACATAGATCAAAAAAATTCTGAGCTCGAAGGCAGAGGTGAGGATCAAGCCGTGCAGCAGTCTTCAAGCCCTGGTGAAGACCCAAGTGGTCAACAGGACCGTGATTCTGTGAGCATTGAAAGTGGTGATGGTATAGGTGAGGAAGACGCCGGCGACGAGGATCAAGAGCAAGACCCCGACGCAAAAGGGCAGAAACAAGACGAAGGGGAGGGCAATGAGGCCGAGGAGGCTGGTGAGGATTGCCCTGCGTGCAATAAAGGAGCACCGGCATGGATGGCGACATTTGCTGATATGGCGACACTCTTGATGGCGTTTTTTGTTCTTATTCTCTCATTCGCACAAGTAAATGTTCCAAAGTATAAGGAAGTCGCGGGTTCGATGAGAAGTGCCTTCGGTGTTCAGACAGTCATACCATCAATTGATCCGCCGACTGCCGAGAGTATCATTCTTCAGCAGTACGAGAGGACGGTGACTGACCCCACGGCTTCAAATCGTATTGAGGAACAAAAAACTGATGAAGAGCCTAATGATGACGAGCTATCCTTCAACATCGGAGATGGTTCTTCAGAGACTAATGCGCTCGATCAACTCACTCAAGAACTGCGTGAAGAAATTTCACAAGGCATGATCAACATATCTCAGACTGAATTAGGTATCGATGTATCTTTCCCTGTCAGGCAGGGGTCTTCTGCGGGTGGGCAGCGAATTACGGGAGATATGATCGATGCACTTGCTCGTATTGCTATAGTTCAATCAAATACCAGTGAACTGATCACACTCAGTGGTGGAGCTCTCCAGCGCGGCAATTCTCAAGACTGGTATAATTCAGAACAATACCGAGAGGATAGCCTCGCAACTGATCGGTATGAGCTTATCCGTTCGAATCTAAACGAAGAGATTGCAGATGGCTTAGCACGGGTTTCTCTTGATGGAGAGGATGTAATCATCACCCTCAGTGAACAGGGCAGCTTTCAAAGCGGGAGTGCAGAGCTGGAGCAAGGCTTTTATGAGGTGCTCAACCGAGTTGGAGCCTCTCTCGTGGGAGCCGGTGGTCTTGTTGAGATTGAAGGGCACACTGACGACATACCATTAGCGTTCGGGGGAAGATACAGGGACAACTGGGATTTGTCGTCCGCGCGGTCCTCAAGGGTTGCAGATTATTTGTTGCAACAGGGGTTCCTGATGCCAGGGAGTGTTGTTGTAGAAGGTCATTCAGACACTAAGCCCGTTGCGAGTAACGATACTCTGGACGGGCGGGCAATGAACCGGAGAATCGAGGTCATTGTTCGAGGTACCTAAGGGCAATTCTCCAACCCTTCCTCTAAACACCGCCTTAGTATGGATTCTGCTTCGATAGTCTCGTCATCCTCTAAAAGGATGGTCGAAATACTTGTCACATCAATTGCTTCTTCTGAGCCATTTAATTCAGCTATTTTACCCCAGACATATGCCCTCAAAGGGTCCGAATCGAGGCCCTCGCCTGCTTGAAGCATGAATGCAAACATCATTTGCGCCGGCGCATAATTAGCTCGGGCAGACTTTAAAAAAAGTCGCCTCGCTTCCCTATAATCAAGTTCAATTCCAGTGCCTTGCTCATAGGCAAGGGCTAGCATATATTCTGCTTCTGGAAGTTCACCCTCGGAAGCCTCTCTGAACCAACTCACAGCCTCGCGGTGGTTCGTTGCTACGCCGTATCCATAGTAATAAAGGAGTCCTATATTCAGTTGCGCCTCTGCGAGACCTTGTTCGGCTGCTCGCCGATACCACTGCATTGCGTTTGCATAATTTTGCGCGACACCTAAGCCCTTTTCATGCATGTGCCCAACATTGTTTTGAGCTTCGGCGACGCCTTCCTCTGCCAACGGTAGCCATGCCCTAAGCGCTGTTGCAAAATGCCCCCTTTCGTTCGCTGCAACTCCTGCATCGAACCTGCCCTCTTGGGCCCAAACTGTTGACTGTGACAGTGCGCAGTAAATAGCAAAAGTTAAGGCATAAAAGCGCCCGGACTTATTCATATGATTATTCCTTCTCTAGCTTTGTTATTGCAGCCTTTACCGAGGATGCTGCTGAAAACAACATACCTTCTGTTAGTACGCCTTGAAATTCGCCGGCGTCGTTTACAATGGGAACACTTTCTCCGACAAAGCTTTCTATTGAAGCCAGTGCAGTTTTCAGTGAGTCGGTCTCTTTGAGGATGAGGGGATCTTTAATGAGCTCTGTAGCAATAGGATTGCCTCTAGCCTGCTGAGCTCCAAAGATATCTACCTTCCCAATCAAGACGTCCTTTCGACCAATGACATATGCCTCGGTCATCTGTCTCTCAGTCATAATTTTGCTAAGATTTGAGCCTGATTCAGAGGCTTCTACTATTATACAATCCCTCGACAAGTGATTCTTCAAGTAAGTCCTGCTCAGCTGAATATCTTCTCGTCCAAGGGACATGTCTATTCCTCTATCTTTCAATTGCCTGTCAAAGTAAGACAAGCCAAAGACTCGGTGAGTGATTAAGCTGCTGACTATCACTGCCACCATCGCGCTGACGGCATATTCGTAGGAGCCAGTGAGTTCGAGGACGATCAATATAACTGCAATCGGAGCTCCTATAACAGAGGAGCTCACGGCCGCCATGCCAGCGATCATCATTACCTGATTCAGGCTAGCAGATGCCGAAAAACTGAGCGCTGTACTGACTATCGCTCCAGCGGATACACCGATAAACAGGGCGGGCGAGAACACGCCACCAAATAAGCCAAAGCCTATGCAAAGCGCTGTCATGGCTAGTTTTAGCACTAAAATTAATGCGATGTATTGGATGCTGTAACTTCCTTGGAATAGATTGTTGACAACCTCGACACCGATTCCGAGGATCTCAGGCACAAAAATACCGAACCCGCCGCATACGACCGCGGCGATTAGAGAGGGCTCTATGTTTTTGGATTGAATTTTCTTACCCACAACTGCCGCGTATCGGAGGGCCAACATAAACGATAGCGCAAGACCAGCGAATATCATTCCAGCGACAATTAGGTATGGGACTGTTTGTATCAAGGGGGGTGCGTTTGCGACTATTTGAAATGTTGACTGATTTGCCGGGAAGAGTTGCTGGTCGAAAGAGCTGGCACTTATAGAGGCTATAAAGATAGGCGCAACAGCTCTCAGTGAAAAATGTCTCAGAATTGCCTCGTGAGCGAAGATGACGCCAGCCAGGGGGGCATTGAAGCCGGCAGATATGGCCGCTGCCACGCCACATCCGAGAAAGACATCGCCTGAAATTTGGGTCAATCCGACCCTCTGGAAGAGGCTGCCGACAGTGGCCCCGAAATGAACGAGGGGCCCATACTGCCCAACCGAGCCACCGCCGGCAGCAGACGTGAACGCGGCAAATGTCGATGCAAGGCCCTTTTTAATGTCTAATTCTCTAGAATCCGTATGTGCTGCCAGTATTGAGTCTGCAGGCCCCGCCCAGCTGTCTAGTTTTAGAGTTCTCTTCAGGGTTATTATAATCACCGCCGCCAGCAGCAAGATTAACGGCGCCATGGCTGAGTAGGTTGTTCCCGCAACCGAGAACTGCAGATATTCGGATGAAGCTCGCAGGTTTGCGGCTGCGCTTACTCCCTCAACAAAGCCGTTTGCCATGATGGCCATGACCAGGCCCATGACTGTGCCCACTATCAGGAGCAGAGCCAATTCAATCAATATCTGTAATCTCATAAGGTTGCCTCGGCTCCGGTATCAAAATTGGCTTGCGGCCAGTTTTAAGAAATCCTGCCAATTCCTCACACATCATTTACGTCGAAGAGTAATCTAAATGCTCATTTTTTGATACAATGCCGCGACCCGAGGACACGCACTGGCAGCAATTGCACAGAAAATAGCTTTTTGCTGAATTATTCTAATTAAAACCGGGAAGGACCCCATGCCCGCGGCAGAAGAAGGCGATCCTATTATCGGCACGAGCCGACCGACAGCAGAGCTAAAGTCACTGCTCGGTAAGTTCGCGGTAGTTGATGCTCCTATTTTGGTTCTGGGTGAATCAGGGGTAGGTAAAGAACTGATTTGCAAGGAGATTCATCGTAAGTCCGGAAGAACTGGGCAGCTTGTTTTTATAAACTGTGGTGCAATCCCAGATCAGCTATTAGAGAGTGAGATATTTGGGCACGTAAAGGGTGCTTTTACCGGCGCTACATGTGATCGAAAGGGAAAGTTTCAGCTGGCAGATAGAGGCACCCTGGTCTTAGATGAGATCGGCGACATGCCATTCGACCTCCAAGTAAAGTTGCTCCGGGTCATGGAGGAGCAGAAAGTGCAGCCAGTAGGCGGAAATCAGTCGATACAGACGGATGTTCGACTGGTCGCAGCTACCAATAAAGATCTGGAAGCAATGGCGGTGGCAGGTCATTTTCGTGAGGATCTCTTCCATCGATTGAATGTCCTGCCTGTTGTGGTTCCACCCCTCAGGGACCGGCCTAAAGATATAGAGAGGCTGGTGCACCACTTCTTGAAAAAGTTCTGTGAATCGAAGCCAGTTAAGCTCGCCATCTCTGAGAAGTCTTTGGCTGCTATGATCGCTCACGATTGGCCCGGCAACGTGAGGGAGCTCTCCAACTTTGTGCAGCGTGTATGCGTGCTCGCTTCTGGGCCTGTTATTCGGTTCATTGATATTCCCAGTCAGTTCTTGCCGGCTCCTATAGCGCAGCTATACGAAGAGAATGGGCCGGAGGAGGCTGAAGCGCCCGCCGAAGCTCAAAAAGTCGAGCGTGAAGAGATTGAGGATCTTTTTGATTACGAACAAATAATCGGATTGAGTGAGGTAAAAACCACCCTACCCACTGGGGGCATTGACGCACCGAACGTTTTGAATAGTATCGAACGCAATCTAGTTATCGCAGCCCTCGATAGGTGTGGGTGGAATGTTTCTAAATCTGCACAGGTTCTAAGTATGCCGAGGACGACGTTGATACAAAAAATGAACAAGTTTGGGTTTAATCAGAAGCCATCGAAATGACCTATCTAGCTCTCAGAGACAGGATGCTCGAAATAATAGATAAGGGATCGCGAGGCGACATTTATAGTTTCAGCTGTGACCTTTTCTTATCCTTGTTGATTATCTTTAATTTGGTCTGTGTGAGTCTTGAGTCGGTGAGCTCGCTGGCCGAGGAGTATGGAGGGTTTTTCCAGACAGTCGAAATAGTATCATTGGTCTTATTTTCGATTGAATATGCTTTGAGGGTTTGGACTGCAGCTTCTAAATACGACATCTCTGGTACAAGTTCGTCCCGTCGCTTGCGCTATATATTCAGTTTTACGGGAATTGTTGACCTTGTTTCAATTTTACCGGGCCTGCTCCAAGTGGTGGGCGTCGCACTTGATCTACGCTGGGTCAGGATCTTGCGGCTTCTGCGCCTCCTCAAGATCAGTCACTATTCCAGCGCTTTTTCGGATGTGTATTCGGTGATCGCCGAAGAGAAGAACTCTCTACTTGCGACCCTATACCTCCTGTTTGTGGCGATGTTTTTTTCTAGCGCAGCACTCTACCTTGCTGAGGCCGATGCGCAACCGGAGGACTTTGCATCTATACCGGATGCGATGTGGTGGTCACTTATCACTCTAACTACGGTAGGTTACGGCGATGTCTCCCCTGTGACGCCGATCGGAAAAATAATTGGATCGTTCACCGCCATCATTGGTGTACTCACCGTGGCATTAATGACTGGTATTGTGAGCTCCTCTTTCTCCAACAGGATGGCGCTTAAAAAGACCATGCTTGATAGGGAGATCGAGGAGTCTTTGGAGGATGGAGTCATCTCCGTGGTCGAACTTCGTAAGATAAAAGAATTGGCCGCCGGACTAAATATGAGCGACGAGCAGGTGGAGGCCCTAATCACCTATGAGCGCATGAAGCGTCTACCCCGTTAGACCAACAACTAAAGCTGTTTTCTAGTGAAACTGTGGAGCGCACTTGATTGGGCAGAGCTCTATCGTGTTTAGGAGTTGTGTGAAGTGCTCTGGCAGCTCTGCTAGGTGTCTACAGTCTTCGGTGTCTAGTCCGAGCTGGATTTGCTTTTGGCAATAGGCGTAAAATAATCCGAGCTTCTTCTGAATGTTTTCATCACTGAGCATAAAGCTGGGTTGTGACACAGAGAAGAGCATGGATTGCAGCCTTTTTAATCCCTCAGTCATAAGGACTAAGCTTTCACTGGAACTGAGCGTGTCTGAAACTCCCTCGATAATTCCAATGTAGATAGTTTTTAGCAGTTCATTCTGGCTCTTGCCGAATGACAGGTTGGGATTCCATGTAGGAAACTCAGTCGAAGAAGTTTCTTGTATAATATCTCTCATTCTAGGCGAACCTTTTGGTTAACACGAACTTATTTCTTAATTTCTTTCCATCCGGAAAGAAGGTCCTCAAGTATGCCTTGTGCTTCGGCAAACTTTTTTCGGTCATTCGTGCAGTGTGCCGAAGTGAGAGTCCGAATGCAGTAGTCATAGAGGCTATCGAGATTCATCGCAATTTCGCCACCCTTTTCAAAATCTAGGGTCCTCCTGAGTCCGAAAATAATTTTTTGTGCCTTCGTCACGTGAATAGACTTCTTCTCAAAATCATTCAGACTCAGCGCCGCCACGGATTCCCTGATCCTTCGAACGGCTCCTTCCAGCAGTACACGTACCATCTGGTGTTGATCTGATTGATTAATCTGGGTGAACGAGGAGGTAACTACCCCTTCATACATGTTCAATGCTGCAAGTGTTTGTGGACTCACGAAAACTCCCCTCTATAAATTCATGGCAACAACGAAACAGGAAAGTTTTCCTCATTCGTTATTTGATCCCTGTCACAAGATTTGAATCGACATCACGTCCCAAAATAATTAGCTGTGCGCCAAAATAAATATATCTAGAGAGAAACTCGTTAACTTACGCTTCTTTATAAATAGACAAATTTACTAAACCTATAAATTGCAGCATGAATTCAGTCTCCTCAATCAACCGACCATTGCGATCGTAAGAATTTAAAAAAATTTTTAATATTCGAAATGCATGTGTCGATTTAACCACTTGACCGGAGGCGAGAGATGAGAATTTACCGCTCCTGGTCATGAACGTATTCAAAGAGTAATCGGTACCGATGAGCCTATGGGGGTAGGTGGTAGCGGAAACTCTCTGGTGAAGAAGAGGATGCGATCCCAGCTAACCCAGTGCTTACCGTGACTGGTAGGGATGCATTACCTTCTTTAATTATTCAAATGAAGGAGACTTAACATGACAGTTATAAACACAAACATCAGCGCGACGCTTGCGTCGAACGCGATTAAACGAAACGACAGAGACATGACGACAGCTATGGAACGACTCTCAACAGGCATGAGGATCAACTCTGCGGGCGATGATGCAGCCGGTCTAGCTATTGCGGCTCGTATGCAGTCCCAGGTTGATGGTCTTGAGCAGGCAGTGCGCAACGCAAATGATGGCGTCGCCATGTTGCAAGTTGCTGAGGGTGCAGTCGTCGAGATCAGCAACATGCTTTCTCGCATGAGAGAGCTGGCTATTCAAGCTGCATCTGGCACTTACAGTGCTACTGACCGCGCAGCCCTTAACCTAGAGCTACAGCAGCTATTCCTAGAGATTCAGCGAATCGCGGTAAATACAGAATGGAACGGTATATCTATCTTAAATGGCGGCAATGACACAGCAAACAGCACAGCGACGAAGACAAGTATCACTTTGCAAATTGGTGCTGGCTCAAATCAAGAGATGGTCGTTGACCTGAAGTCGTGGGATCCACGGGCTACATTTAATACCGCGGATACGATCTCTGCTATTGGTAATACCGCGAACAAAATTTCCGGCAATGGTCAGACTGATGCCTCGGCCTATGGTTCGGCGTCCTTAGTTTATGACGCCAAAGCCGACGACGCTGAGCAGGCGGTTGTCACGTCCGAGAGTACCGACGCTACTAAGGACAAGTACATCGACATTACTACGAGTGCTAATGCGGCTGCCCTGGTTAAGCAGATTGATACCGCTGTAACAGCAGCAGCATCAGAGCGAGCCAAGCTAGGTGCCTACATAAATCGCCTTGAGTACGCGGCTGATAACTTAGCCAACGTTGCGCAGAACACTGATGCATCACGCAGCCGAATAGAAGACGCTGACTACGCGGAAGAAACAAGTGAGCTGGCGAGAACCCAGATCATTTCGCAGGCCTCGACAGCGATGCTGGCGCAGGCTAACCAGGTGAAGCAGTCAGTACTAGCGCTACTTCAGTAATAAAATCCTTGGGGCAAGACCCTGGGATTGACCGGTAACTCCTTCGGTTTTTCGACATGGACGTCGGTGGACTTTCTTGAGCCACGTGTGGCTTGCAGGTCCGAGGGAGAAAGGGATTAGTAGCGATGGCTTTAGACTTTGATACGGCGAAAAAGCAGGACCGGGTAGCTGAATTTTTTGACCAAGTGTGGTCCTTAGGCAGCCCTCAGAATTTAGCTGAGCTATCAACATGATCAGGCGCGGATTAATCAGTACTTTTTACGCGCGTGGTGACTTTGGAAGAGTGGCTAAGTAATTAGTCTATGGAAAGGTTGGATTATCGATGACGGTAATTAATACAAACGTAAGCGCGACGCTGGCGTCAAACGCGATCACAAGAAACGATCGTGCGATGTCAACGGCCATGGAGCGCCTGTCGACAGGACTGAGAATCAACTCAGC
>JAQWZF010000007.1 GCA_029253585.1 Gammaproteobacteria bacterium
CAGCTGATTTCAGATATCGAATGCAGGTATAGTTAAAGTTAAAGTTAAAGTTAAAGTTAAAGTTAAAGTTAAAGTATAACGATTCCCTCTAATCCTAAAGCCTTCCCTCTCTATTGCATTGTTCAATCGTCTCCAGACGAAAAATCACGAATTAGACTTCAAATTTACCAAATTGCTGATAAGTTATGCATTCAGTGAAAACTGGGTATCTATTCTGCTCTTGTTTCTTCTGAACACCAGCTTTCTATGAAAGTGGCTAATGGATAACAAATCTAACGTCAGAATTATGGAAGATCGATGCCGACCCTAAATATCGTTTTTCTAAGCCTCGCAGTTTCGCAGTTACTTGTGCTGGCGATTTACATCTTCCTGTATCACCGGAGATCAGCCCTTGGATTATTATCTGGCGGCTTAGTGCTTACATTGATTTGTGGGCTACTTGGGGAGGGGTTCAACTTTATAGTCAGTTCTCAAAGTCCTACGGCTTTGATTTACTTCACTATGGCGCTCAATCGCATTGGGAACGTCTCGATGTTTTTAATCTGGCTCCTGTCACTAAAACTATTTGATGACAATTTCGGCATATCCCAAGTGCGTGTAGGCATCTGGGTATTGGCAGGAACTTCATTAATTATGCGCTCGATTGGCAGCTATTATGCTCACTACGCCATTGAATTAAGTGTTTTCGCCAACGCTGTTACTTGGATTTATTCACAACTCGTCTTACTGGGCTTTTCATTGGCAGCAATTTACGTGGCAATAGAAGGATGGAGGAGCGATCTTGTTATTGAACGTCGTCTTGAGCGTGTAATCTTCGTCATTTGCGTTACGACTCTGTTATTGCTGATGGTGGGTAATCGGAGTGTTTGGGTGTTTAATGCGATTGCCGAAGGCACTGGATTTCGGGCTATGCCTTTACCGGCGGTCGTATATTCGATTTACGCCTATTTCGTTACGGTGGCTTTGTTCCTGTGGGTGTTCCGTGTAGTGAATTTATCTGTTATCCGCGGCCGAGTCGGACCTGTCCTTGAGAAAGTAAATGATGAGCAGTTTGCACGGGAGAGGGAGCTAAGCCTACAAATCAAGGCCGTCATGGAAGAAAAGAAGCTCTATCACGAATCGAGTCTCACCGTTCCCGCTTTGGCCGACTATATGGCTAGTCAGGAGTATCTAGTACGCAGAGCTATCAACAACCATATGGGCTATCGAAACTTCAGCGAATTTCTTAATCACTACCGTATCAGAGAGACAGCGCAGTTATTGGTGGAGACCAAAGAGCCGATTACTAAAATAGGGTTGGATGTGGGCTACACGTCTCTTTCCTCGTTTTATAAGGCATTCAAAACCAAAAATGACGTGACTCCCAAGGAGTATCGCGCACAGCGCAGCCCCAAGACTTAATTTACCATCGTTCAGTGCACAGCCCCCAGTAAGCCCCTCACAGCGTGCAGACCCCATAATTATTGGATTTATTGGTTCGAATTTCGAAACAGAGAAGTATTAAGCAGCTTTATTGCTTATATTCTCTTCATAGTTAGCTGAATAGGGCTAATAGCATGGGCATATGCACATGTATTTTATAGTATTGAATGCTATCTAATGCCTCTTTTTCGAGAATGCCGGCAAGTAAGTCAGATAATTTGACGGTTCGATGAGAATTAAAAGTTTTAAATCAAAGGGTTAGTTTTATGTTCGTTCGTATTCGCACTATTTTCCATCAGACGGCTCACCTCTGCTTATCGTCTCGAAGCGCAGTGTCATTGTCGTGCGCCGTTTTCATGGTTTTCCTGACGCTGCCGGCCTATGCCCAACAGAATCTCAATGCTGGAGTGATTTCCGGGAGCGTGATAAGTAGTCATGGCCCAGAAGCTGGGGTGTGGGTCATAGCTGAAACCGATGATTTGCCAACGCATTTCACGAAAATTGTGGTGACCGATGGTCAAGGCCGGTTCGTAGTGCCTGAACTGCCTGATGCTCTGTTCAAAGTTTGGGTGCGAGGGTATGGACTGGTGGATTCCAAACCAGTGCCGCTAAGAATTGGTGCCGAGGATGTGAAGCTACGAACATTCACTGCAGAAGATCCCTTGCTTGCGGCCGAGGTCTATCCGGCCAACTATTGGTACTCTCTAATGGAAGTTCCCGCTGAGAATGAATTTCCTGGCACCGGGAGCGCTGGCAACGGTATCGGTGAAATGATGAACAGTCAGGACCGCTGGCTCGACCTGACCAAGCAAGGTTGTCAGCTATGTCATCAATTGGGTAACAAGGCTACTCGCACCCTAGACCATCTGAGCCACCTAGACTTCGACTCGAGTGTACAAGCTTGGCAATACAGAACAGCTATGGGTATACGTGGTCAATTCATGACGCTCTATGCCAATCGCTTCGGCCCCCGGGGTATGGAGGTGTATGCCGACTGGACCGATCGCATAGCGGCAGGTGAACTCCCGCCAATACCTCCACGCCCCAGCGGAACCGAACGCAATGTGGTAATTACACAATGGGACTGGGGAAATGAATCTTCCTATATTCATGACGAGATCACGACCGACAAGCGCAATGCCTCTTTAAATGCCGGAGGCAAAGTCTATGGTGTCGATGGGGGGCACGGGGCCCTATTGGAACTGGACCCAGATACCCATGAATGGGAAGAAATAGTAATCGCGGTCAAGGACAATCCTGACAATCCGGCAGTTACTCGATTTGCCCAACAGTTTGCAGTGCCTTCCGCTTATTATGGTAATGAGGCTTTGTGGCAACGACCGGCTGATCCGCACAATCCCATGTTCGACGAGCTGGGCCGAGTGTGGATGACTACGAAAGTGCAAGGCAACAACGTGCCCGATTGGTGCAAATCGGGTTCCGATAACAAATTTGCTCAGTATTACCAATCACGTGGCAGCGAAAGACAGGCTTCTTACTATGATCCCGCCACCGAAGAGTTTGGCCTCATCGGCACGTGTTTCGGCACACACCATCTGCAGTTCGGCTGGGGTGAAAACCGAATGCTCTATTTCAGTGGTGGGGGAGACGTGATTGGTTTTATCAATACCCGAACCTGGGATCGAACGCAGGACGAACAGCTGTCACAAGGATGGTGTCCGATGGTGGTAGACACGAATGGCGATGGCCGAATTAGCAAGCCCTGGAATCAACCAGTTGGCGCTATGCGAAGCCAGAATGAAGGCGGTGGTGGGGGTCGACTCATTGATGTTGATTTAACACTCGATACCCGCATGAGCCCCGGCAGTTACGGCATCATCGCAGACACGCAAGTAGAAGGAGTAGCTTGGGGAGTGGGTACAGAATTTCCTGGCCGCATATACCGTCTCGACATCGGAGACAACCCGCCCGAGACTTGCATCACTGAAGTCTATGAATTGCCTGTAGTCGATGGCAAGCCCATGGGTTTCGGGCCGCGCGGAATAGACATGGACAGCAATGGCGTTATCTGGACTGCTTTGTCCGGCAGTAGCCACTTGGCCAGTTTCGATCGCAGCAAATGCGATGTATTAAATGGTCCCTCGGTGATTAACTCACAACACTGTCAGCAAGGCTGGACGTTGCATGAAATACCCGGGCCGAATATGAAGGGCACTGACCGCAAAGCTGACTTTCACTATTACAACTGGGTGGACATCTTTGACACGCTTGGTTTGGGTGAGAATGTGCCTATCGCGAATGGTTCAGGCTCCGACTCGCTCGTAGCTCTGGTGCCGGAGACTGAAGAATTTGTGCATATGCGCGTTCCCTATCCATTAGGGTTTTATTCTCGCGGATTGGATGGGCGCATCGATGACCCTGATGCTGGCTGGAAGGGTCGGGGCGTATGGGCAAACTATGGCACCAATTTTAACTGGCACACGGAAGGTGGCAAAGGCACAACTAGCAAGATGGTCAAGTTTCAGATTAGACCTGATCCCTTGGCAGAATAAGGACATAGGGTTTCTTCTTTGAATTTAGTTAAGAGAGGGCGACAGTGAGCAATAAGAACGAAAACAACATGGAAACTAACATTAGCCGTCGCGCTTTTGTCGGCGCGATGGCTACACTCGCGGCCGCTGGAGGCATGGGGGCCCAGACTGTATTTGCAGCGCAAAACTTGCCTCCCATGGCGGTTAGCGCTATCAATCACATGACTCTAGCAGTGTCTGACCCCGCGGCATCACTTGCTTGGTATCAGGGCCTGTTCGGCTTGCCTATCGTGGCGCGTCAGGGCGGTACAATAGTCTTGCAGGTGGGAGACGGCCCACAGTTCATCGCTATCGGTGGTAACCCCAGTGACAACCCTAGGATCACTCATTATTGCTTGGCTGTGGACAATTTTGACCACAGCGAAGCTGTGCAAATCCTCGCCGAAAACGGTGTTGAGGCAGCTAACGCATCTGCTGCAATGCAATCGCGAGTAAGAATGCGCGGAGAAGAATTTGGCGGTGCAGTCAACGGCACACCGGAACTTTACTTTGGCGACCCCGACGGCATCGTCGTGCAATTGCAAGACTCAAGTTACTGTGGCGGCGCTGGTTTATTGGGTGAAGAATGTCTGCCCAGAGCGGAGCCTGCGCCTACGAATGGCCTGTTATCAATTCGAGAGTTCAATCACTTTACTTTATTCGTCACTGACCAAGCTCGCTCAATACAGTTTTACCAAAGCTTATTCGGTTTGCCTATTGATACCTACCAGGGTGCTTTGCCAGTGCTAAGAGTTGGCAGCGGCAACCAATTTCTAGCGCTGTCAGGCCAGCCATCGATACCGAGTCAGATACATCATGCGTCTATTGCTGTAGAAGATTTTGACGTTGATCGCATATTCTCTTTATTGGAGAGCTATGGACTGACGATATTGGGGGAAGCGAGAGGTGCAAACGGGCCGCTTCAAGCCTATGTAACAATGCGCGGAGCAAACAGGGGTGGGGTGACCGAGGGCACTCCGGAACTGTATTTTACCGATCCAGACGGCATTCTTGTGCAGCTGCAGGACTTGTCTTATTGCGGTGGAAATGGCTACTTGGGTAATGAGTGCGGCACTGTGGCAAACCCCACTGGGCGCAACAATTAATTCTCAGATTTGGTAAAGGAATTGGCAGAGGAATTGATAGGTACATAACATGAAAAGAACACTTCTATTATCCGCCTGCATGGCGGTTCCAAGTCTGCTCTTTGGTGCAGAACCGGCTATTCAGAGTGTCTCGGCGAGCAACCGTGCATTACTGGACCAATACTGCGTCATCTGTCATAACCAGGCGGTGGTCAATTCAGTAGCCACAATCAATGAAGGTCTCCAAACCACACAATTGCGGAATCTCGGCCTGACTTTGGACACTGAGGATGTGTCGAATTTAGCGGCAAACCCCGAGGTATGGGAGAAAGTGATCAAGAAGCTTCGGGTAGGTGTAATGCCCCCTCCCAACTATCCGCGCCCAGAAAAGGTGAGATACGACGGTTTTCGCACCTGGCTCGAGAATGAGCTAGACAGCGTTGCCGCAAGCCGTGTCAACCCAGGTCGCACTCAGGCATTTCATAGGCTCAATCAAACTGAATACAGAAACTCTATCCGTGACCTGCTTGATCTGGACATTGATGTATCAGACCTAATTCCGGCAGACGCTCCAGACCAATATGGCTTTGATAATAATGCTGAAGTATTGGCTCTTTCGCCCTTGAGCGTTGAGCGCTATGTCAATGCTGCACATAAGGTGGCGGAGCTAGCAGTTGGCGCATCACCACGCGGGGCTTCAATCACTACTTACGACGTTCCATTAAACCTGATTCAAGACGATCGACTCAGTGAGGATTTGCCCTTTGGCTCGCGGGGTGGAACTGCAATTGAGCACCTGTTTCCGGTAGATGGTGAATACCGAATTACAGTGAATCTGCAGACCAACTACGTGGACTTCGTTCGTGGCTTTGATGATGCTCACGAGATGGAACTTAGCCTCGACGGTGAGTATCTCCAGACCTACGCATTCGGTGGCGATGCCCCGGGTATTCCCGCACCGTATAGTTATGCAGGAAATATCCGCGGCAGCGACGACTGGGAAGAATTTATGATGGCCTTCGCGGATCAGGGTTTCGAATTAGAGTTGACAGTTAAGGCTGGCCCACGAATTATTGGGGCCACTTTTCCACGGGAGATGTGGGAAGCCGAGGGTGTGCAGCAACCAAGGCTATTCGGTTATCAACTGGCAGTAACAGAATTACCGGATGGGAACCCTGGCATTGGTAGTATAAAAATAGAAGGACCCTTATCAGTAGAGGGACCTGGAGATACTCCTAGTC
>JAQWZF010000011.1 GCA_029253585.1 Gammaproteobacteria bacterium
GAGAACGCTTAAAAATTTATAACGCAGTTGCTTACTTTGAATATCGTTTCTATGAAGATTCACAGAAACCATCAACAGCAAGCACCCACCTCTATTACTTAATCTAATTTTTAAAGAACTTTGAAACACCCGCGCCTCATCAACGCAGAGGCCGGCATTATACGCACCCAGCTAGGTTTGGCAAGGGATTCAGAGGGTTTTTTATAAAGAATTAGAAACTAAAAAACTAGCTATTCTCAGACTTGCCCAAAGTCTTAATAGGGCGGCTGTTTATCAGCCTTTTTAGCACTGAAAACAGGCCCCAAAGCAGCACTTACTAGGCGACCAGTTTAACCAGGTGAAACAGTTTCTTGCCTCTTTTCAGCACGAAATACTGAGTATGTAGGGCTTTTCCCTGCGTAAGCGCGAAATCCTGGTCCGCAACCAGCTGCCCATTCACTGACACAGCGTTGTTGCCAATGAATTCGCGCGCCATCTTGTTCGACTTGGCTAATTCTGTCGCGACCAGCACCTCTACGATGCCATTACTCTCACTACTAATGGTAGAACAGGGCAAGCCGTCTTGCTCTACCTGCTGCAGGTCCTCTGCTGTTAGCGAGGCGATATCGCCGGAGAACAATGCCTCGCTGATGCGTACGGCAGCGCTCAGGCCCTGTTCACCATGCACCAGCTCGGTGACTTCCCTGGCTAATATGCCCTGCGCCTGCGGCTTCATGTCCGATGCCTTGTCCTGCGCCTCAATCTCGTCGATCTGCTCGGACGAGAGGAAAGTGAAAAATTTAAGGAACTTATAGACGTCAGCATCCGCGGTGCCTAGCCAGAATTGATAGAAGGCATAGGGCGAGGTCTTCTTCGGGTCCAGCCAGATAGTGCCGCTTTCGGTCTTGCCGAACTTAGAGCCGTCGGCCTTGGTAACCAAGGGCAGAGTCGCCCCAAAGACCTGATTCTGGTGCATGCGACGGGTTAGGTCGATGCCTCCAGTTATGTTTCCCCACTGATCGCTGCCACCGATCTGCATGGTGCAGTCGTAGCGCTTGTTCAGCTCGGCGAAGTCGTAGGACTGCAGAATCATATAGCTGAACTCGGTAAAGGAGATGCCCTCACCTTCCCGCTCCAGCCGCTGCTTGACCGATTCCTTCTGGATCATCGCGTTCACAGCGAAATGCTTGCCCACGTCGCGCAGAAAGCTCAGAACGTCGTAGTCCTGGGTCCAATCCAGGTTATTAACCAGCAGCGCGGAATTCTCTCCACAGTCAAAATCGAGAAACTGGCTGAGCTGCGGCTTCAGCTGCTCTACCCAGTCAGAGATGATATCTGTGGAATTGAGCTTGCGCTCAGAGTCTTTAAAACTAGGGTCGCCTATCATGCCCGTAGCACCGCCAACCAGGGCTATAGGCTTGTGTCCGGCCATCTGAAAGCGTTTTAGAGCCAGCAGAGGCACCATGCTACCGATATGAAGGCTCGAGGCCGTCGGGTCGAACCCGCAGTACACCACGCGGCGGGCTTCGGCCAGGTGAGCCGCAAGCTCATCGCCACCGGCGAGTTGAACGACCATATTTCGACTCTGAAGATCGGAGATTATGTCTTTTTCGGAACTGCTGTCAGGACTTTTACCGGAACTATTCATATTTATAGGAGTCTTCACTATGTCACAAAACTAATTAAATTAGCGATTTACCCGACTCAAGCAGGAGAAACCGCGTTTTGTTTATGCTGAAAAGGCGGCGATTTTACACTAGAACTGCCCGGTTGTGCGGCAATAGGGGCAAAAACGGCTAGGAAATCTCTGGCGACTTGCTTTAAACTCGCGCTCTCCGGCGTCATAGGAACTTTTGCAGTAGTTTACACTATGGAACTTATTGAATTAATTAAGCGATTTGCCCGCAGGCAGTATCTCGTGGTGTCTCACTACCCGCGAGAGCACCTCTATATAGCTGGCGCATTAGGCGGTCTGTTCCTGATTCTGCTGGCCCTGCCCATGGGCGCCGAAGACGATGCCGTGGACGGCAGGACCAAAATAGCGCTGGAAATAGACCTAAACCGGTCCGCTGCCGCTTCCGATCAGGCACCACAGGCAGTGATAGAGCCGGCGGGCGAACTGTCCCTGTCCGACTTCGTCATCACGCCGGTAGAAAAAGAAGCCACTCCCGTGCTGGAAGACGTGACAGTGTGGCAAAACATCGAAGTAAAGAGCGGTGACAACCTATCCGCAATCTTCAGCAAGGTAGGCCTGTCGGATCAGGACCTCTTCCGCGTCCTTAATAGTAGCGATGAGGCGAAGGTGCTGAACCGAGTCTACCCTGGCTACAAGCTGGACTTTCTAATCCCCGACCATGGCGAGCTCGAGCAGCTTCGACTATTAAAGTCGCCACTGGAAGGCTATCTATTTACGCTCAACAACAATAACTACGATGTTGAGTCGATAGTAAATTTTCCACAACTCAAACCCGCCTTCAAGGTAGGCACCATAGCAGACAGCCTTTTCATGGCTGGCCAGCGCGAACAGATTCCTGCGGTGACAATTATGGAGATGGCGAACATCTTCGGCGGCGTTATCGACTTTATTCTCGACCCGCGAGCCGGCGATGACTTCAGCATCCTCTACGAAGAAAAATTCCTGAACGACGAATTCATCGGACACGGCGACATACTCGCAACTCAGTACACGAATCAGGGTAAGAGGTTTACCGCGGTTCGCTATATAGACGAAAAAGGTGAGGTCGGTTACTACAACGCCAATGGCGAAAGTATGCGCAAGGCATTCCTGCGCAGCCCTCTCGATGTGTTTCGCATTAGCTCCAACTTCAACCCTAACCGTCGTCATCCGATTCTGAACACGATACGTGCGCATAAGGGAACAGACTATGCTGCGCCGCGCGGCACACCGATTCGCGCAACCAGCGATGGACAAGTTACCCGAGCGTCGCGTTACGGCTCGTTCGGCAATCTGGTCATTATTAAACATGCCGGCGGCTTCGAGACGAAGTATGCGCATCTTTCCAAATACGGAAACGGCATCAAGAAAGGCAGGCGCGTAAGACAGGGCGACATCATCGGCTATGTTGGCTCAACCGGCGGCGCAACTGGGCCACATCTACACTATGAATTTCTTATGAGCGGCGTGCATCAGAATCCGCGCACCATTATCGACAAACTTCCCAAGGCCGAATCTATCGAGCCAGCTAAAATGGATCGCTTCAACACACAGACAGCCAGCCTATTACAGCGCTTTTCAGAAATGAATAGCACGCGCTTGATCACAATGAATCAGCCCAGCGCTGACTGATAGCTAGGAACCTCTTGGCCAATTCCGACTACTATATTGGGCTTATCTCAGGCACCAGCGTCGACGGTGTCGATTGCGCCCTGGTGCAGTTTGAAGGAAACCAGCCCAAACTCATTGCCAGCCACTGCGAGGCAATAGATCCCGATCTACGCGAAACTATTCTGCAGCTTTGCAGCGGCGAGAACATAGACCTCGAACTGCTAGGTTCTACCGATATCGCCATAGGTCAATTGTTCGCAAAGGGCGTAGCGACATTGCTCGCCAAAGAAACTATTGAAAAATCCTCAATCCTTGCCATTGGCAGCCATGGCCAGACAGTCTTTCATCATCCGGTAGGCGACACGCGCTTCTCACTGCAGATGGGCGACCCAAATAGCATTGCGCAGAGAACCGGCATCACCACCGTTGCGGATTTCCGCAGACGAGATATGGCAGCCGGTGGCGAAGGCGCACCTCTCGCGCCTCTGCTACACCGCAATTGTTTTCAGTCGGCAAGCACCGATCGTGTCGTACTAAACGTGGGTGGCTTCGCAAACATTACCGTACTGAACAAGGATGGTAGCTGCCTAGCATTCGATACCGGGCCTGCCAACGTGTTGATGGATTATTGGATAGGCAAGCATCAACAGAAAAACTACGACAAGAATGGCGATTGGGCGGCAAGCGGCATAGTAATCCCGGCCCTGCTTGAACTGCTTCTGAACGAACCCTATTTCGCAAAGGCTACACCGAAGAGTACCGGGCGCGAACTGTTTAATGGCCCCTGGCTGGAAGAGAAGCTACATAGCCTCGGCATGGAACTCGTCATCGTCGATGTGCAGGCAACCTTACTGCGCCTCACTATCGACAGCATCGCCGAAGAGATTCGCAAGACCGCCTCACCCCTAGAGGTCTATGTCTGCGGCGGTGGCGCACATAACAATGCTTTTATGGCGGGTTTGCAGGCGCGACTGCGTGACTGCAACGTGGTCTCCACCGCAGAGTTAGGCATTGACCCTGACTGGGTTGAGGCGATCGCCTTTGCCTGGATGGCGAAGCAGACCATCGAAGGCCGCACCATCGACAGCAGTTCGTTCACTGGAGCGAAGCAAGCTACCATTCTTGGCGGAATCTACAAAGCCTGACAGCTAGCCTCCATTCAAGGGAAGCACAGACAGACATTCAGCGAGAAATTGCTAGTGGAGTGAGAAGGCGTCTCTTAGATCGAAAACGAGGAACCGCAGCCACAGGTAGTGGTGGCCATAGGATTGTTCACAATGAAGCGTGAGCCTTCCAGTCCTTCGACGTAGTCGATCTTGGAACCCACGAGATATTGATAGCTGAGAGGGTCGATCAGAAGGCTGGCGCCTTTGTTCTCGATGATAGTATCGTCTTCGTTGACCTCTTCATCGAAAGAAAAGCCATACTGAAAACCAGAGCAGCCACCGCCGGTTACGAAAACCCGCAACTTCAGCTTGTCATTGCCCTCTTCGGAAATCAGGGTGTGCACCTTGTCCGCCGCATTATCGGTGAAGGACATGATGATAGGCTCTTGTGTTTGTACTGCTGACATTTTGTCTCTCAGTTGATCGAAAGCTAATTACTGCTTAGCGCTACCCAACGCAAAGTGAATCAGACGGAAAGCCCACTTTTATTGAGCTCAGGGCTGATTATCGCAATAACCAAGTAATTTAGTCAATTATTATCCGACTTATCTAGACCCGCTCTCTCACGTCGGAACGCGCGGCGACTAGCTGCTCTGAATCACTGAACTATCGAAGGGTAGCTTCTTCTTTTCGGCCGCCAGGCGCTTGTTTTCGTTCTGGCTTGTGCTGATATGCATCAGATTGCCATTTACCTCTGACCCCATCACCATCTCGATCAGATTGTAGTAAACACTGCCAACCACGACCGCCTTTGCCGCAAGCTCGAGATGATTGGAGGAGCGCAGGTCGCCCTGCACCAGGCCGTTCACGATGGCGGAGGGCACACAGACCTCGCCCTCTACCGAGCCCTTCTCGGCAATACGGATAAGCGCCTGTGATTCATCATCGGCATAGATATTACCTTTTACTCTACCCTCGATGATTAGCTCGCCAGTGAAATGGATGTCACCGACGATCTCCGTGGATCTGGAAATCAGCGTATGCGCTGGACCTGTAGATGTCTTCTCTAGTGTTGCATTCTTGAACATAGCCCCTGTCTCCTTTCGATTCCGTGCTGCCGAACCGGCTAAATAATGTATTACGATCGCTCAGCGCTCGACGACCCAACTGAAATTCTGATTGATACTCTTCTCTATCGGTTCGTCCGAAACCGCCGCGATCTGCAGGCGTTCGGGCACGAAGTTATCCGGTAGCACCAGCTCTCCCTCGATATTCTGAAAATATTTAAATCGTAGTCGAATATCGAGCTGATCCTGTTCTGCAGAAAGATCGCGGAGTGCCAAGATCTGCTGCTCCTCTCCCTGCGAGCCTATCAGGTTCACATTCACATGACCGGTTAGGAAGGTATCGCCATCTGCATCTTGCTGACGCAGGACCAGCTTGTAGCGAAAACGATTTGACTGGCGGGTCGCATCTACATCGAGCTGACTAATTATCAAGCCCGTGTCTTCGGTTTCTTCAGATACAACCTGTCGGTAGTAGACGACGTCTTGCTCTAGTTGCGCCACCCTGTCTCGCAGGCCACGAATGGTTCCCTGCACCTCTTCGGTCGCGCGCTGATCCATCACGCTGGATCTGTCCAGTATTGCAACTTGCCGGCGCAGTTCTGCATTCTCTGCCTCAGCGGCGATCAGCTGCCCACTCAGCTCCTGCCGCGTTGCCTGTTCGCTCTGCTGATAGCGCTGTGTGTTCGCATAGCCAAACATGAAGCCACCTAGCGCACTGCCACCCACGCCTAGTGCCAGCAGGATAACAAGCAAGAGACGGCGGCCGGGCCTGTGCGGCACCACCACCATCTTTTCTTGCTTACTGCCTTTGACTACATTTGGCATCCAGAAATCTCCGGTACAACTAAACTTGCCCGCCTACCCTGCTCATCTAGAGACTAGGGCAGCAAGGCGATATTTTGCAATCCTGTGGCCTCACCCAATCCGAACATGATGTTCATGTTCTGAATGGCCTGCCCGGCAGCGCCTTTCACCAGGTTGTCTTCTGCCGACAGGACCACGATCGTATTCGTGTCCTCAGAATAGGCAACTGATATCTGACATTTGTTCGACCCCTTCACATTTCTGGTCGCTGGTACTTCACCCTGGGGCAGCACATCGACGAAGGGTTCATTGGCATAACGGCGCACATAGACTTCCTGCAACTGCTCTACCGAGACCTCGATACCTGACTTCACCGGCGCGTACAGTGTCGCCAGAATCCCTCTGATCATGGGTGTTAGATGAGGAATGAAGGTAAGCCTAATCTCACTCTCGCTATAGCGATTCAAACTCTCGCAGATTTCCGGATGATGACGATGGCCGGAGATCGCATAGGCCTTTATGGATTCTGTCGCCTCGCACAATAAGAAGTCTTCAACCGCCTTCCTGCCGGCTCCGCTGACACCGGACTTGGCATCGGCGATTAATCTTTCTGTTTCAACGAGGGAATTCTCTAACAGGGGCAAGAAGCCCAGTTGAATTGCCGTTGGATAACAGCCGGGCACGGCAATCAGCTGCGCCCCTTTGATCTTCTCTCTATTGACTTCCGGCAGGCCATAGACGGCGGTTGCCACGATTTCGGGGCAGACGTGCTTCGTCTTATACCATTGCTCCCAAAGCGGAATATCTTGAATGCGAAAATCCGCCGACAGATCGATGACCCTGACGCCCTTCGCCAGCAAGTCAGCCACCGTATTCATGGCGACGGCATGGGGGGTCGCGTAGAAGACCACATCACATTCACCGAGCAGGTCCGAATCGGGCCCGGAGAACAGCAGGTCTAAATGGCCGCGCAGGTTTGGAAAATGGCTGTGTACAGCCACGCCCGCAAGCTCGCGCGAGGTCACAACTGAAATCTCCACGTCACTGCGCAGGGCGAGCAGTCTGAGCAGCTCGACGCCGGTGTAGCCAGTAGCTCCAATTATTCCAACTTTAATCAAAATAGACTCCATCGATGGTGTCGGTTTTCAAAATAGACAGCGGGGTGGATCAGATGCAGCACTTTTGCTTACGCAAAGTTGCGATCCAGCTGATCTGAAATGCCGGACGGGGTATCTTACACTTCAATGCCTAGAATGCAATATCTGGGAGCATTTCATTACGTAAAATCAACAGCTTAGGGACGATCCCTGCTATCATCAAGACATCAACTTTCAGCTGTGATAGCTTCTCTTGCAAGCGTTTAGGAGTGCAGTATGCTTTGGGTCAAAGCCTTTCATATTATCGGGGTAGTTTGCTGGTTTGCCGGGATTTTTTATCTCCCGCGGCTGTTCGTCTATCACGCCATGAGTGAAGATCAGATCAGCAAGGATCGCTTCGAGATCATGGAGAGTAAGTTGTTCTGGGCCATCATGACGCCTTCGGCGGTGTTCGCTGTCGTTCTGGGCGCCTGGCTGCTGATCGCCAACCACGGCTATTTCATGGCCTGGTGGTGGATGAAGGCGAAGCTGGGTCTGGTCGCCCTACTAATCGGATATCACTACTACTGCTGGTGGTATATGAAGGCGCTGCGCAAAGATGCGCAGTTTCGCAGCCACAAGTTCTTTCGCGTCTACAACGAACTGCCCGTGTTGCTGCTAGTAGCGATAGTAATCCTGATCGTGGTCAAGCCCACCCTGTAACGCTTCCTTGCTGGCAAGACGAAACAACAGCGGCAACTGCCAATAGTTGCTATTGACCGATTCAATGCGCAAAATAGTGCCTCGCTTATCGAGGCCTCTGCAGACATATTGGCTGTAATGCACAGCCTGTCTGACCATGCCGATGTAGCAAAACTGACACAACAGAAGACTGCGTGGTTTTTAGCGTGGTAGTGAGCAATTCATAGAAAGTAGTAAACAGAAGGTTCCGGTAACATGAGCAATAACAATTCCAGGCATCTCTTTGAGCTGGCAGTAAAACATATCCCCGGCGGTGTAAATTCTCCCGTTAGAGCCTTCAAGGGCGTAGGTGGGAATCCCCTATTCTTCAAGGCCGGCCAGGACGCCTACCTGATCGATGCCGACAACAATCGCTATGTCGACTACGTTGGTGGGTTTGGTCCTCTGATCCTCGGGCACTGTCACGAGGGTGTCACCGAGGCACTGCGCAATCAATTACAGCAGGGCCTCGCCTTTGGCGCGTCTACCGAGGCTGAGGTACAGATCGCGGATAAGATCTGTGAGCTGATGCCCTCCATCGAAAAAGTTCGACTGGTAACCTCCGGCACCGAGGCCACCATGAGTGCGATTCGATTAGCGCGCGGTTACACCGGTCGCGATCGTATCGTGAAATTCGAAGGCTGCTATCACGGCCATGTCGATGGCCTACTGGTCAAGGCTGGATCCGGCGCGTTGACCCTGGGCGAACCCGATTCACTGGGCGTGCCTAAGGCCTATACCGACCTCACCCATGTGCTCCCCTATAACGACAGCGCGGCACTGGAAAGTTTCTTCGCCGAGAATGGCGACGAAATCGCCTGCGTAATGGTCGAGCCCGTTGCCGGCAACATGAATTGTGTCCCGCCCGCATCGTGTTTCCTTCAGGCACTGCGCGAGCACTGCAGCAAGCATGGCGCGGTACTCATCTTCGACGAAGTCATGACAGGCTTTCGAGTCGCCTTAGGTGGCGCCCAGTCTATTTACGATATAGAACCTGACCTGACGACCATCGGCAAGGTAATAGGCGGCGGGCTTCCTATAGGCGCGTTTGGTGGCAAGCAAGAGATCATGGATATGATCGCACCGCTGGGTAGTGTCTATCAGGCTGGCACCCTGGCCGGCAGTCCGCTCGCCGTTGCGGCAGGCCTGGCGACACTGAATCTTATTTCCGAACCCGGATTTCACGAGCAACTCACCCAGCGCACCGGCTCACTAATGAGTGGCCTGCAGGAACGCGCCGATCAAGCGGGCATCCCCTTTACGACCAACCAGGTCGGCGCAATGTTCGGCTGTTTCTTCACTGAAGAAAAAGAGGTAACTCAGTTCTCCCAGGTAATGAGCTGTAATGTCGATCGTTTCAAGCATTACTTCCACACGATGCTGGATAATGGCGTCTACCTGGCGCCTTCTGCCTTCGAGGCCGGATTCGTATCCAGCGCCCATGGCGAGAAGGAAATTCAACTCACATTGGACGCCGCAGAGAAAGCCTTCGCTGCGCTTCCCAAGTAAGAAGCAATGAAGAAAAACATAAAGAGAAACGAACAAAGCAGCAATTCAACGAGGATTACAGAGTGAAATTTGATGTATACGGAGTAGGCAACGCCCTGGTCGACAAAGAATTCGAAGTCGACGAAAGTTTCTTTCATGAGCATGACATAGAGAAGGGTTTGATGACTCTGGTGAGTCAGGAGCAGCAGCAACAGTTACTGGATCTGCTAACAGAAAAATACGGCATCAAGAAACGCGCCGGTGGTGGCTCTGCAGCAAACACCCTGTATGCACTAAGTCAGTTTGGCGGCAATGCCTTCCTAAGCTGCAAGGTAGCGAACGACGAGACCGGTGATTTCTATATCAACCAGCTGGGCGATCAGAGCATAGAGACGAACAACGAGAGCATGCGCGAAGATGGCACCACCGGCCGCTGCATCGTCATGATAAGCCCCGATGCAGAACGCACCATGCATACCTTCCTCGGCGTATCGGAGACGGTGTCCGGGCACGAGATCGATTTCGACGCGGTTAAAGAATCCGAGTATATCTACATAGAAGGCTATCTAGTCACCTCTCCCAGCGCGAAAGACGCCGTGGTAGAGCTGAAGAAATTCGCGGAGTTGAATAGCATCAAGACCGCCATGACTTTTTCCGACCCAGCGATGGTGGAGTATTTTCTCGACAACGTGAATGATGTTCTAGGCACCGGCGTAGACCTGCTGTTCTGCAACGAGCAGGAGGCCAAGCTGTGGGCTGGGACCGACGACTTCGATGCGGCCTGCGAGAAGATGAAGAGCAAGGCGAAGCAGTTCGCGATAACATGTGGCGCCGACGGCGCACTTCTTTACGACGGCAAGGACTATATCAACGTTGCGGCGCACTCGGTGAAGGCAGTAGACACCAACGGTGCCGGCGATATGTTTGCGGGTGCGTTTATGTACGCGTTGACCCAGGGAAAGGATTTTGCAACGGCGGGCAAGCTAGCGAGTCTGGCATCGGCTACCGTAGTCTCAAGCTTTGGGCCCAGACTCGAAGCCGACCAACACCACAAGATACTTACCGAAGCCCTGAGCTAGATAAGCAGCTTGTGATGAAACTAAAAACGCCGCGAACCGAATATCGGTTCGCGGCGTCTTCTTTGCTTGTTAAGTTCTGCTGCAGACTTGATCTTTAAGATCGCAACTCTTCAATGAAGCTCTTCACTCCGTCAAATCATGACGAAGTCTTCGGTGACTGCCTTGTTCTCTAACCTCGAGCAAGGAATACCTAAATCATCAACTTGTTGTGATACCTGAAGCCTAAGATCGCAACTCATCAATGAAGCTCTTCACTCCGTCGAACCATGACGACGTCTTCGGTGACTGCCGTTTTCCTTCGCCTTCTTGAATGCCGCGGAACTCTTCGAGAATTTCTTTCTGGCGCTTGGTTAGGTGCACAGGCGTCTCGACAACTACGCGACACAACAAATCGCCGGTGCTGCCACCGCGAATAGGCTTAACACCCTTATCGCGCAGACGGAAAAGTTTGCCCGTCTGCGTCTCTGTTGGAATCTTCAATTTAACGCGGCCGTCCAGAGTCGGCACTTCCAACTCGCCACCTAGGGCTGCATCGACAAAGTTGATCGGAATCTCACAGTGCAGATCGCGCCCTTCTCTGACGAATATCTTGTGCGGACGAATCGATACCTCCACGTAGAGATCACCAGAGGGACCGCCGTGTGTTCCAGCCTGCCCCTCACCGGTCAAACGAATGCGGTCGCCCACATCGACTCCGGCCGGCACCTTCACCGACAGTGTCTTGGTCTCTTCTACGTTGCCGCGGCCATGACAGGTATTGCAGGGGTCTTTAATCTGCTTGCCGGCACCCTGACAGCGCGGACAGGTCTGCTGCACAGAGAAGAAACCCTGCTGCATGCGCACCTGACCGTGACCCGCACAGGTCGTACAATCGATAGGCTCGCTGCCCTTCTTGGAACCACTTCCACTACAGGTGTCACAGGTAACGGTGGTCGGAATGCGAATCTTGGACGACGTACCCTTAACCGCCCCTTCGAGGCTTAGCTCCAGGTTATAACGCAGGTCGGCACCCTGACGTACATGGCTGCGCCCACCACCGCGACCGCCGCCGAATATATCGCCGAATATATCGCCGAAGATGTCACCGAAATCGGCAGAGCCATGACTGGTCTGCCCTTCTACACCAGCATGACCATATTGGTCATAGCGAGCGCGCTTCTCCTTGTCGGAGAGCACCTCGAAGGCTTCGTTAGCCTCCTTGAAAATTTCGACAGCCTCTTCGTTGCCCGGATTCTTGTCTGGGTGATTCTTCATAGCCACGCGGCGATAGGCCTTCTTGATATCGGCCGCCGCTGCGTCTCTGGAGACGCCCAGCACTTCATAGTAATCCTTCTTTGACATCGTATTCACTCTTTTAGCTTGCTGTCTTTTATTGCAATGAGTAAACGCAAAAAAAACTAAGCCATCGTAATGACTTAGTTTTTACTTGCCCATCGAGCTGTCGCTTCGTTTCAGAGTTTGCCCCGAATCTGGCGTTATCAGTCGACTACTTTTCCTCTTCCTTCTCTTCTTCCTGAACTTCTTCAAACTCCGCATCGACGGCGTCAGAATTCTCGGCGCTGCCGCCTTCTTCTGCCGCACCCGCACCCGCTGCAGTCTCAGCGGCCTGTGCTTCGGCATACATCTTCTGCGCCAGGTTTCCTGAAGCATCGGTCAGAGCCTTAGTCTTGGCTTCCATCTCGGCTACGTCATCTCCCTTAACTGCTTCTTCCAGTTCGGTGATGGCAGCGTTGATCGCGTCCTTTTCTTCGTCGGTCGCCTTGTCGCCAGCCTCTTCCAGAGTTTTCTTGGTTGCGTGAATCATGCCGTCGGCCGTGTTTCGCGCAGTAATCAGTTCTTCGAACTTCTTGTCCTCAGCAGAATTTGCCTCGGCGTCTTTGACCATTTTTTCGATCTCTTCGTCAGACAATCCGCTCGATGCCTTGATCACGATAGACTGTTCCTTGCCTGTCGCCTTGTCTTTCGCCGACACGTTCAGAATACCGTTCGCGTCCAGGTCGAAGGCTACTTCGATCTGTGGCATGCCACGTGGCGAAGGAGGAATATCACTCAGGTCAAAACGACCCAGAGATTTATTCTGAGCAGCCTGCTTACGCTCGCCCTGTACGACGTGAATCGTAACCGCCGTCTGATTGTCATCCGCGGTTGAGAACACCTGTGTCTTCTTCGTTGGAATCGTTGTGTTCTTATCGATAAGCATACTGGCAACACCGCCCATGGTTTCGATACCCAGAGACAGAGGTGTAACGTCTAACAGCAACACATCGTTCACATCACCAGAGAGTACGCCCGCCTGAATCGCCGCGCCTACTGCTACCGCTTCGTCAGGGTTCACGTCGTGACGCGGCTCCTTGCCGAAGAATTCGGTAACCTTCTTCTGTACCAGTGGCATACGAGTCTGACCACCTACGAGAATCACGTCGTCGATAGCAGACACTTCAAGATCCGCGTCTGCCAGTGCCATCTTAAGTGGCCCCAGAGTTCTCTCAACGAGCTCTTCCACCAGCGATTCAAATTTCGATCGCGTCAGTTTTTGCACAAGGTGTTTCGGACCCGATGCATCGGCCGTTATATAAGGCAAGTTAACTTCGGTAGACTGCGCCGAAGACAACTCGATCTTTGCTTTCTCTGCCGCTTCTTTAAGACGCTGCAGTGCTAGCGGATCGTTGTGTAAATCCATGCCTGATTCTTTCTTGAATTCATCGGCAAGATAGTCGATCAGACGCAGGTCGAAATCTTCACCACCGAGGAAGGTATCGCCGTTGGTCGAGAGCACTTCGAAAGTGTGCTCGCCATCTGTCTCGGCAATCTCGATGATAGAGATATCGAAGGTACCACCACCGAGGTCATACACAGCGATAGTGGAGTCACCGGCTTTCTTGTCCATGCCATAGGCGAGTGCAGCGGCCGTTGGCTCGTTTATTATGCGCTTGACGTCGAGACCGGCAATCTTGCCCGCGTCTTTGGTCGCCTGACGCTGAGAATCGTTGAAGTAGGCAGGCACGGTAACAACCGCTTCCGTGACCGGTTGGCCCAGAAAGTCTTCCGCCGTCTTCTTCATCTTCATCAGCACCTGTGCTGCGATCTGAGGAGGAGACATCTTCTCGCCATTTACCTCAACCCAGGCATCACCATTATCGGCTTCGATAATCTTGTAAGGCACCATCTTGATGTCTTTCTGCACGACGTCGTCTTTAAACTGACGACCTATCAAACGCTTGATAGCGAACAGCGTGTTGTTAGGGTTCGTTACCGCCTGACGCTTCGCCGGCTGACCAACAAGCGTCTCACCGTCACTCGCATAAGCGATGATGGAAGGCGTGGTGCGATCGCCCTCGGCGTTTTCAATTACCTTGGCTTCGCCACCATCCAGCACTGCTACGCAGGAGTTGGTGGTGCCCAAGTCGATACCAATTATCTTTCCCATTGTTCAGATCTCCGATCTCTCTAGTGTCTTAAATCAAGCTTATTTGCTGCGTTGATCCGACGTATAGTTTGCTGATGACTCCAATATTGGCCCGATCCAGCGTAATTCAAGGATCAAACCGCTAATTCCCTAATTTTCTTGTGGCCTTACCCAGCCACTACCATCACCGCGCCCTCGGCCTGTCTCTCAGCCCCGCTGCGCGGCTATATACCCTATTTCGAGACCATCACCATGGCGGGTCGAATGACGCGGCCATGCAGGGTATAGCCCTTCTGAATAACGGCGATTACCGTGTTCGGCTCACATTCGGCGTTTTCTTGAATAGACATGGCCTGATGCAGCTGCGGATCGAACGGCTCGCCTAAAGGATCAACCGCCTCTATGTTGAATTTGGTAAAACAATCCAGAAAACTCTTGAGAGTTAGATTCACGCCCTCGTAGATCGCCTTCACCGTCTCATCTTCGTTGTTGCTGGCGACTTCTAAAGAGCGCTCCAGGTTATCAACCACCGCCAACAGCTCGATGCTGAACTTCTCCTGGCCATATTTATGCGCCTTCTCTACGTCCTGCTCGGCGCGGCGGCGCACGTTCTGCATCTCGGCCTGCACGCGCAGCAGGTCATCTTTCGCGCGCTGGGTGGTCTCTTCACACTCGGCTAGCTTCGCCGCGGCCTGCTCAAGCGGGTCCTGCTCGGCATTGTTCTCATCTACCGATGCGTTCATTGTCTCTTCTAGTTCGTCGGGCTTAGCCTGATCGGAAGGGTCTTGATCTTGATCTGGAGTCTGCGTGCTCATGACTTCCCCTGCTTAAAATTTGTTATGCAATTGCCGGTAGTTGTAAGGGCCTGAAACTCAGCCGACCACCCATATATGGGGTCTGCAAGAGCGTATTCAAGCAATTTCAGCAAATTCCGGGAAAATTTCCTGAGCCCCTGATGGCCGTGGTTTACGCTCGGCAAACCCGGCTCGCACAGCCCGGGTAAATAATCGCATTAGTGCTGCATAAACCCGGTTCAATCCCCTATACTTTGAGCCTATGCTGCAGCAACTATCCATTCAGAATTACGCCACCGTCGACAAGCTGGAGATCGAGTTCAAGGCCGGTATGTCGGTGATAACCGGCGAGACCGGCGCGGGCAAATCCATCATGCTGGGTGCCCTGGGCCTGACCCTGGGCGATCGTGCCGACAAGGGCATAGTGCGCAGCGGCGCGCGCAAGACTGACATCTGCGCCGAATTCGATATCGCTAACATCAAGGCCGCTCAGCAGTGGCTGGATGACAACGACCTCGAGACAGACCCCGATTCCACAAGCTGCCTGCTGCGCCGTGTAGTTAACAGCGATGGCCGCTCCAAGGGCTATATCAACGGCTCACCGGTAAACATGGCCTTCTTAAAGGCGCTGGGCGAGATGCTGCTGGATATCCACAGCCAGCACGAACACCAATCCTTGCTGCATCGCGGCACGCACCAGCGACTTCTCGATGACTTCTGCGTAGCTCCGAAGCTACTCACCGAGATGCAGGACCTCTGGAAGCAATGGCAGAAGAACGGACAACAGATCAAGCAGCTGAGCAACCGCTCACAGGAAGACTCCGCGCAGACTCAGTTACTGTCCTATCAGCTTAATGAGCTAAACGAGCTGGACATCGCCAGCGACGAAGTGCCCAAGCTGGAGGCCGAATTCAAATCTCTGAATCACGCAGACGAGACCGTGGCGTCGGTACAAACCGCCCTCACGCTATGTGGCGACGACGAAGAGCAGAATGCCAAGACGGCGATGCATCAGGCGCTGACGGCGCTGCGGGAACTGCCCGAGAAGAATGACCGGGTGAACAATATTACTGGCCTGTTAGAGAACGCCAGCATTCAACTAGACGAGGCCGTGTCCGACCTGCGCGCCTTCGCCGACGAGTTCGAGGCGAACCCGGAGCGACTGGATCAGGTCAACACGCGTCTGGGCGTCTTGCACGCCATCGCGCGCAAGCACAAAGTAAAACCCAATGGCCTCACTGAGGTTATCGCCGACCTGCGCCAGCAGCTCGATCTGATCGAGAACAGCGATGCCGAGCTGGAAAAGCTGCACGTCGCCGGCGCGCAGCTGCGTCAGGACTTTATAAAAGTGGCGACGGACGTCAGCAAGCAGCGCAAGAAAGGCAGCGGCAAACTGGCCAAGCAGGTCAACGAACAACTGAAGCAGCTGGGCATGCCCCACGCCAGTCTCGAGGTGCAACTGCTAGCGAGCGAAAAAGACAAGCTGGCTCTCGGTGGGCTGGAGACCGTAGAGTTTCTGGTGAGCACCAATCCCGGTCAGCCGGCCAAACCGCTCATCAAGGTTGCCTCCGGCGGCGAGCTATCGAGAATCAGCCTCGCGATTCAGGTAATCACGGCGCAGACATCCCATGTGCCCAGCCTAGTATTCGACGAGGTGGATGTGGGTATCGGTGGTGGTGTTGCCAAGGTGGTAGGTCAGTTACTAAGACAGCTGTCGGCGCGTACGCAGATTCTGTGTGTGACCCATCAGGCTCCCGTGGCGGGCCAAGGCCACAATCATTTCTTCGTAAGCAAGTTCAGCAAAGATGGATCGACGCTCACACAGATTGCCGAACTGGGCAATACCGAGAAAGTAAGAGAGGTTGCCCGCATGTTGGGCGGCGAAGAACTCAGCGACGAATCACTCGCCCATGCCGAGAAAATGGTGGCGACTAGCTAATAAAGACTAGGCCTGTGCCTGACAGTCTCTGCAGATGCCATACAGATACATGCTGTGATCAGTGATCTCGAAGCCGTACTTCTTGGCGATCTTCTCCTGCTGCAGCTCAATAACTTCGTCGTAAAACTCTTCGACGCTGCCGCAGGCCTGGCAGACGATGTGATCGTGATGGTCCACCGTGGTAAGCTCAAACACGGAACTGCCGCCCTCGAAATGATGACGCATCACCAATCCCGCGGCCTCGAATTGCGTGAGCACCCTATAGACCGTGGCCAGGCCCACATCTTCGTCGGCCTCGATCAGCGCCTTATAGACATCTTCCGCACTTAGATGCTTGGTGGCGGAACTTTCCATAATCTGCAGAATCTTAACTCTGGGCAGGGTAACTTTAAGGCCTGCTTTGCGAAGTTCTTGGTTCTCTGTAGCCATAGTCCGCTCTCAATTATAGGGATTAATGCCTGAAGACTGGAAACAGTGGCTTGTTTGACTGCCTCAGGTAGTAGGGTATTATGCCCTCTGCCCAAGACAGAGGAAAGGAGCCGCCCCGGATTTCGCAGGATTTCGAATCGAAGGGGTGCCTTGTAAGGCAGCAAGTTTGAAACTACTATGTCCCTAGAGATACTAGGGTTATTGCAAATCGAGTCAAAAACAGCTTTATGAAACACGTCATACGAAACAGCTTTCTTCTTGCCCTGGTGTCTGCCCTGATGGCCTGTGGCAACATCGGCAACATGGACTTCCCAGGTGTTTACAAGATTTCCATTCCCCAGGGAAACATCATCACTCAGCTGATGATCGATCAGCTGCGCCCGGGCATGACCAAGCGACAGGTGATATTTGTTATGGGCTCGCCGCTGGTTCGCGATCCTTTCCATCAGGATCGCTGGGACTACGTGTACAACTTTCAGCCCGGTGGCGGCATACGCGGTCAGGAACGCGTATCGGTATTCTTCGTCGATGACGCTCTGGTCAACTTCACTGGCGATTTTACCCCAACCGGTGAAACTGATACTCAAGCTAGCACCAATTAGCTCAAATAATGAAAAAATTGTGTTGCGCGGTCAAAGAGAGATTGCTGCTTGAGCGAACCCTACAGTATCTTGGTATCCTCAGCTTCGAGCTTTATAGTTCGGCAAGCTTACCGATCACAACTATTGCATCCCCTTCGTTCACAGGTGGCGTACCAAATAAAATAAGCAGCACTCCCGATACTGGTGCTGTAATCGTTTCCAACTCTCTGCCCAAATAATCAGTAATCACGCCCAGCTTTGTTCCCTGCGTGACATAGTCACCTGTGTTTACCAACGGGTCCGCATACCAAATTCCGTCATACTCACTATAAATCCGCGCCCTATCAGCAATGAATAGAGGGTTCTCAGGCAGATCCGGCTGCCCTTGCACCATGCCCAATTCTCGCATCACGTTCAGCACGCCTTTGGTGATTGGATTGATATACTTGTCATCGATGATTCCTAACTCACCTGACTCCACATCCATAGCCGGTATCCCTAACGTCACCGCTTGGGCGCTGGTATAGATAGCGTCATCAATCGAATCATAAGATCCTGCAAACTGCACAACGGTTTCCAGACCAAAGGCCACTGCTATGCGTTTGGATTGCTGCACAACATCGTCACCGCCTGCCTCAGCATAGTAAGCACTGTAAGAAGGCCGCAAGCTTTCGTTCGCATCGCCCGAGTGAATGTCGATTAAATAGTCAGCTGGTTTGATCACATGGCTTGTAAGTGCATAGGCAATACGCTCTGTTATCGTCCCGCTTGAATCTCCAGGGAAGGAGCGATTGAGATTCTTCAGATCAGTCGGTCCAAAATAGACTGTTCTACCCGTAAACGCCGGCATATTGGCAATGTGCACAACTATCAAGGTTCCGGACATCTGGGTTGGATCGAGCAATGCCGGCAGTTGTTGCATGGAGAGTATCGGAGAATACTCTGAGCCATGGATCCCCGCAATTAACGAGAGCACCGGACCTGGCTTGCTGCCGTGCAAAACGGTAACTGGGATAAAGGTGCCTGAATCATCTGCAGAGGGACTGATGGGAATTTCACCTTGTACCATCTCACCGGGTTCGACAATCAGCTGCGCCAGTCTATAAGGACTAACCTCGCTACCCACATCCCTCTGGGCGACCGCGGCATTGTTAGTCAAAAGCACTAGCGCGAGCACAGCCGAGCTTAAGCCGCTATGCTGTGCATTGAAAACGTCCTTCAGAAAATCTCTATTTAGAATCATGCAAATCGAACCTTTTGATATGTCCACGAGCAGTTGGCGTCGACCTTAATGAAAGCGAGCCCTAATTCTTAGTCTAACCCGGCTGACTCTGAAAAATCAGCTATCTCTATTTGCGCCAAACGCTCGCTGCTGAAGGGCACTTCTCTAAACAACACGGGGTAGTATGCTCGTCGTATATGCTCGTGATACTCCCGCACCTGGTCCTCAAATGCGAGGCTTGCATCCAAATTGGTATGCGCCAATGCTTCAAATTGTCGCTGAATTGCTACTGCCGGCGAGATGAAAGCAAAACGAGCAGTGAGTTGGTCCCTGGCTAACATTGCTGCGCGATATTCCTGCGCCAAATCTGCAGCCAATTCATCACCCACCTGTTGAAACGCATAGTACCATTTCCAATGCCACTCCTCGTTTATTGGCGCCGAGTCTGACCATTCCGGATGAGACGCATAGAATGCATCCATTGTTGTCGACTTAGGTAAATCCCACGCGTCATTGACAGCCTCTCGCTGTACCAACGCGACTTCAGCACCCTTAATGCCAGTAACACTTCCTTCTATATAGACCTTTCCAGCTATAGGGATTGCTAAAGTGAGTACCACCCAAGCACCAACACTGACGGCCGCACTCGTTTCAGAACGGAACGTGGGCCGCGTCGCTATAGCTAGAACCAACGCTGTCCAAATTACAGCCTGTACTACGATGGCGAAACTCGCACTCAACATGGAGCCAACTGCAGCACTTTCCATCAACATGCCCACCCAGAGGGGGAAGAGTATGGAAATTAAGATCCCAAAAAATCTGAGGAGAATTCGAGGCAGCCAGAGCGCACTCGCTCTTTCGGCGGTGACGACAAGCAGATTCAGTCGACCGCCCTCTCGCTCAGACGCCAACAAGTCATAGAAGACGAAGATGATAACCAAGGGCAAAAGATAGGCGGCAACAAAAGCAAAATCAAAGCGACCTGCGAGTGCCAGCTCGGGATTGACGCTATCTGTTTCGTAAATCTGTCCTTCGATAGCTAGCGCGCGAATGCGCATCAAAGTTGGGTTCAGGTCACGCTGACCAATAGCTGCAAACGTAAGCGGCGTGGGCGGATTCCAAGCTGCATGAAATGCATCATAGGCTGCGCCTCCATAGTCATAGGCCAGAGAGCGCTTATGGGTGCGCTCTTCCGTGTCGAGTTGAATGAGTTCAGTTATTTGTTGTCGTTCAGCTTCCACATAGTTGAGCCCCAGAGCTACACTCACGCCGGATATGACGAACAGCAGCAGCAATACGCCAAGCACTGCTTTACTCTTCAACAGGAAGTGGAACTCCTGCCGCATTCTAAAACTCTGATTCATGCGTGTAACCTCCGAGCAGAAAGGAGAAGAAGGACAAAGGAGGCAAACAACCAAAGCCCCATCGTCAATCCGGGGTTCGACCCCGCTTGCCAACGTTGAGCATGATCGAGAGACCGAAGTTCGAAAACTGGCATGTCTGTCCAAGCAGAAGAATCGACACGTGTACGCCGACCCGATTCGTCGCTGTCGTTTCGCGCCAGATCCTCAGCGAGAGTCATCTCAGCCATTTGAAGCCGATTAAAAGTCTGAACCATGTTGTAACGATAGTCCTCGGCTGCTCGGAGAAAATGGTGGTGATCTTGCAACGCCGTACCTGCAAGCGCCATGGAGAACGATCGAATAGCAACCACGGGCGATAGCACAGAGAAACTATCAGCAATTTGTTTCTGTCGAAGCTCTTGCTCCATTCGCTCCTGAGCGAACTGAGTTAACACCTCTGTATCTGCTTCTTCACCTCGAAATGCCACGAGCCCTCTATAATTGAACGGTAGATCTTCTATTTTTTCAACGTCGTATTCAGCCAGTGTGAGAGATCGTAGATCCGCAAAAGCAGTGTCTTCAATGTCGTGACTATCTCCACCTGACCGCATGGTTTCTGCAACGCGGAGATTGGTTTCAATCTGAGAGGGAGAAGGCGCTGAAACACCCGCGTACGCACTCGCAATTCTTGGCATTAATACAACAGTTATAATCCAAAGACCCAGCAGCACCGACAACGACTGGGCCGATGTGCGCAGCAAGGCAGAAACACTGACAATCAATAAAACCCAGATGCTAAGGTAAATCAAATAGCCAAACGTCATGCTGTACAGTGAACTTCTAAACCCAAATTCCTCGTTAGCAGTAGAGTCAAAGCCGAGTAGAAAAAGTGGCAACAACGCCAACAATGCGACAAACCAGAGGGCTAGCGACTTGCCAAACAATAGACTGCTGTTGCCAACGCCCTGACCGACTAGCTGATAGAGCGTCTTATTCTCTTTTTCTCGTGTTACGCTAGCAAAACCGCAAAGAATGAGAAGCAGTGGCAATAGGGTTTGCAATGTAAAGGCTGGCGAGAAGCTACCAAATCGAGCCAGCAATCCTGTTTCTCTTGCCGCCGCAAAAGTTGCACTATTCTGGCGATGCCCTTCCAGAAAAACTGATGTGCCCACCATAGAATCGATGCCGGAATCGATAACCGCCAATGGCGAAGCCGTACGATAGACATAATGCCCGTAGTGAACCATGCGATGAGGATGACGATCTGGCTGTGCCTGAAATATCGCATCGGCCTCCGCCTGCTGCGCCAATCGCTCATCGGCTCTTCGTGAGACTTCGGAGTTTGATACCACTGCCGCACACACAGAAATAAGCAGTAGGGTTACCAACACTGTCCACGCTGTTTTTGATCTGCGCCAGTAACGCAGTTCATCAAACGCTATAAGATATATTGTCTTCATCAGGCCGCCTGCTGCTGTAAGAATAAATCACGAACAGTTGCTATCTCGATTGAACCATCCTCATCCGCCTCGAACACTTCAACTAGCTGGCCGGCACGGAGAATGCCAACCCGATGAGCGACATGACAGGCTCCGTATAGATCATGAGTAACCATCAATACAGCGACGCCTTGCTTGGCTAGGCGCTCGATAATATTGTGAAAATCCTCTACCGCTGATGGATCTAACCCAGAGGTGGGTTCATCTAGTAATAGCACCGGGGTTTCCCGAAGGAGAGCGAGCGCTATTGCCACTTTCTGCCGCATCCCCTTGGAGTATGATTTTAGCGGTTTACCCCGACTTTGTATTGGCAGACTCACTGAGTCCAGCGCCGCGCTCAGGCTCGCCTGATCTGGACGAACCTGACTAAGCGAAAGAAAGTAGGTGAGGTTTTCCCAAGCAGTGAGATGATCGTAGAGAGCTGCGTTCTCAGGCAGATAAGCAATCTGATTCCTTACCGCAACTGGCTCCTTGGCAGCCGATTGCCCCAGTACTTCGGCAATGCCCCCATTGGGTTGAAGCAATCCCATAAAGGTGAGCAACGTAGTGGATTTACCCGCACCATTGCCGCCAAGCAAGGCGAATACTTCGCCCTGCTTAACTTCAAAAGACATACCAGACAAAACAGCATTTCCGCCGCGAATAACTTCAAGATCACTTGCTCTAAGTGCGCAATTCGACATTAGCTTGTTCTCCTCAATACCTGACAAATATTTCTAGAAATCATACGATGCAGTAAGTCGCCACCGAGTCGGTGCGCCTGGTTCAACCCAAACATCGGCATAAGAATTTGTATAGAATTCTTCATCGAATACATTATCTACATCAACTCGAAGCGTGAGACCGTTCGAAAGGTCGACCTGACCGAATACGCGAGCCGTGGTGTAGCTTGGAAGAGTAAAATCGAACGCTGTCCAGCCGAGTCGATCATCGGTGTAGAGCATTCCTCCACCAAATTGAACCGGCAGCCCCCTTAACTCTAAAGCTTTGCTCATCTGGAAATTCACCTGGTTCTCAGGCGAATTGATTAACGGGTCACCTTTATCGATTTGCGATCCAAAATCAGCGTCTGGATTGCTGGTAGTGAATTCGGCATCGGTGTACGCATAGGAGAACCAGAGGCTTATGCCATTTTGAGTTTCAATGTTCGCATCAAACTCGAGCCCACGGCTCTGCGCCTCCCCTGCTGATTGAGAGAAAAACCCAGCTGCCACCGCTTCAGGTCGGTCGTCGTTGACCAAAATATTACTTTGGTCAACTTGAAATGCCGCAAGAGTAACCGTGCCGGACACCCCGTCAAACGAATCCAACATATCCCACTTGAATCCAAATTCGGCGGACTCCGTAAGGTTTGGATCAAATTGGTTTCCCATGAAATCTGAACCAGATTGCTGGCGAAATCCTTCGCCGTAAGACGCATACAAACTTAGCCCTTCATTAATCAGATAAACCGCGCCGAACTGCGGTGAGACTCGGGTGTCCGTGGTGGTAACTGTAGTCACAGGAGTGGTGCGCTGGTTGGTCAAATCCTGCTCGAAATCATCCCATCGCAAACCTAGCCGAACTTGCAATCGGTCGCCGATATCGATCTGATCTTGTATGTAAACACCTGATCCGCTCAGCTCCTCTCCGCGGTCTGTGTTAGGACCGGGCACGGGTTGTGGATGTTGACCGTAGACTGGATCATATACATCGAGGAACAGGTAGGCAGCGGGGTCGAGTCCGCTAATGTCGTTTCCCGTTCCAAACCAAGCTGGACGATAACGCTGGATGAATAGACTATTGTCGAAATTGTCATGGTCAGCACCAAACATTAGCCTGTGACGAACCGGACCTGTCTCAAACTCGCCGGCTATCTCAGCGCGCATAACAAGATAATCGGATTCGAAATTTCGATAGCGGAAGAAACGCGAGAGTGTTCGCCCGTCTGTAAAGTAGCTCTGACGCCCACCAAAATTGGGTTCCGATGCGTTGCCTTCGAAAGTGGTATCTCGATAGCCAAGACCGGCGAGCAAGCTCCAGTTTTCAGAGAAGTTATGCTGAAGCTCAAGCTGATGTCCTAGAACATCGGTTTCGATAGGACCATCACTAGGCTCGCCTACGAAAGTCTCTCGCGAAGAGAAACCGAAGTCTTCTGAATAGGCTACACCGCGATCGAAAGGAATCTCTTGCTGCGTGACTTCCAATTCATAAGTAATACTTGTATCCGCAGAAACATCCCAGGTCACCGACGGATAGAATCCAAAGCGTTCGGTCTCTACCGTCTTTCGAAAACTTTCAGAATCCTCAAGGAATCCTACTAAGCGGATGCCTACCTGATCATTTGCACCGACAGTGGTTTGTACGTCGCCCTCGAATCGAAGTTGGTCCCAGCGGCCCGCAGTCGCTCGAAACTCACCGCCTTTCTCAAACTGAGGTCGCTTCGTAGTCAGGTTAATTGTTCCTCCGGGCTCACCGCGACCAAATAGCGCTGAGCGCGGGCCTTTAAGGACTTCGACCGATTCGATGCCAACGATGTCGCGCGGCCCACCAAAACCGCGACCAGCATTGAAACCATTGACCAAGAACCCACTAGGCAGATTAATATCTCCAGAGAAACCTCGGATAGAAAAGCTGTTCCATAAGCCACCAAAATTGTTCTGACGCGAGACCGACGCGGAAAGATCCAGCGCGTCGTTCAAGTTCAACGCCCCAACATCACGAAGAAGTTCTCCATCGATCAATTGCACGGCTGTTGGGTTCTCGAGCTCGCTAAAATTGCCCTGATAGGCACGGCGCTTTCCGGATACGAAAATCGACTCTATCTTCTCACCTGCTGCAATTTCCTGAGCATTCGCCACTGGATAGGCCAGTGTTTGCATTACAATGATTGCAGAAAGCACATGACGGTAGGACGCCCGTACCACAACGGTCTTCGGCAACAAATTTTGATTTGATGAATTTGAGTCAGTACCCTGAACTCGCTTAACAGTCGGCAAAATTGCGCCGCAAAAAGGCACGCTTGATAATCTACGTTTCATAACTTCTCTCGCTGAGTATTTCATATAGCATCGCTCACACCATCCGGTTGCAAACGAAAAATAGTTTTAGTGGCACAGACATCAGGCTAGTAAGTCGCCTGATAAATTCCGTGCAAGATCAATAATGGATGCCAAGAAATAACGAGAGGAGGCCCGCGAGCGCGAGTAACAAGTGGGGTTTCGGAGAGCGCAGAACCTAGTTCTGCGGAGAATAGTACTTCCTGTCCGAGCACATCGAACGCGCTATCGGTTTCAGGCAGCGCGTCTGATTCAGCACTCTGCTTGATACAAATAGAACAATCAGCATGCTGACTTAAATAACCAGCATGGTCGTGCTGCAGCACAATAGCTTGCGCGCCAACTAATGCCAGCGTCAAGAATAGTGCTAAAGAGAATCTAGTATTATTCATATTGCACACCTGCCAAATTATGTTGTGGGCAGATGCCATAATCTTGGTAGCTCGATAGTGAACGATTACGACAATGCTACAGTTGAAACATCAGAGTAAACGTTCACATTGCTAATTAGTCTAGTACTCGAACCGCAAGCCCATAGTCATACCGCGACCTGGCTCTGGAGAAAAGTTCTTAAGCAATGATGCGTGATTTCGGACTTCTTCATCCAGCAAATTATCGCCTCGGACAAACAGCTTCAATTCGCTATCATTGCTAAATGAGAGGTGATAGTCGGCATAAACAGAAACAAGCGTGTAGCCATCCGTTTCAAGTTCTAGGTCGCCAGCTTGGTCTTGTTCATTCACGTCGGTGACGTGCACGTGCATACTCCAGTTCGAGCCGAAGTAACGTAGCCCGGCCCCAATCTTAGATGCTGGGACCCGCGGCACATTTGCACCGGAATCAAATTCAGCATCTACCAAGTCGCCAAACACATTGAATGCCAGGGTGCCATTCTGGTTCTCCATCAGGTTGACCGATATCTCTCCCTCCAAGCCGCGGAAGGAAGCATCTCTAGCAAAATAGCTCGCGATAGCCTGTTCTTCGTGCTCTTCGCCAGCTAGATCAAGAAAAATGTAATCATCAATATTGTTGTAATATGCGCTGAATTCTCCTGTGATAGGTCCACTGTGCAAGCGGTATCCAATCTCTAAATTGTTAGAAGTTTCTTCGCTCAAATTTGGATTCCCGATTTCCAGAAGATTTGTAGCAGCATGCAAAACCAGATCTTCATCGTCCGCAAATCTTGCACAGGTAGTCGAGGACGTATTGGAGAAAAGCTCTTCAACGCTAGGTGCACGTTCAGAACGCGAGACACCCAAAAGAAAGTTTGAATTAGAATCTACGTCATACAACACGCTGCCGCTCAAGCTTGTTGCGCTACCGTCAAACCCACAACTGCCATTTGGATCAACATCATTGTCCTCGATACGAAAGCCCAATTCAGCAGTAAAGTTGCCTTGTGTGAATCGCTCCACGCCGAAGATCGCGCGCGAGCTAATATCAGAACGGGGTATAAACGCCTCTTCTCCTACGGCGCTGAACTCGGTGTCAGAGAACTGAATTCCCCACACTCCACTCAAGTCTCCAACTGGCGCGTGTGCCAATGTAAATCGACCTTCTGTGCCTTCGTTGGAAAACAGCGTTCCGACTTCGGAGCCGCCATCTTCAAAGAACTCAACTTCACCGTGCTCGTAGTCAGTGAAGCCCAATGAGCCGCGTACTGATTGGATCCAGCTATCAGAAAACTCAAATCCTCCACGGATGTCGTAGCGACGGCTCTCCATGTCTATGCGTACGAATTCGACTTCTTCTTCATGACCTTCTTCCTCGTCATGACCTTCTTCCTCTTCCTCATCGTGGTGCTCTTCTTCGTCGCCATGCCCATGACTATGGGCACCTGGCGGCAGACCGTAATTATTGTTTAGCTCGTTAACAGAGAAGCCTATGAAGCCGCTGTCACCCACCCAGGAAAAGCCGAGTGTGCCGCCGTCAGATTCAGAGTCGGAATTGCCGATGAATCCCCGGGTATTCTCGAACTCTTCCTCTTCATGCTCCTCTTCTTCGTGGCCTTCTCCTTCGAGGAACTCGGCAACAAGCTCCTCCAATTCTTCGACAGCGAACTCATCGATTGCAAAGCCTTTCACATCGACGTTTTCACTCTCACGACGAAACGCGTCGAGATGGAAGGCAAAATTTCCTGCAGATGCATCTAGACTGATTACCGTCTTGTCTTCATCGTTTACGGAGTTTCGGGTTTGCTGAATTGCAAACTCAGGACTTTCAACTAGGCTTTCTGGCACACGATTGTCTATGACGTTCACCACGCCACCAATCGCACCACTTCCGTAAAGAAGCGTAGATGGGCCACGCACCACCTCGAGTCGCTGAGCAAGAGATGCCTCCACGCTGTTCGCATGGTCAGGGCTTAAATTTGCAGCATCGGTCACGCCAACGCCATTCTGCAGAATAGTGACTCGATTACCGGTCTGTCCGCGGATGATTGGCTGACCAACTCCGGTACCAAATGAGGCACTGTTTACGCCAATCTCATTTTTCAGCGTATCGCCAAGACTATTACCAAGCTTCTCTCGTAGCGCCTCGCCCGACAAGATACCGATTGGCAACGCCGTTTCGGCCTCAGACTGTTCGAAGGGGGCGGTTACAACAATTTTTTCTAGTCTATCTTCATTGTGTACTTCTTCCGCGGCAAATAGTGTTCCTCCAGTTAGTCCCAACATTGGGCTTGATAGAGTAAGAGCAAACTTCAGGTTTCTAATCTTCATGACAATTCCTAAACAACAACTAAATTTTGATAACGTTTCAGCAGCCAACAAGAGCGCACCCAAAAAAATGGGGCGGACCAACGGACAGCGATTGGTTTTTTAGTAGTAGCTTAGGCTTGCGGGGGAGCGCGGGAATTGGCTGGCGCAGGCGCCAGAGAAGGAACGAATTCTAGTGTTGAGGCTAGGTAGCTCTGACGTACCGTGCCAAAAGACATGCTGACGGTATCTGCGGCGATGATATCGTCGCTTGCACCCACTTTTACACATATCTCGCATTGAATTTGCTGAGCAACGTCAGCGTGAGTGTGAGACAGCTCGGTGCTCTGCAAAAACAGCAACAGCAGCGCAAGCGCGGCAACGAGGGGCACGAGAGCCTTTCGTTTCGCTAACTTCTTGCTTAGACCGAAGATTGAATTGCTCATAGTATTGCGGGAATTAGCTCAACAATATTTATATTGACTGCTCAATTATTGAGAATTCGATCATGGGAGTCAAGGATTAGTTATAGGCTTGTTAAACTCGGCGTTTGACCAAGCGCCGCGTGAATAGCGATTTTCAGGGTCAAGAACCCTGAGCTTAAACTATCCAGCGAGCCGTTCCGCCATGTTTTGCAGAGCATCGACGCCGACAATATCCTGCGCCAATAAGTAGATATCCTGCCGCGGAATCTTTGGCAAAGCTTTAGTTAAAGTCGCCATGTGCGCCTCTTCCTGCGCTCGGCGTTCTTCAAGGAAATCACCCCCTCCATGAGGAGAGCGCTTATTCACAACCAAACAATCGACACTGATCTTCGCTTTCTTCAGCTGAGCCTGCAGCTCGATAGTCTCCAACACCGGCAAGCGCTCGGCGGCCAACACAATAACGAAAGACGTTACACCCTTATTGGATATCTTGTCACGCAGTGTAGTGAAACGAAGCCGACGACGATTCAATAAACTGCGTATGCCCGACTCACGCGACTTGTCTTCGTCTTCTGCATCGTTACCGAACACCTTTTCCTCGACGCTAGAGTCTCTGCCCATATCGCGCACAATCTCGGCAAACTTGTCTGCCTTCTCGCGGCGCTGGATCAAACCTTCAGTCCACGCAGACATCATTTCAGGCAGCACCATCAATCGCGCCGTGTGTCCTGAGGGTGCCGTATCGAATACAATGAGGTCATAGTCCTTCGTGCCCTGCTCTACCACTTCCGCGATACGTTCGAGTATCGCCGCCTCCTGCATGCCCGGCGCGTCCTGAGACAGCGCCATGTGCTTGTCGACTTCGCTGCGCAGATTGATCGGCATCAGCCGGTGCAGAGAGTTGGTGATCTCCTCCATGTGCAGCTTAACGGTCTCGGCCGGGTCTAGCTCCAGACCATCCAGGCCAGCGGCGAGGCGAACCGGCTTCGAGCCAATCTTTCTGTTGAACAGATGCCCGAGGTTATGGGCAGGGTCTGTTGAGACCAGCAATACCTTGGCGCCATTGTTGGCGCGAGCTAATGCGGTGGCGGCAGAGATCGTCGTCTTGCCGACGCCACCCTTGCCTCCGAAGAACAGAATTTTCTTTGAGCGAGCGAGTTCTAGCAGCAATGTACGTGATCCAGGGGTGAGCGTTCCATGCCCATGCGCACATGCCAGTCATGAAAGCGGTCATAGACAATAGGGAGTAGTTCCATAGTATAGAAAGCAGCCGGATTGGGTATGCCCAGACTCTCGGCGAACACCAGCAACATGAACAGATCTTCCTCGTCACGCTGAGCGCGAGCGAAGGATCGTCTATAGGACGTTACATAGTATTCATGCAAGCCCGCCTCGATGCGCTTGAGCAGACTCTCTTTCTTCTCTTCTTCAGACATGATTCACGCCAGCATTTGCACTAGTTGTACTAAGTGTAGGTAATAATTCCATTATGCGCCAAGGACAGTGGCTTTAGAAGGAGAACCAAGGACAAACATGTCTACTTACTAGCGTATGTCACTTGCAAGTCCTTTGCATAAGCAACGCGTAGAATAGGCTACTTACTATTCTCGCTATTCACCCCATCCAAGCGCGCCCCTTCCCAAAGACTTGTACCGATTGAATCTCTCGATCCAGTTAACCCTTATGGGTCTACCAACTAAGCAAGATTAGTCTTCACTACTATTTCCTCTTGTTCAGTCGCGAAGTCTTCGCCCGATCCAAGCGTGCCGCCTTCGGGTCAATCAGCAGCGGCCGGTAAATCTCCACCAGAACACGGTCCAAAAATTTCACCCGCTGAGCGTATTTGACCTGCCTGAAAGTCACTTACAAACGCATCGCGTAGAATAAATTACTTCTTCTTAGGCTTAGCCGTCTTCGCCCTATCCAAGCGCGCCGCCTTGGGGTCGATCAGTAGCGGCCGGTAGATCTCGACCCGATCACCTGCACTCATCGCATACTCGGCAGGCAATGGCCTGCCCTTGCCATCCAGCGGCCGCGAGAATATGCCCATAGGGTCTTTGTCGATATCTATTTCTGAAAATTCTGCAGCGATATTCGAGCGCTGCACCGCCTCATAGGCAGTCGTCCCCTCGGGCACCACCAGCGGCACGATAAGCTGCCGCGCCGGCGTCGCATAGGCGACCTCTACCGTAATCATGGCGGCCTTATCGTCGTCACTTGCTTGCCTGTCATCCATTGCCATAGACCTCATGGGCGCGCTGCACGATGGCATCCACCTGACTGTTCGCCGAACTGCTAAACAGCTTCTCCATCGCGAAATCCATCAGCCCCGATGTAAATTCGAACTCCATCTCCAGAGCCACCTTGCAGGCGCTGCCGGTCAGGGCGGTAAATGTCCACTGCGAGCTAAAGCTCTTGAAGGACCCTTCTACCAAGTTCATCTCGATGCGCTGCGGCCTGACCAGCTGATTGCGGGTGGTGAACTGCTGGCTAATGCCCGCCTTGGACAGACTCAACTGACCAACCAGTTCGGTGCTGGACTGGCTAAGCACCTTGGCCGACACACAGCCGGGCATGAACTCGGGGTAGTGTTCGATGGCGTTCACCAGATCAAACATCTGCTGGTCAGAATATTCGACCAGAGCGCTTCGATGGATCGAAGTCATGAGCGAGAAACCCTAATTAGAAACCTCAATGTAGTCAGTAGCGCTACAGATAAATCTGATACACGGTGCTGAGGAAAACGACCAGAAGCACCACAGGGATAATAGTACCGAGGGAGAAGTTGATGTACTTCTGCAGTAGCGAGCCCTCGTAGTCTGGGTCGCCCCTGGACAGCTCCTCCGACAGGCCGCTCATCTTCCACCTATACGAACAGAAGATACAGACCGTAAAGCCCACCAGCGGCAAGATAGTCTCGTAGAACACGTCCGACACCAGATCGAAGAGGGACTTACTCACCCCGCCATAGCTGGTGAAGTTGGTAAAGAAGTCCACCATGCCAAGCGACATAGTCGCCGGTATCGCAAAGGCAAGCAGCAGACCGGCCTGCAATAGCACCGCCTTCTTACGACTAAACTTCCATTCGTCGATCCAACAGGAGATCGGTATCTCGATGATAGAGACCAAGGAGGTCAGCGCGGCGAAGAACACCAGGGTGAAGAATATCATCGCCACGATGCTGGCACCGGTGTAGCCCACAGCAAACTGCATCGACAGAAATATCTTGGGCAAGAAACTGAAGATAAGGCCCACACTACTGGTTGAGAGATCGTCGGTATTGGTGTTCGAGTCGAAGGCGAAGATGGCAGGCAGAATAAGCAGGCCGGCGAAGAAGGCGATGCTGGTATCGGCGATGGCAACCATGCGTGTCGACTGCGGAATATTGTCCTCGCGGCCGAAGTAGGAGCCGTAGGTGATTAGGATGCCCATGCCCAAGGAAAGAGAGAAGAAAGCCTGACTTAGCGCACCATTAACAACTGTTAGGCTCATCTTGCTGAAATCCGGCACCAGGTAATATCTGATACCGGCTACCGCGCCGTCCAGTGTCAGAACGAATATAGTGAGCAGAATAAGCATGACCGCCAGCGTAGGCATTAGTACTCTGGCGAGGCGTTCGATACCGCCCTTCACGCCGCCGAGTAAGACAAAGAACACGATGCCAAGCAGCACAGCGAGATAACCAAACAGCGACGGCTGGGCCACGAGAACCCCGAAGGTCGCCTCCTCCGCTAGCGAGTCGAGGCCGCCGGTTGCGATCTCTTTTAAATAGACCACTAGCCACACCGTTATCACCGTATAGAACACGGCGATCATAAAGGGCGTGAGAATGCCCAGCATGCCCACCAGGTGCCACTTCTTGTCACCGCCCGATAGTTCGGAGAAGGCCCCCACAGGGTTGCGCTTGGTCTTACGCCCCATGGAGATCTCGGCCAGCATGACTGGGTAACAGATTAAGGCGATAAAGAAAAGATAGATGATAAGGAAGGCGGCACCGCCGTTCTTGGATGCCATAACCGGGAATGCCACGAGGTTGCCAAGGCCCACCGCGGAGCCGGCGGCGGCGAGAACGAATCCCAGTCTTGAACTAAATTGCCCTCTATAGTCTGACATCAAAAACCCCCTTCAGCGCAGGCTATTAGCTTCATTGCCGGCTAATAAATTATTGTTGTTGAGGGATTCTAACAGTGCCGCCAATACAGCACAACGCACGCCAAATGGCGCTTTGCGAAGTATTTGCGCCTAAGATCACGGAAAACGCTATAATCGCGCCCTATGGCAAAATCGAAGACAACAAGAGTCAAGAGCAAGACGGTAGATACCACTATCATCGCCAATAAAAGGGCGCGCCACGACTACTACATAGAGGACACTTTCGAGGCCGGCGTCGCACTGCTGGGCTGGGAGGTGAAATCCCTGCGCATGAAGAAGGTGCAGCTAACCGACAGCTATGTGCTGCTAAAAGACGGCGAGGCCTTCCTGTTAGGCTGCCATGTCACGCCGCTGAACACCGCCAACACCCATGTCATAGCCGACCCGGACAGAACCAAGAAGCTGCTGCTTAAGACCAAAGAACTGGCCAAGCTAATCGCGGCCGTTCAACAGAAGGGCCACACCTGCGTCGCCACCAAGATGTATTGGAAGGGGCATCTGGTCAAAGTGCAGATAGCCCTGGCCAAGGGTAAGCAAGACCACGACAAGCGCGCCGCAAAGAAAGACCAGGAATGGGCCGTAGACAAGCAACGCATCGTGCGCCACGCGCATCGCTAGCATCCTTCTTTCGCACCTGCTTTCGCTTCTTCTACTACTATCCTCCTCTCGCACCTTCCTCTCGCACTCTTAAAAACTAGACTCCCGTTCACTAATAATTCGGCATTCTCATAGCTTCGTCAAAGTGACTTGCAAAACTAGAGTGAATCAGCTAGTTTTACGCTCATGAAGAAACTCCCTCAATCAACCGCACTGCGTTCTAGCTGCCCGATAGCGACTGCCCTCGATATCTTAGGTGATAAATGGACACTTCTACTGATAAGAGACATCGGTCTTTTCGGTAGGCACAGATACAAGGATTTTCAGGAATCGAAAGAAAATATGCCAAGCAATATTCTTGCGACCAGATTGGCGCGCATGGTGAAGTGTGGATTGCTTGAGAAACGCCCCTACCAAAACAATCCACCACGCTATGATTACCACCTCACTAGCCGTAGTGAGGAGCTTGTTCCATTAGTGAAGTCTTTGGCAATGTGGAGCGCAAAGCATGTCTCCGGCGTGAAGATTCCAGCAGGCAGAACCTCATAGAACGGCGAGAAACTGCGACCACCCTTTTCAGCAAGGCAGTTCTTCGGCTGTGTTCCTTCAAAAAACGCAAGAAGCAGAGAAAATGAAATGCCTCAATTTTTTGGAAAACGAACAACCGTAATTTGCCTTGGTCTTTTACTGTGCAATATAAGCCTGGGCGCCGCGGCGGCAGAAAATTCAAGCGCCGAGATCAGCACTGCGGAGCATCGCCGGTGGCAGGGAGCTATGGGCACATCGGGCCTGCGGCGCTCGATTGCACTAGGCACATCATTAGGTGAATGGCTCAATCGGACGTTATCTTACCGCAGTGCCGAACAGAGTGAAAATATTAGACAGTGGCGCGAGGCAGCTGGTGCTCCGGTTGCCAGTCCGATCAGAAACTCATCAAGCGATAGCAAAGTCATTCAGGCAGAATCCCTCGCGCCAATCTCCCGTTTTGCCAACCGCGAAGTCCTGCTGCGCAGCACAGTTAGATTCGCCAGACGTGGCGAGCCAGATCGTCTAGACGGCCGCTCTGACAGGATCGACTTCGGATTATTCCTGGGCGCACGCGCCAATAGCAACAAAGCAGGCTTTACCGGGCTCGGATTGATTCTCGAAGACACCAAGGGCAAACCCCAATTTATCGAAGGCGAGCGCGCCGGCAATGGAATAGGCCTACGCTTTGATCATGGTGAAGTTATTAACAAGACGTTCGCCTATCATATTCGAGCCGAGCACCTGTGGTGGAATGGTGATTCAAAGATCAACAGGCCATCACCTACTGGCTCTGCGTTGGTGACACACGACGTAGATCTAGGGCGCTCGCTAATCAGTACCGACTTGATCGGCAACTACAATGTTCTAGGCGGTCAGCTACGCTGGCGAAGTGCCATTCATCTGATGCTCAGCCTCTATGACGATCAGATAAACAATTTGGGCGAGGCAGTTAACGAGCCATTCGGAGATAGAGAACGGCTGGGTGTAATCAGAACCGGCGCCTACCAGGCATGGACGGTCGGTGCCGACAGACAATACAGCCCTTATATAGAACTGATCGCCGACCATGAATTCACCAACAATCTAGACACGCAGATCAGGGACAAGAATACGCTCACCTTCAAGACCGGAATAGCCTGGTTGCTGGGGCCCTCTCAGCGCATTCAGATCGAATATCAACGCTTTCAGGGTATAAGAGGCCATAGGGAGAGAGATTCTGTATCGCTGGTAGCTATCTTAGATCTGTAATATTGGCGCAGGCAATTGAACACCGGGCTATGGGCCTCTACACGGGGAACAAAGGCGTCTAAGCAACAATTGTGCTATAATTAAAAATCACATTGGGGGCGATTAGGATTCGACGCCGGTATTGAAGCCCAAGGTGCATGCCGAGAGGGTAGTGACTCTCGTAAATCAATCGCTGCAACTTTATAGTTGCCAACGACGAAAGCTACGCCCTAGCAGCCTAAGAGCTTGCTAGCGATTGCCACAGGGATGTCCGTAAACTTGTGATCGTAATCGTCATCTAGAACGGAATCGCCAGTGGAACGCGCTTGACGTGAAGCGGCTAAATAGTATCAAGCTCGCCCAAATCACCCTGCCCGTCGGGCGGATGCGGGTTAACTTAATAGACGACGCTATGCATGTAGACCCGAAGGAAGAGAGCTGACGGACGGGGGTTCAAATCCCCCCGCCTCCACCAAACTCCTACTACATCCAAGAATTTTGGGGGTACTTTTGGGGGTACTTTAAGGAAATTGAAACTAGGTACCCCCAAATACCAAGTATGCAGAAACTCGCAGCTACAGCAGTCAAACAGGCTAAGCCTAAAGATAAGCCCTACAAGTTAGCTGATGGTGGTGGTTTATATGTACATGCGAAATCTACCGGAAAGTATTGGAGGTAAAAGTACCGTTTTGCCAATAAGGAGAAACTATTAGCCTTAGGCATATACCCAGAGACAAGCCTCGCAGTGAATCGCTATCATTTTCTTAGACACTTAACAGCCTCTGTTGATAACGTTCTTCATACTTTACAGGCGACAGCTGATTCTTGGAACTATGCCGTCGCTTGTTGTTATAAAACACTTCATTATAATCGAACACATCACTCCTCGCCGCATCTCTCGTAGCGTAGGTTTGTCGTCGAATCCGCTCTCGTTTTAGTAACTGGAAAAAGCTCTCCGCCACCGCATTGCCATGACAGTTTCCTCGGCGACTCACGCTTCCTTCCAAGCCGTGCGTCTTAAGAAACGATTGCCAGTCATGGCTTGTATACTGACTACCCTGATCTGAATGCACTGTTACGGGAGAAGTTGGGCTTCTTCGCCATACAGCCATCAGTAGACCATTCAGGACGATCTCCTTGGTGATCCGAGGATGCATCGAGCAACCTACAACCTTTCGCGAAAATAAATCCAGCACCACAGCAAGATACAGCCACCGAATAGGCCAGGTTTTACTGTGCGACCTGATGAAGGCTTACCTTACTCGGGCTGGTTGGCAAAGTACGCCGCGGCTTTTTTTAGGATGTCGCGCTCTTCAGTAACGCGTTTGAGTTCTTTCTTGAGCTGTCGTATCTCAGCTTGTTCTGCCGCCTTAGCTTGATGCTCCGCCAAATCAGGTCCGTACTTCTTCTTCCAAGCGTAAAGGCTGTTTGTTGTGATGCCAAGACGGCTGGCCACCTCGGCAACGCTGTGGCCTCTCTCAACTACTTGTCGAATCGCTTCTACTCTAAACTCTTCTGGGTATCGATTGTTGCTCATACCCACCTCTCTTATAGCCATTTTGTATGACTTAAAGGTGTCTAGTAAAGTGATAGCGATTCATTGGTTCTTCTGGGAACTCTAAGATTGCCGGTCTAAACTGTAAATATTAAGTAACCGCTCTACACAATGCATCATGCCTAATTTACTGGATCATCTTTTAGCATGTATGATGTTAGTTGATGCTCAGCATGGGTTAAAGCATCTAATGGAAGTGACCTATGACCGCATTTTTGTATATTTTCTATACTAGTATGCTGTCCTAGAGGTTCCATCCCATCTGGTTTGCTATCTTTCTCGTATGCCTTTATTGGCGCTGTTATCAGGTTATCTTCACATTTTTTACCTATTACCTTTACCTATGACTTTAGGAATTGCCACTAGTACTCCACCGATTGAGTCTCTGGAATGCCAATTTCTTAGGCAGGCCGGCGTCTCCGTGCATGTCTTGCGTCTCGATAAGATCCATCCACTTCTTTCGGGTAATAAATGGTTCAAGCTGAAATACAATCTATTGGAATTCCAGCGGCATAAGGAGTTGCCGGTATTGAGCTTTGGGGGTGCCTATTCGAATCATCTCCACGCTCTGGCTGCTGCGGGCAAGCTCCTAGGCCTACGCACAATCGGCATGGTTCGAGGGGAGATGCCTGAGCCATTGAACCCCGTCTTGAGTTTTGCAGCAGAACAGAGGATGCACCTGGTACCACTAAGTCGTAGCGACTATAGGCGCAAGCAGGACCCGGATTTTCTTGAGGAGCTTAGAGCGCGGTTCGGAGAGTTTCACCTGCTTCCCGAGGGAGGTAGTAATGCTCTGGCTCTGCAGGGCTGCGAAGAGATAGCACCTTTACTGCATTGGCAAAACGAGGGCGCCCAGCGCCTGGTGGCACTGTGCTGTGGCACGGGTACTACTATGGCAGGCCTGATTAGGGGTTTAAACAAGATTGACGCGGATTCTGCACCTGATGTGCTGGGGGTCAGCGTGCTAAAGGGTGAGGGCTATCTGCAAGGAGAAATCCAAAGCCAGCTGCAGGCCAGTGGCTATGAGGGCTCCATCGAATGGAGTGTGGATGACGGGCATCACTGTGGTGGCTACGCTCGCTCAAATGCAGCGCTGCAGGCATTTCTTAGTCAATTCGCCGGGCTATCCGATCTACCTATTGAACCGGTCTATACGGGTAAGCTGTTCTACGCCCTGTTTGATCTGATCGAGAAGGGTGCGATTTCTCCTGACACCGAAATAGTCGCCGTTCATTCCGGGGGATTTCACAAATAAATTATTTAAAACAATTAGATATGAATCATATTTAATGTATAATTACGAGTGTAAGTTGCCCCAATAGGCAGCGTGTAGATAGCAAAGCGTGGCACTAATCGTTAATATAGTCGCTTTCAGGGCCAAGTAGTGCTGCCTCGCGCCCAGTCTAACTTTGGAGAGAATTAGCCGAGAAGTGCCAGTCGCTGCGAGCTAATAAGCGCTATGTCCCATTCCGTGCCAATCAATCAGTTAGCCCAGAAGCAGGGTTACCTCCAGGCCAGCGCTGTCTTGCGTGGTATGACTGTGCTGTTTGCGCTGCTTTACCTGAGTCCATCGCTGGGGCAGCAGGCTTTTCTCTACCCCTTGCAACAGCTAGAAAACAAGCTAACGCCCCCGACATTCGCAGAAATATCCCAGCCTATTGGCTTGGATGCGGCACAGTTAAATGATATTCGCTTAGGAGCGCACCTAAGCCTTCAAATAAGTGAGACCCGGCAGATACAGCTGCAGGTGATGATGATGGATCGCTATGTAAATGGGGATTACGTCGTTGGCGCCGAGGGTCGTGACGGCGACAGATTCTTCTCGCTCACTATTACCCATGGACAAAGAAGCCTGTTCGGGCATCTGAGCAGCGATGATGAAGCCTTCCAAATCTATGGGATAGCGAATGCCGACGATGGCCATTATCAGGGTTGGATCTACAAGCCCGGTAATTTAGTCGAGACGGGGCAGGACTTTCAGAACGACTACATCATTTTAGACAAGCCCAAGCAGAAAACAGCGCCTCAGATTCTTTCGGTGCTTCCCGCTACCGCTCCTGTACTTCCCCTGCAGCTCGACGGGGCACTCGCTCCGTCTTCGAGTGTTCCAAAGGCAGAGAGTGCCGATGCGGTCAGCACGCCTGAAATAAATACTGGTAACTTTCGTGTCTCGCAGAATTTCTCCAGTAGGAGTGTCCTGGTTGGTAATACATTCGATGTAAGCGTGGAGTTTGAAAACATCGGCAGCCAGCCTCACAACGACCTGTATGTGGAGTTTTACTTCGTTCTCGAGAACAGCGAACTTATGTCGGCCCCGAGTGAGTGCCGCGAACAGCTTAGCCTGTCCTTGCAGAAGACGCTCTATTGCGAGCTTGGTGACTTCGTTGCCGGGGAAAAGAAGTCGTTTATCTATAGTCTCGTTACAGACGAGCGTGCGAAGCCTCGCGTTATTAGCTCCCTAGTAATCGGCGACATGCGTCTCGATGGCTATGTCAATGTCGTCGAAGATATTCGATTAGATACCGATGGCGATGGTATCAGTGATTTTAATGAGATGTTGCTAGCCACCGATGCCTTGGATTCGAGTTCTGTTGATATTGGTAATTCGGTTATTGACATACTCGCTCTGTATACGCCGGGTGCCGCCTCTCTCTATCCCTATGGCGTGCAAACACGCATCAATCAGCTGATTAGTGTGGCGAACCAAATTTATGCTGACAGTGGTGTAAAAATAACGTTGCGGCCGGTCTATCATGGTTTGGTCGACTACAGCGACAGTAATGATATGGGTACTGCGTTGAGTGACCTTATCGCGAAGACGGACAGTGCCTTCGGCAATGTAGATAGTTTACGCACAGCCTATGGCGCCGACTTGGTTATGATGTTCAGGCCCTCGCAGGCCGGCGAAGGTCGCTGCGGTCTTGCGCCGGTGGGTGGTTTTGGTACGAACGGGGATCTGAGCAGTCCGTCTGAGAAAGAGTTTGCCTATTCGCTTGTCGCAGTTGATTGTCCGGTCGACCTGGTTGCCGCTCATGAGTTGGGCCACAACATGGGGCTAAGCCACTCCCATCTAGAGGATGGCAGCGGCGGTACATTTAATTTTTCAACGGGCTACGGTGTCGAAGGGCAGTTCGTTACAGTGATGGCCTATCCTGCGGCGTTTAATACCCAGACACGGGTATCTGTCTTTTCCAATCCCCTGACAGATTGTCTGGGTTTTGCCTGCGGTCTCGATTCAGAGTATGAATTTGGCGCCGATGCCGTTCAGTCGCTGAATCTTGTGCGGCATCAGATTGCCAATTACTTTTCTACCCAAGTTCCCGATCTGCCCGGCACCACGATCTCCACCCTTTCTGGAAAGGTGAGTGCCGCAACCATCTCTATTGCGGCGAGTCGCGATGGGGGCTTGTCTTTCTCCAATAGTGTTTCTCACAGCGACTCGGTTAGCTTAGAGGCAGTCGTTGAGGTAGACCCACGGGACATCGGCGACCGTGGTGGCCTCTATGTGCTAGTAGGACTGAAGGGGCAGGGCCTGTACCAATTGAATCAGCAGGGAGAGCCAGAGGAATGGGATAGTACGGTCGAAGGTTTGATCGCGTTTGGTGGTAAACGCTCGCTGCGCAAACTCGAGCATCTCACGATAATTGATGGCTTCCGCTTTGGAAGCGCCTTCTCGAATCAGCTGCTGTTGGTGTATGTTGCCTATTGGGTAGAGAGCAGTGGGGAGCTGGTTTATACGCGCGAGCCGTTCGAGCTTAGTATCGATTAGCCATAATTCTTCGCAAGACCTAAGTAAGTTAGACTTTGAAGTATTCTCGGTACCACTCAACAAATCGCGCAATGCCTGTCTCTATCTGGGTGCTAGGTTCGTAGCCTACGTATTCGGCAAAAGCAGTAACGTCGGCGCTGGTTTCAGGGACATCACCGGCCTGCATGGGCAGGAAATTCTTCTGAGCGATTTTATCCAGGCACTGTTCTATTGTTTCTATGTAGCGCATTAACTCGACCGGATTACCACCGCCAATATTGAACACGCGATAGGGCGCATTACTGGTAGCCGGATCAGGTTTGCTGGAATCGAAACTGCCACTTGGCGTGGCTACCCTATCAAGCGTGCGCACTGCGCCTTCAATGATGTCATCGACGTAAGTGAAATCGCGTTTGTGATTGCCGTTGTTAAAAACGTCTATCGCTTCGCCGGCGAGTATCGCCTTGGTAAACAAGAAAAGCGCCATATCTGGCCTTCCTCAAGGGCCATAGACGGTAAAGAAGCGCAGGCCTGTTGTAGGTACGGCGAATAGATGACTGTAGGTATGGGTGAAGAGTTTATTTGCTTTCTTGCTGGCGGCATAGAGACTGACTGGATGGTCGACGTTGCCGTGCACGGAGAAGGGAAGTGCGGTACTGCTGCCATAGACCGAGCTGCTCGAGGTATAGACCAGATGCTCTACCTTGTTATGCGGACAGCCCTCAAGGTTTGCGCTGACGTAGGCCTGTGGGTTCTCCAGAGAGTAACGCACCCGGGCCTGTGCCGCCAAATTTACCACGCGCTGCGGGCTCTGCTTGCTAAAGATAGAGGCAATAGCGGCAGCATCTTCGAGGTCTACTTCGAAGTTAGTAAAATTATCGTGACAACTCAGACGAGCCAGCCGCGCCTTCTTTAATTCGACATCATAGTAATCATTCAGATTGTCTATGCCGATAACCTCATCGCCGCGTTCAAGTAAACGCTCAGAGAGGGCATGTCCGATGAAGCCGGCACTTCCGGTTACTAGTATTTTCAATTTGTAGTGCCCATGGGGTGATTGCTCATGATAAAAACTGCCGTCTATTTCTTATGCATCGAAGATGTGTTTAACATCAATAATCACGGCCTTTTCTTTCGCGAACTTTCTTATCGCGTCTATCCCTAGCTCTTTGAATTTGTCGTGGGCTACCGCTATGACTACGGAATCATAACTGTTCTCTTCTGGCTGGCTGACAAGCAGCTCGGATTGCTCACTGTCTACCCAAGGGTCGAATACATCGATGTGACTATGATAGGACTGTAGTGTGTCAATAATATCTACTACTTGGTTACTTCGAGTGTCGGGACAGTTCTCTTTGAAGGCGAGCCCCATGATTAGAATTTTCCCATCTATACTATGAATTCGCTTGGAGAGCATCAGCTTCACCACGCGCTCGGCCACATAGGCCCCATGTAATCGTTGATGCGTCTGCCGGCAGCCGCTAATACTTCTTGTGTGCCTATGTCTAATCTGTCAAATAGGATTGCCAGCTCGTTGACCAGGGCTATATTCAAGTCACGCTGGGTATTCTCTACAACCTTGGCTGCCTCGGCCACCTTGATGCTGCTGGCGAGATGGGTGCCGGCAGTGACAATACTTCTGTAGAGCTCACCGACCAGCTGTGCTGCCTCAGGCGTAGAGCCTGAGGTTATCTTGATTATGGTGCTCAGCGAGTGTTCGGTGTCGCCGGGATTGATGCGCTCCGGGCTATAGCCTACATAGAATTCATCGTTATAGGCCAGCCCAGAAATTTCAGTAAGACGGGGCCCGCACTCCTCTCCAGTGGCGCCTGGATAGACCGTCGATTCGAAGACGACGATATTGCCCTTCGCTAGATAGGAAGGGACCAGTCGGGTTGCCTGTCTGACCGGTTCCAGATCCGGCTGCTTCTGCGCATCCACCGGTGTGGGTGCCGTCATGATGTAGATGTCGCAGTCTTTCAGGCAGCGCTCGTGATTGTAAGATCGTCGTTAAACTGCTCCGCCGCCAGTTCTTTGTTGCTGTCGATGCCACGCTTGATCTCAGCTATGCGCCGCTCGTTGATATCGAAACCGACGGTGCTATAGAGTTTGCCAGAGGCATGGGCTAAGGGTAGACCTACATAGCCGAGGCCGATTACGGCTATGCGTGTTTCTTTACCTAGCGCTGGGATGTTCATATTGCCTGCCTTCGAGGTCCAGGTTATGACGATGCATAGGCGATGGGGGATTCTATTCAAAAAGGCACTAACTACGCGACTCTAGTGATTGGATATTGGGTTGAATATTAGGCCGAAACGCCAGGCTTTGAAGCCAATTCGCTGTGCTATACTCAGGCACTTATTAGTCTAGGAATTTTGCGGCGATAGTGTCCAGTTTCACTGACAACAGGTTTACGAGTTTAACGATGGCAGAATTCAATAATATAGGGTTAGTGGGTCGCCCCAGCCACGCCGGCGTGGTCGATACGCTGCGTCGCCTTCTGGATTTCCTGAGTCTGCGAGATCTCACTATTATCGTGGATGATCTGACCGCAGATCTTATTCAGGGTCACGGCCAGAGGCAGTGCAAGCGCGAAGAACTGTCGAAGTTCTGTGATCTGGTGATTGTGGTTGGCGGTGATGGCAGCATGTTAAACGTGGCGAAATTCGTGGCCTCCGATCAGGTGCCGGTGATTGGTATCAACCGTGGTCGGTTGGGTTTTCTTACCGATGTCCTGCCCGATGAGTTGGAGGCTGTCATTACCGCGGTAATCGAGGGTAGCTACAGCATAGATTCTCGTTTCCTTCTCGATGTCGAGGCGCGATCCGGTGCGGCGATCGCTGGCCAGGATCAGTATCTAGGCTCTGCCTTGAATGATGTGGTGCTGCATCCGGGTAAGGCCGCGCAGATGATCAAATTCGAATTATTCATAGATGATAAGTTTGTCTACAGTCAGGAATCCGATGGCCTGATCGTCGCCACGCCAACTGGCTCTACCGCCTACGCTCTCTCTGCCGGTGGCCCGATAATGCACCCTAGTCTGAATGCCGTCGTGTTGGTTCCTATGTATCCCCACTCGCTGGGCAATCGTCCCATCGTGGTTGGTGGCGACAGCGAAATTTGTATTGTGGTGTCGGCAAAAGAAATTCTTCAGCCACAGGTTAGTTGTGATGGTCAGGTTCTGTATACCGCTTCGGCGGGCGATGAACTGATAGTGCGTAAGAAGGCCGTGCCGCTGAAACTTATTCATCCGCCAGAGCATACTTTCTACCAGGCCTGTCGTAGTAAGTTGGGTTGGGGTAGTCGCCTGGTCAGGGATGATGATTAAAGCGGTAAGTCTGCCTATAGATGTTAATTTATTGCGCTTCAGTCAATTGTTGAGCAGCCAGGGCGTCGCCCATCGCATCAATGAAGAGTCCGGCGAGCAGGTTATCTGGGTGCAGGATGAGCCCCATGCGGCGCTGCTGAAAGAGATGCTGGCGACTTGGTCATTTGAGCAGAGCTCATCGGCTAACGACGCTTCTGCCAATGCCGGGCAGCGCCTGTTCAATCCACTCACTATCGCCCTAAGCCTGGTTCGCGCCTTCATGCGCGCCCCGGTAAGCTTCGTTCTCATCGTGGCCTGTCTACTCGTGGCCCTGGTGAGTCTATTGGGTGCGCATCCGCAACGCGTCGCTTATCTTTTCTATCCGGAGTTAGATAATACCGGTCTGTTTGCTCTGCTGGGCAGCATCGATAGCCCCTGGGACCTGTTGCGTAGCCTCACTCCAATGTTGCTGCATTTTGGCGAGTTACACCTGGTGTTTAACCTTATGTGGCTGTGGTATTTTGGGCGGCAGTTGGAGGTGATTCAGCCGCGCTGGTTAACTATCACGTTGATTCTGCTCTGCTCGGTCGCTGGCAATACTACGCAGTATTTATACACTGGTTTTAATAATTTCGGAGGCATGTCGGGTGTGGTTTATGGTCTCGTTGGCTACACCTGGATAATTCATCGCTTCATGCCGCGCAGTCAACTGCGCATTAATAACAGCATGTTCGTAGTCTTCGTTATCGCGCTCATCACCATGGAGCTCGTTGCCTCTTCGTTCATAGCGACGGCGGCCCATGTCGGAGGTTTGCTAGCCGGATTACTGACTGGGGTAGGCGCCGTAGTGCTGTACCGATTGGTCCTCGGAGGCGAGGCGTTTGGCAGATAGAATCAAGAGTGAGGTTGGAAAGCATATGTTAGGTAAGGAACACAGTGACTTGGAGCGGCTACTGCTGAATAGGCCGGGCTCTATAGAGCAATTAGTCGAGGGGATGGGCGTGGAGGTAGTCGACTCGCTAAGACTAGCCGTAGAGGTCGGAAAATGGAGCGATGGCAAGCGCCTCGATGCGCAGCAGGTAGAGCTTTGCATGCAGGCGATTATTCTCTATGAGGCGCAACACCTGCCCGAGCAGGACCGGGTAGGTTTCGATCTGTCCGCGAGCTGCAAGAGTAAAACAGGCACAGGACAGACACAGACTATTTCGCTATTGCCCGGCAGCGGCCCCGCGGATTTGGAAGGACAAAAAGCATGAACAATGTAGCACAGGGCACGCTAAGAAAGATGTCGAGTCAACTACACAGCCCGGTCGAATATCAGTTACGCCTGGGAGATACCGAGGTTCCCATGAGCCCGCTTCTTGAGAAGAAGATCAGCCTGCATTTTAGCGGTCAGATTAATTGTGTGAAATGTGCGAGAAAGACGAGCAAGGCTTTTAATCAGGGCTATTGCTATCCCTGTTTTCAGAAGTTGGCGGAATGTGACTCCTGTATTATTCATCCGGAGCGCTGCCATTTCGATCAGGGAACTTGCAGAGAGCCGGTCTGGGGCGAGCGCTTCTGTATGCAGGATCATATCGTTTATCTGGCCAACTCATCTGGTCTGAAGGTGGGGATAACTCGTGCTACGCAGGTGCCAACGCGATGGATAGATCAGGGTGCGACGCAGGCACTGGCAATTATTCGTGTTAGATCTCGTCTGCAATCTGGAACGGTGGAAGTCATGTTCAAACAGCATGTCGCCGACAAGACGAACTGGCGTGACATGCTCAAGGGCGAGGCCACGACTCTGGATATGCATGCTAAGGCGGCGCAGCTGATTTCGGAATGCGAGTCCGATCTGAAGGAGCTCGAAGACAAATTTGGTTTCTTTGCAATCAGTGTGCTCAATGGAGTAGACGCGGTAAACATCGAGTATCCCGTCGTAACCTATCCAGAAAAGGTCACGTCACTGAACTTCGACAAGACACCGATCGTAGAGGGCACCTTGCTTGGTATTAAGGGACAATATTTGATTCTGGATACCGGCGTGATCAATATGCGCCGCTTCTCCGGTTACGAGGTTGCCCTGCATTGTTAATATTAACGCGCTAGAGAGCGGGTCCGTGTCAGGGCTGTGGATAACACTATTATTTACCGATTGCTATTTGTCAGATCATTATTCATCTAATTATCAATCATCAATACAAAGAGTTTTGCGATATGAAAAATGCTTCGGCGAGAACTATCTACCTAAAAGATTATAGTCCGCCACCTTTTACCATTGAGACTACCGATCTGAGCTTCGATCTGTATGAAGATCATGCCAGTGTTGTCTCCAAGCTGCTGTTTACGCGCAGCACTCATGAAGGCGCGGCGAATGCCACTAGCCTAGAGCTGCAGGGGCAGCTATTAAAGCTGGAGAGACTGTCGATTAATGGTCAGCTGCTGAAGCCTGATCAGTACTTGGTCGACGATGAGAGTCTGACCATACCGGAACTGGATGTGTTGTTGGGGGCAGGGTTTAGCGAGTTTCGCCTTGAATGCCATACTCGAATAGAGCCGCAGAACAATACGGCGCTAGAGGGTTTGTACAAGTCGAAGAAGATGTTCTGTACCCAGTGTGAGGCCGAGGGCTTTCGCCGCATCACCTATTATTTGGACAGGCCCGATGTGATGTCAAAGTTCACTACCACGGTTGCCGCAGAGAAGGCTCGGTATCCGGTCCTGCTGTCTAACGGCAATAATATCGCCAGCGGTGAGGTCGACGGCGCAGAGGGCAGGCATTGGGTAACCTGGGAAGACCCGTTTAAGAAACCTAGCTATCTGTTCGCATTAGTCGCAGGTGATCTGATCAGTCTCGACGACACGTTTGTGACCTGTAGCAACAGAGAGATCGAGTTGCGCATCTTCGTCGAAGAGAAGGACATCGATAAGTGCGATCACGCGATGCTCTCGCTGAAGAATTCGATGCGCTGGGATGAGGAGGTGTATGGCCGTGAATACGATCTCGATATCTTCATGATCGTCGCCGTCGATGATTTTAATATGGGAGCGATGGAGAATAAGGGGCTTAATGTGTTTAACACCTCCTGCGTGCTTGCCAATTCGAAAACAACTACGGATTTCGCTTTTCAGCGAGTCGAGGCGGTTGTCGCTCACTAGTATTTTCACAACTGGTCTGGAAACAGGGTCACCTGCAGGGATTGGTTTCAGCTTAGCCTGAAGGAAGGCTTCACTGTGTATAGAGACTCGGAATTTTCGGCTGACATGGGTTCGCGAACCGTGAAGCGTGTGGATGATGTTGCTTTTCTGCAGACTGTACAGTTTGCCGAAGACGGCGGGCCGATGTCGCATTCGGTGCGACCTGACTCCTATATGGAGATATCAAATTTCTATACGGTTACGATCTATGAGAAGGGCGCCGAAGTTGTGCGCATGATCGCTCTGCTGCTGGGGCCCGAAAATTTCAGGGCGGGAAGTGATCTGTACTTCGAGCGTCATGACGGGCAGGCTGTGACTACCGAAGATTTCGTAAAGGCGATGGAAGATGCCAGCGGCATCGATCTAACGCAATTTCGTAACTGGTATTATCAGGCCGGTACGCCTTCGGTCTCGGTACGCAGCGAATACGATGCGCAAAGCAGGCGTTTTACGCTGAATGTACAACAGTCCTGCCCTGACACGCCGGGCCAGACAAGCAAGAAGCCTTTCGTCATTCCTCTGCGTGTAGGCCTGCTAGGAGAGGACGGCGTAGACTTGCCGCTGAGGCTCTCGGGGGAGGATGCATCTACGTTGCAAACCGATAGGGTGTTAGAGCTTACAGCCGCGCAGCAACAGTTCGTCTTCGATGATGTGGACGTCGAACCAATACCCTCCCTGTTGAGAGGCTTCAGTGCGCCGGTGCGCCTGCACTACGATTATTCGCGGGATGATCTGCTGTTTCTTATGGTGAACGACAGCGATGGCTTCAACCGCTGGAATGCTTCGCAGTTACTGGCGATAGACCTGTTCGATGAGCTGCAGGGGGAGCTGGTAGCAGGGAATACCCTGGCCCTGCCGGAAAGCTTGGTCGAGGCCTATACGGGCGTGCTCAATTCTACTCTCGCAGACCCGGGCTTGGACAAGGCGATGGTTGCTCAGTTGCTCAGTCTGCCTACGGTCGGCTTCCTGATCGAGAAGGCAGATGTGGCGGATGTGGCAAGCATCTTCGCTGTGCGCGAGTTCTTGCTCAATGGCTTGGCTGACGCCCTCTATCCGCTCTTTTTGCAAGTGTATAAACGCAATGCCAGCGATGCCGACTATGCGGCAGATGCGGAATCTATAGCACGAAGATCGCTTAAGAATCTGGCGCTGTCCTATCTGGTAAGAACCGAGAAGGACGAGGCTATCGCTCTAGCGCAGTGGCAGTTTGTGGCAGCCAGCAATATGACCGATCAGGCTGCGGGACTGCGTTTTCTGGTTAATAGTGCCGCCGAAAGCGCTGTCGCTTTAAAAGGTGATGCACTGAAGAGCTTCTACGAACAATGGAGTCACGAGTCTCTGGTCGTGGATCAATGGTTCGTTATTCAGGCGGTGTGTCAGTTGCCCGGTAGTCTGGATCAGGTGAAGATATTGCTGGAGCATGACAGCTTCGATATTCGTAATCCGAATAAGGTGCGGTCCTTGATCGGCGCCTTCTGTGGCCAGAATTATATCGGCTTTCACGCTGCCAGTGGTGAGGGCTATGAGTTCCTGGCTGATCAGGTGCTGATACTGGATAAGTTGAACCCGCAGATTGCTTCTAGGCTGTTGATCCCGTTAACGCGCTGGAGAAAGTATGACGCTAAGCGGCAGGCATTGATGCAGGCACAGCTACAGCGCATAAAGGCGCAGGCAGATTTGTCTAAGGATTTATTCGAGGTGGTTGAGAAGAGCACGATCTAGATCTTTCCCTTTGTCATAGGATTAAAAA